>NZ_JXLE01000001.1 GCF_001886265.1 Enterococcus thailandicus
AGATGGTGGTGGAGAGCCGGAATTTCTGCTGAGGCTGGGATTCTAGCTGCGGTTGGATTTGACGACTATTTTATGGGATTTAAGTGAAATATAAAATTAAGGCTTCGAGTGTTTCAGGTGTTTTTTTTCTGTTACTGATGATTATTTCATTGCTAGAAAAGAGCTATATTCTTGCAGTTAGTTTTGGAGTTACATCTACATTTTTTTATCTTTTTCAAAAAAAATAAAAATGGTAATTTGAAAGTGAGGGATTTTAATGTTTTTTAAAAAATTAGTACCAGCAATGCTACTTGCAAGTTGTATGACAGGGTTGTTTTTTGGAGGAAGCAATGTTTCTGCATCAGAAGAAAAGAATATGGTTGTTAATAGCGTTCAGTATGAAGGTGTTTTAAAAACAGATGATTCGATTTACTTTAAAGATGTAGATAGCCTAACTACATTCGCATCAAATAATAATTTAAGTACATCAATTGATTTGGAGCCTTATTTCTATGAGGATTCTCAAGGAAATATTCAATTAGACTTAAGCAATCCAGAATTACGAACTAAGTTAAACTTATCAGATAAAGACTTGCGAGATTTATCAGTCTTAAACGAAAAAACAAAATCTATGGATCAATCAAATTTGAGAGGATTTGTTGGACTTCATATTAAGCTAGGATCAACAGTAAGAGGAATGTCGGCAGTAGTTGCTGGGGGATTTGCAGCTGGATATTGTGGGTTTTATCTGAAAAAATTTGCTGTCAATCCAATAACAGCTGGTTTAGTAGGCGCAATTAGCGCTGCTATTGGAGGAACTGTGGGATGGGCAGTTAACAATCACCTAAAACAAGTTGATGTTGGATTGAATATTACTGGAATTTCAATGAGTTATACAGTTAGTGTTCCGTGATGGCATGAAGATGATGGGGGATTTTTTACTAAGTAAATTGCATATTTTAATGCTAATGTTAACTCTTGTATGTTTTTTTGTATCTTATTTTTTCAATCTTTCCGGATTAATGATGTTACTATTTATTGGTATTCCAGCTATCCTAACAGGATACTTATTTGCAAAAAATAGTAGAACTAAATAAAGTAAGATTGATTGATAGTTTTGAATCGGCTCGCAAGTAATTGACACCATTGCTTTCAAATAATTTGAAAGTTAATAAAATTTTTCGTGGTTTAATCTCTCTAAACCGTTGCTATTAAAGCATCATGAAGCTGTTTGAAAAAATGGTTGGGCTAATCAGATTTGAAGAAAGCACGTAAAGCATCTCAATTCCTCTAAACGTTAATCAATTCCTTATTGTATCAACGTTTATAAGAGTCTTTTGGTTCAAGCTGGTTCAAATCAACTCGACAAAGAATTTAATAAGTTTAAAGCATCGGCATCTTGCTGGTGCTTTTTTTCTAGCATCAATTCAAGATAAGAGTTTTGGGTTGTTTGGATATTGACGTGGCCTAGGCGCTTTGACACATAAGCAATATCGATATCTTGAGAGAATAGAAATGAAGCGTGAGTATCCCGTAGACCATGAAAAGTCGTTTTGGGAATATCTAGCTTTTTCAATAGTTGCGCTAGCCTAGCGGATTGATTAAAGCCGTTAGGATCGAAGTAATAGCCATTCTCTTTTACTGGAATGGTTTGTAGAATGTCATATACTTCTTTGTTGATAGAAATATCTTGTTTAGAATTTTTTGTCTTTAATGAAGTATCCTCTTTGTCTATGGGGAGAGGATGTACAAAAATTCATAGACGAGATAAAGATTGAAGGAGCCAGATTTAAACATAAAAATGGTAATGTCATCTATCAAGTTGCTGGGGGAAATCTTTGCAAAATATCAGCCCCAGAAGGAACAATTGTTGATATACGAGATAAGAAGAGCTATTAGAAGGCGTGACAAAAATTTATCTATAGTGACAATTTAAAATACTGATATAATAGGTACAAATTGGTACTTTCAACTTATTTAGTTTATAGTTAGCCCCCTGTTAGAACAGGGCATGCATAGCGGCACGCCGTTATGCAACCGGCAAAATCCCCAAAGAAGGGTTAGTTGCTGGGGCGCCACCCTTCTTGGGGATTTTGCCCAGAAAGTTTGTATTTTTTATTATTGGTGATATTTACTAGAGGTCATATTGAGTTATTTTTACGAGGATTTCTAAAAAAATACAGAGGAAATTAGGAGGATTATGCATGAGCTATTTTTCCAATAATTACTGTTCAATGAAATATCCATTAATTACTGATGATCTTGAAGATAGAGGACTAAGAAATGCTCAGATTGGGGCTATTCATGCCCTAGGTGCATACTATACTACAAAAAAAGAACCAGTTCTTATATCCATGCCAACTGGCACGGGAAAGACGACTGTCATCATGATGGCGCCATATCTTTTAAGAGTTAATAAAGTATTAATAATTACCCCAACTGTACTTGTGCGTTCTCAAATTGCAGAAAATTTCTCGAGTCTAGAAGTGTTAAAGGAAATTGGAGTCTTTGAAAAAAATGTGAAAAATCCTGTTATTTACGAACTGGAGCATCGCTATACTGCTAAATATGAAGGTAGTGTCAGAAATGCAGATGTAATTATCTCAACGCCAAATTGTGCCTTGCCCTTATCCGAAGATCAAGACATGAAAAAATTATTTGACCTAATTATTATTGATGAAGCACACCATGAACCTGCTAAAACATGGAGAAGTGTACTTTCCAATATTAATGAAGCGAAGCAAATACTTTTTACTGCAACACCTTTTCGACGAGACAAAAAGGAAATAAAAGCTAACCATATATATAACTACCCTCTGTCACAAGCATATAAAGACGGAGTCTTTGGTGAAATCAACTATGTTCCCATTGAATTAAAAGAAAATGATAATAAAGATGTCACTTTGGCGAAAAAAGGCGAAGAGATCGTTTTAAGAGACAGGAATAATAATTTAGAACATGCGATAATGGTCAGATGTAATTCAAAGAAAGAAGCTAAGCGTTTATTTGAGATATATCAAGAGAACACCTTATTAAAACTAGAAGTTGTTGATAGTTCAAAAAGTCGAAAAGATGTTTTAAATACAATTAATAATCTTTCGAAACAGAAACTCGATGGTGTCATCTGTGTAGATATGATGGCTGAAGGATTTGATTTTCCTAACCTGAAGATTGCTGTTATACACAATCCCCATAAATCTTTAGCGACAACTTTGCAATTTATAGGAAGATTTGCTCGTACGAATAAAAACAAGAAAATTGGAGGAGCATCATTTATAGCTGTAAATGATGAAGAGTTTTCTTTAGAGAATAAAAAGCTATTTTCAACGGATTCTGTTTGGCAGGAGATTATAATAGATTTAAGCGAAGATAGAATAAATCGGGATATTGAAGATCAGGAGTATCTTAGAGGTTATGATAATCAACTGACATCAACAAACAATCAAGAATTCTCATTGCATAGCTTAAGTACTAATTTTCATGCTAGAATTTATTACGCCACTTCTTTCAATATAAATGCGGAATTTCCAGATTTACGAATGAAGATTGAAAATATTAATATAAACCAAGCTGATCAAACTGTAGTTGTAGTCGCTTCGGAGAAGCAATTGCCAAGATGGAGTACAACTGACGGAATCTATTTCAATTTAGAGTTCAATACCTTTATTATCCATTATCAAAAAAAGAACAATTTATTGTTCATTAATTCACATTTGAAATCAGAAAGTATATATGATGAAATCGCTAAATCATTTTGCGGCAAAGATAATTATAGAAGAATTGCAATGAGGAATATTCACAAGGTATTAAGTAATGTTCAGAATCACGAAATATTTAATTCTGGTTTAGCCAATCGATTATCTGATGGTGAAACCTATAAGATCAGTGCAGGGTCAGATGTTAGCAAAGTCATTGATATAGATAGTGGAAAGATGTACTCGCCAGGTCATGTGTTTTGTAAGGCAGAAGAAGATAATACTAAAATAACCATCGGATATAGTAGTGGATCAAAAATTTGGAGTAGCAAGTATGGAAGTATTCAAGAAATGGTGAGGTGGTTTGATTCGAATGGCGATAAAATTTCGAATAGAAGTGCTGTGGTGAAAACAAACACTAATTATGACTATATTCCTATGCCAATTGAAATGACGGAATTTCCCAAAGATATTTTTATGTGGGACTTCAACAAGCAAAGCTACGTAAATCCACATAATTTGTTAACTTCTGGAGTAGATAAACTTAATGAAACGATATTAGATGTTGATATTTCAATAGAGGAAGTAAAGAAATTTGAGATTTGGCTGAAAATTTGTTTGGGCGGATTAACCTATAGAATAATCAGGGGTATTAGTGGGAAATATTTCGCTGAAGCTGAAGAAGAACTTCTAGTGATGATTGGTAGACAGGAAGTTCCTTTATCCGTTTATTTTAATGAATTCCCATTATCGTTCTTCACTAGTTCACTAGACCTTATTTCGGAAAATGAAATTAGTAAATACGACTACAATTTACCTCTTTTTGATAAGAATAAAATTATTCAAATTCCGTGGTCTGATTATGATACAGATATAACTATGGAATTCAAAACTGATAAATATAAAGGAGATAAAAATTCTATTCAGGATACTATTGGAGAGAAACTAAAAGAGGATATTAATCTTGATTATATTATTTTCGATCATGGTTCAGGAGAAATTGCGGATTATATTTCGATAGGTGTTTTAGAGAGTGAAATTGTTGTTTCTCTGTATCATGTAAAGGCTAAAGGTTCTGTAAAATATAATTCTTCTGTAGGAGATGTATATGAAGTATTAGGTCAGTCAATAAAGTCTTTAATATGGCTGAAAAGTAAAGCGATATTATTGTCTAAATTTAGAGATAGACAACGCAGTGGGCATAGTATTTTTCTAAAGGGGGATATTAAAAATTTAAAGCAAGATTTGAAGAAAAACATTCCTATGCGGGGGAAGATAATTGCATGTCAGCCAAGTCTGAAAGGTACACAACCTTTACCAGATAAAATTGGTGAAGTATTAAGTGCCACTAATATGAAAATCGAAAAATCAGCTTTAGCTAGAGAATTTATTGTTTGGGGAAGTTAACAAGTATATATGAATCTCGTTAAAGAATCGGCCTTCTTTTGTTGATATATTGAGAAAAAGTCACTCTTCTGTGATGGATTTTCAATGAGATTCATATAGCTTTAATCGGATAGTATCTTTTATCAGAGAAGAGAAATAAATTATTTTGAGTTAATCCGTGACTATTAATATGTTGAGATACTAGAGATAAAAACTATGGGTAGAATCCGAAGAGTTTAAAGATAAGGAGGGGAAAGTATTTGGCAAAAAAAATTTATATAGAAAATAATTGTGATATAGAAATTGAGAAAGACTGCGTAAAAGTTAATGGGAAAAAAGTAGCAGAAGATGAAAAGAAGGAGGATGAGTCTTGGGAACAAGTAGCTTTAAAAATCAGAAATTCTTTTTTACAAAAACATCTTAAACGACAATATGAAAATACTATTGTTTTAACGGGAGCAGGAAGTTCTTTTAATATAGGTACAGGTGACAAAAAAGGAAAATTGATGTGGGGATTATGGGAAGAAGCAGTTAAGCAATTTAGCTACCATAAGCTCAAGATTTTTTGTGAAGAAATTAACTTTAAGACCATTGAAGACGAGTCGAATACGACAGATTTGGAAAAACTTCTCACTCATGCTCAATTTTATCAATTTGTAAATGGAACTTCTAAAGCAGATGACATGATAGCTCAGCTTAAGAAGATGGTAAAAGAAAATTGTACATTGAAGTTACCCTCTGACAACCCTCACAGTATTTTTCTAAGGAAGTTAGTCTCAAAAAAGATGAAATATGCTAGGCCTAAAATATTTACTTTAAATTACGATACGTTGTTTGAACAAGCTGCTGAACAAAATGGTTTTATGGTCATCGACGGTTTTTCCTTCAATTACCCACGAAAGTTTAAAGGTACAAATTTTGATTTAGATGTTGTTACAAGAATTACTAATAAAAATGTTTTAGAAGATAACTTTGTTCCTAACGTTGTTCATATTTATAAACCTCATGGGTCCATTAATTGGAAGGAAGATAATGAGGATGTTGTAATTGGTAATGGTACAAATGAATCGTTAATGATTTATCCAAGCTCAAATAAATATGAGAGTTCTTATCAGCAACCTTTTTTTGAAATGATGAGCAGATTTCAACAAGAAACTAGAGCAAAAAACACTCTATTAATCATTATTGGATACAGTTTCGGAGATGCACATATAAATGCAATGATTTATGAAGCTTTGAGTGTAAACTCAAGCATTACAATAATATTTGTTGCTCCAGATGTTCATGATGAAAGTAAATATGATAAGCTAAGAAATGCAGTTTTACAAACAGGTAATGTAATAATGACTGATCAAACTTTTAAAGATTTTGTAGATACCTATCCATATTCTGAAATATATGCACAAAGTATATTGGAGGATCAGAATGAATAAAAAGAACCCTTTTGACAATAATTATTTTATCGGATATATAAGTCATGTTAGTCCTCAATTTGTAAAAGTACACTTTCCGTCTTCAACATTATTGAACAAAACCATCTTCTCAGGAGAGGAGTTTAATGGAGGACTTGTTGGTAACTTTGTAACGATCGAAGCTGAAAACGCTGGTTTTATTGGGAAAATATCAGAAATTGATCTTCCCGAAAGAGAAAGGTTAGCACTGTCAGAAAAATCTTTTCAAAATTCTGATTTTCATCCAACTGCTAAAGTTGAAATTTTACTTTCCTTCGATTATTTTGATGGGAAAGCTCAGCATACCTTAAATGCATTTCCCAATATTGGTGCTAAAGTATTTGTATGTCCAAGTGATTTTATTCAAAAGTATGTCATGAAATTCGGACAAAAAGACGATGAAGAGGTACCTTACATTCATTTGGGACATCTAACATCCAATTTAGATACGGAAGTATGTGTCAGTCAGCAAGCTTTCTTTAATAGACACTGTGCAATTGTGGGAACTACCGGTGGTGGAAAGAGCTGGACAGTATCAAAATTGATTGAGAGCATGGTTAGTAATAAATCCAAAGTCATCTTATTAGATCCGACAGGAGAATACTCAGTAATTAAAAATGGAGTTAAGTCAGTAGCGATAGGAGAAAGTGCTTTTTTTCCATATCAAAGTCTAACAAAGGAAGATTTGTTCTTTCTAGTCAAACCGTCGGAAGGAATACAAAAGCCAAAACTATTAGAAGCAATTAGATCCTTAAAGGCAGTAAAAATTTTTAACGAGAGGACAGATGAAGATAGTAGTCACGATATTTTAGCTCCGTTTATCAATAATAGTAACGGAACACTAGTTAAAGCAGGTAAAAGTGTCAGGGTTTTTGAGAGGTATCAACTACAGAATTTTAGTAAAATTGAATCGGAAAGCCTAGAATTGGATATTCGCTTACTAAGTAAACAACTATATAATGAATGTATTTTTCCAACTGATAGAAGTAACGGAGAACTGTTTGGTGCATTTAATGATAGGGATGCAAATTTTTGTTATGGACTGATAAGCAGGATTAATAACTTAGCATCTACAAAAATATATGATAAATCATTCAATTTTAGTGGTGAGCAAAATGATGAACATAGCTTAACCAAAATAATTAATGATTTTTTAGATGTAAGTCAACAAGACAAGTTTGTATTAAGAATAGGATTTGAAGACTTAGGATATGAGTTTCAAGCCCGTGAAATATTAGCCAATGCTGTTGGAAGGTACCTTCTTAAATTAGCTCGAAAGAAGACCTTCAAAATGGAACCTATTGTACTAGTTTTAGATGAAGCGCACCAATTTTTAAAAAAGACAATTGTTGATGATTTTTTTCAATCAACCGCGCTTAGTGCGTTCGATCAAATCGCAAAAGAAAGCAGAAAATATGGTTTGTTTTTATGTATATCGACACAAATGCCAAGAGATATACCTGTGGGAACTCTATCTCAGATGGGAACTTTTTTGGTGCATCGACTTATAAATTATAATGACAAAGAGGCAATACGACAATCTTGTTCATCAGCAAATTCTGATATTTTATCGTATCTTCCTGTACTCGGCGAAGGGGAAGCAATTTTATCTGGCGTAGATTTTACTATGCCGTTGAGTATAAAAGTATCCCGACCAATAGTCCCTCCGGATTCACAAACACCGAAATTTAAAATGAAAAAAACTGTTTAAAAAAGGAAAACTAATACACTAACGAGTATTTTTTTGGTCAACCTTTTGATTTTCTCGAAAAAGTTTTCAGACACGTCTTAGTGAATTTTTTGAGAGTAATCAATTACTATTATGAAATTTTTAAATATGGGAGTGAGAGAAAAAGAATTATGATAGAAAATCCAGGATTATTGTCAAATGTAGCCTCTTCGTATAGAAGTCGATTTGTTGCAGAAAATTTGATTTCTCCAAAGCTGTTTGAAAATTATGTTATTCAGGGCAAAAAGAGGAAACACACTGTTGATATTTACCTTGAATTCATACAGATGAACAACCGTGAGACAACTATCATGAAAACTATTTCCGATAGAGAGATAACTGAAAATGATATTTGGGAGTTCTATACAGTGCTGCAAGACTTAAAATTTAAAGCAAAAGGAATTATATACTATGAAAATGGTAAAGTTTCATCTCTGTTAAATGAGCAAGCGAATGCTTGCAACATTGAACTTAAAAAATTTTATTTCATGAATGCAGTTGCCGAAAGTGTTTTGAAAACACTAGAAATAATGTTGCCTGATGATAAAGTTATAGGCGATCCGTTTTGGATTTTAATGGAAACTTTTGAGAATAATGGTATTAGAAAAACAAATGGTAATTATGTCCAAATCGAAGATAGTATTCCCTTATTTCTTTCAAGGGAGCAAGCAAAACAAATTTGTGAAACACGAAATAGAGTAACTAATATAAGGTCTCAAGTTTTTGGACTGTCTCAGAATCAAATGAAAGCTTTATGTAAAAAACTGGAAGTAAAGGGATATCCAGTTGGATTAGGAATAATTTTGCCTAAGTTTGAACAACCAGCTGATGGACAGCTTGCTATTTATAAAGTTGATCCAAAAAAATTATTGAAATACTATTATCGGGAGAATTAATATGGGAATGGGATCTAAAGAAAAGGGAGATAAATTTGAAATAGTTATAGAAAAATTATATAACTTGATTTCAGAAAATGAACGAATTGAAGCAAATGTTTCAAGAGATGTGCATCTAATTGGAGATGATGGGACAGATAATCAATTTGATATAGTATATGAGTATGAACATTTTGGCATAAATTATAGAGTAGCAATTGAATGTAAAAATTGGAAAAATCCAATAAATGTGATAAATCTTAGAGATTTCTCATATAAACTAGATCGTGTTGGAAACATTAATGGTATATTTATTTCTGCCGAAAGCTCGTTCCAAGATGGCGGGAAAAAAGTAGCAGCATGGCAAGGTATTAATCTGATTAAGTATGATGACTTTAATCGCTTTATAAGTGGTCAAAATGAAGATTACCTTTTACCTGATTATACAACAATAGGCGATCCATTTTGGATGATTATGAATAGAAATGGGAAAAATACACTAGAAAAAAATTCTTATTTAAATTGTGTTTACATTTTTGAAAGCAGATTTTTTGCGAATGATTTTTATGAGAAATGTTTAGAAAAGGATGATAAATTTAAAGTAGTCGGGGTATCTCAAAAGCATCTTAGAGAATTAAGGTTTTTGGTACAGAAAAATAGAGTGAAAGTAAAGATGTTTAATGCATTTGCTAGAGAATATGATGAATTAAATTTTCACTTTTGGGATTTGAACGAAGACGATTTGGCGGCTTATTTACGTTAGCAAAAGTTTGGATAACCAGCATAATTGTCCTGTATATTTTTTTATAGAAGAAATTCTCTTTATTATTAGTAATCCACATTCATATTTTTTTGTGTAAGCAAAGAAAGCTTTATTTTTAAACTCTTTAGTTAGCAGAGTGTGCATGCTTTTAAAGCAGACTATCTAAATGTATTCTTGGGGGCTGAAATATTTTATTAATCTGACATACTGGCGAGTATTTTTGACCATAATTTTGACCTTCTCGAACAAATTCTACTAACAATTATCAAGGTTTTACTTTTGGCTAAAATGTTGATTTATAGCGGTTTGTTTTAAGTCAGGTTCAACTAGATTTTCATGAATCACACAATACGGGCGTACTTACAGAAAAACAGGCGGAGGGAATATTAGATATAGCCCTATTGTATTTTAAAGAAACAGAATATAATCTGTTGGTAAAGCAAATAATTTTAAAGTTTAAAAAACGTTCTCTCAATATTGAACACACTATTTCCAGATTATTCTATGATAACCTTGTTGACTTAGACAGAGATAAGGATTTCTTGATTGAAATTGTTGGTTCAGATTTGAGTCGCAAATTAGTGCATTCTTTTGTACGATATCTTGAGAACGAATCCAAATCAATAATAGATTTTGAAGAAATCATCTTGTCGATGGGTACTAATATAGTTCGATTTAGAGATAAAAATAATGATTATTGGGAAGTAGAAGATGAAATATCTAAACTGATAATTGGATTATATGATGAAACCACCAATTTAGAATCTCCTAAAATGAAAGCTATCTCTGATAAATGTCTGGATTTATGGGATTTAATGTATGAGAATCAAATAGGATCTATTAGGAATTTAAGTCAAAAAATAATGGATAGGTAAATTATTTGTTTTATGGTCTAAATAATAGTTGAATAAAAACTAGACTGAGAAAGGAGTAACATGGTAAATCAGTTCTATACAAAAGGAAAACAGTTTGATTATTTGGATTTCGAAAGTGAATTGAGGAGATTAGGTAAAAAAAAATATGTAACGAAAATCTTTCAAGAAGCTGAAAATGATTATGATCTTTTTCTAGCAAAAATAAAATCTCTAGGTTTAGAAATTGACGAATATTCAGTTAAGCAGCATAATAATCCTTTTCTAAAGAATTATGACATTATATTCCAAAAAGAGTTAAGTAGTGAGAATAAAGAAAAAATTTTGAATCATCTTTTTCAAGTTGATCAGTTGAATCATTTTTTTGTTAACTCTAATATTGCAATTGACAAAATAATAGAAGAAAACTCGGAACAAACAAATTTTTTACTATCACAATTCATCGTTTATTTGGAGTATTGTCTAAGATTATTGAGGAATGGGGATATTACTGATATTAGTCTGGAAGAGACTACCACATCTTTCGACTACTATATTACTAGTTCAGGTGTTATTCTAAAGTATTTACTTCATAAAATTTCTTTCAATAATCAACGTGGATGTAACCGTATTTTTTCAGAAGAAGATTTATTGTGGAATCTTAATGTCTATAATAATTATGTTGAAAGAGATAATTTGATGGATGCATTTGAATATTGGAAGTACTCAAGGATTGAAATAATTGAACGAGAGAGTACCCCTCTTGTTGATTTTGCGGATGAAGAATTTAATAGAGCAGTGTTAGTTGGTAATTTCAGACATAAGAATTTTATGCGAGATATAGAGTTGGATATTGTTAACTACAAAAAAGATCGCGGTATAATTAAATCGGATGATTCATTGATAAGATTTATATCGATCATGTTTCAAATGAATTATGCTTACGATACTTTGGCAAAGAAAATATGAGTACTTTGATTTTTGGAGTTGAATTAAGAAAGTGGATAGATTCAATTCATTTTTTTCAATACGAAGCAATCCATTTCTTAGAAAAAAAAAGAAAATATCATTCTTACGGTTCAAAACTTATGTATTGTCAGAACGGAGTTTGAGTGGAAAAAAAAGCTAGTTAATTCGTCAAAAGAAATATCCAATGAAGAAGCAAAAATAATAATTAGCAAATTAACTTTTTGTAGACAAACTAATGATTTGATAGATGCTCCTTTGATAAGAATTCAAGATAAGTTAATACTACTACCTAGTTTAACTAGGGAAGTTCGACCACTTTCAGCCATATTGTCAATGTTTTCAAAAACAGAAAAAAAGGAAAATATGGTGACTGATTTAGGATTTAAAGGTGCGGTCTTTGAAGAACGGATAAAGCATCTTTTAAAGGTCAGTAATGGCATTGTTGCCAAACGATTACACATAAGATTTGATAAGATAGAGTTCGAGAGAGAAATTGATGTGGCTTTCGTATTGGATAAACATCTTTTCTTAATTGAGTGTAAATCGTTTAATCAACCTTACACTGTTCGAGAACATGCCAAAACCAATAAAAAAATTAGAGATGCAATTGATCAATTAAATAGGAATGCTGAATATTTTGAAGGGAGTTTGAACATAGTAAAAGAACAATTGGACTTAAAAGATACCATAGAAATAAAGGAAATACATCGAGTATTACTTACCTCGACTACGCTAGGGGAAGCTGGAAAACAGGGCAATATTTTGTTAACGGATGAAGCATCATTTAATGGATTTTTACTCAGAAATTCTCCGAACTTGACAATAATAGATGGTAATAAAAAAACGACGATTTGTGTAGATAATGAAGGAATATATTCTGGAAAAGTGACCGCGCATAAAATGATTGCTTTCTTAAAACGTCAGCCATTGATAGAAAGTATGAAGAAAAGGATAAGTAAAATTTTGGAATCAAAGGGTTCTATTAGTTATCTATGTTGTAAAAAAACTGTTGAGGATATTTACATTGATAAAGGCACTGATTGAATAGTATAAGCACAGCTAGAATCACGTAGTAAAACAAAATGAAAAATTTTATGATTTCATAGAGGGAAGATACACTGGCGAGTATTTTTTTGACCATACTTTTGACCTTCTCGAACAAGTTTTACTAACAATTACCAGATTTTCAACTTACTCTAAAACGCTGATGTAAAGCGGTTTGTGTTAAATCAGAGACCACTAGATTTCCAAGAACCACTCAATACGGTCTCAAAGATCAAAACGCTGCAGAATAATCAAATTATTGTTTATGCAATATTTGGCAGGCCTCATCTTCGGATGGGGTCTGTTTTTTTGCAGGTTTTTTATACTTGGTTCTCGACATAGCCGAATTAGTTCATTGAAAACAAAGAAAAAATCGCACATAATAAATTAGTTTGAATCTATATTTTGTATTCACATTTCTATAGTTTGTTCATGTACTTATCTCAAAGTAAGCGCTATCATTTTACTGGGATAAAAAAACTATAGGAGGAATCATGGATGAAGTGTTGGTTTAAAAGTGGAGTAGGGCTGTTGTTGGCAATTGGTGTAGTTGGTGTCTCAGGATGTGGCGTCAAAAATCAAGCAGAGTCAAATTCGATTGACTATCAAGAAACGGAAGAAGCAAAAGTTGATCGAGGGATGGCTAATCAGCCAGAATCTTCTTATTGGTTTCCAGAAGAGTTATTGCAATGGGACTTTTCAAAAGACGAAGATGCAAAATACAATGTTAGTGCTGTACCATTGGCACAACGGGTAGATAAAACAAAGTTGATTCCTTCAAATAAAACACAAAATACAGAGATGAAAGTAGTAGCTTTATCCATTATGAACAGTAGTACCAGCGGCAATGCACCACGAGGTGTGAACACTTTTGATGCCAATGTTTTTTCTAACTGGCAATATATCGATCAATTAGTTTACTGGGGGGGTTCATCTGGTGAAGGAATTATTGTTCCACCAAGTCCGGATGTGATTGATGCGGCTCATAAAAATGGTGTGCCAGTGTTAGGAACTGTGTTCTTTCCACAAACTGCGCATGGTGGAAAAATCGAATGGCTAGATACTTTCTTAGAAAAAGATGCTAATGGGACATTTCCTTTAGTCGACAAGCTGATTGAAGTTGCGCAAAGTTACGGGTTTGATGGCTGGTTCATTAACCAAGAAACAGATACAGTTGTGACTAGCTTTGATGAAGCTAAAGAAAACAAAAATGCTCAAATAGCAGATAAAGCTGATGGATTGAACAAAGAACATGCCGATTTAATGCAAGAATTTATCAAAGAATTTAAAGGGAAACAAGCTGATTTAGATATCATGTGGTATGATTCGATGACATCTGAAGGAAAAATGGATTGGCAAAATGCTTTGACCGATCAAAACCAAGCTTATTTAGTAGATGCAGACATGAATCCAGTAGCGGATAGCATGTTTTTGAATTTTTGGTGGAATACGGAGCAATTAGCAAGCAAGGAACTTTTGAAAGCATCTAAGAAAAAAGCAAATGAATTAGGCATTGATCCTTATGATTTATTTGCAGGAATCGATGTTCAAGAAAAAGGTTACGCTACCCCAGTTGATTGGGAGTTATTTGTGGATGATAAAGGTGTCCCTTATACTTCTTTGGGATTATACGTTCCTAGTTGGACGTACAGTTCTGCTAGTGATCCAGATGATTTTCAAAATCGAGAAGAACGTTTTTGGGTCAATGACAAGGGAGATCCAACTCAAAATATCGCCTTAAAAGGGCAAGATTGGCCGGGAGTTTCGACGTATGCGCTGGAGCAAACAGCAATCACTTCTTTGCCTTTTGTAACGAATTTCAATACAGGAAATGGGTATAATTATTTTATCAAAGGCCAAAAGGTATCAAGTCTAGATTGGAATAACCGAAGCATGCAAGATATCATGCCGACTTACCGTTGGATAATGGAGCATGAAAATAACAATGATTTATCAATTAGAATGGATTATGCAGATGCTTTCAATGGAGGTAATTCATTATTGTTTAGAGGAAATATGACAAAAAATGCGGTTAGCCAAGTGAAGCTTTATCGAATGGAAACAACGCTAACAAAAGATTCAGAGATAACTACAACCGCTAAAGCATCAGATGCTACCAAGCTGGAGATTGTCTTGACGTTTGAAGACGGAAGTACAGAAACAGTTGCATCAAGTCAAAAAGTAACAAATGATTGGACAACCTTGAAGTATTCATTAGAAAAATTTGCAGGAAAAACAGTCACATCACTTTCTTATAAAATAACTTCAGAAAAAACAAATGACACTTATGAATTACATTTAGGACAGCTAGCAATGACGGACTCACCTGCTACAGAAAAAATGGCTGTTGCAAATGCTGAAGTGGAAGATGTTGTTTTTGATGAAGAAGAAAGTAATTATGCAGGGATTCGCTTGACATGGGATAGTAAAGACAGTGAAGCAGAACATTATGAAATTTATCGAATAAATAAAGATAATACTCGTTCTTTCCTAGGTGCAACACCTGCGACGACACATTACATCAATGGACTGGAAAGACAAAAGAACGTGCAACAGACAAAATTGGAAATTGTTCCCGTTGATACTCTTGGAAATCGAGGCATGGCATCAGATCCAATCTCTTTTGAATGGCCAGATAATACATTACCAAAAGCAAGTTTTACGGCTTCTAAAACATTGGCGGCTCCCGGGGAACAAATTAGTTTCACAAATACATCTTCTTCCAATACGGACAAAGTAACTTGGGAATTTGAAGGTGGCGATATTGAAACAAGTACCGAAAATAAGCCTGTCGTTACTTATGATAAAGAGGGTGTGTATAAAGTAAAACTGACCGCAGAAAATGAAGAAGGAAAAACACCGATTGAGATGGAAGGTTTGATTACAATCAGTCAAAAAGTCCCTGCCGAATTGGTGTTGCTATCTTTAAATGCGAAAACAGAAGCCTCTTCGTTTACAAATGATTCGGAAGCGCCTGAATTTGCAGTTGATGGGAAACTTGAAACAAAATGGTGTGCAACGGGAACACCTCCCCATGAAATCATTGTCGATTTGGGTAATAGCCAAACAGTCAGTGAAGTTCGATTCGCACATGCAGAGGCTGGTGGCGAAAATGCAGATATGAATACAAAGGCTTATACAATCGAAGTAAGCCAAGATGGAAAAGAGTACAAGAAAGTTTCACGAACAATCAATAATACGGAAAAAAATAGCACCAATACCTTTGCCGTGGAACAAGCACGATATGTGAAAGTAAGTGTGGATAAACCTACACAAGGTTCAGACACAGCAGTGCGAATGTATGAACTGGGTGTTTATGGAATGAAAGATTTATTGAAATAAAAAATTGACAAGAAGATAGGTCAGCCCTATTGCAAAAAAGGAAACAAGTGAATAAAAATTTAGGAGCTGTGACAAAACTCGTGTCACAGCTCTTTCTTTTTCCTTTAATTAGACTTTTTTGTTAATCATCAAAAAAGTCTATCCTTTTTCGGATAATCCAGACAAAAAGTTGGCAGTTTGCCAGTTAAAAGGTACACTTAGAAATAGCGATTATCAAAAGAGTTGCTGACAATCATTAAGAGAAAAAAGGACGTGGTCTGAAATGAAAAAATATCGTGGAGCAATTGTTATCTCGGTAATCATTACCTTGTTACCACTTGTGGCAAGTGCCATTTTTTGGGAAGAAATTCCGAATCAAGTTGCGACACATTTTGATTTGAATTGGCAAGCGAATGGCTGGAGCTCAAAGGGATTTGCGTTGATTGGCTTACCATTTCTTCTGGCAGGCTTACAATTATTGGTTGCCTTTTTCGTGTTAAATGATCCAAAGCAAAAAGTGACAAAACGTTGGATTATCTACAGCGTTTTAGGAATCATTCCGCTGATTGCACTTTTTGTTCAAGCATTGACCATCAGTTATGCTTTAGGCAATCAGGCAACATGGTTGATGAAAATTAGTCCCGCTGCATTTATCGGAATCATCTTTATTGTTTCAGGAGTGATTCTGACCGCTGTTCCGCAAAATTATACAGTGGGTATTCGTTTACCTTGGACGTTGAGCAGTGAACAGAATTGGCTACAAACAAATAGACTGGGTGCCAAAACATTTATTGCAGGCGGTATTTTGATGTTACTCGCAAGTTTTGTTTCATGGGAATTTTTAATGATGCCAATTATCGTGATTGTTATTTTGATTCCAACGATTTATTCATTTTGGCTGCATCGAAAAGGAATTTGATAAAGTGAAAACTAGTAAAAATAGCAGAAAATAGGATGAAAATGAACTATTTTAGGAGATGAAGAAGGATGCATATTGAACATTTAGCTGTTTGGACGAAAGATTTGGAAAAAATGAGAACGTTTTACGAAAAATATTTTCAGGCAACAAGTAGGGAACGCTATCGTAATCCAAAAACACAATTTCAATCTTACTTTTTAAGTTTTGGTTCAGGGAGTCGCTTAGAATTGACAACGAAACCACATCTAGCAAATCGAGTCACAGATCATTTAGGCTATGCACACTTAGCGATGGCGGTAGGGACGAAAGAAGAAGTTGATCGTTTTGCTGATCGATTTGTCCAAGATGGCTATCCTTTACTGAGCGGACCGCGAACGACAGGTGATGGTTATTATGAGGCAGTAATCCAAGATCCAGAAGGAAACTTGATTGAATTAACGACAGATGCGATCGACTAATCAAAGATAAAAAAGGTGGTTAAAGCGAATGGCAAGAGATTTTGATTACGAGCAAATGCTAGCTGGTGAACTTTATAAGGCATCAGGTATTTTTCCAGAAAATCGCTCGATTAATGGACAAAAGCTAGCACAGAAAATCAATCAATTACCAATTGATGAAACGAAAAAAATTGTGGCACTGGAAAAAGAACTTTTTGGTAAAACGGGTGAACATATTTATGTCAATCCACCTCTTCATGTCGATTATGGTCGTCATGTGGAGATTGGCGAAAATTTTTATGCAAATATGGATTGCATCTTTCTAGACGTGAATAAAATAAAAATTGGGGATAATGTCATGGTGGGGCCAAGAGTCAGTTTCTTTACCGCAGGTCACCCAACAGATGCAGAAATCCGCATAACAGATTTAGAATTTGGCTTACCGATTACTGTTGGAAATAATGTTTGGATTGGTGGAAACAGTGTTCTACTACCTGGAATAACGGTTGGAAACAATTCGATTATTGCGGCGGGGTCAGTTGTTACAAAAGACGTACCTGATCATACGATTGTTGGCGGAAACCCAGCAAAAGTGATTCGTAAAGTCAATCAAGCTGATAAAGAAAAATGGCAAAAGCAAATGAAAAAATATCACTTGCGTAAGGAAGAACATCTCAATAAAATGAGTGAGTAAAATAGACAGTAAACCAACTAGACAAAAAACGAGACGAGGAAATGTTCTTTCCTAATCTCGTTTTTTTACTTTATTTAATTGAGCAGTGAGGACACTGGCACATTCTCAAAAATATTTTTCTGCCCCAATCCACATTCTTTTCTCAAACAGATATGAACGATTTTTTAGAAGCTGGATACTTCTTCTACCACTTTCTTTTTCCGTTTGTTTATGAAATAAAGGAAGGTACAAATCAATGGAATGATTCCAGAAACAATGTATAATCCTCTGAATGAAGTGAACGATTTCAAGGTTCCCATAATATAAGGACCAACGCCTAATCCTAAATCTAATCCGATGAAGTAAGTAGATAACGCAATACTGATTCGATGTTCACGAACGATTTTCAAACAAACTGCTTGTCCGTTAGACATAAAGGTTCCATAACCAAGTCCAACTAAGGCTCCTGAAACCAGTAACATGAAACTATTGGTTGTTGCACTAAGTAAAAACAAGCCAGCAGTTAAGAAAAGATAACTAGGATACATAACGTATTGTTCACCTTTTGTATCAAAAATTCGACCCGTCAATGGGCGAGTAAAAGTGATTACCAACGCGTAAACAACAAAGAAAAAAGAACCAGCGCTAACTAAATGAATCACTTGCGTATAAGAAGATAAGAAGGACAGAACACTTGAATAAGATAAGCCCATCAAAAAAGCGATTCCTGTAATAAATAAGGCTTTTTTCTCAATAAAACTATCAACTGTCCATGAAGTCAATTGTTCTTTTTGTTCAGCTGACAAAACAATGTTTTTGACAGGGAAGAACAGACAAGCGATAGTGACTAAGAAAACTAAGACAATCGTGAACCAAATGATGAAATGGAAATCAGTCATGTTTAACAAGATCATTCCTAAAAATGGTCCAATTGCAGCGGCTAAGCTAGTACTCAAACCATAATAATTGATTCCTTCACCTTTTTTATTCATTGGAATATATGCCGTCACGATTGCATTTGTTGCAGTTGAAACTGTTCCATAACCAAAACCATTTAAAAAGCGAACAAGGTAAAGAATTCCGATGGAAGGCATGTAAAGATAAGCGATGGTAGTCAATAGATAAAAAATTGCACCACCTTGTAACGTAATTTTTCGGCCAATCAATTCAAGTTGTTTCCCCATCAATAAACGAGCAAGCAAAGTACCAATAATATAAATGCCAGAAGCAAATCCTGCTTGACTTAAGCTAGCGTGTAAGCTGTCTTGGGCGATAACTGCGATGATGACCATTAATAAGTAATAAACGAGATAAACAATAAAGTTAATAAGTGTGATACCAATAAAATGTTTGTTGAATAATTTGTCTTCCATTTGTTTTGCTAATTCCCCTTAATGTACATATGAATATGCTTTTAGTTTTTCAATTTGAACTTCAACATCGTGATAATTTGATGGATAACGATCGACAAGTTGTTGGATAAATAGATCACGTGTTTCCATAAACAATTGTAAGAATTCTTGACACTCTTCATCTGGCGTTTCTTCAACAGATTTAATCAACTCAATTGAGTTTTGATAAGCATCATTTAGGAAAACTAATGATGCTTTCATATCAAATCTTGTGCGGTACGCTGTTTCTAATCGGTTAATAATAGTGTTCATCCAAAATTGCATTTTTTTGACCTCGATTCAGTAATTTTTTTTACATACGGAGTATAGCGAAGAAAAAAAATGAAGAAAATGAACTTGGTTATACAAAAAGGTACTTAACAAATGTTACTATCATTAGTAAAATACCTATGAACTTTAAAAATCTTGGAAATCTTGTATTATTTTTTTAGATAAATGTTTGGATGGGGGAGCATGATTGGATAATCGAGCACTAGCAGAATATGTAACAAGTAAAAATATTCCAATTATACGAAAGGGGTATCACAAGTATTTAACATTTGAAGGAGTCGAGGATTGTTACACTTACATCTTGAAAGAGGGAATCGTTAAAGCAAGCGTGATCTCAAACGACGGAAGAGAATTCAATCTAAGATATGTCAATGACTTAGAAGTGGTATCACTAATTAAAGATGAATACTCACAATTTATTGATTCACCTTATAATATTCGGGTGGAATCAGAATATGCGGAGTTTTATCGTGTCAATCGGGTGAAGTTCTGGGAGGACATCAATAATAATCCTGATTTGCAGCATCATGTAAAAGAATTTTACCGTTTTCGCTTATTAAGCGTCATGAAAAAAATGCAACAGATGCTATTAAATGGAAAATTGGGCGCAGTTTGTACGCAGTTGTATGAATTGTATGACATGTTTGGTGTGCGAACACCTGAAGGGTTGCTGATTGATTTTCCAATTACGAATGAAGAAATTGCTAAGTTTTGTGGTATTTCGACGGCAAGTAGTGTCAGTCGAATTTTGAAGCAACTAAAAGATAAGGGGATTATTACAGTTCAGGATCACCATTTGATCATTACGAATATGGAGCTGTTGGAAGATAATATTATTTTTTAAAAAAGGTTGTGGCGCAAAACGTTCAGCTCCGAACAGATAGCGAGCAGTCACTCAAAACAGTATCTCATGTTTTGAAGTGAATGAAAGCTATATGGAGGAGTTGTTTTGGGAACACCGAGAGAAAGGTTGTGGCGCCAAGCGTTCAGCTTCAAGCAATAAGGAATTTTTCTAAAAATAGCTACTCATGTTTTTATGAAAAAAAGACTTATTGCCGAAGAAGCTGCTTGGGGAACACCGAGAAAAAAGATTGAAGCACAAAACGTCTAGCTCTAACACGTTAGCAAGTAAGCAAGCACAACAGTTTGATCAATAGCAAAAGAGGGGAAGACAACACTGTCTTCCCCTCTTTTTAACGGATGTTAGTAACATAATTATTTAAACGACTTAGGATTTGCTTTCAACAACAGTTGTTGAAACTAATTCTTCAGTTTCAGTTTTTTCTTGTTCTAAGGCATGCTCTTTTGCTAATTCATTTTTGTCATAAATTTTAACAAATGGATAGTACATTACGACTGACAGAACAATCAACAGACAGTTTAAAACTGCTGCGCGCCAGTCGCCTCCAGTAGCTAAATACGCACCAATTGGTCCAGGTAGAGTCCAAGGAGCAGTGATTGTAACGGCACTGACAAAACCTAGTCTAGTTGCGAACCAAGCAATAGTTGCGCAAGCCATCGGAGTTAAAATGAAGGGAATAATCAATGTTGGGTTTAAAACAATTGGGACACCAAAAATAACTGGTTCATTGATATTGAAAATGGATGGTGTAATAATTGCTTTTCCTAGTTTTGAAGCGTATTTTGATTTGGCAGTGAAGGCTAGTAAGATAGCAAGGCCGATTGTACAACCAGATCCGCCAATCCAGATAAACCATTGGTAAAAAGGCTCAGCTGCAATATTTGGTAAAGTTTCACCAGCAGCAGCAGCTGTAGTATTAGCTTCTAAGATTTGTAACCATAGTGGACGCGCCAGTGATCCAATAATTGAAACGCCGTGAATCCCAAATGCCCAGAAGAAAGTAATCATGAAAATCAGTAGCAATACACTTGGCAGCGTATCAGTTGCACTGATTAAAGGACTAACAATTTTTGAAACAGCTGAATGCCAGTCAAAACCAATATAATAGCTAATAGTAGAGATAACTAGAATGACGATTAACGTTGGTGTTAATGATTCAAAAGAACGAGCAACTGCAGGTGGTACTTGGTCGGGCATAGTGATTTTGAATTTTGATTTATCTGTTAAGCGATAGACTTCAACTGCAAAAATTGATGTGATGATGCCGACAAACATTCCTCCACCACCAAGGTTCGCCATTGGTAAGACAAAACCAGAAGTTCCAGCAGCATCAGCAGCTTCTAAAGGAATATTTACAGGTACAAAAGTCAACAGAAAAGCAATTGTAGACAGAATGCCGCCGGAAACAACATCTAAGTTGTACGTTTTTGAAAGGCTAGCCCCAATTCCGAATGTTGCATAAAGGGACATAATGTACATGGTCATACGATAAGGTAACAAGATTGTTGCGGCGTTAGAAGACAAAAACTGATAAATGCCCCATGATTGTGGTAGTGGTGGAAAGGCAATAATCAAAAAGAACGAACCAACAATAATTAACGGTAGCGTTGCAATGATTCCGTCACGAATCGCTCGTAAGTGTCGTTGATTGGCTATTTTTGCCATTGGTCCAGCTAAATGTAACTCAATAAAATTAGTGAAAGCTGTTAACATAGTTTACACTCCTTTAAATAAAATCAATTAAAAAATAATTCCTTGATAGATCCAAATGTACGCTAAAATTTCTAAAATAATCAGTGAGATGCCAAAAGTAATAAAAAAGCCCTTACAAAATCCTCTTTTTGTTTGGATGAAATATGGATTCACCGCTAAAACTGTCGCTAAGCTAATGGGTAAGAAAAGCATAACGCCAAGATTGATACTCCAGTTTGCCAAGTAAAATAAATAAGGAATAAAAATACCACCAAAAATGCAAGCAAGTAAAAGTAATCCAGCTGTTTTCACACCAAAGTGAATATGCAATGTTTCATTTGTTTCTCTTTGCATAAAATTACCTCCTTTCAACAATTAATTAAACGCTTACAAAAGATAACAATAAAAAAGAGCGCCTAGAGATCTCTTCTTTTTTAGTATACAGTTAAGAAATTAAAAATCAATATATTTTTTATTTTTTTGTAATTTTGTTTCTTAGTAGAATTGAAATTTCTTTATTTTTTTATATGTTTGAAAACGCATTTCTTAGATGGTATGATAAAGGCAATTAAGAAGGAGGAGGACAATGACAAAAATTTTATGGGGCGGGGCAACTGCTGCCAGTCAATATGAAGGCGGTTACACAAAGAGAGGGATAGACACACAAGACTGTCGACCTTATTTAGAAAAAACATCGAATGCGACAGTGGCTACACGATTGCTAACTAAAAAGACTGTTGAACAAGCGATGGAAGAAAATCAATTTTTTTATCCGTTCAGAAAAGGATCTAGCGGAGAGGAACGAACGGCTGAAGACTTAGCATTGCTTAGTGAGCTAGGCTTAGATGTTTATCGTTTATCAATTAGTTGGTCACGCTTATTTCCAAATGGGGATGAAGAGATTCCTAATGAAGACGGAATGAAGTATTACGACGACATTTTTAAAGAGCTAACCAAACAAAAAATCAAAATCTTTTTGACAATCAATCACTATGCGTTGCCACTTCAATTAGTAACAGAACAAGGCGGATGGAAAAATCGTAAAACAATTGATAGTTATTTGAGATTAGTTACAGTTATTTTTAGTCATTGGGGCGAGTTGATTGATTATTATTTACCTTTCAATGAAATCAATGCTGGATACTTTAGTCCTTATAATGGTACGGGATTATTGAAGCCAGAAGATGATGCTTACGCGTACAATGACATCTTTTTAAGTTTGCATCATCAATTTATTGCTAGTGCACAAGCGATTGCTCTAGGGAAAAAAATGAAGGTCAAAGGACAATTTGGTGCAATGATTTCATGTTTTTGTTACTATCCTTTAACACCAAAACCTGAGGATAATTTACAGTTAGTTTTAGATGAACAAATCAATCAATGGTTCTGTATGGACGTCCTAGCAAGAGGAGAATATCCTTATTATATGGACAAATTTTTCTTGGAACACAATGTCGATTTTGAAATAAGTGAAGCAGATCGTCAGCTTTTAAAAGAAAATACTTGTGATTTTGTCTCCTTTTCTTATTATTCTTCAAGTATTAGTTCGGTAGAAGAAAGTCAACAGCAAACGGCTGGAAATTTAGTAGCGACGACAAAAAATCCTTATTTAAAAGCAAGTGAATGGGGCTGGCAAATTGATCCAGTTGGATTGAAGACAACACTGCTAAAGGTGTATGACCGTTATCAAAAACCAGTAATGATTGCTGAAAATGGATTGGGTGCAAGAGATTTGAAAGAGGCAGATGGTATCCATGATGTGTATCGTATCGAATACTTTAAGCAGCATTTTAAGCAAATTTTAGAAGCAGAGCAAGTAGGAGTAAATGTCCTAGCATACTTTGCTTGGGGGATTATTGACATTGTTTCGGCGGGAAGTTGTGAAATGGAAAAACGATATGGTGTTATTTTTGTTGAAGCAGATAACCAAGGAAATGGATCTTATAATCGTTATAAAAAAGATAGCTTTTATTGGTATCAAACATTTATTGCCGAGCAAAAAGCAGAAAGAAGAAAGTCACAAAAAGTGGAGTAGAGGAAGTTATGAAATATGTCATTGGAATTGATTGTGGAGGAACGAAAACACAGGCGATTGCGTATGATTTAGAAGAGAATGTTTTAGGAGAGGCAATTGAAGGCTTTGGCAATTTGTTGATTTCTTATGAACAAGCAAAGGCGAATATTTTTCGAGCAATTGACGACTTGCTAACTAAATTTGGAAGAGCTGACTGTCAATTGATTGCGTTAGGCATCGCTGGTATTGATGGTGGTGGTTTACGAGAGAAAATTCAGAACGAGTTAGCGTACTATGACTATCCTGTTTATTTATATAATGATGCACAATTTAGCTATTTAGCAAAGGTGGGGTTTCAACCAGGAATTTTAGCAATTGCTGGAACAGGTTCTGCATTTTTTGGTCTAAAAGAAAAACAGTGGTACCGCGTAGGTGGCTGGGGTCAGTTATTAGGTGATGAAGGTTCCGCTTATCATTTAGCAATTGCTGCTATCAAATTAGTTCTAGCAGAATTTGATGAAGGAAAAACATTGTCACCTTTTGCTCAAGATTTATTAGCTTTTTTTGGTGCGGAGGATGTGATGAACTTGGTAAAGATAATTTATCAAAAAAACAAAGGCGAAATTGCTAGCGTAGCATCTTTTTGTTCAAGCTATGAACAAAAAGATGCGCGTGTGTCAGAACTGCTGAAACAAACGGGTGAATTACTAGCCAAGCAAGTCACTCAGTTAGCTAAAAAAATGAAGTTAACCTCAGGATTTTATTTGGGGATTAATGGTAGCTTGCTGGAAAAACAGGCGACGGTGCGACAAGTTTTTCTCGAACAATTAAAAAGTTACGAAGTTGTGCTTATACCTGATACGGTTCAGAATGCGAAGGCTGCATTAGTTATTTGGAAAAATCAGTTGGCTGCACAAAGCATAAGTACTGCTAACTTTCGCTAAAAAAAACTCCTCGAAATCAATCCGATTTTGAGGAGTTTTTCTTTGGCAGATAATGGCTTAAAAGCTTCTTCCACCACCGCCAAAAGTTCCACCACCACTTGAGTGAGTAGTGCTTCCGCCACCACCGCCACTTCCTGGCGGTGGGCTTTTAGGAATTCGTCTAGTAGTGACAAAAGAGTTTGTTAAACGATCGGTTTTATCAGTTAACTTGATGCTTGAATTTTCACGATAAGGATATTTATATGAACCAAATTTTAGTTGATATTTAGAAACTGTTACAAAGTAAAAAACAAGGCTCAATACCAATGCAACGATGAGCGCAAGTACAATTTCAACAGTTGTTAAGACTTTGTAGCGAGTGATCTTTCCAGTTTCTTCATCCACTCGATAGTGCCCACCTGGAACACCTGCTTCGACGTAATCGGCAACCTTGGTAAGATAAGCAGTCGCAGCTTGGTAGTAATCTTGATTGGACATGCCATCATAGACTTCATCAAGTGTTGATTCGATTCGATTGTCATCCAAGTAATCAATCATGTTGCCCGAGGTTGAAATGTAAATTTCTCTTTGCCCCATATCTAACAATAAAACAGAACCATTTTCATTATTTCCAACGGCATCTCGCAAGTAATCATCTGCAAAATTACGTGGTTCATCAGAATTGTTTGTTGTTGTAACGATTAAGACTTCGCCTTTGATTTTTTCGTTGATAGGCTTAGCTTGGTTTTCTAATGCTTGAATTTGTTCGGTTGTAAACAAACCAGCTTCATCATTGACTGTCGGGGTTGCGGCATGAGCAACAAGCGGGAAAAAACAGCCAATTAGAACGAAAAAGAAAATCGAAAGTTGTTTTTTCATATCAAATACCCCACAATCATCAACAAGATAGCAGTAATGGTGAAGATACCAAGTGATGTGAACCCCAATTTCTTTTTGCTGACAGGCAGAACACCACTTACTTTTCCTGTCTGTCCATTCATTGCATAATAGTAAACTTTTTTTGAGTCACGACTACGGTAAGTCACCAGCCAGACCGGAAGTAACAAATAATTATTTTTTTGATTGTTAATTGCAACGGAACTACGAACACCAGTTAAAGTGGTGTAACCAGAGGCTGTTTCGCGTAAAAGTTTTTCGGAATAGTCTTTTAATTCTGATTCGACTTCTGAACGAATCGCTTGATATTCAATATCCCGTTTTTCTGCCTGAAATCCAGCAAGGTATTGATTTTTAAAGTCGATTGCTTTATTCAACGGAAAAGGTTGGACACCTTCAACCATTTTTTGCTGAGTATTTTTAGATAGAGCATTCTTGACTAACTCTTTAAAAGAAAGTTTTCCCTCACGATAGACAGCAAATTGTTTTGTCTCGGTATATTCAATATCGCCAACACGCCAGACGCGCAAGACAGTTCCATTTGCTTGGAAATCTCCTTCTAATTCAGCATCGGTTGACCAATAGGGAAAATAAACGCCAGTTAGTTTGTCGATTTGTTCAGAATTAAAGAAGGCTTTTGGAATAAACCATTTTTTCTTTGTCCATGCTAAAAATTGTTTGATTGCTTCCTCTTTTTCAATTGCAAAAGGGAGGACCTTATTTGGTAAAAATTCACCACTTAATCGGCCCGACAAAACAACTGGATTATGGCAATAATAACAATACGTCGCAGCTGTTGTTGCATCAGTCACGATTTCGGCTCCACAACTTGGACAAAGAAATAGTTCCATGGTAGGCGCTTCATCATTTGTTTCTTGACCATTTGCTTCAGTGGCGCCCACGGCTTCATCATAAGCTTGACGTTCGGTGTCGTCCATTTTATCTAATTGTTCTTGTGCTGTGAAGGTAAAGTCACCAGTTGCATTTATTGATTCATCAGCTGTATCAGCTGATGAATCAATAGCGCGAGCTTCTTTTTGCTGTTGCTCATAGAGGCTCACTTCTTCTTCTGTAAATATGCTTAGGCAGTAGTCACAATGAAATTTTTGGTCTTTAGGATCAAAAGTTAAAGGACCGCCGCAGTTTGGACATTTATGTGTAATGACATCCATTGGCTACACCCCTTCTTTTTTAGTCCAAAGGTACTCCTTTAAATGGTTTGCCACAATGCGGGCAGAATTTTGGGATACCATTTGAAAGATCAACGACCTCACCACATTCACTGCATTTCATTTCTAGTTTTGGTTGTGCAGCGGGTGCAGGTCTAGCTGCTCCACAATTAGAACAGAATTTACCTGTGTTTTCCGTACCGCAAACGGGACAAGTCCAAGTATCAGCATTTCCAGTTGCAGCTTGTTGATTTTGTTTTTCTGCTTGTTGTTTCATTTGTTCTTGGTTATTTTGTGCAGCTTGAGCAAGGTAAGCACTGTTAGCATTCATTCCCATGCCAACACCCATGAAACCAGTCATTGCACCGCCTTCATTTTTTCCGGCGGCTTCCATTCCGCGAGCAATCGAGCCTTGAACATAGCCCTCACGAACACTTGGATCACCAAGCATGGCACCTTCATTTCGCATGTTGATTAGTTTGACAGAATCATCGGTGTAAGAAATACTTGCAACGGCTACAGAAACAATTTCCATCCCACGTAGTTCACGCCACGAATCATCTAAAGCAGAGGCCATATATTTACTTAATTCCAAACTTTTTGATGGGACATAAGAAATTCGTTGACCATCTGCTGACATTTGGTTGATTGCCGATTGCAAAGCAGTTAAAAACTCTGCTAAATATTGTTCATTGATGTCGGCAATTTCCACTTGTGTTTTATTTTTTGGAATAGCATTTGTATAAAATAAGATTGGATCTGTGATGTGGATTGAGTAAGCGCCATGCGCACGTAAAAATAATTCTGCATTATAAAAATTGTCAAAATAATTTAACGGTGAAGTTGTACCAAACTTGATTCCTTTTAATTCTTGTAAATTAATATAGAAGACTTGTTGTTTTTGTGGCGTGACGCCACCAAATTTAAAACGACTAAATGTTTCGCTGATTGCGTCTTTTAATGAGCCATTAAACATAGAAGGTGCAGCATCATTCTTGATGGTGTAGTAACCTTCTTCAGCTGTGTAATCAATGATTTTTCCACCGTCAACAAGGAGCATCATCATGTTTGGATAGACATGGACAACAGTTCCGTCTGTTAAAACATCTTCCGTCCCTTTACGATTTGAACCGCGTTTATCATCTTTACGAACTTTGACACCTTTTGTCATCACGGTCGTATCACTCATGTTATCTGGTTCAATGACCTCAAGCCATTGATCAGCTAATCCACCACCGACTGTACTTGTTGCAGCTTTAATTAATCCCATAAAAAATTCCTCCTTAGATAAATAGCCTAAAGAAACAGCTTAAATTATTTTCTTTATTATACCATAGGGGAATGAAAATGCTCTCAGCCAAAAGTCTTAAAGAGCTTTCGTGTGAATGAATGTTTCCTCTTGGAAAAAGCCAAGGAGTAGAGTAGTTTTTTTTAATAAAATCACGTATAATAAATAATAGTGAATTTTTTTTAAGAGGGGGATCTATATGGCATACCAAGCACTTTACCGTGTCTGGCGTTCACAACGCTTCGATGACATTGTTGGACAAAAAGCTGTTACACAGACATTGAAAAATGCTATCGTTTCCCATAAAACATCTCATGCGTATTTATTTACTGGGCCTCGAGGAACTGGTAAGACAAGTGCAGCAAAAATTTTTGCTAAAGCAATCAACTGTCCAAACAGTCAAGATGGTGAACCTTGTAATGAATGTGAGATGTGTCGATCAATTACAGCTGGAACACAAGAAGATGTAATTGAAATCGATGCTGCAAGTAATAACGGAGTGGAAGAAATCCGTTTTATTCGTGATCGCGCCAATTATGCACCCACGAAGGCAACCTATAAAGTTTATATTATTGATGAAGTCCATATGCTTTCGACAGGGGCTTTTAATGCGTTACTAAAAACATTAGAAGAACCAAAAGAAAGTGTCATTTTTATTTTGGCAACGACAGAACCACACAAAATTCCAGCAACAATTATTTCTCGTACACAGCGATTTGATTTTAAACGAATCAATGCATCTGATATTGTTGAGCATTTGGAATTTATTTTAAATGAATCAAATATTTCATATGAAAAGCAAGCGCTAGGCGTCATCGCGCGCGCTGCTGAAGGCGGGATGCGGGATGCACTGAGTATCTTAGACCAATCCATTTCTTTTAGTGAAGGAACGATTACGCTAAATGATGCAATGCAGGTAACCGGTAGCTTAACGTATGAAATGATGGACGACTATTTGAGTGCTTGTGTCGAACAGAATGTTGCGCAAGCATTGAATGCGTTGGAACAGATGTTAGCCGCAGGAAAAGAAGCCCGTCGTTTTTTAGAAGACTTATTGCAATATTGTCGTGATTTGCTGATGTATCAGCAAGCACCTCAATTAGTGACGGAGAAAACGAGTCAGCTAACTTTGACCTTTGTAAATCTTTCACAAGAAATGAAAGCTGAACAGCTTTTTCAAATGATCAAGATATTAAGTGAAACACAAAATGAGATTCGGTTTACCAATAGTGCTACGATTTATTTGGAAGTCGCAACTGTCAAGCTAGCGCAAAAAACATCATTGACAGGCCCGCAAGCACTGCCTCAAGGTGAACCAGCTGAAAGCCAAGCAGTGGAGAAGCTTCAGCAAGAAGTTTCCGAGCTGAAAAAAGAATTAAAAGCACTCAAAAGTAATCAGGGTACAGCCAATAACGCTAGTCAGCCCGCGCCACAAGTAGTGCATAAAAAACAAGCAAGCTCTTATCGCGTACCGACTGAGCGAGTGTACCAAGTGTTAAAAGAAGCGACTCGTCAAGATTTGAATCAGGTCAAAGAAGTTTGGGATGATTTATTGATGAGCCTGTCAGTGACACAGCGAGCGATGTTGAAAGCAAGTGAACCAGTGGCGGCAGGACCGAAAAGTATGGTAATCGCTTTTGACTACGAAATCGTTTGTCAACGAGCAACAAATGACGATGAGTTGCAATTAGCGATTCACAATAACTTGAGTCGAATGATTCACGATTATGCACCAGATACAGTGTATATCACACGAGAAAGCTGGCCAGAATTGCGTAAAAATTATTTGATTCAAAGTAAAGATAACGGACAATCCACTTCTTTTGTTCCAGAAACAGATGAAGAAGAAATCGAGTTGATTCCCCAAGAGCCAGAAACAGTAGAAACTGTGGTGGCAAAGGCAGAAGAGCTATTTGGAACAGACTCAGTAACAATTATTGATGATTAACATTTAAAGGAGAGCGATACAATGATGCGTGGAATGGGAAATATGCAAGGAATGATGAAACAAGTACAAAAAATGCAAAAAGAAATGGTTCAGGCACAAGATGCGTTGAATGAGAAAGAATTTACAGGGGCAGCAACCAATGATTTAGTAAAAGTAGCGTTCACTGGGAATCGTCGCATGAAAGACGTTGAGATCAAACCAGAAGTACTAGATCCAGAAGATCCAGAAATGTTGCAAGACTTGTTAGTTATGGCTGTCAATGATGCGTTAACAAAAATTGACACAGAAACTGAAAAAACAATGGGTAAATATACCAAAGGAATGCCTGGATTCTAATTTTTTCGTGAAGGAGTAATGATTATGCAATATCCAGAACCAATTGCCAAACTGATCGACAGCTATATGAAACTTCCTGGGATTGGTCAAAAAACGGCTACACGTTTAGCATTTTTTACAATCGATATGAAAGATGAAGTAGTTAATGAATTTGCCAAATCGTTGTTGAGTGTCAAGCGTGATTTGCACTTTTGTAGCATTTGCGGAAACATTACTGAAGAAGACCCTTGCGAAATTTGTAAAGATCCGTCACGCGACCGCAGTATTATTTTAGTAGTCGAGGAACCCAAAGATGTGATGGCAATGGAAAAAATGCGCGAGTACCATGGCTTATACCATGTTCTTCATGGCGTGTTATCGCCAACTGAAGGAACTGGACCAGAAGATATCAATATTTCCTCTTTATTGCAACGACTGCATAACGATGAGGTAAAAGAAGTCATCATAGCAACAAACGCAACAACGGAAGGTGAAGCAACTGCGATGTATCTATCTCGTTTAATCAAACCTGCTGGCATCAAAGTTACTCGACTAGCACATGGTTTATCTGTCGGTTCAGATATCGAGTATGCGGATGAAGTTACGTTGTTAAAAGCAGTTGAAGGACGGCGTGAGCTGTAATTTTTTGAAATAATTTGAATTTCAGCTACAATGAAGATGTAGTGCAAGAGATGGAGGCAAAAGTGTGAACGGACTATTTATCACAATTGAGGGGCCGGATGGTGCTGGAAAAACGAGCATCCTGAAGGAATTATTTCCTCTATTGAAAAAAGTCGCAAAAACAGAAATGATTCAAACAAGAGAACCTGGTGGTATTCCAATTGCGGAAGAAATTCGCCAAGTCATTCTTGATCCTAAAAACGAACGGATGGATGAACGAACAGAAGCACTTCTTTATGCAGCTGCTAGAAGACAACATTTAGTTGAAAAGATTTTGCCTGCATTAAAAGAAGGAAGTATTGTTCTTTGTGATCGTTTTGTGGATAGTTCACTTGCCTATCAAGGTGCTGGACGACGTATTGGCATGCGTGAAATCGCTCGATTGAATGAGTTTGCAACGGAAGGATTGACGCCTGATTTTACTTTATATCTGGATGTTGATTCTGATACTGGGTTGCATCGTATCCAAAAAAATCGCCAGAATCAAATTGATCGCTTAGATTCTGAGGGACTTGAGTTTCATCAACGGGTTCGTCATGCGTATCTAAAACTTGCGGAAGAATACCCAGAACGTATTCATAAAATTGATGCAAGATTGAGTTTTGAAGAAGTTCTTCAGGCTAGTTATTATGCTATTATTGAGAAATATCCACAATTTTTTGAAAATTAGGAAGGTGACTGTGTATGAAAATTATTTTAGCTATTATCCAAGACAAAGATAGTAACCGTTTATCTAATGAATTGATTGATGCCAATATCCGAGCAACAAAATTATCTTCAACTGGTGGCTTTTTAAAAGCTGGCAATAGCACATTTATTGTAGGGATTGAAGATGAACGAGTAGATGAAGCGCTTGAAATTATCAAGAAGACTTGTGAATCTCGTAAACAATTTGTTTCAACACCAGTTACGTTGGATATTTCTATGGATGGCGGCGTTCCTTACCCAGTAGAGGTGGAAGTTGGCGGAGCAACAGTCTTTGTTTTACCTGTCGAAGGATTCCATCATTTTTAGGAGGAGCTATGAAACAAGAAGAGTTAGTAAAACTGGCTCAAATGCAACATTTCGTTTATCAACAGCTTCAACGAAGTTTTGAGCATGGGCGCCTCGCTCATGCTTATCTTTTTGAGGGCGAAAAAGGAACGGGTAAACATGAAATGGGTATTTGGTTGGCTCAGCATTTATTTTGTACACAATTAACAGATAACCAGCCTTGTGGTGTTTGCAATAACTGCCAGCGGATTCAAAATAACGAACATCCAGACGTATTAGTGGTCGAACCTGAAGGGCAAACAATCAAGGTAGATCAAATTCGTCGTTTACAAACAGAATTTAGTCGAAGTGGATATGAATCAAAAAAGAAAGTTTTCATAATCAAGGAAGCAGAGAAAATGAATGTGAGTGCGGCAAATAGTCTACTCAAGTTCTTAGAAGAGCCACCGGGTGATTTTCTAGCGATTTTAGAAACAGATGCGATTGGCCGAATTTTACCAACGATTCAATCACGTTGCCAAGTTTTGCATTTTCAAGAACTTTCAAAAGAAGTTTTAATCTACAAGCTACAAGAAGAACAAATTCCATTGGAAAAAGCGAAACTTTTGGCATTCTTAACCAACAGTTTACGAAAAGCAGTTGAAATCTCAGAAGATGAATGGTTTAATGAGGCTAAGGACTCGATTTATCAGTGGTTCACCTATCTACAAAAGCAAGACCCACAAGCATTTATCTATGTCCAAAAGAAATTGACCAAAGTATTTAAGGAAAAAAGTCAACAGTTTATGGCACTTTCAATTCTGTTATTTTATTTCCAAGAAGCACAAAAACAAGCAATTTTTGCTGAAGAATCAAACAAGACAAAAAAAGCCAATCAAATCATTGAACATATTTTAGTTGCTGAACAAAAACTACGCAGTAATGTGAGTTTTCAAGCAGTAGCTGAACAGTTCGTTTTACAAACGATTTTTTAATTATAGCTGAGTAACCAAGGAGGTTGGAAATGGTAGAAGTAGTAGGCGTCCGTTATAGAGATGCTGGGCATATCTATTATTTTGCGCCAGGGGATTCTGAATATTTTTATAATGATAAGGTGTTAGTCGAATCTCAACAAACCTTACATATTGCAACAGTTGCCATTCCCAAACGAGAACTTGATTCCCAAGATTTACCAGAAGAAGTCAAACCCATTTTGCATAAAGCCTCGGCTACCGAGTTAGCAAAAGAACAAAAAAATCAACAAGATGCTACCGAAGCGTTAAAAATCGCCAAACAAAAAGCGCGTGAACACGAATTAGAAATGAAAATCGTGAAGGTGGAGTACACGTTTGATCGAAGTAAAATGATTTTTTCTTTTACTGCTGATGGACGAATTGACTTTCGGGAATTGGTGAAAGAGTTAGCAAGTATTTTTCGGACTAGGATCGAGTTACGTCAAATTGGCGTTCGTGATGAAGCGAAAATTATTGGTGGAATAGGCCCCTGTGGTCGACCATTATGCTGTTCGACATTTTTAGGAGATTTTGTACCGGTTTCAATCAAAATGGCAAAAGATCAAGGGCTTTCTTTGAATCCAACAAAAATTTCTGGCTTATGTGGACGGTTGATGTGTTGTCTGCAATATGAGAGCGCAGAATATGAGGCGGCAAAAAAAGAACTCCCTGACTTTGGAAAAATGATTGAAACACCTGATGGTAAAGGGAAAGTCGTAGGATTAAACCTGCTTAGCCGAATTGTAAAAGTTCGGCTGACAGGACGAGAAAATCCAGTGGAGTATGAATGGGATGAATTAAAAGACTTCATTCAAGTAGGTGAGATGAATGGATAAGCGATCTTTATATGACGGCTTAAACCAGCTAGAATCAGAATTACGAAATACCTTAACTGAATTAGTAGAAATGAAGCACGCACTTCATGAAATCGTCGAAAAAAATACTACGCTTGAGATGGAAAACCAACGCCTGCGTGAACATTTGCGTGAGTTGAATCAAGTGGCAGAAGCACCTGCTGAAAGCGTCAAACAAGAACTGTCAAAATCCCGAATGAATTTAGAAAAAATTTACGAAGAGGGATTTCATGTTTGTTATGACCTCTATGGTTCACGTCGCGAAAATGATGAGCCTTGCGCGTTTTGTTTAGAAGTCATTTATCGTGAAAGTGGACGCTAATACTAAAAAGTTGTCTATGCTAGGGGCAAAGACGTGAGTCGTTCGACTTGTGTCTTCGCTCTTTTTTTATTAAGGAGGCAGGAAATGTATAATCAAAAAAGTTTTAAGGATCATTCAGGTATAGGAACTTTGTATCTTGTTCCTACGCCGATTGGTAACCTTGAAGATATGACTTACCGGAGTGTTCGTCTGTTACATGAAGCAGATTTGATTGCAAGTGAAGATACACGTAATACACAAAAATTATTAAACCATTTTGAAGTGGAGACACCACAAAAAAGTTTGCATGAACATAACTATAAAGAACGAATTCCGTACTTACTCGAGCAATTGAAAATAGGACAATCGATTGCCCAAGTGAGTGATGCGGGAATGCCTTCTATTAGCGATCCTGGTCACGAATTAGTCGTCGCATGTATCGAAGAAGGAATCCCAGTCGTTTCGGTACCCGGACCTACGGCAGGTATCACGGCTTTGATTGCTTCAGGTCTCGTACCACAACCATTTTTATTTTATGGATTTTTACCAAGGAAAAAGAAAGAACAAAAAGAAACTTTGGCGCAATTAAAGACCCAAACAGCAACACTTATTTTTTATGAATCACCATACCGTGTAAGTGCTACACTCGAAAACATACGCGTGGTATTTGGAAATCGCCAAGTGGTTCTATGTCGAGAACTAACGAAGATCCATGAAGAATATCTACGTGGAGACATAGACGAACTATTAATGTATCTAAAAGAAAATCAAATCAAAGGTGAATGTTGCTTGATGGTTGCGGGCGATGATGGTCGTCTGATCGAAGCAGAGGAAGTCAATCAAGTTTCTTTGAAGGAGCAAGTAGAGGCCTTGATTACAGCTGGTGAGAAACCAAATGCTGCTATTAAAAAAGTGGCTGCAATGAATCATCTGAAAAAGCAAGAAGTCTATCGACAATTTCATGAATTAGATGCATGAGAACAAAATTTCAACGTAATAGACAAAAAGTCGGGAACAAAGCAGATTTGTGTTTTGTTCCCGACTTTTTGTCTAAAAGCTGATTTCATACATGTTACTCAAAATAAGTGGGAAGAGGAGTGTTGAATTTCAGAAATGTGTACGCTTGTTTATTAATGACTTTAGTCGGTTTCATCTGTTTTACGTGCGAAACAACAGCTAGGTGTTTCTACATGTGGACGAAATAGTTTCAACGATAAAAAAAGTCCTTTCCATAGACTAATAAAGGGCTGTTAACCAAATTTTAGATTGAAAGTTTTTTCATATCTAAGGATGATAAAAATTTAGCGTATACTAGCTGGAATGGTGAGTAGTCTATCGTTTTTACTTCTTTTTTGCATGAAGCGAACCGAATGAATGATTTTGCACCGAGTAAATGGAACCATTTCATGATTAAGCAACAAAAAAAGTAACGCTCTTTATCAATAATCACGCACGTTTCAAAACATAAGATTTAAATCACAATTGCTTGATAGGGAACAAAAGTTCGACTATAATAACAAAGAGAGTAAGGTCGAGGTGAATAAATATGGAACTACAGTTTCCTTTACATAATGATACATCTAGAAAAATCATCCATATCGACATGGATGCTTTTTTCGCCTCGGTTGAAGAACGAGATCATCCAGAATTCAGAGGACATCCTTTGGTTATTGCTCGCCATCCAAGTGATACTGGTGGTCGGGGTGTCGTGACAACAGCAAATTATGAAGCCAGACAATATGGGATTCACTCAGCGATGAGTGCGCAAAAAGCATTTGAATTGTGTCCAACAGCTATTTTTAAACCTGGCGATCATCAAAAGTATTCTGAAGTATCCCAAATCGTTCGAGAAGTTTTTCACCGGTACACGGATATCGTTGAACCTGTCAGTATTGACGAAGCGTATCTGGATGTGACAGAAAACAAAGTGGGGTGTAAATCAGCAATTAAAATTGCTCGAATGATCCAAGCAGATATTTGGGAAGCTGTTCATTTAACTTGCTCGGCAGGAGTCAGCTACAATAAATTTTTGGCAAAACTGGCTTCTGATTATCAAAAGCCAAGAGGGATTACTGTGGTGACTCCTCAAGAAGCGGTGTCTTTTTTGAAAAAATTACCAATTGAAAAATTTCATGGCGTTGGTAAAAAAACAGTTCCTAAAATGAATGAGCTAGGAATTTTTACAGGTGCAGATTTATATGAAATGAGTGAAATGCAGCTGATTCAAAACTTTGGAAAAATGGGCTATTCACTTTATCGAAAAGTTCGCGGGATTCATGATTCTCCAGTCAACGTAACTCGAGAGCGAAAATCAGTTGGTAAAGAGCATACCTATGGTCAGCCATTGCAAACAGAAGAAGCTGTTTTGGCACAGCTTCGACAGTTGGCAGAAAAGGTAGAAGAAGCACTACGAAAAGTTCAAAAGCATGGAAAAACAGTCGTATTAAAAGTTCGCTATACGGACTATTCAACAATTACGAAGCGGGTAACGTTACCTGAATACATTTACAAAAAAGAAGCTCTATATTATCAAGCTAGTTTGATTTGGGAAGAAGTTTTGGGCGTAGAGAAGGGTGTTCGATTGTTAGGAATTACACTTACGAACTTAGATCCTATGACCTATGAAAATATTGTTTTACCTTTATGGGATTTGAAGGATTGATTAGGAGAGGTTGTAAAAGAAGTGCCTAGCTTCAATAAATAAGAATAAATTACCAGAAATCTTTCTCAAATTTTTGAGTAATTTAGACTTATTTTGAGGAAGTTACTTCTTGAACACCGTGGATAAGGTTGTGGCGCAAACTGCTTAGCTCCGAACAGATAACGAGCAAGCACTCAAAATAGCTTTTCATATTTTGAAGTGAATGCAAGCTATCTCGAGGAGTTGGTTTGGGAACACCGTGAATAAGGTTGTGGCGCCAAGCGTTCAGCTTCGAAAAAATAATGAGCAACTGACAAAAATAGCATTTCATATTTTTGGACAGTTATGAATTAGTGCGAGAAGCTGCTTGGGAAACACCGTTTACTCTTAAAAAGAGGGTGTGGCAAGACGGATGCCACACCCTTTTTTGGGTTTTCTGATATATTAGTATTTGCTATTTTTTTAATTATAAGATAAAAATAAATGAAATAGACGTATTGACAAAGCCTAAATGGGCAAATATAATGCAAGTATCAAAACAACTGATATATCAGTTTGGAGGGGATTTTGTGATTGACTTAAAAGATTGGCAAAAATCACTAACTGAGTTAAAACAGGCAGGAATTACTATTCCTAACTATGATGTTGCTTCAGTCAAGGAAAAGGGAAAAGAAGTACCTGTGTGGCTTCATTTTGGTGGTGGAAATTTATATCGTGGGTTTCACGCAGAGATTGCACAACGGTTAGCTGATAAAAAAGAATTAGCTGCTGGTATAGTTGTATGTGAAACTTTCGACAAAGAAATAATTGAGAAGGCTTACAAACCATTTCATAGTGATGTAGTGGAAGTAGTGATGCATGATGATGGAATGTTAGATAAAAAGCTTTTAGCTGCAACAGCAGATGCTTTCTTTTGTCATCCTAGTGAGAAAGAAAGTTTTGCACAAGTTGTTCATTATTTTGAAAATCCTAGCTTACAGTTTACCACCTTTACGATTACTGAAAAAGGGTATCACTTGAAAGACGCTGCTGGGAAATTTTTTCCAGTAGTAGAAGCAGATATTGAAAATGGTCTTGAAGCTCCTCAACATACGATGAGCATTGTGACCGCATTATTACACAAACGATTTTTAGCGGGAAAATTACCGATTGCCATGATTTCAACTGATAATTTTTCGCGAAATGGAAAGCGATTCCAAGATAGCGTACTGACAATTGCCAAATGCTGGCAAGAAAAAGGGTTTGTTTCCAATGAATTTCTTGATTATTTAACTGATTCAGAAAAAGTAACCTTTCCTTGGAGCATGATTGATCGCATTACACCAAACCCTGCAAAAATTGTACAGGCGGAACTTGAGAAGCTCGGTTTTGTTGATATGGAAATTATTCATACAGAAAAACGCACGAATATTGCACCATTTGTGAATACAGAGGTTATTCATTATTTGATTATCGAAGATCATTTTCCAAATGGGCGCCCTGCGTTGGAAAAGGCAGGTGTCATCCTTACGAGCCAGGAAATTGTTGATAAAGCAGATGTGATGAAAGTAACAACATGTTTGAATCCACTTCATACGGCAATGGCAATTACTGGTTGTTTGCTTGGTTATCAATCGATTGCAGCTGAGATGGAAGACGAAGAGATTGTGGGATTGATTAAAGCAATTGGGTATCAAGAAGGCCTACCAGTAGTAGAAGATCCCCAAATAATTGATCCTAAACAATTCATTGATGAGGTGATTAAGAAACGATTGCCTAATCCCAACATACCTGATACACCGCAACGAATTGCGAGCGATACTTCGCAAAAAGTGGCAATTCGTTTTGGTGAAACCATTAAAAAATATACAGAAAAGTCAGCTGCGCAATCTCTCGTATTTATTCCAGTGGCAATTGCAGCTTGGTTACGTTACTTGTTGGCAGTTGATGATGAAGGAAATGAATTTGTACCAAGCCCTGATCCATTGTTAGCTGAATTACAGGAGCAGCTGGCAAGTCTTCATTTAGGTGAACAATCGCCAGAGGTAATTCATCAAAGTGTTGCAAGTATTTTAGCCAATGAAACAATTTTTGGTTCAAATTTATATGAAGTAGGCCTTGGCGAAAAAATTGAACAAATAGTAACAGAAATGTTAGTAGGTCCAGGAGCAGTTAGACAAACGATTCGTACCTACTTAACAAATTTCGGAGGAAAATAATCATGGAAATGACTTTTAGATGGTACGGTTCACAAGAAGAAAAGATTACTTTAGAAGAAATTCGACAAATTCCAGCGATGAAGGGGATTGTGGGAACACTTATGGATATCCCCGTTGGAGAAGTGTGGCCGAAAGAACGAATCAAATCACTGAAAGAAGAAATTGAAGCAGCAGGCTTAACGTTAAAAGTTATAGAAAGTGTTAACGTTCATGATGCTATCAAGATTGGCTTGCCAAGTAGGGACCGATATATTGCAAATTATCAACAAACGATTCGAAATTTGGCAGCATTTGGTATTGAAGTAATCTGTTATAATTTCATGCCTGTTTTTGACTGGGTAAAATCCGATCTCGATTATCGCTTGTCAGACGGTTCCTCAACATTAGCGTATATTGCAGCAGATATTCCGGAAGATCCAGAAGAGATTATTAAAAAAGTTGAAAATTCCAGCAATGACTTTGAGTTACCGGGCTGGGAACCAGAACGTTTGGCACAAGTAAAAGAATTACTTCAAGCCTATAAAGAGGTGGATGAAGCTAAGTTACGCGAAAACTTTGCTTATTTTCTGAAGGCGATTATTCCGACTTGTGAAGAAGTTGGTATAAAAATGGCGGTCCATCCAGATGATCCACCGTATTCGATTTTTGGCTTGCCACGAATCGTGAAAAATCGAGAAGACTTGGACTGGATTTGTCAAGTAGTTGATAGTCCTGCAAATGGAATTACGTTGTGTACAGGTAGCATTGCGGAAGACCCAGCAAATAATGTTTATGAAATCATGGCAGAATTTTGTCAACGAGATCGGATTCCGTTTGCCCATGTTCGTAACATCAAATTTATCCAAGAAAAAGATTTCTATGAAGCACCACACAAATCAGAATACGGTTCATTAGATATGTATCGAATTTTAAAAGCAATGTATGACAATGGGTTTAATGGTTATATCCGTCCTGACCATGGACGAATGATCTGGGGGGAAACAGGACGTCCGGGTTATGGCTTATATGATCGCGCACTTGGGGCGGTGTATTTGAATGGTCTTTGGGAAGCATTAGAAAAAGAAAATCAAAAATAATTGAAAGGAATCATCTTTAACGTCAACAGAAAAGGAATGAGGCTGAGCAATTTTTAAGTTCAGCCTCTGAATAAAAATCAAAAAGAAGGAAGCGCTTAACTATGTTTTTAGATGAAAATTTTTTATTAACCAATGAAGTAGGACGCAAGTTATTCCATCAGTATGCCAAAGATGAACCAATTATTGATTACCACTGTCACTTAGAGCCAAAAGTCATTTTTGAAAATCAACAGTATGAGAACCTAACTCAAGTTTGGCTCAACAATCGCGGAGCAGGCGATCATTATAAATGGCGTTTGATGCGAGCTAATGGTGTCGCTGAAGAACTAATTAGTGGTGATGGTGATGATTATGAAAAGTTTTTGGCCTTTGTTCGAACAATGGAAAAAGCTCCGGGAAATCCAATTTATGAATGGTCTCATTTAGAGTTGCGTCGTTACTTTGCTATTGATTTAATCATTAATCAAAAAAATGCACCAGAAATTTGGCGACAAGCCAATGAAAAAATTCAAACCGATGCATATCGACCAAAAAAATTATTAGAAATGATGAAAGTTAAAGCAATCTGCACAACCGATGATCCTACTGATGACTTAGGGTATCATGCAGTATTAGCACAAGAACATAATTCCTTTAAAGTATTGCCAACTTTTCGTCCAGATAACACTTGGGCAATTACTACAGAAGAATATCGTGAATACTTAGAAAAACTAGGTGAGAGTGCACAACAATCAATTCAAACGTTTGCAGATTTAACAATTGCTTTATCAAATCGTGTAGCATTTTTCCACGAAATGGGGGGACGTTTAGCAGATCAAGGATTGAATACGTTTGTGTATGCGCCGGCAACCAATGAAGAATTAGATGCAATTTTAGCACGTGCACTAACTGGAGAAACGAACTTTACAACAACGGAAGTGGCTCAATTTACAACAGCAATCCAAAAGCATTTGATGGGAGAATATCATCAGCGTCAATGGACGATGCAGATGCACATGAACGCGTTTCGCAACGACTCAACGAAAATGAAACGAGAAATCGGAATCAATGTTGGTGGTGATTCAATGGGGGATCAAAGTGAACTGACAAAAAATATCGTAAACTTATTTGCTGAGGTAGAAGAGGCAAATCAGTTACCAAAAACAATCTTATATTCGTTGAATCCAAATGACTGGTTACCATTAGCAACAGCCATGCAAAGTTTTCAAGGAGAAATTGTTCAGAAACTTCAACTGGGTTGTGCGTGGTGGTTTAACGACACTTGTGAAGGAATGCGCAATCAACTAACGATTATGGCACAACAAAGTTTGTTGGCTAACTTTACTGGGATGTTGACTGATTCTCGAAGTTTCTTGAGTTATCCACGTCATGAATATTTCCGTCGCGTATTATGTCAGCTCTTAGGTGAATGGGTCGATCAAGGCCGATTGCCTGAGGAAGATGAATATTTGGGACAGATCGTCAAAGATATTTGTTATGGCAATGCACATGAATATTTTGGCTTTTTTGAAAGTTGACGGAGGGTGGATGAAGAGAAATGGACAAAAATAAGCAGTGGGTTTATCAACCGAAAAAAATTACAATTGGTCGAGGAGTTGCCTATGGATTAACTGATTTAATGGGTGGTGGTTGGAATAATATCGTTTCAGGTGTTATTTTCGCTTTCGTGTTGAGTCAAGGAATCAATCCAGCGTTTGCCGGAGCAATCACAGGAATTGGTCGGATCATTGACGCCATGTTTTCGTTATTTTTTGGTGCGATTACGGATGGCTTTTATCGGACAAAATTAGGTCAACGTTTCGGACGTCGTCATTTCTTTATTTTATTAGGCGGAATTTTGTTTACGATTCTCTTTCCGTTGTTCTGGGTTCAGGCAGATAGTTGGATCTATTATCTAGTTATTTATGTAGCAATCGAACTTGCAATTGCCATGATTTTGATTCCGTGGGAAACTTTACCAACAGAAATGACCGATGATTATAATCTGCGTACGATTTTATCTAGCTCGCGTATGTTTATTTCTGCAACGGGGACAGCACTTGTTTTCTTAGTATTAGCAGCGTTGCAGCATATGAAAAACCCAAATGCTTATCTGATTACGGGCATTATTTGGACGGTGATTTTTGTTGTTGCGATTTTTATTTCTTACCGAACAACGTGGGAACGTCCGTTAACGCCTGAATTTTTAGCAGAGTTAGAAAGTCAACCCAAATTATCTTTAGGCGAATTTATGAAGAAAACAGTCCAAGATTATTTTTCAACGTTCAAAAATCGAGCATTTCGTCAACATTTAGGTATTTACTTATTATCATTTACTGGGAAAGATTTTTATTCTACGTTGTTACCAACTTTTATTATTTGTTGTATTCATGGCGTAAAAGAGGATACACCGTGGACACTTCAAGCACTTTCCATTTTTGGAATCATTGCAACATTGGTGGCTGCACGCCTGATGTTAACTCGTGGCCCTCGTTACTTATTTATGCTAAGCTACGTTACGATTATTGTTACGATGGTTGGGTACCTCTTAACTTGGGCACTGCACGTCCAAAATGCTTTTTGGGTCTTAGTAATTATTTCCGTATTTTATCAATGTGCGCGTGCAATTTTAGAATTTACACCTTGGAATGTTTTTCCCTTTATTCCAGATGTTGACCGCATGATGACCCGAGGCGATCGTGCTGGAATTTATGCAGCAGTGATGACGTTCTTTAGAAAATCAACTGGTGCATTAGCTTCTTGGATTGCCGGGATTTTACTAGCAGCGATTGGTTTTGATTCAAAAACAATGACGAATTTTACGAATACCCCTCACCATATTCAAACGGGCATCGCCTTGATTTTCTTTATTGCACCCGTCGTTCTGATTTCTTGTGCTTTAGTGATGGCTCTGACGTTTAAATTGAATCGTGAAACGCATGAAGTGTTGAAACATGAAATTGATCGTTTGGAAGATGGTGGCTTGAAAGCAATGGTGACACCAGAAGCAAAAGATGTAGTAGAAGAATTAACCGGACATCCTTATCAAGAGGCGTGGCCAAAGCAACCGAATGTTTAAATAATAAATTTAAAATAGGAAAACAAACAACCAGCTACCAAAGTTGACTGAATAATCAACTCTGGTAGCTGGTTGTGCTTGTTGTCAAATCAAATCTTGTTTTTTGATTTGCTCGTATGTTTGAGTAGCGTCGAAGCATTTTTCCCAGATAACGACTTTATTTTGTGCTAAAGATTTTTGAACATTGACAATTCGTTGGTTGCTGCTTCCACGAAATTGTAGTTTCAAATCACGTTTGGAAAGATCAAAACGACCATCAACTAAGATATCGATTTCTGCTAGTAAAGCTAGCTTATCTTCGGAGTCTTGTAACAATTCATCAAAAGTATAACCAGTCCACGACCAGATGTCTTTAGTATGACCAAACTCTTGACGGATTCGACGAACAACTTGCAAGCAAACATCTGTATTCAAAAAGGGCTCCCCACCAAGTAAGGTCAAACCTTGGACATAATCATGGCGAAGGTCTTCGATTACTTGCTCCTCTAGTTCTTGAGTGAATGGTTTTCCATAGCGGAAATTTTGAGCTGCTTTATTGAAACAACCTTCGCAAGCAAACAGGCAACCACTGACGTATAAGCTATTGCGGACACCTTCGCCATCGACAAAATTAAATGCTTTATAGTCAGCAATATAATTTTGACTATAATCTTCAGCTAACCATTCTTTTGGTTTTGGATTTCTCATCAAAACACTTCTTTCTATAGTATAAGTTCTTGCAGTTTAGCTACCAAAGTAATCTAAATTAGTGGAAAAGTGCTTATCAAAAAAGTTGTGACAAAAAGCAATTTGATTTTTATCACAACTTTCAGTTTTACAATCGGGTAATGGACTACTTCATGTGTTTTACACGAGAAGAAATTTCTTTATGACGTCCATGAACCATTGGGCGAGCTTGTGGATTACCTAAATAACCACAAGTACGTTTAACAACGTCACAAGTTTTTGGATCGTGGTTGCCACATTCAGGACATTCAAAACCACGTTCTGTTGGAGTGAAATCACCTTCAAAACCACATTCATAGCAGTGGTCGATTGGTGTATTTGTTCCAAGGTAACCAACTTTGTCGTAAGCATAGTCCCAAACAGCTTCCAATGCTTTTGGATTCTGTTGCAACATTGGATACTCACAATAGTGGATGAAACCACCAGAACAATATTGTGGGTAATCTTTTTCAAAATCAAGTTTTTCAAAAGGTGTTGGATTTTTACGAACATCGTAATGGAAACTGTTTGTATAGTATTCTTTGTCTGTAATGTTATCAATGATGCCAAACTTTTCAGTATCTAAACGACAGAAACGATCAGTTAAACTTTCACTTGGTGTTGAATATACACTAAAGTGATAGCCATATTCATCACCCCAATTATCTGCATTGGCTTTTAATTTTTTAAGAATAGCTAAAGTAAATTCTTTTGCTTCCGGATCTGATTCCCACTCACCACCATAAAAAGCAGAGGCGACTTCGTATAAACCAATATAACCAAGAGAGACAGTTGCCCGACGGTTTTTGAATAATTCATCAACGGCATCTGTACGTGACAGACGTTTGCCAAAAGCACCATACATATATAGAATAGGCGCATTCGCAGGAATAGCTTCTTTACAACGTTCTACACGATAAACAAGTGCGTCTTTCATGATTTCAAGACGGTCAGATAATAATTGCCAAAACTTTTCTTGATTTCCTTTTGCTTCAATTGCAATTCGAGGCAAGTTTAGTGTGACAACACCTAGATTCATGCGTCCTACATTGATTTCTGTTCCATTTTCGTCTTTCCAGCCTTGTAAAAATGAGCGACAACCCATTGGGACTTTGAAGCTACCAGTTAGTTCAACGATTTTATCGTAATTTAAAATATCTGGATACATCCGTTTAGTTGCACATTCCAAAGCTAATTCTTTGATATCATAGTTTGGATCAGTTGGAGCAAGATTCACGCCAGCTTTGAGGGTAAAAATAAGTTTTGGAAAAATAGCTGTCCGCTTTTCGCTTCCAAGTCCGTTGATTCGAATTTGTAGAATGGCTTTTTGAATTTCACGTTCAAACCAATTTTCACCAAGACCAAAGCCAAGAGAAGTAAAAGGTGTTTGTCCGTTAGAGGTAAACAGCGTATTGATTTCATATTCTAAACTTTGCATCGCATCAAAAATATCTTTTTTCGTTTTTGATTTGGCATAAGCTTCTTGTCGCTCAGTTGTTTCGACCCATTCTTTTGCATCTTTTAAATGTTTTTGGTAATTTAATTCAGCAAATGGGGCAAGTAATTCATCTGTACGGTCTGCCGAGCAGCCACCATATTGGCTAGAAGCTACGTTGGCGATGATTTGTGAGATTTGGGCAGTTGCTGTTTGAATTGATTTTGGTGATTCAACTTCAGCATTTCCAATTTTAAACCCATTATTTAACATGCCTTTAAAGTCGATCAAACAGCAATTAGTCATTGGTGTATATGGATGATAGTCCAAATCGTGATAATGGATATCGCCTTTTTGATGTGCATTGGCAATATGAGGAGGTAACATCTTCAAGCCAATTGACTTACCAACGATTCCGGCAGTCAAATCACGTTGCGTGTTAAAAACATTGCTGTCTTTGTTCGCATTTTCATTGACGACTGTTTGATCCTTGTTAATCAATTTTTCGATGGAAAAGTTAATATCAGTTGCTTTGCTACGTTCAAAATCACGGCGTGTCCGATAATTGATATATTCTTCAGCAAGTTCATATTCATTTTTTTCAAGTAGAATGTGTTCAACGATATTTTGAACTTCATAGATTTTAACATTTTCAACAAAACGACTATTGATTTCAGTAACGACTAAATCAACGATTGTCTGAATACGTTCATAGGCAAGTGGAGATAAAGAGCCATGAACTTTCTTTTCAGCTTTCACTAGTGCTTCATTAATTTTTTGTTCATCAAAGTCGACGTGACGACCATCACGTTTGATGATTTTGATTGTTGATGCTTTTACTTCATTGGCTGGAATTTCTTTATAGTTTACCTTCATCTTCTCAACTCCTACTAAATTGTTCTTGTCTATCATAAAACAAATCAGTGAAACGGGCAACTATATGTAGTGGGTTTGTCGATGTATAAATAAGTGAATATACCATATATGGTGTATATTTCCTTGTGAAAAAAAGTGAAAACGTGAAAGTACAGGATTTATAAAATGAATAAAAAAAAATTAAAAAAATAAAAAAACATTTTTTTTGCTCCAAGTGACAAAAACTAAAGAGAAAAAAACAAAAGACTATGCTACGATGCAAGTATAATAAAAGTAGTGAGGAATATTTTAGGAGGGCAAACACATGGAACGAATGATTGAGGTGAAACATCTCAGTAAAATTTATGGAAATAAATTAGCACCCGTCAAGGTACTAGACAATCTTTCTTTCACTGTGGACGAAGGAGAATTCGTAGGAATCATGGGTCCAAGTGGTGCAGGGAAAACAACTTTGATGAATATTTTATCGACGATCAGTTTGCCAACTATGGGAAGTGTCACGATTGAAGGAAAAGAAATCACTAAAATGAAGAGTAGTCAGCTTAGTGATTTTAGACGAAAGCAATTAGGCTTTATTTTTCAGGAATTTAATTTAGTAGATACCTTGAATGCAAAAGATAATATTTTGTTGCCTTTAGCAGTGGAACGAATACCGAAAGAAGAAATGGAGCGTCGTGTCTTACATGTGGCACAGCTACTCGATATTGAAGAAATCATGAAACGCTACCCAGATGAATTATCGGTTGGACAACGCCAGCGAATTGCGGCGGCGCGTGCCTTGGTTGTTCATCCAAAAGTTATTTTTGCAGATGAACCAACAGGATCTCTTGATTCAAAATCAGCAACAGAATTATTAAATTATTTAACGTTGATGAATCAAAAAGAAAAAGCAACTGTTTTGATGGTGACCCATGATCCTTACACCGCAAGTTATTGTAATCGCATTTTATTTATCAAAGACGGTGTGATTTTTTCTGAAGTTGTTCGTCGTGGCTCGCGAAGTGAATTTTTTGAAAAAGTGATCGATATGCAAGCGACAATCGGGGGAGGTGGCAAAATCAATGCTTTATAAGTTGGCTGCCAGAAGTTTACTTAGACAGTCGCGAGGGTACTTGATTTATTTTTTTAGTCTGACCTTTTCAGTTATGATTTATTATTCCTTCAATTCGATGACGTACGATCAATCGTTAGTTCGCCGTGCCAGTCAAGATGGTTCTATTGATGGTGCGCTCGGTTTTGGAACGTTCATGATTACCTTGGTATTACTGTTTTTTGTTTTTAGTGCGAATCGTTTTTTTCTAAACCGTCGTGAAAAAGAAATCGGTATCTATCAATTGTTTGGTGTAAGTAAGTTTCAGATTTCTTCTATCTATCTGATTGAAACGATGGTGATTGGCTTATTTTCTTGTATAACAGGAATTCTGTTAGGAATTATTTTTTCAAAACTCTTTCAAATGATTTTAGTCCGAATGATGCGAATGCAAATTACTAGTCCATTTTTTGTCTCTTGGTCGTCCATTGTCGATACGTTGGTTGCATTTTTTCTGATTATTTTGATTGTGTCGGTACACTCGACTTGGAAGATTTGGCGTTACCCGATGATTCAAAGCTTTGGTAATACAGAGCGAGTGGTTAGTAAAAAAATGCGTTTGCGAACCAGACATCGTTTGTTGGGTATTATCGGCTTATTTCTGCTGACAAGTGGTTATTTTGGGGCAATTCATTTTCGAGAGTACTTGACTTTGTTAGTTGAAAATGGTGCTCAATTTGGGTTGATTTTTAGTTATCCCTTCTTGATTTTTATCCTATGCGTGATTGGTACGTATCTGTTTTTCTGTTTTTCTTTACGCTTCTTGCTCAATAGTTTTAGTAAATGGAAAGTTAGTTACCGTGGAATTAATCTGTTGATGATTGGCAATACTCAGATCCATCTGATGAAAGGCTGGCGAACAAGTTCCTTGATTACGTTGATCTTAGGTGTTTCTTTAGCTACGATTGGTGGGGTGACTTCCTTATCTACCTTATTGACGCATACAACGGATATTGAAAACGCAACGGACTATCAATTAGATGCCCAAACAGCTGAGTTTATTGCACCGATTTTAGCTAAAGAAAAGCAAAAAATTACACAAGAAATGATATTGAACTATAAAGTAGTTGGAAGTGTACATGATTTTCGTCTTGGACAAGTAGAAGATGGGCAAGAGTTTCAACTGGTGAATTTAATTACAGAGAAAGAATATCAAGACTTCCGAAAAATGAATCCTCGATTGCCAAAAATTCGATTGAAGTCGGATAAGCACACGGTATTGTTGGATGAAGTCCAGTCATTAGTGAGAAATATTTCGATTTATGGAAAGGGAATCTACCTGCCGAATCAAACAGCTTTGAAAATTCAATCCATCCATCCTGATGTCTTAGGTGAGAGCGCGATGCGTTACAGTGGCCCAACATTGATTGTCAGTGAGAAAATTTATCACGCAACACCAGGAGCGGCGTATCAAGTTGTTCATTGGAATGTAACTGGTGGAAATAATGAGGCTATTAATGAGATTTTGGATCGAAAAGTTGAAATTAACTGGAATCATTCTGTTGCGTATCAATATGAAATCAATCAGCAGCAATTGACTGGGAAAATCGTTGCAAAAGTTACAGAAGACGATGAGGCATTTGAAGATAGTTCAACGGAAGATTTTGCTGATACGAGTAAAGAAACAGGGCAGTCCGCACGCTTGAATTTTACAGCAAGGTACCCACAGATGCGTTCGGTTTATCGCCAAACGGGGAGTTACACGTTTGTTTCGTTATTCGTTGGGATGATTGTTGTCATTACGACGGGTAGTATCTTAATGGTACGGCAGTTAGCAGAAGCAGAAGAAGAAAAAGGAAATTATCATTTACTTACGAAACTAGGTATCCCACAAAGAAGAGTAAGTTTGATGATTTATGGGCAAAATGCGATTACCTTTTTCCCGTCAATGATTTTAGGTATTTTGCATGCCGTTTTTGCAATTAATGTCTTTGCTCAATACATTAAGACTGCTGATTACTGGCTTGCATACTTAGTCTGTGGACTACTTGTGGTTGTCTATGTGCTGCTTTATGTGATTACTTGTCGTTGGTACTATCGAATTATCAAAGAATAAATAAAATGAAACCCACAACACTTTTATCGATGGACAGTCGATAGGAGTGTTTTTTTTTTGTGCATTGAATAGGAGAAAGTGAAGGAGTAATGCTTGCAGGGAGAATGACTAAAAATAGGTTGGAAAAAAGTTTAAATTTTTTTGAAAGAATTAGAAAAATTTCTGTTAATTTTTATTTTTATTTTTTGACATAATCCTTATTTCTCAACCTTGTGACAAAAGTGTTAGCCTGAAATCGCTTATCGTAAGCTAGATAGATGTCCCCTTAGACGAAAAATCGTTAAAATTTCTGTAGAAGTTTGATATGGAGGTGTTTTGATGAAGAAATGGTGGGCACAACCTCAAGTTAATTATTGGGGAAAATTTTTCATTCGCACCCTTTTTTATAGTTTGATATTCCTTGCGCTGATTTATTTGTATCACTATAAAAATATCCAGGGAGGATCCTTTATCTACAATGAGTTTTAGGAGGGACATCATGAAATTTAGCACAATCATTGAAGCAATCGATCGCTGGGGCGTAACTGAGCCAGAACGCGTGGCTTACCGCACGGCGAATGAAGAGTACACATATGGAAAATTGAAAGCAGCATCTGATGCTTTTGCCTATTATTTAGAATCAAATGTAGACGATAAAAAGCCAATCGTCGTATTTGGTAATTTAGAATTTGAAATGCTGGTTGCTTTTTTAGGAGCTGCCAAAGCGGGACACGCCTATTTGCCAATTGAAGAACAGACACCGCAAGAACGAATCGAAGCCATTTTAACGGTGGCGCAGCCAACCTTGATTGTGGGAGTGGGCGAATGGCCAGAAGCATTGAATCAACAAACAGTTTTAACAAAAAAAGAATTCGTTTCTATTTTTGAAGAGAAAGTTTCATTTCAGCCTAGTCATCCAGTAAACATGACGGAAAACTTTTATATTATTTTTACTTCGGGAACAACAGGACAACCAAAGGGCGTTCAAATTAGTCACGACAACTTAAAAAGTTTTGTGGAATGGACATTAACAGATTTTACTATCCATCCCGGCATGCGTTTTTTAGCACAGGCACCTTTTTCATTTGACTTATCGGTCTTCTCTATTTATCCAGCATTGGTTTCTGGTGGAATACTTGTTCCATTGGCAAAAGCAGTTATTCAAGATTTCAAGCAATTATTTCAGACTTTGCCACAGTTAAAATTGGAAACATGGGTTTCGACACCGTCCTTTATGGATATTTGTTTGATGGAACCAAACTTTAATGAACAGCATGTTCCTGAACTCGAACAATTTATTTTTTGTGGAGAAGAACTGACGAAAAAAACAGCACAAGAATTATTGAAACGATTTCCCAATGCGGCAATTTACAATACTTATGGTCCAACTGAAGCTACAGTTGCAATTTCTAGTGTTCAAGTTACGCAAGCTGTGTTAGATGCGTATGAACGAATTCCAATTGGTAAAGTGAAATCAGATACAAAAGTAACAATCTTTGCGGAAAATCAGCCTTGTGTAGCCGGTGAAACAGGCGAAATCATTATTTCAGGACCAAGTGTTTCAAAAGGTTATTTGAATAACCCAGAAAAAACGGAAGCAGCATTCTTTGATTATGAAAATCAGGCAAGCTACCGAACAGGTGATGCCGGAAGCTTGACTACAGATGGCATGCTTTTGTATGAAGGTCGTTTGGATTTTCAAGTCAAGTTACATGGTTATCGAATTGAGCTTGGCGACATCGAACATTATTTAGGGATGAATCCAAATGTTAAACAAGCAGTAGTGGTACCTAAATATCAAGGAGTGAAAGTTCAGCAATTGGTTGCGTTTATTGTCTTAGAACAAAAGGTCGAACCATCGTTTCAGTTAACGAAAGCAATTAAACAAGAGCTAGGACAATCAGTGATGGAGTACATGATTCCACAAAGAATCAACTATCTTGATCAATTACCACAAACACCAAACGATAAAATTGATCGTAAGAAATTACTGGCTGAGGTGAATCCAACATGACGATTCCTCATATGATTCCTTATGCGCAACCCTTGTACTTTCTGCTATTGTTGGTTGCGTTAGCACCTATCGTTTTTTCCTTACTCGTACGGAACAAGCGATTACCGATTTATCAGGCAATCGTCACTGTCTTTTTCTTATTCATTAGTTTTGGTGGGGCAGACTGGAAACAAGGAGTTGCTTTAATTGGCTATGTTATCTGGCAGGTAATCTTAGTTTGGCTTTATTTCAGTTATCGCCAGAGAAAGAACGAAACAGTTTGGTTTTACTTGGCAGTATTTTTGGCGATTGCACCTTTGACAATCACCAAGATTATGCCATTACTAACAGATAAGCCAATTTCATTCATCGGATTTCTAGGTATCTCATATCTGACCTTTAAATCCGTTCAGATGATTATGGAGATTCGCGATGGCATGATCAAAGCATATCATCCATTGCGATATATCCAATTTTTACTCTTTTTCCCAACCATTTCATCGGGGCCAATCGACCGCTATCGTCGTTTTGAAAAGGATGAGTTGCAGCCTCCAAGTGCTGAGAAATATGTTGAGTTATTGGGAAAAGGTGTCCAAAATATTTTTGTTGGTTTTCTTTACAAATTTATTATTGGGTATTATCTAGGGCAAGTTCTAGAACCAGCTTTGAAACATATGGTGGTTCATAATGGTGGCATTTCGTGGGCATTACTTGGTTATATGTATGTCTATAGTTTGTATCTATTCTTTGACTTTGCTGGCTATAGTTTGTTTGCGATTGGCACGAGCTATCTCATGGGTTATGAGACACCAATCAATTTTAACAAACCGTTTTTATCTTGGAACATCAAAGAATTCTGGAATCGTTGGCACATGACGTTATCTTTTTGGTTTAGAGATTATATTTATATGCGCCTGATGTTTTTCTTGATGAAGAATAAAGTTTTTAAAAGCAAAATCGTTGCCTCTAATGTTGGCTACTTTGTGTTATTTCTAATCATGGGTGTCTGGCATGGGTTAACTTGGTTTTACATTGTTTACGGGATTTACCACGCAACTTTGATTTGTCTGACCGATGCGTGGATTCGTTTCAAACGCAAGTACAAAGGTCAGTTACCTGCAAATAAGTTGACACACGCATTTGCAGTTTTCTTAACATTTCAGGCAATCTGTTTTGGTTTGTTGATCTTTTCAGGAATTTTAAATACCTTACTTTTTGCTTGATCTTTGATTCAACAAAAGAAAATTACATTTATTAAAAGGAGAGAATACACATGGGAGAACAAATTTTAACAATTTTAACAGAAATTACTGGAACGGATGAGGTTCGAAACAATCGCGATATGAACTTATTTGATGAAGGACTACTTGATTCACTTGCAACTGTTCAACTATTAGTAGAATTAGATGGCGAGTTAGGAATTCAAGTACCTGTTTCTGAATTTGAACGTGAAGAGTGGGCGACTCCAAATAAAATTATTGCACAAGCGGAAAATTTAAAGGATTAATGATGAAAAAGAAGCTTTTTGCCATATTTGGACCAGTTGTTTTGGCAATCGGATTATTAGTTTTCTTATTTATTTCGCCCTATCGTGTGAATGTAAATGATCCAAAAGTTATTCATGAAGCAGCTAGTTCAATGTCTGGTAATTTGTTGAAGGGGGACGCTATCAAAAACGAAGCGTTAGCCGAAGAAAAATATGTGCCCTTCTTTGGTTCAAGCGAACTAAGTCGAATCAACCCTTTCCACCCTAGTGTTTTAGCAAAAAAATATCAGCGTGACTACGAACCTTTTTTATTAGGGGCACCAGGTACCCAATCGTTTAGTCAATTTATGTTGATGCAATCTGCTGGAAGTCATTTGAAAGATAAGAAAGCAGTCTTTATTATTTCCCCTCAGTGGTTTGTTAAGAAGGGGGTAAGTAAAGATTACTTTAATATGTATTATTCAGAGTTACAAACATATGATTGGCTCTTTGGATTGAAAAAAGTGACATCAGCTGACCGCTATGTAGCTCGCCGATTGCTTAGCTTTCCTAAAGTAACAGAAAACCAAACGCTGACTGAGTTGCTCCAACAAATCAAAGCTGGTCGGTTGCCAACTGAGAAAAGTCGTAAGAAACTCTATCCAGCGTGGCAGTTATTGAAAAGAGAAGATGAATTATTTAGTCAGATTGGACTAGTTGGGAAGCAAAAACGAATTGATCATGCAACTGGACAATTACCAGAAGTTTATCAATATACACAATTGAAAAAACTAGCAAATAAAATTGGTGAAAAATCGACGAATAATAATCCATATGGACTAAAAAATGAATTTTATACGCATCGCGTACGTCCAGAAATTGAAAAATTAAAGCAGTCACAAACAAACTGGGACTATCGTTGCTCACCAGAGTTTTCAGATTTTCAGTTAGTTTTGGAACAATTTGCTAAACAAAAAATGCAAGTGATGTTCATCATTCCACCAGTGAATGAAAAATGGAGTGATTACACTGGATTGTCTCAAGAGATGTTGCAACAATTTGCGAAAAAAGTGAAATTCCAATTAACCAGTCAAGGCTTTGAACAAGTTGTTGATCTAACAAATCAAGCAAATACACCCTATTTTATGGAAGACACAATTCATTTAGGTTGGCAAGGTTGGTTAGCCGCCGATCAAAAAATTGCACCTTTTTTAGCAGAAAAGCAAGCACCTGTTCATTACAAGTTGGATAATGCTTTTTATAGTAAAGAGTGGCAACAAAAAGAGCCAGACAAGTTAAATTAACGATTAAGTAGATCGAAAGTTGCGGCAACAAGCAAGCCATACGGGATTTCTCCTAAAAATAGCCACTCGTATTTGTAGAGGAAAAAGATTAATTGCCTAAGTGGCTGCTTGGGGAATACCATTTATTCTGAAAAAAAGAGGTATGACACGAATTTTGTCATACCTCTTTTTCTTTTTTTCATGATTTTCTTGAAAACCTTTTTCTCCATTCTTGCAGAGAAATGGTATAATTTAGTTTACTAAATAAGAAAAGAGGGAACGAGTTTGGATAAAAAGGAAGAAGAATTATTAATCAAATTAACATCTGCTAAAGGTGTACCTGGAAATGAAGAAGAAGTGCGCGAAGTTTTCAAAGAGTATGCGCAATCATTTGCGGATGATATTTTCTTTGATGGGTTAGGAAGCGTCATTGCAAAGCATGGTGCTGGCGGCGGACCAAAAGTTTTTATTTCTGGTCACATGGATGAAGTCGGTTTCATGGTTACAAAAATTACAGAAAAAGGTTTCTTAGAATTTCAAACACTTGGTGGCTGGTGGGGACAAGTAATGCTTGCACAACAAGTTGAAATCAAAACACAAGCGGGGGATGTGATCCATGGTGTGATTGGTTCAAAACCGCCTCACGTTTTAACGCCCGCAGTTAGAAATAAACCATATGATATCAAGGACATGTTTATTGATATTGGTGCAACGAGTGACAAGGAAGCTAAAGAGTGGGGCATTCGACCTGGAGATATGGTTACGCCTTATATTGAATATAAACGATTAAATGGTGGCAAATTTTTATTAGCCAAAGCTTGGGACAATCGAATTGGAACAGCCGTTTCTTTACGAGTTTTAGAAAACTTAGCCAAAGAAGGTCATCCGAATGTTTTATTTGCAGGTAGTGATGTTCAAGAAGAAGTTGGCTTACGTGGTGCACGAACAAGTACCCATTTGGTAAATCCAGATATTGCTTTTGCATTAGACACGGGAACAGCCGGTGATACACCAGGAATGACACCAAAAGAAGCAGATTCTGTTTTAGGAAAAGGTCCACAAATCTTGATTTTTGACGCTTCAATGATTCCGCATAAAAAATTATTGAACTTTGTGATTGATGTAGCAGAAGAACTGGAGATTCCTTTCCAATATACAGTCATTACTGGTGGAGGAACAGATGCAGGTCAAATGCATTTAACAAGAGATGGTGTTCCTTCAGTTGCAATCACTGTTCCGGTTCGTTACTTACATTCACATACATCGGTTATTCATGAAGATGACTATTTAAATACAGTCAAATTGGTGACGGAGTTAGTAAAACGTCTAGACCATGAAACTGTTGAAAAGATTCGGAGCTATTAATTGATGAATAAGACGGTAAGCATTTCAGATTATCGTGCGCAGGCGCGTACGGCGTTAAAGGAACAGTGGGGTATTAATGCTGGGTTAATCTTTTTAGCTGGCTTGATCTCGGGCATCATTGAGATGATTTTTGGAAATATGACCTCTTTTGCTCCAGATAGCACGCAAGAAAATATTCTCAACTTTTTGCTAGATAACTTTTTACTATTTGCATTTACTTATTCGCTAGTGTACATTGCTTTATTTGTAATGCGTGGTGGGAAGGCAAAAATGAATCTATTGCTAGTTGTTTTTCAAAAGGAATATTTTGTGCCATTATTGCTGATCCATTTGTTGAACACTGTAGTGAATTGGTTGATTAATTCATTGGTGTTTTTACCAGCAATCTTGATGTCTGGTGTTCGTTCATATGCCAGTTTGATTTTAAATTCATCTGGGACAGTGGCTGTCAGTGTGAGCGAGGGTGGTTTTCTTGATTTTGGTGTCATTTTTGGCATGTTATTGTTACTTTTTATCTCAGTTATCTTGATGAACATTGTGGGTGGTTTATTTCAGTTTGCTGTTTGGGCAAAGTTTGATTATCCAGAATTAACCGTAATGCAAGCACTTCGCTATGCTTGGTATTTGATGAAAGATCGTTGGTTCACTTATATTTTATTGCAGTTGTCATTTGTTGGCTGGTACATTTTAGGAGCGTTGGCTTTAGTCTTTGGTTTATTATGGGTTATTGCATATGTTAACGTGACTGCCGCTGGATTTTACGACCATGCAAGGAATGAAAAAGGCGCACCTGCAGAATATTTTGCACAAGTGTAAGCAGTTTATTCATCGAAAAGATTACTTTTGTGGTAGGATAAGTTTTTGAGGAGGAATGTACGATGAAATTAACGGTTTTAGGCTGTTTAGGTGCCTATCCTTATCAAAATCAAGGAACAACCGGTTATTTATTACAATCTGACAAGTTTCATTTACTAATTGATGCGGGAAGTGCAACGTTAGTTAAACTGGAGGAACATCTTGAACCACTGGATTTGGATGCGGTGATTTTGAGTCACTATCACCATGACCATATTGCGGATTTAGGTGTGTTGCAGTACTATTGGCAACTTCATCCTGAAAAAGACCCAGAGGCAGTATTACCGATTTATGGTCATACGGAAGATGCTTTTCATTTTGCTGAATTAAGTATGCCCGGTGTCTCAGAAGGAATTGCTTATTATGAACCAGAAGAACTAAAAGTGGGGCCGTTTCTCATTACTTTTATGAAGACGATCCATCCAGTTCCTTGCTATGCGATGCGAATCGTAGAAGAAGCTACTGGAAAAGTATTTGTGTTCACTGGTGACTCTGGTTATCTGGAAAGTTTTATTCCGTTTGCACGAGAAGCCGATTTATTTTTAGCAGACACTTATTTATTTGAAGGAAATGAACGCCATCGTGCGCATTTTACGTCAAAAGAGTCCGGTGAGTTGGCACAAGCTGCACAGGTGAAAAAACTTGTTTTGACGCATTTACCTCAATTTGGTGATTTGGAACAACTAAGAAACGAAGCACAAAAAGCTGCTGGTCCAGATGTGATTGTTGAATTGGCAGCTGTCGATAAAGTATTTGAAATCTAGGAGGACGACCATGATTTTTGTACCGAATGAAAACCACGACCCAAGAGTAAATTTAGCAATTGAACAATTTTTATTACAAGAAATGCCTTTAGATGAACCTATTCTACTTTTTTATATCAATGAGCCTTCGATTATTATCGGACGTAATCAAAATACGATTGAAGAAATCAATCGTGACTATGTTGAAGAGCAAGGAATCCATGTGGTTCGCCGACTAAGTGGTGGCGGAGCTGTCTATCACGATCTTGGTAATTTGAATTTCAGTTTTATCATGCCTGATGATGGAAATTCTTTCCGTGATTTTGCAAAAGTTACACAACCAATTATTCAAGCACTTCATGAATTAGGTGTTACAGGTGCCGAGTTAAAAGGTCGAAATGACTTAGTAATTGATGGAATGAAGTTTTCTGGGAATGCAATGTATGCGACAAGTGGCAGAATGTTTGCCCATGGGACAATCATGTTCGATTCCGATATCAATGAAGTTGTTAATGCTTTGAAGGTGAAAAAAGACAAGATTGAATCAAAAGGGATCAAGTCTATTCGTTCACGTGTGACAAATATCAAACCATTCTTGCCAGAAGATAAACAAGAGATGACAACGGAAGAGTTTCGTCAAGAAATCTTATTAAAAATCTTTGGTGTAGAATCAGAGGCTGATATTAAAGAATATCAATTAACTGAAGCTGATTGGGAAAAAATCAATCAAATTTCTGAAGATTATTACAGAAATTGGAATTGGAATTATGGAAAATCACCTGATTTCAATTTTTCTCGTCAAAAACGTTTTCCAATTGGCTCGATTGAAGTTCATTTAGATGTTGCTGATGGATTGATCGACGATGCAAAAATTTATGGTGATTTCTTTGGTTTAGGAAATATCGCTGATGTTGAACAAGCGTTGATTGGTCAAAAATATGAAAAAGCTTCATTAGAGAAAACGGTCGATACAATCGACGTTAAAAAATACTTTGGTGCAATCGAGTCGGAAGACTTACTGTCATTACTTTATTAAAAAGAGTGACCGATTAGTAACCAAAAAAGCTTCCGGGAAATTTTTCCGGAAGCTTTTTTAGTTTTTTAAATGCGAGAAAGTTGAATCGTAACACGATCAAAAATTTCATCTTTTTCTTGAGTTAATTTACCAGAATACTTATCAGTGACAAGCTTTATCATCATTAAATCAAAGTGTTCTTGACTATCTAATTCGGTCGTTATTCCACGGTCAAAAATATTTGTATCATAATGTGCATTGTGTTCACAATGAATAATGAAATCATCATCACTGACACGCATTGAAAGGAAAATTTTTCGCTGTAATGGGTTTTCAATTGCATGTGATTCTCTGAAAGAATGTTCCAAGATATGAATCAATAATTGGGTCAAGTCGTCATCGTGAACAAATAACGTTCCTGGAAGGTCGGCATTAAAATGAATTTCAATACTTTGCTTATTCGCAATTTCTTGATAACGTGCCAAAATCAAATTTGTCAATGAATGACCAGATAAAGAAGTCATAAGCTCAAAATTTTGTGCTTCATCAAGAAGTTCATTCAGATAGTTTTCTGCTTGCTCTGGTTGACTAGTTTGCAACATTGCTTGAATTGTTGTCATTCGATCTAAAAAGTCTAAACGAAGTGTGCTGATTTCCTTCATATGTGCACGTAAGGATTCATAATGCGCCTCAAGCAGCTCAGTTTTAGTTTTTAAAAAATTAGCTTCTCGAATATTTTGATCTACGGCATGGATATGTTCAGAAATACTATAAATGACAATTACTAGCAAAATAATCATATAAAGAATAGTTGACCAGTTGAGTGTGCTAGCGTAATTTCCTAGGGTGCTTTGGATAAACAAGTAGCAGTGGCTAATTGCAATCAGAATGATCCAAGGCGTACAGGAGACGAAAAAACGATTTCCATGATAGGCTTCACCAATACAGGCAAGGGAAGTCACCAGTGTACTGAAAACTCGAATGATACTAATCAATTGCATCATTTCAGGAAGCTCTTCTGGTGTGAAAAGAACATATAAAATGGGTAAGCAAGATAAGAAAACTTGAATAAGACACCAGATTCCAAAAAGCCGTCGATAACGTTCCATGCGTAACGCATAATAAGAAATTAGGAACAATGCACTTAAAACGGTAAAAAGATGCGACAGAGTAGAATGAACGATTGGATCAAATAACAATCCACTCAAAATATCTTCAGACATTGCGCTAAAGCCGACGATTAATGCAAAACAGCTTAAAAAAATCAATGAGAGATCCAGCCGTTGTTGTTTATACATAATATAGATTGCCATAATCAATGTTCCAACCGCTAATAGAATTGCGATAATCATAGTTAAAAACTGTGGTACTGATTTAGAGAAGATAAACGTGACCATTGAAGAGGCAGTGCCAATATAAACTTTTGGTGGGATCCCCGCAAAATTTATGTAAGGAGAGGCAACTTCAATTGATAATTTTTTTCCAACATAATTGTCAGGTAAATCAATGACTGCTAGTGATAACCCAGGATTTTTGGTATTTGCGTCACCTGTTCGTTCGTAAAGAATTTGTTGATCTAATCGAACTTTGATCCATTGATGATTTCCTTTCAACAAGATACTGGCTTGGTCAAGCTTTTTTGTTAAAGTGGTTTCCATCACGAAAGTTTCATTTTTTGAAACTTGGGGCACTTTTTCTAAATACTCACTGTTGTAGCGAGTCTCAGGATCATCCTTTGAATAAAAATTCCAAGCTTGTTGAATTTCTTTTGTTTCATCACTATCGACTGGAGAAAGGATAAAATAGAAGAAATAGCTAATGCCAAATAAAAATAACAAGGATAATGTTATTATAGAAAACCATTTCATTTTTGTTGAAAAAAAATCTTTTTTATTATATGCGTTATTTAAAGGAGTCATATGTAACGGTCCTTTCCAATTGGAGTACATTTAGGTTAAACTTTTTTTTATTTGTAGTCAATGCCTTTATAACACTTAATTAGCTATTTAATTAAGAAAATAAGGAGATTTTCCATTTTTAAATATCAGTTTTCTAATAAAAAAGAAATATAGATAAAAATTTGTGTTATTATATTGTTACTTTAGTAAATTAGGGGATTGAGGTGGAAAACGGTGCCTTTTAACAAAAAAATAACTCTTATTGGCTCGATTGTATTGATTCTATTTTTAGCCATTATCTTATGTATTGTTTTATTGCCACACTTGCTTGGCCTAACACCACAAATTGTTACTGATAAAGATATGGCTCCACTGTATTCAAACGGAAGTGTTGTTTATGTTCGACCACAAAAAGCGGAAGATATTTTAGTTGGTGACGTCATTACTTATTATGAAAATTCTGGTGAGCGAGTGAAAACCCGGCGTGTGGTCGCTGCAGGTGAGAACCAAGAATATTTTTATACGAAAGCAGATACGCAGACACAAGTTGAATCAGGCATGATAAAACCACGAAGTGTAATTGGAAAACCAGTTTTTCAAATTCCCTATGTAGGTGCGCTACTGGCTAAAGATAGCTTTTCGAAAATGAATATCTTGTTTTGGGGTATGGCATTTTGTTTAACTGCTGTCACGACGTGGAACACGGTAGATGAATTTCGGAAAAAGAAAAATTGTAGAATGATTTGATCAAATACTTAGTTCGACAGAATTTCTGTCGAACTTTTTTTGCTAAGAAAAACTTTTAGTAACTTGTACAATAAATTTGTTCTAAGTATAATGTTGGAAAGAGGAGGAGAAGTATGCGCAATGAAATGATGCATCGTCCAGTTATAAAGGAAGAATTACTGGATTTTATGCGAACACAACAAAAAAAATTACCTGGTGAGCTAGGGCTTCTTGAAGAAGAGGCGCATGAGGCAGGAGTTCCTGTCATTCCTCATGAAACGGCACTCTTTTTGAAATTTTTCCTTGGTCAAATGAAACCAGAAAATATATTAGAAATTGGCGCTGCCATAGGCTTCTCGTCTAGCTTGATGGCAACTTCAATTAGTGAGGTAGGCCACGTTACAACGATTGATCGTTTTGATGTAATGATTGAAAAAGCGAAAAAAAATTATGAACGTCTTGGTTTAACAGATAAAGTAACGTTACTTGAAGGACAAGCAGCTGAAATTTTGCCAACATTGATAGGCCCATACGATTTTATTTTTATGGATAGTGCGAAGTCAAAATATATTGAGTTCCTTCCAGAATGTTTGCGTTTATTAAGAAAAGGCGGGGTGCTGATGGTAGATGATATTTTTCAAGGCGGCACAATTTTATTACCAGATGAAGAAATTCCCAGAGGAAAACGAGCAATTCATCGTAAATTAAATGAATTTCTAAGAGTTGTCATGAATCATCCTGGACTAACATCAAGCATCTTGCCGTTGGGTGATGGCGTGATTATGATTACTAAAGAAGCTGATGATGTTTCATTAGCTGAAGTTCAATAAACAATCAGAACTAAGCAATCACTGATTCTAAAAAGAAAATAAAAATAGTTATCTGGCTGGGAAGGAGAGATCCCAGTCTTTTTTGTGAAATTAATTTAGTAAATTGTCTAATCTAAGCCTTCACAAAAAGATACGTAGAAAAAAAGCTTTTATTTTGAATTCTATGATTTTGTTGAAAACTTTTTGCAATTAAATAACTAAATTCTTATTGACAGAATCTTTTTGTTTCTCTATAATTACCTTGTTGCGCTAATTCATGTGATAAACATGTGAGGTCATAGTAGCTCAGCTGGATAGAGCATCCGCCTTCTAAGCGGACGGTCGGGGGTTCGAATCCCTCCTGTGACGTATAAAAACCGTTAGAAACGTTTGTTTCTAACGGTTTTTTGTTTTTGTGTCAAACTTGTGGTAAAAGTTTTTACTCAGTTAAAGTTAGAAGCAGTTGGGTTAGCTAGATCTTTTAAATGCGTCTATTTGACACTTCAAAATAGATAGAATTTATCGAAAAATAGTTCGTATCATCAACAAATAACTAGATGCATTTGAGAAAATAGATACAAAAATAATCCATTCAGCACCAGAAAAATTTATTATTAAAGTTAGGGAGAAAGCATATGTTGACGCATAAAAAGCTGTACTGGATGATTACCCTAAAGTACTAGAAGTTTGGGGGAAATCAGTTAAAGAAACACATAACTTTTTATCACAAAAAGATTTTGTGTTTTATCAAGAAGCTATACCAAACTACTTGAATGCTGTTGAACTCTTGTTATGGTACGATGATGAACAGTTGCTAGGATTTAGTGGTACACAGGATGAAGAGTTAGCAATGCTATTTCTTAACCCAGAGTTTATGGGAAAAAAATATGGCAGTAAAATTTTAGTTTGGTTATTAGAAAATAAAAACATTCAAAAAATAGATGTCAACGCGCAAAATAAAAACGCTAAAGCATTTTATTTGAAACATGGATTTACAATTGATTCAGAGGACCAAATAGATGGTTTTGGGAAAAATTATCCCATCCTTCATTTAGTTAAGCAGAGCGAGAACGAGAAAGAAGGAGTAGACAAATGAACTATATCGCATTTTTTCGGGGAATCAATGTTGGAAGTAAAAATCGCATTAAGATGGCTGATTTAAGAGTATTATTTAGTGATTTAGGTTATCAAAATGTCAAAACGTATATTCAAAGTGGGAATGTCATTTTTGAGTCAAATAGACCAGAAACAATGATTATGTCTGAACTTGCCAGAGCATTTGTTGAACGATTTGGTTTTGAGAGCAAAATTGTTTTACGAACAGCTGAGGAATTTGCAACTATCTTAGCTGAGTTTCCATTTACAGAAGCTGAAATCCAGAAAATGAATGATCATTTGCCAGAGGTCGAGCACGTGTATTTTTATCTCGGCAATCAAGAAATCGATGCGTCTGCTGTAGCAAAGCTGGCTGAAGAATTTGTAGGGCAAGACAAGGTTTTTGTTGGAAAAAGAGAAATTTATTTCTTGAGTGCGCAGAGTATTCGGAATTCTAAACTGGGAAATAAATTGACAAAACTCGATGATTCTTTTACTGTTCGCAATCGAAAAACCTTAAATAAAATCAGTGAATTATTGACTAGCTGACTTTTTTGCGATAAAAAGCAAACAACTAAAGAAAAGAATAATTGAACACGACAAGAGGCAGATCAAGAAGAGATTTTTTTGGTCTACCTCTTGTTCTATTTATTTTAATATATTTTCTCACGTTTTTTAGTTCAGTAGTAGCAAAGCTGGTTAATGATAACAGGACTTTGTGAATGTTCTTACTTTTAGACTAAAATTATGCTATCCTAATGATTGTGTATTTAAGAAATTTTCATGAAAAGGAGTTTGTAGGTTGTTCAAAAATTATCGTTTGTTGTTAAAAAAAGAATTTTCAGGGTATGATTTAGCAAAGTTTCAAAAAGATTTGTTGGCAGGTGTAACTGTTGCAGCAGTTGCTTTGCCTCTTGCGTTAGCGTTCGGGGTTTCAAGTGGTGCTGATGCGGCGGCAGGATTGATTACTGCTATTTTAGCTGGTGTCATTATTGGTGGTTTGTCAGGTGGTTTCTATCAAATTTCTGGACCAACTGGGGCAATGGCAGCAATCTTAATGTCCATTGTAGCAACGCAAGGAATCCATGGTGTGTTGCTGGCGACTTTCTTAGCTGGGATTTTCTTGTTGATTGCCGGAATTTTTCGGTTGGGAACATTAACCTCTTTTATTCCGGCACCGGTAATTACCGGTTTTACGTCAGGAATCGCAATCATTATTGGTTTGGGCCAAGTGGATAACTTATTTGGTGTTCATTCACAAGGCGCGAATGTGATTGAAAAATTAAGCAGTTATCAGACGTTAGGGTTTACAGTTAATTGGAGCGCCTTGTTCATGGGAAGTTTAGTGATTCTGGGAATGGCTTTTTATCCGAAAAGCTGGGCACAAAAAATGCCAAGCTCGCTTTTAGCAATTATTCTTGCGACAGGTGCTATGTTGATTTTTCATTTGCCTGTGGCGACGGTAGGTAAAATTCCACAGACAATAATTAGTAGCAATCGTTTAGTTTTAAGTGATTTTCAGATTGCCGATTTACAACAAGTAGCAGTTCCGGCAGTCAGCATTGCACTTTTAGGAATGGTCGAGAGTTTATTATGCGGGGCGTCAGCTGGAAGAATGGCAAACAAACCATTAGATAGTAATCAAGAATTAGTGGCGCAAGGAATCGGTAACTTGTTATTACCTTTCTTTGGTGGAATTCCTGCGACAGCCGCAATTGCTCGAACGAGTGTTGCGATTAAATCAGGTGCTCAGACACGTCTGGCTGGAATCATTCATGCTGGTGTTCTATTCCTATCTATGCTCGTTTTCGCGCCAGTGATGTCTCAAATTCCGATGCCTGCATTGGCGGGTGTTTTGATTGTTACTGCTTGGCGAATGAATGAGTGGGAAACCATCCACGAGTTGTTTTCAAAAAAATATTGGACTTCTATTCTTCTATTTTTCCTAACAATGATTTGTACGGTTATTTTTGATTTAAGTATTGCAATCGTCATCGGAATCATTGGCGGGTGCATTTTCTTTGTCATGAAAAGTGCGGCGATTACGATTTCGCTTGAAACAATTGATTGGAAACGAGTGGATTTACCTGAAACTGAAAAATTAAAAGACTGGACAGTTGTTTATATCAGTGGCCCTTTGTTTTTCATGTCATCAGAAAAATTAAAATCAAAATTAGCTGAGTTGAGTGACCAAGATGGCATTATCTTTTCGATGCGTGGTGTTCCGAGTATTGACCTGACGGCGCTGTCTGTCTTTGACGAATTTCAAACGAATGCAGACGAAAGAGGCCAACTAGTTATCTATACTTCCCTCCAACCAGAAGTAGAAAAATATATGAAACACTTGTGGCAAGGAGAAAGCACGGAACAACATCAAACCGTAGCACATGCATTGTCTGCATTACATGCACGATATGAAACGAATGAATAAAAGAAATAACTAAACTAAAAAAAGGAAGCCTGAGATTATTCAGAGCTTCCTTTTCTTGTATCGTTGATGAGCGTATCCAGTATTTCCCAGTCTTGCTTAATAAGTGGAGCTAAAGAACGATTGTAAAAAATAGCAGCAGGATGAAACAGGGGAACAATGCGATAAGTTTTCTTTGACCATTCGTAGTGTGTTTTCTGTTTGTTCAATTCTAAAACGGGTCCCACATATAATTGCCCATGATTTTTTGAAACAGTGTGGTCTTTTCCTAGTAAACGTTGTAGGCCGATATTTCCTAAAGTAGCAATTAAATCAGGTTTGATTTTGGCAATTTCATAGTCGAGAATGGGGGCGTGTGCAAACACTTCAGCTTTAGTCGGGGTTCTGTTTGGATAAACGATTTCTTTTTCATGGGTTCGCTTATTTATTCGTTCAACGACACGATAAGGTCGACTGCGAACTGCACTAGTAATGTAGACATCTGCCCTGGTTAACTTCAGTCCTTCAAGGCAGGCCATCAATTCTTTCCCTGCTTGTCCGCTGAAAGGGATATGGTTTTCAACTTCGTTTTTTCCTGGAGCTTCACCAACAAACATTATTTTTGGTTTAAGAGAACCTTGCCCTGCGACAAAACCTTCGACAGGTCGATTATTCATTCGTTGTTTTACTTCTTTCACTAATGTAGTAGGGTAGTTCATGCGTTCATCTACTTTCATTTTTCGTTTGACTCTTTTTTAGTATAAAAGGATAGAGAAAAAAATGCGACTAAAGAGGTCAGAAAGATCAGAAATTTTAGTTGACGGATAGTGTTTATTTTGTTAAGCTAGTAACGTTGTAATTGTGGACTCCACAGCTACAACCGCACAGAATAAGTAGTAAGCACAGCCTGGCTGTCACTTAGGATGGCGAGTCTAAGTATAAAATAAGGAGGTGCTTTATAGCATGTACGCAATTATTAAAACTGGTGGTAAACAAGTAAAAGTTGAAGTTGGTCAAGCAATCTACATCGAAAAACTTGACGTTGAAGCAGGTGAAAAAGTTGTCTTTGACGAAGTTATTTTAGTAGGTGGCGAATCTACAAAAGTAGGCGCTCCAACAGTCAACGGTGCAACTGTTGAAGGAACTGTTGAAAAACACGGCAAACAAAAGAAAGTCGTTACTTTCAAATACAAACCTAAAAAACATTCACACCGCAAACAAGGTCACCGTCAACCATACACAAAAGTGGTTATCGACGCAATCAACGCTTAATTAGTGTTTGAGAAAGAAGGCCTGAATGATGATCAAAGGAACATTTAAGCGAAATGACGCAGGTCAAATCGTTTCATTTACTTTGACAGGGCATGCTGATGCGGGTCCTTATGGAAGTGACATTGTATGTGCAGGTGTTTCTGCATTAGCAATCAGCACAGTCAATGGGATTGCTTCATTAGCTGGTTTTGATCCGATTGTTGACGTGAATGAAGAAGACGGCGGGTATCTTTATACCGAAGTTAGCTCAATCATGACACAGGAACAAACGAATATTGCCGAAATTCTACTGGAAAATCTTTTATTAGGTTTACAATCCATAGAAGCTGAGAATTCAGAATATATCCAAATTAAAACAATTACTGATAAATAGGAGGTGCAGACCATGTTATTATCTATGAATCTTCAATTATTTGCCCACAAAAAAGGTGGCGGTTCTACATCTAACGGCCGTGACTCAGAATCAAAACGTTTAGGTGCTAAACGTGCTGATGGACAAACTGTTACAGGTGGATCAATTCTTTACCGTCAACGCGGTACAAAAATCTATCCAGGTGTAAACGTGGGTATTGGTGGAGACGACACTTTATTTGCTAAAGTTGATGGCGTAGTACGTTTCGAACGTAAAGGCCGCGACAAAAAACAAGTGTCTGTTTATCCAGTAGCTCAAGAAGCTTAATAAACAGTTAGCTCCATCCCTCGCTTGGCGAGGGATGGAGCTTTTTTGTTTTTAAGCAAGTTTGTACAATTTTTTGATGACCTATTAGCTAAGCAATTTTTAAATAAAAAGTACCTAAAGAATGTCGCTAATTTATTTTGCTTCTACTTCAATTTTTGTTTTGAAATATTTCCAATGTTTGTAACTAACGATATACTCCGCAACACTTTTATCTGGTAGGTAAGAATGTTTGACCTGTTTGACAGCAGGCTCTCTAAAACTTAGATTCAACAAACGAAGCAACTCGGGATCATCAGGAAAGACAATTTCATTTGTTTCAACAGATGCTAAGGAAAAAAGATCGATACCGAAATCTAAACGGATTCGTTCGTAGACACTTGTGTAAGTTGATAAGTCATCTGCAAGTGGTTGCTTCATTAGCTTTTTGGGTAAGTGAGTAAGGTGAACCAAGAAAGGCGTTTCATCAAAGTAACGAACGCGTTTGATTTTGTAATAGGTTTCATCGCTAGGTAATTTTAATTCATGCAAAATCGTGGCATCATTTTTTTCTTCGATGGATAATACAGTGACGTGTTCTTTATCAAATGAATTCCGTTCAAGATCTGAGAATTTGACAGTTTCTGCTACTTTTGATCGTGAAATAAAAGTGCCTTTTCCCTGTACTCGATAAAGGTAGCCGGCATTCGTTAGCTCATTGAGTGCTTTAACCGCTGTGATTGAGCTGACGGCATACTTTTGCTTAATCGCAGCTTCTGAATAAAATTTATCACCTGGAACAAATTTATTTGTTTTGATTTCAGTTAGTAAATCTTGTTTGATTTGTTCATACTTTGGAATCATAAAATCACCTTTTTCCGAAATGTTGGTGTAGTGTTATCAATTTTAAGAATAGCATGTTCATTTTTCTTTCGCAATAAAGGGAATAATAGAAAGAACAAATTTGCGGTTGTCAAAATAAAATGAAGAAAGAAGGGAAGTTAGAGCAAGTCATTCATCGTGTTGTGTAGTCTGGTTTACTGAAACAAGTGGTCTTTTTGTCCACAATTGACCGATTGAGAAAAGCGCATTATATAATTAGCAAAAAAGGATTTCATTATGAAGAAACTATATTATTTACGTAAGCAGCATCAGCTAACGATTCGAAAATTAGCTGAACATCTTCACTGTGATTATTCTGTCTATTCAAAATATGAGCGTGGTGAACGGGAAGTTCCGCTATATATTTTGATTGCACTCGCTGATTTTTTTGAGACAAATTTAGATTTTTTGTTAGGGCGCACGGATTTTTCAAAGAAGTTGCCAGAGCCAAGAAGGAAAAAATAATTGAAAGAACAGGTGGAAAGAAAGCGGAACTAAACAGTTTGTAAATTTTGTCTATGGTAAATATTTTAGATACATTGTATGGTGAAGGAAAGTTGGGGGAGTGAATAAGTCACAGGACAAAAGAAGGGCTTTTGATGAAGGTAAAATCAGTGAACCTAAATGGGCATCCGTTGCTTCAAGTATTGTTGTTTGTAGCTGAAGTTTTATTTGGGCTGGTTGCCTGCCTGTTGGTAAGTGTTTGGTTTGGGCGGTTGATGCAAGTGATTATTGGTTATTTTGCGGGTTGGTAAAACATTGTAATGTAAGATCTATGTTAAAAAATATTGTGTGTATGACAAGTATCATTGAATAAAAAGAAATTTGACAGACGTCAGGTTTCTCAGACTGTAGGACAAAGGAAAAATTCTTTGTCCTACAGTTTTTTGTTATAAACTAAGACGATGAAAGAGAAACGTTGCCAACGATTTTGATGAAAACATCATCAATTGAAGCCTTCTGTAGTTTGCGTTATGTATTCAGCTATTCTAAATGACAATTTTTGTTGTTTGTTCTTGCTGGGCACATGTTTATTCGCATCACTGATTGGTGAAAAAGTTCCAAGTGCGGTACTAAATAATACAAGTGAATTGACTGTAAAAAATGATAGTTTTAGTTACTTTTAAAGAAAGTTTTTTTAATGAAAAAAGAACAATAGTGTATAAAAGTAAATACTTGTTTAACAAATGTTTCGTTTATTTTGAAAAAGCATGAGGTAAATAGTTGACGAATCCTCTAGAAATCCATAGTATTATGTTTTGTAGTTAGCTATTTTTAGTTATGTTTGTTCTATAATAGTAAGGAAATAGTGTAGCAGGAAATTTGGAAACACAGGAAGGGGCGTATCAATTGACAAAGCGTATTGACCGAATTTATCTCTATGTCAAAGAAAAAACCGCTCATTTAACAAAAGTAGAAGCAGATCAAGGAGTAACTACTCAAGAAATTGCTGAAATATTAGGAATTCAACGAACAAATAGCAGTAAAGATTTAAACCAGCTAGTTCGTGAAGGAAAATTAGTCAAGTCCGATGGCAGACCAGTCCGTTACATATATCAAAAGGCAGACGAATATCAAAAACCTGTAAGCAAGCACGTGGTTAGTTACAAAGAAGATGTTCTACCAGTTGAAGAACCAATCGTTCATATTGATACAAAAGATATTTTTTCCAAAATTATCGGTGAAAATGGCAGTATGAAAAATGCTGTTGAACAGGCGAAAGCTGCTATTTTATATCCACCTAGAGGATTAAATTGTTTAATTACGGGACCAACTGGTTCTGGAAAAACCTACTTTGCACATGCAATGTTTCATTTTGCCAAAGCAAATCATGTCATTGATGAAGAAAATGAATTGATTGTGTTTAATTGTGCCGATTATGCGAATAATCCAGAATTATTGATGAGTCATCTTTTTGGTTATACCAAAGGAGCATTTACTGGTGCGGCTGAAGAAAAAATGGGGATTATCGACCAGGCAGATGGCGGGATGCTCTTTTTAGATGAAATTCATCGCTTACCACCAGAAGGACAAGAAATGATCTTTTATTTTATGGATCATGGAACTTATAGCCGATTGGGTGAGACGACAAAATCACATGAAGCAAATGTCCGGATCGTTGGCGCAACAACAGAAGACCCAGGTTCTTCTTTATTAGAAACTTTTGTGAGACGAATTCCAATCAACATTCAGTTGCCGTCTTTTGAAAAGCGACCTGCTAATGAAAAAGTCGATTTGGTAAAAATCATGATTGCTCACGAAGCGAATCGAATCCAACGAAAAATTTCTCTGACAGAAGATGTTGCCAAAGCCTTGATTGGTAGCGTTACTTATGGGAATATTGGACAATTGAAATCAAATATCCAATTGATTTGTGCGCGTGGATTCCTGAATCATATGAACTCACCCGAAATTTCGATTACGGTTAGTGATTTAACTGAAGGAATTCGAAGTGGTCTGATCCAATTAGCCAGCAACCGAGTAGCAATGGCAGAGCTATCAAAAATTTTAGAACCGAAGCTAACAATCGTACCAAACGATGATGTGATGAAAATTCAATCAGATTCGTATGAATTACCTTATAACTTATACGATATTATTGGAGATAAAGCGGCTTTGTTGAAATCTGATGGCTTAGATCAAGAAGCAATCAACCATTTTATTTCGACAGATATCAATATTCATTTGAAATCTTTCTATAAAGATCATGGTTTTTCTTTCAATGCTGACAATAAGTTAGCTGAATTTGTTGATCCTAAAGTAATCGAAGTGACACATCAAATTTATAGTATGGTTAAGAACTCTTTACCTTATGAATTTCAACAGAATTTTATTTATGCAATGAGTTTGCATATCAGTTCATTTTTGAAAAAAATCAATTTAGGTGAAGAACGACATACCAATGATAATATTCGAGAAATGACATTTGATTTTCCAGAAGAGTATGCTGTTGCAAAAGAAGTACGTAAATACATTGAAGAATATTTTCAAGTTCGTATTCCGGAAAGTGAAGATTATTATTTGACGGTCTTGTTAGTTTCTTTAAGAGCCAATCAAGCTACTGGCCGAATCGGAGTGGTCGTTGCAGCTCACGGGAATAGCACAGCTAGTAGCATGGTTCAAGTGGTGAAACAACTTTTAGATGTTGATAATGTTCGAGCAGTCGATATGCCGTTGGACATGGATCCTAAAACTGCACTTAGTCGCATTGAACGAAATGTTCAAGAAGTTGATGAGGGAAGTGGGGTTGTGTTGTTGGTTGATATGGGGTCGTTGGCTTCATTCAATACCCAAATTCAACGAGATACAGGGGTTCCCATTCGAACAGTCGACATGGTGACGACCTCATTAGTCTTAGAAACTGTTCGAAAAGTTTCTGTCCTAGGCACAGACTTAGATACGCTTTATGACTCCTTAAAAAACTTTCGTGGTTACGCGGCCGTTTCCCCTGCACCAGTTATTGAGAAGCCAGTCCAAGAGCAAAAAGCAATTTTAGCTATTTGTGCTTCGGGTGAAGGTACGGCAAAAAGAATCAAAGAATTGATCGAACGTGCGGTAAGTAAGCGACAAGAAGCAGAACTGACGGTTTTAGCTTTGTCCATCGTTGAATTAGAAAAAGAACTACCACGTATTCAAGCAGATTATCAAGTGATTGCTACAACGGGAATCACTGATCCTAAAATTGCAGCGCCATTTATTCCACTAGAACGATTCATTGATCAAAATATCGAATTGATTTTAGATCAACTGTTGCTTGAAGCAGATTTAGAAGAAACACCAGATGTTTCTTTAACCGAGGAAACAGCGAAAGAAACCTGCGTGGAATTTATATCAGATAACTTTACGTTTATTAATGGAAGAAAGCTGATTGATCCTATTTGGGACTTTGCTGAGCATGTGACAGAAAGTATTGGACTGGCTAGTAGGGAATACGGTTTTAAAATCAATTTGGTCATGCACACCGCAGGAATGATCGAACGAATCGTATTAAATGAACCGCTAACTGCTGAGAAAGAAGAGCTGGATGAAACAGTTCAAGACCCATTTTATAGGATGCTTCAAAATTTAATTGTTCCATTGGAAGAAAGAGTGAATCTCAAGATTCCTTTAGTTGAAAGCTATTATATTTTGCGCTTGATTCATAATCAGTTGGCCAAGGTGTAACACACTAAATAAACAATACACAAAAAGGATACACTAAAAAAGTGTATCCTTTTTGTGTATTGTTTAAAAAAGCTTAAAGAACCAGTAGTGTATTTTTTAAAAGTTGGCACGCTTCTTGCTTTTATATAAGTGTGCTAGGAATTGGTTGCTTTCACAGAAATGATAGGGGTTTCTGTGAAGTAGTTTGAAAAAAGGAGTTTTGAAGATGGATATTCGATTAGCGCGTATAGATGATCGTTTAATCCACGGACAAGTTGCGACGGCTTGGTCAAAATCGACTGGTGTTGAACGAATCATTGTGGTCAGCGATATGGTGGCAAAAGATGATTTGAGAAAGTTTCTGTTAAAAGAGGCTGCACCGCCAGGAATTCATGCGAACGTTATAACCGTTCAAAAGATGATTCAAGTTTATCAAAGTGGATTATTAGCAAATGCGAAAGTAATGCTGTTGTTCACCAACCCTCAGGATGTAGAAGCAATTGTTCGCTGTGGTGTACAGCTCAGCTCATTAAATATTGGCGGTATGAGTTTTACTGATGGTAAAACAATGATTACTAATTTTGTTTCAGTAAATCAGCGCGATATAGAAGCTTTTAACTATTTGGATAGTCAAAAAGTAGAGTTAGAGATTCGCAAAGTACCTGCAGACAGAAAAGTTCTTTTGATGGAGCTACTAGCAAAAGCAAAAAAGGCATAGTTGGATGTTGTGGTCGGTCAAACAATCTGTTGTAATGGTTAGCAATTATTTTTAATTTTGATTTTTGTTACAACAAAAAGAAATAGGAGGTATAAGTATGGTAGGAATTATCCTAGCAAGTCACGGACAGTTTGCTGAAGGAATCTTACAGTCTGGTTCAATGATCTTTGGCGAACAAGAAAACGTTAAAGCAGTTATTTTGAAACCAAGCGAAGGTCCAGATGACTTGAGAGCCAAGTTAGAAGAGGCTGTTGCTTCTTTTGACAATCAAGACGAAGTGTTATTCTTAGTTGATTTATGGGGTGGTACTCCATTCAATCAAGCAAATACATTGTTTGAAGAACACAAAGACAAATGGGCAATCGTCAGTGGTTTGAACTTGCCAATGTTAATTGAAGCATATGCTTCTCGTTTTTCAATGGAATCTGCGCAAGAAATTGCAGCACATATCATTGAAACTGCAAAAGAAGGTGTGAAGGTTAAACCTGAAGAGTTGGAACCAGAAGAAGCACCAAAAGCTGAAGTACAGCAATCTGCATCTGGAACTCCAGGTAAGTTTAGTTATGTTTTAGCTCGTGTTGATTCACGTTTACTTCATGGACAAGTTGCAACAGCTTGGACAAAGACAACAAACCCAACTCGTATTATTGTTGTTTCTGATGCAGTGGCTAAAGACGAACTTCGTAAAAAATTGATTCAACAAGCTGCTCCTCCAGGTGTAAAAGCTCATGTTGTTCCAATTGAACAAATGATCAAGTTAGCTAAAGATGACCAACACTTTGGTGGACAACGTGCTTTACTTTTATTCGAAAACCCACAAGATGTTTTAAGAGCGGTTGAAGGTGGCGTACCATTAGAAACAGTTAACGTTGGTTCTATGGCTCATTCACCAGGTAAAGTGCAACCAAATAAAGTATTGGCATTTAGTCAAGATGATATTGATACTTTCCGTAAACTTGAAGACGCTGGCGTCAAATTTGATGTACGTAAAGTACCAAATGATTCAAAAGGAAACATGGATGAAATCTTGAAAAAAGCACAAGAAGAACTAAACAAAAAATAATAAACAAGCATAGTTTTAACTATCAGAGAAAAATGGAGGCTTAACATCATGGAATTAAACTTTATTCAAATGATATTAGTCGTTATCGTAGCATTTTTGGCTGGTATGGAAGGAATTCTTGATGAATTTCATTTCCATCAACCAGTAATCGCATGTACGTTAATCGGCTTAGTTACTGGGAACTTAATACCTTGCCTTATTTTAGGTGGTACTTTACAAATGATCGCTCTTGGTTGGGCAAATATCGGCGCTGCTGTAGCTCCCGATGCTGCTTTAGCATCTGTTGCATCTGCAATTATTTTAGTATTAGGTGGTCAAGGAAGAGCTGGGGTTTCTTCAGCTATCGCGATCGCTGTACCTCTAGCTGTAGCTGGTCTATTATTAACAATTATCTGTCGTACAATCGCAACGGCTTTCGTTCACTTGATGGATGCTGCTGCTAAAGAAGGTAACTTCAGAAAAGTTGAATTATGGCATATTGTAGCAATTTGTATGCAAGGTATTCGTATTGCGATTCCAGCTGCTTTGATCTTGGCAATCGGTGAAGGCCCTGTGAAAGGCTTACTTGAATCTATGCCAGTTTGGTTAACAGACGGTTTAGCAATCGGTGGTGGTATGGTTGTAGCTGTAGGTTATGCAATGGTTATCAACATGATGGCTACAAAAGAAGTATGGCCATTCTTTGCAATTGGTTTTGTATTGGCAACTGTTTCTGAAATTACTCTTATCGGACTTGGTGCAATCGGTGTAGCTCTTGCTCTTATCTACTTAGCCCTTTCTAAACAAGGCGGCGGTTCAGGTAACGGCGGTGGCTCAAATACTGGTGACCCACTAGGCGATATCATAGATAACTACTAAAGGAGGCGTACACGAAAATGGCAGAAGAAAGAATTCAATTATCGAAAAAAGATCGTATTTCTGTTTGGTGGCGTTCAACTTTCATCCAAGGATCATGGAACTACGAACGTATGCAAAATGGTGGCTGGGCTTTCTCAATGATTCCAGCAATCAAAAAATTATATAAAACAAAAGAAGACCGTGCAGCTGCACTAGAACGTCACTTGGAGTTCTTTAATACTCACCCATATGTAGCTTCACCAATTCTAGGGGTTACATTGGCACTTGAAGAAGAACGTGCAAATGGTGCACCTGTTGACGATGTAACAATTCAAGGGGTTAAGGTTGGTATGATGGGACCTTTAGCTGGTATCGGAGATCCAGTTTTCTGGTTCACAGTGAAACCAATCCTTGGCGCATTAGCAGCTTCTCTTGCAATGAGTGGTAATATCTTAGGTCCAATCATCTATTTCTTAGGTTGGAATATTATTCGTATGGCTTTCATGTGGTACACACAGGAATTCGGCTACAAAGCTGGTTCAAAAATCACGGAAGATTTATCTGGTGGATTACTACAAGACATCACTAAAGGTGCTTCAATTCTGGGGATGTTTATCTTGGGTTCATTAGTTAACCGTTGGGTATCAATCAGCTTTGCGCCTACAGTATCTACAGTAAAACTTGATAAAGGTGCATACATCGAGTGGGACAAATTACCTGCTGGTGCTGAAGGAATTAAATCTGCTTTGGAACAACAAGCAGCAGGTTTATCTTTAACTTCTTCTAAAGTTACTACATTACAAGACAACTTAGACAGCTTGATCCCTGGTCTTGCTGCACTATGTTTAACATTGTTCTGTATGTGGTTACTTAAGAAAAAAGTATCACCTATCATCATTATCCTTGGATTATTCGTGGTTGGTATTGTCTTCCACTTAATCGGATTGATGTAAAAATTATAATCAGATAGTCTGAGCTCATTTTGAGCTTCAGACTATTTTTTTTAGGGAGGTAGCGTTATTATGACCGATAGTTTAGTTAAAATGTTTGAAAAACAAGTTGTGAAAAGTCCGAATGCAATAGCTGTTGAATTTAAGAATGAATCAATGAGCTACAAAGAGTTAAATGAGAAAGCAAATATTGTAGCTCATTACTTAGTGACAGAAAAAAAGATCAAAGTTGGCGACATTATTCCTTTATTGTTGGAAAGAAATGAGAATATTATTGTCGCAATGTTAGCAGTTTTGAAAGCGGGTGCAGCATACACAGCACTATCTAAACAGTATCCAGAAGCTAGAATTGATTTTGTACGAAAACAAACGAAGGCCAAACTGCTGATTGATGATGAATTTATGAATCAAAAATTTGAACAAAATTCAACTAATCTGGATATTCTAGTCAATGAAAATGAAAAAGCGTATTTGGTTTATACTTCAGGAACTACAGGAAATCCAAAAGGAGTAGTTCACACGCATAAGAGTGTTTTAAATCATATCAAGGCGTATGCTGAGTTTTTAGCTATCAAAACTGCTGCACCACTTAATATGCTCTTTTTGGTTAACTATGTTTTTTCAGTTGCAACAACTCAGATTTATACAGCATTGTTCAATGGACATAAACTGGTTATCTCTGAGCCAAACTGTTTGGAAGATATCGATACATTTTCACAATATATTGAGAAAAAAAGAATTAATTATTTTCAAAGTACACCATCACTCGCAGATAGCTTAGACTTTTCAAAATTATCTCAACTAAAAGCTGTAGCCGTGGCAGGCGAAAAACTACCACCCAGTCTTGTCAAAAACGCGAAAATAAATAAAGTGAAGCTTATTAATGTATACGGGCAATCAGAATTTCATTCTGTGACTGCTAAGGTTATTGATTCGCTAAAAGACATCAATAATATTGGCGCTACGTTAACGAATATGACTACTTATGTATTAGATGAGTCGTTTAACGAAGTAGAAGTTGGCGAAATTGGTGAAATTTGTGTTGCAGGTGATCAATTAGCCAAAGAATATTTAAATTTAGATGAAGAAACGAAAAAGCATTTTGTAGTGAATCCGTTTGGTGAAGGAAGATTGTGTAAAACTGGTGATTTAGTGAAAAAATTGACTAACCATGAATATGAATTTGTGGGGAGAAATGATTTTCAATTAAATATTAATGGAATTAGAACTGAACCGGGGGAAATCGAAGCTCAAATCAATAAAGTAGAAGGAATCAGTAATTCGGTAGTAGTAGGTTATAAAAACCAATTTATTCTTGCCTATTATGTAAGTGATGAACGAATTGATGAACAACAAATAAAAAAAGTCGTTAATATGGGTGTACCTGAATATATGCAACCTCATGCTTATGTCTGGCTTCAAAAGCTACCTTTAAATGATAATGGAAAACTAGATAGGAAAAAATTACCGGAAGTAACTATTGCCAGAAAAAATTTTGTAGCGCCAATAAATCAGCATGAAAAAATCTTAGTTAGCTTAATTGAAAAATTATTAAAAGTTGAAAAAGTCAGTGTATTAGATAACTTTTTTGAGCTTGGTGGTACTTCATTGCAAGCAATCAAGTTGTCTAATCAACTAATGAATCAAACAAATAAAAAAATATCTACAAAATTAATTTTAAGTACGGATAGTATTCAAGAGTTAGCGGCTACTATTGCTGCTCAAAATTCAGTGAAAGAAATCCCACTAGTACAAATTAATACTACAGAAACATTCATGAGCCCAGCTCAAAGAAGGATGTTTGTTTTCTATCAACTAAATAAAAAACAAACGAAGTATAATGAACAAACAATTTTAGATTTTAATGGATATGTAAACATTAACAAATTAAAGAAAGCGCTATCTTTATTAATGGATAAGCATGAAACACTAAGAACTCGATTTCTTACAAAAGATGGAAAGTATATCCAAGAAATTATGCAAGAAGGGATACTTGATTTTAAGATTATTCCTTTTGTCTCGGATTTCGAGTCATTGGTTATACCTTTCAACTTAGAAGAAGGACATACGATGCGTGTTCGCTTGTTAAGAGGAGATAACAATGATTCTTTATTTATAGATAAGCATCATATTATTACAGATGGAACCAGTGAAGAAATTTTTTATAAAGAATTATCAGAAGCTTATGAAAATGAAAGCCTATCAATGCCTGCATATCATTATAAAGATTACAGTAATTGGTTTAATCAACAAGATGTAGTCAACGAAGCTGAATGGTGGAGAAACTATTTAGAAGGATATCAAAGATTAGAGTTGGCAACTGATTATCAATACCAGAAGAATCTCTTATCAATTGGACAAACAGAAATATTTACATTTGATGAAAAATTATTGAGTGAATTGAGAGCATTCTCGAAAAAAAATAAAGTAAGTGAATATGTTGTTTTATTTACGACTATTTGCTTCTTACTATCTAAAATATATTATTCAAAAGACTTTATTCTAGGCACAGTTGCTAATGGCAGAGTGCATGAGAAAACAGAAGATATGTTAGGAATGTTTGTTAATACGTTACCAATTAGAGTAAGTATTGATCAGAATCAAAGTACAGTTGAATTTTTACAAAAGATGAATGAAAATATTTTGTCTGCAGTTTCGAATCAAAATTATCAATTTGAAGAAATTGCGAAAGATTTAAATGTAGCAACTGATGGGAGAAATCCATTTTTTGACTGTATGTACGTTTACCAGCAAAGAGATTCTCAAGAATATTTTTCTGGTGAAGCCAAAAGAAATCCATACAAAACTTCAGCGCCTAAATTTCATTTAACTTTTGAAGTAGAAGATTATGGATCGGCAATGTCTTTATACTTGAATTACGATACTTCTCTTTTCAAGAAATCTACGATTGCTAGATTAGGTAATCAATTTTTCAGATTATTAGAATCGTACTTACATTCTGAAAATAAACGATTAAAAGATGTGACTCTTGTTTCCAAAGAAGAGCAAGAAAAACTAATTCAACATACCCAGGTTTCGCCTAAACCAAATGTCATTCATTTGATAGAAGAACAAGTCGATATCCATCCAGATAGTATTGGACTGCGGTTTGAGAACAAATCATTGACCTATCTAGAATTAGATAATGAAGTGAACCGAGTAGCGAACTACTTGCTCAGTGAGTATCAAGTTGGTTCGGAGCAAAAAATTCCTTTATTGCTTCAACGATCTGAAAAAATGATTATTGCTATTTTAGCTGTTTTAAAAACAGGAGCTGCTTATGTTCCAATTAGTCCAAAATATCCACAAGAGCGGATTGATTACATTATTGAAACCTGTAAATCAAGCTTCATTATTGATGATCAATTTATGCATCAAGACTTTCCTAATAACACAGCTCGTCCAAATCAACGTATAAATGCAAATGATTTAGCTTATATTATTTTTACCTCTGGAACTACAGGAAAGCCTAAAGGAGTAATGGTCGAACATGGAAACCTAAGTAATTTTGTGGTAGAAGTTCCAAAAATGGAACATTCAGGAATGAAATCAGGAATGATTAATGGGGCTTTCTTTGAATATGTGTTTGATGCATCTATTCATGATTTGATACGTCCATTTACAATGGGTGAAAGTGTCGTGATGCTTGATACGAATCTAATTTATGATATTGATCGCTTTATTAAAACCTTGAATCATTATCATGTAGAGGCAATCGGTATGACACCATCGTTAGCTGGCAAGATTGATCTTAATTTAGTTCCAAGTATGAAAGTTATTCATTGTGGTGGTGAGTCCATTACCTTAGAAGTGATTGAAAAGTATGCCAAAACAGGCATACAAATAAATAATTGTTATGGACCAACGGAAACGACTGTTTTGAGTTTTGTAAATAATGATACAAAGGACCTTTCTATTGGTAAGCCGATAGGCGGGGTAAAACCTTATGTATTAGATGATAATCAAAAACTACTTCCAGCTGGTGCTGTAGGTAATCTCTATATAGGGGGAAATCAGGTAACTAGAGGCTACATTAATCAATTAGATGAAACGAATCAGCGATATATTATGAATCCTTTTGGAACAGGAATTTTATATAACACTGGAGACCTTGTTCGTCAATTGGAAGATGGGTCATATCAATACTATGGTAGAAAAGACCAACAAATCAAGATTAGAGGATTCAGAATTGAGTTGCCAGAAATTGAAAAGCATCTAAAAGAAGTAAAAAAAATCAAACAAGTTGCAATAGTAGTAAGCAAAGATAATTTGATTGCTTACTATACTGCTGATGAAGTATTGGACGCAATGTTGTTGAGAAGAAAAGTTAGTGAAACGCTTCCAGATTATATGGTACCGGCAGCTTATATTCGAATTTCTGACATACCTTTAACAATTAATGGAAAAATAGATAGTAGTAAACTACCAGTTCCAAAGTATGAAGAAGAATATATTGAACCTAAGACAGCCAGAGAAGCCGAGATTGCTCAAGCGTTTTGTGAAGTATTAGAGATACCAAGAGCTTCCGTATGTACTGACTTTTTTAGAATGGGCGGGAATTCGATTGCAGCTATTTCATTAGCGAACCTAATTGATTTACCTGTGAAAGAAATTTTTGAACAGAAGACGATTCGTAACCTTTCGAGAGTTACAGCTAAAAGCCTAAAAATTGAGAAACAGAATTTTCCTAATGAAGAAGTCCAACTGTTATCTTATGCGCAGGAACGACTTTTTTATATTGATCAATTAGAAGAAGGCACGCAAGCTTATAATGTGCCGATAGTTATTGTTTTAAATCCAAAGGTAGATTTGAAAAAATTAGAAAAAGCTATTCAGGAAGTAGTTCAACGACATGAAATTTTGAGAACAGTTATTGTTGATTTTCATCAAAAAGTACTTAACACACAAGTCGAAATTGCGCATCAACCAATTAAAAATAGCGACTATTTTTCGTATGAATTTGAGTTAGATAGAGAAATACCAATAAGAGTGAATATCTATCAACATGTTCTAACTTTTAATATTCATCATATCGCTTTTGATGGCTGGTCTACTAATCTATTATTAGGTGAGATAGCTAAGTTATATCATGGCGAAAAATTACCAGATATGGACTTACAATATAAAGATTTTGCAACTTGGCAACGGAAAGTGCAAACGAATGAAACATTAAAAGAACAAAAAGCTTATTGGATCGATCAGTTAGCTGATTATGAAGAATTAGATTTTCCTACTGATTTTGCTCGGCCTAGAGAATTTGACTATAAAGGGAAAGAATACACGTATGAGCTAGACGAAGCACTAATTACTAAATTAAAAGAACTTGCTCAAACGGAAAAAACAAGTTTATTTTCTGTAACTTTAAGTGCATTTATGATCTTACTCTCAACATATAGCAATCAAAAAAATGTAGTTGTTGGTACACCAATTGCCAACCGCCATATAAAAGGTACGGAAGAGTTGATTGGTTTTTTTGTTAACACGCTAGCTTTGAGCGCAAATGTAGCCCCTGAATTGACAATTAATGAATTCATTCGTTTGAATAGTGAACAAGTAATTAATGCACAAAAATATCAAGATCTACCATTTGAAAATATAGTAAATGAGTTGAATATTTCAACAGATTTATCAAAAAATCCAATTTTTCAAATTATGTTCGGTTTCCAAGATGTCTCTGACGTATTGTCCTATAAAGATGTGTATCTTGAAATCAATGAAGCGTTAGATTTGGATAGTACTAAATTTGATTTTTCAATGATGCATAGAGAAAACGCAATCGATTTTACGTACGCTACAAGTTTATTTAGACAGGAAACAATTGCAGATATTGCCAAAACGTATGAACGAATTCTACAAGAAATCGTTGATGAGCCAGGCCAATTAATTGCTGAACTTACGTTAACGGAAAATAGTGTGAAAAAAATAGAAAAAGAATATCCACATAAGCTGATTCACCAGTTATTTGAAAAACAAGCTGAAACAAATTCAAATGGCCTAGCAATTGTATACAAGAAGAAACGATTAACCTATGCCGAACTGAACGAGGAAGCAAATAAATTTGCTCATACGTTAATTGACCAGTATGGAATAAACCCAGAAACTTGTATACCAATACTCATGGATCGATCGGAAAAATATGTAGTTGCAATACTAGGGATTTTAAAAGCTGGAGCTTGTTACGTGCCGCTAAGCACAGAGTATCCTCAGGAACGGATCAATTACATTATTAAAAAAACAAATGCACCATTTGTGATTACAGAAGAGTTTAGGGTTTCTTCACACAAAGTAGAAAACCCAGATGTTCAATTAGAAAATAGTAATCTTGCTTATTTGATATTTACTTCGGGCACAACTGGGCTTCCCAAAGGTGTAATGATTGAACATCAAAATGTCATCAACACAATTTACAATCAAATTGAACTATACAAAATAACTAAAGAAACAAAAGCGATTCATTTTGCAGACTTTGTGTTTGATGCATCTGTTTTTGAATTATTTTACACGTTATTAGCAGGAGCTACGACTTATTTATTGGATCAGGACACTAGAATTGACTATCAAAATTTGAAACAATTTATAGTTACAAATGGAATTGATTTAGCTACATTACCACCAGCAATTTTGAATGGAGATGATTTATTAAATCTAAAAACATTGATTGTTGCTGGAGAAACGACACCAAAAGAAATTTATGAAGCTTATAATAAAAAAGGTACAACCATAGCAAATGCGTATGGTCCAACTGAAACAACTATTTGTGCAACTACAAAATTTTATGAGCCAGGTATGGATACTAGAAACATTGGGAAACCTTTAAAAAATGTTACTGCGTGGGTACTTGATGAAGGATTAAGACAACTTCCATATAACGCAATAGGCGAATTATATATTGGAGGAATTGGTTTAGCTAGAGGCTATTTTAAAGACGATGAAAAAACAAAACAAGCTTTTATTTCACACCCAGAAAAAGGAAGACTATATAAAACAGGGGATTTAGTTAAACAGTTACCAACCGGAGAGTTATTATACATTGGCCGAAATGACTTTCAAGTTAAAATACGAGGTTACCGAATTGAATTAAAAGAGATAGAATCTCGTATGCTAGAAATAGCATCTGTTAAACAATGTGTGGCTGTAGTTAAAGGCGCCAATATTATCGTTTATTACACGGGTGAATTTCATTCTTCTTTAGAAAATGTTTTACCGGCTTATATGGTACCAAATAAATATATAAAATTAGAAACGATTCCATTAACGATCAATGGAAAAGTAGATAGAAAGCAATTACCTGAGCCTATTTTTGATCAGCAAAAATTTGTATCCCCACAAACTAAAAGAGAAAGAGAAATAGCCAATGCTGTTTGTGAGTTACTGAATATAGAAAAAGTTTCTATCATGGATGATTTTTATAAACTAGGTGGTAATTCTATTTTAGCGTTAAAACTATCTAACAAAATAAATCTACAAGTGAAACAAATCATGCAAGCAAAAACAATTTTTTCCATGGCAAAAATGAAACCAAGACAAAAACAACTACAGAACTATCAAGTAAAAAGGAAAGAAAAAATTGAGTTATCATTTGCGCAAGAGAGATTGTGGTTTATTGATCAGTTTGAAGATGATAGTAGTGCTTATAATGTTCCAATTATTTTAACTTTAAGAACAAACACAGTTAGGAAGAAAATAGAAGAAGCCCTAATCCAAATAGTTGATAGACATGAAGTGTTGCGAACGTTGATTGTCGATGGTTATCAAGTCATTCAATCAGAAAAACTTAAAATTTCACACCAAGAAATAACTGCAGAAGAATTTGTAGAGCAACGATTTAATTTAGAAAAAGAAATTCCAATCAAAGTCAATATTTATAAGAATCAATTAATGATTAGTATCCATCATATTGCTTTTGATGGATGGTCAACGGAGATCTTACTAAAAGAATTAAATGATTTGTATCATGACAATGAATTACCACCATTACAAAATCAATATAAGGACTATGCTTATTGGCAAAGAGAATTTTTAACTGATAGACAACTAGATAAGCAGAAAGAATACTGGAAAGAATATTTGGCAGCTTATCAACCGTTAAATCTGCCAGCAGATTTTAAACGGCCAAAAGAATTTTCGTATGTTGGAGCGGATGTCAGAAGTGTATTCAAGAAAGAATGGCAAAATTCTTTGGAAGACTTAGCTAAAAAACATGGGACAAGTCTTTATACGATTATGTTAACTTTACTGGATATTGTACTCTCACAATACAGCTATCAACAAGAAGTAGTTGTAGGAACACCGTTTGCCAATCGTCATGTCGCGGGTACTGAAGATTTAATTGGATTTTTTATCAATACATTACCTATTAGGACCAAAATTACAAATAACTTGAGCCTAGGTGAATTATTTATCCAAAATAATGAAGCCGTGCTAGAGATTCAAAATAATCAAGACATTCCATTTGAACAAATTGTCAAGATGTTGAATGTTCCACAGGACACTTCAAGAAATCCAATTTTTCAAGTTCTATTTAGTGTTCAAGATTTTGCTCCAACCAATTTGATAAAGAATGATGTGTTTATAAACTGTAATGAGGAATTAAGTTTAAAAACTGCAAAATATGACTTATCTGTATTGGTAGAGAATGGTTTTATCAACTTTAACTATTGTACGGATATCTATAGTGAGGACACAATTCAATCAATGCTTGATAGCTATACAGCATTGATTAGACAAGTAATCGAAAATGATTCAACAAAGATAGCTAATCTTTACTTGCCGGAAAAAATGTCACTAGGAGTAAAAAAAGAATATCCTCAAAAGACAGTTGTTGATCTTTTGGCTGAACAAGTTATCAGAACACCAAAAGCAATTGCGATTGAATACCAAGAGAAAAGAATAACTTACGCAGAGTTTGATTTATTGACTAATCAATTTGCTAACTATTTATTGAGTAATGGTGTCAAGAGAGGGGATAAGGTGCCACTCATTCTAGAACGGAATGAAAAAATGGCAATTGCTATTTGGGGAGTACTAAAGGCAGGTTGTGCTTATGTCCCAATTTCTCCCGAATTTCCTGAAGAAAGAAAAGAATATATTCTTAATCAATTAAATTGTACGTTAGTGGTAACACAATCCTTTGAGGGATTTTTAACTGGAAGTCAATCTTCGATAAAAATGAGACCAACTCTCAATGAGTTAGCTTATATCATTTTCACTTCAGGAACCACAGGTAAACCTAAAGGCGTGATGATTGAACATGCAGGATTGAGCAATCGTATTCAATGGATGAACGAAGTGTACCCAATAGGCAAAGAAGATAAGGTTTATCAAAAGACGAATTATGTTTTTGATGTATCCGTGTGGGAACAAATCTGGGCAGTTTTGACGGGAGCAAGAATCGTTTTTGCAAAGGAAAATGGGCATAAGGATCCATTATACCTTGCAAGTGAAATTAAAAAGAAACAGATTACTGTTATGCATTTCGTTCCTAGTATGTTGGATGTATTCTTAGATACCTTAGAAACCTATAATATTGTGGCTAATCAAGTGGATATGTCTTCGCTAAAATATGTTTTTTGCTCTGGTGAGGCACTAAGTTTAGCAAGTGTTCAACGATTTAAAAAAATGATTCCCAACGCAAATTTATACAACTTGTATGGTCCGACAGAAGCAAGTATTGACGTCACAGCCTATGATTGTAATCCTGTCAATATCAATAAAATTCTTATAGGAAAACCTGTAGCTAATACGAATTGCTATGTGCTGGGAACAAATAACCAGCTATTGCCAGCAGGCGCAATTGGTGAGTTAGCTATTGGTGGTGTTCAATTAGCACGAGGTTATTTAAATCAAGCAGAACTAACGAACGAAAAGTTCTTCAACCATCCAAAAGTTGGAAGGATTTATCTCACAGGTGATCTTGTCCGAGTCAATAATCAAGGAGAAATCGATTATTTAGGTCGAAATGATTTTCAGGTAAAAATTCACGGGTTGAGAATTGAACTTGGTGAAATAGAGAAACAACTAGCAGAAATAAATGGTATTCAGCAAGCAATCGTGGTAAACAAAGATGAGCAACTTATTGCTTATTATTTGAGTTCAGAAAAATTCTCACCAGATTATTTGAGAGAGATGTTAAAAACAAAACTCCCTGATTATATGGTTCCTAAAATCTATATGTATATGGAACATTTTCCATTAACAATCAACGGAAAACTAGATCGTAGTTCTTTACCAACTTCTGAATTGATCCTTGAAGAATTTCTAGAACCTAGAAATGAGACTGAGTTAGAAATACGGTCAATCTTCTCTGAATTGTTGGGACATGAGCAAGCAAAAATTAGCATATTAGATAACTTTTTTAATTTGGGCGGAGACTCAATCAAAGCAATCCAATTGAGCAATCGTCTGAAACAAAAAATGGACAAAACTGTCTCAATTAAACAAATTTTTGATGCGAAAACAATTAAAGAAATAGCGTTACTGATTGATGAACTTGGTGAAGTTCAAATGAGTTCTGAAGAAGGGGAATTAACTGGGAAAGTCAAAATGCTCCCTATTCAAGAATGGTTCTTTGAAGAATATCATTCAGCTCATTTTAACCAAGCATTTGCCATTCAATTACCAGAAGAAGTAGCCATGGATAAATTGAAGGATGCCCTTGTCAAATTGGTTAATTATCATGATGCTTTACGTTTAACATTCAAAGATGGTGTTCAGACTTATGGTCCATCAATTTCAACAGTTGACATTTCATTAGTGAATAGCACGGATGATCTCAATAAAATACAGGAAAGTTTTCAACTTGATGATAAATTGTATCGTTTTTCAATAAAAGAAAATATGCTGATTATTATCTGTCATCACTTAATAATTGATAGTGTATCTTGGCAAATTATTGCATCTGATTTAAAAGAACTTTATGAAGGAAAGAACTTATTGAAGAAACAGACTAGTTATCGTCAATGGAGCGAAGCAGTCAATTCAATTAAACAAAAAAACTTCACTTTTGAAGCGGATAACCTACCTATTGAAAGATATAGATGTGGAGATACGTACCGTAGTACAAAGCTAACTATTAATTCCAATGAAACGAAAAAATTACTACAAAAAGTAAATCAAGTCTTTAATACAAATATGAATGATCTTTTATTGACGGCTTTAGCTAGAACATTAAAAAAAGTAAATCAAAAAGATATCACCAGTGTAAAAGTAGAATCTCATGGACGTGGAGAAATAGACCCTAACTTGAATATTCAAAGAACAGTCGGGTGGTTTACCACAATATATCCGCAATTGATTTCGACCAATCTACTTGAAACAAAAACCTTTGGACGAGAAGTGAAAGACTATGGGATAAATTATGTTGCAAATAAGGGAATCCATTCAAAAAAACTTCCGTCAATCATGTTTAATTATTTAGGACAAGTAGCTACTGGAAAAGATAATGATTGGTCCATTGTCCAAGCAGAATTAGGGAATCCCACGAATGTAGCATTTACTGAAGTTCTAACAATCAATAGTGCAATTTATCAAGAGATGTTGACATTAGAGTTTAGTGGAGTTATTGAGGGATTAACGGAACTTGCTTCAGAATATGAAAAAGAACTAAAAAAATTGATAGCTGACCTAGAGCAAATGAATCGTACTTACTTGACCGTTGAGGATGTTCAAGAAGTTACTACTCAAAAAAATCTGGATATACTCCAAGCCACGCAGGAACTTGAAACGGTCTTGCTAGCTAATTCTTTACAAAAAGGTTTTGTCTACCAAAGTTTAAATAATTTAACGAATGATGACGCCTACGTTTGTTCATTTATTTTCGAATATGAACAAGCGATTGATGTGGTTAATTATCAGAGAGCTTGGGCTTATGCGCAACAAAAATATCCTACTCTACGTCTATCATTAAATGCGGAATACGGTGAGATTTTACAAGTCATTGCGAAACGCGGACAAGTTGATTTTGACTATCTAGAAAACGTTACAGTTGAAGAGGTTGTCAAAAGAGAAAGACAAATTCCTTTTTCCTTACAAGAAGGTAATTTGTTTAGAGTCAGACTAATAAAATTGAGTTCAACTCATTTTGTCTGCGTGCTAACGAATCACCATGCAATACTTGATGGTTGGTCTAATCCAATCTTGTTAAATACGGTTCATGCTATTTATCATGACTTAGTTAATAATCAACCAGTTCGGATAGTAAAAGACAAAGCTTATATTGAATCACAAGCTTATTTAGTAGAACATACGAATGAAGATAAAGAATACTGGAAAATCCAGCTTAACGAAGTTTTACACCCAGATCTTTCTGGCCTATTCAAAGATGAGATGAGAGATACCAAGATTGAAAACTTTAATCGGATTAAAGATCCCAAGGATAAGATCTTTAAGTTGTCCAAGAATGAACATGAAAAGCTAAGTGGTTTTCTAAAGAAACATGAAATAACAACCAACATTATTATGCAATATGTATGGCATAAAGTATTGAGTATTTACGGTGGGGTGAAAGAGACGACAGTTGGCGTAGTTAATGCTGGGAGAAACTTACCTATAGCTAATGTAGAAAACAGCGTCGGTCTTTACATCCAAACCTTACCAATTCAATTGAAGCATTCGGAAGAAAACATTATCAATCAGTTACATGAACTTCAGGATCTCAATAATGAAGGAATGACGAACGGGTACGTCAATCTCTCAGAGCTACAACAAAATGGTGATCGACTATTTGACACACTCTTTATTTATGAAAACTACCCAGTACCAGAAGGAAGTGGTGAGGATAATCATCTTCGTATTACGAAAACAAGTGGCGTAGAGAAACTAGACTATCCTCTGACAATTGTCGCTTATGAGACAGAAAATGAGTTGAATATACGTATAAAATATGCAGCTGAATTATTTGCTGATAGAACAATTGATGCACTGTTTCATTTGATGCATTACTTAATTGAACAAATTATGAATGAACCAAATCAACTGAAGTATGTTAAGAACGTACCAACATTTGGTTTTGCTGAGTACCCTAAGCAAACAATTGTAGAAATTTTTGAAAAGCAGGTTGTAGAAACGCCGAAAAATATAGCAATTGAATTCGATCAACACATTTACTTGTTTGATGAAATAAATAAACAAGCCAATCGTTTGGCGCATACACTAATTGAAAAATATGGTATCAAAGCGGGGGATAAGATTCCGTTATTGTTGCCTAAGTCTGAAAAAATAATAATTGCGATGCTTGGCATTTTAAAAGCAGGAGCTGTCTATGTGCCAATGGCCACGTCCTACCCTAGTGAACGAATTGCTTATATTCAAAAGCAAGTCAAGGCAAAATTGACAATTACTGAAGAATTCATGCAACAAGAGTTCTCTTTAAATGATAGCAATCCTAATGTAGGGATTCTGCCACAAGATTTAGCCTATATTATTTTTACTTCAGGAACTACTGGAAATCCCAAAGGTGTAATGGTTGAACATCGTAATTTCATTTGTTATTTGGCTAATATGATTGCTTCAATTGAGAGAACTGGGACAACTGATATTGAATTTGGTTGCATTGCTGAACCTGTGTTTGATATTTTTGGAACAGAGGTGTTTGGACAAGTATTGAGAGGGAAATCAATTCATTTATTTACGGGACAGCCAGAAGATTTCCCTATATTTATGAAAAACAATCGAATAACAACTTTACAATCTACACCAGGAAAGATTAGTTATTTATTCCAAGAAAATGATGCAAAGATTTTAGAAAGTGCGCTAACAACTATTTTAGTAGGTGGCGAAAAAATGAATGCCTCATTTGCTGATCGTTTCAAAACAATCAATTTGATTAACATCTATGGTCCAACAGAGGGAACGGTATGGACTTCAATGAAAAAAGTAAAAGACAACTATTCAAATATAGGTACGCCATTTCCACATTATGCCCATTATATTTTAGATGAACAGTTGAGGTTGTTACCAGATGGAGCACCTGGAGAATTATATGTTGGTGGACCACAACTTTCAGCAGGATATTATGGACAAGAAAGCTTAACAAAAGCTAGCTTTATCGAAAATCCTTATAATTCTTTTAATTCACCAGAATACACCAGAATCTATAAAACGGGGGATGTCGTTCGAAGATTATTGAATCAAGAATATGAATTAATCGGCCGTAATGATTTCCAAGTGAAGATAAGAGGATTTCGTATAGAATTGGGTGAGATTGAAGCTGCAATGCTGAAAGTTCCTGGGATTAAGCAGGTACTCGCTTTAGCTTTAGGAAAATCAGATAGTAAATATCTTGGCGTTTATTATCAAGGAGAACAAGAAATCGAACGTAAAACCATTGAAGATGTCCTTGCGAAGTATTTAACAGACTATATGATGCCGTCTGGTTATCAATATGTAAAAGAATTTCCTTTAACAATTAATGGAAAAATAGATCGACGAGCTTTACCAAAAATTTCCTATGATAATCAAATAAGATTTATAACACCGAGAAATGAAGTAGAAGACACAATGCTAGATATCGTTTGCGAAGTTCTTGAATTAGAAAAAACGAATATTTCAATACTAGAAAGTTTCTTTAGTATTGGTGGTGATTCTATTAAAGTAATTAAGTTGATTAGTTTGGTTAAAGCTAAGTTGGGATACAAGCTGACAATCAGTCAAGTATTTAAAAATAAAACGATTGAAAAAATAGCACAAATTATTGATGAAAACAAACACAATCAAGTACGAAGCAACGACCATCTAGAAGTAACTAAGCAACACTTTAATGATGTCAAAGAACAAAAATTAGCATATGCTCAGCAACTATATCAAAGAGCACCAAAGAACTCTTATAGAAACATCAAAATTAGATTTAAACTAAAAGAAACCATTGTTCCAGCACGAGTAGCAGCAGCCGTAGTGGCAGTAGTTGATCGACATGAAGTTCTTAGAACCAAAATTTATGAAGATTACCAAGTCGTAGATGAGCAAAAACTAGTAGTTACTTCAGATGAAATTGATACTGAAAGATATTTTAATCATGAATTTGATTTGAGCAAGGAAATTCCAATTAAAGTAAATATAACCAACGATGAATTCTGTTGTGTGATTGATCATATTGCTTTTGATGGCTGGTCTACTTCACTATTCTTAAAAGAAATTGAAGCATTTTATGACAAAAAAGAATTAGAACAATTGCCTTATCAATACAAGGATTATTCAGCTTGCCAATATAGCTTCTTGAACAGTGACCGCAAACAACAGCAATTGAAGTATTGGAAAAAAGAATTAGGGAACTTTAAAGGTGTTTATTTAGCTGACAAGATTACTTCTAAAAATCAGCAAATGGCTGGCGGAGATGAATATTTCCATATTGACGACAAACAATACGAAAAACTTCAACAGTTAATTAAGAAAAATGATTTGACCATGCATAACATTTTATTAAGTATTTTCTATTTAATGAGTGCAAAAATCACGAAGCAATCAAAAATTGCTATTGCCATCCCTACGCTCAATCGAAATGTTGCTGGAGTGGATAAGTTGATTGGATTGTTTGTCAATCAGTTATTGTTGCAGATCGAGATAAATGAAACAGATACGTTTATAACATTTGTAAACAAACTAAATGAAAAAGTTGTTTCAGCGCAAAGTAATCAGGATGTTCCACTTGAACAAGTGCTAGAGGAAAACAAGATTCAATTAAGCGGAAATACGCTATATTTTGGAATTCAAGGATTTAAGGGAGAAGCATTGAGTCATTCTAATTTGTTTGAAGGCATAAAAGAAATGAATCAACAAGTCCAAAAAGATGCTTTCAGCGATTTAACACTCTTTGTTTGGGGACAAACATTGGATTTCAATTATGCTAAAGATTTGTTCCAACCAGATCAAATAAAATTATTCATAGCTGTTTATCAAAGAATCGTTCACTTAATAATTGAAAATCCAATGATTCAAATAAAAGCTATTTTTCAGGAGGAGAATTAAATGTTAGTTGAAATGTTAAAAGGAAAAATTCACCGAGCAACGGTCACCGAAGCAGAACTTGATTATGTAGGAAGTATCACGATTGATGAAGCTTTGATGGAAGCAAGTCATATTTTTGAATATGAAAAAGTACAGATTGCCGATGTTGATAATGGTGAAAGGTTTGAAACATATGTTATTGCAGGACCAAGAGACTCAGGGATGATTTGTTTGAATGGGGCAGCAGCTAGATGCGTCTCTGTGGGAGATAAAATAATTATCATGAGCTACTGTCAGTTAAAAATTAGTGAGGTAACAGATAACAAACCGTATGTTGTTTTGGTTGATGAAGCGAATAAAGTTCAGCGGAAAGTTAGATACGAAAAGTATGGGTTACTAACAGAGGAGCTAAAATAAAAATGAAAGAAAGAAATTTTTTAAACCCAGTAACAGAAAACTTTCTCCACGCAATTGGCGTGGGGAAAGTTTCCTATGAGTTAGCAAAAAAATTTGATGTTGATCCCAAGCGTGCATTTGTAGCAGGTGTTCTTCATGATCTAGGGGGAGCCATTCCCGATAGCGATAGAGTTGAAGTAGCACAGCTTTATAGCATCCCGCTTTTTGAAGAAGAAAAAAAGATTCCAATGCTTGTTCATGCAAAACAAGGGGAATTTTTTGCCAGAAATTTGTTTGAAATCGAAGATACAGAAATATTAAATGCAATCCTTTACCATACGACTTGTATTGATAATGCTTCTTCATTCGTAAAAATTGTCTTCATTGCTGACAAAATACATTGGGATCGAAATGGCGAACCACCGTACCTAAATGGATTGCTAAAAGCACTCGAACAGTCACTGGATGAAGGCTGCAAGTATTTCCTAGAATGGCTATGGGAATCAGATTTATATGTGGTACATCCATTTTTGAGAAGAAGTTATGGATATTATATTCGAAATCAAACCTTCCCATCTTTACAAAAAAACTTGTTAATGAACGAGAAAACAACTGAAATTACGTCAGAAATAAGAAAAAAATATTTTCTAAATGAAATTATTCGTGAATATGAAAAAATATTTGAAAGGACAGAGAATTCTTTAAACTTAGTCAAAAGCAATAATATTGATGCAGATGAAGCTTTTATTGCAGCAGCTTTAATGAATGCAAGCAATACGATTTTTGAAAACGAAAAAATAAAAGTTGCTTCCGCTCTTCAATTAGATCCCAACGCACCTAATCTAGCTGCACAAATTAATTATTATTTTGCTAAAAATGAATTTGCTGTAAAAAATCCTCGTATTTTAGAAACAATATTGAACGCTAAAGAGTAATCAAATAGTGACACAAATATCCAAAATGATTTTGTTGAAGAGGAATGAGCAGGAGGAGTAGGCAATGGTCGAATCAAAAGATTTTTTAGAACAAATTTTTGATTATGCAAATACAATACCTAATCAACTAGCTTTAGTTGATGATGAAAATGAATTAACCTATCTTGAAATGAAAGAAAAAATAGATGAGACGATTAGATTAGTAAAAAAATATCAACTTGATAATCAGTGTGTGGCTCTTCAGATACCAAGAAGTGTTTACTTTCCAATTATGGTTCTTGCGCTAACAAGATTGTCTGTCACCTTTATTCCACAAGATGTTACTCAGCCAAAGGAAAGACTTACCCAAATGGTTGAGACGGCTCAAGCGACAGTAATTATTTCTGTAAAAGATGGAAATTATCAGTTCCAAAAAGTTGCACAAGAAAAAAGTAAACGTACAGATGCGTGGGCAATTTATTTTACTTCTGGTTCTACAGGAAAGCCCAAAGCTGTAGAGATTCCTAGAGAAAATGTGATGAATACGGTCATATGGGAAAAAAATAAATTTGAAATTAGTGTGAAAGATAAAGTAGCAGCATATACACCTTATTCATTTGCAATCAGTTATATTGAACTTTTTTCAACTCTTTACTCTGGTGCGACACTTTATACAGTTAACGAATTCATTCGCCATGATTTAAATTTATTGGAAGAGTATTTAATCAAACATTCAATTACCTTTATGAATACTACAGCAGTGATTGGGGAACAAATAGTTAGGTGCATGAAGATTCCTAGTTTGAGAATATTAACTTTTTCAGGTCAAAGATTTCCTAATATCGATTTAAGTAAGGTATCATATAAAATTTTCAATGTTTATGGAAACACTGAATGCGGGGCTGCAACAATTAAAGAAATTAAGAATACCGATAAAAAAATTACTATTGGTGAGCCAGTATACCGAATGAGTGCTTTTATACTTGGTGAGCAAAATGAGATTCTTGCTGAAAATGAGGTTGGTGAGCTTTTTATTTATGGTCCACAAGTAGCGCTAGGGTATTACTTTAATCCTGAAGCTACATCAAAAACGTTTATAACTGTGGAGGACACAAATAATCAACAAAAAATTAGGGGATATCGTACTGGAGACTTTGCAAGGATACTAGCATCAGGTGAAATTGAATATCTTGGGAGACGCGATCGACAATACAAGATAAACGGTGTGAGAATTGATTTAGCAGAAATTGAAGAAGCTCTACAATGTGTTATTTCTCAGCTACAGCAAAGTTATGTGACCGTCAGAGAAAATCGTATTTACTGTTGGATTAGTAGCAAAGAAATTGAGAATGAGAAGCTAATTCTGAAACAACTAAATCACTATTTACCAGATGTAATGATCCCTACCAGAATCAGTCAGATAGAATCACTACCACTTAATGGCAATGGAAAAACGGATGAAAGCCAGCTTTTCGCTGAGCTGTCAGAACAAGTGAAAGTAGTGGATCAGCGTCACATCAGTAAAAAGCAAGAAAAGATAGAAGCGTATCTAACGACAGCTTGGGCGCAAATTTTAAATATTAATGAAGAAAAAATCACTTTTGATAGTGATTTTAAAAAATTAGGTGCCAGTTCCCTACAAATAATGGAATTAGGTGTGAAAATTTTACAAGATAGAAATCAAAAAGTTAATTTTGTAGAACTGCACAAACAAAGTAAGCTTTGTGATATGGCTATGTTGTTGTTAGAAGAAAACAATTTTCAGTCGATTTATACTTTTGTAGCTAGGACAGCCAAAATGAAGGGAAATCCAGGTCTATTCATTGTCCATTCAGGAAATACTGGCAGTGATGTTTATCGCCCCTTGTTTGAAAAAATCATTACGCCAGAATTTCCTATCTATGTTATTGAGCCTCATAACTTACTTACATCAGGAAAACGAATTGATGGAATTGAAAATATTGCAAAGTATTACAGCGAACTTATTGAGAATTTTATTCCAGAAAAAGAGAACGATCAGATTAAACTAATGGGTTGGAGTTATGGTGGAGTAGTTGCTAGTGAAATTTGCCATCAGTTAATGGCAAATAGAAAGTATAAGGAAGTTACAGAACTAATCATTCTAGATTCTCCGTTTTATTTAAATCTAGAAGACGTAAAATTGGCACAAACAAGAGAAAAAAATGGTTACTATCGAAAATATTTTGAAGAAACACATATTTTTAAAAATAGAGATCAGAAAAATATTACAACAGAACGATTGATTAAAAATAATCATGATGTTTTTCAAGATTTAATTGACTACGAACCTAAGACGCTGGCGGTACCAACTATTTTTGTCCGAAGTATGGTGGAAGAACGTCCGTTAAGCAACCAACAAATCTGTAGGTTGTTTAGTAATAATCGAATAATTGATGTATTTTCAAGACATGATTATTTATTTGTTGAGGAAGAGACTGCTCTGATAATCAAAAAACTTCTTCAACTTATACCTGCAGGAGGTTTTGAAAAATGAAAAGAGTATTGATTGCTCCGATTGATACGCTGTTATTTGAAGAAGTGATGACGTTTGTGAGAGGCGCTTCGCGAAGCCGATATGATTATGTAGGTAATTTTTATAGAAAAGAGGATCAATATAACTCGGCTTTAGCCTATGTATTACTTTGTTTAGCAACTGAAAAATTAGTTGGAGAAATTAAGATAGGGGCTAATGGAAAGCCTTATCTGGAAGAAATGAATTGTCATATTTCAATTTCTCATACAAATAAATTAGTTAGCATCGGAATTTCGAATGAAAACATCGGAATTGATTGTGAGATGGAATCAAATATTAACGATGTGATCGTCAATGAAGTTTTTTCAATAAGCGAAAAGACACAAGTGATGAAGAATGATTTTCTAAAAGTAGTTTTCTGGACTGCTAAAGAGGCAATCAGTAAACTGTATAATGAAGACTGGTACTCTTCACCATCAACCGAATTAATCTACAACGCTAATGGTGAATTAAAAGATGCAGTTAGTAGTGAAGTCTATCTTCATCAGTATTCTTTTCGTAAAGGGTGTATTTGTGTCGCAAGTGTAAGTCCTGACCAACCCTCCTTTCAACTAGTAACGGAAAAAGAAATCAGTGAATTTTTAGATAATTTCGCTAAATTTTTCTCGAAAAATTGATAAGTTAAGTGATTTCATCCTGCATTGCTTTATTTTTTAGAAATGTCTATAATTGTAATGATACTGACGAGCATTTTGTTCTGTTGGAACAGAGAATAACTTGAATGGAGTTAATATTAGCATGGTACAATCAATCAATACAAAAGTCGATTTAACAGTCAATGCTACTTCTTATTTAGGAATTACTGAATATGGGAAAATCATGATTGGTGATAAAGGGTTTGAATTTTATAATGAAAGAGATGCACGCAAGTTTGTTCAAATCCCTTGGGAAGAAGTCGATTACGTGATTGCTTCTGTAATGTTTAAGGGTAAATGGATACCTCGGTATGCTATTCAAACAAAAAGAAATGGTACGTACTCTTTTTCATCAAAAAAACCAAAAGTCGTTTTAAGAGCAGTCCGTAATTATGTTGATCCTGATCACATGGTCAAATCTTTGAGTCTCTTTGATGTTGTTAAGAGAGGCGTTCGCAATATCTTTAAACGTAAATAAAAAAGAACGAGTGATTTTTCTGTTAGGAAAAGTTACTCGTTCTTTTTCTGTTTTGTTCTTGGAGTAAAATTCAATCATTTGCTCGTAAGAAAATCATTATGATAAAATTATCTTGTAAAGAAGGGGGTTAGATTATGGGTTGGTTATGGACACTAATCGTTGGCGCAATTATTGGAGCAATTGCTGGCGCCATCACAAACAGAGGAAATTCAATGGGCTGCATTACAAATATCATCGCAGGATTGATTGGTTCAAGTATTGGTCAAGCGATTTTTGGCGACTGGGGACCAAGTGCTGCAGGCATGGCGATTGTGCCTTCAATTTTAGGCGCAGTTATTTTAGTTGCAGTTGTTTCATTTTTCTTTGGGAAAAAAGCATAAGTTTTTAAATAGAAAAAGCAATGATTCGATTGTTTTTTGTTGGAAAAGAATTTGTTTGGCGTTTGCTGAACAAATTCTTTTTTCTTTTTGCTGAGGAAAGAAAGTTAACAAATTTTTTTCATTCATATTCATACGAGAAACAACAATAATTTGCTATAATAGAAAAAAGAAAGTAAAGAAAGAAGGATTTTATTGATGATGGTACGTGTTGAAAAACTACGCAAAAAAATGCAAGAAGAAAATTTGGATTCATTTTTAGTTACAAGTCCCTATAACCTTCGTTACTTGACCAATTTCACAGGTACTACTGGTTTAGCAGTTATCACGTTGGACAAAGCATTCTTTATTACAGATTTCCGTTACACAGAACAAGCTGCTAATCAAGCACAAGGTTTTGAAATTATTAAAAACGTTGGCCCGATTTTTGATGAAGTAGCTGATTTAGTGAAAAGAGAAAACTTAAATGCTTTAGCGTTCGAAGAAACAACGGTATCCTTCTTAGAATATTCTGTGTTAGAAGAAATTATCAATGCAGAATTGATCCCAGTTAGTGGAATGATTGAAGAGTTACGCGAAGTAAAAGACGAAGAAGAGATCGCGATTATTGAAAAAGCATGTAGCATTGCTGATATGGCTTATGACCATATTCTAAAAATGATTCGACCAGGAATGACTGAGATCGAAGTAGCAAATCAGGTTGATTTCTACATGCGTTCGTTAGGTGCAACGAGCGTTTCGTTTGATACGATTGTTGCCAGTGGGTTACGTTCAGCCATGCCTCATGGTGTAGCGAGTGAAAAAGTAATCGAGCAAGGTGACTTGATTACGTTGGACTTTGGTTGTTATTATCAAGGATATGTTTCTGATATGACTCGGACGTTTGCTATTGGTGATCCTGGTGAAAAGTTAAAAGAAATCTATCAAATCGTGTTAGATGCACAGCTTGCTGTCTTAGATGCAGCAAAACCTGGGCTTACAGGTATTCAACTAGATGCGGTAGCACGTGACTATATTACAAAATATGGGTACGGTGAAGCGTTCGGTCATTCGACTGGACATGGTATCGGGTTAGAAATTCATGAAGGTCCAAATGTTTCTTCTCGTGCAGAAAAACAATTTGTTCCTGGAAATGTTATCACTGATGAGCCTGGAATTTACTTGCCAGGAATTGGTGGCGTTCGAATTGAAGATGATTTATTAATTACAAAAGAGGGAAATCGTGTGCTGACTCACTCACCAAAAGAATTGATTATTCTATAGTTTCACCCGATGTTTAAAAATTTCTTTTCCTGCTTGGCACACCGACTTTTGTTATAGAAAATAGCTAGATTTAGTGATACACTATAGAAGGACTTTTACGCATGTAGAAGATAGCAGAGCTGGGAGTTTTTCTCCGTAAAGAATTAGGAGGCTATTTATGATTTCTGTAAATGATTTCAAAACAGGACTAACAATTGAAGTGGATGGCGGGATTTGGCGAGTGATTGAATTCCAACATGTTAAGCCAGGAAAAGGTGCTGCATTTGTTCGTTCAAAATTAAAAAACTTGCGTACAGGCGGCGTACAGGAAAAAACTTTTCGTGCTGGAGAAAAAGTAGCAAAAGCTCAAATCAGTAATCGAAAAATGCAATATCTTTATGAAAGTGCAGGAAGCCATGTTTTCATGGATTTAGAAACCTATGAACAAATTGAAATTCCTGAAGAACAGATTAAAGATGAATTGAAGTATATTTTAGAAAACATGGAAGTTAACATTATCATGTACGACACAGAAATTTTAGGTCTTGAGTTACCCAATACAGTTATTCTCGAGGTTGCTGAAACGGATCCGAACATCAAAGGAGATACATCTTCTGGCGGAACGAAACCAGCAATTATGGAAACTGGGTTAACGGTTAATGTACCTTTCTTTGTGAACCAAGGAGATAAACTGATTGTTAATACCGGAGACGGTTCATATGTATCTCGTGCTTAGGTAAAAGGAGGAAGAAAAATGGCAGAAGAAAAAAATCTTGTCTTAAACGCAAATCAAGATTTAGGAGAAATTGTTATTGCTCCTGAAGTTATTGAAGTAATTATTGGAATTGCAGCTTCTAAAGTAGAAGGTGTATATGGCATGCGTGGTACTTTTGCTAGCAATGTAACTGAACTATTGGGTCGCGCAGCTCATGGTAAAGGTGTCTATCTTGCGAATGAAGAAGATGGCTTAAAAGTAGATATTTATTGCTATTTAGAATACGGAGTATCGGTTCCCAAAGTGGCAATGGAGATGCAAGAACGTGTTGTCCAACAAGTTTTATTTATGACAGACGTGGCTTTAGCTGAAGTGAATATTCACGTGGTAGCAGTGGTACCTGAAAAATTAGAACAACCCGCACTGGAAGAACTTTTTGAAGACGATGAGGACGAAAATGAATAAAGAAATATCAAGACATAAGATTCGTGAAATGGCGTTGCAAGCACTATTTCCACTAGATTTCAATGCAGATTTAACAAAAGAAGATGCAATCATGCATGCAATTGAGTTAGATCAGCGTGAATTGATTAATGAGGAAGAATCAGAATTTGTTCCGGTTTATCTGGACACACTAGTTGGTGGTGTGTGTGCGAAAAAAGATGAATTAGATCAAATGATTGAAAAACATTTAAAAAATAATTGGCGTATCAATCGAATTTCAAAAATGGATTTAGTTATCTTGCGCATTGCAATCTTTGAAATGAAATATGTGACCGATGTTCCAGCTCCAGTTGCTTTAAATGAAGCAATCGAGTTAACGAAAACATTTAGTGATGATCGTTCACGCAAATTTGTGAACGGCGTATTATCCAATATTTTAAATGAAATGGAAGCTGGGGCATAGGCCCTAGCTTTTTTTTGAGAAATAAAAATCATTGTTATTGGGTAATCAAATTCTATGGTAGAATAAAAAGACAAAAAGTTCAGGGAGTGGTTCTATGGCAGTCACAATCAATGGAAAAGAATTAGCAGAAAAAATGCAAACAGAAATTGCTGAAAAAGTGCATGAACTCAATGAAGTTGGTATCCATCCTGGTCTAGTTGTTTTATTAGTAGGAGAAAACCAAGCAAGTCAAGTTTATGTTCGAAATAAAGAACGAGTTGCAAAAGAAATTGGTATCCACTCAAAAGTAGAACGTTATCCAGAAACCATTTCTGAAGAAGAATTACTTTTAGAAATTGAAAAATATAATCAAGATCCATTATTCCATGGAATCTTAGTACAATTACCTCTACCAAAACATATCAACGAAGAACAAGTATTATTGGCAATCCGACCTGAAAAAGATGTCGATGGATTCCACCCAATGAATCTTGGTCGTTTATTTGCTGGTGATCCAGACATGATTCCTTGTACACCATATGGAATTATGAAAATGTTTGAAGCTTACTCGATTGATCCTGCTGGGAAGCGAGCCGTTGTAATTGGGCGTAGTAATATCGTTGGTAAGCCAATGGGACAGTTATTATTGATGGCAGATGCGACAGTTACCATTGCACATTCAAAAACAAAAGACTTACCAGCACTTGCGCGTGAGGCAGATATTTTAGTTGTTGCGATTGGACGCGGTCATTTTGTAACAAAAGAATTTATCAAACCAGGTGCAGTAGTAATTGATGTGGGAATGAATCGAAATGAAGAAGGCAAACTAATTGGGGATGTCAAGTTTGATGAAGTCGAGCCATTAGCAAGCTATATCACGCCAGTACCTCGAGGTGTTGGGCCAATGACCATTACAATGTTGATGTATCAAACAGTTAAGTCTGCTGAAGCTTTTGGAGCAGGTGAGTAAATGACGCAAGAATATTTAACAGTAACGTCGTTGACTAAATATCTAAAAAGAAAATTTGATTTAGATCCTTATTTGGAACGAGTGTATTTGACTGGCGAAATTTCTAACTTTCGCCTGCGGGCAAACGCGCATCAATATTTCAGCTTGAAAGACGATCATGCAAAAATCTCGGCAATTATGTTTAAAGGCGCGTTTCAAAAACTTAAATTCCAACCAAAAGAGGGAATGAAGGTTTTAGTCGTCGGTCGAATTTCACTTTATGAAGCTGGTGGTTCTTACCAAATCTATGTGGAGCATATGGAACCAGATGGTGTCGGTGCGCTGTATCAAGCGCTAGAAGAAAGAAAAGAAAAATTGATGAAAGAAGGTCTGTTTCAAGGACCTAAAAAACCGCTACCTCGTTTTCCTAAGCGAATTGCTGTCCTAACTAGTCCTAGCGGTGCAGTTATTCGGGATATTATTACGACGGTGAAAAGACGTTATCCAATTGCGCAGTTAGTATTGTTTCCGACTGTAGTTCAGGGCAATCAGGCGGCAGACGATGTTGTGAAAAATATTGAACGAGTGGAAGCGCTAGGCAATTTTGATACGATGATAATTGGTCGCGGTGGGGGATCAATTGAAGATCTTTGGCCTTTTAATGAAGAACGGGTAGCCAGGGCGATTTATGCGGCAAATACGCCGATTATCTCTTCTGTCGGGCATGAAACAGATACAACGATTGCTGATTTAGTTGCAGATGTGCGGGCTGCAACCCCAACGGCAGCAGCTGAATTAGCGGTGCCGGTTTTATCAGAAGTATTGTTGAAAATCAAAGAACGACAAGCCCGATTAGAGCAAGCTTTTTCGCGTCAAATTCAAACGAAACAACAGCGTTTTGAACATTCGAGACAGTCGTATGTTTTCAGACAACCAGAACGCCTGTATGAAGGACAAACAATCAAATTAGATCACTTCAAGCAACGTTTACAACAAGCCGCGCAACAAGTTTATTATGAAAAGGAAAAGCAAGTTATTTCTCTTAAACATCAGCTCGAACAAGTAGCTCCTGATTATCGTGTAAAAACAGCTAAGCAAGAAACCGATTATCTACAACAGCGTTTGAAAGAAAAAATGGAACAATATATGCAACAACAAAAAAGCCATTTTCAAACAGCTGTTCAGTCCCTTGATTTACTAAGCCCGTTGAAAATCATGGGCCGAGGTTACAGCTATACGACATTACCTAATAATCAAGTAGCTAAAAGTGTGACAGAAATCCAACAAGGAGAACTACTGACTGTTCACTACCAAGATGGGCAAGTTATTACAAAAGTCCAAGAAATCGAAGAAGGAGAATAACCGATGGAAAATCCAACATTTGAAGAATCATTGCAAGAATTAGAAAAAATCGTTGTGCAATTAGAGCAAGGCGATGTACCTTTGGAAAAAGCATTAGACGCATTTAAACGCGGAATGGAACTAAGTAAACAATGTCAAGATACACTGACAAAAGCAGAAGAAACCTTGACTAAGATGATGACTGAAACAAACGAAGAAGTTGCTTTTGGTGAGAGCGAGGAAGCTTGATGCAATTAACCGAATTTTCAGCAACCAATTTACCGATGGTTGAACAAGAAATCACCCAATTTTTAATGGAATATACAACTGATGAAGCATTGAAAGAGAGTATGCTTTATTCGATTAATGCTGGTGGAAAACGAATTAGACCATTACTACTTTTAGCGACAGCAAGTTCCTTTGGTGAAACATTATCTACTCCCATATATCAAGTAGCAGGGGCTCTTGAAATGGTTCATACGTACTCATTAATCCATGATGATCTACCTGCAATGGACAATGATGATTTACGTAGAGGAAAACCGACAAACCATAAAGTTTTTGGTGAAGCAATTGCTATTTTGGCTGGAGATGGCCTGTTGACAGGGGCGTTTCAATTAATTAGTTTGACACAACTAGAACCCTTAAAAAAGTTATTGCTTATTCAACAATTGGCAAGTAATAGTGGGGCTCAAGGAATGGTAGCCGGGCAAACGGCAGATATTTTAGGTGAAAAACAAGAATTGACTATAGAAGAACTTGCCTTTGTCCATGAACGAAAAACAGGTCGCTTGATTCGCTATGCGTTGTTAGCAGGTGGTGTTTTAGCTAATCAGCCAGAAGAAGTTTTGATGTGTTTACAAAAATTGGCTGGACATCTCGGACTTGCTTTTCAAATTCGGGATGATCTATTAGATGTGGTGAGTACAACCGAAAAATTAGGTAAGACAGCTGGTAAAGATGCGCAAGAAGGAAAAAATACGTATCCGCGTTTACTAGGAATTGAAAAAACGTATGCAGCTTTAGCAAATGAAATCCAACAAGCCAATGAATTGGTTACACAGTTAGAAAAAGATGTTTTAGTATTTGATGGCGAGTTGCTACGTCAATTAATCAGACAATTTGATATGGAGAAATGAGGAAAAAAATGGAAAAAGAACGTGTAGACGTTTTGGCCGTTAAACAAGGACTTTTTGAAACAAGAGAACAAGCAAAACGCTCTGTCATGGCTGGGTTAATTTATAACGAAAAGAATGAACGCTTTGATAAACCGGGTGAAAAGATTCCTGTAACGAATGAGTTGAAAATCAAAGGGAAAAAATTACCGTATGTTTCTCGTGGTGGTCTTAAACTAGAAAAAGCTTTAAAAGCTTTTGATCTAACTGTTCAAGATAAAATTTTATTAGATATTGGTGCTTCTACTGGAGGATTCACAGACGCGGCATTACAAAATGGTGCAAAAATGAGCTACGCCTTAGATGTTGGGTACAACCAACTTGCTTGGAAAATTCGTCAAGATCCACGAGTAGTCGTGATGGAGCGCGTCAACTTTCGTTACTCAAAACCAGAAGATTTTGAACAGGGCGTACCAGAAGTAGCAGTGATTGATGTTTCTTTTATTTCACTGAAATTAATGTTACCGCCTCTACATGCAATTCTGGCCGATCAGGGAGAAGTCGTTACGCTGATTAAGCCTCAATTTGAAGCTGGCAGAGAAGCCGTCGGGAAAAATGGAATTGTTCGAAATGCTCAAACGCACCAAAAAGTAATCGAAGACACATTAGTTTTTGCAATGGCGAGTGGTTACGATGTCTTAGAACTGAGTTTCTCACCAATTACAGGTGGCGAAGGAAACATCGAATTCTTGGCACATCTCCAAAAAGTTTCTGGTAAAGGAACAATGAGTCCGACAATTGATATTTCAGCAGTTGTCACTAAGGCACATGAACAATTTGAACAAAAGTAAGCGGTTTGCAGATTTCTTCTTTCTTAAGCCGGAAAAATAAGCTATCATTAACAAGAAGAATGAGCTAAGGAGCGAAAAGCAATGAGAAAAAAAGATCGACACCGTTTGATTACTCGATTATTGAGCGAACGTGATATCCGGAAACAAGAAGAGTTTGTCGAAATTTTGAAAAACAAAGGAATTTCTGTGACTCAAGCCACTATTTCTCGGGATATTAAAGAACTAAAGTTGATTAAAGTTCCTGCTTCTGATGGTGGTTATCGTTATAGTTTGCCGGCAGAAACAAGTGAAGATGTTCAAACAAAATTAGAAAAAATTTTAAAAGATGCTTTTGTTGCAGTGGATCAGATGGAAAAATTTGTCATTTTGAAAACATTACCTGGGAATGCTTCTGCAGCGGCGAACCTAATCGATAAGTGCTACAAGAAAGAACTATTTTCGATCATTAATGATGACGATAATGTTTTGATGATTACACGCACAGAAGAAGATGCAGTGTCATTAAAAAAAGATTTCTTACATTACTTGTAATTAAGGGGTGATTGCTGTGTTACAAGAAATTAGTATTACCAACTTTGCGATTATTCCCGAGTTGCAATTGTCTTTTCACGAAGGGATGACGGCACTAACTGGCGAAACTGGAGCTGGGAAATCAATCATCATTGATGCTTTGGGATTACTAGCAGGTGATCGCGGCTCAAGTGATTATATTCGTCAAGGTGCAGATAAGTGTATTCTTGAAGGCCTTTTTGAGTTGCCTAAACAGCCGGGATTTTCTGATTTAATGGAAGAATTAGGAATTGAATCAGATGAAGATAACCTAATCGTTCGACGAGATATGGCTTTGACAGGTAAAAATATTTGTCGCGTCAATGGACACATTGTGACTTTGGCAAATTTACGACGAATTGGCGCTTTTTTAGTTGATATTCAAGGACAAAATGAACATCAAGAACTATTACAGCCTGAATCACATTTAATCTTACTAGATCGATTCGGTGATACAGCCTTCCAACAGAAGAAAAAAATGTATCAAAAATTATACGGACATTATCGAACGTTAGAAGCTAAAGTGCGAAAAGTTCAGCAAAATGAGAAGTCTTTTGTTCAGCGTATGGATATGCTTCATTTTCAGCAAGAAGAGATTGCGGCTGCGAAGCTTCAACTAGGTGAAGAAGAACGATTAGTTGAGGAACGCGATAAATTAAGTAATTATCAGAAAATCGTGGATAGCTTGAATGCTGGATATGGCGCGCTGGATAATGGTGAGCAGAGTAGCGTGGATGGAATTGGACGAGCGGTTTCAGAAATGCAGGGGATTGCACATTTAGATCCAGAGTATGAAGCGATTTTTGAGAACATTCAAAATGCGTACTACTTGTTACAAGATGCAGTTGGAGATATGAGTCGTCAAATTGATCATTTGGAACTTGATGATAATCGCTTGGAAGAGGTAAATCAGCGATTAGAAGTAATCCGTCAATTGAAACGAAAATATGGCGAGTCAATTGAAGCAATCTTAACTTACTATGAGGATATCACCAAAGAGTTAGGTGACTCTGATTTTTCTGAGGGTCAGTTAGAGAAAATGAAAAAAGAACTCGAAGAAAAGGCAACAGAACTTCATCAGCAAGCGATGATTTTGCGTGAGCAACGACAAAAAATTGCTAAGGAACTTGAGACGTCAATTTTACAAGAACTAAAAGGGTTGTACATGGAAAATACAGAGTTTGAAGTTCGTTTTGCTAAACAAGAAACAACCTTTGACCAAAATGGATTTGACCAAGTTGAATTTTACATAACGACAAATCCTGGTGAACCATTAAAACCTTTAGTGAAAGTTGCTTCTGGAGGAGAATTATCGCGAATGTTATTAGCGTTAAAAACGATTTTTTCTTCGGAACAAGGCGTGACAAGTATTATTTTTGATGAGGTAGATACTGGGGTAAGCGGTCGAGTGGCGCAAGCAATCGCAGACAAAATTGCGCAGATTTCAAAATATTCTCAAGTTTTGTGTATCACGCATCTTCCGCAAGTTGCAGCGGTTGCTGATTACCAATACTATATTGTGAAAGATGTTGTTGCAGGTCGAACACAAACTTCAGTTTCAGAACTTGCTGAACCACAAAGAATTGAAGAAATTGCTCGGATGCTAGCTGGAAGTGAAATTACGCCATTGACGATTGAGCATGCCAAAGAGTTATTGAAAATGGCAAAAAAAAATCATAATAAATAAAAAAGAGCACCAGCTCTCTCTTGAAAGCAAGAGAATAGCTGGTGCTTCTTTTTTATAATACGCTCATTACAGCAGTTAGTACAACTGAGCCAACAGTTAAAATCAGCATTGTCCAAATCACTACTTTTGTTACTTTAGAAAAAGTACTTGTTTGCTTTTTATTATTCATCGCGTTCATCCTTAAGTTAGATTCATTAGCAATAGTGTACAACCTTTTGTGTTTTTGTTCAAGTTACGAAGTAAATTTTTCGTTGTTAAAAATAAAATATTTAAGAATGACTTTTTAAAACGGTGGTTCACAGATGAAAATTATGATAAGCTCTTTTTTAGATGTTGTCTAATTAGTAACAGCTGTCAAGTTATTTACTAGTTTCTACTATAAAAATAATCTGACTGTAATAGACAAGAAACAAAAGTGATGGTCTGAAAATGATAATCACAATAAATTAAATAAAATGAAATAGTTGTGTAAAGTATTTGCAGTATACTTAGAGCAATTAGAAAGAAGGAGTTTTCATCACATGGGTACTTTTACACCAATTGTATTATTTTGGTATATCTTTCCGGCAATCGTTTTATTTGGTTGCCAATTTTTAGTGCGAATCTTTGCATTGAATCGCCGCTTTAATTTAAAGGCTCCTGATTTATCTGTCCCATTTCTGTGGGGAGGAATGCATGAACTCTCAAGAAATATGGGCACAATTTCAGTTTTACCCTTTTTTATTATTTCTGTACTACTTTTAGGAATTTGTATTGCAGTTTTTCAGGCATACTATTATGAAGAAATTGTTTATTCACGTTATCTGAAAATGACGTGGCGGTTAACTTTTTTGCTAACAATCATTTTGTATTTAGTGCTCATTGTGTTCAACATTGTGAGTTATTTATAACGTCAAAAAAGCTGTGGAAAGTCTTTTAAAAGATTTTTCGCAGCTTGATTTTTTAAAAAATAGTTAATGTAAAAAAAGTTCGTCTCAGATTTTCCAGAAAAGGTGGTAGAAAGTGGGGGATTGTGGTAGACTAATTTTAGTTAGTGGAGGAATGGGGGTAGTTTCAATGTTTATGGGCGAATATCGGCATAATATTGACACAAAAGGTCGTTTGATCGTGCCTTCAAAACTTCGTGATGAGCTTGGTGAAAAGTTCGTACTAACTCGTGGCTTAGATGGCTGTCTTTTTGGCTATCCAATGAGCGAGTGGGAAAACTTAGAAGATAAGCTTAGCGAAATGCCGTTAACCAAAAAAGATGCACGTACTTTTGTGCGGTTTTTTTATTCGGCTGCCACTGAATGCGAACTTGATAAACAAGGTCGTATCAACATTCCCAGCACTTTGAGAAGTCATGCAAGTCTAGAAAAAGAATGCGTAGTGATTGGTGTTTCAAATCGAATCGAAATTTGGGACGAATCACGTTGGCAAACATTTTCTGATGAAGCTGAGAGTAACTTCGATGAAATTGCTGAAAATATGATTGATTTTGGACTATAGAATAGGAAGAGGCTGACCAATGACTGAAACATTTCAACACTATACAGTCATGTTGAAGGAAACCGTAAATGGCTTAAACATTAAACCAAACGGGACTTATGTAGACTGTACTTTAGGCGGTGCCGGACATAGTGAATATTTACTAAGCCAATTGAACACCGATGGGCATCTTTATGCTTTTGATCAGGATCAAAAGGCAATTGACCATGCAAAACAACGGTTAGCGCCATATGTTGAAAAAGGAATGGTTACTTTTATCAAGGCTAATTTTAGGGAGTTAGAACTTCAGTTAGCTGAACGAGAAGTGACAGAAGTCGATGGGATTTTGTATGATTTAGGTGTTTCTTCACCTCAATTAGATGAGGCCGAACGTGGGTTTAGTTACCACCAGGATGCACCATTAGATATGCGGATGGATCAGTCAGCACCAATTTCTGCTTTTCATGTTATCAATGAATATTCTTATCAAGAACTGGTAAAAATTTTCTTTCGTTATGGCGAAGAAAAATTTTCGAAACAAATCGCTCGTGAAATTGAGCGTGTACGAAAAGAAAAGCCAATCGAAACAACTGGCGAATTAGTTGAAATCATCAAACGTGTGATTCCAGCCCCAGCTAGGAGAAAAGGTGGTCATCCTGCAAAAAGAATTTTCCAAGCAGTTCGAATTGCGGTAAATGATGAACTTGGAGCAGAAGAAACTTCTTTAGAACAAGCAATCAAATTATTGAAATTAAATGGTCGAATCAGTGCGATTACGTTCCATTCATTAGAAGATCGAATCGTTAAAAGTTTATTCAAAGAATACAGTACAGTTAGAGATCTACCACCAGGATTACCAGTTGTTCCTGAGGAGTTTCAACCGGAATTAAAAGTAATCACTAGAAAGCCAATCCTTCCATCAGAAGAAGAATTAGCAGAAAACAATCGTTCACGTAGTGCAAAACTGCGAATTGCGGAAAAAATACGAGTGACAGAGGAGTAGAATAATGGCAGAACTAAAAAGAGCACATGAATATCCATATGATTTCCCCGACATGGTGGATCAAGCTGAACAACTGCCAGATTCTAGTCAAGAAGTTGTTCTACCTCAATCACCTGCTAGACGATTGAAACGAATTTCTAATTTAGAAAAATTAGTTATCAGTGGTTTAATTGTTATGCTAATTTCTTTGTCCGTTTTGACAATTATGTTAAGAACCAACATTAGTGGTGCTGAACAAGCAATTACTTCGATCCAAACGGATATTACTGAAAAGAAAACAGAAAAAACAACTTTGGAACAAGAAAAGAATGAACTTTCGCGTACAGAACGCGTAAAACAAATCGCAGAAGAAAAAGGATTGTCAATTAATGACGACAATTTAAGGAAAGTGAAGTAAATGAGTCTTAAAAATAAATTTCGGCGGTTTATGGAAAAGAAAAATCAAAATCCGATGAACAATCGCAAAAAAGTAGGTATCATTTTATTTGCTACGAGTATTGGGTTGTTCTTTTTATTTGCCGTCCGTTTCTCGTACATTATAATAGGTGGTCACGTGGCTGGTACTTCGTTATCTGAAAAAACAGAGCAGCTTTACCGAGGAAGTGAAGTTGTGCAGGCGAAACGAGGCACAATCTATGACCGAAATGGTATTGCAATTGCTGAAGATGCGACCTCTTATTCCATCAAAGCAATTCTTTCAAAAACATATACGTCTGAAAATAAAAAACTTTATGCTCAAGAAAAAGATTTTAGTAAAATCGCAACAATTTTAAGTGATAATTTATCAATTAAGAAAAATGCCGCACTAAAAATCTTGCAAAATGGAGCGGATAATGAGTTATATCAAGTTGAATTTGGTAATTACGGACAGAATATCACGCAGGAAACAAAGCAGACGATTGAGTCACAAATGAAAAAGGCTGGTTTAGCTGGTCTTTATTTTGATTCTCACAAGTCTCGCATGTATCCAAATGGTGTGTTTTCTTCCCACTTTATTGGATTTGCAATTCCTAATAAGGAAGGCAATGGGCTAGTCGGTAGTTTGGGATTAGAATCCGCTTATAATGATATTTTAACTGGGAAAGATGGCAAGATTGTTTATCAAAAAGATAAATATCAAAATCCTTTACCAGGAACGGTTGCTGATGAAGTTGCTTCTAAAGATGGTCAGGATATCTATACCACTCTAGATAGTAGATTACAAAGTTATTTAGAAACTTTGATGGATCAAGTCAATCAAGAATATCAACCTGAAGAGCTGACTGCTGTTTTAATGGAAGCTAAAACTGGTGAAATCGTAGCAATGGGTCAACGCCCTACCTTTAACCCCGAAACAATGGAGGGGCTAAATGACGAAAATGCTGTTTGGCGTAATTTCTTAGTACAGGATCGGTATGAACCAGGTTCGACAATGAAAGTCTTTACGACTGCTGCGGCTATCGAAGAAGGCGAGTACAACGAAAACGAAACATTTGTTTCTGGTAAAATCGCTGTGGCTGATGCAACTATCAATGACCATGACTTTGGTGAAAAAGGTGTATTGACAATGCGTCAAGCACTATCTTGGTCAAGTAACGTGGGGATGGTTATTTTAGAACAAAGACTAGGTGGACGTTGGTACAACTATCTTCAAAAACTTGGCTTTGGTCAAAGTACTCACTCTGGACTAGACGACGAAAATGCAGGCACATTGCCAACAGAAAATATTGTTGACCGAGCAATGAGTGCATATGGTCAAGCAGTTGGTGTAACTAATTTTCAAATGATGAAGGCATTTTCTTCAATCGCTAACAATGGAACGATGCTTCAACCTAGATTCATCAGTAAAATCGTTGATCCACAAACTGGAGAAGAACGAACAACTCAGACAGAAGTATTAGGACAACCATATTCAAAAGAAACGACAGAAAAAGTACGTGAATATATGCGTGATGTTGTTGAAAGTGAAAATTACGGAAGTGCTTATGGTGTTTATTCTGTACCAGGGTATAACGTATCAGCAAAAACTGGTACAGCACAGATTGCTTCTGACTCTGGTGGTTATCAAGTTGGAGATACTTCTTATCTTTATTCAATCGTTGAAATGGTTCCTTCAGAAGATCCTGAATATGTTCTTTATCTAACGATGAAACATCCAAAAACATATGATCGAATGGCTTTAGCAAAAATTGCAAATCCATTAATGAAACGTGCGATGGACTTCAAAGAAACAGAAGGCGACACTAAAGAAACGACGGATCAAACAGAAAAAGTGGTGGTTGCTGATTACCGCAATTTAGAATCAGATATTGCTGCGGCTGATGCGCAAAAGAGCGGCTTACAGCCAGTAGTGATTGGTAACGGAAAGAAAGTTATCAAGCAATCAACTTCCAACGGCGACAAACTCATTCTGGGAGAAAAATTGATTCTACAAACGGGTGGCGATGAACTGATGCCTGATGTTACTGGTTGGTCAAAAGCCGATATTATGAAGTTAGGCAAAATTCTTGGCATTGAAGTCACTTTTGATGGTGATGGTTATTGTACCGAGCAAAGTCTCGCGCCGTATGAAAAAATTACCGATAAAAAATTACACTTTACTTTAAAAGAGTAAGAAAAGAAATAGGAGAGAAAAAAAGCATGGAATGGACACAAGCATTAATTCCCATTGTGAGTAGCTTTGCGATGACAGTTGCAGTAATGCCATTGTTTATTGGCTACTTTCAAATGAAAAAACAAGGACAGGCGATTCGTGAAGAAGGACCTAAATGGCATAACATCAAAGCCGGGACTCCGACGATGGGTGGCTTAGTGTTCCTAATTGCAGCAATCTTAACTGGCATCTGGGTGGGAGCATGGCAAAACCAGCTAACACCCATACTCTTTATTTTGTTATTTGTTTTAGCGTTATATGGTGCCATTGGTTTTTTAGATGACTTCATTAAAGTTTTTAAAAAAAGAAATATGGGATTAAATTCCATTCAAAAATTGATTGGGCAAATTGTTGGAGGAGTAGCTTTTTATCTCGTTTATCGTTCAGAAGGTTACCCAGGTATACTTAACTTTTTTGGATTAGAAATTAGCTTAGGAATTCTCTATGGGCTATTCGCAATTTTCTGGTTGGTTGGGTTCTCAAATGCAGTGAATTTGACGGATGGAATCGATGGCTTAGTTGCAGGACTAGGAACGATTTCTTTTGCAACTTATGCCCTTATTGCTTGGCATCAAAACCAACTAGATGTTTTGATTATTTGTTTAAGTGTCGTTGGTGGATTAATTGGTTTCTTTTCTTACAATCACAAACCTGCGAAAATTTTTATGGGTGATGTGGGTTCTTTGGCTTTAGGTGGTTTGTTAGCAGCAATCTCAATGATGCTAAATCAAGAATGGACGTTGTTATTAGTTGGTTTGATTTATGTTATGGAAACGGCAAGTGTAATGTTACAAGTAGCTTCATTTAAGTTAACTGGGAAACGAATTTTCAAAATGTCACCAATTCATCATCACTTTGAAATGAGTGGCTGGTCTGAATGGAAAATCGATATTGTTTTTTGGTTAGTTAGCTTAGGAACTTCACTTATTACATTATGGCTTGTTTGGTAGGAGATGACAGGAAATGAAAAAAATAACAACATATGAAAATAAAAAAGTCCTAGTCTTAGGACTTGCAAAAAGCGGATTTAGTGCGGCCAAATTGTTACATGAATTGGGCGCACTTGTCACCGTTAACGACGGAAAACCATTTGATGAGAACCCTGAGGCCCAAGATTTATTAGCTTTAGGAATCAAAGTAGTTACAGGTAGTCATCCAATTGAACTTTTGGATGAAGATTTTTCTGTAATGGTAAAGAATCCTGGTATTCCTTATAACCATCCATTGGTGGCGAAGGCACAAGAAATGGGTATTCCGGTAATTACGGAAGTAGAGTTAGCTTACGAGGTAGCGGAATGTCCAATTATTGGTATCACTGGAACGAATGGAAAAACGACAACGACAACAATGACGGGATTACTGTTAAATGCTGGAGAAAGCAAGGGAATGGCTCGTTTAGCCGGAAATATTGGTTATCCAGCAAGTAGCGTAGCTCAGGAAGCACAAGCAGACGATAAAATTGTTATGGAATTGTCAAGTTTTCAACTAATGGGTATTACAGACTTTCATCCAAATGTAGCAGTTATCACAAATATCTATGAAGCACATATTGACTATCATGGAACACGTGAAGAGTATGTAAAAGCAAAATGGGAAATTCAAAAAAATATGACAACTGAAGATTATTTGATTTTGAATTGGAACCAGGAAGAACTACGAATGTTATCTCAAACGACGCAAGCACAGATCTTACCTTTCTCGACAACAGAAGTATTGGAAAAAGGTGCGTATTGCGTAGAGGGAATCATTTATTATAATCAAGAAAAAATCATGGATGCTTCAGATTTAGGCGTTCCTGGTGCGCACAATATTGAAAATGCTTTGGCGGCAATTACGGTTGCTAAATTATACGATATCTCGACGGAAGCAATTAAACAAACACTGCATTTATTCCATGGCGTTCCTCATCGCACTCAATATGTAGGAGAAATTCAGGGAAGAAAATTTTATAACGATTCTAAAGCAACCAATATCTTAGCAACGGAAATGGCACTAAGTGGTTTTGCTCCAGAAAAAATGATTTTATTAGCTGGTGGATTAGACAGAGGTAATAGTTTTGATGAACTAGTTCCGTCTCTTCAAAATGTGAAAGCGTTGATTGCGTTCGGCGAAACGAAACATAAACTAGTTGAAGCTGGTCAAAAGGCCGGTATTCAAGTAATTGAAATAACAGAAAATGTTGAAACAGCTGTACCACTAGCATTAGCGTTGAGTGATGAAGAAGATGTTATTTTGTTATCTCCAGCTAATGCAAGCTGGGATCAATATCCTAACTTCGAGATTCGTGGTACGCGCTTCATGGAAGCTGTCAATAAATTAAAATAGAAAAGAAACGAGCGATAAAAATGAAAATTTTGGTTACAGGCGGCGGAACAGGTGGTCATATCTATCCAGCATTAGCCTTTGTTAATTATGTGAAATCTCAAGATCAAGATGCTGAGTTTATGTATGTCGGGGCAAAACGAGGATTAGAAAATAAGATTGTTCCAGAGACTGGTATTCCTTTTCATACTTTAGAAATTCAAGGATTTAAACGGAAATTGTCATTTGACAATGTCAAAACAGTCCAACTATTTTTGAAAAGTATTCGCCAAGCAAAAAAAATCTTGAAAGATTTTCAGCCAGATGTGGTGATTGGAACAGGTGGATATGTATCAGGTGCTGTTGTATACGCTGCGGCAAAGTTGAATATTCCAACAATCATTCATGAACAAAATAGTGTTCCAGGAATTACCAATAAGTTTCTTAGTCGTTATGTTGACCATATTGCGCTTTCTTTCCAAGATGCAGCACAATTTTTTCCAGAAGAAAAATCAAGTCTGATTGGTAATCCTCGCGCACAGGAAGTCGCTGACACACCGAAATCGACTATTTTAGCTAATTTCGGATTAGCAACAGATAAAAAAACAGTTCTGATTTTTGGTGGAAGCCAAGGTGCGTTGAAGTTGAATGAAGCGGTAATGAATTTCCTAGATAGCTTTAATGATGATAGTTACCAAGTATTATACGCTTCAGGAGATCGCTACTATGAACAAATTAAAAGTCAAGTTGGTGCTATCAAGCTAAGCAATGTCAGTATTCAACCATATATTCGACAGATGGCTGAAGTGATGGCAAGTAGTGATTTGCTTGTAGGAAGAGCAGGTGCAACGTCCATTGCAGAATTTACAGCATTAGGATTACCAGCAATTTTGATCCCAAGTCCTTATGTTACTAATGATCATCAAACTAAAAATGCGCAAAGCTTAGTGAATGCGGGTGCTGCAAGAATGATCGCAGATGGCGAGTTAACAGGTGAAACTTTAGGAAGAGCAATCAATGAAATCATGACAGACGAAAAAGTGCAACAGCAAATGTCACAGGCTTCAAAAAAACAAGGGATGCCAGACGCATCTAAACGTTTATATGAATTGGTTCAAAGTGTTATTAAAAAGTAAAAGGTGGTGGTCTTAGTGAGTAAAAAGAAAGAACCCAATGATTTACCCAATTCATCTGATAACCAAGATGAATTAACTCCGTGGCAAAAGGCCAACCAAAAGTATTTAGCTGAACATCATAAAAAGGACGAGAAACTTCACGAAGATTCAGACGAATCTGTTACAAACCAAGAAGAACAGTCAAAAGATTCGTCCAACGAAGACGAAAAGGATGAACTTCCAGCGTTTCTGACTGAACCAGAAGAGTCAACAAAACAGACAGGTCCATATAATGGTTCTTTCTTAAATCGATTGCCTAATTTGAAAAATCAGCGTAACAAAGTCTTGATGCGTAGACTGTCATTAATTATAACAATCTTAGGGATTCCGTTGTTATTTTTGATTTATTATATTTCACCATATAGTAAGCTAGAAGCAGTTACTGTAACTGGAAATGAGCTCATTTCTAATCAGACAGTGATCGCTGAATCAAAGTTAAGAATTGGTGACAATTTGTGGACACAATATTGGGACAGAGATCAACATGTAAAAGAATTGAAAACTGAACAACCTCGAGTGAAGACAGCAGAAATTAGTTTTCATTCAATCAATCAATTTGAGCTAGCAATCACGGAATATAAAGATATTGCGTTAATTGCTACTGAAAACAAGTATTATCCTGTACTTGAAAATGGCATTGTTTTAGATCAAAAAGTAGATAACCCTACGAAAAATTTACCGATTCTTGAAGACTTCAAAAGTGATGCAAAAATTAAGGCCTTGGTAAAACAATACAATCAACTTTCTGCTGAGCTACAAAAAGCCATTTCAGAAATTAAATATGCACCCACAGAAAGTAATGAAAATTTACTTCAGATGAACATGAACGATGGTAATCAGGTATTAGTGAATATCACGAATTTGGCTAGTCAAATGAAATATTACCCACAAGTTGCTAAAGAGATGCAAGAAAATGGTGTGATTGACATGGAAGTTGGAATTTTTTCTTATCCTTACTCAAATAGTACAGAAGAGCAAACCGAAACTTCCGCTGACGAAGAAACAAATCAAAATGCTGTCACATCAACAGAAATAGAGTCTGGTGAGTCAACTGAAGCAGACCAACAAGCTGATGAGTCAACGCCATCTTCAAGTAGTTCAATCGAAAATCAATAAAACAACCTTAAAAAGTGATAATCTACTTTCTAAAAACTATTAATTTATGGTAGAATTGAAAGCAGTGAATATCTATAATATAGTATATTTAAAAACGAACGTTAGTTGTTCGCTTGTATATGGAATAGTAAGTAGGAGGGAATCCCATTCATGGCAAAAACAGGAATGTATGTAGGCCTTGATATTGGAACGACATCTGTCAAAGTTGTCGTGGCTGAATATATCGACAGCCAAATGAATATTATTGGAGTAGGAAACGCAAAATCAGAAGGGATTAACCGCGGCATTATCGTTGATATTGATAAAACAGTTCAAGCAATTCAACGTGCAGTACGACAAGCAGAAGAAAAAGCCGGCATTCAAATTAAGGGTGTCAGTGTGGGATTACCTGCAAATATGCTTGAAGTCGAAAATTGCCAAGGAATGATTGCAGTAAATGGGGATTCAAAAGAAATCACCGATGAAGATGTCAGAAATGTGGCTTCAGCTGCCCTTGTTCGTTCAATTCCTCCTGAACGTCAGATCGTGTCAATTTTGCCACAAGACTTTACTGTAGATGGTTTTGAAGGGATTAGAGATCCTCGAGGAATGATCGGTGTGCGCTTAGAAATGTTTGGTCTATTATTTACTGGACCAAAAACGATTGTTCACAATATCAGAAAGTGCGTCGAAAAAGCTGGCTTAATTGTCAATGAATTAGTAATTACACCGTTAGCTTTAACGGAAACGATTCTTTCTGACGGAGAAAAAGATTTTGGAACGATTGTTATTGACATGGGTGGTGGCCAAACTACAACGGCTGTTATGCATGACAAACAATTGAAATTTACAAACACAGATCAAGAAGGTGGCGAATTTGTCACTAAAGATATCTCAATCGTTTTGAATACTTCATTCAACAACGCAGAGGCATTAAAAATTAATTATGGTGATGCGTATCCAGAAAGAACATCAGAAAACGAAGAATTTCCTGTGGATGTAATTGGACAATCAGAACCTGTCAAGGTTGATGAACGTTATCTATCAGAAGTAATTTCAGCTCGTATGGAACAAATCTTTAATAAAGCAAAAGATGCTTTGGATCAAATCGAAGCGTTGGAATTACCTGGTGGTGTCATATTAACAGGTGGTGCGGCTAGCTTGCCAGGCGTAGTTGAACTAGCACAAGAAATTTTTGGTGTTAATGTAAAACTGTATGTTCCTAACCATATGGGACTAAGAAATCCAGTCTTTACAAACGTCATTAGTATTGTTGATTATTCAGCAAACTTAAGTGAAGTATATCAACTTGCTAAATCAGCAGTTACTGGCGAAACAGCCATTCAGCATGTATCAGTTACTGAACATGAAGCACCTTCTTATGACTCTTACGAATCAGCTGAAGAGGTAACTTATGAAGAACCAGAAGAAAAAAAATCTGGTGAAAACGTAACAAGTAAAATCAAAGGTTTCTTTACAAATATTTTTGATTAATTCATCCTGGGAGGAATAAAACATGGAATTCTCAATTGATAATAATATCAATGACGGCGCAGTTATCAAAGTCATCGGTGTCGGTGGCGGCGGTGGAAATGCTGTAAACCGTATGATTGAAGAAAACGTTAAAGGTGTTGAATTCATCACAGCCAACACAGACGTTCAAGCATTAAAAAATTCAAAGGCTGAAACTGTTATTCAATTAGGCCCTAAATATACACGTGGTCTTGGTGCTGGTTCTCAACCAGAAGTTGGCCAAAAAGCTGCTGAAGAAAGTGAACAATCATTGCGTGAAGCTTTAGATGGCGCAGATATGATTTTTATCACTGCTGGAATGGGTGGAGGTACTGGTACCGGTGCTGCACCAATCGTTGCAGGAATTGCAAAAGAATTAGGCGCTTTGACAGTGGGAGTTGTTACACGACCATTTACTTTTGAAGGTCCTAAACGTGGACGTTTCGCTGCTGAAGGTATTGCTCGATTGAAAGAAAATGTCGATACATTATTGATTATTTCAAACAATCGTTTACTTGAAGTTGTTGATAAGAAGACACCAATGCTTGAAGCATTCCGTGAAGCAGATAATGTTTTACGACAAGGTGTTCAAGGAATTTCTGATCTAATCACTGCACCAGGTTATGTGAATCTTGACTTTGCTGACGTTAAAACTGTGATGGAAAATCAAGGAACTGCATTAATGGGAATTGGTGTTGCCAGCGGTGAAGAACGTGTCATTGAAGCAACGAAGAAAGCTATTTCTTCTCCACTTCTTGAAACATCAATCGATGGAGCAGAACAAGTATTGTTGAACATTACTGGTGGGCTAGACATGACATTATTTGAAGCACAAGATGCGTCTGATATTGTTGCCAATGCTGCTACAGGTGATGTAAACATTATCTTAGGTACATCAATTAACGAAGAATTGGGCGATGAAATCCGCGTAACGGTTATTGCAACAGGTATTGATGAGTCAAAAAAGGAGCGTAAGTCTAGCCGTCCAGCTAGACAACAAATGCAATCACAAGCTCAAAAACCAATCTTAGATATGGACCAAGCAAAACCAACTTCAACTGAAGATGAAAACAGCTTTGGTGACTGGGATATCAGACGTGAACAAAATGTCCGTCCTAAAGTTGAAGAATCAAACTTTGATAATGTTGAAAAAAAAGATTTTGATACATTCAGCCGCGAAGAAACAAAAGCGAATGACGATGACGAATTAAATACGCCACCGTTTTTCCGTCGCAAGCGATAAAGGAGAGGAAAGAGCACATGATTGCTGACAACTTGCAAGAAATTGAGCAAGAAATTCAGGATTCGTGTGCTCTTGTTCATCGAAATCCGAAAGAAGTTCAATTAGTTGCTGTAACAAAATCAGTTGATTCAGATACGACCAAACAACTTGTTGAGGCGGGTGTTCTGCATTGTGCAGAAAATCGTGTAGACAAATTATTACAGAAGAAGCAAGATTTAGTTGATTTTCCTGAAATAAAATGGCATTTGATTGGTAATTTACAGCGTAGGAAGGTAAAATTGATTGTAAATGAAATTGATTATTTTCATGCGCTGGATAGTTTGAAATTAGCAGAAGAAATCCAAAAGAGGGCTGAGAAAGAATTGGCTTGCTTTATTGAAGTAAATGTATCAGGTGAGGAATCCAAGCATGGAATTTCTCCAGATGAGTTGCTTTCATTTGTTGAATCTTTAGGTGATTATTCAAAAATCAAGGTAATTGGCTTGATGACTATGGCCCCCAAAGATGCTTCTGTTGAACAAATCCACAAAGTATTTGGAACACTTGAAGACTTACGTAACCTTGTCCATCAGCAAGGATTTGCTCATGCACCGTGTGAAGAATTAAGTATGGGAATGAGTCAAGATTTTCCGATTGCGATACAAGAAGGAGCAACATTTATCCGTGTAGGTACAGCGCTATTCAAGGACAAATAAGGGAGGAAGAGTCATGCCACTTTTAAATAGAGGAGCAATTGCTAATTTTTTCGGATTAGCCGATGAAGAAGAGTACGAATATCCAGATTTTCCTGAAACAAAAAAACAAACGGTGACTCAGTCACAAACACAAAAAACAGTAAAACCAACAGTTAATAAACCAACGCGTGAGGCAACTCAAACAGTTACCAATACTTCGCATTATGCGATACGTGAGGAAAAACCGACTGTTGAGCAGAAGAAAGTAATTGAGCTTCGTCAAGCTCCAACACGACCAGTGAAACAAGAAGAAAAGACTGCTCGTCAATCTTATGAACCGAAAACTAATTTGGCAAATAAAATCACAGTGATGGAACCACGTGCCTACTCAGAAGCAATGATGATTGCTAAAAAAATCATTGCTGGTGAAGCGACATTAGTGAACTTCCATTTAGTGGAAGAAAAACAAGCACGTCGCATTGTTGATTTCTTAACTGGAACAGTTTACGCATTGGATGGAGACATCAAAAGGGTTGGCGATGAAATGTTTCTTTGTACACCAACTGGTATGGAAATTGATAGTTCAACTGCTCAAACATTCGCAGATGCAAATATTTTTGATCTGTAAGAGGAGGAAGGACCATTTTAATTTATCGTTTGCTTAATCTACTTAATGATGCAGTTTATCTATATACTATTTTATTAGTTATTTATGCATTGTTGTCCTGGTTTCCTGGAGGGTATCAATCAGCTTTTGGAAAATTTTTATCCAGAATCTGTGAACCTTACCTTAGCTTGTTTGATCGATTAAATTTACGCTTTGGACCAATCGACCTTACAATCATGGTGGCAGTTATTATTTTGAATCTAGCTAGCCAAGGATTAACAATGATTATTGTTTCACTTTTATAGTTTTAGGAGGTGAGTAGTATGGATGAAAATATCTACCAACATTTTCGAACGGAAGAACGGACATTTATTGATTCGGTTGGCGATTGGATTGAGCAAGTACAAAGCCAATATGCACCGTACTTAACTGATTTCTTAGATCCAAGACAAGCTTATATTTTGGAAACTTTGATTCGCCAAGACAGTGAGCTGCGTTTTACGTTTTATGGTGGATATGAACAAGCGGAGAGAAAACGATGCTTGATTTATCCGGAGTATTACGAACCTACTGAAGACGATTTTGAAGTGAGCTTGTATGAGGTGCACTATCCTAGTAAATTTGCTAGCTTAAGTCATGGAAAAATATTAGGTACATTGGTAGGTACTGGCATTAAGCGTGCTTATTTTGGAGATATTATCTCAGATGGTGAACGATGGCAAATCTTTGTTGCAAGAGAGATTGAACACTTTGTTGTTGCTCAAATAACGAAAATTGGTAAAGTAACGGCTCGATTAGAACCAATTGCTTATACAGAAATGTTATTGCCGAAAGATAGTTGGACACAAGAAAGAGGAACAGTGACTTCGATGCGCCTTGATAGCGTCATTTCAGAAATCTATAATATTTCTAGGCAAAGGTCGAAACAATTGATTGAATCTGGTAAAGTGAAAGTGAACTGGACGGAAAACACACGACCAGATTTTATTCTTGAATTATTAGATATTGTTTCGATTCGTGGATATGGGCGAATCCAGATTCAAGAACTTGAGGGAAAAACGAAAAAAGAAAAATATAGGGTATTATTTGGTGTATTACGCAAATAAAACAAAGAGGTGGTTTATTCATGGCTTTAACTCCATTAGATATTCAAAATAAAACATTCCCAACAAAAATGCGTGGGTATAATCAAGATGAAGTAGATGATTTTTTAGATTTAGTTGTTCGTGACTATGAGGAAGCAACAACTAAAAATCGTGAATTAGAAAAAGCAATTAAACATTCTGAAGAAAAATTAGAGTACTTCAATGAATTAAAAGATGCATTGAACCAATCAATTATTGTTGCACAAGATACAGCAGATAAAGTGAAAACAAGTGCAAGCAAAGAATCAGAAGTTATTGTGACATCTGCTCAAAATAAAGCGGATGAATTAGTTGCTAATGCTGAAAAACGCGCACACCAACTAACAACTGATGCGGAAGAAAAAGCACGTCAAATCTTAACAGATGCGACTGAAAAAGCAAAACAACTTGCAACAGAAACGGAAGACTTGAAAAAACGGACACGTGTCTTCCACCAACGTATCAGCTTGATGTTAGAATCACAACTAGAACAAGTGAAGAGTCCTGAGTGGGATGAAATTTTACAACCATTCTCAAGTTATGTGAATGATAGCCACGAAGTGATTAAAGAAGTTTTGGCAAAACAGCTTGACAATGAAAATAATCCTGTTGTAAACTCAGAATCAGAAACGTTAGAGTCTCCAGCAGTTCAAACATTTGATACGAGAGAAATTGATCTCTCTGTTATTGCTGACGAAAACGAGTAGAACAGAAAAGCACTTTGAATTCTTTTAGCGAGCCAATGATAGTGTGAGTTTGGCAAGACCCTACAAAGTGAAAGATCCTCTACCTTAATTATTTCTGAAATAAAAGTAAGAAGTAACGGCTGACCTCGTTATTGGTCTCGAAGAAGTTACGTTTTTTGTAACTTAAATTTGGGTGGTACCACGGCATGTTCGTCCCTTTGGGATGCACGTGCCTTTTTTGCGTTTAGAAAAAATCAAAGGAGTGAAGTTCTTTTATGAAAATGAAAGAGACATTACAATTAGGAAAAACAAAATTTCCTATGCGTGGAAATTTGCCCAACCGTGAAGGTGAATGGCAAAAAGAATGGGAAGAAGTAGACATCTACCAAAAAAGACAAGAATTAAATGAAGGCAAACCAAGTTTTATTCTACATGATGGACCTCCCTATGCGAACGGTAATATTCATTTAGGTCACTCTTTGAATAAAATTAGTAAAGATATTATCATTCGCTCAAAATCAATGTCTGGATTCCGTGCACCTTACGTTCCAGGCTGGGATACACATGGATTGCCAATCGAACAAGTATTAGCAAACAAAGGTATCAAACGTAAAGAAATGCCAATCACTGAGTATTTAGAAAAATGTCGTGAATATGCGCTTTCTCAAGTTGATAAGCAACGTGAAGATTTTAAACGCTTAGGTGTTGCTGGAGATTGGGCACATCCTTATGTAACATTAGATCCATCGTACGAAGCGGCACAAATTCGTGTGTTTGGAAAAATGGCAGAAAAAGGTTATATCTATAAAGGATTAAAACCAATTTACTGGTCTCCATCAAGTGAATCTTCTCTTGCCGAAGCTGAAATTGAATATAAAGATGTAAAATCACCATCAATCTTTGTTGCTTTTAAAGTGAAAGATGGCAAAGGAATCTTAGATGAAGATACGTCATTTGTTATTTGGACAACAACGCCATGGACTTTGCCAGCAAACCAAGGAATCGCTGTAAACGAAAACTTTGTTTATGTTCTAGTTGAAGCAGACGGAGGCAAGTTTGTTGTAGCAAAAGATTTATTAGAAAAAGTTCAAGCTGAAATTGGTTGGGAAAATGTTACTGTACTGAAGGAAATCTCTGGTAAAGAGATGGAACTCATGACAGCACAACATCCTTTTTATGATCGTGAATCTGTAGTTATTTTAGGTGACCATGTAACATTAGAAGCAGGAACTGGTTTAGTTCACACTGCTCCTGGACACGGGGAAGATGACTACATTGCTGGGAATAAATATAAATTACCAGTTGTTTCACCAGTAGATTCTAAAGGTGTGTTTACTGATGAAGCACCAGGCTTTGAAGGCATTTTTTATGATAAAGCAAATCCAATGATTACAGAGTTGCTTGAAGAAAAAGGCGCGTTATTGAAAATTGAATTCTTTACACATAGCTATCCACATGACTGGCGTACAAAAAAACCAGTTATCTATCGTGCAACACCACAATGGTTTGCATCAATTGATGACTTCCGCCAAAACATTTTAGATGAAGTTGAAAATGTAGATTGGATTATCCCATGGGGGAAAACTCGTTTGTACAACATGATTCGTGATCGTGGGGACTGGGTTATCTCTCGCCAACGTGCATGGGGTGTACCATTACCAATTTTCTATGCGGAAAATGGTGAGGCAATCATTACACCAGAAACAATCGAGCACGTGGCAAAACTATTTGCAGAACATGGCTCAATCATTTGGTTTGAAAAAGAGGCGAAAGATCTTTTACCAGAAGGCTTTACACATCCTGGCTCACCAAAAGGCGAATTTACTAAAGAAACTGATATCATGGATGTTTGGTTCGACTCTGGTTCTTCACATGAAGCTGTTTTACGTCAACGACCAGAATTATCATTCCCAGCAGATATGTATTTGGAAGGTTCTGACCAATATCGTGGCTGGTTCAACTCAAGTATTACAACGAGTGTAGCAATCAATGGTGTAGCGCCTTATCGCTCAGTTCTTTCTCAAGGTTTCACACTTGATGGTGAAGGACGCAAGATGAGTAAATCTTTAGGGAATACGATTGTTCCTGATAAAGTAATCAAACAATTCGGTGCAGATATTCTTCGTTTATGGGTGTCAAGTGTTGATTATGAAGCAGACGTTCGTGTTTCAATGGATATCTTAGGTCAAGTAGCAGAAGTATACCGCAAAATCAGAAATACAATGCGTTTCTTGATTGCTAATACGGAAGACTTTGATCCAAAACAAGATGCGGTTTCTTACAATGAATTACGTTCAGTTGATAAGTATATGACCGTTCGTTTGAACCAAGTGATTAAAGAAATCCGTGATGAAGGCTATGAAAAATATAATTTCATGCATATTTATCGTACAGTGATGAATTTCTTAACCGTTGATTTATCTGCATTCTATTTAGATTTTGCCAAAGACGTTGTTTATATCGAGTCAGAAAATGACTATCAACGTCGTTGTATGCAGACTGTCTTCTACCAAACTGCTGTTGCATTAACAAAATTATTAACACCAATCATTCCTCATACAACAGAAGAAATCTGGTCATTCTTAAAAGAAGAAGAAGACTATGTACAATTGAGTGAATTGCCTGGTTATGAAGAATTTTCAAATCAAGCTGAATTGATGGATACTTGGGAAGCATTTATGGATTTCCGTGACAAAGTGTTGAAAGCTTTGGAAGAAGCAAGAAACGCAAAATTGATTGGTAAATCTTTAGAAGCAAAAGTAACGGTTTATCCAAATGAACAAGTTCGTGAATTATTGACAGCAGTGGATGCTGATATTCCACAATTGTTGATTATTTCTCCTGACTATTTTGAAATTGCCTCTGCAGGAGAAGTTGCTCCAGCTGACGCAGTTGATTTTGAAGATGTAGCAATTTTAGTTGAAAAAGCAGACGGAGAAGTTTGTGATCGTTGTCGCCAAATCCGTAAAGATGTTGGTGTGGATGAAAAATTACCACACTTATGCGGACGTTGTGCCAAAATTGTTGAAGAAAACTATCCAGAAGCTGTTGCAGAAGGATTCGAATAAGAAAAGAACAAAAGAACAAAAGAAAGAACTATCTATTTAGTTGGATAGTTCTTTTTTATGTAAACTAACTAGACAAAAAAGAAGCACGTTTCTTATCAACTGTTGTTGATAAGAAACGTGCTTCTTTGAGTCACAAGAGTTGTTAATTTAATTTTCCACGTTCACGGTACCAATGGTCGGGTTGCCAGATCCATTCAAAACCATCTTTTTCTAGAAGTTCGAATGCTTCATCAGGCCCCATTGAACCAGCTTTATAATTGGGAAAATCAGGCTGGATTTGATCCCACGTTTTACGAATTACGTCAACGATATGCCAAGATTGAGCAACTTCTTCCCAATGTGAAAAGTTTGTTCCATCACCATTTAAGGAATCTAAAAGTAATTTTTCGTAAGCTTCAGGACTATTTTCAACCATTTCAGCACTATTTCGAAAGGCTAACTTGATTGGTTCAGTATCAAACCCTTGTCCAACTTCTTTCCCATTAAATGAAAGAGAAAAACCTTCTGTTGGTTGAATGTAGATGGTCAAAACATTTGGTGGAAGGTTTTTTTCTTCGCAAGCTTCATCAACAGAAGTTTTAAAAACATTGACGGGCACTTGTTTGAAGACCACGTTGATTCGGGTTCCTTTTTCCGTCAAACGCTTACCAGTTCGGATATAAAAGGGAACACCGGACCATCGAAAATTATCGATAGTGAATTTTCCAGCGACAAATGTTTCTGTTTCAGAATGTTCATCTACTTTATCTTCATCACGATAAGCCTTGAAACGTTGTCCATCCAATTCTCCAGCTGCATATTGTCCACGAACAAAGTTTTCTTTGACCTCATCTTCGTTATAAATCCGAACAGCTTTTAAGGCTTTGATTTTTTCTGTACGAATTTCTTTTTCAGAAAAGGCAACAGGAGGTTCCATCGCTAATAAAGCGACAACTTGTAGAATGTGGTTTTGCACCATATCTTTTAGTGCACCACTGTGATCGTAATATCCACCACGATCTTCGACACCAAGACTTTCACCAAATGTGATTTGGATATTGTCAATGTAACGGTTGTTCCATTGTGATTCAAAGATATTGTTAGCAAAGCGAATAGCTGAAATATTTTGAATCATTTCTTTTCCTAGATAGTGGTCGATTCGAAAAATATCCTGTTCAGGAAAAACCTGTCGAATTTGTTGGTTCAAGTCAAAAGCAGATTGATAATCTGCGCCAAATGGTTTTTCGATAATCAAACGATTGAACCCAGTCTCGGTAACGATTTTTTCTGATTTCAAATGTGTAACGATCGTTCCAAAAAATTGTGGTGCCATTGCTAAATAGTACACGCGATTTCCGCTGATTTGGTATTTCTCATCCAATTCGTCCGCTAATTCTTTAAGGGTTTGGTAATGCGTAGAATCATTTACATCATGTGACTGATAGTAGAAATGGTCAGCAAAGCGTTCAGCTTCTTCAGCAGTTGGGTTCAATGATTGAATCGTCTCTTTGACTACTTCACGGTAGTGTTCATCTGACCAAGGACGGCGCGCGGTACCAATCACTGCAAAGTGTTCATTTAAATTCCCCTTTTTATAAAGGCGGAATAAGGAAGGGTACAGCTTGCGTTGTGCTAAATCGCCTGTACCGCCAAAAATCGTAAATAAAACATTTTTTTCATTTGACATGCAGATGTTCTCCTTTATAGTTTATCAACAAAAATGGTACTAGCCGCCTTGAAGCTGACGGAAATTTGTTTGGTTTCGTTCTTTATCGTAATCGGGCCTTCGTAAGCGGCGATATCAATGATTTCATATTCTTCATCAATATTTAGATCAATGGTTACAAGGTAGTCGAGTAGTTCTTTTTCATCTAGTACGCGAGCAATCCGAATGTGTGTGCCAAGTGGATAAGATTCTAATGTTTGGCGGCGCTCTTCATGAACAACTTGTTCTTTTTGTGGGATAATGCCGCCGTGAGGGCAATGCTTAGGATGATTCAAATAGTTTTCTAAACGATCTGCAAGTTGTTCTGACGTAACATGTTCTAAGACTTCAGCGTCATCATGTACTTCATTCCAACGATAATCTAAATGTTCAACTAAAAAAACTTCCCATAAACGATGTTTGCGAATCAAGCTACTAGCTTTATAAAGTCCCGCGGTCGTTAATTGTACGCCTTGGTAGGGTGAATGTTCAACTAATTGCTCTTTCACAAGTTTTGAAATCATTTCACTAACGGACGCCGGCGAGACATCCAGGCTGGATACGATTTGTTTATTGTTAACTTTGGTTGTATCGCCACCCAACTCTAAAATGATTTTTAAGTAATCCTCTCGATTTGGTGTCATGTTCGATCATCCTTTCATGGTAAAAACCATCAATAGTAAGTGTAACAAAAAAAAATGAAAATGACTATTTTTCTAAATGAAAAAATGAGGAATTTTTGTTCGCTCTTCACAAACAAAAACAGCTGACACAAATTGGTCAGCTGGATTATTTACCGGAATCAATTGAATTGTTTGAAGTGATTTTCTAGGTTATTTTTGTGACAAGAAAATTGAAATAAATTATTGCTCTTTTTTGCTCAAAACATATGAGATATCTTCAGCTTCATCATAAAATGTCATCGGCGATTGGTTCGTCAATACGAGATGGTAACCATATTGATCACGAACAACAAATTTTTGAGCATTTAATTCGATTAAGGTTGCTTGGATTGGTTGCTGATCTAAAACTAATGTGTATTCAGGAAGAACAGTTAGTTGATGCTTTTGCTGAAGGTGATCTTGAAAATACCAGGTGCGAACATAAGTTGTAACATCACTTGCTTTTTGTTGCTTTTTTTGTTGCCTTTTTTGAACAGCGACCCCACCGAGCAAGGTCAATAACGACATGCCAATCAGATACGAAATTCTTTTTTTCATCGAATCGCTCCTTCTTAACTAAATTAAACGGGGAAAGTTCGTAGTCATTTTTATGCTTACATTCATTCTACCGAAAAAAGGATAAAAATTCTCTAAGACTTTCGACTGGTTTTTCAAGTGTTTTTAGTAAAATTATGATAGGATACTAAATAGAAAGATAGGTGACAACAAGTGGATTATCAGCAAGTCGAGGTCGTCTCTTTTCTTGAACGACCCAATCGTTTTATTGCCTATTGTCAAAAAACAGATGGCGAGATCATCACTGCTCATGTCAAGAATACAGGACGCGGAAGAGAAGTGTTTCTTCCAGGTGCGCAAGTTGCAGTGACTTACACGCCAAGTCCTAAAAGAAAAACAGATTATGATTTAATTGCAGTTAAGAAAAAAGACGCTTGGTTCAACATTGATAGCCAATTGCCTAATCAGTTAGCTGCTGAAGGAATTTTAAATGGGAAAATCCAGTTGCCTGAGCTGATGGGGGAAATTACTTTTTTGAAACGTGAAGTTGTGTATCATCATTCAAAATTTGATATCTATTTGGAAACTTCAACGAATCAAAAAATTTTTGTGGAAGTCAAAGGAATGACGTTAGAAAATTTAGCTGTCGGAGCATTTCCGGATGCGCCAACGACGCGAGGGCTGAAACATATTTTAGAATTAGTAGACGCACACAAAGAAGGGTACTTGACATATGTTTTGTTTATTGCTCAATTTGAACAATTAACAGTCTCTACGATTCATCAAGAGATGCAACCAGAATTTGCACTGGCTATTCGAGCAGCTCAAACAGAAGGCGTCCAAGTTCTTACGTATAATTGTTTGGTGAACGCGGATAGTGTACGATTAAAGCAAAGAATTCCTTTTGATCTGGATGCACCGTTTAAAAATCCAGTGAATGAAAATAATTAAAGAAAAGAGGACGAGAAAATGATTCATTTAGGTATTATTGGAACAAATTGGATCACACATCAATTTGTTGAAGCAGCTTTAAGTACAAAAAAATATGAACTAACAGCAGTTTATTCAAGAAAATTGGAAAAAGCGCAAGCATTTGGCGAAAAATACTCGGGTGATATTGAGTTTGCGACAGACTTAGTAACATTCTTTGGAATTGCCCATATGGATACTGTTTATATTGCTTCGCCAAACAGTCTTCATTTTGAACAGGCAAAACAAGCTATTTTAGCTGGTAAAAATGTAATCGTTGAAAAACCTGCATTCTCAACACCAAAAGAAATGGATGAAATCATTCATCTGGCGAATGAACAAAAAGTGTACTTCTTTGAAGCTGCTCGTAATATTCATGAAAAAGGCTTTAAAAAAGTTACAGATCACTTACCTTCAAAAGACGAAATCATTGGTGCGAACTTTAGTTATATGAAGTATTCTTCTCGGTATGACCAAGTCCTAGATGGTGAAGAACCAAATATTTTCTCTCCTCATTTTTCTGGTGGGGCAATGATGGATTTAGGTGTTTATTTAGTTTATGCGGCAGTTGCTTGGTTTGGTATGCCAAAAGAAGTCCACTATTTTTCAAGAAAAATTTCGACTGGAGTCGATGGTCTTGGCTGGGGGATTTTACGCTATGATTCCTTTGATGTTGCAATTCAACCCGGAAAAATTGGCGATTCCTTTATGCCTTCTGAAATTTATTTTGATTCAGGAACCTTAGTTTTAAATGGGGTGAATGCGATTGAAAAGGCGGAGTTCCATGATCGAAATCAACAGGAAATCGTGGATTTAGCAATCCAAGTCGCAGAAAATCCAATGGTGGAAGAAGCGGCAGACTTTGCGAATGTACTCAATTATCGCGAAGATCGTGCATGGGGCTTATTGTATGAAGAATGGGTCGAATTAGCACGAAATGTGAACCAAGTCGTTTACGATTTAAGAAAAAATGGAGGCATCACTTTTGATGCAGATAATGAGGAAGAAATTTAATGAATGAATTTATACAAACATTTCCTGAAAAATGGCAAGAAAAATGGACGAGTCAAGGATTTGAAGAACCTTCTTTGATTCAGCAAGCTGTTTTTCAAAAATTACGTGAGAAAGAAAGCTTAGTAGCAATCTCCCCAACGGGTTCTGGCAAAACGTTAGCCTATCTTTGGCCGTTACTACTCAATGTTCAACCACAAGCTGGTAGCAGTTTACTGATTTTGACTTCATCGCAGGAACTGGCAATCCAAGTAACGGAAGTTGCTCGCACATGGGCAGCTTTAGTTGATTTAAAAGTTCAATCGTTACTTGGCGGTGCCAATGTGAAACGACAAGTCGAAGGGCTGAAGAAAAAACCAGAAATCTTGGTAGGAACACCCGGGCGCGTTTTAGAATTGATGAAGGGGAAGAAACTGAAAGCACACCAAATCCAAACAATGGTATTTGATGAAGCAGATCAGTTATTTGATGAAAGTAGTGTTCAATTAGTGAAACAAATCTTGCATCAAGCACCAGTTGATTATCAATTAGCTTTCTTTTCTGCTACGGCAGATCGTTTGTTGGAAATGTTTGAAGAGATTAGTGGGAAACAGCTCCAAGTGGTAGATGTTTCCAAAGAAGACGAGTCAAGAAAGGGACTGCAACATTACTTTTTACGTGTTCCCGCACGTAAAAAAGATGATTATTTGCGTCGTTTGATGCATGTAGCTGGTTTTCAAGGATTAGTGTTCTTTAACCAGCTAAGTGAATTGGGTCTGATGGAAGAAAAACTAACATTCCGTGGTGTAACGGTGGGAAGTTTGGCTTCAGATCAAAATAAACTACTTAGAAAAGCAGCATTGGATTATTTCAAGGCAGGTAAAACAACAGCCTTATTGACAACAGATGTGGCTGCTCGTGGCTTAGATATTGCTAAACTACCTTATGTTATCAACGCGGAAGTTCCCTTCAATGTCGAAACATATCTTCACCGTTCAGGTCGTACAGGTCGAATGGGAAATGCTGGTACAGTCATTACTTTGGTTCAAGACAATCAGCTAAGAGATATGAAGAAAATCGCGCGTGAAGCAAACATCACGATGACCGAAATCTATTTGTATGGTGGGATGTTGCATCATGAGCCTGCTGAAAAAGAAGAAAAAACAGAACGTCCACTAAAAAAGGTGAATCCAACAGTAGCAAAACACACAAAAATGCTTCCTGAAACAGAAAAAATCAACAAAAAAAACAAGAACAAGAAGAAAACAAAAAAGCAAAAAAATAAAGGAGCAAGGCGCAAATAAGCGCCTTTTTGTGTTATTATGTTGAAAACGGCATCAATGAAAACTCACTAAAGGAGGGTTTGTATGAATGCTCGCCAGAAAGAAATCATCCATTTATTAACAATCAATCAACACGGCTTAACTGCAAGTGACGTAGCCAAACATCTTCACATTGATCGAAGTAATGCAAGCCGTTATTTAAGTGATCTATATAAAGAGCGACAAATCATGAAAACCGCTGGTCGTCCGGTGGTTTATTCTATGTCCAAAGAAGCAAAAGAAGAAGTCCATGTTGATTCATCAACACAAGTAACCTTTGAAACATTAGTAGGAGAAAACGAATCGCTAAAAGTGAGTATCCAACAAGCAAAAGCAGCGATTCTCTATCCACCAAGAGGCTTACATACAATTATTTTTGGGGAAACAGGTACAGGGAAATCTATGTTTGCAGAATGTATGTATCATTTTGCGATGGACTCTGAAACTTTGGCACCTGATGCACCGTTTGTTTCATTTAACTGTGCTGATTATGCACAGAATCCTCAATTGCTGTTTGGACACATTTTTGGGATCAAAAAAGGCGCCTACACGGGAGCTGCAGAAGACAGCCCAGGGTTAATTGCAAAAGCAGATGGCGGAATTTTGTTCCTTGACGAAATCCATCGACTTCCACCTGAAGGTCAAGAAATGTTGTTTACTTTTATTGATAAAGGAATTTATCGACCATTAGGTGAAAGTGCGCAAGTTCATGAAGCAGCTGTGCAAATTATAGGTGCTACGACGGAGTCTTCTGAAAGTTTCTTGACGACGTTTAATCGTCGTATTCCGATGGCAATTACATTGCCAAACTTAGCTTCACGTTCATTGGATGAACGGTATGAAATTATTTCGCTCTTCATTAAACAAGAGGCTAATCGATTGAATCAACGCATCGATATTGAACGAGAAGCGATTTTAGCATTTATGCTCTATGATGCAGAAGGAAATATCGGTCAAGTGAAACGTGATTTAAAATTAGTTTGTGCCAAATCATTTCTGCATTACCGCACGCATAATGAACAAAAGTTGATTATTCGTAAAGAAGAACTTTCGTTACAAGTTCAAAAAGGCTTATTAAAAATCAAGGAACTTCCAGAGCGCTTAGATCATTTTATCGAAAGTAAAAGCCAATACTTGACCTTTGAGCCAGGATTGGCAGATGTTGTTTGGTCACAAGATCCTGAACGTAATATGCAAGTTTATAATGACATTGAAGAAAAAGTAGCTAGTTTGGCTGAAACTGGTGTGGAAAGTATCGATTTAGAAGCGCTGATTTCAAAAGATGTCGATGAATACTTTGAAACCTATGTCGAAGAGCTAACGCAAAGCAATATTCCTAAAGATTTGTTGCCAGATGATATCTGGCAGTTGACGAACCAATTATATGATGTGGCAGAAGAACGATTGGATCGGATTTATAATGAAAAAGCACGGTTTGCTTTTGCTTTACATTTACAAAGTACATTAGATCGCGTACGTGATGGACACATGATTGTTCATCCGGATTTGAATAATATCCGCAAGCACTTTAAGAAAGAATTTCAAGTCGCAATTGATTTATCTACTATTATTGAAGACGAGTGCGAAGTTGAGATTCCGTTTGATGAGATAGGCTTCATCAGTATGTTTTTATCAATTAATTTAGGTGAGAGCGAGCGGGTCAAAGAAAATAATGTCGATGTCCTTGTGTTGATGCATGGGCGCCAAACGGCTTCCAGTATGTTGGAGATGGCGCAGGAACTTCTTGGAACTAAAATCGGGGCAGCCTTTAACATGCCGCTTGCTATGGAAGTGCAAACGATGTATGAAGAAGTCTTAGCTTACGTGAAAGCTCGTCAAGCACAACTAAGCAATGGATTACTGTTATTAACTGATATGGGTTCCTTAAACACATTTAGTAATTTGATTTATGAAGAGACCGGTGTTCGGACAAAAGCAATTACGATGACAAGTACGATGATTGTGATTGAAGCAATCCGAATGGCGAATGTGGGAAGAAGTTTAGAAGATATTTATCAAAATATCCAGTTATCCTTTGAATCAATTGTTCGTGACCAATTCAAGTTGGGTGATGTGGCAGATAATCAACGTAAAAAAGCAGTTATCGTGACTTGCTTTACTGGTGAGGGCGTAGCCGCGAAGCTTTACCAACGGATTGCACCAGTTATCAATCAACAAAAAGTTGAGTTGATCCAAATGCAATTTTTAGAAAGAGAGTCCTTCAAAAAACATATTGATGCTCTTTTAGAAGAATACGAGATTAAAGCAATTGCTGGGACGGTGGATGTGGATTATCAAAATATCCCGTTCTTTTCAGCATATGATATTTTCAATGATGAGAAGTTGAACACATTGAAACGAATGGCTGACGATGAAATCCCAATTGATAAGATTGTCTATTCTTTAAAAGACTCGTTATCAGCCATTCCGGCAATCGATGAACTGATTTATTCCTTACAAAAGGTAGTTCAACAAGTTCAAACAGATATTTCAATCATCGTGGAGCCAGGAGTCGATGCAGGAATCTTGATTCATTTAGCATTTATGATTGACGCTCTTATCAAAAATGAAGAGAGCCGTGTCTTTAAACAACTGCCAGAATTTGCTAAGAAATATCGACTTGAGATGGATATGGTTCGTACAAATTTAATGCCGTTAGAAAGAAAGTATCAAATCAAAATCTCGGAAGATGAGATTGCGTATCTTACACAGATGTTTCTGGAAAATAAGATTAAAAATGAATAGAGTATACAGTACAGCACACTAATCGTTGTTTTGCACACAAAACCAATAGTGTGCGCACTGTTTTTGAAGGCTAAAAGGCGTGAAAACGCTATTTTAGCCTTTTTTTATTGGCACGCTTCTTGCATTATAATAAAGTGTAAAACAAATTAGAGGGAGTGGAGAAAATGGTGAAAAAAACGATCATGTTAGTTTGTTCCGCTGGAATGAGCACAAGCCTACTTGTAACAAAAATGCAAAAAGCAGCTGAAGAAAAAGGAATCGATGCAGATATCTTTGCAGTTTCAGCTTCAGATGCAGACAACAATTTAGAAGCAAAAAATGTAGACGTACTCTTATTAGGACCTCAAGTCCGCTTCATGAAATCCCAATTTGAACAAAAACTAGCGCCAAAAGGTATTCCTTTAGATGTAATCAACATGCAAGACTATGGCATGATGAATGGTGCAAAAGTACTTGAACAAGCAGAAAGTTTAATGAAATAACTGATTAAGAAATTTGGAGGAAGACAAACGTGGAAGATCAACAAAATTTAGAAGCCATCATGGGTTTGATTATGTATGGTGGTAACGCAAAAAGTGATGCGATGGAAGCAATCGCGGCAGCGAAACAAGGTGACTTTACCTTAGCAGATCAAAAAATCGCAGATGCTGAGGAATCACTAGTCCAAGCACATCATTCACAAACAGAAATGCTAACACAAGAAGCACAAGGAAATCATGTACAAGTGACTTTATTAACGGTTCATAGCCAAGATCACTTGATGACTTCGATTGCGTTTACAGATTTAGCAAAAGAAATTATTGATATTTATCGTCGCTTAGGAAATGAGTAATACTTCTTTTTTGAACGGGAGAAGTTATACGCCAACACCTTCTTTTTTGAACGGAAGAAGAAAAAAATTTTGAACGGATTTTTTAACTTGGTATAGGGAGGCAACTCTTTGTATAAATAAACTTATAGGAGGAACAATAAAATGAACGGATTAACAGCTTGGATGGAGAAACACATCCTACCGGTTGCCGCTAAAATTGGCGCGCAGAAGCACTTAGTTGCTTTACGTGACGCTTTTATCGGTACAATGCCTGCAACGATGGCAGGGTCTGTTGCTGTAATGATCAATGCAATCATTCGTGATTTGCCACAGCAATTTATTAGTACTTATGCAGATAGTTTAGCAGCAGACAAAGGTTTCTTTGCAGTATTAAATGTTATTATTGGTATCAACGGCTTTGTTTGGAACGGAACACTAGCTATCGCAGGTTTGATTTTTGCCTTTTCTTGGGGCTATAACTTAGCACGAGCTTATGGTGTAAATGACCTAGCAGGTGGTATCGTAGGTTTAGCAACGTTGATTCAAGGGATCGCGTTTGGTCCTTCTCTTTCAGCAGCGCTAAATGTGGATGTTCCAGCAAATGTAGCAGAAGCAATCAACAATAGTGGTGTTGGTGCGACTGTAGCAGATGGTACATTATCTGTTGGTTTATGGGGTTGGTTGAATTTAAATCACCTAAATGGAAATGCTTACTTCACTGTTATGATTATGGGTGCCATTTCTGTTATTATTTTCTGTAAATTGATGTTAGCTGACATTACAATCAAAATGCCTGATTCAGTACCACCGGCAGTTTCTAAAGCTTTCGCAGCTATTTTGCCAGCAACAATCGCTTTATATGTAATTGCAATTATTAACTATGTTGTCGGACGTTTCACTGATGGTCAATTGATTATTGACTTAGTTCAAAAATACATTGCTGAACCATTCCTTGGTTTATCACAAGGGATCGGCGCTGTATTGATCGTTACAGTCTTTGTGCAAATTTTCTGGTTCTTCGGGATTCATGGTCCAAACGTATTGGCACCAGTGCTAGAAGGTATCTGGGGACAAGCACAATTGATCAATATCGATATTTTCCAAAAAGGTTACAATGGAAAAACAGGTACACCAGCTGTTTTAGATGCTATTGAAGACGGCAAAGCTTACATGTGGGTTCGTGGTTCATTTGATGCGTTCGCTTGGTTTGGTGGTTCAGGTGGGACAATCGTTCTCTTGATTGCTATCTTGATTTTCTCAAAACGTGCGGATTATCTAACAGTTGCAAAACTGTCAATTGGACCTGGTCTTTTCAATATCAATGAACCAGTAATGTTTGGTTTACCAATCGTATTGAACGCAATCATGTTCATTCCTTTCTTGATTGCGCCAGTTGTTGCGACAGCAATTGGTTGGGTAGCAACTTACCTAGGTCTGGTCGCACCGGTATCGCAACAAGTAACATGGGTTGTACCGCCATTCTTACTATCATTCTTAGCAACAGGGGCAGACTGGCGTGCGCCAATCGTAACCTTAGTATGTATGGTCGTGACCTTCTTAATCTGGGCACCATTTGTTATTGCAGCAAACAAAATGGACCCTAATGCTGGGGAACAATAATTAACTAAAGATAGACTGCTGACGCTTCCAGTGAGGTGGAGGCAGTCTTTTTTGTAAATATTAGGAGGACAAATCAATGATTACAATCGCAAGTGCAATGCAGCAAGATGCTATTAAAGAACTTTTAGAAGGATTTAACGAAGATGGAATTAGCTTCCAATTTAAAGAAAAACAAGGGATTAAGCTAATGTTTGAAACAACAGCAAGTGATCCAGAAGTAGCCGCTAAAAAGGCAAAAGAACTAATCAAAGCGCAACCTTGGGGCACAGTTTTATATTTCCAAGCAACTGCAGTATAATAAAAGTGTTTGAAAGATAGGATGGTTTAAATGATAAAAAATGGCTTATTTTTATGTAGTATTGGCTCTTTAGTGTTATTGTATAGTCTAAACCCCAATACCCAAAGTTATGATTTATATAGTATGGTTACGGGCTTGTTTTTGTTAGGTTTAGGTATCTATTTCTTTAAAAAAGGAAAGAAAAAAGAAGTAAAGGAGAAAAATAACTAATGGAACTTACAAAAAAATTGAATATTCCGGCATCGTTCTTTTACGATAAAGTTATGGACTCTGTTCTTTTTGATGTGCGTAAAGCAACAGGGAAAAGCATCACACGTAAACAGCTAAATAACTTTGAATATGTAAAAGTATTTTCTAAATCAAGCCGTGCTCGAATCAAAATCGAGGAAGTTATCGAAAATCAATCTTATAAATTTCGGACATCAACGACCAAAAATGATTTTGTTGTTCACTATCAAATCAAACCAATCGATGATTCCTCATGTGAAATCCGTTATACGGAACAAATGACTTCGCATGGCGTATTGCAAAAATTGAATGATATGGTTTTGGGCACAATCTTGATGTATTTCAAACGTCGCCAATTCAAAAAAATGTTGACGATGATTGAAGAAACGTATTAGGTTATCATTACATGACAAAAAGAAAAAGCAAGTTGTAAATGAACTGATTGAGCGTGGATTGGAGTTTGCAGGTAACCAAACTTCAAGCGAGTTATCAATCAGTTTTTTGTGTAGGAGGAGTAGCAAGAATGAATAAAAAGGTCAAGGAATTAGGCAGTGCACAAATCGACGAGATGTTTGATTTAGCTGCTTACGCATTTAATTTTGAAGATACGTTTGAACGGCGGGAACGATTTCAAACCATCGCAGAACACTCATGGAATTATGGTTTTTTCAATGAAGAAGAACAATTGATGAGCCAAGTAATGGCTACACCGTTTCCGGTTGCTTTTCATGGGAAAGAACTGTTGATGGCTGGAATTGGTTATGTTGCTTCGTATCCGGAGGCAAGAGGGCAAGGCGGTATCAATCAAATCATGGAGCAAATCCTTACTGATTGTCGAGAAAGAGATGTGACATTGTCTTATTTAGCACCATTTTCTTATCCTTTTTATCGTCGTTATGGCTATGAACTGTTATTTGAAAAAGTTCATTATGAATTAGCTAGTCGTGATTTCCCCGCAGTCAAAAAAGTACCGGGAAAGATGGTTCGGACTTCGTTTGACCAGGCACAAGAAGCAATAGCAAAAATTTATCCTAAAATGGCTGACAATCAACGTGGTGCAGTTGCACGGGAAGCTTGGTGGATTGATTTTAAATTCCGCCAAAAGAAAGGACATCAGTTTGCATTGTATTATGATGAAGCTGGTGCAGTAGCAGGTTATTTAGTTTATCGTTTGGATACACCAACATTTACCATTGTAGAATGGGGCTATTTGACACACACTGCGTTTCAGGCGCTTGCTCGCTTTGTTGGTTCACACAGTGGGGCATTTGAAACATTTGCATTTGCTTGTGGCTACGCTGGCAATAATCTGAATACACTACTTGCCAATCCTTTTGCAAAAACAACAATCACACCAGATATGATGGCAAGAATCGTTGACTTAGCTAAATTTTTAGCTGCTTATCCATTTCCAAAAACACAAGTGGCTTTTGCTGTTGAAGTAACAGAAGATGCTTACGCAAGTTGGAATGAAGGTATCTTTGAAGTGGTCCTAGTTGACGGTGAAGTTCGTGTCAATCCCGTAACAGACTCTATGTTGCCAAGAGTTAGTGGGACAATCCAAAGTTTAACGCAATTATTTATGGGTTATAAAAAAGTTCAAGAATTGGTTTTCCAAGAAAAATTGATTTGTTCAGAAGCGTTAGTTGAAAAATTGGCGGAACTGATTCCAGATCAAAAACCTGTTTTAAACGATTATTTCTAAAAAAAGGGTCAGACAAAATGCGATGCACTTTGCCTGACTCTTTTTTTAAACGTTTATTTGTTCATAAAATTTTTTCGTCCGTGTTTTATCACGGACACAATCAGTTCCTACTGAGTGGGTTTTTTCTTAAACTTGAATTTTTTATTTGGCGGTTGAGGATGAGCTTCTTTATGTTCCTGGATAGCAGCTTTTGAAATTTTTTCCCGATCTTTCTTTGAGGCATCGAAACGTTCAGCATAGATTTTTTCTTTCGGCTTTTCTGTCATCAAATATTCCTCCTAAGCATAAGACTTATTCATACTCTAAGTGTAGCATCAGCGAGTAGAAGATTGCGAATAGTTTGCTTTGAGAAGAAAAAACGTAAGAAATACTTCGTTTTTTGTCAGGGGAAGGCTTGCAAGAAAAAAACAAAACAGCTACAATAATTCTGTTGGACTTAAATTGTTCAAAGTAGTTTTTATGTTTCTTTATGTTTCAATTAATTGTTAAAAAGTTCCCTTAGTTAAATGGATATAACAAATCCCTCCTAAGGATTAGTTGCTGGTTCGATTCCGGCAGGGAACGTAATGGCTTAAAAAGTTAGCCTCTAAAACTTACTTCTAAAAGTTAGTTTTAGAGGCTTTTTGTTTACTTTTGGTCCCCAATTTGTGCCAAACAAGTTTTTTATTTACTTCTCAACTCTTGCCAAATGATGTAGCAAGTAGTTGTTTGAATCAATTCTATTTAATACCAATCGTTGATCGAATGTAATTCTGATAAGTCAGGCTACTTGTTTTGGACTTTCACTGGCTCGGACGATATCGTTGTATGAGCAGACATGTTTTCAGGGCTTTGCGATACTTCTTCATAACCTGTATCAGTTGAGCTTTCATACTCTGTTTGAGGTGATTGAGAAGTGCTTTCACGTTCCGATTGAGATTTGCTAGAAGAGGCATAATCTTGCTGGACGGATTGTTCAGTATTTTTGTCGTTTGCATCGACAGCTACAGTCATTGAGTATGCTAAATATTCACTGATTATTTTTTGAGATTCAGTCGTGTATACGTCGGTCAATTTACTGGCCCAACTTTCATAAGTAGCGTAATTATCGGAAATCGAATAATGATAATTTGCCATTTGGTTCATTCCTTCAGTGGAAATCATCGCAAGTTTTTCAACCTTATTATTTGAAATAGCAGCTAATCCATCGACTCCGGACGTATTATTCGCCGCCTCGCTTCTAAATTCTTCTATTAGAGATGGAGTAGAGCTTTGTAAACTGGTCGTGTACTCATTTAGTATTGCTTGATAGTCGTTAGTAGTAGCTACAGTTGAAATTTCTGTAGTGCTCTCCTTTGTTGAAAAGGCAGTACTGGTGCTAGCCTTTGTAGTACTCGAAGATTTTTTATTACTACTGGAGCTAGTGCTTTTTGTAGATTTAATCGTTTTCCTTTTTGTATAGGGCTTTAGTATCAATTTTTCCTTGTTGTCCGACTTATTATTCTTGTCAGGTGCTAAAATAAGATCTTTTTTTTCTTTGCTAACGATATAGGTAGCATCGTTTTTTTTATCTTCATCATCTTTCCACACCATTTCATTATTTTTTAGCGTGTATTCAAATTTATAATTCATTTGTTCTACTAACGTTTTGGCAAATTCTTCACCTAAAGCTTCCCATTCGTTAGCTTTAGAGTCCATTTCACTGGTATCAATGCTAAATGAAACGACGTGGTCGGAAAATGAGGCTATTATATTTGGTTCACCTTCTTTAGTTGTTTCAATTAACCAATCATTTGCTTTTAAATCTTTTGTTGTGATGTTTTTTTCACAGCCCGTGAAAAAAAATAATAATACAAACAATGCCAAACTACCTAACACTTTTCTCATTTTTAGTTCCTCATCTCTGTGATATAATTTTGTTAGAGAATCTTAGAAATAAGGTTTTAGTCCACGTTGCCGCGTGGACTTTTTTAGTTTAAATTATATTCTTAACCGAGACATTAAACTCTTTTAGGTTGTTAACATAATAAAAATGGTTATCAATTTTTTGAATTGAATAAGTGATTATCAAAATCCTGACGGGGGTTTCCATGGTGGAAGTATAAGTACTACAGGAAGATAGTAAAAAATGAATAAATTAACAAAATCATTTTTCATGTTTGTACTGTCAGATCAGCGCCATTTTAAGTATAAACGAAAATTTAATATAACACACGAAAAGCGCTACCAATAGCTAGGATTTCTTGAGCATACAAAATGACTAAATGAATTTTGAAGCATGGGTGTTTCGAGATTGGTTAGTAAAGTATCTTTATAAAGCAAGTAAGGGTGTGGATTATCACAATGTATTTAAGATATGTAGAAGATATGTAGACTTTTCAATAAAAAGGATATCTTATGATTCATGCACTAGATGAAGCAAGTAGCTAACCAACCTATAATGATAGTCAAATTTAGATGTCTCCGTTGAAGTAAAAAAGAATCAGTACAACGTTTTGTCATTATCAAAGTTGTTTAAATGAAAGCAATTTTTTTGGTAGTTTATTTTCTTGATCTCCGTGTTAAGATACTGTGGCTAACGTAATAGTTTTAAAGCAATGTTGCTGTGACTGTTTTCAAAAAGAAAGACCTCAACCAGATACTATTATTGGTTGAGGTCTTTGTATTGAATAGCACATGTAATGTAAGAGCTATTACTGGAAAAAACTATGCCCAATCACCATTTCTAAAGATTGGAACAGTTGAACCATCTTCGCGAATACCGTCTATATCCATTTGATTAGAACCAACCATGAAGTCTACGTGGGTTTGGCTACGGTTCAAGCCAGCATCAGCTAGTTGTTCTTCGGTCATTTCTGTTCCGCCTTTCAAGCTGAATGCGTAAGCCGAACCAAGTGCCAAGTGATTTGAAGCATTTTCATCAAATAAGGTGTTGAAGAAAATAATACCAGATTGGGAAATGGGTGACGGATCTGGAACAAGAGCAACTTCACCTAAATGACGTGCGCCTTCATCTGTGTCTAATAGTTTTGCTAAAACTTCTTCGCCTTTTTCAGCAGAGAAGTCAATCACTTTTCCATCTTTGAAGGTAAATTTCATTCCTTCGATGATTGTTCCAGCATAGCTTAAAGGTTTCGTGCTAGAAATAAATCCATCTACACGACGACTGTCAGGAGCTGTGAAAACTTCTTCAGTAGGCATGTTTGCCATGAATTTTTCGTTGCGTGCGTTCAAGCTGCCAGCACCTTCCCATAAATGGTTTTTCGGTAGACCAATAATTAAGTCAGTTCCTGGTGCGATATAGTGTAAAGCAATAAATTGTTCTTGATTTAATTCATTTGCTTTTTTCGCTAATTTTTCATCGTGATTTTTCCATGCGCGTACAGGATCTTCTTCATAAATGCGAGTAGTTTTGAAAATTTCGTCCCAAAGTGCATCGACTTGTTCGGACTCAGGTAAATCAGGAAACACTTTGGCTGCCCATTGTTTGCCAGCAGCAGCGACGACTGTCCAACTTACTTTGTTCGCTTGAGTTGCTTTACGTAAATTGATCATTGCTTTACCAACAGCGCTTTGATAACTTGCTACACGATCGCCATCAACACCAGCTAGAGAATCCGGGTCAGCAGAAACGACGCTGATTCGACTAGCCCCTTTTTCTACCCAGTCATTTGTTTGGTCGATTTTGTATTGTGGGACATTTTCGATACGGTCTGTTGCAGCATGAGTTAAAAATTCTTTTTGAATAGTATCGTCTGTCCATTGTACGATGACTTCCGCAGCCCCTAATTGGTAGGCTTCCTGTGTAATCAGACGTGCTAATGGTGCTTGGTCAACGCTGATTTGTAGAACAACGGTTTGTCCTGCTGAAACATTGACACCAGTTTCAGTGATTAGACGTGCATATTTCTCAAGGTATTTATTAAAATTTGCTAACATGTATATTACTCCCCCTCATTATTTGATTTAATAACCAGTAATATGATAACATTTATTAATAGTAGAAACAATTAGTAAATAAGGAATGGATATGTTGGATCTTATGATTTTTATAAAAACGGAAACCAAGAGTATTCCTGTGATAAAAGGGTGGACGAAGAGTAAAAAAACAAATTTTGCATATCAAAAAAAACGTGTTACAATTAAAATAACCAATAGGTGGAAGCGTTATAAATAATTTTTGAGGAGATTAAAAAATTATGGCAAGAAAAAAGACGATTACCAGAGAGCAGATTTTAGCTGCTGCGTATGAAGTGGTTGCTACAGAGGGTTTTTCAAGATTTACTGCAAGAAATATTGCCAGTAAAATGAAATGTTCGACACAGCCAATTTATTTGGAATTCAAAAATATGGATGATTTAAAAACAGAGTTATTTGAACAAATTTATAGTTATCTAAGCAATGAAGTTTTTCCAGTTGAACACACAGGGCATAAAATCATTGATTTAGCGTACAATTACATTCATTTTGCTAATCGTGAGAAAAAATTGTATCGTTCTTTATACTTGGAAGAGTATGGTGGAGGGGAAGAGATGCAAGAATTTTCTTATAATTATTTCACGAATGCAGTCAAACAAGATGCTGCATATGCAAATTTATCAAAAGAACAAATCGAATCACTTCATAATGGTACTTGGATCGTCGCAACTGGGATTGCTGCATTGATGTCTTCAGGAATTATTCACCCAACTGATGCTCAAATTGAAAAATTGATTCAAGATAGTATCGATGCAATTCTTGTACAGGAAGAACCAATCAAGGTAGATTATTAGTGTGACTTCATGCTGTACATTGTTTTTACATAAGCTAGTTGAATCATTTTTTGAAAAAGAGCTTGGACAAAAGAAGCCTAAACAGAAAAAAAGCCTAAAATTCGTTTTTTTAAACGCTGATTTTAGGCTTTTCTTAATTAAAAAATGTAGTAAGAATAGCTGAATTTTTGGTTTTGTCCCAGACTCTTTATTGTTTTTAGTGCGTAACGAGTAAGTAGAAAAAATCGGTAAATCTAAAAACCGCTAAAAATCAAACAGTGATTTTTAGCGGTTTTCTTACATATATTTGAGTAGTTGAAACTATTTTGCTTTAGCGACAAGTGCTTTGGCAAAGGCTTCAAGATTTTCGATGTCTTCTTCTTCAGCGTTCAAGTCCACTTTGACATTTTCTGCCCCTTTTGTTGCCCCCGTTTTGGCAAAGACAGCATCAAAGTCATCTACAGATTTACAAAATTCATCATAAAATGTATCGCCAGAACCACAAACGCCATAAATTTTTCCTTCAAGGTCAACTTCTTGCAAGTCTTCATAAAAATCAACAATCTCATCTGGTAGTTCACCATCACCATATGTATAGGTTGCGACAACACAAATGTCTGCGTCTTCAAATTCATCTGCATCTACTTGGGTACATTCATTGATTTCTACATCAATATCTAAATTTTCAAAAGCTTCTGCTACAATATCAGCAATTTCTTCAGTATTGCCGGTCATGCTTGCATAAACGATTTTTGCTAAAGTCATGATTTGCCTCCTAATTTATCAACGATTTTAACTTAATACGTAAGAATTATACCAAACCATGCGTAAAAAAGAAAATAGAACTCGATGAGATGATAACTGTGATTTGGCTAAACGTTGGTAACTATGGTAAAATGAGAACGATTTGTAAAAAGGAGACGAGAGAATGATTACATTAAAATCAGCACGTGAAATTGAAACAATGGCAGAGTCTGGTGCCTTATTAGCAGACGTGCATAAAAACTTACGCGATTTTATCAAGCCTGGTATTACAAGCTGGGATATTGAAGTTTTTGTCAGAAATTATATTGAAAGCCACGGTGGAATTGCTGCCCAAATCGGCTTTGAAGGTTACGAATATGCGACATGTATTAGTATTAACGATGAAATTTGTCATGGATTTCCTCGCAAAAAACCACTAGAAAGTGGCGATTTAGTTAAAGTTGATATGTGTATTGATTTAAAAGGTGGCATTTCTGATTCTTGTTGGGCGTATGTCGTTGGCGAATCAACACCTGAAATCGATCATTTAATGGAAGTAACAAAAAAAGCATTATACCTTGGGATTGAACAAGCGAAAGTCGGCAATCGCATTGGAGATATTGGTCATGCAATCCAAACCTATGTTGAATCTGAAAACTTATCTGTTGTCCGCGATTTCATCGGTCATGGCGTTGGTCCAACGATTCATGAAGAACCAGCTGTCCCTCATTATGGTGAAGCAGGTAAAGGACTTCGATTGAAAGAAGGCATGGTCATTACCATCGAACCAATGGTCAATACCGGAACTTGGAAGATGAAAATGGACCCAAATGGCTGGACTGCATATACGCGTGATGGTGGGTTATCTTGTCAGTATGAACATACTTTGGCGATTACGAAAGACGGTCCAAAAATTTTAACGTCACAAGGTGAAGAAGGCACATACTAATAACAAAAGTATAGGGGAAATAAATGGGGATTTGGCAGAAAATTAAAGAAAATAAGGATTTTATGCGATTTATCGAAACAACGCAAAAGCGAATGAATGATTCGGAAATTGGAACAACTTCTGTGGTTGTTGCTTATTACTTGTTGTTATCGTTGTTTCCGCTGATTATTGCATTTGGCAACGTATTGCCTTTTTTGAATATTGATCCAAATACAGTGTTAACTTATGTTCGAGAGGTTATGCCTGAAACGATTTACCAATTTATTGGCCCTGCAATCAAAGATCTACTGACGCAAAGCTCTGGCGGATTGCTTTCAATTTCTGCATTAGCTGCGCTTTGGTCAGCAAGTCAAAGTATCAACGCATTACAAATTGCAATGAATAAAGCCTATGGTGTGGACAATCGAAAGAACTTTTTGATTGTCCGCCTTGTTTCATTAGTGGTCATTGTCTTATTTATGGTTGCGATAGGTGGGGTGACAATCGTCTTAGGGTTAGGAAACTTGATTCTTGAAGCAATTCAACCGATTTTTCAGTTTCCGCTACATTTGATTGATCAGTTCCAAGCTTTGAAATGGCCTGTAACATTAGTTGCGCTATTTGTGATTTTGTTTTTGATTTATTTGATTGTGCCTAATGCGCAATTGAAGTTAAAAACGATTTTGCCTGGAACAATCTTTGCCACGGTTGGCTGGATGTTGTTGTCGCAGGTCTTTGGAATCTATGCGAAGTATTTTGCTTCACGTGTCAGCGGTTATCAAATCATTGGAAGTTTCATCGTTTTGATGCTGTGGTTGAACTTTGCTGCCACGATTGTCATTCTTGGTGGAATCATTAATGCGGTTGTTCAAGAGTATGTATTGGGGAGTCAGGCGACACGTCGTAAAGGCCCGCTTAATCGTTGGGTTGAAAAAATAAAAAATAAAATTTCTAATAAAAAAACGTAAATTCTTACGTTCTTTTACTCGACTTATTGTAAACTATTAGTAGTGTTTTATAATAACGGGAAAACTCTCAAGTTAAAGTAGGTGTCCAGATGCTTGTTTCGTTTAGTATGGTCGTTAGGTTTTTTCTAACGATAGTATTATCGTTGATTTTAACACCAATATTTAAAATAATTTCTGTCCAAACAGGAATGGTCGATAAACCGAACGCGCGAAGAATCAATACAGTACCGATGCCAAGTGCCGGAGGGTTGCCAATTTTTATATCTTTTGTTATTTCAACGTTGATTTTGTTTCATGATATTATTCCAAGATTTTATATTGTACCAATTTTATTAGCAGCGTTGATTATTATCATTACGGGGGTATTAGATGATCGATTTGAGTTGACACCAAAACAAAAGAGTGTCGGGATCTTATTCGCTTCACTTGTTATCTACTTTTTAGCAGGTATTCATATCGACTCGTTTACTTTACCATTTTTTGGCCATTTTGAACTCGGGTGGTTAAGCTTTCCAGTAACAATCTTTTGGATTTTCGGTATTACGAATGCCGTGAATTTGATTGATGGATTGGATGGGTTGGCTGCGGGAGTATCACTGATTGGGTTGACTACAATTGGAATCATTGGGTATTTCTTTTTGCATTCATCCACTGTGTATATTCCAATTGTTATTTTCTGTTTAGTAGCGAGTATCATCGGCTTCTTCCCGTATAATTTTTATCCTGCTAAGATTTATTTGGGGGATACAGGTGCATTATTTTTAGGGTTTATGTTGGCTGTTTTATCTTTACAAGGGTTAAAAAATGTAACGTTTGTTTCATCAATTTCTTTATTGATTGTTTTGGGTGTTCCAGTAACGGATACTTTTTTTGCAATCGTTCGTCGCAAGGCAAACCGAGTATCTTTTTCAACTGCGGATAAAAAGCATTTGCATCACCGCTTATTAAGCTTAGGCTTCACACACAAAGGAGCAGTTTTGGCGATTTATGCGATGGCATTAATGTTTTCTTTCACAGCAATGATCATGAATTATGCTGGTCAGGTCGGGACAATTGTTCTGGTACTAGTAATGTTATTTGCGATTATTTTGTTACTGGAGTTAATCGGGTTGATTGGTGAGAAACATCAATTTATTTTGAAAACTTTACGATTTTTGGGAAATAAAGAATATCGTACGCAAGTACTGCAGAAATATTTGAAGAAATGGGACCATCATTAGATGAATAAAAAATTAGAACAGCCGGTCCTAATCAGTATAGTGACCGCAAATAGTCAAAAGATTTTTCGTACATTAGATACCTTGATTGCAACCATTGGTGAAAACCCAGCAATTGAGATCATTATTTTTGATAATAACTCCTCGCCTGAATATCAGGCTAAATTGAAGGAGTATTTACACTATTCTTATCTACACATTAACTTTCATCAGGAAAACAGTGGTTTTGGTTACGGACATAATCAAAATCTGTTGAACAGCAAGTATCGTTATGCTGTTATTTTTAATCCGGATATTTTGGTAGACGAGCAAACAATTACCGAAGTTGTTGAGTTACTGGTTGACCACCCTGAATGTGCGATGCTAGCACCTAAGATTTTAAACGAGGATGGTTCTATTCAATATTTGATTCGTGAACGCCTAGATGTTTTTGATTATGTGCTGCGTTTCATTCCCTTTAAATGGGTGAAAAAGTTGTTTGATAAACGATTGGCTAAGTTTGAGTGCAGGGATCTTCCGCTAAATCAAAATAGTTATGTTCGTATGATTTCTGGGAGTTTCATGGTCGTTGACACAGTGAAGTTTACTGAAGTTGCAGGATTTGATTCTCGCTATTTTATGTACTTTGAAGACAATGATTTGTGTTTGAAATTTGAACAAGCGGGTTACAAATTACTGTATACCCCAACGCACTCAGTCGTTCATTTATATGGAAAAGGTGCACATCGTAATTTTAAATTATTCCGAATTTTTATGTCTTCGATGGCAAAATTTTTCCATAAGTGGGGGTGGCGTTTTTTCTAATGAAACCAACTAATTTAGTTGTTGTCGTATTGTATCAGCAACCCATAGAAAAAACACCTTCTTTTGCTCTATTATCGCAAGCTGTGGTGGATCAAAAAATCCAACTCGTTATTTTTGATAACAGTCCAACGGAGCAACACCATTCATTGTTTGAAAAAAAGTTCGTGAATTACTATCATGATGCGCAAAATCCGGGATTGGCAGCAGCATACAACTATGCACTGTCGCAAGCTCAACCCACGATTCAACGACTGATTACGTTGGATCAAGATACTGTCTTAAATGAAAGCTATTTGGAGCAAATCAGTCAGGTTGAATTTTCAGATGACTGTGTTGTTGCTGTACCGATGATTTTTGATCAAGGGCAACAAATTTCACCTGTTTATGCCGATCAGTATGTTAATCGTACCTATCGAGCAGTTTCTGAAGTAGGGCTGACGGAGCAACGAGTGATGGCAATCAATTCGGGAACAGTTTTTTCAATCTCATTTTTACAAACAATTGGCGGGTTTAATCCTGCTTTTTCTTTAGATTTTTTAGATCATTGGTTTTTTTGGAAAGTTCATCAACTTCACAAAAAAATTGAAATTTTACCAATTCGCTTGGAGCATGACTTATCTGTGCTCAATTATGAAAAAGTATCGACAACAAGATATGAATCGATTTTAGCTGCCGAAACAAAATTTTATCGCGAGTACGATCAAATTCATTGGAAAAAGCATCGTAAGCAGCTGCTGTTAAGAAGTATTAAACAATTTTTGACAGTGAAGAACCGAAAAATTTGGCGTTTAACCTTGCGAGTTTATGTTGAGATGGGGAAGGTGTAAGTTTTTGCGATCTGTTTGCATGGCCACATTTAATGGCGAAAAATATCTGAGAGAACAATTAAATAGCATTTTACGACAGCTTTCTACAACCGATGAGTTAGTTATCTCTGATGATGGTTCAGTTGACAGCACTTGGAATATTTTGCTGGAATACGCACAACAAGATTCACGTATTAAACTATTAAAAGGACCTCAACGTGGACTGATTCAAAATTTTGCTCATGCAATTGAACAAGCAAATGGAGAAATCATTTTTTTGGCTGACCAAGATGATGTTTGGTTAGACAATAAAGTGAAAAGGATAACGGCTGATTTTGCAGCCCATCCGAAAAGGCAAGTTGTTGTTTCGGACTTGGTGATTGTGGACGAGGATCTTAAAACCATTTATCCCTCTTATTTTACTTATCGGCATTCAAAAGAAGGATGGTTGAATAACTTTGTCCGTAGTCATTATATTGGAGCTGGTATGGCCTTTCGTTCGAGTCTGAAGCCTAAAATCTTACCAATTCCAGATGATGTACCTATGCACGATATGTGGATTGGTTTATTAGGTGGAAATCAGGTCGGATTTATTCGCGAACCGTTGACGTTGTATCGACGCCACGACTTGAACGCAAGTGAGATCCAAACGCATTCCAGTTTTCAACAAAAATTGGCGTGGCGATTTCATTTATTGGTGTCCTACCTAAAAAGAAAGTGGCAGCGACACTAAGTTTAATAAAAAAGTATTAAATGCCAAATAGCTCATGACAAATGTTTGGATTGATGAGATAATAACAAAGTGAAATTTGAAAAAAGGAGCGCTTAAAGCCATGAAGGGAATTATTCTTGCTGGGGGAAGCGGAACACGCTTGTACCCATTGACAAAGGCAACTTCAAAACAGTTGATGCCGATTTACGACAAACCAATGATTTATTATCCAATGTCAACATTGATGTTGGCTGGAATTAAAGAAATCTTGATTATTTCAACACCACAAGATACACCTCGTTTCGAAGAATTATTTGGGGACGGGCATGACTTGGGGATTCAAATTGAGTATGCAGTTCAAGAAAGTCCTGATGGTTTAGCACAAGCTTTTATCATTGGTGAAGAATTTATTGGCGATGACAGTGTCTGCTTAGTTTTAGGCGATAATATCTACTATGGTGGCGGTCTATCTAAAATGTTGCAGCGCGCTGCAGCAAAAGAAAGTGGCGCAACGGTGTTTGGGTATCATGTAAATGACCCTGAACGCTTTGGAGTTGTTGAATTTGATGAGAACATGAATGCTTTGTCAATCGAGGAAAAACCAACTCAACCAAAATCAAATTATGCTGTTACAGGTCTTTATTTCTACGATAACGATGTCATTTCAATTGCAAAAGACATTAAACCATCTGAACGTGGTGAATTAGAAATCACAGATGTCAATAAAGCATACCTAGAAAAAGGAACTTTATCTGTTGAATTGATGGGACGTGGGTTTGCTTGGTTAGATACTGGTACACACGAATCACTACTTGAAGCTTCAACATTTATTGAAACCATTGAAAAACGTCAAAATTTAAAAGTAGCTTGTTTAGAAGAAATTGCTTATCGCATGGGCTACATTACGAAAGAACAATTGTTTGCATTAGCGCAACCATTGAAAAAAAATCAATACGGTCAATATTTATTAGCTTTGGCCGCTGAATAGGGAGTCTGACAACATGAAAGTAACTGATACAAAATTAACAGATGTCAAGATTATCGAAATGGATGTTTTTGGTGATCACCGTGGCTTTTTTACTGAGAGCTATTCAAAAGCAAAATTTGAAGAACATGGGTTGACTTATGACTTTGTTCAAGATAATCACTCTTTATCTGCTGAAGCCGGCGTGCTACGTGGCTTACACTTTCAAAAAGGAGAATCTGCTCAAACAAAATTGATTCGTGTAGTCACTGGAGCAGTTTTAGATGTGGTCGTTGATATTCGTAAAGGCAGCCCAACTTATGGACAATGGGACGGCTTTATTTTATCCGAACATAACCACCGTCAACTACTTGTTCCTAAAGGATATGCGCATGGTTTCGTTACGCTGACACCAGATGTCAACTTCCTTTACAAATGCGATAACTATTATGACGCTGCTGCAGATGGCGGAATTGCTTTTGATGATCCTGAGTTAGCTATTGAGTGGCCAATTGACATCAGTAAAGCAATTATGTCAGAAAAGGATCATAACCATCCAACGTTAAAAGAATTTGAAGCAGAAAATCCATTCGTTTATGGCGAAATTTAAACTTTAAAGGAGAACCATTTTAATGAAAAATATCATTGTAACAGGTGGCGCTGGATTTATCGGTTCAAATTTTGTGCACTATGTCGTACAAAACCATCCGGAAGTTCATGTAACTGTTTTAGATAAATTAACTTATGCTGGAAATAAAGAAAATTTAGCGGGATTACCAAGTGATCGGGTAGAGCTTGTGGTGGGCGATATTGCTGATGCACCATTAGTTGATCGTCTAGTGAAAGACGCAGATGCAGTTGTTCATTATGCAGCTGAATCACATAACGATAATTCATTAAAAGATCCATTTCCATTTGTTCAAACCAATATTATTGGGACATATACTTTATTGGAAGCTTGTCGAAAATATGATGTGCGTTATCATCATGTTTCAACGGATGAAGTGTATGGCGATTTACCATTAAGAGAAGATTTACCAGGACATGGTGATGGTCCAGGCGAAAAATTTACAGCTGAAACACCATACAATCCTTCTAGTCCTTATTCTTCAACTAAAGCGGGATCAGATTTATTAGTGAAAGCCTGGGTACGTTCATTTGGGTTACGTGCAACAATTTCTAACTGCTCAAATAATTATGGACCTTATCAACACATTGAGAAATTTATCCCACGTCAAATCACTAACGTTTTAAGTGGTATTCGTCCTAAATTATATGGCGACGGCAAAAATGTGCGTGACTGGATTCACACAAACGATCATTCATCTGCTGTTTGGTTAATCTTGACAAAAGGTGAAATTGGCGAAACATATTTGATTGGTGCCGATGGCGAAGAAGACAATAAAGCAGTGATGGAATTGATTTTAGAGTTGATGGGTCAATCAAAAGATGCGTACGATCACGTAAAAGACCGTGCGGGTCACGATTTACGTTACGCAATTGATTCAACTAAATTACGTGAAGAACTTGGCTGGAAGCCAGAGTTCACGAATTTCCGTGATGGTTTAGCGAATACGATCAAGTGGTATGAAGAAAATGAAGACTGGTGGAAAAAAGAAAAAGAAGCCGTAGAAGCAGCATATGCCAAAAATGGTCAATAACAATTATTGATGAGATAAAAGTGTGAGGCAGGCGCTAGCCTGTCTCTTTTTTCAAACAAATTTAAAGGAGCGAAAAACAATGTTTTTATTAACTGGAGGAAATGGCCAATTAGGTACAGAATTGCGCCATCTATTAGATGAAAAAAATCTACCATATGTTTCGACAGATGCGAAAGAATTAGACATTACTGATGAAAAAGGAACCATGGAATATATCGCCGAATTGAAACCGGATGTTATCTTTCATTGTGCAGCCTACACTGCAGTTGATAAAGCAGAGGATGAAGGCAAAGAATTAGACGAGAAAATCAATGTCGACGGTACAAGAAATGTTGCACTTGCTGCGAAAGCGGTCAATGCTAAATTGGTTTACATTAGTACAGACTATGTATTCGATGGAAAGAAAGAACAAGCAGAATATGAAGTGGATGATTCAACTAATCCGTTGAACGAATATGGTCGAACAAAACTTTTAGGTGAACAAGCTGTCGAAGAAATTTTAGAAGATTATTATATTATCCGTACTTCTTGGGTATTTGGTATCTATGGCCATAATTTTGTATTTACAATGCAACGTCTGGCGGAAACACACGATCGTTTGACAGTTGTAAACGATCAATTTGGACGCCCAACATGGACACGTACACTAGCCGAGTTCATGGTATACGTCATTGAACAAAAAGCACCATATGGCATTTACCACTTATCAAACGAAAACAGTTGCTCTTGGTATGAATTCGCGAAAGAAATCTTAAAAGATACTGACGTGGAAGTAGCACCTGTGACATCAGCGGAATTTCCACAAAAAGCAGTACGTCCACAATATTCTGTGATGAGTCTTAAGAAAGCTGAAAAATTAGGTTTTTCTATTCCAACTTGGCAAGAAGCTTTGGCACAAATGCTGATTGCCGCTGAAGAAGCAAAAGCGTAATTCGTTTCTGCTAGTTTAGGAAACAAAAGAGAAATTGGGGAATTTTATGGAAAAACAAACGAGAAGTGTACGGCATAGCACTGAAAAAACAAATCGTGCGCCTCAGACAATTTTTGACTCATTGCTTAGGCTCCGTTATTTGTTTGGCTTACTAGCAATTGTCATAGTCGTCACATTTAATTTAAATGGCAGCTCAATTGGCATGTGGGATAAATACGTTTCTCAGCGAGATGACGGGAAAGAAACAGATGTTTTGTTTGGGAAAGATCGTGAAGTTCGCTCAGATGAATGGCTGGTACAGACGCCATTTTATCTTTCGCAAGCAGAAAATGATTATCCAGTAATCAACGAAGATTACTCCTTAAATGGTCAAAATATGATTATTGCTTATAATTCACCGGTTAAAGACATTACGGTTATCGGCAAGCCATTTAACTGGGGGTTTTTCTTCTTGGGACGTGATCGAGGGCTATCTTGGTACTGGGGAATGAAAATCGTCGGCATGCTCTTGTTGTCTTTTGAATTATTGATGATCATCACTAGAAAACGAAAGGGATTGTCATTGGTTGGTTCATTTGCACTGACCTTTGCGCCGGCTGTTCAATGGTGGTTCATGCAACATGTGGGAGATTTGATTTTCTTCACTGTCGGACTGATGGTGGCTTTCTATCATTATTTTTATCAACATGATCGCAAAGGGATACGAGCCCTGATGATGTTGCTGGTAGTTATTTTTGGCTTAGGCTTCATTTTAGTCATTTACCCAGCACATCAAGTAATGTTAGGTTATTTGCTCGTCTTTTATTTTGTTGGCCTGTTGATTCATTTCAGGAAAAAAGTAGTTTGGGATCTATTGGATGCTGTCCTGATTGTCGGGGCGATAGCGATAATCGGAGGGATCATGGTTCATTTTTGGCTAGTTTCGAAGGATGCTCTGATGGCTTCACTAGAAACGTTGTATCCAGGAAAACGAATCAGTACAGGTGGAGAATTCACTTTTGGTAAGTTCTTTTACTTTTTGACTAACTGGAAGATTCCATTTACAGACATCACGTTTTCAAATAATTCAGAAGTGGCCTTTTTCTATCATTTCTTCCCAACTGTGCTTTTGGCTAGCCCATTTGTATTATTTGGTAAGAAAAACAGTGAACAGAAATTATTAGGACGAATATTAATGGTTTTTTGTTTGTTTGCGATTTTTTGGATCACCGTTGGCTTACCAAAAGAATTAGCTGAAATTACGCTTCTTTCCTATGTACCAGCATCCCGTGCATTTACAACTTTTGGCTTTGCAGCTTGTCTGTTAACGATTTGGTTCATTGCCTATGTTTGGCGAGAAGATGTTATTCCAAACTGGTATAAAATTGTCTTATTAGTTGTTAATGCTGGAACGTTTGCTGTGGCAATCTTCACTTCTAGCATGATTAATTATTTTTCAGGGATTGAAATTACAGGGATCGTTGTACTAGGAACATTGTTGCTAGGATTTGCTTTGTTTCACCAAAGACATTTGTTTTATGTTTCATTCGCAGCATTAATTGTCGCTTCTGGTTTTTTTGTCAATCCGGTTGTTGAAGGAACGGGTGCTATTTTTGAAAAGACTTTAGCGAAAGAAATTCAAAAAATCAATAACGAACATCCAGATCAATTATGGTTATCTGAAGATGAATTGTATAATTTTACACCAACACTTGGAGTAAAATCATTCAATACGGTTCGTTTTTATCCAGATATGAAAGCATGGAAAATCATTGATCCAGATGGAACCTATGAGAAATATTATAATCGTTATGCTCACACTCGTGCATTTATCGCGAAGGAAGACACAACGTTTATCCTTGATCGACCTGATATGTTCTCTGTGACATTGAATTTTGATGATGCCGAAAAATTTGGTATACGTTATGTCGTAAGTAAGCGACCTTTAGCAGACTACAATCAATTAAATGAGGCGCAGTTTACTCAATTATATGGCCCAGACAATGATGGCTATCGAATATTTGAAGTAGATTATCCGGCCAATGGACAAATCATTAGCCAGCAATAACAAAGTTATTCAGTTAAATAAAAGAGAGAAGCTAGTACAGGAGAGTGGGGAAATGCAGAAAATCCTACGAAAAATGATTAATGAAATGAGTGTTGCTTGGCTGCTTCTATTAGTAGGTTCATTGTATTTTATATGGACCGTTGGGCTAAGCAACAACACTGCACTATTTTTATATGAAAATAGTTCGCAATTAATTTTGGGCGGCATAGCCGTTTTGTTTTTATTGAATGTTTACAAAGCAAGAGGTATTGATTTTATTTTTATTGGGATTGGTTTCCTGTTCTTTTTCTTCTTTTCGTATTTCAGAGAAGTGAGAAGCGCTTCATTTTACACAGATATGATGATTCCGTTGATTATTGCTTTTGTATTGTCGATAAAATGGATTGAGTTTGGAAAAATAGATCGAGCTGTTTTCTTGCTGTTGTTTTCAGTTGTTCTGACAGTGACTGTCTATCGTGTTTTTACGGAAATTCCGATTCGTGAAGGACAAAGTATCTGGTCTCCAGGGAACAAGCTTTCTGATATTTGGATCAATACCAACACGATAGGCGCATCAGTGATGACACTGGCTTTCTTAATTAGTGGTTTTGCTAGCTCATTTGAAAAGTGGTACATTCGTCTGCTAAGTGTTCCAGCTGTCGTTGCAGCTTTTGCCACAATTTGGGTTTGTCAGTCAAGAGGTGCATTAGTTGCATTGATCGTTTTTATTCTTTTGGACTTGATTCCTAAGTCATTTATGCGAGTGACTCGCGCACCATTTATCATTTATACGGTGACCGCAGTTGCCGCTTTACCACTTTCATATTTTGCGGCAGCTTCAAAAGAAGTAAATCTTTTTACTGGAAGAGAAGAAATTTGGGCAGATTTTTATCAGACTTTGGCTGCTAAAACGCAACAAGTGTTGGTAGGAATGAAACCTTATTTTTACACGAAACGAGCAAATCAAGTTTTGGGTAATCATAATAGTTATAATTCTTTCTTGAATCTTTATGGAGTGATTGGATTAGCCATCGTGGTTACTTTATTACTGATTTTTATTGGTCGAAGAACACTAAAAGGTGATTTATCGAACGGCCAATTAACTTTTATCTGGGCTTTCTTTGGCATAATGACACAATCTTTTATGGAAGATACTTTGACTTCTTTCGCTTGGCTTCCGATTATTTATCTATTACTAGGAATGAGTGTTCACCGCTTTGACCAGCCAACAGAAATGCAAAAAGTACCTGATGAATTAGAAACAACAGATGAGTCGTTCGAAAATCCAGAAGAGAATCACAATGAATTTTCACGGATGAAGAAGTATCATCATTAAGAAGTAATCGGAGAGAGGCTGAAACAGTTTTGTTTCACTCTCTTTTTTTATAAAAATAAGTATGCATCAGAAATGAAGTAATACCTTGCTTGATTGCAATTAGAAACTATCTTTTGTAGAATAGTAACGGTCGAGTATTTGTTACTTAATAGAAAAATTAAGAAATAAATAATATCGCAGTCAGCTAGTAAAAATATGGTAAAATGGCAGTTGATTGTAATTAACAGAAATCGCTTGGAGGAACACAAATGTTTAAAGATCTGTTTTTATTTATGAAAGATATTTATCAGAACAGAAAATTATTGATTCAGTTTTCATTAAATGACTTTAAATCACGTTATGCTGGTTCTTTTTTAGGAATCATGTGGGCATTCATCAACCCGATATTCACTGTGTTGATCTACTGGTTAGTCTTTGGCTTCGGCTTGAAAGCTGCAATGACTGATGGTAAATATCCATTCATTGTTTATCTGATTACGGGGATGGTTCCCTGGTTCTTCTTCTCAGATGCATTTACCTCAACGACGTTAGTCTTTCGAGAGTACACGTATTTAGTCAAGAAGGTCGTTTTCAACATTCGTATCTTGCCAAGTACGAAAATTTTATCTAATTTATACACACACCTCTTTTTTATCGTGATTGGCTTAGTTGTGACAATTGGACATGGAATATTCCCAACCATTATGACACTACAACTGATTTATTATCTATTTTGTATGTGTGCATTTCTAACAGGGATTACTTGGTTGACAGCATCTATCCAACCGTTTTTACCAGATATCGTACAATTCATTACGATTTTGTTGCAATTGATTATGTGGACATTACCAATTCTTTGGAGTCCAAGTCAGTTTAACCCGACAATTGTTCAAATTTTGAAATTAAATCCACTTTATTACATCGTTCAAGGGTATCGTGAATCTTTCTTGAGCCAAGCGTGGTTCTTTGAACATGGCATGTATACTTTATACTTTTGGATAGTTACATTAGCATTCTTTGTGGTTGGTTCAGCTGTGTTCCGTAGACTGAAACCACATTTTTCAGATGTACTGTAAGGAGAATAGAAATGACAGAATATGCGATTAAATTAGAAAACATCACCAAATCATATAATATGTACGCAAAACCGAGTGATCGTTTTCGTGAGGCACTGAATCCTTTCAAAAAATCTTATCACGATGTCTTTTATGCATTGAAAAACGTTAATATTGAAATAAAAAAAGGCGAAATGATTGGTTTTGTTGGCGAAAATGGTTCAGGAAAATCGACGATGCTCAAAATCATTACCGGTGTGTTGACACCTTCTGCTGGTACAATGGAAATCGATGGAAAAATTTCTGCATTGCTTGAGTTAGGTTCTGGATTCAATCCAGAATATTCTGGCTATGAAAATATCTTTTTAAATGGTATGGTCTTAGGATTTTCACGAGATGAAATTGAAGGTATGGTCGATGACATCATTGATTTTGCCGATATTGGGGATCATATTTATCAACCAGTAAAAACTTATTCAAGCGGGATGTTTGTCCGTTTGGCATTTGCGGTAGCAATCAATGTGAATCCAGATATTTTGATTGTTGATGAAGCATTAGCAGTCGGTGATTTAGAGTTTCAATTGAAATGTATGGAAAAATTTACTGAAATCAAGAATTCTGGAAAAACGATTTTATTCGTATCGCATGATATTAGCTCAATTCGTCGTTTTTGCGACCGTAGTTATTGGTTGAAAAACGGTGAAGTCGTAGAATACGGGGACACGATGGACGTTACGACCAATTATGAAAACTTCTTGAAGAAAAAATCAGTGAAGACAGTTGACCGCAATAAGAATCAAGTTGAACGTCATGCCGCACCAGATATCGTTGATGTGCTAAGTGCCGAATTGCTTGATAAAGAGAAGAAACCGGTCGATATGATTGAACAAGGGGAGACACTCTTTGTGAAAGTTACCTATAATGTCAAAGACGAGTCAATCAAAAAGCCAGTCTTGGGGATTGCTTTACGAACGGTTGATAATTTTTATGTTTGTGGCTTGAACACATTATTGGATGACATAACGATTCCTTGGAAAAAAGGTGAAAATGTTTTTTATCTTGAATATGAAAAACTAGGCTTACTAGCTGGTGAGTATTATTTTGATGTGGCAGTTTTTGAAGAAAATGCTACAGTTCCGTTAGTTTATAAGACAAAATATATGAACTTATTTGTTAGTGGCTCATACATTGGTGAAGGTATTGTCATCTTGGATCACAAATGGGAAGAAGGTAGTCAAAAAGATGAAATATGATTTTGAAATGGATTTAGATGAGCAAAGTAGTGTTGGAAAAATCGCCGCTCAAATCAAACCAGGAAGCAAAGTGTTAGAATTTGGTCCGGGAAATGGCCGATTAACAAAACATTTGATTGGTGCGAAGCAATGTGAGGTTAGCATTGTCGAATTAGATAAAGAGCTATTTGATTTTGTGAGTGAATTTGCACAGGATGGCTTTTATGGGGACATTGAAAGTTTTGAATGGGCCACTTATTTTGAAGGTCAAACATTTGATTATGTTTTGTTTGCAGATGTCTTGGAGCATTTGGTTGATCCAGGCGCAACTTTGAAAAAAGTCAGTGAATTTTTGAGTGAAAATGGAGAAATTTTGATTACGTTCCCTAACTTAGCTCATAACTCTGTAATGATTGATTTATTTAATAATCAACTTCCATGGACTTCTTATGGCTTGTTAGATGAAACACACAATTCATTTTATACGCATGAGGGTTTTCAAAGAGTGTTTGAAAAAGCTGGCTTGATGATTAACATCGAAGACTATTTATACTTAGCAGTAGAAGACACCGAGCTTTCTTCTCGTTACGAAGATTTGCCAGAAGCGGTTCGATATGACTTCAAAATGCGTCCATTTGGAGAAGTTTATCAATACTTCTTCTCGTTAAAAAAACAGGCAGTACCCGAAATTGCACAGCCACAAAATTCAAATTACGTCAAAGTCTTTGATTTGGTTCAACAAACGGCTGAGGGAGAAACTAGTCAACAGATTCCTATTAACAATTACACTGGTGAAAACCAACGTTTGACATTTCCAATTGCTGAAAATATTGAAAACGTGTTATTCCGTTTTGAAAAACAGCCAAGTTTTATTGAATTTACTGCTGAAATTGCGGGAGAAAAAATTGATTTCATTCGTTCAAATGCTGCGCTAAAAACAAACAGGGATTGCTATCTATTTGATGGAAAAAGCGTACCAGAATTAGCAGTAAAAAATGTCGCTGGACATGAATTAACGGTGAATATCCATTATCGTTTTATTGGAGAGCTTACTCAAACTTTCTCAGAAGTCTTGGAAACTGTTCAACCAATGATGGCTGTTCATCAAGAATTGACAGGGAAAATAGCAGATTTAGAAAAAGATAATTATCAAATTAGAGAAGAAAATGCTAAGCTTGATCATTACTTGCAAACAACAACTACGCGTTATTGCTCACTTTTAGATAACGATGAATGGGCAATTAAATCAAAAAAAACTCGTCGAACAAAAGAAACTCCTAAAAAAGTTCAAGCAAAAGAGTTAGCTTTATGTATTGATGAAAAGCATTGGGATGAAGAAACCAAAGTTTTAACAATTATTGGTTGGGGCATCTCACAAGCAGATCGAAACGCATTGTCTTATCATTTATCAGTAGATCAATCACCGTTTTTCGATGCTAAACCGATTTATCGCAAAGAAGTGAATGAGGCTGAAAATCTTGCAGAAAATGTTTCTGCCGGTTTTGAATTGCAGATTCTTTGTGAACATGAACGTACATTTTTAATTGAAGTAACAGCAGAAAATGGTCAAACTTGGATTATTGAAATGTAATTCATTGGCCTACTTGATAAAGGAGTAACTGGACAGTGACAAAGAAAGAAATTGCTGTATTTATTGATACAATCACTCGGGAACGAGCTACTGGAGACTTACTTATTGTGGGTTGGGCAATTGATGAAGTAACTAAAGAAATCCCTTCAGTCACAGTAGAAAAAAGCCAAGTTTTGATTGAAACAACGCCTGTCGTTCGTTTGGACATCAATCATTTATACGAACTAGATGTCAAAACGCAAAGCGGATTTAAAATTCGACTTTCAGGAAAATTAAAAGGAAAAGCTATCTTAGATTTTCAGACAACTACTCACCAAAATGGAATTGCCGTGAAGCTAAATGGACGTTATCCTTTCGATGATGGATTTGAGACCTCTTGGCAAAAACAAATACGTTTGCTGAAAAAAGGTGTCAATTACGCAAGAACACATGGCTTAAAAAAAGCTGTTCGTCGCGTCAAGCTAGAATTGAAACCTGGTTCAGTTGACTATGCAGAGTGGATTACTCGTCACGAAAAAGTTGATTTAGAAGCACAGCGTAAAGCTGCTACTGCCTTAGAATATCGTCCATTGATTTCAATTGCTATGCCTGTTTACAATGTTGAAATTAAGTGGTTAGAAAAATGCATTGATTCTGTTCTAGGACAAACGTATGATCACTGGGAACTATGCATTAGTGATGATGCTTCAACAGATCCGGCTATTCGCAAATGTCTGGAAACTTACCAAGCAAAAGACGAGCGAATCAAAGTCGTCTTTCGACAAGAAAATGGACATATTAGCTTAGCAACTAATTCAGCTTTAGAATTAGCTTCGGGTGAATTTTTAGCTTTGTTGGACAATGATGACGAGTTGCCAGCTTCAGCGCTATATGAAGTAGCCAAGGTATTGAACGAACGACCTGAGCTGGATCTAATCTATAGCGACGAAGATAAAATCGATTCTGATGGGAATCGTTTTGACCCCCATTTTAAAGCTGATTGGTCACCAGACACACTAATGGGAAACAATTATATTTCTCATCTAGGTGTTTATCGCACAAGCATCGTGAAAGAATTAGGTGGATTTCGTAAGGGGTATGAGGGCTCACAAGATTATGATCTTGTTTTACGTGTGACAGAAAAAATCCCAGCAAATCACATTTATCATATTGATAAAGTTCTGTATCACTGGCGAACGATTCCAGGTTCTACAGCAAGTAGTGGCGAAGCGAAAAGTTATATTTATGATTCTGGTGTAAAAGCGTTGACTGATGCACTGAATCGTCGTGGAATCAAAGGGAAAGTACGTCCGGGAAGAATCTCGGGTTTTTATGAAGTGATGTATGACGTGATTAAAGAAGACTTAGTGAGTGTCATTATTCCAACTAAAAATGGGTATGAAGATTTAAAAGTCTGTGTTGATTCAATTATTGAGAAAACAACATATCCCAACTATGAAATTATTATTGCAGATAATGGAAGTACGGATCCAAAAATGCAAGAATTGTTTGCAAACTACAAAGAACGTTTAAACGATCGTTTCATTGTCGAGTTGATTGATATTCCGTTTAACTACTCACGGATCAATAATCTAGCAGCTGAAAAAGCAAGTGGAAAGTATTTCTTATTTTTGAACAATGATACTGAAGTTATTGCACCAGACTGGATGACGACAATGGTTTCTTATGCACAATTTGATCGAATTGGCTGTGTAGGTGCAAAATTGTATTATCCAGATGAAACAACCCAACATGCTGGTGTCCTTGTTGGAATTGGTGGCGTAGCAGGACATGCGCTAAATAATTATGATAAAACACACTGCGGTTATTTTGGTCGTTTGGTGATTGATGTTGATTATTTAGCAGTGACTGCAGCTTGTATGATGGTTAAAGCAAGGGACTTTCATGCTGTTTCCGGATTTGACGAGACATTAGAAGTTGCATTTAATGATGTTGATCTATGTTTGAAAGTCTATGAACTGGGACGTAACAATGTTTACGCACATCAAGTGGAACTTTATCATTTTGAATCAAAATCAAGAGGATATGAAGATACTCCAGAAAAACAAAAACGCTTTGCTGGTGAAATCAAAAAAATGCAAGACAAGTGGCCAAGCTACATTGCACACGATCCATTTTACAATGATAATTTGACTAAAGAAGGTATTGGCGATTTTTCTCTAAGACCAGACTAATCAAAAGCGATGAACGTATCGAACTTGGATACGTTCATCGCTTTTTGTTATTTATCACGCCTGTAAGAATGAAGACACCGAGTGTGGATTTTAGAAACAAAAATGAAAAGATAAAATAGTCTATTTTATTGCATATAATAGTTTAATTTCCTTTACATTTTGGTTACTCGCTAGGCTTTTAAGGCTTGCTATGGTAAGATGATAAAGGCATTATTCTGAGGTTAGGAGTGTATATATGAATAAAAATGGGGAGTGGAGCGCCGCTCGCAGAATATTTATTATTTTAATGGATGTGATTGTTTATAACGTTGCAGTCTATATAAGCTTTTTACTGAAGTTTCAAGGAGAAATACCAGTGCGTAACTTTGAAACTTTTGAGAATTCCGCAGTTTTTATTTCGATTATATTTATTGTTCTTAATATTTTGTTAGGGGCTTACGTCTTTTATAATCGAATGATCAGCGACATTATTTTTGTAACTGTTATTGGTCAAGTATTGATGACCTTTGGGATTATGATTGTAACTTTTGCTGGGCGTTGGTTTGCATTTCCGCGGCTAGTTATCTTACTTTCTTTTGTGATCGGAACGATTTTGGTCAGTACTTATCGCATTTTGGTGTATAAACTTTACTTGAAAATCAGCAGTGACAAAAAAGTGATTATTGTTGGTTTAGAAAAAGATGTTGCACCAGCAATTCAAAATTTCCAATCAAAGAAAAATAATAAACATAAAGTAGAAGCAGTTATCGTTGATCATTTTTATGAGCATACGAAACAACTGATTGATGGAATCGATATTGTGTACTTGGCTTCGGAAATTGAAGAACAAGAAAAAATTAAAATCTACCAGTTGGTTACCAAGAAAGAAAAAAAATTATTTTTAAATACAACATTTGAAAACTTGATCATGATCAATCCAAATATCATGAATTTTGAAGATGAAAGCATTATTGAATCATCTGGTTTTAGAATACCTCCAGAAGATGAGCTTTTCAAACGATTATTTGATATTCTTGTTTCACTTGTTTTGTTGATCTTGGCTTCACCATTTATGTTATTAACAGCGATTTTAGTAAAAGTAACATCACCAGGTCCTGTTATCTATAAGCAAGTGCGTATCACAAAAAATCAAAAAGAATTTTCGATTTATAAATTCCGTTCAATGAGCGCAACAGCTGAATCAAAATCAGGCCCAGTCCTTGCTAAAAGCAATGACGCACGCGTAACGCCTGTTGGTAAATTTATTCGTGCCGTACGATTTGATGAATTACCACAAATCTTTAATGTCTTAAAAGGCGATATGTCAATCGTGGGTCCACGTCCAGAACGACCATTCTTTGTTGATCAATTTAATGAAGAAAATCCTTATTACTATTTACGTCATAATGTCCGTGCGGGTATTACTGGCTATGCGCAAGTCTATGGGAAATATGTCTCAGACTACAATAGTAAGTTGCGTTTTGATTTGTTATATATCAAAAAATATTCGTTGTTATTGGATTTGAAAATCTTATTGCAAACAATTAAAATTTTATTCGATAAAATGTCTTCACAAGGTGTGGATGAAGAAGCTGCTTGTTCTTTAGCAGAACTGCATTTCCCAGAAGATAAGATTTATGGATAAATAGAGATAATTTAAATCAATGCTGTAGCCTAAGCTTAGTAAGCTACACAAAAGATAAGTGGGGAAGAAATTGGAAAAAAATAAAATTAGTATGCTTCTTTCTTTATATGATAAAGAAAAACCAGAATATCTGAATGAAGCATTAACAAGTATTTTTAAACAGACAGTTATGCCAGATGAGATTGTTTTGGTATATGATGGACCAATTAATTCTGATTTAGAAGCAGTTGTACAGAAATTTCAGCAAGTAGCCCCTGATATATTCACACTTGTGAAATTTGAGAAAAATCAAGGATTAGGTGTTGCTCTAGCTAAAGGTTTAGAGCACACTAAATATCAGATAGTTGCTCGAATGGATACAGATGACATTATGGCTCCAGAACGATTGCAAAAGCAATTAGCTATTTTTGAAAGCAATCCTGATATTGCAATCGTTGGGAGTAATATCGAAGAGTTTGTTGACTCGACAGATCAAATTATTGGTCGTCGCCTAGTGCCAGAAACAAATCAGGAAATTTGTGCATTTTCTAAAAAAAGAAACCCGTTTAATCACATGACGGTGATGTTCGATAAGAAAGCGATATTAGCTGTTGGAAATTATCGTCCTTTAAAAGGTTTTGAAGACTATTATTTATGGGTAAGGTTATTGAAGGCTGGTTATCAAGGCTACAACATTCAAGAACCGTTAGTTCACGCTCGTGCAGGTGCTGACATGTATGCTCGACGTGGTGGTATAAATTATTTGTTGCCAGGAATCAAGGGGCGCTACCATATTTGGCGTGATGGACTGGGTTCTGTGACGGATTTTCTATTTGTTACTGGTGGACATGTAGTAATTAGTTTGTTGCCCAATAAACTGCGTGGTAAATTCTACGAAAAGCAGTTAAGAAATTAAGAATTAGGAATATGTAATCTTATTTTTAGATAAAACAGGAGGTTTTTTTTTGTATAGCACAGATGCTAAAATGCAAAAGGTCCAAAAAGTTACCTTGACTATGGCACAGAAAATTGTCGATTTTTGTGAAGAAAATCAATTATTATGCTATTTTTGCGGTGGAGGAGCAATTGGAGCAATCAGAGAAGGTGGCTTTATTCCATGGGATGATGATTTAGACTTTTTTATGCCAAGAAATGATTATGAACGTTTTTACGATTTATGGTCTCAAGCTCAAATCAATCAAACTCTTCCTGTACAGAAAGCTTCAGCAACTTACAATGATCATAATTCATTTATGACGATAAGAGACGAAGAAACAACGTTCATAAAAACATATCAAAAAGATTTAAATATTGTTCATGGTATTACGATTGATATCTTTCCATTGGATGTTGCACCAGATTCTAAAGTTAGCCGAAAAATTCAAAAGCTATGGGCTCTTGTATATGCCCTTTTTTGTTCACAAGTAGTTCCAGAAAATCATGGTGGTATATTAGCTTTTGGTAGTAATTTGTTACTGAATACTTTTAAATCTGATAATATTCGCTATAAAATTTGGTCATTTGCAGAAAAACAAATGACTAAGTATAATCAAAAGCCGACAGAAAATGTGACTGAACTATGTGTTGGACCAAAGTATATGGGAAATATTTACTCTGCTAAGGATTTTTCTGAGGCTGTTTGGGTTCCTTTTGAAGAGACCAAAATGCCAATTCCTGTGGGATATGACAATTATTTACGTGCTGCGTTTGGTGATTACATGCAACGTCCATCTTTAGAAAATCAAAAAACAATACATGATTCAATTTACATTGATCCAGATCATTCATACAAAAATTACCAAGGAAAATATTATTTAACTAAAGGAGCAAGCAACAGATGATTACAGCTATTATTATTGCCGGTGGTGTTGGTAAACGGATGGGACAAGATATCCCAAAACAGTTTATTAGTATCGATGGAAAACCAATCATTATTTACACACTTGAATCATTCCAGAAACATCCACAAATTGATCGCATTTTAGTGGTTTGTAAATCTGGATGGGAAGAAACGATGTGGGCTTACATTAAAGAATTTAATATAAGTAAAGTTCAATGGGTAATAACAGGTGGTTCAAAAGGACAAGAATCAATCAATAATGGCGTCCAATTTTTGAAAGACCATTCTGATGAAGATGATACGATCATTATTCATGATGGTATTCGTCCATTGGTTGATGAACTTGTTTTGTCTGATGTTATTGTGAAATGTAAGGAATATGGAAATGGCGTGACTTCATTACCTTATAATGAACAAATTTTTATTAAAAAAACGGAGGATACGACGGTTGAATACGTGGACCGTAATACTTTGCGAAGAGTATCAACTCCACAAGCCTATCAATATGGTAAACTGCTTGCAGCTTATAATCGCGCGGTAGCAGAAAACATTGGGATGACTGATTCTTCATACACAAATACAATGATGGTGGATCTGGGTGAGACGTTATATTTTGCAGCTGGTTCTGATAAAAATATCAAGTTGACTACAACGGATGACTTGGAATTGTTTAAAGCTTATTTAAAAATGAAAGATTAGGTGAGATAAAGATGACATTAGTTGAACAGCCCATGTATCAAGCTGATTTGGCGAAAGTAGTTGAGAGTCTACCTGAACTGGAAAAACTTGATGGTAAATCAATTTTAATGATTGGTGCTTCTGGAATGATTGGCTCATTTTTAATTGATACTTTGATGCTAGCAAACCAGCAATTGGGATTAAAAATCAAAGTATTTGCTATGGGGAGAAATAGGGAAAAACTTGAAACGCGTTTTTTAACATATCGAAACTTGTCAACTTTTGAGATTGTTGAAGGCGACGTGACAGAACCTTTACCGGAAGAGCTTTTGGTTGATTATATGATTCATGGAGCAAGCAACACACATCCTAAAGCCTATGCGACTGATCCAATTGGAACTATCATGACCAATTTAGCTGGGACAGATCAAGTGTTAAAACATGCAGCGGCAACCAATGTCCAACGAACATTATTTTTATCAACAGTTGAAATTTATGGTGAAAATCGTGGAGACGTTGAAAAATTTAACGAAGAATATTGTGGTTATATTGACTGTAATACGTTACGTGCTGGTTATCCAGAAGGCAAAAGAGTGAGCGAATCACTTTGTCAAGCATACATTGCGAAAAATGGGTTAGATATTGTTATTCCACGTCTATGCCGAACATTTGGGCCAACGATGTTAACTTCTGATACCAAAGCTTCTTCTCAATTTATTCTAAATGCTGTCAATCACGAAGATATCGTGTTAAAAAGTGAAGGTAACCAATACTTTTCTTATGTTTATGTTGCAGATGCAGTTTCTGCAATTTTGTATTTACTATTACATGGTGAAAGTGGTCAAGCTTACAATGTTTCAAACGAGCAATTTGATTTGCATTTGAAAGATTTGGCAAAAAAATTAGCAAACATCAGTGGTAAAAAAGTTATTTTTGAATTACCAGATGAAATTGAAAGTAAAGGATTTTCTAAAGCAAATACAGCTGTTTTGGACAATACAAAATTGACAGCAACGGGCTGGATGCCTTTATTTGATTTAGAGGAATCGTTAGAACATACAGTGAAAATTATTCAGGAAGTGAAGTAGATGCATAAAATAAGCGTGATTGTCCCAGTATACAATGTAGAAGATTATCTAGAAAGTTGCTTAGATTCAATCTCCAACCAAACGTACTCTAATCTTGAAATTATTGTTGTAGATGATGGGTCACCAGATAACAGTGGACAAATTGCTGACGAATACAAGAAAAAAGATAATAGGGTATCTGTTATTCATCAGCAAAACGGTGGATTGAGTGCAGCTAGAAATTCTGGCTTAGAACAAGCGACAGGAGATTTTGTCTGCTTTATTGATAGTGATGATTGGATTGAACCAGATTATTTAGAACTTCTATATGCCGGTGTTCAAACTTTTAATGCAGAAATATCAGTAATAAAACTGAAAAAGATAAATGATTTAAAAGAACTTAAAGAGTTAACGCCAACCAAGGAAGATTGGTTGGTACTGGATAAACATGAGGCGATGAAATCATTATTCACTAGTAATAATATCGGTTACTCTGCCAATAATAAATTGTTCAATATGAATTTATTTTCTGACTTAAGATTCCCTGTTGGAAAGTTAATGGAAGATAAAGCAACAACATATCTTTTAATTGATAAGTCAAATCGGATTGCTTTAAATTCATCTGAAAAATATCATTATTTCCAAAGTCCAAAAAGTATATTACGAGGTAGTTTTAATCCTAGAAAATTTGATACTTTTGATATACATGAAGAGATTATTATGTTTATTGACAAGTTCTATCCAGAAGTGTCATTAAATGTTCGCTCAAGATACGTCTATACAGCGGTAAGAATGATGATGTCTATGATTGAGAACAACTATTCAAATCAAAAAGATTATGACCGATCAATGGAGATTTTATCTCGCTTTGAGCAAGAAGCTCAAGCAGATCCAGACTTTTCACCAAAATTGAAAAAGTTAATAAAATTTTTATTGAAACATCCTAATCTCCCATATCATTTATCCAAAAGTAAAGTGACAGCTAGTGTCTTGAATAGAATAGAATCTATGAGGTAATTGTAAATATGAATAAAATAAAAAAATTATTTTCTAGATATGTTTTTCCAGTAATTTTTAAAATGTTTCCTTTAAAAGAAAATAGGATTGTTTTTTCTAGTTTCGGCGGTCGAAACTATTCTGGAAATCCACGTGTGATTTCTGAAACAATAGGTAATCAAAATTTGAATTACAAATGTATATGGCTCTTGAAAAAGGGAGTTCAGGTAAATGATTTGCCAAATGATGTAAAGAGAGTAGATACAGATTCTTTACTAAGTACTTATTATTTGTATACATCTAAATTCTGGATTGATGATAGTCGAAAAACGATTGTATATGGAAAACGTAAAAAACAGATTTATTTTCAAACGTGGCATGGGACACCATTGAAAAAAATTGAATTTGATGCAGAAGATAAATTATCAAGTCATTATTTGAAATATGCTAAAAAAGATAGTGAATCAATCACATATCTTTTATCGGGTAATCGCTATAGTTCAGAAAAATATTTATCTGCTTTTCGTGTTTCAAAGAATCAGCTATTAGAAATTGGTACGCCAAGAAATGATAAGCTTGTTTCAAAAGCAAATGTACAACAATCTGATTATTTAAATAAGAATGAAATTACAATATTGTTTGCTCCAACGTTCAGAAATAATATGGAAAATAATGGAATTCCTCAATTAGAAAAACTTGAAATCAACGTGCTGAAAGAATTTTTTGCGCTTCGAGGTCAAAAACTTAATTTTATGACAAAGTTTCACCCCAACGTAAATCAACGTTTAGCTAATGACAAAAAAAGTAGAGAGTATATGAAAAGACATGAAGTGGAACTTGTGGATGATGGTATTCCGCTAGAAAATTTATTTGAAAATGTAGATGTCCTAATCACTGATTACTCCTCTATTTTTTTTGATTATGCTTTATTAAAAAAACCGCTTATTTTATTTAACTATGATGAAGATTCTTACAGCAAGGAACGTGGGTTTTATATTGAGTTAGGTTCATTGCCTGTACCTGTTGCTCAAGATGGAAAGATGTTGATTCAAATTTTTGAAGAACAAGCACAAGATTTGTTGAATAGTTCTGAACGTTTACTGAACTATGTGGGGAATTTTGAGGACGGAACTAGTACAGAAAAAGTAATCGAATTGATGAAGAAGGCAAGTAAATGAAAAAAACACTAAAAGATATTATTTATAATGCAATTTATCAGGTTTTCTTAATTGTTTTGCCGTTAATCACAATTCCAATTCTTAGCCGTAGAATTGGAGCTGACGGGCTAGGCGTTTATGGTTATGTATTTTCAATAGCGCAATTTTTAATGACTGTCATTGCTGTAGGAATGAATCCTTTTCGTATTCGTAATATTGCAAAAGCGCGAGATGACAAAAAAGAACTCTCGATGCAGTTTTGGAATATTTATTTCATGCAACTTTTAATTGGACTGGGTGCCTCAATTGTTTACATCATGTATATTTATCTATTTGATATCCAATACAAAAATTTGTACTTCATTCAGTTGATATTTATTTTGGGGTTAACACTGGATATCTCATGGTTTTTCCAAGGGATTGAGGAATTTGCAAAAGTTGTAATAAGGAATACGTTAATCAAAATTTCTTCAGTTTTTTTAATTGTCTTATTTGTAACTACCAAAGATGATTTGTGGATTTATGTTTTTATTACATCTATCACTAACTTTTTAGGAAGTCTGGTTTTTTGGCTAAATATCAAAGGTAAGGTATACAGACCTAAATTTAATTCAGCTCTTTTTAGAAAATTGTGGAAACCCGCTTTTATTATCTTAGTCCCACAATTGTTTATGCAAGTATATACGACATTAGATAAAACGGTCGTTGGTTATTTTGTTAATCCTACTGAATTATCTTATTATGATCAGTCGCAAAAGATAGCTAGAATTATCCTGGCTGTGCTTTCTTCTATTACAATTGTTATGCTTCCAAAAATCTCAAAAGCACAAGCTAATGGTGATAAGCGTAATATTCTAATTTACACAAAAAAATCTTTTGATTATACATTTATTATTGCGATGATTTTATTTAGCGTTGTTTTTGTCAATACGAAAGAATTTGTTCCATGGTTCTTTGGTGAAAAGTTTGAGCCAATGGTAATCAATATGTTACTCTCATGCTTACTCATTATCTTTAGCCCAATTGGAGGGGTATTTGCTAATCAATTTACGATTGCAATTGAGAAAGACAAAGAATTTGCTTATCCAATGATTATTGGAGCTTTGATCAGTATAGTTGGTAACATTTTATTAGTGCCTAAATATGGTGCGCTAGGGGCAACATTAGTACTCGTAATTGTAGAATTTTTGGTCTGCTTCTTCAGGATTTTCTTTATTAGAGATGAAATTCAGGTTGGTTATTTCTTTGATAAACGAATCAATTTATTCTTCGTCATGGGTATGGCTTTGTCGTTGTTGTTTTACTATTTTGTTCCTACAATATTAAACTCTAGCTTCTTAGATATGGCACTAAAATCTATCATTATTGTGCTAGTGTATCTACCAATTACTTATTTTAATTTTCCACATCTAAAAGAAGAAATTAGTAGAATGTTCAAATAAAACAAAACTCCTTCATTATTTTTTAAATAATGAAGGAGTTTTGTTTTATTTACTTGTCTTTTGAATTAAGATCTTTTTTTATTTGTGTCGTAGAAATTTCAGGAGTTCTAGGCAAGTAGATAACTTCTGCATCTGTTAGTTGTTCTAACTCATCAAAGTGTCCTGCCCAGTCATCGCCCATCACGAAGTAATCGACTTGAAATTCTTTAATATCTTTTGCTTTTTGATCCCAGCTTTTTTCAGGGATAACTAAGTCAACGTATCGAATAGCTTCAAGAAGTTGTTTTCTTTTCTCATAGCTAAAATAACATTTTTTTTGTTTCTCGTCCCAATTAAATTCATCTGTTGAAAGAGCAACAATTAAATAGTCACCATATTCTTTAGCACGTTTTAGCAAGTTGATGTGTCCGTAGTGTAACAAGTCAAAAGTACCATAGGTAATTACTCTTTTCATTTTTCACCTCTCGAAATTCATTAATATACATTGTTAGTCTAACATTTTTTTGATAGAATTGGAAGGTACAGGTTAATTTCAAAAAATACAACTAAGAGAATATTCAAAGAATGTTTTAAAAGAAGAAAGTTATTGATGGGGGGATTGTTAGTTAAGCAATAGCGCATTAACTATGACGGTGTTAGTGTTAGAAATAGGAAAATAGTAAGCTTAATAGTTCGATGTATAATTCTGGAATCATCATGTATTTAGTATTGCGAAAGGCATAAATTTCTTTTTATATTTTGATATATAAATTTTATGGATTAGGAGAGTAAGGAATGAAATTTAAAGTAAATATTTCTTTTTATAAAAGAATGTTCAAAAAATATGGGGTTTTTGTTCTTGTAGTTACGGCTTTGTTTGGAATGCTACTTGCTGGAATCCAATATTTTGCAAACGATAGTTATACATCAGAATCAAAAATTATGGTAAGTTTGCCTCAAAATGAATCAACAACGAATGCTGATGCTATTGTGGCTAATCAAGAGATGATTGGTACTTATAGTGAAATTATAAAGAGTGATGAATTTTTGGAACCAATCGCTGATCAATTTGAAAATTTAGACTTAGAAGATTTAAAAAGCAATATAAAAGTTGAAAAAGCAGAAAATTCCTATGTTTTCAAAGTCAGCATGATTGGAAGTTCTGAATCTGAGGCTAAAAGTCTTGGTGAAAAAATTACTTCTGCTTTTGAAAAAAACATTGGACAATATATTTCTGTAGAAAAAGTAAAAATTCTTTCTTCTAACGTGTCTTCAAGTGACAGAGGTGGAGCTGTATCTATACTTCGCTCCTTATTAATTGGTGTTCTTACAGGATTTTGTTTATCAATAGGTATACTATTAGTTAGGGAATTTATTGTATTTGAATAGGAGAATTTTATGAGTATAGTATTTTGGTTCTTTTTAGTGAATCCCTTAATAGGGGTCCTACTGGTCCCAAAGTTTATTTTTGAAGAAAAGAAGAGAATTAAGGCATGGTCTTTTTTGCTAGGAACTTCATTTGGATATATGAGTTATTTTATCAACCCTTCGCCAACAATCGATTTAGCTAGATACTTCGAAAAAATAGAGATGTTAGCTAATTTTTCAATGAGTCAGTTTTTGAGCTACTACGATTTGAGTGCAAAGTTAGATTTGTCTAATTGGTTTTTCTTTTTAATTTCAAAGTTAAATGATGTCCATTTTATGCCTCTCATAGTAATAACGTTTGTATACACTATTATTTTTTATATGATTCTTGATAACAGTACAAGGAATGAGCTTAGCAATAAAATCGTCTTTTTACAGATTGCAATTGTCGTTTCATTTCTTTCCTTCCCAGGAGTTACGAGTAATATACGAAATATTTCTGCTTTCGTATTATTTATGTTTGGATTTTATCTAGAAGTCTATCACCAGAAAAAAAACACTCAAGTATGGGGAATATATGTTTTATCAGTGTTACTTCATAAAACGGCTGTAATTTTAATTGCATTCAGAATTTTAAGTTATGTTATTTCGAAATTAAAGAGTAAAAAAATATTACTATCTATCACTCTGATTTTTCTATTTTGTTCCTTAACAGTCAGCGTTATATATCATGTTGTTCATATGATACCATTTACTGTCCCATTAACATCCATAGTAGACAAAGCATATACTTATGCTACTGGTTTTGGCAGTGATAATAGTTATATGGCCTATATTCAAGGAAGCTTATTCATGAAGTTACAGAAAATCTTTTATTTATTAATCAATCTTCTATTTTTGTTTTTATTTTATAGAAATGATTATGTAAGTAAGATTTTTTCTTTTGTGAAAGATGACAAAAAGCAACAATTTATGTTATTTTACTTTCTTAATTTAGTTTTAACTATAGGTACGATCCCTATAATTTTACCAGTCTATTGGCGTTTTTCGTTTGTCTCAATTATTTTTTCTTGGTGTATAGTAACAGCTAAAGCGATGAGGGGACAACTATTGATAATAGTCACCATTTTTTTAATTTTGGGTGGAATTATTTACCAATTGCTGGTTTTAGGACAATATACAGATTTTATTGAGTTTATTGTAAACTTATTTACGAATAATTACTTTTCTATTTTTTTGCGCTGAACGGATAAAATCAGTAAATATATTATCGAAAGTCTGACTTGATGCCTGAAAAAATATGCAATACTATTAATGTGATAATTAAAAAAATGGAGTGAGATTTGTGGATAACATATTAATCACTGGCGGAGCTGGATTTATTGGCTCTACGCTAGCAAATTATTTAAGTAAAGAAAATAAAATCGTTGTTGTGGATGATTTATCCATGGGAAAACAGGAGAATTTAGTTGTATCAAGTAATCTTAAATTTGTAAAAGGTGATGTGACAGATGAAAGCCTAATGGAGAAATTGTTACGTGATCATTCATTTGACTATATTTTTCATTTAGCTGCGGTTGCGAGTGTTGCAGATTCTGTTGCGCGTCCAGTTGCAACACATCGGGTGAACTTTGAAAGTGTTTTGATGTTATTAGAATTGATTCGCCAATATCAACCCAAACTAAAGCGTTTAGTTTTCAGTTCTTCTGCAGCTGTCTATGGAGATGAATTGACTTTACCAAAACAAGAAGAGTCTGTGATTCGTCCGTTGACACCTTATGCAGTGGATAAATTTGCAGCAGAGCAATATGTTTTGGATTATTATCATTTGTATGATGTGCCAACTAGCGCCGTTCGTTTCTTTAATGTGTATGGGCCAAATCAAAATCCAAATTCACCTTATAGCGGTGTTATTTCGATTTTAATGGATCGCTACAAAAAACAATTGGCAGGTGAGGCAACTGTTTTCACTTTGTTTGGTGATGGCAGTCAATCAAGAGACTTCGTTTATATCGAAGACGTGATTCAAGCGTTGATGTTAGTGGCAACGAAGGAAGAAGCATTAGGCAAACAGTTTAATGTAGGCACCGGTGACGGTACAACGTTACTTGAATTGATTCAGGCAATTGATGAAATTTTACAGGTGAAGTTGAAACTGAAATTTGAAGAGGAACGTTCAGGGGACATTCACGACTCTTTGGCAAATATTTCAAAAATCAAAACATTAGGCTATCAGCCAAAATTTGATATTTTGGCTGGTATGAAATGCTATATTGAAAGTGAGCTTGTCAAGTAAAGAATTTACTTTGAAAAAATAGCGGGGCGGTAATTTTACTTACCACCTCGCTATTTTTTTGTAGTTAAAATTATGAAGGAAGTTTTTTGCCTGTTAGAATTTCGTACAGTTGATTCCTGATAGCAACTGCCCCAGGTTTGATTTTTGTATCAGATTGGATATTACTTTGCATAACGATTGCGTTTTTAGTATCTTTTGTCATAGCAACAACTGAGTGAAAACGATTGATGTTCCCTTGCGCTAAAATGTAATCTGCACCGCTGTAAACACCCCCGCTATAAGGATGTTTCAGTTGATTATTCTGCCAAAGTGAGAAGAGTAGTTTTTTGGGAATAAGTTGACCGGATAGTACTTTTGTAAAAAAAGCTGCCAAGTCATACGTATTCATACTGATATTTCCGGTTCCTAATTCGTTATGGATCGCAGTTTCGTTTTCATCTAACTCTTTCCAGTAGTCATCATCAGCTGACATTTGATAAGATTTTGCATGCTGAGAAGAATTTTTGACATTTTCATAAAAATCGGTGTGTTGCAATTGAAGAGGTTTGATTAACGAATCTGATAATAGCTCTTCATAGCTTTTATTAGTCAACTGCATTAGAATTCCCGCCAATAAAGTAAAGTTTAGTGGTTCATAATGATACGTCTGGTAATCAGTCCATTTTAAATGTTCTACAGTAAATTGAACAATGTCACGGTCAGTCAGTGGAACAGAAGGTTGCTCGGTCTTATGCAACCCTGATCGCATTGTCAACAAGTCGTGAATCGTGATTGATTGACTACCTGGAATTTGCGGATAGAAGGTTGCTAAAGGTGTTGTAAAGCTTATTTTTTTCTGTTCGATTTGTTTTAGAATGAGGAGTGCCGTCATCGCTTTTTGAATCGAACCAATCTGATAGTCGAGTGATAGAGAATTTGGCTGATTTGTTTCTTTGTCTGCATAGCCATAAGTTTTCTCTAAGATAATTCGATTGTTTTTTCGAACATAGATTGTGCCAATATATTTCGATTTTTTCAGCAATTGATCCATTTCCGTTGCTGCTTTTTTCTCGGAAGCTGTCAAGTTTACGACAGTTGCTGGTTCTTGATCTGCAACGGGCTTGATTGTGTCAGAAAGTAGGAGCAAATACCAACTCGTGGTTACGCCTAATCCCAGAAAAAATGTTAAGATAGCAAGAAGAACCGTCTTTTTCCTTGCTTGCCTTTTTTGATGTTTTTTATTGTGCATAGGATGACCCTTTCTGATATTTGTTAAAACATCTTCATTTTAATACGGATAGTAAGAAGATTCCTACTAACAATTTTGCAATAATATATTTTATGAAAAGAATTCACTCTGAAAGGAATTTCATGTATAATGGATGAAGTTATGAACTTGAGAGTAAGGAGGAGTTGTTTTGTCAGAAAACAAACAACATCCAGAAGAAAAAAATAAAATGGAACACACGACAACGCAAGAAGTGATGGTCAAACGTAAAAATTTGCGTAAAAAAGAAGATAAAATCGTTGGCAAGATCATTTTAGTGATCGTAATCACTTTATTAGCAATCGTTGGAGTATTTGGTTTTACTACCTATAAGTATGTTGAAAGTGGTTTAAAACCATTAGATAATTCGGATAGTCAATTGGTTCAAGTAGAGATTCCAAGTGGTTCTTCGAATAAACAAATTGGTGAAATCCTAGAAAACGATCATGTTATCAAAAGTGGTATCGTTTTTAATTATTATACGAAATTCAAAAATTTAACTGGTTTCCAAGCAGGATTTTATCAAATGGCTCCAAACATGACTTTAGATGAGATTGGTAAATTACTGCAAGAAGGTGGTACTGCTGAACCCAAAGAAGTTGCTGATGGGAAAATCACGATTCCTGAAGGTTATGATATCGATCAAATAGCAAGTCGGGTGGCTAAGATTACCGGGAAAGACAAGCAAGAATTTTTAGATTTGATAACAGATGATGCTTTCTTAAAAGAGTTGTATCAAAAATTCCCAGAATTGCTGGAAAGTTCATCTCAAGCTAAAGATGTAAAATATCATTTAGAAGGCTATTTGTTCCCAGCTACTTATGATTATTATAAGGATACTTCGTTGAAAGATTTAGTTATCCAAATGGTTGAAAAAACAGACTCAGTTATGCAAGATTACTATGCGACGATTAAGCAACAAAATCGCACTGTTCAAGAAGTATTGACATTGGCATCTTTAGTTGAAAAAGAAGGCGTCAAGGAAAATGATCGTAAGAATATTGCACGAGTTTTCTATAACCGAATTGAGTCAGATATGCCGCTACAAACGGATATTTCCGTTTTATACGCTCTTGGCGAACACAAAGAGACAGTAAGTTATGCTGATACTGCGGTTGATTCTCCATATAACTTATACACGAATCCTGGGTTTGGACCTGGACCATTTGATAGTCCTAGTGAGGAGTCCATCAAAGCAGTCTTATCTCCTGCAGATAATGATTATTACTATTTTGTGGCAGACATAAGTACAGGAAATGTTTACTTTGCCAAAACGTATGAAGAACACTTAGAATTAGTTGAAAAATATGTCAATAAATCATAAAATAAACTAGTGTTATTCATTCATTTTTAGAAAAACATTTACATTTTAGAAAAAGCATGGTAATCTTTTTTGGACTATAGTCCATAAAAGGTTACCTTTTGTGGTAGTTTATTGAGATGAAGGAGACGTTACGAATGGTAGAGAAAGTTTACCCAATGACGCTAGAAGGAAAAGAAAAACTAGAACAAGAATTGGAAGAATTAAAAACAGTTAAACGCGGAGAAATTATTGAGCGTATCAAAATTGCTCGGAGCTTTGGTGACTTGTCAGAAAACTCAGAGTATGAATCAGCAAAAGATGAACAAGCTTTTGTAGAAGGACGTATCACAACGATTGAAACAATGATTCGTTTTGCACAAATCATTGATAATAATGGCGTGGATTCTGACGAAGTTTCAATCGGAAAAACAGTTACATTTGTTGAACTTCCTGATGGTGATGAAGAAGAATATACTATCGTTGGTAGTGCTGAAGCTGATCCATTTTCCGGTAAGATTTCAAATGACTCTCCAATTGCACAAGCTTTGATTGGAAAAGTAAAAGGCGATGAAGTAACAATCACTACACCAGGTGGAGATATGTTAGTTAAAATCGTTAAAGTTGAACAGGCTTAATTTTTTGTTAACTAGAGACCTAGAGCATAATCAGATGATTAGTCTAGGTCTTTCTTTTTGGTTTATTTGATAAGAAAAAGAGCTTTTTACAACCAGAGACCTATAGTAAAGCTTAGAAAAAATAGGTATGATGAAGAAAGTGAATAGGAAAGGAGCAAGCTGATGAATAGTTCTTTACGATTTTTTGTCGTAGTAGAAACCTTATTGCTATTATTTGCTGTTTGGCAAATTGTTAATAATACAGAAATTTTAATCTTCGTGGTCTTTGGCGCACTCAATATTTATTTGGCACTACGCAAACAACCACGCAAAAAATTCCAAAAATTTCAATTGATTCTAGGGAGCTTGATCCTTTTTTTCAGTTTAGTTAGCAGTCCAGCACTCTGGTTGATGCTGATTTTTGCTGTGTTGTTTATTGGACTAAAGGGTGTTGAAATCTCTGGTATTGATTTAACCAAGAATGCTTTTTGGCGCAAAAAGCAAATGATGATGATTCAGACAGAACAGTTGAAACCACATAACAACGAACGTACGAAACAACAATTGATTGGCAATCAGAGAATTGGTTCAGATGTGTATGAATGGGATGACATCAATATTGCGATTGCTACGGGTGATACAATCATTGATTTAGGCAATACTTTGTTGCCTAAAGATGATAATATTGTCATCGTTCGAAAAGGTGTTGGTCGAACAAGAATTCTTGTTCCATTAGGGATTGCTATCAGTTTAGAACATGCAACGATAGTTGGAAATGTTTACTTTGAAGAAGAACAATTTGCATTGAAAAATGAATCAATCAAAATTTACAGTAATGATTATGACGAGAATCCACGTCGATTGAAAATTATTACGAATACCTTGCTTGGTGATGTCGAGGTGATTCGTGTATGATTGGGAAAATTTCTCGACCAATGATTGCCTTTTATGCCTCGCTTAGCACATTTATGGTTATTTTATTCGCTATGTTCACCTATTTTTATGCAAGTAAACAGAAACATTGGTGGGCAGAATTACTGCAAGCAAGATTGCTTTATGTACCACTGATTTTTCATCTATTTGCGATTTCTTTAGGTGTAGGATTATTGACTTTTTTGATCGTATCAGTTGCTCAAAAAACAAGATATGGTAAAATCGAAGAAAAGTTACGAGCAATTTCTTCTGGGAACTATGATGCAAAAATTTTGGATCAACCGATTTTAGCAGCAGCTGATAACGAATATATCAAAGATATTGACCAAGAAATTATTAAAATTAAAGAAAAAATGATTGAAGTTTCTAGTGAACTTCAAATTTTGACAAGTCGTCCGCAATATGTAAATGGACAAACAAAAGAAGAAATTTTAGAATTAGAGCGTCATCGATTAGCGCGTGAATTGCATGACTCTGTTTCACAGCAGTTATTTGCAGCCATGATGATGATGTCTGCTTTGACTGAGCAGGCAGAAAAAAGTGATACACCAGAAGTTTTTCGGAAACAACTACGTATGGTCGCAGAGATCATCAACGCTTCTCAATCAGAGATGCGCGCGTTATTATTACATTTACGCCCAGTTAATCTGGAAGAGAAAAGTTTGAAACAAGGAATTGAGCAATTATTAAAAGAATTACAAAATAAAATTCAAATTTCATTGAAGTGGGAGATTGAAGATGTTCAATTATCCAGTTCAATCGAAGATCATCTTTTCCGAATTGTGCAAGAGTTGCTTTCAAATACATTACGCCATGCAAAAGCGAATGAATTAGAGGTTTATTTACACCGAATCGACAATAATTTATTGTTACGGGTCATTGATGACGGAACGGGATTCAATATGAACGAAACGAAAACGGGAAGTTACGGTTTAGGAAATATCAAAGAACGTGTTGCAGGAATTGGTGGCACAGTGAAAATTATTAGCTTTAAGGGACAGGGAACGAGTGTCGAGATCAAGGTTCCTTTAATTAAGGAGGTATAACGGCGGATGATAAAAGTAATGCTCGTAGATGACCACGAAATGGTGCGTTTAGGCGTTTCTTCTTACTTATCTATTCAAGAGGATATCGAAGTAGTCGGAGAGGCTGAGAATGGCTTAATTGGCTATGAGAAAGCAATGGAACTGAGACCAGATGTTATTCTAATGGATTTAGTGATGGAAGAAATGGATGGAATTGAGTCAACAAAAGCTATCTTAAAAGATTGGCCAGAGGCAAAAATTATTATTGTCACCAGTTTTATTGATGATGAAAAAGTATATCCTGCAATTGAGGCTGGTGCTGCAGGTTACTTATTAAAAACTTCGACTGCGCATGAAATCGCAGATGCAATTCGCGCGACGCAACGTGGCGAACGAGTACTGGAGCCAGAAGTAACAACCAAAATGATGGAAAAAATGAGCCGCCGAAACGAACCAATTCTGCATGAAGACTTGACGAAACGAGAAAATGAAATTCTGATGTTGATTTCTGAAGGAAAGAGTAATCAAGAAATCGCAGATGAGTTATTTATCACTTTGAAAACAGTCAAAACCCATGTTTCAAATATTTTGGCAAAACTTGAAGTTGAGGATCGTACACAAGCCGCAATTTATGCGTTCAAACATGGTTTGGTCAAATAACGAAAAAAAAAATAATTGATCATGAACAGCTGATTGAATTTAAAAAGACTGTGGGACAAAACAAATTTGTGTTTGTCCCGCTTTTTTATTTTTTTGAAGGAAAATCAGTCAATTTTTGAAGGAAAAAAGATTGGCTAAGTGATAGAAAAAAGGTTTCGTTTGATACAAGGAATAGTCAAAAAGTAAAGGAGGGGGTGTCCGAAATGAATAATCGTAATCCTAAAATATTTTCAACAATCTGTGAAGAATTTTATTTAAATAAATCAGTCGTATGAGTATAAAAGAATTCATACGACTGATTTATGATGTTTTTGGTTAGTAATACATATATAGGAAATTATCAAACTTGAGCGATATAAATCTTATATAACTTTGCTTATTCTCTGAAATTTCTAGAAAATGAAAAATTCCTATATATATAGTATTCGATACTAGCTCACTAAAATGAAGTACTTCTTGGTAACCAAGGACTCTTTTTTCAATAAGTTTATCTTGTTACGTTCCCAGTTGTATCAATCGCAACAGAATCCAAAATAGCTTGAGTTTCCGCACTTAATACAACGATATTTAATCCTGTTCCGTTCCTCGAATAGTCAACATTATCAATTATGATTTGATTAAAAACGGTATTTTCTTCGTTAATACGCCCACTACGTATGTTAACTTGTTTTTTTCCTATATTAATTTTTTTCTGGCTAAATACTGGATTGCCTTCCAGAGGTAAATGATCTACGTTAGAACCTATGATAGCATCACCGTCTGTAAACACTAGATCATTTACTAAAAAATCAATATATTGACCAGACACATTGCTGTAAGTTCCTGAGAGAAGAACGATATATTTACTATTATTAATCTTACTAAAATATTTCTTTGCTTTAACAATATTCATCAATTCCGAAGAACCATTTTTATAAATAAGTTGCCAGTCTTTTTCACTAACAGATGCAACTGATTCTAAACCAAAGTAATTTGCTGTTGCACGATTTATTTGGGCTTTTTTATCTTTTCCAACATGGGACAAACGATTAGAGTATGCTGGATAATTACTAAGGTTCTCTTCATCAAAATTTGCAAAAACAGGATTTAAATTTCCTAGAGTCTTTTGTTGGACTAAATAATCATATCGTTCGTTTATCTTTTTATGAGATAGTGTAATGTCAATCGTTCCAAGTACGAATGAAAAAGTAAAAGAGACGATTAATATAGTAAAAGTACCACTATAAAATAATTGTTTTTTATCTATTTTATCTGGCCAACTTATTAGTAGCGCAATGACCAAATAAAGAGCACCACCGTAATATGATCGTCCCCAATTTAATCCAGTTGGCGAGAATGCTAATACATAAATAGTAGCAATTCCTGCAAAAATATAGCCTATACTTAAAATTAATTTTTCTGAGTTATTAAAAAGAATAAAGCCTATAACAGTAGCAAGCATGACTAACAAAATAAAATAAAATGCATTTTCTTGTAACGATTGAGTGATTTGAAATACACCTTCTACTAATTTTTTAGTAAAAGACCAATTACTTCGATTAAAATACGTTGATCGAATTGCATTTCCTGGAGCTTTAACCATAATGACTAGTCCAGTTACTGCACCAATTAGTCCTGAAATCATCCATTTTGGAATTGGTTGCTGTCGTAATTTATTATAGCCAATATAGCCTAGTGCTAATAAAACAGCACCACCAGAAGTGTTTTCATTACACCAACCGCTTAACAACCCTAAGAAGAATAAAGCAAAGATACTAACGCAATTGGCGGGATTAATCCACTTTACCTTTTGTGAAACTGTCTGTTTATGATAAATCGCTAAAAATGTTAAGATGATAGTACTTCCCCATAGGTAATTAGCTGCACCTGTTTCCCAAAGAAAGACTTCCCCAAATGCTGGTGTAAATAACCACAGAGAAAAAAGAATAACCAAATATTTAGAGATAGAGTATCTCTTTTTAGTAGATAAAATATAAATTAATAAAGTTACATAAATAAATGCTAATGGATTTAAGATATTGAAAAAAATTTTAGGCATTAATAAAAAAATACGAGCAATAATATGGACGATGGATCTTCCAGTCCATGTTTGATATTGTGTGTACTCATTATTTAAGATGGTGAAAAAACCTTCTGTTTTAGCCATGTATTGTAGATCGTCAGCAATTAAAGGGGTTAAAAAATTTAATAGCACCATGACGAGATACGTTAATATTACAATTGAAAAAAATATTTTTTTTTGTGTAGAATATTTTTGGTTCATTCTATACTCCTTTACTTTTTTAATATATACAACATATCATATTTTCCAATTGTTACGTATATCTTTAGTCCATTTTAAGTTAAATATGTATGGATTTTTTCATTTTTTTTTTTGATATTAATTAATCGATTTTTTTAAACAAAAGTGAAGTGAGGGGGGGAATCTAACACGATATAGAGTGTTCTTATTATAAAAATTGGTTCTAAATTAGCTTATGATTGATAGTCTAGGATAACGTAATGTTAATCTTAACAACATAAAATATTTATAAAGACTACACGATTTATTTGAAATGTATTTTTAGTTATTTTATTTTCAATGAAATGATAGGAAGATTATTTGTGACTCTTTTATGGAAAAGTTCAGAAATTACTGGAATATTTAAGTCCATTTGTGATGTTGAGGTATGAAATATTAATTTTAAAAAGTAAGAAAATTGTTGTAAAGAATCTTGGATTACAGGAAATACTTTATAACTGATTAAAGAAAAATAGTTTTTTGACTTTATAAATATGTTAATAATGATGATGGTTGTAGACACGAAACCCATCCTTTTACACTTTAGAAGATTTGAAAATAAACATGGTTAAGTCTCGCCCCTTTTGTTTTTGAAAAGGCTTTGCTATACTTGAAAAGAAATAAGGATGAAGAGGAGTAATGACTTGAAACAAAATTTTGCAATCATCGGTCTTGGTCGTTTCGGTGGCAGTATTTGTCGCACATTGATTGAATCAGGACAAGAAGTTTTGGCAATCGACAGCAATGAAGATCGCGTAAATGAATATATGAATATTGCTACGCATGCAGTGGTAGCAAATGCGCAAGATGAGATGACTTTGCGCTCGTTAGGAATTCGTAACTTTGACCATGTGATTGTGGCGATTGGTGAAGACATTCAAGCTAGCATTTTAGTAACGCTAATGGTCAAGGAAATGGGTGTACCTAACATACTAGTGAAGGCACAAAATGAATATCATGCACGCGTTTTAGAAAAAATTGGCGCAGATCGCGTAGTACATCCGGAAAGAGATATGGGTGTTCGAATTGCGCATAATTTAGTTTCAAAAAATATTTTAGATTACTTAGAACTGACGGATGCGTACTCATTAGCTGAAATTCGAGTAGCTAATCCTAAGTTTTTCAATAAAACACTTGGCGAACTAAATTTCCGTCAACGGTTTGATTTAACTGTTGTAGCGATTCGTCGAGTGGATCGAACAGTGGTTGTTTCTCCAGCAGCAGATGAGTTTGTCCGTCAAAATGATAATTTATTAGTAATTGGAGAAACGGAAGATGTAGAGATGCTTGACGATAAAATGAATCAATAATTATAGGGGTGAGTGATTTTGACGAAGTTAACAGTAACACCTGCAGCACAAGAATGGTTCAAAAAAGAAGTGAATCCACCTGAAAATCTTGGCATTCGCTTTTTCGGAAAAGTTTATGGTAAAACAGAGGTACACGAAGGCTTTTCGATTGGTTTATCAGTTGAAGAACCAGAAAATGTCATTGAAGAAGAATTGATTGATGGCATGAAGTTCTTTATTGAAGAAGCGGATGAATGGTTCTTCAAAGGATACGATTTAGTTGTCGATTACGACGCCAAAAAGGATGAACCAGCCTATCATTTTGAAAAAAATGATTAACAATAAAATAAAAACAACGGAGAAATCATTGATTGGTTTCTCCGTTATTTTTTGACTAATAACTCTAATCTGCTTCGTTCACAAAACAAAAAATTACGCGATTAATCGATTTTATTCAGTGAGCGAACCTTTATTTTAATAACCAGAAAGCAACTGTACTTGATTGACTACAAGAGTCTGTGTTGAAAGATAACTTTCAAGATTCTTGAGAAAAATATCCATAAATTTAGTTTGAAAATGGGGAGTCAAACCAGCAATGTGTGGAGTAATCAACACATTTTCCATTGACCAAAGTGGGCTGTTTTCTGGGAGTGGTTCCTCTTCAAAGACATCTAGCGCAGCAAAAGCTAGTTTCTTTTGCTTGAGCGCATCAATTAGTTCGTTGGTCTTGACAGATGGTCCACGACCAACATTGATGAAGAGCGCTGTTGGTGAAAAGAAAGTGAACAACTCTTGATTAAATAAACCGTTAGTTTGTTCGGTTAAGGGCAAGATATTGATTACAATATCCATGGTTGGTAAGACTTCTTTAAGTTTTGCTAACGGAAACGTTTCTTTAATATGCTCTACTGGCCGACCAGTCGTGTTGATACCATAGATTTCCATTCCAAAAACTTCTGCTCTTTGAGCAACCATTTTACCGATCCGTCCAGTACCAATAATCAGCAGTTTTTTATTCTGGATTGCTTGATAGTGAACAGATGAGCCAAGCCAATTTTGAGAAACTTGTGCTTTTTGTGCCTGAAAAAGACCACGTGAATATCCAAAGATAACGCCCATTAGATGTTCAGCAATTGATTCACTATGGATACCACTACCATTTGAAAGTAAAATGTCATGCTTTGAGAATTCTTCCAATGGTAATGTGTCAACACCCGCAGAAATGGATTGAACCCATTTCAAGTTATTACTTGCTAGTAGTTCAGACTGAAATTCACGATTCCAACCTAAACTAATCTCGACTTTTGAGAGTTCAGCAGGAGTTAGCTCTGTTTTGAATTGATAATTTGGTGCAAATGTCTGAATTTGTTTTATAAATTCGTCACGAAAAGGACGAGTGGAGTAAATGATTGGCTGTTTCATAGATTTGACCACCTTTCTTGTCTTAAGTTTAGCGCAAAGTATGAAAAGTTTGAAGTAAGTTGATGAGGAAGAGGTCAGCAAATAAAAAAAGAGCTATGACAGCTGTCATAGCTCAAATAGAATTATTGTTTTGGTAATTGAAATCTTGGCCAACCTTTACTTGCCTGAATGAAAATAAATAACCCAACTAATGTGATGAAGATACTTGTATCAAATGTTGGAACAAAAATTAAAAGCACAGTGGAAAGAAGTGTTGGTAAAGTAATCGCATAAATCATTGTTTTTAAACAATCAAGGAATGTTGCTCTAGTCAAACGCAAACGAGCATAGATATAACCGGCAAAGCTTGCAATAATTAATGTAATTAGTAAGTTAAGAAAACTTGGATAAATAGTGATAATAAAAGTCACTGCTTTAATCCAAAACGGAATCGTTGATTTTGCTAAGACTTCACGCATTTGTTTCCCATTCAAGTTAGCTAATGCTTCATTTGAATAACTCAAGGTCATTTCATTGCTACCCAACAAAGAAGTAGTTGTGCCAGAATTTGGTAAGGCAATAACCATTTGATCTTTCAGCATGCCAACACTGATAAAATTACCCATCAAATCAGTTGAGATGTCATGTTCAGAACGTTTTCCATCTGGATCAAAAGTAAAAATGATGGAATTTGTTTGATAAATGAAACCTTCAGCGCCATGGGCATCTAATTGCCCATCTTTGATTTCAAAATCAGGGATTTTTTTTGCAATTTGTTGTCCATCTGTCTTGATGTTATCCAAAACTTGAAAGACTTGGAATGAAATTGGCAAAGCCATGATTACACTTAGCGCTAAGAGATAAAGAATTGATTTCCAAAAAGGAGTTTGTCGTGCCTCTTTGAGATTTTTGAATTGTGTAAATGAACTGAATAATAATTGTTTTGTTGTCATAATAGCTCCTCTTTAGTATTGTCTTCAACAGCAATTCTAGCGAAGTATGGCTGGAAATACAAGGGAAGGAGCCAAAATTACACGATTGATTGGTTGTCAATCAGAAAAATGTTATTCTTAAAGAAATTAGTTGCTTGTTTTTTTATGGCTAAACGAAGCTGTTTACTAATTTTTTGATAATCTGGCTGAAAATTTTGCGAAAATAGCGTATGATAAATAAGAATTTTAATAAGGTAGGTTCAAAAATGAAAGCATATCTGCAAATCAAAGAATTTTTAGAAGAAAAAGGGTACTGGGAAATTTTTGTGTACATTTTTTTTGGCGGACTAGCAACAGTGGTAAACTTCGTGACCTTTGCGTTGGCATTACAAGTATTTGGTTTCAGCATGGTTGTTTCCAATACGATTTCCTGGATTTGTTCAGTGTTGTTCGCTTTTGTAACAAATAAAATTTGGGTTTTTCATTCTAAATCACCAAGTTTTTGGCACGTGCTGGAAGAATTTGGCAAGTTTCTTTTTTATCGAATTGTTTCCTATGGACTGGATATGGGCGCTATGATTTTACTAATTCAGGGGCTCCATAGTAACGAGTATGTGGCCAAAATCATTACACAAATTTTAGTTGTTTTGGCTAACTATGTATTCAGTAAGTTATTTATTTTCAAAAAAACTGAGGTAATCGATGAAATCAAAGAAACCAAATGATCAAATCAAAGAACAATAACAAAAATCGTAGGCATAACTTTTGAAGAAATCTCAACTCTTTGTTACTCTTTTGAGTGTAAAGACTAACAGAATTACTGAGGAGGAAGATTTTCAATGACTTACACATTACCTGATTTACCATACGCATATGATGCTTTAGAACCTTATATCGATGAAGAAACAATGCACCTTCATCATGACAAGCACCATAATACTTATGTTACGAATTTAAATGCAGCAATCGAAAAATATCCAGAACTTGGCGAAAAATCAGTAGAAGAATTAATTTCTGATATGGATGCTATTCCTGAAGATATTAAAACTGCAGTTCGCAATAACGGTGGAGGTCACGCAAACCATTCATTCTTCTGGAAAATTATGGCACCAAATGCCGGTGGCGAACCAACAGGAGCAATCAAAGAAGCAATTGATGCTGCTTTTGGTGATTTTGCTTCATTTAAAGCGGAATTTAAAACTGCTGCAACTGGTCGTTTTGGCTCTGGTTGGGCTTGGCTAGCTGTTGATAATGGCAAATTAGTTGTTACTTCAACTGCTAATCAAGATTCACCTTTGATGGAAGGTCAAATACCAGTGTTAGGCTTGGATGTGTGGGAACATGCATATTATTTGAACTATAAAAATGTACGTCCTGATTACATCGAAGCATTCTGGAACCTTGTGAATTGGGATGAAGTAAATAAACAGTTTGAACAAGCAAAATAACATGTTTATGTGTTAGCTCTCTCTTTGACTGATTCCGGAAAAAGTGAAGAACAGCCTTGCGAGCGTTTTCTAAATTCGGTATAATATTTTTGTAAGAAGAATTCTTACAAGAACATTTTTTGGAGGCTATACACTTATGGAACACGGAACAGTTAAATGGTTCAACAATGAAAAAGGATTTGGGTTTATTACAGTAGATGGCGGAGATGACGTATTCGTACACTTCTCAGCAATTCAAGGAGATGGCTTCAAGAGCTTAGAAGAAGGCCAAGAAGTTGAATTCACAATTGTTGAAGGTTCACGCGGACCTCAAGCTGCTGAAGTGACTAAATTATAATATTTGTTGAATAAAACGATCTTGTCAAAAACAAGTGACTTTGAAAAAAGTTGACTTCTTTTACAAGATCATGCAAAAAAGGAGTTGTGGCGTATGCCATGACTCCTTTTTTATTTATATTTATAGAAAAAATGGATTATGGAGTAAAACGTTCTTTAATGAAGTGAACCAGTGAATGGATTTGTTTTTCAATGTATTGGATGGAAATTGTAACAGCTGTTGGTTCTTCTTCAAATTTTGGCATGGTAAGTAACGTGTCTGTTGTTCGGATAATCAAATCTGGTTGAATCACAAGATCATTTGTCATAAAAACATTGATGTACGGACGTAAAGAATCATTGATTTTTTTCATTGTCGCTAACTCTAGTGAATGAGGAAGGTCACTTTCAAATTTGATATTGACCTGTTTATCAAAATAAGTTGGTGGAGCAATAATCAGGAATGCTTCCGTCAAAATCCAAGGTTGTAACCAATAGAGCGCTTGGTCTTGATCCTTGAACTCGGTACAGACACGCGTCATTTCCTCTAAGAGTTTTGGATGTTTTTCTTCTATATCAAAAATAAATTCTTTATTTAATGTTAAAAAGTTCGGAAATAAAATGGCGTGCATCGAGTTAGCTAGTAAGGTTGCGTTTAACAGCTTACGTTTTTTGATATGGTTAAGCTGATTTCGTTTCAATGTATTTAAATAGGAAAAAAACTTAATCAAAAATAATCTTGCTGAAGTTTGTTTTGCCAAATGAAGCTTTAGCGCTCTTTCCAAAAAATTTTCTGCTAAATAAAAATTTGTTTTTGACTGCATCCAGAGAAAAGAAAAACGTAATTCTGTTTCCGAAAGTTTATCTCCAATTGCTTGCTGAAAGCTTTCCACTTCTTCCGAAAATTCTTTCCAGATTTGTGTGGTAAATGAAGGTAATGTCTTGTTATCGATTAAATGTCCTTGAGAGGATCGTAAGAGATTAATGGCAGAAATATAGCACCATTGCAGAGCTTTTATTTTATTTGGTTGCTGACCTACAGCTTCAAAAAGACCTTCTACATCAGATAATGTTTGTTCAAAGTCAATGGTTGAAAAAGGCCAGGTTACGCCCTGATAAGTCTCCCATAGAACTAAGTAACTAAAATAGCGAATTTGCGTTTCTTTTCCAGTTAGGTAAATGTCTCCTTTTTTAGTTTTGATTTGGATTTGATAAGGATCAAGTTTTTTATTTAATTGTGTCATATGTCTACGCAAAATAAATTCACTGATCTCAAGTGAATCCAAGAACTCGTTTATTTGAATTTTAGAAAGTAAAATTAACTGGTAAACTAGTTGGAAGATCGGTGATAGAGCTAAGATATCTGAACGTAGGAGCTGATACTCTTTTGCATCACCTGAGAAACGATAATAGGATGAAGTTTTGGAAAAATGAATCGCATTTGGTAATTCTTGGATTTTTTGACAATATTGAGCAGCTGATCGTTTGTCAGATGAGATTGAGTGAGCAAGTTTCTCTAAAGAATAAGACTTTTCTGAAAAGTAAAGTGTTTCAAGAATGGTCAACTGCATTTGTATCGGACGTTCTAAACTAAAAAATTGATTCATATAAGTTATTCCTCCAAAAATTATTTAAAATAGATAATATTAGTAAACTTCGTTAAAAATTCTCGTTTTTTGTAACTTGACAAACGCAAAAAATAAGAAAAAATAACGTAAAACTACAAAAAGATAAAATATCGTATGATATTTTATCTTTTTTGCGTGTTATAGATTTATTTGTTTTATAAGAGTTTTTATCTATTTATGGTGAATATTATAATACATTTTTTATTATTTTTTAATCTTAAAGTAACAATTTCGTTTAATGGTGGTTATTTTATTGACTAACGAGCAAAATAATAGATTTTATAATATACCCTTGATAAACTCCGAATAACTTAAGTTGCTAGTGAATGAAAATACCTAAAAAGGCGCCTTTTAGGTATAAAAATCGAATATAAAGGGGAGGTCGTTAGCTACTTCACATATTTATTCTTTTGTCGGAGGACAGGACAGTTAGGAGATGTGTTTCAAAAAGGAGGATAAACATGAAAAAGGACTACCGAAAATTAATGGACCAAAAAGCAAGTGCTAAGCGCCGCTCAAGAAAGTACTTGCTTGTAGGAACGTCGTTAGCAACAGGTATGTTGTTAGGGTTAGCCCCAATTTCAATTGCTACGCCACTTTTTACCCTTGAAACGAACGAAGTTTACGCAGATTTGATTAGCGGACAGCTATTCAGTAATTTAACTTCGTCTAACACAAGTGGAACCACCAGCTCTGCCCCTTATCCTTTAGAAAATACTAGTCGTGCTGTTGATTTTATCATATCAGCAGATAGTGGAATTGATTTAAGTGTTTTACCAGGAAATCGTCTAGCAGTTCTAGCAATTCCAGAAGAAATGCAAGGACTAGTAACGCCAAATGGTGATGGAACATTCTCAACCGAAATTCTGCTTCCTACGAATGCCTTAGATCCGTTACTAACAGTTGTAAATGGTGCGGTGACTACCTTAGTGAATGGAATAAACGCCGCACTAGCACTTAACCCGTTAGCAACAGTAGATTTATCACAAGTTTATACACAGTTAGACTTATTGAATAACCTAAGTAATTTAACGGCTGCTGATGTTGCCTTACAACTCGAAGCACAAGGTGATGAATACATCTATGCCGAACTCGAAGGCGTTCTTGAAGTAATCATTCGTGAATCACTAACGGATATTTTAACAGATTTGAATAACGCAGTGCAATCTATCCAAGCAGTTCCAACTTCTGGCTCAGGGATAGCAGGCACGATTGCGGCGAGTGCAGTTAATGGAACGTTAAATGCCACACTTAAACCAACTTTTACACTCACTTACAATACGGCTTTAGCTTTAGTTAACGTAGGTTCTGCATTGATTGGTAATTTAGTAGATGGCAGTGTGCTTGGTGAAACAACCGTGACCATTCCAACTCTAATCCAAGATCCAACTTATCAAGACTTATTGACAGCGGGAGTAGACATCTCGAATCCCTATGAAGCAGGTTTTTTAGCAACGATGATTAAATCAAGTCTATTGGCGATTGACATTGCTTCAAATTATGACGGGTACACACCGGTTTTCTATGAGGCAAGTGATGTAACTGCTCCTTACAATGTTGAGGTGACTGGAAATGTAGCTGATGGCTATGAAGTCACGGGTATGGCTGATCCTGGTGCTACAGTAAGAATTTATAAAGATGGAGTATTGATTGGTGAAGGACCAGCGGATGAAGTAACAGGAAGCTTTACTATTCCAATTTCTTCAGAGGACGTTGATCCATTAGATGAAATTCAGTTGATTGCTTACGATGAGAATGAGATTCCAAGTTTACCAACGCAAGCATTTATTCCGGATGAAGACGACGATGATGCTGACGCTGATGCGGATGCCGACGCAGATGCGGATGCCGACGCAGATGCAGATGCCGACGCCGATGCTGATGCTGACGCGGATGCGGACGCCGACGCGGATGCCGATGCCGACGCCGACGCTGACGCCGACGCTGATGCTGATGCTGATGCTGATGCCGACGCTGATGCTGACGCTGATGCAGATGCTGACGCTGATGCGGATGCCGACGCCGACGCCGATGCCGACGCAGATGCCGATGCGGATGCCGACGCAGATGCCGATGCCGACGCAGATGCCGACGCCGACGCCGATGCAGACGCCGATGCCGACGCCGATGCGGACGCCGATGCTGATGCCGATGCCGATGCGGATGCCGACGATGATGATCCTACTCCAGTTAAGCAAACAGGACCGACACCAAAATTACCGCTTCAACTTGGTAATGACCGTTATCCACCAAGTGGTAAAGGTGGGACTGGAATTGGAGCGACACCGAAGACGAGTCCAAAAACTTATCCGAAAACATCTGATCAAACAAGTGCTTCAACCTCATTACTAGGAGCATTAACAGCGTTTATTTCTGGACTAGGGATTTGGAAACTTCGCAAAGGAAAAAAGAATAAATAAAGCTAAGTAGGAAAATAAAATAGATTGATGAAGGGAGCATTCTCTTCATCAATCTTTCATGAGGTGAGGATATGTTTGTTCAGACGACCGAAAATAGTTTGGCTTCAATCAAAGAAATCATTGATCAAGTTGAAACGAGTGCGACTAATAAACTGCTGATTGTTAGCACCGGTGATTTTAGTGAACGCGGACGAGTCATTGAATTTTATGGCAACAATTTCAAGACAATCTGGAACAACTTTTTATCCGCATATAAAATCAATCAATTCAATCAAGCTCCTTATTTAAGAATTGATATTTTGACAAAAGAAACAAAAATCGATTTTACCCAGTTTTTAGCAGGTTTAAAAAAAGTTCGCCGAAATAACTACGTTGATTTTAATGTCAGGATCGATGGTTTACGAAAACGAAGCTTCTTAATGGAAGAACTTGTTGCTAATGCAATCTTGAAACCAAGTAAAGCACATAAAGTAGGAAAAAATCTTCCAGATTTACAAATTGATGAACAAAACTACCGTGGTTATGTCAAACGAAAATACGGGAGAAATGAACAAGATCTAAGTTACTTACAGCGCTCGGACTTTTATTTGTTTGAAACGAAGTCCTATTACTTTGAGGAGGGGCAACTTTTACCGATTAAGGACTATGGAAATGGGAATCGAATACGGGAAATTTCTCGAGAAAATTTAGCACAAATGACAGACTTGGTTATTGCTAAAGGGAGTAGTTATTTAGAAAATCAGTTAACTTCTACTGGAAAATTTATTTATGGCTATTATCCCTGCTATGATCAACCAATTAAAGGTTATAATTCAGTTCGACATTTTTCTTCCTTATATGCGTTGGCAGAAGCAGCCGAATACTTTTCCGATCAAAAGATGCTGGCATCAGTAAAAGATGGATTGCTCTGGGGGATGGAACACTTAACAGTTGAACTCGATGATTATCTCTTCATTAAAGAGCAACTAACAAAAGATGTGGAGTATAAGCTAGGCGCACAAGCAACGGCGATACTCGCTGTTTCCAAGTATGTTGAGCTAACTCAAGACGAACAGTTTCATTCCTTTTTACAAGAGCTGATTCGAGTAGTTGAAGATAAGTTTTTAACAGCAGAAAAGAAAACAATTCATGTGCTGGATGGTCAATTGCAAGTGAAAGAGCAATTCCGAATCGTTTACTATGACGGTGAAATTTTGTTTGCGTTGTTACGTGCTTATGAGATTTTGAAACAGCAAGAAATTTTGGCAATCTGCGAAGGTCTAATGGCACAGTTCGTTGCTAATAATTATCAAAAATATCACGACCATTGGTTAAGCTATGCGACAAATGAATTACTGAAATATCAACAGAAAAAGGAATATTATCAATTTGGGCTAAAAAACGCTCTGGAAAATATCAATTTCATTGATAAACGTGATACTGCTTATCCAACCATGTTGGAATTGTTAGTTGCAGCATCAAAAATGATGACTAAATTAGAAGTGAGTCCATTTAGAAAAGAAATCTTTCCATTAGATGAAGATTTTTTTCAAGCAAAATCTAGAATTAATCAGGTGATGGAAAAGAGAGCTTTACATGAAATAACAACAGGTGTGATGTTCCCAGAATTTGCGCAATTTTTTAAACAGCCGGCCGTTGTTTGTTATGGTTTTTTTGCCCGACATGACCGTTTTCGAATGCGAATTGACGATGCGGAGCACTTTCTGTCAGGCTTGATCAATTATCGAATGCATACCAATAAAGAGGAGGGATTCTAATGGTTGGAACGATTCGTTTTATTGCGTTATCTTTGATTGGGTTATCTTATTTTATTTTTAAGGTACGCCGGAAAAAAGAGCGGAAAGGTCAGCAGCCTCCAGCAGATCTAACTGGGTATGAGAAAGATGAAAATGGCTTGTATCCTTGGGAAAACGACCAGAATGATTCACCTGAAAGAATTAAAAAAACAGCAACCAGATACGTGAACCAGGCACGTCCAAGACGTGGTCGCTGGTAGCCGATAAATGAAGAAGGTGGGGTGAAAAAATGACGACCATTCGAACATTGCTAACGGAAATCGAAGGAAATTATTTCAGAGAGTATGAAAATTTGGATCAAGAAATAACAGATTTAGAATATTTCTCAGGACACTTAAAGAAACACCATGATTATTCTTCAACGATTTTTGTTTGTATCACGCCTGGAAGAAGAAATTATATCAATCGAAAACCAGTTAAATGGTTAGATGGCAATGAACAAATTGCTGGAAGAGAAAATGAGTTTGGCTTGATTGTAACGGAACATCCAATCACAGATGAGACAGTTCAGGTTCCACAGTTTATCGTTCCGAATAGTTGGGAATTTCTATTGAACTTGTCAGCTAAGCTGCGAGCAGATTTTACTAAACCAGTGATTGCCATTACAGGCTCTGCGGGAAAAACATCGACGCGAATGATGATTTCTCATTTATTTAAAGAAAAGAAAGTATTAGAAAACCGAGGAAATCACAATGTACGTTTTGCGGTCCCGCTGTATATGAGCAAGTTATTAACTGATCCAGAAGTTTTTAATTTAGAAGTTTCAGTAAATGCATTGAATTCCTATGATACTGGTTCTATGTCAAAGTTGATTGAACCAGATATTGCGTTGGTGACCTCAATTGGCGAAGCACATCTTAGCTCGTTGAAGGATACAAAAGGTGTAGCAATTCACAAAGCCAAGATTTTTGAAGGGTTAAAAAAAGGTGGAACGGCAATTATCAATAAAGATATGGGACGAGAAGAGTTCACTATTTTAGTTGATGGTGCCAGAAAAAGAGAGGCGAAAATCTACACTTATTCATTACAAGATTCACTAGCCGATGTCTATGTCAAACACTGGCAACAAAAAAGAGAATACTGTGAGTTAGTGATTTCTTTTTTAGGCGAAGAAATGGCTGTCAATCTAACAGTTTCTTCTGCTGGAATGATTTCCAATGCCTTAGCAACGTTACTAGTGGTTCATGAGGTGGAAGGGACGATCAAGCCGTACCTTAGAAAATTTGAGACATTTAGACCACTACACAAAATTTTAGAAAAATCATCAATAACGATTGCACCACAAAAAAAAGTTACGTTTATTGATGACACCCACAACGCTTCATTACCGGCTATGAGAAATGCGATTGGTTATTTTAATGATGTACGTCCTTATTATTTAGGAAAAAGTTTTCTGATTTTAGGACAAATTGCTGATTTAGGAGATGCAGCGAAATCTGTTCATCTTGCAATCAAAAAAGATATGGAAGATGCCGACGCTGATTATATCTTTGGCTATGGGGAACAGTTCAAAGAAATCTTTGCTTTGGAGCAACAAAACGATCCGAAGTTTCACTGGTTTGCTACGTTAAAAGAATTATCCAATCAATTGGAAGCGCTACTGAGTGATGATAGTTTGATTTTAGCTAAAGGCTCAGTAACAGGAAGCGATTTTCAGCAAATTGATCAGTATATCCGTAGTTTAGGGAGAAATTTCAATAGTCAAAAGGTTCATTGATTGAGTTCAAATTGATGCGAGGGAGGGGGTTAGATGTGTTTTTTTCAAAGAAAAAAAGTTTGGCAAATACTTGGAATGACTTTCTGCTTGGTTTGGATTATTTTAAGTCAGACTTATGTCGTTCATGCACTTTCTTTAGAACTATTTGGAACAACGACACTTTCAAATAACAGCCAAACCACGGTAGAAGAACCATTTTTGCATGTGGAAAATACGCCAGTTACTTTTGTGCTTACGGGAGAAGATGGCGTAGGTATTGGAGCGATTACAACGGGTGAAAAATACGGAATACTTGAAATTCCAACGGAGATGGTTGGTTATGTTCAAGTTAACGGGCCTGCAACTGTACAGACGACGGTGACTGTTCCTTTGAGCCAATCCCCTTTACAAGTATTGATGCCGACAATCAGTTCAGTAATTTCTCTGATCGTTAATTCGCCACTGGTCTCTGCAGCAAATAAAACGGCTGTGAACCAAGCATTAACGGAATTAACCTCGGAAAATTTTGGTAGTCAAAATTTGTCTCTTGCGATTACCCCAAGAACTAGCACACAATTTGAAGTAGCTATTAGTCAAGGGTTATTACCGATTTTAGCTACCACGTTAAAAAATCGTGTTCAAAATCTATTGACTGTTGTCACGGCAATTCCTCTAATTGGAACGGTTTTGGGAGTATTATTAACCCCGTTTACAACGGCGTTGAATCAATTGATTAATAACTTGAATTCACCGACTTCTGCGGATAGTCGTGCGTTGGTAGCAGGCTCAATTTTGGGAAATACGCAAGCATCATTACCTTTTTTAATTTCTTCGCCTGCGATTACAAGTGATTATGTTGCAAATTTTTCAGGAATGTTTATCCAGACAGATGAAACGTTGATCCAACTAGAAGAATCTGTTGCGCAGACAGCCATTTATTTTTCTGCAGGATCATTAGATATGGAAACGGCATTGCTTCCAAGTGATTTGGATTTTGGTGAACATACCATTCAAACGCAAATAGATGAGTTACTGATTGCTAAAGAAAATCAACAAGTAACGACAGGGGTTGTTCAAATTAGTGATACGCGATTGGTAGAAAAATTTTGGCAGTTAAAAGTGGAGCAGCTAACTTCATGGAACCAAAGTACGAATGAACTTTTGGCACAATTACAAATTAAAAATGCTGATCTGATTTCAACTTTTCCTGCAGGTTCAGTTAGTAGCACTGCCAATCAGACAGTTGGCTTAAATGTTGGCGTTCAACAAACTCTTGTCCAGTTAAATGGAACGACGCAACCAGGTAATGTTTTATTAAATCTGAGTGAATTTCAACTGTTTGTTCCAAAAGAAGCTGTGAAGTCGACGGGAACTTACCAAACCGTTTTGGAGTGGGTGTTGTCAGATACACCTAGTTAGATTGCTAAAGGAGGAGGAATTGTTATGAAAAAGAAAATTTTTACAAGCTTAGCGATGTTAGGGCTGTGCTTATTCTCTGGTCAATTTGTTTTGGCAGACTCACAGACACAAGGTGAAGTGAATTATATCCCTGGAGCATTGGAATTCGATTACACTAGTGAGATTCCGACTGATTTAAATTTTGGTGAACATCCAATTCAAACCGTCACACCGGAAAACTGGATTGCTACTACGACTGGTGAACAGACAGCGCCTGCAACAACTGGAGCAGTTGACGTTCGAGATAACCGAGGAGATCTTACAGGAACTTGGCTGGTGAAAGTAGCACAAGTCGAACAATTTCAAACGAGTGACGAAGTGGAATTGACAGATGCAGTGTTAAGTTTATCGTTTGGTTCAGTTACAAATAACTTATCTTTAAGCCCAACAAGCACTTATGAAAATGATGAATTAGCTATTCAGGTATTTAACCAAGAATTTACGGTATTAAGTGCAACTGCTGGGGAGAATTCTGGGGATACTTCTTTGGCAATTGACCAGTTTTCTTTAGCGGTACCAGCTAATACGAATAAAGTAGCAGCAGAGTATACGACAACCTTGAATTGGACATTTTCTTCAACACCCGAACCATAAAAACTTGAGTAGATGAAAAGAGGAGGGATAATTGTGAAATGGTTGATTGGAATACTCGGAATAGTAGGATTGAGTTTGGGATTTATAGTACCGGTTCAGGGAGAATCACTTCAAAGTTTTGATGCGCAAATTCAGCCGGATCAGGAAATACCTTCCCAAAATGATGCCTATTTTGATTTGCAATTAGCACCTGAACAAGAGGTTCAGTTAAAAGTAACCGTGACTAATTTAAAAGAGTCGCCAGTCACGATTATTCCTTCTTTTAATCGCGCAAGAACGAACCAACTTGGTGTCGTCGAGTATTCAGGGAAAAACCAGGATACAACACAAGCATTACCAGTCGATATTGAGAAAGTAGTTCAATTGTCACAAAAAGAATTTACTTTAAAAGAAAATGAACAAAAAATTCTTGAGTTAACTGTCACAATGCCAAATAAACCATTTGAAGGTGTGCTTGCTGGCGGAATTTATCTTCAAGAAAAGCCACGAGAAAAAGCACAAGGTAACATTCAAAATGTCTTTTCTCGAGAAATAGCTGTCTTGCTACAAAATGAACGAGAAAAAATTGAACCTGTTCTTGAAATGAAGGAAGCTTCCCCAACTCAAGTTAATGGCAGAAATGCTGTGAAGGTAGGTTTACAAAATACAAAGGCGACGTATTTATCGACAGCTGATATTCAGTATGAGTTATTTAACGGAAATGAAGAAACCCCTCAATTAAGTGGGAATCAAGCAATCGGATTTGCTCCGAATAGCGGGATGGCATACTTGATTTTTTTAGAAGGACAAAAGTTTGAGGAGGGAACGTATCGTTTAAAGATAACAGTTAGTAAAGAAGACTTTCATTGGAGTGATGAAACGTTATTCAAGGTGAGCAAGAAGACATCTGACTCTTACAATAGAAAAGATGCTTCAATCGAAGAACCTGAAAAGCCGTTTCCATGGTTGATATGGCTAGGGATTGGGACAATCGTGGGACTGGTTTTAGTCATTGTCTGGTTACTAAACAAATTACGAAAAAATAACCAAAATGAATAAAGTTTGAATCGAAAAGCTGGGACAGTGTGGTGTTCCAGCTTTTTTGTGTGGTATTTAGAAATTTTTTATCATAAAAGTGTTCTTGAATAGGATAGGTAAAAAGAGAACTTATTTTTTAGAAAAGTGTTCTCATTGCTTGGAGATAACCACTTGGTGCCAAAACTTCCAGCACAAATTTTCATTTTCTGTCAATTTATCGCTCATTTATGCACAATTCTGACTTTTCTCAAAAGAAGTGCTATGGTATGATAATGAAGAATTTTGAAAATTTACATAATTTCCTCGCATTTTTGTTCCTGTTTTTTAAAGTTTTATTATGATTAAAGTGGGGAATTGCTGAATAAATTGTTGTATGAGAAAATATTTTAGAAAATGTGAAACAGAGGTGTACTATGAAGCGGTGGCAAAAAGTAGTTTTAGCTTTTCTCGGAGTTTTTGTTCTTTTGATTGTCGGACTTTCGGCATATGGAATCAAATTTATGGGTGAAGCAAATCAAACAGTCAACAAAATTTCAAAGAATTTAAATCGAGTTTCAACTAAACGATCGGACAAAGTTAGTATTGACGATCGAGAACCATTTTCCGTTTTATTACTCGGACTAGACACTGGTGGATTGGGACGAACAGAACAAGGACGTTCAGACACCATGATGGTTGTGACAGTTAATCCAGAAAAGAAAACTTCAACAATTGTCAGCTTGGATCGTGATATTTATACGAACATCGTTGGCTATGGAACAGTGGACAAATTAAATCATGCCTACGCATTTGGCGGAGTTGAAATGGCAATGGATTCGATTGAACAGTTGTTGGACATACCACTTGATCACTATGTGACGATCAATTTGGATGGAATGAAAGATTTGATTGATGCAGTTGGTGGGATTGAAGTCAATAATAAAATCGACTTTACCCTAGATGGTGTTCACGTGCCAGTTGGCAAACAAAAGCTGGATGGTGAAACAGGATTAGCTTATGCCAGAATGCGCCATGAAGATCCAGAAGGGGACATTGGTCGTCAACGTCGTCAACGTGAAGTTGTAACAAAAATCGTCAACAAAGTACTAAGTCTAGATGGTGTGAGCAATTATCAAAAGATTTTAAAAGCAGTTGAAAACAACGTGAAGACAGACTTGGAGTGGGACGACATGTTAGATGTTGCAACGAATTACACTGCAGCATTCAGCAAAATCGATCAAGGACAACTGCAAGGAGAAAGCACGACAATTAACGAAATTTATTACCAAATTCTTGGTCAAAATGAGTTATTGAAAGTTCAAAACAAATTGAAAAAACAATTAGACTTGAAAACAAGTAGTACTTTGCCTAATTTAGAAAATGACAATGCGTATCAAATGTTTTATGATGATTCAGAAGATGGAACGGGTCTAACTTCGGGTAGCATTGTCACCGATGGAAATGGCTACTCAAATAATTATTCAAATGACTATTCCAACAGTTATTCAGACGATTATTCATCAACCTACTCAGATGGTAACGGTAATTATAACCAAGACTATAACAATCAAGACAATGGGTATGGTACTGAAAATAACTACGATCAAAACAACAATCAAGAAACATATGAGCAATATACACCAGAAGATACGAATCAATATAATTACAATGGAAATTATTAACTAAAAATGAATCGCCCTATTAAAAGTCGTTGAGTAACTTTTAATAGGGCGATTTTGGTTGATCGATCGGAAATGAAAACTTCTTTTTATCCGTTTATTTTTTTGTTAGCTTTACAACGACTTCACAGCGAGCAGTTTGTGGAAACATGTCGACAGATTGCAAGTAGTCGACTTGATAACAGTTTGTTAATTCAACTAAGTCGCGCGCCAAGGTTGAAACATTACAAGAGATATAAACCAATTTTTTGGCTGGATGTTTCAACAAAGCTTGAACTAATTTCGCATCCAAACCAGTTCGAGGTGGATCAACGATAATTCCATCTGGTTGGAACCCTTCTTCGAGCCACTTAGGTAAAAGTTCTTCTGCCGTTCCGACTTCATAGCGAGTGTTGTCGTAGCCTAAACGAGTGGCATTTTTTTTTGCATCATCAATTGCTTGAGGAACAATGTCCATTCCGCGAACTTCTTTGGCATATTTTGCAACACTTAACCCGATTGTTCCAACACCACAATACGCATCCACAACTGTGTCATCTTTTTCGATTGCCAGTGCTTTGATTCCTTCTTGATAAAGAACTTTTGTTTGTTCTGGATTCAGTTGGAAAAAGGCGCGTGGCGATAGATCAAAAGTGACTTCATTGATTCGTTCTTCGATTGCTTCTTTTCCCCAAAGATGAATTGTTTCGTCACCCATTACTAAAGAAGTTTTTTGCGGTTGAACATTTTGCATAATGGAAACTACTTCGGGTAATCGCTCGTTGATTTCACGAATCAGTGCATTTTTTTGTGGGAACTTTTGGCTACGAGTAATGAAGACGACTTGTAGTTCCCCCGTTTGGATTCCCACACGAACCATGATTGTTCGAAAGATACCGCTATTTGTTCGTTCGTCATAAATGGGTAGATCATATTTATTTAACAAGCGAACGACCGTATTCATCACTTTTTGTGTTCGAGGTTCTTGGACTAAGCAATCAGTCAGCGGAACTAAGTTATGTGAATTCGCTTGATACAAACCAGCCTCGATTTGGTTTGTTTTTTTGTTTTTTCTTAGCTGAAATTGGGCTTTGTTACGATAACGCCAAGGGTCTTCCATGCCAATCGTTGGTAATAAAGAAAAGTGACGAAAGCCAGCTGGTTTGAATTTTTCAAGTGCTTGTAAAAGCAAATCTTTTTTGAAATCGAGTTGTGCATGGTAGGCTAAATGTTGTAATTGACAACCACCACACTCGTAATAAACAGGACAGGGAGCGACAACACGTTGGCTACTCGGCTTTTTCACTTTCACAAGTTCTGCTTCAGCGTAGCGAGGTGTCGCTTTGGTGATTTTTACCAGTACTTCTTCCTTTGGTAAAGCATAGGGAACAAAAATAATCAATCGTTTGAAGTAGCCAATGCCTTCACCATTGATACCAAGTCGTTTAATTTTTAAAGGAACTGTTTGTCCGGTTTTGACAATTGTTTCTGCCATAGGTATCTCCTTTTTTTCGTTTGATGTGGGTCTATTCTATCACAAAATCGCTGTCGGCGGGGAGTTTCTATGATATGATAGAGAATATATGTTCGAGGAGGAGTTTCATGATAACAGTGACGAGGATCAGTAAAGGCAAAGGCCCTTTTTACCAAGTCGATTTATCTGTTGGCGAGCCACTGCGCGTGTCAGAAGATGTTTTAATTCGTTATCGTTTATTAAAGGGACGAGAGTTAGATGAAGAATTAATCAAAGAAATCAAAAAAAGCAGTGGAGAAGACTTTGGTTTTCAACAAGCATTGAATTATTTGAGTTATCAATTACGTTCAGAAAAAGAAATTCGTACCTATTTAAAAGAAAAAGAAATTGTTCAAGAAGATCGAAATAAAATCGTTGCACGATTGAAAGAATTAGATTTGATTAATGATCTTGTTTACGGAGAAAGCTACGTCCGAACTCAGATGCGATTGAGTGACAAAGGTCCCAGAAAGTTGAGCCAGCAATTACAGCAAAAAGGGCTCAAACCAGAAATCATCGAGCAAGCATTGAGCCAATATCTTTTTGAAGACCAAGTGGAGGTTGCCAGTATCGCGGCACAAAAAGCATATAAAAAAAATCATGGAAAAAGCCAGAAAGAACTTTTACGAAAAATCCAACAAAATTTAATGACTAAAGGCTTTAACTCGGAGGTCATCCAGCAGGCGATTGCCCAATTACCACAAGAAGTTGATGAGGAAGCTGAGTATGAGTTGTTGGTAAGCCAAGGCGAAAAATTATGGCGAAAGAATGCACGTTTTGATTTAACAAAACGCAGAATGAAAGTCAAACAAAGTCTGTATCAAAAAGGATTCAATCTGGAGTTGATTCAACGATTTATTTCAGAAAAGGAAGCAGAAATCAGTGAATAAAGAATGGAAAAACTGGTCAATAGAGCAGACAAAAGAATTTCAGGAAGAATTTGTTGAGTGGTATGAAAGAGAAAAAAGGAATTTACCTTGGCGCTATAATCACGACCCATACCGCATCTGGATCTCAGAAATTATGCTACAACAAACGCGCGTCGATACAGTTATCGACTATTTTTATCGGTTTATGGAGTGGTTTCCAACGATTGAGGAGTTAGCCAATGCACCAGAAGAAAAATTATTGAAGGCTTGGGAAGGGTTAGGTTATTACTCCCGCGCTCGAAATATTCAAGCAGCAGCGAAACAAATCATGAGTGAATTTGGTGGGGAAATGCCCCAAACAGTTGCTGAAATTAGTTCGTTGAAAGGAATCGGTCCTTATACGACGGGAGCGATTGCTAGCATTGCCTTTGATTTGCCTGAACCCGCAATTGATGGAAATGTGATGCGAGTTGTGAGTCGTTTGTTTTGCATTGAAGAAGACATTGCGAAAGCGTCTAGTAGGAAAGTTTTTGATGAAGCAGTTCGAAGCATTATTGACGAAGAACATCCGGGAGAACTCAATCAGGCATTCATGGATTTAGGTTCGGCTATCTGTACACCGACGTCACCCAAATGTGAGATTTGTCCCATTCAATCTTTTTGTTTAGCAAATAAACGTGGAATACAAACCAACTTTCCTGTTAAAACAAAAAAAGCAAAGCCAAAAGATGTTTATTATGTGGCAGCAGCAATTCAAGATCAAGCAGGAAGCTTTTATTTGGAAAAACGAACCAGTCAAAAGTTATTGGCAGACATGTGGACGTTTCCGTTAGTTGAAGTCACACTTGAACGGTATCAGGAACTTCAGCAAGAATGGGCATCAGTTGTTGACAATCAACCGAATTTGTTTGATGAGTTACTGGTCGCAGAAAAACAGATAGATTTACCCTTTGCACACCAAGAGACAGTCGTTTGGCAAAAGCGTCATTTGGGCGAGGTAGTCCATGTGTTCAGTCATTTAAAATGGCATGTTCTTTTGTTTTACGGGCGAGCAACAAGCAGGACTAATCAGCTGTTACCGGAAACAGAAGCTGCTTTGTGGACTGATGAAGCAAAGTTTGCTCAATTTGTTTTTCCGAAAGTTCAAATGAAATTGGTGGAACAACTTGAGAAAAATAGAAACAATAGTAATCCTTCCTAGGCAAAGAGAAAGTTTATTGATATAATAATTACGATGTCGGTGTAATGAACACCCAAACACAAAGCACAAGATGCTGCTTAAGGAAGGGTTGCTATGGGAGTTCCAAAAGAAGGAGAGTTTGTCACGATCCAAAGTTACAAACACGACGGCAAATTGCATCGAACGTGGCGTGATACCATGGTATTAAAAACAAGCGAACACTCAATGATTGGCGTGAACGATCACACTTTAGTTACCGAGTCTGACGGTCGCCGCTGGGTAACGCGAGAACCAGCGATTGTGTATTTCCACAAAAAATACTGGTTTAATGTAATAGCAATGATTCGTGAAAAGGGGGTTTCCTATTATTGTAATCTAGCTTCACCTTTTTTATTAGACGATGAAGCCTTGAAGTATATCGATTATGATTTAGATATCAAGGTGTTTCCTGATGGAGAGAAACGATTGTTGGATGTTGATGAATATGAAATGCATAGTAAAATCATGCATTATCCTAATGACATCGACTTCATTTTAAAAGAGAATGTGAAGATTTTAGTTGACTGGATCAATAATGAACAAGGACCTTTTTCTGAAGGCTATATTGATGTTTGGTATGATCGTTATAAGCAATTGTCGCGAAAGTAAAACAAAAAAGAACAGCGAGCTTAAGAAATTTTTCTTAAACTCGCTGTTCTTTTTTATGGTTGTGACATTTTTTTTCGCATATGTAGATGAGGCATTCCCGCATCTTCAAATGGTTCGCCATAAATTTCATAACCTAGTTTGGAATAAAAATTCACAGCAGTTTCTTGAGCACCTAAAAGAATGGTATTGTAGCCTTGATTTTTGGTGAATTCTTCCGCTTCTTTCACTAAATGATTTCCTAAACCTTGTTGACGGAAATTTTGAAGAATTGCCATTCGCTGCAATTTCATTTTGCCATTATCTAATGGTAGTAAACGAACAGTTCCGCAGGGTTCTTTTTTTTCTGAATAAAGGACAAAATGAATACATCTAGCTTCATCTTTATCAATTTCTCGTTCTAATGGAACGCCTTGCTCAACGACAAATACTTGATGTCGAATGCGAATAGCATCTAAATAAATCCCACTTAACGTATCTCTTGTTTGTACGATTTTCATTCTACAATCACCTCTCATTATTTTTTAGTATACTGGAAAGTTTGTGAAATGAAAAGCCGTGGCAATCCTAGTCGTTAGATAAAAAAAGAGAAGTTAGAGAAGAATTTTTAAACTAGATGCGCTATACTATAAAAAAGAGAAAAGGAGGAAATCGATTGTTTGAAAAACTGAGAAATTCCAAATTAATGTTTTGGTCTTTTGAATTATTGATCTTAGCCACATTGATTTTGGTTTCTTCAAAAATCAATTTTATATTTGAACCCATTGGGACATTTTTTTCAACCTTATTTGCACCAGTTTTAATTGCTGGATTCTTGTATTATATTTTGAATCCGATTGTTAAGTTGCTGATGCGAACAAAAATCAAACGAACTTGGGCAGTGGTTCTTGTATTGCTGATGTTATTAACGGCAATTATTTGGATTTTACTAAGCGTAATCCCAAATCTGGTACAACAAATTTCTTCATTGGCTTCAAACATGCCTGACTTCATCAAACAGGTCGAACGCTGGTTAAGAGAAATGGCAGAATTGCCGATTTTTAAAGAAGTGAATATCAGCAAATATTTAGACCAGCTAGATATTTCTTATGGGCGAATCATTCAACAATTTTTAAGCGGAATCTCTTCTAGCTTAGGTTCGATTGTTGGAACGATTGCTTCTGCGACAATCGTGATTGTGACGGCACCATTTATTTTGTTCTATATGCTAAAAGATGGTGAAAAGTTAGTACCGAATATCGAGCGCTTTTTCCCAGAAAAAAGAAGAAGTCAAATTGTCGAATTACTTGGCCAACTGAATCAAACATTAGCTAACTATATTAGTGGGCAAGCAATCGAATGTTTATTTGTCGGTACATTTACCTTCCTAGGATATTTTCTTCTAGGGGTTGATTATGCCTTTTTATTCGGCGTGATTGCAGGATTGACCAATTTGATTCCCTACTTAGGTCCTTATTTAGGGTTAGCTCCAGCCTTTTTAGTGACGGTTTTCAATGAGCCATTTAAAGCATTGCTTTGCTGTGTCGTTGTATTAGTCGTTCAACAACTAGATGGAAATATCATTTATCCAAATGTTATTGGGAAATCATTGAAAATCCATCCATTAACAATTATTATCGTCTTATTAGTTGCTGGAAATATTGCTGGACTATTAGGAATCTTCTTAGGTGTACCTTTTTATGCGATTTGTAAAACAATTGTTTCTTATGTTATCAAAATCGTTAAGGAAGATCAGCGAAACGAAAGTACGAAGAAAATCGCGACGACACCATAAGACGTGCACCGCTATTTTTATTGCAAAGAAAATCGCTTTGTGATACCATTTTAACGTGGCTACCTAGCCACGTTTTTTTCTATCGTAAACTAAAAAAATTTAACTTAACAAGGAGAGAATGCGATTATGAATGCTGACCCTGAGAGTCAGTCGCTGTTAGCGCAGATTTTATTATTGATCGTTTTGACATTGATCAATGCTTTTTTAGCTGCTTCAGAGATTGCGGTTGTGTCTATCAATAAAAACCGGGTTGAACAAAAAGCTGAAGAAGGAGATACAAAATCACAAAAACTTTTGAAAATATTGCAAGACCCTACCAACTTTTTATCTACGATTCAAGTTGGGATTACGTTGGTCAACATTTTATCTGGTGCTTCTTTGGCCAATACGTTGTCTGAGAAACTTGCTCCAGTGCTAGGTGGTAGTGCGGCAGCAAAAAATCTTGCTAGTGTGATTGTTTTAGCGATTTTAACTTATGTATCGATTGTTTTTGGTGAGCTTTATCCAAAACGAATCGCTTTGAATAAATCTGAAGAAGTTGCACAATTAACTTCTGGTTTTATCCGAGCAATTGGTGTGGTAGCAAAACCTTTCGTGTGGTTGTTGTCTGCCTCAACTAGTTTGTTAGCCCGAATCACTCCGATGACATTTGACGATGAGGACTCAAAGATGACTCGAGACGAAATGCGTTACATGTTGGAAACAGAAGGTGTCTTGGATAATGAAGAACTAGAAATGTTGCAAGGTGTTTTTTCTTTAGATACGAAAGTTGCGCGAGAAGTGATGGTACCTCGAACGGATGCTTTTATGATCGACATCAATGATTCCGTTGAAGATAATATCAATGAAGTTTTATCCGAAAACTATTCTCGAATACCTGTCTATAACGAAGATAAGGATAAAGTAATCGGGATTCTTCATACGAAAAACTTATTAAAAGCTGCTCACAAATTTGGCTTTGCTAACTTAGAAATTCGTAAAATCATGCAAGAACCATTGTTTGTTCCTGAAACAATTTTTATTGATGATTTGTTGTATGAATTGAAGAAAACACAAAATCAAATGGCCATTTTGCTTGACGAGTATGGTGGTGTAGTAGGTTTAGCAACTTTAGAAGATTTGCTAGAAGAAATCGTTGGTGAAATCGACGATGAATCTGATGAAGTTGAAAGCCTTTATGAAAAAGTAGCAGAACATGAATATATCATTCAAGGACGGATGCTGATCGACGAATTCAATGAAGCGTTTGACACAGATCTTCATATGAGCGATGTCGATACGATGGCTGGTTACTTGATTACAGCATTAGGATTGATTCCTGATGAAGGCGAAAAGCTTTCGTTTGATGTTGATAACGTGACATTGATTTCAGAAGAAATGGAAGGATCAAGAATTTTAAAAATTCGTGTCCAATTCCATGATCCAGAAGAAGTCGAAGTCGAGCCAGAAGAGGAACGTCGTTATTTTAGAAAAGAGTTCGAAGACGACGAACTTAGAAGATAAAACGAAGAGAAGCTGTGATGAAAATCATAGCTTCTTTTTTGAATTTATCCACTCACTGACTGTTTCATTCAAGAAATACATGATATACTAATCTAGTTGTAAGACGAGACTATTAGGTATTCGCGGAAACAGTAAATAAATGATGAAGAAACGGAGTTAATCTATGAACAAGGAATTAAAACAACAAGTTGATAATCGCCGCACATTTGCGATTATTTCCCATCCGGATGCGGGGAAAACAACGATTACTGAACAATTACTTTTGTTTGGTGGTGCAATTCGCCAAGCCGGTACGGTTAAAGGAAAAAAAACAGGGAATTTTGCTAAATCTGACTGGATGGAAATCGAAAAACAACGTGGAATCTCAGTTACCAGTTCAGTGATGCAATTGGATTACAAAGGAAAACGCGTCAATATTTTGGACACACCTGGACACGAAGACTTCTCTGAAGATACTTATCGAACATTGATGGCTGTCGACAGTGCAGTGATGGTGATTGATAGCGCGAAGGGGATCGAAGCACAAACGAAAAAATTATTTAAAGTTGTCAAAAAACGCGGTATCCCGATTTTTACTTTCATCAATAAACTAGATCGTGATGGTCGCGAACCACTTGAATTACTTGAAGAACTCGAAGAATTATTGGATATCGAGTCTTACCCAATGAACTGGCCAATTGGTATGGGAAAAGGGTTGGAAGGCTTATATGATATTTACCATAATCGTGTGGAATTTTACCGTCCTGAAAACTATAACGATGAACGTTTAGTTGAACTAGATGAAGATGGCTTGTTGCCTGACAATCATCCATTAACTCAAAATTCAATTTACTCACAAGTATTGGAAGAGGTTGAGTTAGTCAAAGAAGCCGGCGATGCTTTTAATGCGGAAAAAATTGCACGAGGTGAGCAAACACCTGTCTTCTTTGGTTCAGCGCTAACGAATTTTGGGGTGCAAACTTTCTTGGAAACTTTTGTAGACTTAGCGCCATCACCACATGGACATAAAACTCGGGATGAGCAAGTCATTAGTCCTTACGAAGAAGAATTTTCAGGCTTTGTCTTTAAAATTCAAGCAAATATGAATCCTGCACATCGTGACAGAATTGCCTTTGTGCGAATCTGTTCAGGAACATTTGAGCGCGGAATGGACGTTTCTTTGGAACGTACAAGCAAAAAATTGAAATTAAGTAATGTGACTCAATTTATGGCAGATGCTCGTGAAAATGTCGAAAATGCAGTTGCAGGTGATATTATTGGGGTCTATGATACCGGAAATTACCAAATTGGTGATACTTTATATGAAGGAAAATTAAAAGTTGCTTATGAAGAATTGCCTTCATTTACACCAGAATTGTTTATGAAAGTCACAGCAAAAAATGTGATGAAACAAAAATCTTTCCATAAAGGAATCCAACAATTGGTTCAAGAAGGTGCAATTCAGTTGTATAAAACTTATTTGACTGAAGAATACATTATTGGTGCTGTAGGACAACTCCAATTTGAAGTTTTCCAATACCGAATGATGAATGAATACAATTCAGAAGTCATTATGACGCCAATGGGGAATAAAATCGCGCGTTGGATCAATCCAGAAGACCTAGACGAAAAGATGAGTTCAAGTCGAAATATCTTAGCTCGTGACCGTTTCGATCAACCACTCTTCTTGTTTGAAAATCAATTCGCCATGCGCTGGTTTAGCGACAAGTATCCGGATGTTGAATTGAAAAGTTTGCTCTAAAAAGATTGCTCGTGAATCAGCTGTAAAAAATAAAAATCGTACACTTACAAAAGCTCTTTTTTGTCAAAATTTGATGGAAAAGGGCTTTTTTTGTTTGGAATGATCGAAACATTCCTATGCTATAATAAAGTACAGGATTAAGTATAAAAGAAATGGATTTTGATTGATTACATAGAAGAAAAAATGATGTGAGGAGGGCCCAGACATGTTTCGAAAAATAGATCAAATTCTTAAGAAATCACCATTTTATAGGATGATTGCAGTGGTTAGTTTAGTTGCAATAGGCGAAAGCTTTTTAAATCTCTTCAATCATCGCTTCCTATTTAGTAACATGCAAACAACCTATACGTTTCTATTTCTCTATGGGGCAATGTTGCTTCTTTCAAAACTGTCTTTGCCTAAATGGTTGCTATTCATCTTGGTTTATTTGATTTTTTTTACTATTGCTAGCGTTGAAATGTTTCTTGATCATAGTTATGTTGACTACACTTCCTTTATTGTTGTTGGTGGAGTCACTCTGTTGGTTGCAACAATTGTAACAATCGGTGCGGTGGAAATCAAAAGGCGAGGGTATCGTTAATACAAATGCTTGAGAAAACACTTGATGAATTAATAGAAAGAAATAACTAGCTAAAAGATAAAACAATAGCACAGAAGAGCCTATTTTTGATGGGCTTTTTTTTGTAATTGAAAAAGTCAAAAGGAATATTTTTCTAAAAATGGTAAGAAAACTGAACAGGTAAAAAAAAAGTATATCTCATGCTTCAACTTTTTTTGTTGACGACTAAATGAAATTTTAGTATCATCAATATGAACATTGTTCATGTTAGAGGAGGATGAGTGATGAATAATGCTGTTAGCTCAAAAGAAGAACTGATTAGCTATTGTAAAGAAATTGTGAAAGAGCAAGGGATTCAGGCGGTTAATATCCGTTCTTTAGCCAAAAAAAGCGGTATCTCTGTTGGGGCTGTTTATAATTATTTTCCTTCAAAAAGTCATTTGCTATCTGCAACAATTGGAAGTATTTGGGCAGAAATCTTTCATTTGTCTGAAACATCTTTCGACTTTAGCAACTTTCTTGACTGCTTAGCAGCTTTGCTAAGAAGCATTGAAAAAGGAAAAGAACTATATCCTAATTTTTTTACGGCGCATGCGTTAGTTATGCCTGCGGAAGATCAAGCAATGGGTTCAGAATTGATGGAAACTTATTGGAACCACATCAAGCAAGGAATGCTCAAGGCGTTACAAAAAGATTCACAAGTTCGAGAAAGTGTGTTTAATCAACAATTATCAATGGAAGAATATGTCGATTATATATTTGAGCTATTCTTGTACACAATAATTAGCGAAAAAAAACATGAAAATTTATTGCAACTCGTCCGTAACTCAATCTATTAGTAAAAATTTTAAAGCAAAATGAACATCGTTCACAAGGAGTGCTTATGGTAAAAAAAATCCAGTTATTATTAATTGCAAGTTTGGTTTGGCTGTTTGCAGGTTTTAATGTCATAAAGATTGGAATAGATGCATATCAAAATTATGTTGGAATATTGAACATATTTCTATCCATTTTCATTTTTTTACTCTTTTGGTTCATGGTATTTGGACCTTTGACAAAAAAACATACACAAAGAATCAGTGAACTTAACGAAGAAAAACAGTTCTTTTTAAAGTTTTTTGATGGCAAATCATTTAGTATCATGGCAATCATGATTCTTGGAGGTTTTAGTATTCGAAAGTTTCAACTATTACCTGAACAATTTATCGCCATTTTTTACAGTGGTCTAGGGTCTGCATTGTTTTTAGCAGGCATCGTTTTTGGGTATAACTACTTTAATTCAAATAGAAAGTGAGCGGAAAATATGAAAAAAGTGATGAATACAGCTATTGTTTATTTTGTTCTGGCAATGATTAGTGGCGTTTTTTATCGAGAAGCCACCAAGTTAAATGATTTTACGGGTCAGACGGTTTTGGCAGTTGTCCATACTCATTTATTTGCTTTAGGAACAGGACTCTTTTTATTGATAGCAGTTCTTTTTAAGGTGACACGCTTAGAAGAAAATAAACGATATAAAAAGTTTTATATACTGTATAACTTATCTTTTCCTTTGATGATTGTAATGATGGTTGTTAGAGGGCTAATCCAAATCCAACAACAAACGATTTCTACTGGTGTGGATGCCATGATTTCTGGGATTGCGGGTTTATCGCATATTGGAGTCACAGTGGCATTGTTGATGGTGTTATTAGCAATAAAAAAAGAAATGCTTAATGAAATGTAGGAAGAAGGAGAAGTGTAGATGTCAACTTTATTGATTGCAGCAATTAGTTGCATGGTTTTAGCTTTAACGTTTTATACAATTGGAGTATTTGCCGAAAGAAAAAAAGGTTTATTGTTGAACTGGCATGCATTGGTTTTCTGGTGTGGTTTTGTCTTTGATACTGCTGGAACAACGATCATGAGTAAAATTTCTGGTCGTGGTTTTACATTTAATTTGCACAGCGTAACGGGATTAGTTGCGTTACTATTAATGGCTTTTCATGCAATTTGGGCAACAATTATTTTGATTAAAAAAGACGACAAAGCCAAACAGACATTTCATCAATTTAGTTTATTTGTCTGGATTGCATGGCTAGTTCCTTTCGTTCTAGGGATTTTCATTGGCATGAATCAGTAGGAATTTTTGTCTAAAAAGTTTAAAAATAAAAAACAGTTTTAGAGGGTGAGATAAAACAAAATCTCATCCTCTTTTTCATCTCATTCTGAGAGTATAGTCCACATTTTAAGTTAGCAGGCGACAAATAGAACCGTTTTTTGTTATGATTTTATCAAGAATAAATTTCAGGGAGTGAGTGACAATGGCAAGACCGAAGACGAAGACTGATCTGATGTTCCTTGCAGAGGAACAATTTGTTGCGTTGATGGAGTTGGTAAATACGTTGACTGATGAGGAACAGAAGGCACCATTTACCTTTGATGAGGCGTTTTTGACCAAGAAAAAAGAAAAACACTGGCGTCGAGATAAAAATGTCCGAGATGTTTTCATTCATTTATATGAATGGCATCAATTACTTTTAACTTGGGTGAAAGAAAATCAAGCTGGTCAAGAAATTTCATTTCTGCCGTCACCTTATAACTGGCGAACATATGGAGAAATGAATGAAGTATTTGTTGAAAAGCACCAAACTACTTCTCTGGAGCAAGCAAAAAAATTGTTGGAGCAGAGCCATCACGAAGTAATGACTGTAATCAATTCTTTTACAAATGAAGAACTATTTGAAAAAAATCAACTAAGCTGGACGGGGCATTCGACGTTAGGCAGTTATTGTGTATCTTCGACTTCCAGTCACTATGAGTGGGTAATAAAAAAAATCAAGCAACAAATCAAAAGCAAAAAATAAACTTGCTATACAAAGAAACTAAACTGTTTTACTCCATTCATGTTATGAAAAATCGACTAAAGATGTCTAGCTAAAATCAAGTATAGTCACTGACAAAAGGATAACCTGTTAATGAAGTTAGGAGGAAAAGATGATTCAAAACTTAAACAAACTAATCGATTATATCGAAGAAAACTTAACAGGTGAACTTTCATTGACTGAAATTGCTCAACAAATGGGCATTTCTGACTATCATCTAAAGCGAACTTTTTCATTTGTTGCTGGTATGACTTTAACGGAATATGTTAAAAATCGAAGACTGGCATTAGCAAATCAAGACTTGATTTCAGGAAAAAAAGTTACCGAAGTCGCATTTAGCTATGGATATCAGACAGTTGAAGGTTTTTCAAGAGCTTTTCGAGAGTGGAGTGGATACCTACCTTCAGAGATTAGAAAAATAGGAATTCAAAAATCTTTTCCTAAACTTTCATTTTATATTGAAGTAAGAGGAGGAATTTCAATGGAATTCAAAATTGAAAAAAAAGCGCCATTTCGACTAGTAGGTGTGTCGAAGCGTGTACCAATCCAATTTGAGGGAGAAAATCAAAGAATTGTTGAACTGGCACAATCCATTACCGAAAAACAGCGGGAAGAAATGCATCAATTAGGTGACTTATATCCTCACCAAGTAGTAAATGCTTCTTATCATTTTGATGAGGGAAGATTAGCAGAAACAGGAAGCTTAACCCATATGATTGGTTTTTTAACTAGTAAAGAAAATATTTTTAGTGATTTGGAACAGATAACTGTTCCAGAACATACATGGGCTATTTTTCCTAACCGTGGAAAGTTTCCTGAAGTGTTACAAGAAACAATGGCACTGATTTTCTCTGAATGGTTACCTTCATCAGAATACCAATTAGTAGAGGCACCGGAAATTTCTTTTACTAGTTGGACAAAAGATCAAGAAAATTTGGCTAGTGAAATCTGGTTAGCTGTTACTAAAAAAGAAGGAATAACTGATGAAGGTTAAACTGATTTTAGAAAGTCGATAGATTACAAGGACGAGATAATTGTGTTTTGTTCTACGAGGCTGGGAGGAATTTAACTCCCAGCTTTTTTGTGATTGGTGCTAAACGGATGAAAAAGTACATACAAAAGTTTCTTAAGTTTTCCCGCTACGAGTATTTTTACGTTACTTGCGAAAAATAAATTTTTAAATAAAAAAAATATTCTTTTTTGCGTATATAAACTTAAAAAAGGAAAGTGAGGTGGGAAACGATGGAGACAGAATGGCAAAAACGAGAACGAAAATTGAGAAAAAAAGCGGAGATGCTAAGACTGTGCCGACTATTGGATATTGAAGACTGGGATCAAAATCAAGCAATCAGTAGTGAAATCAAAAAAATAGTTAGCGGAGTGACTCGAAAACCAGAAGTTAACAATAAAAATGTCATGAAGACCCAAAAAGAACAAAGAATCAGAGAAATAAAAAAATTAAGCAACGAACTAAGTGTCGCAAGAAGCAATGAGAACAACTAACTAAAATAGTTTACTAGCTACTGTATATATATGTACAGGTACGTGTAGCTGTATGCAGTGTAGTATAGAAAAAACATGATTATCTCAATATTAAGAAAGACAAAAATAAAATAAGCCTGACCAACAAGAATTGATGAACAATTCTTGTTGATTAGGCTTATTTTTAATTATATGCTAATTCTTGTCCTAGTGGTTGTTTTGGAATAGAAATTTCAACCATACCTTCAAGTTCAATAACTGTGATATCTTCTTTACGATAGTCTGCGTCATGGAGTTTCTTCAAGAAGTATTTTTGCACTTCTTGAATTTCATTTTGGCGGATATTTCGCTTATGATTCACTAGCAAAATCTCATTGTGTTCAGGTGCTTCAGTATAGACAACTGTGGTATTTCCCATGCTATAAACTTTGACCATATGTGCGTCAGTATTTTCTAATTGATTTAATACAAGGCGTGAATGGCTATTCGTCACGTTTACTAATTTCATGGCGCTCACCTCTCTTCTTTACGCATAAGTACATAAGTAACAGAATTATTTACCTAATTATAATTTTTTTCTCATAAAATGAACAGTAATTTGCATTGTCTTTTAAAAAAAACTAAGGAGAGAAAGAAAAGCCGAACTTTCTATAAAATTTGTAAAACAAATTGAAGAAAGCACGACTTATCTTTTTGATTCACACTGCGAACAGTTGTTAGTTGTCAATTATTCCACAGCTTCAGATTTTGATTCTTTTGCCAAACGTTCAGGTTTTGATGTAATAACGATTCGGTTTTCTTTATCTAGTTTTGCTTTCAAATCATGGATTGTTGGATGATCTAGATAGAATTCCGCAATCCCGTCTTCAATTTGTTCTTGGATTGTTCGACGAAGTGGACGTGCGCCCATTGATGGATCATATCCTAAATCAACTAATTTTTCTTTGACATTTTCAGGTACTTCAATATGAAGTTGTTGAGGTGCCAACATTTCATTCACGTCATTCAACATTAAAGTAACGATGGACATTAAATCTTCTTTTGACAAAGCACTGAATTCAATGATGCCATCAAAACGGTTCAAGAATTCTGGTGTGAAATAGTTGTTTAATTGATTCAAAACAGAGCGAGTAACGCCTTCTCTCGCTGCACCGAAACCAACATTTGCTTCAACTTTACCTGTACCAGCATTACTTGTCATAATGATGATCGTATCTTTGAAGCTGACTGTCCGACCTTGCGCATCTGTTAAACGACCATCATCCAAAATTTGCAAGAACATGTGCAAGACATCTGGATGTGCCTTTTCAACTTCATCAAGCAAGATTAGGCTATACGGATTACGTCGTACTTTTTCAGTTAATTGACCAGCTTCTTCATAACCAACATAGCCAGGAGGGGAACCAATCAATTTTGACACGCTGTGTTTTTCCATGTATTCAGACATGTCGAAACGAATCATTGAGTCTTCGGAACCAAATAACTCGAAAGCTAATTGTTTAGCAAGTTCTGTTTTCCCGACGCCAGTAGGTCCAACAAATAAGAATGAACCAATTGGGCGATCTTTTTTGCTTAATCCAACGCGGTTACGGCGGATGGCTTTGGCAACGCGTTCTACGGCGTTGTCTTGACCAATTACGTGCGCTTTCAAATCAGTTGCAAGATTTTTAAGCTGTGTTTGTTCTTTTTCTTTCAATTCACCAACAGGAATACCTGTGCGTTGTTCAACAATTTGTTCCATATCTTTTTCTGTGATGACTGGTGTTTCTTCATCGGTGATTTGTTTTTCCTTCATTTTTTGAAGTTTATTGATTTGGTCACGATAATAGGCTGCTTTTTCAAAGTCTTCTTCGTTAGAAGCTTGCGTTTTTTGTGTTTCAGCTTCTTGCAGTTTTTTATCAATCGTTTTTGGATCAACGATTTGGATCGTCAAATTTTTCTTTGAACCAGTTTCATCTAATAAATCAATTGCTTTATCAGGTAAAAAGCGGTCTTGGATGTAACGGTTAGACAGGACAGCTGCAGCTTTGATTGCTTCATCTGTATATTTCACATGATGGTAGTCCTCATAACGTTTTTGTAGACCTTTTAAAATACTAATTGTTTCATCGACAGTTGGCTCATCGACACGGACTGGCTGCATCCGACGTTCAAGAGCAGCATCTTTTTCAATAATTCGGTATTCGTTCAAAGTAGTAGCACCAACCATTTGAAGTTCACCACGAGCTAAAGCTGGTTTTAAGATATTTCCGGCGTCCATGTTTCCATCACCCGCAGCACCTGCACCAACGATTTCATGAACTTCATCAATGAATAAGATTACATTTTCTGCTTGTGTGATTTCTTCAATCAGTTTTTGCATCCGTTCTTCAAACTGACCACGAATCCCAGTTCCTTGAACTAAAGAAACAACATCTAGACGAATGACTTCTTTATCCATCAATTTTTGTGGAACATCGCCATCAACGATTTTTTGTGCCAAACCCTCAACGACTGCTGTTTTACCAACACCAGGTTCACCAATTAAAACAGGATTGTTTTTTGTTCGGCGGTTGAGGATTTCAACCACACGTTTGATTTCTTCATCACGACCGATAACTGGGTCGATATCACCTTGACGAGCTTGTTCAGTGATATTAATGCCATACTCACCAAGCAAACCTTCAGTATTTCCTTGTGGTGGTTGTCCACCGTTAAAGTTATTACCGCCACCGAATTGAGTAGGTGGTGTTTGTTCATAACCATTTCCTTGTTGTTGCATTTGATTAGACATTGAACGGAATAGATCGTCAAGACTACCAAATCCAAATGGATCATTTTGGGCCATATTTGTCAGACCTCCATTTTTTTGATTTTTCATTTTTTGATAACAGCTCTGGCAATAATCTAATTGCGCTCGATGTCCGTTAACTGTTGCGTATAAATGAATCGTTGCTTCATTTTTGCCACAATTTTGACAAAGCATGTGTAGTTCACGTCCTTTCACAAAATGGGTTGCATCTTTATTTTACAACGCATATTTCAAGAGGTAAAAAGAAAACCCTTATCTTTCTTCCATCATTCGTTAGTTGAGAAGGTAAAAAAAGTCTATTGACCATTTCTGACCTTTGAACTTATTATACTAAAAAAAAGAAGAGAATCAACTATTTTAACTCGAATCAATTTTGATTTTAAAATAGCGTAATAAAGGCGCATCTAATAGAAAGAATGTCTTAGACTACATAACAAAGCCTTGTCCTTTTTCTTAAGGAAGAGAGAAGAAAAAAATTCGTGTGATTTGTCCAAAAAAGAAGATAAAATAATAGAAGTTTATTGAAAACGGAATCAACGAATGAATGCGAAAGGATAAATCCAATAACGAAAAGAAAAGGAGTTTAAATAAAATACTTTTCACTGAATTTGAATGAAAACTGTTGTATCTGTCGACAAAAAATGGTAATCTTTACAAATGAAAGGGTAAAGCTTTATTAGAAATCTTCTGGATTGCTAAAAAAGAAAACCCTCACATAAAAACAACACTCACTTAAAGGAGACCGATCAATATGGAAAAGAAAGAATTTCACGTAGTAGCAGAAACTGGGATCCACGCACGTCCAGCTACATTATTAGTACAAACAGCAAGCAAATTTAACTCTGATGTAAACTTAGAGTATAAAGGTAAATCAGTAAACTTGAAATCTATCATGGGCGTTATGTCTTTAGGTGTAGGTCAAGGTTCTGACGTTACAATTACAGCTGAAGGTGCTGACGAAGCAGACGCTATGGCAGCTATCGTAGAAACAATGAAGAAAGAAGGCTTATCTGAATAATGGTTGAAATGCTAAAAGGGATTGCCGCTAGTGACGGTGTAGCCGTTGCAAAAGCTTACCTGCTAGTTCAACCGGATTTATCATTCAGTAAGACAACAGTAGAAGATACAGCTGCTGAAGAAACTCGTTTAGATGCTGCATTATTAAAATCTACTGAAGAATTGCAACAAATTCGTGAAAAAGCAGCGCAAAGCTTAGGTGAAGCAGAAGCGCAAGTATTTGATGCTCATTTGATGGTTCTATCAGACCCAGAAATGATTGGTCAAATCAAGCAAAATATTAAAGATAACAGTGTGAATGCTGAATCAGCTCTTAAAGAAGTAACTGATATGTATATTGGCATGTTTGAAGCTATGGATGACAACGCTTATATGCAAGAACGTGCTGCTGACATTCGTGACGTTGCAAAACGTATTTTAGCGCATCTATTAGGTGTGAACTTGCCAAATCCTTCAATGATTAACGAAGAAGTTGTCGTTGTTGCTCATGATTTGACACCAAGTGACACAGCTCAATTAGATCGTACATTTGTTAAAGCTTTTGTGACTGATATTGGCGGACGCACTTCTCACTCTGCAATTATGGCTCGTTCTTTAGAAATTCCAGCAATCGTTGGAACGAAAGAAATCACTGCTAAAGTAAAAGAAGGTCAAATGTTAGCTGTTAATGGTATCGAAGGTGATGTAATCATCGAACCAACAGAAGAACAAAAGGCTGAATTTATTAAAGCAGGAGAATCTTACGCTGCACAAAAAGCAGAATGGGAAAAATTAAAAAATGCTGAAACAGTTACGGCTGATGGCAAGCATTTTGAATTAGCCGCAAATATTGGAACACCAAAAGATTTAGTTGGTGTTCATAACAACGGCGGAGAAGCTGTTGGTCTTTATCGTACAGAATTTTTATACATGGATTCTCCGGACTTCCCTACAGAAGATGACCAATATAAAGCTTACAAAGCTGTCCTAGAAGGTATGGAAGGTAAACCTGTTGTTGTTCGTACAATGGACATCGGTGGGGACAAAGAATTGCCTTACTTACAATTACCACACGAAATGAACCCATTCTTGGGTTACCGTGCACTACGTATCAGCTTGTCTGAACAAGGTGATGACATGTTCCGCACACAAATGCGTGCATTGTTACGTGCCTCTGTTCATGGTAACTTGCGTATCATGTTCCCAATGGTAGCTACTTTGAAAGAATTCCGTGCAGCAAAAGGAATCTTTGAAGATGAAAAACAAAAATTAATTAATGAAGGCGTGGAAGTATCTGATACAATCCAAGTCGGAATTATGATTGAAATTCCTGCCGCAGCTGTCATTGCTGACAAGTTTGCTAAGGAAGTTGACTTCTTCTCAGTAGGTACAAACGACTTGATCCAATATACTATGGCTGCTGACCGTATGAATGAACGTGTTTCATATCTATATCAACCTTACAATCCATCAATCTTACGTCTAATTAAAAACGTGATTGACGCAGCACATGCTGAAGGCAAATGGGCTGGAATGTGTGGAGAAATGGCTGGGGATCAAACAGCTGTGCCTCTATTAGTTGGTATGGGCTTAGATGAGTTCTCAATGAGCGCAACATCTATTCTTAAAACACGTAGCTTGATGAAACGTTTAGATACAACGAAAATGGCTGAACTTGCAGATCACGCATTGAAAGATTGCGATACAATGGAAGAAGTCGTTGAACTTGTAAATGAATACGTAAAATAAGCTTGACTATTGAGTGTTAGAAATTTTGCTAGCTTTAGCGAGATTTCTAACACTTTTTTTATTTTCTCGTAACATGTTTAGTTTTTTCAATTGAATCGCTTACTTTTTAAGTTGTTGAAAAATAGGGCTTAAGTTTGAGTGACAGTTTCTTGGCTATGTTATACTATATAGGAGAAGGGGGACGTAAGGTGAAAGTATTATTATATTTTGAAAGTGAAAAAATACTTGCAAAATCTGGGATTGGGCGTGCGCTTGATCATCAAAAGCGTGCTTTGTCAGATGTGGGGATTCCTTATACATTAGATACCAACGACGACTATGATATTTTGCACATTAATACTTATGGTATCAATAGTCATAATATGGTTAACAAAGCGCGAAGAGATGGCAAGAAAGTTGTTTATCATGCACATTCGACAGAAGAAGACTTTCGCAATTCGTTTATTGGCTCTAACCAATTATCTCCTGTCGTCAAAAAATATCTAGTGAGTTTGTATCAAAAGGCAGATTATTTGATTACGCCTACACCATATTCTAAAAAGTTATTAGAAAGCTACGGAATCGAAGTACCTATTCGTGCAATTTCCAATGGAATTGATTTAGATAAATACCAACCTGATCTTACGAAAGAACAAAGATTTAGAGAATATTTCAATTTGTCTTCAGATCAAAAAGTAGTGATTTGTGTTGGCTTGTTTTTTGAACGAAAGGGAATCATTGACTTCGTTGAAATTGCTAGAGAAATGCCTGAGTACACATTTGTTTGGTTTGGTCATGTACCGATGTACTCGATTCCTAAAAATATTCGAAAAATCGTTAAAGAAGACCATCCGGAAAATGTCATATTCCCTGGTTACATTCGTGGAGATGTCATTGAGGGTGCTTATTCAGGTGCAGATTTGTTTTTCTTTCCTTCATACGAAGAAACTGAAGGAATCGTTGTTTTAGAGGCGCTAGCAAGTCGACAAAATGTCTTAGTTAGAGATATTCCAGTGTATGAAGGCTGGTTAAAAGATGGCGAAAACTGTTATATGGGACGAACGAATCAAGAATTTATTGAAAAAATCAGACAAATAACTGAAAAAGAGGTTCCAAGTTTGGTGCAAGCTGGTTATCAAACAGCCGAAGAACGTAGCATCGAACGAATTGGGCGAGAACTTCAAGGAGTTTATGAAATGGTGTTAGAGGAACAAGAAGCACCTTTAGAGGTAAGAAAAAGTAAATCAATGAAAAGGTAGTTTGGAGGCAAAAAAACATGAAAGTTGGCTTTTTTACCGATACCTATTTTCCGCAAGTTAGCGGGGTTTCTACATCAATCAAGACATTAAAAGATGAACTTGAAAAAAATGGTCATGAAGTCTATATTTTCACTACAACAGATCCGAATGCGGATAAATTAGAAAAAGATGTTATTAGGATGCCAAGTGTTCCGTTTGTTTCTTTCAAAGATCGGCGAATCGTTGTAAGAGGCATGTGGTATGCTTATTTAGTTGCCAAAGAGCTGGAGCTAGATTTGATTCATACACATACCGAATTTGGAGCGGGGATTCTGGGGAAAATGGTAGCCAAGAAATTGAAAATTCCAGTTATTCATACTTACCATACAATGTATGAGGATTATCTTCATTATATTGCAAATGGTAAGGTGATCAGACAGTCACACGTCAAATATTTTTCGCGTATTTTTGCTAACCATACGACAGGAGTGGTTTGTCCAAGTGAACGAGTGATTGACACGTTACGTGGGTATGGTGTAGTTGCACCGTTGCGAGTGATTCCAACGGGGATTGATATCGAGAAGTTTAAGCGATCAGATATTACCACTCAGGAAATCAGCGCCTTACGTACGTCATTAGGAATGACTGATGACCAATTGATGGTGCTTTCGCTTAGTCGGCTCTCTTATGAGAAAAACATTCAAGCAATTATTCAAGGTTTTCCAGAAGTCATTGCATCTTATCCAAATGCGCGCTTAGTGATTGTTGGAAAAGGACCTTATATGGAAGAATTACAAGAGTTAATAGAAGAATTAGATTTACAAGAAGTCGTTCAGTTTACTGGTGAAGTTGATAATAATGCAGTTGCTCTGTATTATAAAGCAGCAGATTATTTTGTCAGCGCGTCCACTTCTGAGACACAAGGGTTAACATATACAGAAGCTATGGCTGCTGGTACACCGTGTGTGGTTGAAGGTAACGCTTATTTAAATCGCCTATTTGATCACGCATCATTAGGAAAAACATTTGAAACAGACCAAGATTTTGCACAAGCACTTATTCAATATATAACAGATGAGATTCCTCGTGATGAAGCAGTTTTAGCTGCGAAGCTTTATGAAATTTCGTCTACTCATTTTGGTGAAGCAATGATTGAATTTTATCAAGACATGATTGTTTATCATGAAGAGGAAACGCGCAGAAAAGAAGAAGAAGCTTCCATCGAGCGAATTAAAATTAAATTAAATTCATTTAAACGATAAATAAAGCAATTTATTCTTAAAAAACCTTGATTCTAGCGTATACTAGAGTCAAGGTTTTTTTTTAGGAGGTTGAAAGATGAAACTCGGATTTATTGGAACAGGAGTAATGGGTAGCTCAATTGTTGAACACTTATTACGAGCAGGATACGAAGTGGTCGTTTATAATCGAACAAAAGCAAAAGCAGATCCTTTAGTTGCTAAGGGAGCTGTTTGGGCAGAGACACCACAACTAGTTGCTAGACAAAGCGAAGTGATTTTTACAATGGTTGGATACCCAACAGACGTTGAAGAAATCTATTATGGGCAAAATGGGGTTTTTTCAGCAGATGTTTCGGGGAAAATTGTAGTTGACTTAACAACCAGTACGCCAACTTTGGCAGAAAAAATTGCTCAGACAGCTTCTGAAAAGGGAGCAGCTGCGTTGGATGCGCCAGTTTCTGGTGGCGACTTAGGAGCAAAGAACGCGACATTAACCATTATGGTTGGTGGACAATCAGATGTCTACGAAAAAGTTTTACCAATTTTTAGAGAGTTTGGCTCAACTTTTACATTACATGGTGATGCAGGAAAAGGTCAGCATACAAAAATGGCCAACCAAATCATGATTGCTGGTACAATGACAGGGATGACCGAAATGTTAGCTTACGCAAAAAAAAATCAACTTGATTTGAAAAAGGTGATTGAAACGCTTTCTGGTGGTAGTGCAGCAAACTGGTCTTTGAGCAATTATGCGCCACGTATTTTACGCGAAGACTACTCTCCCGGATTTTTTGTTAAACATTTTATCAAAGATTTAAAAATTGCTTTAGATGAAGCTGAAAACCAATCACTTGAACTACCAGCTACAAAACAAGCACTTATCTTGTACGAACAGTTGGCTGGTAAAGGGTTTGAAAATGATGGGACACAAGCGTTGATTAAACTTTGGTGGCCGAATGGAAATGTTCCAGAAAAAAAATCATAAAAAACTGGTTTTTTTCGCGAAAATCAATGCAAGACAGCCATGACTTTGATACAATATAACAGAAATAAGAAAAGGAGGACCTCCTATGACACATTCACAATTAGTCGCAATTATTAAACGACTGGAGGCTATGGTCGAATCAGCAGACAACGAGTTGCAAGTTCGTCGCTTTGAAAAAGAAGGCGTTGAAAAATGTACAGTAACTTATGATAAAGCAACTACTACATTTGAATTAACTGAAACAGATACACACCAACAATACGAGTTTGATAATATTGATATCGTTGCGATGGAAATCTACGACTTAATCCAATAAGTTTTGCTCATTTAGCGTAAGCTTGTAAACAACATAAAAAGACCGAGATGATTATTCGTCTTGGTCTTTTTATGTTGTTCTGTTTGAGTGGCTATTAAGAGACGCTCGTAGGTTATTTATTGTGACTGTTCTTTGCTAAGCTTGCGTTGATAGCTGAGTAAAATTTGAACAGGATCAACTTCAGCTTTTGTTAGCTGTTGTTTTTTTGCTAAAGTATCATTTCCAACAGCAAAATGAAAATTAGGTGGGGTGTTACCAGCTATTTTAGTTGTCGCTACTAATTGACCGTAGCAAATCAAATAATATTTTGTCAATTCTTGATCTGCTGCAACGGGTAAAGACAAAATGAGACGAGGTGTTTGCAAAAAGGTCTTTTGGTTTTGGATTTGCTGGATGAAGTAAGTCATTAACTCAATTTCACTTTGAATACTACTTGCACGTTCGAAATTGAGAAGTTCAATAAAGTGTTCTTGTCGTTGTTTAAGATAAGTTAAAACTTTTTTATTTCGACCTTTTAAAAGACCTTCAATTTCTTTTTTCTTTTGTTGAAAGGACAACTGAGCGATTGTTGGAAGTTGTGTTCGCAAAGCTAATAAACTAATTTCTTTCAGCCAAGGCATTTGGTAAGTCTCTTCTAAAATACGTAAGATAGTAGGTATTTTTTTGTAGGAACGAAAAGGACCGAAGCTTTGAGCAGTCGGCTCATCTGACAGGATAAAACCAGTATCAGTTAATTGAAGATAATTGTAATTGGTAAAATAGTTCATCTGTCGATTATAGAATGGATGATAGTGTTGAATCAATTCACATTCTAAAAGCAATGCATCTAATTCGGTATCTACCACCACAAAATCAAAATCGACAATTGTATGTACCATTCGTAGCACTTTAGTTGAATGTTGTTTGTTTTGCTGAAAGTAACTACTCACACGATTTTTTAATTGCTTGGCTTTACCAACATAAATCACTGAGCCATGTTTATCTTTCATTAAATAAACCCCGGGAAGAAGAGGCAAATGTTTCACTTTTTCTTTAAGCATAATTACTCCTTTTATCTTTCAATCAAAAAAACTATATCAAATTTGAAAAAAACAAACAAGAAAACTTGTTTTTTTAGAAAACTACTGGACAAAAAAGCTTTGATAATCAAAATATTTTTTTGAAATGAATTTTTAATCTATCTTTGTTAAATATTTGTTTTATCAGCATTTATAAATGAATTTTTTCTTAAAATAAACTGAGAATCGAAAAAAGTTGTTGATTATGGTTGATTTTTGAAAAAAGTTAAGATATAGTTTGAACATCAAAAGATTTGATAATCAAACTAATTAGTGGATGGTGGAACATGGAACCAGATTTGAAAACAGTTAATGATTATCTCGTAAGTGTGTTCAATGATATTTTGACGATCGAAGAGTCTGAGTTGAAAAAATCACAATTCAACGATCTATCAATTACTGAGATGCATACGATCGAGGCAATCGGGATGTATAAGAAAAAAACAACTTCAGAAGTAGCAAAGGAGTTATCGATCACTGTTGGGACCTTGACCACTGCCATCAACAAATTAGTGAAAAAAGGGTATGTTGAGCGTATTCGCAGTGAAGATGATCGGCGTGTGGTGAAACTGGGCTTGACGAAAAAAGGAAAGCTATTGTATCGCGTACATCAACATTTTCATCGAGAAATGGTCAAAAACATTCTGGATGGAATGGGCGACCAAGAACAACATGCTTTGCTAAATGCACTGAAAAACTTGCATGATTTCTTGCGAGAGTATAAGTGAGGAACGTTAATGGAACAATTTGGAACAATTACGGCAACTGCAAGTGTACTTCCTGAAAGAATCGTGACTAACGATGAGCTTTCACAAATGATGGAAACATCAGATGAATGGATTCGTTCACGAACTGGGATTAGAGAAAGACGTTGTGTAACGAATCAAACAACATCAGATCTTTGTTTCCTAGTTGCGCAAAAATTACTAGAAAAGCAAAAAATCCAACCCGAAGAACTGGATTTCATCGTAGTTGCTACGATTTCTCCGGATTATGCAATGCCGTCAGTGGCTGCGCAAGTCCAAGGTCGATTGGGCGCAACCAAAGCAATTGCTTTTGATTTGAGTGCTGCTTGTACTGGTTTTGTGTATGCACTAAGTATTGCTGAAAAACTGATTCGCTGTGGCTCGAAAAAAGGGCTTGTCATTGGTGGAGAAACGTTGTCTAAGTTACTTGACTGGACAGACCGCTCTACAGCTGTTTTATTCGGTGATGGAGCAGGTGGTGTGTTATTAGAAGCTGGCGCAACACAAAAATTATTAGTGGAGCATTTAGCAACGGATGGTACACGAGGTTCTTCGTTAACAGCAGGATATCATGAAAATAAAAGTCCATTTTATTCTGAAAAGTCAGAAGGTTCTTACTATTTGCAAATGGTTGGACGTGATATTTTTGACTTTGCAGTCCGAGATGTCGCGAAAAATCTAAAAGAAATAACGCAAGAAAATTCAGTTGATTATCTACTTTTGCATCAAGCAAATCAACGAATTATTGAAAAAATTGCTCGGAAGGTCAAAATTCCACAAGAGCAGTTTCTAGCAAACATGGATAAATATGGTAATACTTCTGCTGCAAGTATTCCTATTTTATTAGACGAGGCGGTTTCCGCTGGAACGCTTCAATTAGGCAGTAATCAAAAAGTGGTATTTACAGGTTATGGCGGAGGTTTAACATGGGGAAGTATCCTCATGGAGCTATAAACTGATAAATGATAAAAATAAAACTATAAAATTGTAAACAATATCGGAGGAATATATCGTATGGTATTCGAAAAAATTCAAGAAATTATTGCAGAAGAATTAGGTAAAGAAACAGAAGAAATTAAATTAACCACAGATATTCAAGAAGATTTAGAAGCTGATAGCTTGGACTTATTCCAAATCATCAACGAAATCGAAGATGAATTCGATGTGAAAATTGAAACAGAAGATGGCATTAAAACTGTACAAGATTTAGTTACTTACGTTGAAAAACAAACTGCATAATCATGTAATAAGGTTGGGGGCTGGGACATTTCCGATGTGAAATGTCTTAGCCTTTTTGAATAAATGGATACTTAGTCGTCTATCCTAAATTATTGGAGAATATAATGAAAACAGCATTTTTATTTAGTGGGCAAGGCGCTCAATACCAAGGCATGGGTCAAGATTTATACCATGAACCCGTAGTAAAACAAACATTTGATGAAGCAAGCCAAATTCTTGGTTATGACATGGCAGAATTGTGTTTTACTGAAAATCAGCAACTAGATCAGACCACTTACACACAACCGGCGATTTTAACGGTAAGTGTTGCCTATCATCGCTTATTACAAGAACAAGGAATTACTCCGGACGCAGCATTAGGGCTTAGCTTAGGAGAATATTCAGCATTGGTTGCAAGCGAAGCGCTATCGTTTGCAGAAGCAGTAGCATTAGTGGCTAAACGCGGTGCTTATATGACTGAGGCTGCGCCAACCGGAAGTGGCAAAATGGTCGCTGTGATGAATACGCCGATTGAATTGATTGAAGCTTGTTGTCAGGAAGCAAGTCAGTTTGGCATTGTTTCACCTGCAAATTACAATACACCACAGCAAATCGTTATTGGTGGGGAAGTGACAGCTGTTGACGCGGCGATGACTTTGTTACAAGAACAAGGCGCCAAACGAATGATTCCATTAAATGTTAGTGGACCATTTCATACAGCCATCCTAGCGCCAGCAGCGCAAAAGCTAGCGAAGGAATTAAAAACAATCTCATTTAACGAACCAAGGATCCCAGTGATTAGCAATACAACCACTGAGGTTATGACAAAAGAAGCAATTCCAAACTTATTAGAGCGTCAAGTGATGTCTCCTGTTCGTTTTTATGAAAGTATTGAAAAATTAAAATCATTGGGAATTGACCAAATGATTGAAGTCGGACCAGGGAAAGTCTTGAGTGGTTTCATGAAAAAAATCGATAAAACGATTCCTGTTTACCGTGTTGAGAATCAACAAACATTTGAAGAAACTTATCAACGATTATCGGGGAGGTAATTATGGACGTTAGAGGAAAAAACGTTTTTGTCACAGGAAGTACGAGAGGTATCGGGGAAGCAATTGCAATTGCGTTTGCTAAAGCGGGTGCCAATGTTGTCTTAAATGGTCGCAGCGCGATTTCTTCAGAAAAATTGGCTGAAATTTCAGCTTTAGGTGTTACCTGCATTGGGGTATCTGGTGATATCGCAGATTTTACTAAAGCAGGTGAAATGATCAAGGAAGCGCAAGAGCAGCTAGGTTCTGTTGATATTTTAGTCAATAACGCTGGAATCACAAATGACAAATTATTACTTCGGATGGACGCTGAAGATTTCAAAAAATGTTTGGATATCAATTTGACTGGTACATTCAACATGACCCAACATGTTCTAAAACAAATGATGAAAAAACGTGAAGGTGCAATCATCAATTTGGCAAGTGTTTCTGGTTTAATCGGGAATGTCGGACAAGCAAACTATGCAGCCAGTAAAGCCGGAGTTGTTGGCTTAACCAAATCAGTTGCTAGAGAAGTAGCGACGCGTGGAATCACATGTAACGCCATTGCGCCGGGCTTTATTGCAACAGACATGACGGATGTTCTATCAGAAAAAGTAAAAGAACAAGTCACAAAACAAATTCCATTGCAGCGCTTTGGTAACGTGGAAGATATTGCCAAGACTGCAGTTTTCTTAGCAGAAAATGCGTACATCACAGGTCAAGTGATTAATGTTGATGGCGGTTTGGTCATGCACGGATAATAGAAAGGAAGATGATTGATGAATCGAGTAGTAATTACAGGCTATGGTGTTACTTCGCCAATCGGAAACGATGGAGATAGCTTTTTAGATAGTTTAAAAAACGGAACGAACGGAATTGCACCAATTACGAAATTTGATGCAACTGAAACAGGGATTACGCTAGCTGGTGAAGTAAAAGATTTCCCTTATGATAAATATTTTATTAAAAAAGATAGCAAACGTATGGATATGTTTTCAATTTATGGAATCTATGCTGCTCTTGAAGCAATTGAAATGAGTGGATTAGAAAAAGAAAAAATTGATCAAGATCGTTTCGGTGTTATCGTTGGTTCAGGAATTGGTGGTTTACCAACAATTGAGAATCAAGTAATTCGCTTGCATGAAAAAGGCGCTAAACGAGTATCACCAATGTTTGTTCCTATGTCGATTGCCAACATGGCTGCTGGGAATATTGCTTTACGAGTAGGTGCTAAAGGCATTTGTACATCAATCGTTACAGCTTGTGCTAGTGGAACGAACTCCATTGGTGAAGCTTACCGTAACATTAAACATGGTTATTCAGATGTTATCCTAGCTGGCGGAACAGAAGCAACGATTTGTGAAATGGGAATCGCAGGTTTTGCTGCGTTGACAGCTTTATCAACTGCTACAGATCCAGACCGTGGTTCTATTCCATTCGATGAAGAACGTAATGGTTTTGTTATGGGAGAAGGCGCTGGAATCTTAGTGATCGAGTCCTTAGAACATGCAAAAGCACGCGGTGCGAAAATCTATGGTGAAATCGTAGGTTATGGATCAAATTGTGATGCATATCATATGACAGCACCAACGCCAGACGGATCAGGGGCTTCAAAAGCAATGAAATTGGCGATGGACGAAGCAGGCATCCAACCAGAAGAAGTGGGCTATATCAATGCGCATGGAACAAGCACACCTGCAAATGACCAAGCAGAAGCAAAAGCAATTCAGCTAGCACTTGGTGAAAACTTCCGAGACACTTATGTTAGCAGTACAAAATCAATGACAGGACATTTACTAGGTGCTGCTGGGGGAATCGAGGCTTTAGCAACATTATTAGCGTTAGAGCACCAATTTGTACCACCAACTATCAACGTAGTAAATCAAGATCCAGAAATTGATTTAACAGTCGTAAAAAATGAGAGCAAACCTGCTGAACTTACTTATGCCATGAGTAACTCACTAGGCTTTGGCGGACACAATGCGGTCCTTTGCATGAAACGCTGGGAGGAATAAGCTTGAACATCAGTGAAATTAAAGAACTAGTAACGCAATTCGATCAATCTTCTTTGACTGAATTTGATTTACGTGAAGGTCAATTTGAACTTTATATGAATAAAAACAATACCAGTCGTGGAGCAGTAACAGCACCTCAAATGATGGAAGCACCTGCAGTTCAACCTGTATCAGCGAAACCAGAAATCAAAGCAGATGAACCTGTTAAAGAACAGACTGTAGTAGCAGACACAAAGCAAGAAATTGAAGGCATTGAAGTAAAATCACCAATTGTTGGTGTTGTGTACTTGCAACCTTCACCGGATAAACCAGCTTACAAAAAAGTTGGTGACCAAGTAGCAAAAGGTGAAATCATCTGCATTATTGAAGCAATGAAGCTAATGAATGAGATCACCAGTGACTTTGACGGAGAAATTGTTGAAATTCTGGTTGAAAATGAAGAAGTTGTTGAATTTGGTCAACCACTCGTTAAAATTCAGCCAAAATAAGAAAGAGGTAGAAGATGAATATTCAAGAAATCAAAGAAATCATTCCACATCGTTACCCAATGCTGCTGATTGATCGAGTGGAAGAAATGGTTGCAGGCGAAAGTGTTATCGCTAAGAAAAATGTCACAATCAATGAACCCTTTTTTCAAGGTCATTTTCCAGAAGAACCGGTTATGCCCGGTGTGCTGATTGTTGAAGCAATGGCACAAGCTGGAGCCGTTGCCTTATTGTCTTTAGAACAATTTAAAGGAAAGACAGCTTATTTTGGCGGATTGGATAAAGCAAAATTCCGTCGCAAAGTGACACCAGGAGATACTTTGTATTTGGAAGTTGAAATTATCAAAGTAAAATCTTCCGCTGGAATCGGGAAGGGTGTCGCAAAAGTGGATGGCAAAAAAGTTGCCGAAGCTGAATTAACCTTTATGATTGGATAGGTGAAATATGTTTTCAAAAGTTTTGATAGCTAACCGCGGTGAAATTGCCGTGCGGATTATTCGTGCCTGTCGTGAATTAGGTATTCAAACAGTTGCTGTATATTCAGAAGCAGATGCTGATGCATTGCATACTCAATTAGCAGATGAAGCGATCTGTATTGGACCAGCTAAAGCTGTTGATTCTTATTTGAATGTGCAACAAGTTTTAAGTGCGGCAATTGTTACCAAGGCAGAAGCGATTCACCCAGGTTTTGGTTTTTTATCTGAAAATAGTCGTTTTGCATCAATGTGTGAAGAATGCAATATTGTTTTTATTGGACCTAAAAGTGAAACCATTGATGCGATGGGGAATAAAATCAATGCCCGCCGCTTGATGCAAGAAGCCAAAGTTCCGGTAATTCCGGGAAGTGAAGGTGTACTTTCGACTGTGGAAGAAGCTTTGTCAGTTGCGGATAAGATTGGCTACCCAGTTATGTTAAAAGCTGCTGCGGGTGGTGGTGGTAAAGGAATTCGGAAGGTAATGACCAAAGAAGAACTACCACAACACTTTGCTTCAGCGCAACAAGAAGCTGCTGCAGCGTTTGGAAATGACGAAATGTATTTGGAGAAAATTATTTATCCAGCAAGACATATTGAAGTTCAAATATTGGGCGATCATTATGGAAATGTCATTCATTTAGGTGAGCGTGATTGTTCGTTGCAAAGAAATAATCAAAAAGTTCTTGAAGAATCACCATCGGTTGTGATTTCTGCTGCAAAACGTGCAGATTTAGGCGCTGCGGCTGTTCGTGCAGCGAAAGCTGTAAATTACGAGAATGCTGGAACCATTGAATTTCTAATGGATGAATCTGGTGCCTTTTACTTTATGGAAATGAATACGCGAATTCAAGTGGAACATCCTGTAACAGAAATGGTAACAGGTGTTGACTTAGTGAAAAAACAAATTGAAATTGCAGCGGGTGAACCATTGGGCTTAGAACAAAATGACATCAAGTTTCAAGGCCATGCGATTGAATGTCGAATCAATGCAGAAAACCCAGCTTTTCATTTTGCTCCATCACCCGGAACCATTGAAAACTTATTACTTCCCGCTGGGGGCATGGGTTTACGTGTTGATAGCGCAGTTTATTCAGGCTATAAAATACCGCCATATTATGATTCAATGATTGCCAAAGTCATCGTTCATGGTGATACGCGTTTTGAAGCGTTGATGAAAATGCAACGTGCCTTGAGCGAAATCGTGACAGACGGTGTTGTGACAAATGCCGAATTTCAAATGGACTTGATTAGTCACCCAGCAGTGATTGCTGGTGATTATACAACGGCATTTTTACAAGAAGAATTTTTACCAAATTGGACACCTGAAACGGAGATTGGAGGCGAGTAGATGGCTCTGTTTAAAAAGAAAAAATATATTCGCATTAACCCAAATCGAGGAGCTCAACCTACAAGTCCACCAACTGTTCCTGACAATATGTGGGCAAAATGTCCGAATTGTAAACATATCATTTATACGAAAGATATTGGTGAAGAACGCGTTTGTCCCAATTGTGGTTACACGTTTCGTATCAGTGCTTGGCAACGATTAGCGTTAACGATTGATGAAAAAAGTTTTGAAGAGTGGGATACCGAATTAACGACAGAAGATCCTTTGAATTTCCCAGGGTACCAAGAAAAAATTGAAGTGATACAAGAAAAAACTGGTTTGCATGAAGCAGTTTTGACTGGTAAAGCAACAATCAATGATATTCCTTTAGCGATTGGTGTTATGGATTCAAATTTTATTATGGGAAGCATGGGGACGATTGTTGGTGAAAAAATAACTAGATTATTTGAACGAGCATTAACTGCTAAATTACCTGTGGTCTTGTTCACTGCCTCTGGTGGTGCCAGAATGCAAGAAGGCATTTTTTCTTTAATGCAAATGGCGAAAATTTCCGCGGCGGTGAAACGTCACAGCAACGCAGGGCTTTTTTACTTAACCGTTTTGACTGACCCTACAACTGGTGGTGTAACCGCCAGTTTTGCGATGGAAGGTGACGTGATTTTAGCTGAGCCGCAAAGTTTGATTGGTTTTGCTGGACGTCGGGTAATCGAACAAACGATTAAGCAAGAATTACCAGAAGACTTTCAAAAGGCAGAATTTTTGTTAGCTCATGGTTTTGTTGATCAGATTGTTCCGCGAACAGAATTGAAGAAAACGATTCATCATTTGCTCGAATTGCATACACAGAAAGGTTGGTTGGATCATGAATAAAACTGCTCATGAGGTTGTTCAACTGGCTAGAGCAAAAGAACGTTGGACGAGTTTAGATTTTTTTGAAGAAATTTTTGATGGGTTTCAGGAGTTTCATGGGGATCGTTTATTTGGTGATGACGAAGCAATCGTTGGTGGTGTTGCTAGCTTAGATGGTAAACCAGTTACGGTGATTGGAATCCAAAAAGGTCGAGATCTACAGGAAAATATCCAACGAAACTTTGGTTCACCGCATCCGGAAGGGTATCGTAAAGCATTACGATTGATGAAACAGGCAGAAAAATTTAAACGCCCAGTCATCACGTTGATCAATACTGCTGGGGCTTATTGTGGTGTGGGAGCGGAAGAACGCGGCGAAGGAGAAGCAATTGCTAAGAATCTTTTAGAAATGTCTGATCTAAACGTGCCAATTTTAGCAATCATCATTGGCGAAGGCGGCAGCGGTGGTGCACTTGCACTTGGCGTTGCAGATGAAGTTTGGATGCTTGAACAAACAATTTATGCGATTCTTTCGCCAGAAGGTTTTGCATCTATTTTATGGAAAGATGGTAGCCGAGCGGCGGAAGCGGCGGAGCTGATGAAAATTACCGCGCCTGAATTACATGAGCTAGGGATTGTGGACAAGGTGATTCCAGAAACCTTTAATGGGGAACCAATTCCCTGGGCTAAAATAGCATACATGATGAAAAAATCAATGATTGAAAAATTAACTGAATTATCGCAAACGGATGTAACATCTTTACTTGAAAAGCGTTATGAAAGATTCCGTAAGTATTAAGCGATTTGATGATGAGAGGTCGGGATAAATCCCGACCTTTTTTTGTATTAAAAAAACAAAACAGCTTGCGTCTCTTTCGTTCGATTGGATTTTACAACGGCTTGGAATCGTTTGATATGTGGGTGAATGGGAATGATTTTTTAGTTGGAAAAGAAGAAAAACGCACAATAAATGAAATTTGCGCATATTTTTTCAAAAAACACTCTTGAAATGAATAAAAAATCTGATATTATGTATAATAACTCATTAAGTTTATGTTGGGTGTATAAATATTAGAGGAGAGTAACGATGAAGAAAATAATTTGGCTTACGATGGTTTCAATGGTGGTTCTTTTAGGGGCGTGTAGCTCTGGTGGAAAAGAAACAAGTAACGATTCAAAAAAAGAGGGGATTCAAAGCATCCAGGATTCTGGAAAATTAGTAGTGGGAACTTCTGCAGATTTTGCTCCGTTTGAATTTCATACGATGATTGATGGGAAAGACCAGATTGTTGGCGTGGATATTGATTTGGCGAATGAAATTGCAAAAGAACTAGGTGTCAAAGTCGAAGTGATGGATATGGAATTCAACGCAGTGTTAGCAGCCTTACAACAAGGAAAAGTCAATTTAGCAATTTCTGGTATTTCGGCAACAGAAGAGCGTCAGCAAACATTTGATTTCTCAGATAATTATTTTGCTCCACCACAAAAAATGGTCATCAACAAAGAAAACGCAAATGAATTAACCAGTCTCAAAAATTTTGCAAAGAAAAAAGTAGGAGCGCAAAAAGGATCAGTTCAAGAAGACGTTGTGAAAGAACAAGTTCCAGATGCACAATTAGTTTCTATAGCTAAAGTACCTAATTTGATTATTGAGTTAAAGCAAGGATCAATTGATGGATTAGTTTTAGAAGAAACCGTTGCAAACTCTTATATTGAAAATAATCCAGAGTTAATGTTAGCAGATGTTGACTTAGTCTCAAGCGATGAAGAAGCCTACGCAATTACGTTACCAAAAGGCGAAGAAGATTTACAAAAGAAAGTCAATCAAGTCATCAAAGAATTACAAAGCTCAGGAAAAATGGATGAATTCATCAAAAAAAATACAGAGCTAGCTAAAAAAGCAGAAGAATAAAGGAGTTTGATTACGTGAATTTTTCATTTCTATCGGTATACTATCCCTATTTCCTGTCGGGTGCATTAATTACATTAATTATTTCCGTTATCACGATTGTTTTTGGAACAATAATTGGCGTCATTATGGCACTGTTGAAACTTTCAAAGATTCGACCATTACGGTGGTTTGCCAATGCTTATATTGAAGTCTTACGTGGGACACCGATGCTAATCCAAATTTTGATCGGTTTTGGCTTGTTACAAGGCGTGGTTCATGCGCCTACATTAACTCTGGGTGTATTAGATGTTGACTTTAGCCGGCTGATACCGGGGATGATTGTTTTATCAATGAATTCAGGTGCCTATGTCGCTGAAATCGTCCGTGGTGGAATCATGGCTGTCAATTTTGGTCAAGAAGAGGCGGCTAGCTCGTTGGGACTCAGACCAATGCAGACGATGCGATATGTGATTTTACCGCAAGCATTAAGAAATATCTTACCTCCAATGGGTAATGAATTTATCACGTTGATCAAGGATTCTTCCCTACTTTCAACGATTGGGATCTATGAGTTATTAAATAGTGCACAAATCGTTATCTCGAATTCGTATCTCCCTTTAGAGCCCCTCTATGTAGCTGCAATTATTTATTTTGTTCTAACATTTTTGATGTCGAGATTGCTACATGTTTGGGAAATAAAATTAGGTAAAGGATACCGATGAAAGGAAGGCTGTCAATGGAAGCACTTATTCAAGTGAATCACTTAACCAAAACGTTTGGACAAAAAGAAATTTTAAAAGGCATCACATTAGAGATTACTCAAGGAGAGGTCATGGTAGTGATTGGCCCGTCTGGCTCTGGGAAAAGTACATTTTTACGTTGCTTGAATTTGCTAGAAGAGCCGACCAGTGGGACGATCCTATTTGATGGTCAAGAAATCACCAACAAAAAAACAGATATTTATGAAATGAGAGAACAAATGGGCATGGTTTTTCAACAGTTCAATTTATTTCCAAATCTAACTGTTTTAGAAAATATTTTGTTGGCACCGACGAAAGTAAAAAAGATCAGTCGCGCAGAAGCAGAAGAAAAAGCGTTAGTATTACTTGATAAAGTTGGCTTGGTAACAAAAGCAGATGAATATCCTCAATCATTGTCAGGTGGACAACAACAAAGAATCGCAATTGCTAGAGCTCTTGCAATGGAACCCAAAGTCATGTTATTTGATGAACCAACGTCTGCGTTAGATCCAGAAATGGTCGGAGAAGTTCTATCTGTTATGCAGGAGTTAGCAAAAGAAGGTATGACAATGGTAATTGTGACCCATGAAATGGGTTTTGCGCGAGAAGTTGGTGATCGTGTTTTATTCATGGATGATGGAAAGATAATTGAAGAGGGAGCGCCAAAAGAACTTTTTGAAGAAACGAAGAAAGAACGAACACGACAGTTTCTGGAAAAAGTTTTATAAAAGAAAAACGATTGCCAAAGTGGTGATCGTTTTTCTTTTTGCAAAAGAGCAAGACAAAAGAAAGTAAATAAACAATTGTGAACGGATACAAAAATGTGTGGGATGGATTGAATGGTAAAGGTAGTTTTTTTTTAGATTATGCAGTATAATTAGGGGCTGAGGAGTACCTGGTGTGCTCCTTCATTTTTTGCAAATGAGGAGACAAGATGTTTTCAAATTATAAACCAACATGGATGGTAGAAGCCATCTATCAAATTACCCCTGCACAGTTGAAAAATTTAGGCATCAAAGCCGTGTTAACTGATTTGGATAACACTTTGATTGCTTGGAATAACCCAGATGGAACAGAAGAATTGTTAAATTGGATTTTAGAAATGAAAAATGCTGGTATTCCTGTTGTAGTTGTTTCGAATAATAACTCGAAGCGAATTGAGCGAGCAATCGAAAAATTTGATTTACTTTATATTGCTCGTGCGATGAAACCATTTGCTGTGGGAATCAATCAAGCAAAGAAAAAGTTGAACCTTGCTGATGAAGAACTTGTAATGATTGGCGATCAAATCATGACGGATATTCGTGGTGCAAATCGCGCAGGGATCCGAAGTATTTTGGTGAAACCAATTATTGAGACGGATAGCTGGAAAACACAAATTAATCGTTTTTTTGAAAAAAGAATCATGGCCCATTTATTAGTAAATAATCCTGATATGGGCTGGCGAGGTGGAATTGAATGAGTGAAGAATTACACTGTATCGGGTGCGGCTCGATTATTCAAACAGATAGACCAGGAGAACTAGGGTATACACCGCAATCTGCCTTAGAAAAAGGTTTAGAATCAGGTGAGGTCTATTGCCAACGCTGTTTCAGACTACGTCATTACAATGAGATCCAAGATGTTTCTTTAACAGATGATGATTTTTTACGTTTGTTAAATGAATTAGGTCAAAAAGACGCGTTGATTGTTAATGTTGTCGATATCTTTGATTTCAACGGTTCATTGATTCCGGGACTACATCGTTTTGTCGGTGATAATCCGGTATTATTAGTAGGTAATAAAGTCGATATCTTACCGAAATCACTGAAGAAACCTAAAATGATCCAATGGATGACTGAACGTGCGCATGAAGCAGGGCTAAGACCTGTCGAAGTGTTATTAACAAGTGCTAAAAAAGCACATGAAATGGAAGATCTACTAGCTAAAATCGAAGAATATCGCGAAGGTAGAGATGTCTATGTCGTTGGTGTAACGAATGTCGGTAAATCAACATTGATTAACCAGATCATTAAGAATACTGCGGGTGTTCAAGATGTGATTACTACCTCACAATTTCCCGGAACGACTTTAGATAAAATTGAAATTCCTTTAGATGATGGTCAAGCTTTAATTGACACACCGGGAATTATTCATCGTCATCAAATGGCACATTACTTAGGTAAAAAAGATTTGCGGATCATTGCACCAACAAAAGAAATCAAACCAAAAGTTTATCAATTGAATGACGGTCAAACGCTTTTCTTAGGCGGATTGGCTCGCTTTGATTTTGTAAGTGGTGAACGTGGCTCATTTATTGCTTATGTTTCAAATGATGTGAATATCCATCGAACAAAACTCGAAAAAGCAGATGAATTTTACGCAAAACATGTGGGTGGACTTTTACAGCCACCACGTCCTGACGAGGTAGAAGAGTTCCCTGAATTAGTTCGCTTTGAATTTTCAGTGAAAGAAAAAACAGATATTGTTTTTGCCGGTCTTGGATGGATCACTGTATCACAGCCAGCAGTTGTTGCTGGGTGGGCGCCTAAGGGTGTTGATGTAATCAAGCGTAAAGCTTTAATTTAAGGAAGAAGGACGAAAATGGAATTAAGAGGAAAACAAAAACGTTTTTTACGTAGTCAAGCACATCACCTACAACCTATTTTTCAAATTGGAAAAGGTGGAATCAACTCAGCAATGCTTGTTCAAATCAATGAAGCATTAGAAAAACGTGAGTTGATCAAAGTTACTTTGCTACAAAATACAGATGAAATCGCGGAAGATGTTGCACGAATTTTAGAAGAAGAAGTTCAATGTGAGATTGTTCAAATCATTGGACGTGTATTGGTATTATATAAACCATCAAGTAAAGAAAAATACCAACGCATTTCACGAGAAGTAAAAGCAATCTAAGGAGTGGTCGTTAATGAGTACGCAGGCTAATCTATTTGTTCGTTCACAAGTTTTTCCGAAAGAAATGCCACAAGTTTTTGAAAAAAAACGACAAGTTGGAATCTTGGGAGGAACATTTAACCCTGTCCATCTGGCACATCTGGTTATGGCTGAACAAGTTGGACAAAATTTAGGACTGGATCGCGTATTTTTAATGCCATCCTATGAACCACCACATATTGATGAGAAAAAAACGATTCCGGCAGCGCATCGTTTGAATATGCTCGAGCTTGCAATCGAAGACAATCCATTTTTGGCAATTGAAACAGTTGAATTGAGCCGTGGTGGGAAAAGTTATACTTATGACACGATGAAAGCCTTGACGCAGAACAATCCAGATACAGATTACTATTTCATCATCGGCGGTGACATGGTTGAGTATCTTCCAAAATGGTACAAAATTGATGAATTAGTTCATCTTGTTCATTTTGTAGGTATCAAGCGTGCTGGTTATGGAGTCGAAACACCGTATCCGGTCATTTGGGTCGATGTACCTGAAATTGACATTAGTTCGACCAAGATTCGTCAAAAAGTTCGCCAAGGTTGCTCTATCCGCTACTTAGTTCCTGACAAAGTAGTTGATTATATTCAGAAAGAAGGCTTGTATCAACATGGATTATAGTAGTCATTATACTGCAGATACTCGCGAAACACTGATGCAAAAAGTCCAAATGCGAATGAGTGAACGTCGTTTTCAACATGTCTTAGGCGTGGAAAAAATGGCGGTAGCATTAGCTGAGAAATATGGTTGTTCACCAGAAAAAGCTAGTATTGCAGCGTTGACCCATGATTATGCAAAAGAACGTCCGGATGATGAGTTTATACTAGTCATCAAACGTGATGGATTTGATTCTGATTTGTTAAATTATGGCAATGCGATTTGGCATGGACTTGTGGGTGCTTCATTTGTTGAACGTGAATTGGGCATTACTGATCCCGAGATTTTAAATGCTATTCGAGTGCATACAACTGGGGCAGCAAAAATGACTTTACTGGATAAAATCATTTATGTTGCTGACTACATTGAACCAGGCAGAAATTTCCCTGGGGTAGAAGACGCGCGCGAAATTGCATTAGTCGACTTAGATGAAGCAGTTGCTTTTGAAACAAAGCACACATTAGCTCACTTAATTGAACAAGAACAACAAATTTATCCAAAAACAATCGAAACATACAATCATTGGGTGGCGAAAAAATAAATTTGTCACCAAATGTTAAGGAGGAAATTATCATAGATAGCAAAGAACAATTACAAATTGCGGTAAAAGCAGCAGATTCAAAACGTGCAGAAGATATTTTAGCACTTGACGTGAGAGAAGTTTCGTTATTGGCAGATTATTTTATGATTTGTTCAGCGAACAGTGAACGTCAAATGAACGCAATTACAGAAGAAATTATTGACAAAGAAGAAGAAAATAACTACGAAGTGAAACGTATTGAAGGAAAAGAAGGCGGAAAGTGGATCTTGATTGACCTTGGTGACTTGATTGTCCATGTCTTCCACGCACCTGAAAGAGAATTTTATAATTTAGAAAAATTATGGTCAGATGCACCACTTGTAAACATTTCTGAATGGTTGGATTAATATGGCCTACGAAACATTCGCTTTTATTTATGATGAAGTAATGGATGAAGCGCTATATCAACAATGGTTAGCATTTTCAAAGAGACACTTACCTGAGCAAACAAAGAACATTTTAGAGCTTGCTTGTGGTACGGGTGCATTAGCTGTTGAATTTGCAAAAGCAGGTTATAATGTGACTGGACTTGATTTGTCGGAAGATATGTTAATGATGGCAAGTCAGCGCGCTTTTGAGCAAGAAACAGCAATCCAATTTGTTGAAGGAAACATGTTAGATCTTTCAGAAGTAGGACAATACGAAGCAATTACTTGTTATTCAGATTCATTATGTTACATGGAAAATGGGCAAGAAGTTCAACAAGTTTTTGATGAAGTATATCAAGCTTTGGAAGAAAATGGCCGTTTTTTATTTGATGTACATTCTGTTTATCAAGTAGATACGGTTTTTCCAGAATATAGCTATCACTATCAAAGTGAAAAGTTTGCTTTTTTATGGGACAGTTATCCAGGAAAAGAACCACATAGTATTGAACATTTCTTAACCTTTTTTGTAGAGGATTTGGATCAGCCTGAAAAATTCATCCGTGAAGACGAGCTTCATCAAGAACGCACGTATTCAATGGAAAGCTATTTGCGCATGTTAGAAAATAGTGGTTTTTCAAAAGTAGAAGCTTATGGTGATTTTACAGATGAAACACCAACTGAAGAAACGAAACGCTGGTTCTTTGTAGCCTATAAAGAATGAATTTAAAAAGAGCCGTGACAAATGTCGCTGCTCTTTTTTCTTGTTTTCCTTAGAAAAAGAGTAATGGGGAGGGATCTGATGAAAAGTTGTGGCTTAATTGTAGAATATAATCCATTTCATAATGGTCATCGCTACCACGCAGAGATGGCAAGGAAACAGACAGATGCGGAAGTCGTCATTGCTGTGATGAGTGGTAATTTTTTGCAACGAGGTGAGCCGGCCATTCTTGATAAATGGCAGCGTGCAAATGAAGCATTACAAAATGGCGTTGATCTAGTTATCGAATTACCGGTTGAATGGGCAGTTCAATCTGCCGATTATTTTGCAAAAGGTGCAGTGAGATTGTTGCAAGATCTAGGCTGTGACTCATTATGTTTTGGAACAGAAAATACGACTCATTTTGACTACGAGTCATTTGGAAAATTTGTTTGGGACAACCAACGTGAAATTGATCAGGCATTTCAAAATTTAGCCGATCAAAAAATCAGCTATCCACAAAAAATGACAGAAGTTTTTCGCACACTACTGCAAGATGAACAGCTTGATTTTGCTTCACCTAACCATATTTTGGGCTTGAGTTATGCCAAAGAAAATGCAAGGTATGAACGACCGATGGCACTGCATCCGATTGAAAGAAAAAGTGCTGGTTATCACGAAAAAGAAATTGCTGATGAGACGATCGCAAGTGCCACTGCCATTCGAGAAGCTGTTGCTAGGCAAGCTGAGATTCAACACGTTGTTCCAGAAGTAACAGCTCACGATTTACTAACGAAACCAACTCAAACTTGGGATGAATTATGGCCATATCTGCGTTATAAATTATTATCGACGCATGTAACACAATTGAAGGAAATTTATCAAATGACGGAAGGCTTAGAAGTTCGCTTACAAGAAGCTGCGAAGCAATCTACAGACTTTCATTCTTTCGTATCTTTGGTTAAGACGAAACGTTATACTTGGACAAGAATCCAACGATTGGCGTGCTACGTGTTATTAAATATAACGGAATCTGAAATTTTCGCGCAGCAAGAAAAAAATTATCTTCACATATTAGGATTTACTGAAGCGGGGAGACAGTTTCTGAAAGAAAAAAAACAAGACATTAGTCATGTCTATTCACGAATAGGGAAAAAAGAAGCCACAGAAGCACAGTTATTAATTCGTAGCGATCAAATTTATTGTTTAGCGAACAGTCAGTTGATTGAACAAAATTTTGGCCGAATGCCAATTCTAATCAAGGGATAGAGAAAATAAATTGCTGATTTTTTGATAAAATGGGAATAATGAAAAAAAGCTTCACAGAATTAGGATTCACAAGTATAATGAAACAGGACGTTTTTGCGTTACGGAACTAGAAAAAGAGAAAGCGAAGTGAAAATATGGGTCGTAAATGGGCTAATATTGTGGCAAAGAAAACTGCTAAAGATGCAAACAACAGTCGAATTTATGCAAAATTCGGGATTGAAATTTATGCGGCAGCGAAATCAGGTGAACCTGACCCACACGCTAACCAAAAGTTACATTTCGTTATTGATCGTGCGAAAACCTATAATGTGCCTAAACATATTATTGACCGCGCCATTGAAAAAGCAAAAGGTTCAGGAGACGAAACATATTCTGAATTGCGCTATGAAGGATTTGGACCAAATGGCTCGATGGTGATTGTTGATACATTGACAAACAATGTGAACCGAACTGCAGCAGATGTTCGTGCAGCTTTTGGTAAGAACGGCGGAAACATGGGTGTCTCTGGTGCCGTTTCTTATATGTTTGATAACACAGCTATTTTTGGTTTTGCTGGCGACGATGCGGATGAAATTCTTGAATATTTAATGGAAAAAGATATCGATGTTCGTGATGTCATCGAAGAAGAAGGACAAATCATCGTTTATGGTGAAGTTCCTGATTTCCACGCTATCCAAGAAGCATTGAAAGAAAAAGGCATTACAGAATTTTCGATTGCAGAAATTCAAATGTTACCACAAACTGAAATCACTTTAACTGGTGATGATTTAGTACAATTTGAAAAAATGATCGATGCGTTAGATGAACTTGAAGATGTTCAAAATATTTTCCATAACGTTGAATTGGACGATTAGGCGTTTGCTTAGTTTGTTCAAACTTTTTTCAAATCAAAGAAGTATGGCAGGTTGATGCCATGCTTCTTTTTTGATGAAGGAAAGATTTTACTAGTTGATTTTTGTTTTTTATTCCATTTCACCTGTGGTATCATAAGGTTACAGGTATTATTTTGAAATGATACAGAGTATATTGGAATTTGGGCGAGGAATAATGATGGAAGCAAAAATAATTTTGGAACCTTTCGATAGAATATTAAGCGGTTACGAAAAAGTAGAAGAATTAGCGGTAAATATTGCTGATTGCTCAAGTATCGCACATAAGTATGCAAGATTTGGTGTAGAAGGCTATCGTTTAGGAAATTATACTGGGATAGGTTATTTGAATCGTTATTTGGAATGTGCAATTGATCGAGTACCCATGCTCATTTATCAAAAGAATTATTTGATTCCACTCTTGTTTAAAAATGCTGAAACCTCTTTCCAGCTGTTTAACGAGGGGTATCGAATGGAAGCTTTCTTTTTGTTGTTAGAATGGAGTCTGAAACATCAACCAGAGAAGATTTTGATTGAACAAGATCCAACTGTTACTTCATCCAAAGAGAAAATCATCGACAGTGCCTATCTCGTGTTTCGCTTGACCGAAATTTTGGACAGCGGAGGATATCCAATCAGTCATTTTCAAACAATTGAACAATTTATTGACTGGAATCGAATTTATCGTTTGATCGACAATGGTGGAGTGGGGCGTCATAGTAAAATATTTGATCCCGAATTTCCAGAAAACATTGAAGAATTACGAATGATCGTGACTTTAGTTAGTTTGAAATATCCGGAAACAGATTTGCAGATACCTGAATAATATAAAAATTTTCGGTGCAGATACTAATTTTTTGGTAATCGGTACAGCATAAACATATTAAGATGGGAGGGGAACATCGGCTGACGCTGATGCTTCTCTCTTTTTTTACTTTAGATTATCGTAAGGTTGTGACAGAAATAGTCAGTTTCGAGAAATAAGGAGAAATTTTCAGAAATGATTTTTCAAATTTTTGTCAAATTTAGACTTATTTGAAAGAAGTTACTTATTGAATACGGTGAATGAGGTTGCAGCTCCAAGCAATAAGGATGCTTTTTTTAAAATAGCTTTCCATAATTTGAAGTGGATGCAAACTATGCCGAGGAGTTGTTTTGGAATAACCTTTATTCGTATATTCAAAAAGAGGGTACGACAAGCTTTTTGTCGTACCCCTTTTTTGGTAAAATGCTTTAAATCACTTCTTTGTTATAAGTCAAAGAATCAATTGCCTTCAATAATGGACTCTTATTGAAGGATGTAAACAGTGTTAATTCGTGCATTGCGCGTGTACACATAGTATACAAAATTAGCTTGTCTTGTTCTGTGTGGAACTGCTCTTCGTTAATATTCCATAAGAAGACGCGATCGAATTCAAGTCCTTTTGCCAAGAAGGCAGGTAACAGAATAATTGAACGTTTCATAAAGTCTTCCTCATCAAGAATCAATTGAACTTGTTGTTTCAAATTTCCAGGGAATTGTTCATATAACTGTTCACATTCCTCTTGTGTTTTAGCAATGATTGCTGTCCGCCAGTGTTTTGCTTTGGCTTGCGTTTGTTCAAGTGTTTCTTCAAACCAATGAAGTTGTTTTTCAGCAGTTGAAGCTTCGATGATGACTGGTTTATCACCTTTTCGAGCAGTTGTTTCGACACGATCTTCTTTGGATAAGAAATGATTTGCGAAGTCAGTGATTTCTTTAGTTGAACGGTAACTGGTTGTTAATTGGAAACGTGTGACCTCTTGATTGTCAAAAAGCTGTGGAAGAGAACCAACGATGGTTTCATTACCAAAGACATTTTGATTGAGATCGCCACAGAAAGTTAAGTTTGCTTTTGGATAAAGTGCTTGAAGCAGGGCAACCTGTGAAGGTGCGAAATCTTGCATTTCATCAATAAAAACATAACGAGCTTTCTGAGTGATTGTTACTGGAAATGTGCGACGCATTAGCAAGAAGAATAAAACAGCATCTTCTTGTTTCATTTGTTTTTGACGAAAATTTAGACGAATCTCAGCAATTTGTTTTGTCCATTGTTCTTTGGAAATCCCATGGGAAACTAGTGCTTTTTCTGGAACACTTTGTAAAAAGTGGAGATATTGTTTAGGCATATTCACAAATTGATAGCTGGTAATACCACGATGAACACGACGAAATTTTTTACGTACGATTTGATTTGCCAGTTTTTTGCGTAAAGATTTTTCTTTTTGCTCTGTGTACTCAAGGTTTGGATCAGTTGCGTATAATTCTTGCAATTGTTCTTCAGCCAAATCTTTCACCCATTGTTGACGCGTTTCATCTTTTTGTAAGCCACCTAATTTTTTAAGTAGCTTTGTTTGCAGCAGAGAAAGACGTTGATGCAATGGTAGCAAAGTATTTGTTTCTTGGTACCATTTTCGTATAGAATCTTTTGCGAGAATGGTTCGTCCATTGATTTTCATGTCACGGAATAAAGGTCCATAATTCGTAATTGCCTTCACATAATGATTGATATGGTTAACTAGTGTTAAGCCATTTTTTAAGTCGTGGATTGGATCATTTTTTCCAAATAAAAAACCATGTTCTTGTTGATCTTCTTCAACTAGCGAATAATCTTGTAGCAGTTCTTCTATATAGCTTCTAAATGTCTTGGTTGGGACACCACTTTCACCAAGAGAAGGTAAGACAGTTGAAATATAGTCTGAGAATAAATGGTTGGGTGAAAATAACAATACGTGTTCCGCATCTAACCATTTCCGATTATGGTACAGTAAAAAAGCAATTCGTTGAAGCAAAGCAGAAGTTTTTCCACTTCCTGCGATTCCTTCAATCAGCATTACTTTGCTAGTTGTATCGCGGATGATTGCATTTTGTGCTTTTTGGATTGTCGAAACGATATTTTTCATATGGGTACTTGAAGCTTCATCTAAAATCTCTAGTAAAAAATCATCGTTGATTACTTCAGAAGTGTCTACCATTGAGAGAATCTCGCCGTCTTGGATTTTGAATTGGCGTTTAAGTAACAACTCCACGGTCATACGTTCGACATCTGTTTCATAGTAAGCAGGTCCGATTTCACCTTCATAATAAAGATTGGCAATTGGTGCGCGCCAGTCGATGACAATTGTTTCTTCGGTCAAATCACGTAAAGAAGCAATCCCTAAATAAAGGGTTTCTGCTTCATTTTCTTCTTTAAAATCAATGCGGGCAAAATAGGGATTCCCTTGCATGACATCTAAAGTCTGTAAACGATGCTGTTGTGCATCGAGAGTATGATATTTTAACAGTAGTTCTTGTTCATGTTGGCGGTATTCAACAGCAGACTCGTAAAATGACTCATTAGAACCAGCACGGATACGGTGATTAGCTGTTTCCTTTGTTGAGGTATTCATTTCTTGGGTCAATTCTTGTTGCTTACTGTTTAATAATTTTTGTTCAAGCTGGATTAATTGAACGGTTTCGTCCACATGTGCTTGTTCCATTTGTCTTTCATTCATGGCTTATTTGCTCCTTCCGCCTTAAATAACGAACTAAAAGTATAGCACAATTATGGGAAAAAAGGTATTTTTTAAAAGTTAGTGAAAAAAAGTTTGGTAACAGCTTAGTCAAAGTAATATGTGAAAAAGGAAAGAATAAACAAGAATGATAGTTGTTTTCATTTAGCACGTATTAGTTTAAAAACGAGAAAAGAACGCCTATGCTTGAAAGTGAAAGAAGGTTGAGAAAGATGACACATTTAAAAAAATTTCTTTTAACAGTATTGATTGGTGGGATAGCGTTAATCAGTGAATTTATTTTTCATCAGTCTCAACTGGCATTTTTCTTGATTGCAGTTACTGGTGGTATTCTTGCCTTTTTGATGTTCCTCGAAATGATCAAAACATTACGCTCAGGAAAATATGGCGTCGATATTTTAGCAATTACAGCGATTGTAGCAACGTTAATAGTGAAAGAATATTGGGCGAGCTTGATGATTTTGATTATGTTAACGGGTGGCGATAGTCTAGAAGATTATGCGAATCAAAAAGCTAGTAAAGAGTTACAAGCACTGCTTGATAATACACCTCAAACAGCACATAAGTGGATTGATGGAAATTGGCAAGAATTACCCGTCGAGCAAATCGAAGTCAACGATAAACTAGTTGTTAAACCGGGTGAAACAGTCCCTGTTGATGGGCGAGTAATCAAAGGAAGCTCGGAAATAGATGAGTCTTCACTAACAGGTGAATCACAACCCATTACTAAGAATATCGGTGATATGTTATTGTCTGGTTCAATCAATGGTGATCGTTCATTAGAAATGCGGGTCGAAAAACGTGCTGCAGATAGCCAATATCAATTGATTCTTAATCTGGTTCAAGAATCGAAAGAAAAACCTGCAAAGTTTGTCCGAATGGCAGATCGCTATGCAGTCCCATTTACATTGGTAGCTTATTTCATTGGCGGAATCGCTTGGTGGCTTTCAGGTGATCCACATCGTTTTGTCGAAGTCTTAGTTGTTGCTTCACCTTGCCCCTTAATTTTGGCAGCGCCCGTCGCACTTGTTGCCGGAATGAGTCGTTCGAGTAAAAATGGAATCGTTGTTAAAAATGGCACCACGCTTGAAAAGCTAGCAGTGACTAAAACGATTGCTTTTGATAAAACCGGGACAATCACCAAGGGACAATTGGAGGTGACAGCAGTTCAACCAGCTGGTAAATTTTCAAAAGAAGAATTACTAATGTATGCAGCTAGTGCAGAACAAGAATCAAGCCATATTTTAGCTCGTTCATTAGTTAGTTACGCAAAAAATCAAAAACTGTTGCCAACTTCAGAATTAAAAGAAATTGTTGGTCAAGGAATAGAAGCAAGAATTGATAATCACTTTCTTCAAGTTGGCAGAGCCAAATGGCTGGGCGTACCCGAAATTGCTTCGGAAGAAACCATTATTTATGTTGCTTTTGATCGAGAATTTGTTGGCACAATCCACTTTGCAGATGTGATTCGTCCTGAGGCAACAAATGCCATCAAGCAACTGAAAGATTTCCACTTGAAACAGGTGATGATGCTAACTGGGGACAATCAAACTGTGGCGCAAACAATCGCCAAAAAAGTCGGAATCACGACGGTTCATGCGCAATGTTTACCACAAGATAAATGGCAAATTTTAGCGGATGTCCCTGAGAAACAACGACCAGTAACGATGGTAGGTGATGGCGTGAACGACGCACCTGCGCTAAGTGCAGCAGATGTTGGTATTGCAATGGGGGCACATGGTGCAACAGCCGCTAGCGAAAGTGCAGACGTAGTCATTTTAAAAGATGATTTGACACGGGTTCCTGAAGCTGTTTTGATTGCCAAAGAAACGATGCGTATTGCACGCCAATCAGTCTTAATTGGCATTTTTATTTGTATTGCACTCATGTTGATCGCAAGTTTTGGAATAATCCCTGCACTCTTGGGAGCTATGTTACAAGAAGTAGTTGATACAGTCTCGATTTTAAGTGCGTTACGTGCAAAAAAATAGTTGCACTCAAATGAAGGCAGTAAACCTGGTTGTGAGAAGTGATTATTGATGATTCAGGCTATTTTTTAAGTGAGTAAGGGTTTCATTTTTAGGGATTGTCAACTTTGAAAATGGGTAGGAACAAGATAAGAAAATAAATGAGGATTAGTTAGGTGGTAGCCAACTAATCCTTTTTTCTTTTATTTAGCAAGTGTAGAGAATAAGGGGTGTTATAATTAGTGAAAAAGAGAAACCAACATATCAAACGAAAAAGTGGTTCTGTTTGTAGAAATGAATGGTGAGGAGGCTACAGTTGATGCAGTATAAGTTGGAACAGTTTATTGAGAACAGTGAATTTCCAGCTATCTTTATTATCCAAAAGGCCGAGGAAACACAAATTTTGCGTCATTGGCATAAAGAGATTGAGATAACTTATGTCGCTAAAGGAAAGGTTGATAGTTACTTTATCGAAGGAAAAAATTATACAGTTAATGAAGGCGAAGCAGTATTTGTCAATCCATTTGAAATACATGGTATACGAAATATCAAGGAAACTTCTTATCCGGATAGTGTACTTACAATTATTTTTCCAACACCGTGGATTGAAAAATATTTTCCGGATATAGCAAAATTTAGGATAAATCAATCAAAAATTTCTCAAGAGAGTGTTACCAAGAAACAGTATGCCATGTTTATTTCAGAGCTTGATTCGCTGTTTGAGTTAGTCAAGAAACCAGTTGATAGAATAAACAATGTCATGATTACTGCCAGTTTATTGAAACTATTGGGAATGTATGTCAAAGAATTTGCTATTGAACAAGCAGAAAATTCAAGCCATCTGTTGGATGAAAAAATTTACAAAATATTAGACTATATACACAAAAATTCTGATCAACGCTTGAAAATTTCAATGATTGCTGATGAATTTTATTTATCAGAAGGGTACCTTTCTCGCTACTTTAACAGTAAAGTTGGTGTTTCAATCATTAGCTATTTAGAATTGATTAGGAGCTATCAGGCGATACAGTTGATTCGCGAAACAGATCGAACGATTGAAGAAATTGCTTTAGAAACAGGGTTTGCCAGTACAAAGTCTTTAAATAAAACACTAAAAAAATATTATAATCAGACGGCAAAATTCTTTCGCTAAGCACCAAAAGGTCAGGATATGCCCTAATAGTAAGCAGGAAAGCCTCTTATTTTATTTAATCGCGTGAGCTAATATTCAAGTATAGAAAGCGCTATCTAAATAAATTGGAGGTTTTTTAGTATGAGTAAGAATAACCCATTATTCAAATTTGCTATTTTGTCGATATCCCTAATCTGTATGGTTGCGCCAGCTGTATCGGCGACTGTGCCAGATATCTTATCAGTGTTTCTAAACAGAAGTGCTGGTTCAATTGAACTATTAATGTCAGTCCCCAATTTTGGTATTTTTCTATTTGTTTTTATTGCTCCAATGATTACTCGAAAAATTGGTGACAAACCGACTGTATTGCTGGGGCTAACGATTGCCCTCTTAGCAGGAGTCACACCAGCTTTTACAACAAACTATACTCTTTTATTGGTTTCACGATTCTTGCTTGGTTGCGGAATAGGTTTATTCAATGCATTAGCATATTCTTTAATTACCAAATACTACAGTGGTGAGGAAAGGAATCGCTTGTTGGGATACCAAGGAGCGTTAACAGCTTTAGGTAGTACCATTTTTAGCCTGATTGCAGGCTGGTTATTACAATTCAACTGGCATTTAAGCTATCTTGTGTATTTCATTGCGATTATTCCAATCATTTTATTTGGATTTATCGTACCGAATGGCCAACAAGACTTAGAAGAAAATGCATCAGATGAAAAAGTAACAATAGAAAGAGCAGTTATTTTTTATTCAGTTTATCTATTTTTTGTTTATGCTTTCTTTATGACTGCAATTTTCAAACTGGCTTCTTTATTCATCGAAATGGGGATTGGGACACCAGCACAAGCCAGCTTGAGTTTAGCCATTTTAACTGCATGTGGATTTTTTAGTGGAATTGTTTTTGGAAAAGTAAAACAAGGATTGAAATCATTTACTGGTCCGGTGGCTGTTGCGTGTCTTGGTGTTGCACTTGGAAGTCTCAGTTTAGTGAATCACTTGGTGCTAGTTACTTTATTAGTGATTGCTATTGGATTTTTCCAAGGATTAATTAACCCAACGGTCTTTAGTGAAGTGGCAGAAGTCAGCAACGCTGCTTCTCAAAATATTGCTTCCACCTGTCTGTTAGTTGGAATTAATCTGGGCGTGTTTTTAAATCCTACAATTATATCAAGTTTCAGTAAATTGGCTGGAATCACTACGACATCAACAACCTTTTTGTTGTCAGGTGCTTTGTTGCTTATTAGTGCAGTAATCTATCAGCTATTTATTCAAGCACAAAATAAAAAAGTAAAGAAGGTAATGGAACAATGAACATTGAAAGAAAAAACTTAGTTGGAAAATTAACTTCTGGGAGTAGAGAGGAGCTAATGCCATCGACAGGACAATCGAATACAGAAAGCACACCACAAACGATTGTTCAAATGAGAGATGGTATGGGGTGGCCAGCTAAAGACATCACAACGCATAGCCTACTAATTGAGGACGCGGTACTTAAGGGGCATATCCCCGTAAGAGTGTATCGCAAGGAAAAACTTAAAGGGAAAGTATTACCCGTTTTAGTTTATTATCATGGTGGAGGTTTCTTTGGGGGCTCAATCCAAAATGTAGAGCAAATTTGTAGAACATTTGCTGATAGAGCAGATTTGGCAGTAGTCTCTGTTGGCTATCGCTTAAGTCCAGAGAATCCTTTTCCAGCTGGATTGATGGATTGTTATAAAGTGGTTGAAGTTTTGGCAACGGAAGGTCATTTATTCCATATTTCATCAGACAAAATTTTTGTTGCTGGTGATTCAGCAGGCGGGAATTTAGCAATCAGCGTAGCTATTTTAGATGCGTCAATTACGACCACTGGTTATGTAAAAAAAATAGTTTCTTACTATCCTGTTGTTGACCTGACATCAAAAGGAAAAGGTGAATTTTGGGATACGCGTGCAATCAAAACGCAAAGCGAAGAAGAAAAAGAACTGGTTACGGAGTATATTAATGGGTTCTCGTCTTTGGAGGCACAGGTTGAAGATTGGTATTGTGGGGCTTCAATCAATCGTTCAAATGAGTTGATTTCACCACTATTCGCTTCGGATAAGATCTTGTCCCAATTACCACCGTTAAAAATCATCGTCGGTGAATTTGATCCGTTAAGACAGCAAGTAGAATCATTTGCTGAAAAGTTGCTAGCTGCAAAGACAGAAGGTTCAATGACCGTATATCCAGGAGTCATTCATGCATTTATGGATAAAATCGGTATTTATGATGAAGCAGAAGAGGGGATTTTGGAAGGAATTACTTTTTTGAAAGGGAATAATTAGGATGAAATGGAATAGACGTTCTAAAATAAGGTTGTGGCGCAAACTGCTTAGCTCCGAACAGATAACGAGCAAGCACGCAAAATAGCTCTTTATATTTTGCAGTGAATGTAAGCTATCTCGAGGAGTTAGTTTGGGAACACCGTGAATAAGGTTGTGGCGCAAACTGCTTAGCTCTGAACAGATAGCGATAGCGAGAAACTGACAAAAATAACTTTTCATATTTTTGGACAGTTGTGAATGATGTGGAGAGGAGTTGCGTTGGGAACATCGCTTATTCGGCAAAAGGAGGTATGACAAGATTTTTGTCATACCTCCTTTATTTAACAAGAAACTAATGACAGCAAATAACAGGATGATTATCACAAGCAAAGCAGAACTGAGTATGACATAATGGGATAGCTAAGCTTGGAGTTTTTTGCTGAAAATGAAAAACAAAAGGTTTTGCAGGAGAACAATCCAGAACGAGTAGTATTAAGCTAGAACGGAACAAAATAAAAGGAATAAAAATAAATGAGAAAAACGATCTATTCGACGACATCTGAAAGAAATTCCAAGAAAAGGCTCTATGTAGTTCAACTCATTTTTGTTTTATTGATGCTAGTTTGCTTATGGATAGAGCACTATTTTCTTACATGCAATTTTGGTATGATATCCAGTCTGTTTTATTTTTTTCAAAAGACAAACAGGCGTTAAGGAAAAATACTCCTTAATTTTTATTTTTTTGTATGTGATTATTCCGAAAAGTGAAACGCAAAATAAATTTACTTTGACTGCTTTTTTATTTTAGAAAGTTTTTTTTCTGTTTCATAAAAATGTCTTGAAACAAGTAAAATTGATCCTTATTTTTGTGCTAATATAAAGTACGGAAGAACAAGGTTCATTAGTTGAAAAACGAGTACTTGAGTTCAAATGAAAACGTAGATGATTTATATGCTGTATGTCATCCATTTTTATTTTTGTCTTAAGAAAGAAAAACTATCGCGAAAGGGGGTGAAGAAAATGCCGTTTGTTCATGTCGAATTAGTCGAAGGCCGTAGCCCAGAACAATTAGAAAATATGATGAAAGATATCACTGAGGCTGTTCATAAAAATACGGACGCACCAAAAGAGCATATCCATGTCATTATCAATGAAATGAAAAAAGGTACTTATGGTGTAAATGGAGAATGGAAAAAATAAGTCTGATTTCATACTTGCTTTTTCTAAATATTAGTGGTTAAATAAACACATAATTGATTGACGAGAAAGACAACTGAATTTGAGAGTCTTCTATTAGAGAGGAAAAGCTAGGCTGAAACTTTTCCAGAAGAAAACCAAAGGATGACCACTTTCGAAACCTTTGTTGAAACAAAGGCGGTCGGACCGTTAACACGCTCGAGGAACACATCTTTTGTGTTCAAAATTAGGTGGAACCACGAAATTTTCGTCCTAGTATCTGTTTAGATACTAGGGCTTTTTTTGTCGAATCGAGTCAATCAAAATTCAAAGGAGGAATTTCTATGTTAAAAATTACTTTTCCAGATGGCGCAGTCAAAGAGTTTGAGGTTGGCATCACAACCTTAGCAATTGCTGAAAGCATCTCAAAAAGTTTAGCTAAAAAAGCACTAGCAGGTAAAGTGAATGGCCAATTAGTTGATTTGGATCGTCCAATTGAAGAAGATGCAACAATTGAAATTGTGACACCAGATCACGAAGACGCACTTGGATTAGTTCGTCATTCTGCCGCCCATTTGATGGCTCAAGCAATGCGTCGTTTATATCCTAGTATTCATTTTGGTGTAGGCCCAGCGATTGAATCTGGGTTTTACTATGATACTGACAATGGCGAAAATCCTGTTACAGCGGAAGATTTGCCAGCCATTGAAGCTGAAATGATGAAAATCGTTAAAGAAAACTTGCCAATTGAACGTCGTGTGTTATCAAAACAAGAAGCACTAGAAGTTTTTGCAAGCGATCCTTACAAAGTAGAATTAATTACTGAATTGCCAGAAAATGAAGTAATTACTGCTTACCAACAAGGTGAATTCATTGATTTATGCCGTGGCCCACACGTTCCGTCAACTGGACGCATCCAAGTATTCAAACTATTATCAGTGGCAGGTGCTTACTGGCGCGGAAATTCAGATAACCATATGATGCAACGTGTCTATGGAACAGCATTCTTCAACAAAAAAGAGTTGAAAGAATTTATTCGCTTACGTGAAGAAGCAAAAGAAAGAGATCACCGTAAACTAGGAAAAGAACTTGGTTTATTCATGGTTTCACCTGAAGTTGGTTCAGGATTACCATTCTGGTTACCAAAAGGTGCAACAATCCGACGCACAATTGAGCGTTATATTGTAGATAAAGAAGTTAGCTTAGGTTATCAACATGTATACACTCCAATTATGGGTGATGTTGAACTGTACAAAACATCTGGACACTGGGACCACTATCAAGAAGATATGTTTCCACCAATGGATATGGGCGATGGCGAAATGTTAGTATTGCGCCCAATGAATTGCCCTCACCACATGATGGTTTATAAAAACAATATCCATTCTTATCGTGAATTACCAATTCGTATTGCTGAATTAGGAATGATGCACCGCTATGAAAAATCTGGGGCACTTTCAGGTTTACAACGCGTACGTGAAATGACTTTGAATGATGGACACACTTTTGTACGACCAGATCAAATCAAAGACGAATTCAAACGCACACTTGAATTGATGGTTGCTGTCTATGCAGACTTTAACGTCACAGACTATCGTTTCCGTCTAAGCTATCGCGATCCAAACAATACAGAGAAATATTTTGATGACGATGCAATGTGGGAAAAAGCCCAAACAATGTTAAAAGCTGCAATGGATGAATTAGAACTTGACTATTTTGAAGCAGAAGGTGAAGCTGCATTCTACGGACCAAAATTAGACGTTCAAGTAAAAACAGCTTTAGGAACAGAAGAAACATTGTCAACGATTCAATTAGACTTCTTGTTACCAGAACGTTTTGACTTAACATATGTAGGCGAAGATGGCGAAAATACACATCGTCCAGTAGTTATTCACCGTGGAATCGTTTCAACGATGGAACGTTTTGTTGCTTATTTAACAGAAGTATACAAAGGTGCATTCCCAACTTGGTTAGCACCAATCCAAGCAACAATTATCCCTGTTTCTGTCGAAGCACATGGTGATTACGCTTATGAAATCAAAGAACGTCTTCAAATGAAGGGCTTGCGTGTGGAAGTTGATGATCGTAATGAAAAAATGGGTTACAAGATTCGTGCTTCACAAACACAAAAAATTCCTTATCAATTAGTTGTTGGGGACAAAGAAATGGATGATGCAACTGTCAACGTTCGTCGTTATGGAAGTAAAGAAACTTCTGTTGAAGACTTAAATATTTTTGTTGATGCAATGGTTGCTGAAGTGAAAAACTACAGTCGTGAAGGCTAAACGATTTTTTTCTAAGGTTAGGATGCGTAAGTGTCCTAGCCTTTTTTTTATTTTGGATTTTTCGAACAAATTAACCAATTTTTTCTTGGTGGAATCAAATGAAAAAATTTTTCGTATGTTATACTAAAGTGACTCTAATTAAATGGATGGTGACTTATGAGCGTAATTAGTCGTATCGAAAGTATGATGGAAGAATATTCTTCTGCGGAAAGAAAACTTGCCAATTATATTATCAATCATGTAGAAAAAATTCCGACAATGACTGCGAATGATTTAGCCGAAGCAGCTGGGTCAAGTGCACCGACAGTTGTTCGTTTTTCCAAAAAAATTGGCTTTCAAAGTCTAACGGATTTCAAAATTACCGTTTCAACGGAATTACAAACGGGATTAGTTGAAGGGTTTAGTGATATTGAACCAAATGAATCGTTTTATTCAATCAAAAATAAACTTGGAAATAATGCACAAGTGGCAATCAAAGAAACCGTTGATATTTTGGAGGAAGAAACCATCCGGACTGTTGTTCAAAGTTTAGAAGAAGCAGAAACGGTTTTCCTTTATGGTGTGGGCGCCTCGTCTTTAGTTGTTGAAGATATTTTGCAAAAGTGGTCGCGAGTGGGCAAACCGATTATTTTTGAAAAAGATATCCATGTGCTACTGCCTCAATTAGTCAGCAACGAACAAAAAAAAGTTCTTTGGCTCGTTTCGAATTCGGGAAAGAGTGCAGATGTCGTTGCTTTAGGAGAGTTAGCAAAATCATTGAATATCGAAGTAATCGTGTTAACTCAATTTGGAAACAATCCATTAAGTAAATTAGCAGATGTAACTGTACAAACTTCTCGCCCTAAAGAAATCACGAATCGAAGTGCGGCCACAAACTCACTATTGGCACAATTTGCGACAGTTGATATCATTTTTTATTTCTATATGGCAAAAAATGAGTACTTAAGCGAGAAAGTGGCTCAAACACGTGAAGCAATTCAGCAATATTTTAAATAATGAGCGTAAAAAAGCTGGATTTGATTCGTGAAAAAGAAAACTTGTGTGGAGAAAGTTTTCCACAAGGTTAAGTTTTTTGTAGATGTTTCACAGGAATGGGAAACGTTGTTTTCAAAAAAACACTTAAAATTATGAGTTTTCAGTCAAGCTTCCTTGACTGTGTTCCACCTAGTGTGAAACAAAAAAACTCTGGTATCTTGAATTTCGTTAAAGAATTTCATCATCTGATGATTTTTTCTTTGTTATTCATACTTTTTTGGGTATAATTTTTCGTGAATGTAAGTATGCGGGAAGGATAGGAAATAATGAAAGATTTTATGAAAAAAATAAAGAATAATTCTTGGTTTGACAAGTTAAAAAAGGGAACACAAGAACCGAGGAATAAACCCTATCGGCGTTCCCACGTTCCTTTTCGTTTAAATGTTCTCTTCTTTATTATATTTACGTTATTCGTAGCATTGATTGCTAGGTTAGGTTATTTACAAATCGTTGATGGTGAGACGATGGAAGCCAAAGTTAAATCATCTTCAACAATTACCGTTCAAGAAAGTTCACCTCGTGGGATGATTTACGATGCAACTGGAAAAGCTTTAGTAAAAAATCAAGCAAATCAGGCAATCACTTTTACAAGAGGCTCACAGATGACGTCAACGGACCTATTGAAATTAACAAAAAAATTGAACGAACTAATTGATGTGCCAGCTGATGACTCATTAACAGCTCGTGATAAAAAGGATTTTTGGTTAGCAGATGCGGATCATTTAGCGGAAGCAACAAAACGTCTTTCTTCTACTGAAAAACAACTAGATAATAGTCAACAATACGCAGCAACAGTGGAGAAAGTAACGGACGAAGAAATCAATTTCAATGAAGAACAATTAAAGATGGCAACCATTTTCAAACGAATGAACAGCGCGTATGAATTAAATACGGTTTATATCAAAAATTCTGGTGTAACAGATCGTGAATTAGCAGTTGTTGCTGAAAATGCTTCAGAGTTACCAGGGGTTTCAACTGGTGTTGATTGGACCCGTGAGTATTTAGCTGCCGATTCGATGAAAAGTATTCTAGGTAGTGTAACAACCGAAAAACAAGGATTGCCTGCCGATGATATTGATGCTTATTTAGCAAAAGGATACTCACGAAATGATCGTGTTGGTCAAAGTTATTTGGAAAAACAATATGAAGATGTGCTACAAGGAACAAAAACACAATATGAAGTGAAATTAGATAACGAAGGAAATGTTTCAAGTCAAAAAGAAATTTTTGCTGGCGAAAAAGGTTCAAATTTAAAATTATCGATTGATGCAGAATTTCAAAATAAAGTGGATGAAATTTTAAAACGGAACTTCCAAGCTTTAGTTGATAGCGGCAAAGCCAAATATTCACCAGGTGCATACGCAGTTGCGATGAATCCACAAACTGGGGAAGTATTAGCATTAGCTGGTTTTAGCCATGAAGAAAGTTCAGGAGAAATCACGGAGAATGCTCTTGGAACAATCACTAACGCATTCACGCCAGGGTCAGTGGTCAAAGCTGGTACTTTGGCAGCTGGTTGGAAAACTGGTGTTATTAGTGGAAACCAGGTCTTGATTGACGAACCCATTCAATTACAAGGTTCTGCTGAAAAAAGTTCTGTCTTTAACAGAAGTGGTCAAATAGCACTAAATGCAGTGAAAGCACTCGAATTATCTTCGAATACGTATATGATCAAAGTAGCATTAAAAATGTTAGGATTAGAATATACACCTAACATGGGACTTCCTGGCCTTGATGAAGAAACAAAAGCTTACGATGAACTACGAAACTCTTTTAAAGAATTTGGGTTGGGAACGACTACAGGAATTGATTTACCTAATGAATCAGCTGGAATTTCTCGTTCAGTTGACTTTATGAAGAAATTTAACGCGGATAATGACGGTGAATGGTATACATCTGGTAACTTTACCGACTTAGCATTTGGTCAGTTTGATACGTATACACCAATTCAATTGGCTCAATACGCTTCAACTGTTGCCAATGGAGGAAAGAGAATTCAACCACATATCGTTTCTGGAATTTATGGAAATGATGAAAATGGTAACTTAGGTGAACAAAAGAAAAAAATCGAAACAACTGTTCAAAATGAAGTAAATATTTCGCCTGAAAATATGGCTATTCTTCGAGAAGGATTCTATCAAGTAGTCCATGGAACAGAAGGGTATACAACCGGTAAGCCCTTAGCTGGTGCAAAAATGGATCTATCAGCAAAAACTGGTACAGCTGAAACGGTTGCAGAGGGTCATCCTGACATCACAACAGTGAATAGTAACGTGGTTGCTTATGGGCCAACGGATAATCCGGAAATTGCAATCAGTGTCGTTTTACCGAACTTAACGGATGAAAAAGACCATATGAATTTAACAATTGCCAAAGAAATCACAGATGCTTATTATGATATGTATTTAGCGAACTAATTTGTTCGGGCGATTTTAAGCCAAATCAAACCAGTTTTAAACTAGTTTGATTTGGCTTTTCCTTTTACAGCGTAAAACTTTTTTCAAGTGAAATTACTTGTCAAAATAAAAAAATAAACGAAATGAACTGGATTTTATCAATGAATGATGGTTGAAATAAAAAAACGTCAAGTAAAACTACTTAACGAATTGTCGGAAAAGGGTAGATTTCTCTCAACAATCATGGTAAAATTATCAAGTCTGAGAGTCATCTTAGAGGATTCTAGTAGTATGGGAGGGAAAATCATGCGCGTAAACATCACATTAGAATGTACTTCTTGTAAAGAACGTAACTACCTAACAAGCAAAAACAAACGTAACAATCCAGATCGTTTGGAAAAACAAAAATATTGCCCACGCGAACGCAAAGTTACTTTGCACCGCGAAACAAAATAAGTTTGATTAAAGAAGTTGCAAGAAACATTTCGATGTTTTTTGTAACTTTTTTTATGCACTTTTTTTGGAAACACTGGTATTGACGAAAGGTGAAAAATCATTGATAATACATAGATAGTTATCAATATGTAATTGAGTAGTATTTAAATGTGAGGCTTGTTAGCAAAGGAGAGGAAAGAATGGATCATGAGCAAATGGCAAAAATGTTTAAAGCATTAGCTGAGCCCAACCGTATTAAAATTATTGAACTACTTTCGACGAGACCAATGTGTGCCTGTGAAGTCCTAGATCATTTTGATTTTACACAGCCAACTCTTTCCCACCATATGAAAGTTCTAGAGTCTGTAGGAATCGTTTCAGTTGAGAAGGATCGTAAGTGGCATTATTATTTTTTGAAAAAAGAAGAGGCCTCAGAATTATTAAAAGCAATGTTAGATCTTTTTCCTAACTAACGCACAAATACAGGCGCGATCATGTCAGGAGAAAAATTATTTTGTTACCTAATTGTGCCTATGTGATTCAATGGATCTAAACAACCAACGAATCATATAAACTGCTTTGGAGATAAGAAAAATTTAATTTACAAGGAGAAAAATTCATGACTTATGCGTTAGAAATAAACGAACTAAAAAAAGTATATGCAACTGGTGTTGAGGCCTTAAGAGGTATCGATTTAGCTGTAGAAGAAGGAGACTTTTATGCACTGCTTGGACCAAATGGTGCTGGGAAGTCCACAACAATTGGTATTATTACTTCATTGGTCAATAAAACATCTGGAAAAGTGAGCGTTTTTGGTTATGACCTTGATACTGACTTGGTGCGTGCCAAACAGCAAATCGGGTTGGTTCCTCAAGAATTTAATTTCAACCCGTTTGAAACAGTGCAACAAATTGTTGTCAATCAAGCGGGCTACTATGGCGTTTCACGTCAGGAAGCCTTAAGACGAAGTGAAAAATATTTAAAGCAATCGAACTTATGGGAAAAACGAAATGTTCGCGCACGAATGCTTTCTGGAGGAATGAAACGACGATTGATGATTGCTCGTGCTTTGATGCATGAACCGCGTTTACTGATACTTGATGAGCCAACAGCTGGCGTTGATATTGAACTAAGAAGAGAAATGTGGACATTTTTGCGAGAATTAAATGAACATGGAACAACAATCATCTTGACGACTCATTATCTGGAAGAAGCAGAAATGCTTTGTCGAAATATTGGAATCATTCAAGCGGGTGAATTGATTGAAAATACTAGCATGAAGAGTTTACTGTCAAAATTACAATATGAAACATTTATTTTCGATTTAGAACCACATACTAAATCATTTGATTTACTGGGTTACAACCATCTTTGGGAAGATGAACAAACACTTGCAGTTGAGGTCGAGCGTAATCAAGGTGTGAATGGAATTTTTGAACAATTGACGGAAAAAGGAATCAAGGTACTCTCAATGCGTAATAAATCCAATCGTTTAGAAGAATTGTTCTTGAAGATTACAGAAGAAAATGGTCATGTGGAGGAAAGAAATGTTTAATTTATATGTAACGGCGCTTAAAAGTTTAGCAGTCAAAGAAACAAATCGCTATTTGCGAATCTGGGTTCAGACATTAGTACCACCAGTTATCACGACTTCTTTATATTTTATTATTTTTGGGAAAATGATTGGCGGACGAATTGGTGAGATGGGTGGATTTTCTTACATGGAATTCATTGTTCCAGGTTTAATCATGATGTCAGCAATCACTAGTTCTTATGCAAATGTTTCTTCCTCATTCTTTTCACAAAAATTCCAAAAAAATATTGAAGAATTATTAGTAGCACCTGTGCCCACACATGTGATTATCTGGGGATTTGTCATTGGTGGTTTGGGTCGAAGTGTTTTAGTTGGTACACTGGTAACAATTATTTCGCTCTTTTTTGTTCCATTACACGTTTATTCATGGTCAATGGTCGTCCTCACGTTATTGATGACAGCCATTTTGTTTTCATTGGCTGGGTTACTTAATGGTATCTTTGCGAAGTCTTATGATGATGTTTCAATCGTACCGACGTTTGTGTTACAACCTTTGACTTATCTTGGCGGTGTCTTTTATTCGATTTCAATGTTACCACCTATTTGGCAAGCTGTTTCAAAAATCAATCCAATTGTGTATATGATATCGGGCTTTCGCTATGGATTTCTTGGAACGATTGATGTTCCTATTTTCTTCTCGATTTTTATTTTAGTTGTCTTCATTCTTGTCCTTTATAGTGTTTGCTGGTATTTGATCGAAAAGGGTCGAGGACTACGGAGTTAAAGAAAATAATTAACAAAACTTGACAGTTCTCTTCAAAAAATAAAAGGTCGCGCCAAGATGTTGGCGCGACCTTTTTTATTGGTTTTACTCTATAATAAAAGAGACAGATCTGTAAAGAGCTATCTCTCAGTGATGCAGACGATGGGATTTGAACCCACACGAGCTAACGCTCACAAGACCCTCAATCTTGCATGTCTGATACTTACCGTTAGTAGGTCTGTACATTTTACACAAAAGAAACTGTAATTTTACGTTGACTGTCGAACTTGATTGTTTTGATAAACGTGCGCCAAAACGCTCTGCGTTCAATCATATCCATACCAGTATAATTTTCCGCGATATTCATGCTTAGTAATTCTTCTAGTGCTTTGATACGTTGTTCATTATTTTCAACTATGTTTTTATCAGATAAAGAAGTTAATTCTCTAGTAAGTTTTTCTCGATCATTCTTAAACTCTGACAAGCTGATAATTTCATTTAAGTATGCAGCTTTCAATCTATCTAACTTTTTCTCGATTTCTCTTTGCTTTTTTCGAGTGTCAGTTTTAGGAGCTTTAACCGTTCGTAGTTCATTGATTGCCATTGAAATTAAATCGTCGATATTTTCCAGTAGATACTTTTCAAGGATATGTTCACGAATTGTTTTTGTATTTACACATTTGGGATGTTGATAAGCATATCTGCAAGTATAAATAGATTTTGGTGGATATTTGATTCTTGTGCCATCTTTTCTCCGATGCCCCCATGTGGATTTCTGTCCCGAGTTCATTTTTCTACCACATTCACCACAAATCAAGATACCAGAAAATAAGTAAGTATTTTTAGTATTTTCTTTTTGATTCATAGCTAATTGTCGATTAACCGACTCAAATAAATCATGGGAGATGAGAGGTTGACAATAGTTTTTATTTTCACGGAATTCACCGATATATTTTTTATTTTTTAACATAGATCGTATAGCGTGCATGGTTCGTGGAATACCGAATTCTTCAAGTAAGTATTTTGATGTTTGGTTTAAATTGCCACAATGATTGTAATATTCAAAAATAGCTCGGGCGATTGGTGCTTGCTCATTTGGAACCAGATGCTTATCTTTTATCGCATAGCCAAGAGGGGTAGAACCACTGATAACTTCGCCCATCTTAACTTTATTAGCAAAAACTGATTTCATACGTTCGCTTGTCATTTGAGCTTCTAATTCTGCAAAACTCATAACCTGATTGATGAAAGTCCGTCCATATGCCGTTGTTGTATCGTAGTAGGGCTGAGATACAGCAATCCAATGGACATTATTTTTTTCCAACACTTCTTGTACATTTAGATAATGCTTTAATGAACGAAACCACCGATCTAATTTTGTAAAAAGAATTAAATCTACAGCGCCATTTTTGACATCGTTCATTAAACGCTTAAATTCATCACGTTCAAGTTTTTGTCCAGAAATCCCATCATCAATATATGTAGAATGGACAAACATGTCTTTTTGGGATGCAACATATTCATTCAGAGTATCTTCTTGTTCACGAAGACTATCTCCGAATTTTGCTTGCTGATCACTAGAAACTCGAATATATAGCGCAACGCTTTTCATATTGTATCAACTCCTATTTCTTGCTAAAATAGGTATAGTAAATAAGCCTATTTTAGGTTTTATTTTTTGGTGACACGCACTCAAGCTTTGGTCGGGGAGAGTGCGTGTTTTTTTAACGACTTATATTAAATGTAGCTTCTTGACTTTCTGCAACAGTACTGTAGCTAGATGGATCATATAAATTACCAGTTTTAATAGTTACTTTTGATATTGAATCCACTTTTGATGGATCTAAAAAGGCAATCCTATAAAATTCCTTACTTTCAGTTTTTTTGAAAAATTCAGTTGTAGTCATTGAATATGCTAGATCATCTGAACTGAAGTCAATTTGCTGACCATTATCTAGTATTGCGTATTCTAATCCGTTATAACCATAGTCATTTTCGGAATTGTTTTTGATTTTGAAAGAAACTTGTAACCCATAAAAATTTCCCTCAGCATCTTTATAGTTAGTTGTATCATAATATCCAGCTGAATAGGGGTCTGTATAATCAATATACTTCAGTATTTTAATATTAGATATAAAAATACTAGCTTCTCCCAAAGGAATATCTGCTTGTGGATTAGAATGGGCAATCAATTCTACTTTACCTGTTTCGTCGTTTTTGTCTTTAGTCCATTGTCCAACCTCTAGAAGTTCTCCATTTGAAACCTCTTTAGAATCTGTAGATGATTGCGTTGTGCTTTCTACTACAATTGCTGAAGAATCTTTTTCATTTGTTTTACCAGTGTTGTCTACAGCTTTAGATTGGCTACACCCGGAAAGTAGAAGTGTTCCAAAAAGAAGCCCAAAAACAATTTTTTTCATTTTTTCTCCTCGTTTCTTTGATATAATAATCTTATAGAATTTCTCAGGAATGAGGTGAGCCCACGTTGCAGCGCGGGCTTTTTAATTTAGGTTTGTGTTGATAATAAAAATAGATTCGTCTGTGAAGTTAAAAATACACCCTCTGTACAAATATTCATTACCATATTTAGCATGATAATACTCCATTACCTCATCTAAAAAAGCTTCTGTTACATTCAAATATTCTGCACATTCATATTTAGATCTGCAATTAGCATAAGCACAATCAATTAAGCAATCTAGAGATACAAGTCGCTCAATAGAATCTCTTCGAGCTTTCCATTCTTGTTTTCTACTTTCAGGATTGTTGTAGTCGATGATATTACCAACGCTAGTTTTATGATGAGAAAATTCTTCCGATAAATGAATTTTTTTCTCCACCCAACTAAAATTTTTATCTAAGTAGATAACGTTATCCTCATAAGTAGCATCTAGTCCTGTTTCCACCTTTAAATCCATTTCAATTACAGGAACTTCTTTACTAATTTGTTCCAAAAGTAACTCGTAATCATTCATAAAAGCACACCTACTCTTTATCATCATTTTTATTCAAATGTTTTTTTCTAGCTTCCGCCAAAACAGATTGAATATGTTTGATTTCTTCTTCAGTATATTTTTTATCAGGATCACTTGAATGAGCTGCGAGTGTATAAACCTCACTTTCTTTTTTCATGGAATTATTTAATGAGGTAATTGAATTTTGTTCGTGAAGTTGATTTTTAGCAAAATTATACACTTTCTTTTGTCGAATCTCACTAAGTTGATTGTACATAGATATAAGTTTTTTTTCGTCGTCAGTATCCCACCCCATTAAGTATGCAGGAGTAGTTTGTAAAATTTCTGCAATATCGGTTAATTTATTTGTAGGAAGTTTTTCTATATCTCCTTTTTCGTATCTGAAAATAGTAGAACGAGAAACACCTAGTTTTTCAGCTACTATATCAGCGCTAATATTCAACTCTTTTCGTCTAGTTTTCATTCTTTCACCAACTGTCATTTTCCCACCTCATCTGTAATTTATATATTAAGTATAAAATCAGTGTTGCAAAAATGCAACAAAGAAAATCGCAAAAATGCAACTTTTTTTATTGACAGAATAATTTGAGGGAGATATACTCAAAGTACAAAGTCGCAAAAATGCGACAATATTTTGAATACTAGGAGGTGATTTAAATGGTGAATACTCAAAAACTAAAAAGAATAATCTATGAACGTGGTCATACTCAACAAGAGCTAGCTGATTTAATCGGAATTGACAGAAGTACATTTTACAGAAAAATGAAAAATGGTGGAGATTTTTCTGTAAAAGAAGCGAGAAAATTAGCTGAAGAAGTGCCGCTAACTAATTTAGAAGCAGTTGATATTTTTTTTAGCCAAGAAGTCGCATAAATGCGACTTTTATAGAGGGGAGGTGGGCAGGTGAAAGTACCAAAAAAACCAAACTTCAAAGATGAAGAACAACCTAGTGCTGAGGAGATTTCAAGGCGGTCTGATTTTGTAAGTCTGGTTATCAGTATAGTAGCGATTATATTTTCATTGCTGTCCTATTTTTTAAAGTAAGACAGCAAGCTAATTATTAAGGCAATTACCGATATTATCCTAGTAATAACAGTGCTTTGGAAAGTAAATAAAGCTTTTTTGCCTTTTATCGTAATTGAATAATAATCGCTGTAGTTCATTGCTGGGAAGCCTGCTACTTCTCCCCAAGTTCCATCAGGTAGTTGTTCAATAAATCCTTCATCTTGCATTAAATCTAGGTGTTTGTAGTTTTCGCTAATCTTTACTTTTTTAAAGAGATTAGCGATCCATAACTTCAAATAGATAGAAGTATTCAATATTTGTCACAACCTCATCAGTTATTTCAGTAGACCACTTACTGATAAGAAAATTATATCAAAAACATCAAGACAATAGACTCTAAAAAAGAAGGTGAAACCATGAAAGAACTAGAAATTGTTTTTGAAAATGAACCAAGCCCACAAGCGATTAAAAACGCTTGGTGGGTTATCGCGAAAAGTATCACACGAAGAACGGGAATTACAGTTGAGCCAGTTTTCAAGGATGAGGTGAAAAAATGAAAAAGTTGCAGCAACAGTTTCTAGTAATAGTGACTTTTTTGTCAGGAGGCGTAGTTGGTGTGTTTGGAGCAAAGGTCTTGATTATAGTTCTGTTGCCTTTGGGAGTTGGATGGTTCATTGAGTATGACAATAAAAAAACTCGTGAAAGTGAGAATAAATGGAATGAACAGAATTGGAATGATTAGAGAGCAGATTTTAACAATCGAAGTAAGTAAACATTATGCAAAACCATATGGGCAAAAAATTAAAAGTATTATCTGGAATCAATTCGATTCTACATGTGAAATTGAAAATTGTTCGTTTGATACAGATGAAACAATGACGATTAAACTTTATTTCTTATGTACAGATGAACAGTATGAAAGATTGTTAGACATTTTAGACAATCGTTTCAATTCAAAATCATGCAAAAAAATAGACTGATTCACCCGCCAGTGAAACCAGTCATGAATATAGATTAAGTTGCTACAAGTATAGCACAAATAAAAACTAGGAGGAATAGAAATTGAACAAAATCAATGTGAAGCTCAGTGAGCTTGATGAAGGGGCGCTTCAAGAACGCTTCGAGCATGAGCTGTCAAAAGTTGTTGAAAATATCAGCGATTGGAACACTGACTTCAAAAAGAAACGAAAAATTACCATTGATCTCGAAATTGCTACTGACGAATATAGAGATCAAATTTACATTGCGCATGAAGTGAAATCAAAACTTGCACCACGAGAAAAACGAATGACAAAAGCTCTCATTGCTATCGATGATGAAGGCGATGCTGTTGCGAATGAACTGCTAAGCAATCAAAAAGGACAAATGTATTTTGATTCAAAAGATTCTACTTTAAAAGATGATACTGGCAAAGCGGTTGAAGAAATTGAAGAAGAAGCGAAGGAAACACAAATTTTAGATTTTAGAAATAAAGCGAACAGCTAGGAGGAAGTAATTATGTCAGAAAACATTCAAAAAGCTTTAGAGTATGCGGTTGAACTAAATAATCAAAAGGAAATCATCCAAGAGGTAAACGGAAAAAGATTTTACAACCTTGAAATGGGTCGTTTAGTTGAATTAGATGGTCCAGCATACGCAGATACATTAGTTGTTAATACTTTGACTGGTTTAGTTGAATATTTGCAATCAAAATTTGATGAAACATCAAAAAAAGAGCCAGAAAGTCTATTGATCAATATTCAAAATCCAGAAAAAGTAGCCGTTTATTCACAATTAAATGTGGATCGAAAACGTGAAAATTTGATTACCGCAGTCGCTTCTTTGGACAAATTTCCATACGGACATTTTTTAGACTCAGAAAAATTCATTATCAATTTACAATCTTTGTTTACTCGCGAATTGGACGCAGAGGCAGTTTTAAAATGTGCAAGTTCCATTCGTATTGAGGGCGGTGGAGATTTAAACGACAACGGTGTTTCCCAAGTTGCTACTGTGAAGCAAGGCGCTGCGACTGTTGCAAAAGCAGAAGTACCAAGTCCAGCTGAACTTAGACCATACCGAACATTTTTGGAAGTAGAACAACCTCAGTCGCCATTTATTTTCCGCATCAACCAAAGGGGTGATTGTGCATTGTTTGAAGCGGACGGCGGTATGTGGAGAATGTTCGCAATGCAATCAATCAAAACTTATTTAGAAACTGAATTAAGTGAAAGTATCGAGCAAGGCTATTTGACGATTATTGCCTAAAAACTGAAAAGCTGTGTGTAAAAAGCATGCAGCTTTTTAATTAGCGCAAAAAAGAACCATCGTCTACGAAACGATGATTCTTCCAGAAATAAGAAAACTTTTAACAAAGACATTATACCATTTCTGGAATATCTATTCAAATAAACGTTGATAAAACAACGTTTTAACGTCCTCGTAATAGGTACTAACACAAGAGCATTAAACGATTATTGATTTTCAGGAGTGAGTGTAATGTTATTTGTTCAGCAAGAGAAGAGGCTGTCGATTGGTGATTATCAGGAAGTGGATATTTGTCCTGTACCAGTGGAAGTAGCTAAACCGTATAGCAGAAAAAAGAAGAGAAAAGAAGTGTTGCCCAAGCCAGCTCAAGCAAATAATAACGACAAGCGTAGTCGCAGATATTTTGGGTTATTGGCTAAAGGGAATTTCATCAGAGGAGATTATTACGGCACATTCACATTTAACGATAAACACATACCAGAAAAACCAGAAAAAGCCAAAAAGATATTCAAAGACACATTTATCCGGAAAGTGCGAAATAAGTACAAAAAAGCAAATAAAGAACTTAAATATTTGTATGTTATGGAATATCAAATGAATGAGTCAGGAGAAGCAGTTGAACGGATCCATTTCCATTTTTTGATGAGTGGTGGCATTAGTCGTGATGAAGTCGAGGATTGCTGGTCCATTGGTCGAGGAAAAAAGAAAGAAATGTTAGGTCGTACAAATGTCCGATTGATTCAACCAGACTCAGATGGAATCGAGGCGTTAGTTCGCTACTTAAAGAAAAAGCCACGATGGAAAAAGGGCATAAAAACTTGGTCTGGCTCACGGAACTTAGAAAAGCCAATCAAACAAGTCAACAACACAAAATACACACGTAGAAAAATCGAAAAATATTGTTTATCAAATGATTCAGGTTATGAAGAATTAGCAAAACAATATCCAAAATATCACATAACAAAAATAGAGACGGTCTTCAATGAATTAAAAGGCTGGCATCTGTATCTACAGATGATCAAAAAGGAGGAATAAGTCATGCAACTAGCGAATATTCAAGCAATGATTGATGAAATTACAAGTGGATTTCATTCACAGAAAAATAAAGTTGTCTCAGTCAGTATAAATGGAAAAGGTTATATATACGAAATTGAAAATAAAGATGTTGGATTATTTTTCATCAAAGTAGAAGTAAATCGACCACAAAGAATCGAAGATATTGCAGCTACTGTTTTTGGTGGATTTGATGGTTATTATTTCCCAGAGATGAAGGGTCTTATTTTAGATTGGCAAATGGAGATGCCAGTTGGATTAGTTTCCATTATCGGTATTCCGAAAAGTGAAAGGATGAATTGATAAGTATGAGTTATTCAAAAAGTTGGCAAAGTAGAGCAAACAACAACAGAGGTCGTCAGTTAGAAGATTTGATTGTTTTAGCTTGTAAATACTACAGAGCAAAGGGCATTGCTGAAATTGATAAAACACCAGAGCCATTTCGCACGACAAAAACGAACCGAGATGGCACATTTTCTGGTCGTTTCACAGGACATGCACAACCAGATTTTCAAGGAACAATCAAAGGTGGCCAATCAATCGTGTTTGAAGCAAAAGCGACAAGCACAGATAAATTGAAACAATCAGTTTTAAGTGCTGAACAGACTAACCGTTTAGCAAGTCATTATTACTTAGGGGCGATTTGTGGTGTCTGTTGCAGCATCGGAAAAACATATGCTTTTGTTCCGTGGAGTACTTGGGAACAGATGAAAGAAGCGTATGGACGAAAATATCTAACTGAAAAAGATTTAGCAGCTTTCGCCGTAAAAACACCCGGCTACGTCGATTTTTTGGGAGGACTGGCTGATGAAAGAATTTTCTCAATTAGCGATTGAAAAAAAGCGAATGGAATTATTCTGCGATAAGCGTGAATGGCATTTGATGTCTGTCAAAGTCAATGAGAAAAATAAAAGTCAGTTTATCGCCGAATGTTTAGACGAAACAGGAATGTCGGTTTTTATTCTCATCGGAACAAAAGGGAATTTTTGGAAATGGACGGGTCCAAAGAAGTGGGAGCCAATCAAATTTTAAATAGGGAGATGCACATATGGCGAAAAAAGGCATTAAGGAACATGGCTATGTAGTCAAAAAATCGGTTTATCAGGGATCAGATGGCGTTCAAGTAGATTCATCAAAAGAAGCGAGCTTATTCACCTCGTATCAAGAAGCAAAGCTAGTGGCTGATAACACAGGTGGACGTCCGATAAAAGTTCTGAGAAAAAGTGGACTGAACAATCAGGAGTGGATGAAAAAGTGAATGCGATCGATGAAATCAACGAGTTGCTAAGTCAATACAGTTTTCCGCTTGCCGTACTTAAAGACGTGAATCATCGCTTAGAGTGCTGCAAGGATGAAGGCTATGTCAAGCAACAACTTAGATATTTGAAAAATTTAGTTGTGGCAGGTATTGCAGAGACAATTTTAGAGAGGTGAAAATATGTCTACGAATTTAGAAAATAAAAAAGCTATTAGAAAAAGAATCACTGAATTAACTAGTTTGCCTAAATGGCAAGGAAATGACGAAATAGTGGAAGAAGTTCAGGAACTTGGTAAAAAGTTATCAGGTGAAGGAAAAATTGTTTATCGTAAGCCAGCCATGATTGCAATTTGGCACGGTGACAGAATTCTTGTGACAGGAACAGCAGAGCAGCTTTCCAAAATTACTGGCCTAAGCAAGCAAACCATTAGGACTAAAGCTAAAGAAATGCGTGTGGACTCAAAAGGAAGAAAATTTAAATACTGTATGGAGGAATCAAAATGAATGAACTAATCAATAAAGTAGAGCGGTGGGCAAAAGATAAAGGATTAGATCAAGCTGATCCAAAATCACAATTTTTAAAAGTTGCGGAAGAATTCGGAGAAATCGCTTCTGCGATGGCAAGAAGTAACGATGAACTGTTTAAAGATAGTGTGGGAGATGTCATCGTTACATTAATTATTCTTTCAATGCAAAAAGGAACAAGTGTACAAGAATGTTTAGAACTAGCATACAACGAAATTAAGGGACGTACCGGGAAGATGGTTGATGGTGTGTTCGTGAAGTCGGAGGACTTGGAGGACAGCAAATGACCAGTTTTAAAGCTGCATTCTCTCGCAGGAGCGAAGAAGAGAAAGCGAGAATAGATAAAAAGCTAAAAAAGATAGAAGAAGAAATCACCAGAAAGTGTTTAGCGTTGGGATTCACTGAACATGAGATAGAGGATGCTTACCAAGCGTTTGAAAAAGATTATGAAGCCTTACCAAACTTTGTCTCTCGCCCGTTTATGGAACAATACATGAGTGTCGAATATAGAAAATCTCCAAACAGAAAAGTTTTTGAAACGGAAGAAACCGAATTTTGATCTGCTGGCTACTCGGGGTTTTGGCAAGTGTCCAGAAAACAAAGTGCAGAAAATTGGTTATTACTAGGAGGACAGCAAATGAGTACAACAGAAATTTATGCAATCGAAAAAATTGGTGACGTTACGCCATACAGTTCAGCTCAAAACAGTTGGCTAGGTGGTATGCACGTGTGGAATAGCTTAAGTGATAAGTACGGTTTTGATGATAGTTTGATGTCTGGCTTTAATAAAACTTGGGGCAATTTCAACAAAGGAATTTATGAAGATTATGAAAATGTTGTTTTGGGTAGTACATTCGATCACATCATTGTTTTAAAAGAAAATTTTGATCAATTACTAATGAGTTTCAAAAAATATTATGACGTTTATCCCAATTCGAATTTTGGACAGCAAATTGAAGTGATAGAAACTATGAAAGCAGATGAGAATGTAATCGGCGTTGCATGGTGTCAAACATCAGTTGCTGACGATTTGTGGGACTTTTGCTATGACGAAGAACAAGATGAAACCATTCCATATAACATTTTTAAAGGTGAAAATCATGGAAATCTTTTTGATTTGCTGGAGGCGGAGTGAGTGATAACAGCTAAAAGTTATTTCAGTGGTGCTGGCGGTATGGATTTAGGGATGATTGATGCAGGCATAAATATATTAGAATCTTTTGAGATAGATTCTAAACCAGTTTCAACATTAAAAAAGAATTTTAATCACAAAATTAATCAATCGGACATCACTAAAATTACAGTGTTAGATCAACAAGATGCAGATGTTTACATTGGAACATTTCCATGTACGAAATATTCAAATATAGCAGACATCAGCGGAACAAGAACTGGCGATGATTTATTTCTCCATTTCTTCAGACATATTGCTTTAGCAAAGCCTGAAGCATACGTTATTGAGAACGTTCCAGGAATGCGAAAATTTCAAGTTGTCATGGAGTGTATGACAAAGTTACCAGATTATTATGTTCGAGTTGAATGTCCAGTAAATGCAAACTGGTGGCTACCGCAAGAAAGAAAAAGATTAATTGTTATTGGTACAAGAAAACCATTTAACAATCTTGAATATCCAACAGCAATCGACCAAACACAAATAGTTGTTGGTGATATTTTGGAAAATAATCCAGAAATACACATACCTGACTATGTATTTAAACGCCTGAATGGTGGTTATCGTGACAAACCAATTATCACTAAAAAAGATGGAAAAGCTCCAACATGTGTCGCTCACTATGCGAAAGATCGTAGTACACGATTAGTCGATGACGGGAAACGAATAAGACCATACTCGGTTCTTGAATATCAACGTTTGCAAGGTTTCCCTGACTGGTTTGAATTCAGTGGAACTGATAACGATGCTTATCGACAAATTGGAAATGCAGTACCTGTGGATATGGGACGTTGGGTAGGGCAACAACTAGTTAGATATTTTGAAGGAGGAACACGATGACTCGTAAATTCAGAGTAGACATTGAGACAAGTTGGGCTGGCGTAGGAGAAATAGAATATTTTGAAATGCCAGATGATGCTACAGATGCAGAAATCGAAGAAGAGGCACGAGAGATTTTTTACAATTATTGCAATTATGGCTATGCAGAAGTGAAGGAGGAACACGATGAATAAACAAGAATTGATTGAAGAGTGGTCGAGTAAAACAGGAGCGCCTGAACCGATAATCATAAGAGAATCTTTTAGGTACGCAGATCCAGCGATAGGAATATATGATCAAGGTTTTTTAGCTGCTCGAACTGAGATACTGAGCGACTTAAAACAACTAGACGAACCACAGAAGCCAGTTGTGCCGAAGTTTGTGGCGGATTATATAGAGTATTGCCACTCGGATGGAAATAGCTTGTGGGAAGTATTCCGATACATCAATAAAATGCCTAACCAAGTCTGGGCATGGCTTAAGGTAGAAAAACACCAAGTCATATTTTCTAAGGCATTTGGGGACGGCTACGAGGTCGAGAAAGAACAGTTGTATGTTATGCCTGTTCCGCATATCTCATTCCCGGTTCACTACTGCGTGGAAGATGACCATATCTCATTCAGACAAGGAAATGCACAGAAGTTTACACAAGCAGAACTAGATAAATATTTTCCAGATATTAAACAGTTTGCTGTGCCAGTGGAGGAGGTGGAAGAAGGATGAATAAAAAGATGAGTGAGTTATTCCACGAATTTGTTCATGATGATGAACTCAACGGGAACGATGAAATTATCAGAGAAACAAATGCAGTTGTTGCAGAAGATGACATCGAGGTGAGGACGATGCTAGATGATGGAGTTGGTGAAAAATATTTTTACAGATGCATGGAATTAGCAGAAAACGTCATTAAATCTTTTAAAGACGAACAATCGCAACTCAACGACAATCAGAAAATCGTGCTTGAGTGGTTGAAGAAACAATATCATGAGCCTGCCGACTGGCAATTTCCGTTATTCATCTTAAAAAACGCAATAACTGATATGCCAGGAAACGTATTTGCTTTTTATAATGACTTAAACGAGAAGGAGGAGTTTGAACTTCTCATAGGATTTGCGGAATGGGGATTGGATCAGGAGGAAGCAGAATGAAAAAGCTTTGTTTTGTTTTATCTGTTGCAATCTCACTAGCTATTTTATCTGGATGTATCAGTGAAAGCGAAGCGGAACAACAGCTCATTCAAGATAATATCAATCAGTTAAATCAAGAAAAGCAAGACTTAGAAGATGCTATAAAGTATCTGAAAGACACATCGGATGTTAAACGATATATTGTTACAATTCAAATTAAGCAAAGTCATATGTCATTGGATTTTACAGAACATATGAAAGATGAAGCAAATGCTGTGGAAATTTCTATACCAGTTGATCGTGCTTTTTATGAGAAAGTTGATAAAGGAACAGTGATTGACGACAGTTTTAGAACTGGTTCTTTCTGGATGAAAGGTTCGATAGGTTTATGGGATATAAAAGTAACCGACAAGGAGATAGCATAATGAACTACGAAGACTATAAAAATTGTGTTGAAGAAGTAAAAGACAAAAATGGGGAAATAATTAAATATCATGACGTTGTCCGTACGTCGCAAGGTGAGATTTTATTAGTTGGATTTGGTGTCAATCATCATCACAAAACGAAAGGCTTGAATGCATATAATGATTTTATTGGCGCGCATGATTGGCTAGATGTTTATCCAGATGGCGAACTTGAAATTTTGGGAAACGTTGATTTTATCGCTGACGAAACGGAGAGATTAGTATGAAAGACTTTGTGATCTTTACAGGTGAAGAAAATGAAAAAGAATTTTTAGCTAAGTGCGTTGAACAGTGGGAACTGACTGCTGAAAGTGATATTCCAGAAATGATTAAAGTTATGCGATTAGCTACAGTATTTACAGAAATGAGAAACAGAATTGATGCTCTTGGGCGGGAGGAATCAAAAAAATGAATGAACTAGCAATGTTAGTTTTCGTTGTAGCACTATTTGGACCATCAATAAAATCTGCTGATTCAAAAGGATACACTCGTTTTATTTACAAAGGCTTATTGATTGCATTCATTGAAAAAGCAATTGACATGGTGAATCAGTATTCACAAAAGGAGAATGAGCGATGAAATTAAAAGATGAATTTTACAAAGATCCATACGGAATCGGTGGATTAAGATTAGATATGCCAACCAAAAGACCGAAGAAGAAAGAAGAATCTGACTTTGAAATTGGTCAAATGATTCGATGTGTTGTAGAAGAATTTATTTATCCTGTTCGAGGTTACATCGAAAAAATAAATACAAATTCTGCGATTATCAGAATTGAAAATACAGTAGCTTGTGATGAAGCATTAGCTATGCAAAAGAAAAATGTCGCAGTTGCTCGATTAAGCGATATTGAATCATTTCCAAGCAAATAAAAAAAGCCAGACCGTCCCGATCATGGCAAATGTTTTCAGCAAAGACATTATAACATAAAAAAGGGGCGGTTTGACTTGATGCAATTGTTACGTGAACCAGATTTTAAGCAGACAAGATGCAATGCAAGAAATGTACTAAAGAATTTTAGACGTTTGGAGCGGATGGCAGGACGCTCTTTAATAGATGTTAAATCACCAATTATAACGGATATGCCAAAAGGTGAACGCTACGGTAACAAAGCAGAGGATGCAGTTATCCAATTAGTAGATATAGAGAATGAGCGTGACGCGATACTTACTGGACTTATGTCATTAAGCTTAAACAGTCGTCAAATACTGTACTGGAGCTACTGTGTGACTGATACTTATTCGAATTACAAAATTAGTCGAGAAATCGGGTATTCAGAAAGAAGCGTTCAACGTATGAAATCAGAAGCATTGATTGAATTTGCTGAGGCATACAAACATGGATCACTAATTGTATATCTGTGAATTTTGGCGGTTTTTTGGCGGAAACGTGGCGGTTTTGGTTCGTTTTACGGTGATATTATGATAGTGTCGAAAGATTAAATAAAGCGACACGAAACAATCAATCAGCGTGAAAAGTCAATCTACTTTAACTGTCATGCGTTTTCGACTGATTGAATTGTTTTACAGAGAGTTTTTGAAGACTACTCACAAAAACAAAAATAAAAAGAACATCGTTTATTTTGTTTCAGTCAGCAAATAGCTCTTCTTTAACAGATAGACAGCAACCAACAAAAAATAAAACACATTCCTCTTATCTATTTCAACAGGTTGCTGTCTATTTTATTTATGATGTGTAGCTCAGTTGGTGAGAGCGCTCAACTTATAATTGAGAGGTCGCTAGTTCAAGTCTAGCTACATCAATAGAAACAACAGAAACATCTAAATATTGGGACATAAGCGCCCACAAAAATTCGGTGCATTTCTACTACTGACAGGAAAGTGGAAAATGCTAAGCGACTCAGACGGACTATGACTGACAGATATAGCCTATTGTTGAGTTAAGTATCAGAGCTGGAAACCTCAACTGATACACCTGTCGATGCAATCGAGGGATGTGGTAGTGGCGAGGTGCAGAAAGTAATAGACTTGTCTGTGTGTAGATTGCTTTGTTTTTAATTAAATTTGCTAAAACGCACCCGCGGTAAAGCTGTGAAGCGAGTCGGTTCGAGTCCGATAGACTAGCGTCCTTGAAAGACGTGCGATACGTCTTGGGTGCATTACATAGAGATCACTCTTTGAGTGGTCTTTTTATTTTTGCTCGAAAGGAGATTGTTAATGAGAAGTTACTGGTATGTATCACTATCAAATAAATATCCTCATCCGAATGATGACGACCCAATTCGAGCAGTTCAGTCTGTTCAAATCAAAAAGAAATACTCAATCATTGAAATGACGAGAGAAGCTACTCCTTTCGAAATAGATAGCTGTCGTTTAATTTACTGTGGTGTCGGTCATTTTGATGAAGAACATATTCAAGAGAGCGTTGGGAGGTACATTAGATGAAGGACAACACAGACTATATAAAAATCATCAAGAAGATAAGAGAAGAAAAAGACATAGATGAATTAGCTAATTTGTTTATGAATATCATAAGTTTGACTGGTTTGAAGATGGATGAGGTCGCTGCATTAAATTATTTCATTGCAGAACAAACATTAAAAGCTGAACACAATGCTAAGTTCTTGAAAGAACGAATGGGTTTAGATGTTTCTTCTTTGGGAATTGAAGGCATATTTAAAGTTCAGGAAGCGTTAGTAAATGTATATGTAGATAAGATTCGGCAATGATTGACGTATCAACTAAACAAGCACGAGCAAGGTTTTATGGCTCAAGTGAGTGGAGAAGATTAAGAAAGCAATGTTTAGAACGGGATCATTATGAATGTCAGTGGTGCAAAGCTGAGGGCAAACTTACAACTCAGTATGATTCTATTCTCGAAGTCGATCACATCAAAGAGCTAGAACATTATCCGCAGTACGCATTAGATATTGATAACCTACGCACGCTGTGCAAGGACTGCCACAATAAGCGGCACGATCGAATGAACTATCGTGGGCAACCAAAGAAAAGAAAGTGGGATGATGAATTTGACATCTTATAACACACTAAAGGAATACGTTGAAGACGGAAGGTACACAATCGTTGTCAGTTCAATAGCGAAACAATTAATGTTTAGAATTAAAGAATTATATCCTACAGCAGTAGTAACAACCTCTGACGCTGAGGGCATCGGTGGTAACAAACTACTGGTTGATAAATGGGCAGTTGAGGGATTAGGACTCAAATCAGTATTACCGAAGTACAGAAACAAAGATATAGTGTACGAAAACTTTACTAAACAATTTGTTGAAGGCGGCAATGCAACTGTTAACTTTTCTGTAAAGGGATACAAGGAGTGGGAGCAGACGTTCAATCAGATCAAACAATCTGTTAGTGAAATTCTCAAAGGTTCTGTTACTGGATATGCAGTAGGGATTCATGCTCATCCTTATAAAGAACAAGGTGATGAAGACTACATGAAGTATTGCAAGCAGTTTTTTGACGGCAATCTATGGAAACAAAAGCGAGAGGCCATCTTGGATTTGAATGAATCATTAGCCAAAGAAGATGTAAGCTTCGATTTGAATGGAAAAGTTCCTAAGCTTTATATCAAAGGCCAAGAAGCAGGAATTGTATCAATGACTAATCATTATGTCACAAGTGATTATTCAAACGAAGGAGTTAACGTGATTACCTTTGTTTATATGACTAATAAGAATCCAGAACAAAAAGTATTATCCATAAATAAAGTGACGGGTGAGGTGTTTAAGCAATGAGTAAAAAGAATGTAGATGAAAATACAAAGAAGAAACAACTTACATTTGTTGATATGGCAATAGCAAGCTTACAATCATTCAGAGAAGAACTTGCTAAAGATAAACTGTTTATAGAAGATGGTATTGTTCAAGATGAATACACTGTTGCTACCGAAAAAGCGGCTGACGGAAACAATATCTATATTCGTATTGACTATCAAAGATATGAACAACCTAAAAAATTAGCGGATTTTGTTGAAACAAGACCCAAAAACAAGACCGAATAATCGATAGAAGTAGGGACTAACATACCCCCGGTCAAAATGTTTTGACTCAAAATAAAATTTTTGGGAACCGGTGGATGGGGTCAATTAAACAAACGTGATATTTTTTTTTACCCCCTCCCCCCCTCCCGCTTGCACAGAGTATAAAACGGAAGAAGGTGATTGGTTTGGATTCGAAAATAGTTGGCTCGAGAATGAAGCAAAAAAGAATTGAATTAGGGCTCACACAAGCTGATATAGCAACAAAATGTAGTATTTCAACACGCTATTACGGTAGTATCGAGAACGGTAGAAATTCTCCTAGTTTAGAGAAGTTAGAATTGATTTCAGAGGCGCTCTGTGTCAGTTTACATTTCTTACTAAATGATCGTATTGAGGACATGGAAAAAAGGGTAAATTTAGAAAAACAACGATTAGATAAGTTATTTGATGATATTCCTCGAGATAAGCTAAATTTGGTTGAAGGACTAATCATGCAAGCTGCAAGATTGAGAATTCTATTAGATGATAACTGGAAAGACATCATTGAAAATGGTGAATATGAGAAATTTAAGCAGAGCGAGAATCAGCTTGCTTATGATAGAAAGCGCCCGATAGTCGAAAGTTATGATAATAGAGATAAAACATATCAAGCAATTATTAAGCAGCTTACTGAATTGCTACCAAGAGGGCCAAAAAAAGATAAAAAAAGTAAGTTGCTAGGTAGAGGATAAAAATGCTTCATAATAAATATGTTGATGGATATCTTGAAAAGTGGAAGAACGGTGAGTTGGTCCTCAACGATAAACGAGTAAAGCTATTACAGTTGATCGAGACAGAAATATTACCACGCGATGATATCTGTTACTTTGATGAAGAACAAATAAATAATTATATCGAGTTTAGCCAGGCTTGGTATTTTGAACTAGATGAATGGGAGAAATTTATTTCTTCATTCATCTTTTTATTTTATAAAGAAGATGACGAAGTAGTTTTTGATGAATTTGTTATTAACATGGGCCGTGGTGGAGGGAAGAACGGATTTATCTCCACTCTTTCGAATTATTTTGTCAGTTCCCTGCACGGAATTGATTACTATGATGTCTCTATTGTTGCTAATAGTGAAAAACAAGCAAAACGAAGCTTTCAAGAATGTTATCGAGTTATCAACAAAAAAGGTAATGAAGATTTAAAAGAAGAATTTGAAGCTTACAAAAGTAGCTTAACAGGTTTAGAAACGCAATCAGTTTTTGAATACAAAACAAGTAACGCGTCAAGTCAAGATGGTGGACGCGAGGGTGCTGTCATCTATGATGAGTACCATGAGATGGAAAATACTGATATAGTCGATGTTTTTTCAGGTGGATTAGGTAAAGTTGACCACGGACGCCAATTTTTTATCGGAACAAAAGGATTTGTTCGTGAAGGATATTTTGATATCAAATATCGTGAATGTGAAGATATTCTGAACGGATTAGCAGAATTTAAGGGAGTGTTTCCTTATATCTGCGAACTTGATGCAATAGAAGAGATGGACAAACCGGAACTATGGGCAAAAGCAAACCCAGCACTCCAACCACCGTTAAATAAACGTGGTAAACGATTATTTAATGAAGTGATGAAAAAATATAAGAAATTAGCGGTAGAGCCATCTGGTAGAACAGCTTTCGTTACTAAACGTATGAATTTTTTGGAAGACAATATGGAAAATTCAGTTGCAACAAAAGAAGAAATGCTCGCAACTAATCGACCATTCTTCAAGTTAGACAGTGTCCCAATCGGATCTCTAGATTTCGGTAGTGTTCGAGACTTTGCAACATGTGGCTTGTTGTTTAAGAAAAAAGAAGAGTACGCTTTTAAATCTTTTACATTTGCGATTAAACAGTTTTGCGATGTTCATTATGGATATTCGCTCAAAGAGCAGCTAGTTGGAAGTGAAAAGCGTGCACCAATAAAAAGTTGGGAAAAGATGGGGTTGATGAAGGTTATTGATGAACCATCATTAAACCCCAAACACATTGTCAAATGGTTTTTAGAAGCTAGAGAAAAATATGGAGTTCGGGTGATTGTAATGGATAACTATAAGGCTGATATTTTAGCTCCGTTGCTGGAAAAGGAAGGATTTGAAGTGGTTCGTTTGAGAAGACCGTCAAGCTTGCATCCGATGCTTGCTCCAAGAGTAGAAGATGGCTTTGCAAATCATAAGTTTATTTTCGGAGACAATCCTTTGATGAGGTGGTTTACCAACAACGTGTTTGTGAAAGAAACGAAAGATGGTAAACAATTTCTAAAAAAGGAAGAGGTAAAACGTAAAACGGATGGATTTCAAGCTTTTATTCATGCTCTATATAAAGCAACGGAATTAGATGATCAAGTAGATTATGAAGAAGCTTTCGATCTATTAGATGAACTAAATTTTTAGGCAAATAATGATCCTATTGAAAGGTGGTGAGTTTATGTGAGTTTATTTGATGTTTTTAAGCAATCTGTTAAAAATGAAAATCCTACAGATTGGCTACCAGATTTTGTTGTAGGCGATGATACAGCGAAGCGGTCGTATCTTAAAATTATGGCAAAAAATACTGTACTTGATTTTGTAGCAAGGACAATGTCTACCCTAGTAGTTAAATTTAAAAACAAAGATGCAACTGCTGATTGGGAATATATTTTAAATGTTCGCCCCAACTTAGATATGTCAGCAGCTGTTTTTTGGGAAAAGTTCTTTTATCGATTATTAGATGATAACGAAGTATTGGTGATCTTTACAGATGATAACCAATTATTGATAGCAGATGATTTTACTAGAACAGAATACGCTGTTTATGATGATGTTTTTTCGAACGTTATGGTGAAGGGGTATATTTTTAATCGAAATTTTAACATGTCTGACGTCATTTATATGGAATACAACAATGAGGAACTAGAACGATTTGACAGAGGGTTGTTTGAGGACTATTCAGAATTGTTCGGTCGTATAGTAGAAATCGCCATGAGAAATAATCAAATTCGCGGATCAGTATCAATTGAATCAACAGGATCAATCAATGATGAAACAGGAAAAGACGGGAAAACAAGAAGTCAACGATTGCAATCGTTCATTGACAAAATTTATAACTCGTTTAGAACAAATTCAGTAGCAATTGTTCCTAAGGTCAAAGGTTTTGAGTATGAAGAATACACCAATAAACAAGGCGTGTCTAATCAATCGCTAGATGAATTAAATAAGATGAAATCGTCTTTGATCGATGATATTGCTAACGCTATAGGTGTTCCTACAGCGCTTATTTATGGTGAAAAAGCAGAACTTGATTCGAACATCAAAGCATTTCAAAAACTTTGTATCGCTCCACTTATTAAAAAGTTGCAGGATGAATTGACAGCAAAAATTATTACACGGCAAGAATACAAAAACGGTGAGCGAATCAAAATAGTCAAAGTTCTTCCTAAAGATTTACTTGAATATGCTACTCAGATCGATAAAGTGACCTCTGGTGGTGCGTTTGATATTGATGAAGTTCGTGAGGCTGTTGATTATGATGAACTTCCGAATGGAGAAGGGAAAGTACGGATTAGAACCAAAAACTACGAAGAAGCAGTGAAAGGAGGTGAGGATGTTAATGCCAAAGACAAAAAATAGAGTAGTGCCATTTGAGTTTAAAAATGAAGTATCTGACAATACTCAAATTTTGACACTGAGTGGAGTGATTCAAAAACGTTACTGGTCCGATGATAAATATATCGATGCAAAAATGGTTCGAGAAGCGTTAGATAATGTTACGAATGATATCCATATTAAACTAAACTCCCCTGGAGGTGACGTTTTCCAAGGTGTCGAAATTTACAATTATCTAAAAAACCATCCAAGCACAGTAACCGTGGAAGTAATGGGAAATGCAGCTAGTGCGGCAACGTTCATTTGTGCTGGGGCTGATAAAGTTATTATGAATATTGGAACAACATTTATGATTCATGAAGCTGAGACGGTTGGTTGGGGAAATAAAAAAGATATTCAAAAAACGCTTCAGGCACTGGAAACAATTGACGATTCTATTTTAAGTATCTATGTTGCTAAAACAGGGCAGTCAGAACAACAGTTGACAGAATGGATAAACGCAGCAAAATGGTTCACAGCTCAAGAAGCAGTCGACTATGGATTTGCTGATGAAGTGAAGGCTGTCAGAAAAGAAGATAAAAATATCGAAGACATTGTGAATGAGCGTGTTGCTCAGGCGATGGCTTCTTTTTTTAATACTCAAAATGAAAGTGAACTATCTGAACCAGAACAAAAATCATTGATTGCAAGACTACGAAAAGGAGAGTAAATAAATGACATTAACAATCACAAACAAGACTGCGGATGCAAAAAAAGCATTCAATGCAGTATCTAACCAAGAAGGAGCTACTCCTGAACAGATCAACACAGCTTTAGAAGAGTATGTCACAGCTATTGCAGAAGACGCTGGAAAGCAGGTTCGATCTGAGTATGAAGAATTAAAAAATGTAACAGATAATCAAATTTTGCAAGCTCGGGGAATTCCGGTGCTGACTGCAGAAGAAACTAAATTCTACAACGAGGTATCAAAAAAAGGTGGCTTTGATGAAGATTTAACGTGGCCGGAAACAATTTTTGAACGTGTATTTGAAGATATTCAAAAAGAACATCCAATTTTACGTCTAATCAATTTTACACCGGCTGTTGGTTTAACTAAGACTATCCGATCACGTCGTAAAGGTGTTGCCGTATTCGGCCCGCTTCACAAAGATATCGAGGGACAACTGGACGCTGAGTTTGGCGTAACAGAAACACATCAATTGGCACTTACTGCTTTCTTTTTGATTTCAAAAGATACGTTAAAATTAGGCGCTCGTTGGATTAACCGTTATGTACGACTTTGTTTGGGTGAAGCGGTTAAGGATATTTGGGCAGAAAAAGTAGTTACTGGTAGTGGTAAAGATGAGCCTGTGGGCCTAATGAAAAATGTAGAGGGCGCATTAGATCCTACTACGGGATTACCTGATAAAGATCCAGCTGGAACCTTAACATTCAAAGACTCAAAAACAATTGTTGCAGAAATGGGCGCATTGATGAAGAAAATGTCGCGCTACATTAAAAAAATCGGAGACAATGATGAAAATGACGAAGAAGAATCTCGTAAAATCAAAGGGCGAATTAACTTAATTATCAATCCTGTCGATTACTGGGATATCATGACACGTATTACTACACAGAATTCAAATGGGGCATTCGTGACTAATTTACCATTTATTTCAGAAGATAGAATCATTGAATCAGAAGACGTTCCTGAAGGGAAATTAATCGCGTTTGTTTCTGGAGAATATGATGCTACGCAGTCTCAACCAGAAAAAGTTTATGAATATCATGAAACGTTCGCTATGAAACGTGCAGTTTTGTATGCAATCGACATGCTTGGAAATGGTGAGCCAGCAAATAACTATTCAGCCCAAGTATACAACCTTTCACTTACAGCGGGGGAGTAACAAGCCCTGCTGTTGGAACAATCACTCCAACGACGGACGGGGCAGTTATTGATTTAGAGTAGGAGAGTAGAAATGAACGAGAAAAAATTCATTGATGAGTACAAAAGACGTTTTCGAATTTTTCACTCTTCAGAAGATGATGACATTGGTGAGCAACTAGAAAGTTCTTTTGTTGATTTAAAATCTATCATCGGAGATTTCGAACCAAATAAGTTTTTAAAAGGTAAAGAATTAGTATTTGAACGTACTCGTTATTTACGAAACGAATCACTTGAGTATTTTTATGACAATTTTCAAACGATGATCATGGACGCTTCTATAGACTTGGCAGGTGAAAAAATTGTCGATTAACAAACACTACGAGAAACCAAAAATTGTAGCTGGAGATTTGAATATACCAGTTAGTTTTTTTGAATATAAGCCTGCTGATGGTCCTGAACCTGGTGAACAACAAAAAAAGGAACTGTACAAGTGTACATGTTTAGCGTATAAACCATCGATGAAAGACATGGATATTCTACGCTCTAAGGAGACTGAAGAAGGGACAACTATCAAGATACGTGATCCGTTCACCGATTACATTCCTACAAATAAACACAAAGTAGAAATTGATGATTATAGAATGATTGATTCTGGAATTCTTAAAGTGTGGGAAATAGTAGATGTCGCGCCAGATTATGAGGATAGTAGGTTCGTTAAAATTGTTCTGAAACGCCAGTCGTGACGAAGAAGGTGATATGGTGACCGGGGTAGGATTTCAAGGAATACAAGAAACGATACAAGCACTTGAACGAGAACTTGGGGAAAAGAAAATGCGAACAGTGAACAGAAAAGCTGTGAATGTTGGTGCTGAAAAAGTTGAAAAACACCTCCAGACGGACCTACTCGTATTTAAAGATAAAGGATATACGATCGATGAAGTTGTAAGAAAAGATGCTACCTACAAGAATCAAAAAGTAGAGGCAGAAATTGGTTGGAATGGTCCACACCAACGCTACCGACTCATTCACTTAAATGAGTGGGGGTATACGCGAAAAGGCAAACAAATCAAACCACGTGGGTTTGGTGTAATCACTAAATCACTGAAAAAATCAGAACCAATCTATCTCAATGAAGTGGCTCAGGAGGTTAAAAAAAGTTTATGAAGGATATACTCAATATTATTTATGAATCTCTTTGTTCAAATGAATATATTCATTCTATGACTTACAACGAAGAAACAGAACGATATCGCATCAAGTTCTATGAACAACCAGAAACAGCAGACAAGACAGGCACTTTTATCACAATCAGGCCAGTGGATGTACCTAATGAGGCGTATCACGGCAGTGACCAAGAGTTGTCAATAGAGCATTTGATTCAAATAGATGTTGAATCGACTTACAGAACAACATGTAAGCAAATTCAACATGAAATAAAAAAAGAAATGAAGAAGTTGAGCTTTGGGCAAGTTTCCGGTCAAGGACTTGATGAGTATTTTCCAGAGACGAGACGCTTTGTGGATGCACGTCGCTATGATGGAAATACAAAAATTTATGATACGAACTATTAAAAAGTGGATAACAAGAACCAAGACACGAAAAATCGTGTCTTTTTTTGTTGTCAAAAATTAGGAGGAAAAATTTATGACTTTAGTAGGATTTAAAAAAATGACGATTGGTATCTTTGATGAAACTGGGAAAATTCCAGCCGCCAATCAATTTGTAATCGAAGGTAAGCAAGATAAAGGTGCTACTGTTTCAGCTGAGATTACTGGTTTATCAAAAGAGCCATCGAAAGTTTACGGTTCTGACATTGCTTATTACGTTTCTCAAAAAGGTACTGGGGATGTCAGTGTGAATTTTGGATTGTTAGATTTACCAGAAGAAGTAAACGATAAAATTTTAGGCTATGCAACAAATGAAAGCAAAATCAGCTTCTTGGGAAAAGACACAGAGCCTCCTTACTGCGCTGTTTTGTTAGAATCGTCAGATTTAAGTGGGGAATCAGCAATGCTTGCAGTATTTAAAGGACGATTCAGTCGTGAGTCGATTAACTTAAATACTTTAACAAATGATGCCTTCGAACCAGATGCTGAAGAATATGTTTTTGCAGCTGTCGCTAGTGATGCTGATGGAGAAGCCAATGGACAATCCGTAGCAAAATATATCGGAAAAGAAGAATCTTCTATTGCAGAGTTGAAAGGGTTAGTTTTCCCAGCGGGGGAGTAATCAGCCCCATTGTTGGGACAGTTACTCCAACAACGGATGGGGCAACCGTTGCGCTTAGTTAAGGAAGGAGAACAATATGACACGTACATTTAGAATTCGTAAAAAGGACGGAACAAAAGTTGTTGAAGGCGAAAGCCCATTAACGATTACAGGAATTACTGCTGATACACAAGTAGCTGCAGGCGATTACTATGCTATAGCTATTGAAAATGGTGTAGAAAGTGCGAAAGTTGATATCCCAGCATTTAAAACTTTAGCTGAGCAAGAACCCGAATCATTAAAAATGGGGTTAGATGAAAAACCAACAAAAAATAATACGATCGAAGAAATCAAGCAGTGGTTAACTGATCACGATATTGATTTTGCTGGAGTGACATTGAAAGATGACTTACTGGCCTTGGTGCCAGCGTGAAACGAAGAGGACTAAACATTTAGTCCTCTTTTTTATTGGAATTTTAGGAGGAATAACGATGGCGAAAGTACAACTAGTTTTAAAAAACAAAGAAGGCAAAAAAGAAGTTTTTGAAAATTTGGATACAACTGGGAAAGATTATCGAACGGCATTAGAAACAATCAAAAAATTAAATACTGAAGGAACAAAAATGTGGGATCAGCTCGAACATTATTTGACATTTGCTAAACAAATTTTTAGAGATGACAAATTGACTGACGATCAAATCTTAGACGGGTTACCTAGCGAAAAAACAATCGAAGTCTTGGATGACATTTTAGGACAAGTTATGGGAGTTGAAGAAAATCCCGATCCAGAAGCAAAAAAGTAACGCCTGAGGAAGCGGAAGAAATGTACTTAAATTTGTGCAGAGAGTTGGTAAAATCCGGCTGGTCATTGTCAGATATTGAGAACAATTCAATTGAGATGATGGTGAAAATTGCTTGCACAGAACCTAAAAAAGAAAAAACAAAAGAAGTTGATTTGAAAGACTTTCTTAAATCTATATAGAAAGGAGGAAAACTATGGCAAAGGGAAAGCCTCTTGGTAACATGATTATTAAACTAGATTTAGATAGTTCAGGGTTATCAAAAGGATTGACAGGAGCAAAAAACGCAGTCACTCACCAGACAAAAGCAATGCAAGCGCAAATGAAAGTGATGAGTGCGTCAGGAAATTCACTCGGAGTGCTTGAAGCTAAGTACAATGGTTTGGGGAGTGTACTCCAATCAAATGAGCGCCAAGTCGAATTGCTAACAAAAGCTTACAAGGATAGTTTTGATGCAAATGGAAATGCGACGGCTTCAACTGTGAAATATGCTAATCAGCTGAATCAAGCAACTGCGAGATCAGCTAGCTACGAAACTCAAATGAAAAATACTGTTGGTCAAATTGCCCGCATGAAGGTAGAAACTGAAGGAACCACGGGATGGCTAAAAGCGGAGTCAGCTCAGTGGATAGAGTCAGGAAAACGACTCGAATCGTTTGGAAACAAGGTTTCTAGTGCTGGCACTGCTTTAACAGTTGGAGTAACCGCACCAATCGTTGCAGGAACTGCAGCAGTTACAACTGCTGCTATTTCTTGGGAAAGTGCCTTCGCAGGGGTGAATTCTTTGCCCTCCCTTATAGCGATGTAAGGGTAATTAAATCGAGCAAAAACGGTGAAGACTAAGGTTTTATGGTATAATAAAATCGGATAGATAAGGAAGTCATGAGCTTTATCGAAAGGGAGGTATCCGAACCTCCTTTCCAATAAAATGTACATTCGGAGGCACTGTCGGAGGTGTTATTATGAGCAAGTTAAAGTTGACTTGTAAAAACTGTGGGAAAGATGTCTACAAAATGCCTAGTGAGGTAAGAAGCAAAAATATTTTCTGTAATAGGAAATGTTGGAGCGAATACCAAGCACAATTTAGGCGTACAGAATCATGTGATTTTTGCAAGGAGAAGTTTACTAAAAGTCAGAGTAATTTTAATGGAAAACATAAATTCTGTTGTAGAGAATGCAAAGACGAATGGCAAAAGGAAGGGTTAAAAGGAGACAAAGGCAATTTTTATGGGAGAAAGCACAGTGTCGAGAGCATTGCTAAACTGAAAAATACTTTGAAAAATGTTAGACTATCTGGTCAAGATAACCCTAAATATTGCAAAGTTCCTGTAAAATGTGAAGAGTGTGGACAAACCACTTTAAAGATACCTTATTTAATTGGTAGGAGCAAACATCAATATTGTTCCGAAGAATGTAGACATAAAGGGCAATCTCAAATAATTCGTGGTAAAAGTAATCCAAATTACAATCCTAATTTAACTTTGGAAGACAGGAATAAAAGAATGAAAGTGTTAGGATACGTTCACTTTAAAAACACAGTCTTAAAAAGAGATGATTTTAAATGTGTTATCTGTAATTCCAAAGAGAATGTGGTTGTGCATCATTTAAACGCATATCATTGGGATAAAAAGAATAGACTGAATCCTGACAACGCCGTTGTTCTTTGTAAAAAATGTCATTTAACTTTCCATAAAATTTACGGACAAAAAAATAATACTGAGCAACAATTCAAAGAATTTTACGAAACTCCTACGCTGTAGGGGTTTTTATTATACCTAAAACTATGTTAATACCGTGCTAACTTGCTGGATTACTAAAGGCCAGTAAGCAGTGTAGAGCGTAGGAGCTGAATAAATATAATGCTCCCACGAGTGTTCGAGAGCTCATGCTTTGAGTTCAAAATGTACGCCGAACTTATAGGAAACTATAAGAAGTGAGGGATAAAAAGCCCCCACGATAACAAAATTGAAAGAAAACTAACGATGAGGTTATAGATTCAAACGGAAATGTTGTTTATTCTTACAGCGATTTGGAAAGTGGTCTTCGCAAATTAGCAACTCAGTTGCCTGCCAGTCATCAGGAAATTGCTGGTGTAGCAGAAGCTGCCGGGCAGTTAGGTATCAAAACGGAAAATGTTGTTAGCTTTACAAAAACAATGATCGACATGGGCGAATCGACAAATATGTCAGCCGAAACCGCGGCAACGTCATTAGCTCGATTGGCTAATATCACAAAATTACCACAGGATCAATTTAGTAATTTAGGTGCTTCTATCGTCGATTTAGGGAATAACTTTGCAACTACTGAATCAGAAATCACAGAAATGGCATTACGATTAGCAGGGGCAGGTAGCCAAATTGGACTGAGCCAAGGAGATATTTTAGGATTAGCCGCAGCGCTTTCATCGGTTGGCATTGAAGCAGAGATGGGTAAGTAAAACTGCCCCGTTGCTGAGAAATCAGCAGTGTAAAATCGACAAAATCGGTAAAACACTCTTTAGCTTATATTAAAAGAGTCAATACCGAGGTAAATACAAGAACTAAAGAGCTTGTATCACCGTAGAGCATAGGAAATGAACCTATGCTTTTTGTTTGCTCAAAAAGTATAGAATAAAATTTTCCCACGAGTGTCGATTACCCTAACGGGATAAGACGAGGGTAAAAATATATGCCGAACTTACTGGTGACAGTAAGAAGCAAAGGATAAAAAGCCTTTGCGATAACATAATTGGGTTCTGCTATATCTAAAGTGATGGTGAATATGCAGGTAGCTGCAAAAACCGGACTTGGTCAGATGGAAGAATTATCTGCTAAAACAGGAATGACTCGAAGAGAGTTAGAATTGATGTCTTCGAATAATTCAAAAGATTTTAAAGCGTTAGCTAGCTCGATTGGAATGACAACGTCAGAAATGACAGGAATCATGAAAGCTTCTAGCAACCTTGAAAATTTCGGTAAAATCGCCGGAATGTCAGCGCAAGAGTTCAAAAAAGCATTTGAAGAAGATGCTATTGGAGCTATTGGTAAATTTGTTGAGGGTCTAGGTGGTGCAGAAGCACAAGGAACGTCTGCAATTGAAATGCTCGATGAGATGGGTATTAGAGAAGTACGTTTGCGAGATAGCTTATTGCGCGCAGGTAATGCTAGTGACTTATTTAAAGATGCAGTGAGTCGTTCAAACAAAGCGTTTGGTGAAAATGTAGCTTTGACGGATGAAGCAAATAAACGTTATGAAACAACAGAATCTAAGCTAAAAATGCTAAAAAACGAAGCTGTAGATGCAGCAATCGATCTAGGTGGACCATTTGTAGATGCACTGCGAGATGGACTCGAAGCTTCTAAACCTCTAGTTAAACATTTAGGAAATCTAGCCAAAACATTTTCTACTTTAAGTGAAGATCAACAAAGAAATATTATTAAATGGATTGGGCTTGTGGCTGCAATAGGACCAGTTACGCGTGCATTCGGTCCTGTAATAACGATCGTAGGTAAAACAAAAACGAGTATTGGAAAATTAAGCAATTCGATTGTCGATTTAGCAGCAAAAGCTGCTGAGAAAAAAGCAATGGAATCATTTTCTACAACAGTTGCCACAGCAGGCACAACAGCCGTTAAAACAGCAGGTGCTGGCGGAGTAGGTGGTTTGACTACAGCATTAGGGAAAACTGCAGGTGCAGCAACTACTGCTGCAGGTTCAAGCGGAATTGGAGCAGTCACGACTTCTTTAGGATTGTTGGGACCTTCATTGCTTGGGGTTGTTGGTGTAGGCGGTGCTTTGGCACTTGGTTATGGCGCTTGGAAGACCTTTGGAGAAGAAGCGTGGAATTCTTCTCAACGAGTCAAAGAGTGGGGAGCGGACGTTGGTACAGAAGTAGATACTACGTTAAGTACAGTAAAGAAGAAAACGGAAGAAACTTCTGGTCAGTTTAACTTAATGGCACAAGGATTTGATCAAAATACTGGGCCAATGGTTAAAAATTTCGAAACAATTGGTGTATCAATTGAATCAAGTTTAACCAAAAAGGTCGAAGGGTTAGATAATTTAATTAAGAACCTTCCTGGCACAGTGACTGATTCAATGAAAGAAATCGTTGAGAATGAAAAAGAAATGAATCAGTCTGCGCTAGATAAAATTAAAGAAAACAACGAACGAGTCAAAGAAATTCGTGAAAAAGCTTCAAAAGAAAATAGAAATATTAGTATTGCAGAAGCACAAATGATTAGTGATATTTCTAAAAATACAGCAGAAGAATATGTAAATACGCTTGATGTATCAGCGCAACAGAAAAAAGCGATTTTAAATTCGATGACTGGTGACGTGTCAAAAGCCAGTAAGGAGCAAGCTAAGACATGGCTTCAATCATTAGGAGAACAAAGAAATGCTTCTAAAAATCATGCAGCTCAAATGCGAAAAGAGCAGGAAAAATGGTTGAAGGAGTGGGGTTATAATCTTGATGGCGAATTTGCACAAACGTATTTAGCAGAATGGGATAAAATCAACGATGCAACGACAGAAGGTTTTGATAGTCAAATAGCTGCTATAGTAGAAAAATATCCTGAATTGACAGACAAAGTTCACCTTGCAACGGGCGAATTGATTGACGCAAGTGCGGGGGCTAGTCAATACCTCATAGACGATAATGAAAAGTTACTTGAAAATGCTGGTTATATGGCGGATAAGTTAGCTGAAAATGCTAAGAAAAACGCAAATACACTGAAATGGGTCGCTAAAGAAGGAACTGACGGTGCAAGGGAATGGAATTCATTAGAACTTCTTGATAAAGAAGGAAATGTAAAAACAAATGCACCAGAAATAATCACTGAAGCTTCTAAAAATATTACTACATGGAATAACCTTAAAATGGTTTTACATGATGCAAATATTGATACAAATGCTAAAAAGATGATTGGTGAAGCAGCAATTGCTAATAATTTGTGGCGAGGAATGGCGTGGGAAGACAAAGCAGCTGTTCTTCAAGATGAATTCAGTATCAATATTTATAAAGCATTGGAGTCTTCTGGTAAGTGGGATGAGCTTACTTTTGAACAGAAAAAAGCTGTCTTATATTCAAACACGCCAGAAGTCATGGCAGAAACTCTATTCAATCTTGGACTTTGGAATGACTATAAAACTGAAATTAAAGATTTAAAAGCGAATAACTATGACTTTTTACAGACTCTTTCTAAATCAGGAGAAAAGCTGAAAATTTGGAATGAAACGCCAGCAGATATAAAAGAATTATTTGCGAAAAATTCTGATTTTCTAAATAAAATATTCTCTTCTGAAGAAAGTTTGAAGCGGTGGAACGAAATTCCGGATTCTGAGAAAAAGCTACTTGCTGATAATACTAATTTTCTTACGAAGCTTACTACTTCAAAGGACTCATTGGCTCAATGGAATGAGCTTCCAGTTAGCCAGAAAAATATACTCGCTGATAATTCAGACTTATTAAATAAAATTTTTACCTCAAAAGAGTCGTTTAACGCGTGGAAAGAACTACCAGATCCAGTTAAAAAAATGCTTGGCAATAACGAAGATATTTTAGCAAAAGTTAGGGACGGAAAAATTAGTATTGAAGAATACAACAAAAATGTACTTCCTCTGCTGAAAAAAATCTTAGGTGATAATTCTAGCTTGACTGGTGCCATTAGTGACGCAAGCGGAGCAATTAAGAATTACAATGAAAATGTATTTCCAAATGATAAAACTGTTGTAGGTCATGATAAAGCTTCGCAAGCGGCTAAAGACGCGTTTGACGCTTTTGATCGTTTTAAAAATTTAATACCTGATACGATTACTAAGACAGTATCAGCTGATTTCATTGGTCCTGTACAAAAAAATGCAAAAGGAACAAATTTCCACCCCGGCGGACCCGCAATGGTCAACGACCAGAAAGGACCCATGTACGAAGAACTCGTGCAACTGCCTAGCGGAAATTCGTTTATTCCGAAGGGGCGAAATGTTGTTCTTGATTTGCCGAGAGGTTCAAAAGTTTTAAAAGCTTCACGAACTAAAAAGCTCTTTTCAAGATATGCTGATGGAATCGGAAATATTTCTACAGTATCAACAATTCCAAACTTTACACCACTAGTTATTGCTATAAATGAATTAACTGCAGTATTAAGACAACAAACTGGCGTAGGGGTTACGACTGAAGAATCAGTTGCACCAAAAACAAGTACACCTACAGATATTCAATCGATCACACCTGAACAGTTAGAAGAAAAAACACCTGAGTTTGCTCTAATTGGCTCTGAGTGGTTAACAAATCTTTCTGACGGATGGAACTCTGTTGTTCCTGCTTACATGAGTAATGAAAAACTCTTTATCAATCAATACTCAACTGCATTAAAAATACAAAATACACCGAATTATTTGCAAGGACTTGCTTGGAATCGCAATTTAATGAACGGTTGGAATAGCCTAACAGGTTCATTTATTAGCGCAATCAATTCATTTTGTAATCAAGCAATGACGACATTACGCAGTTACAATTCACCAATGTATAGCAATGGTCGTGCTTGGCAACAAAACAACTTAAACGGTTGGAACTCGTTGTATGGGTCTTTTATTGTAAGAGTGAATCAACTAGGAAATGACTCAGTTAATAATTTGCGTTCAAAATATGGTGGTTATTATAATGCTGGATCATTCTTGATGCAGTCATTGATAAATGGCGTTAACTCGATGGGTAGTTCTTTAAATGCAACGATGAACGGTGTAGCCAACAAAATGGTTGGCGGCATTGGTAAAGGTGTCAACGGTGTGATTTCTGGTGTCAATTACGTATTGAAAGAAGTAGAGTCTAGTAAATCAATTGGGACTTGGACAGTTCCACAGTACGCAAAAGGGACAGAGGCACACCCCGGCGGACTAGCTATGATCAACGATCAAAAAGGTCCTATTCATGAAGAGTATGTTCAAATGCCGGACGGAAAAGGATTTATTGCAAAAGGAAGAGACTTATTAGTTAATTTGCCAAAAGGAGCACAAGTTTTAAATGCGTCATTAACGAAAAAACTAAAAAGTCGTTTAGACGTTCCGAGATACGAAAATGGTATCGGTAATTTTGACATTGTGGATTTGTTAGATGATGAAAAAGCAATGCAAAAATTCCTGAATAGTAAAGTGAAGTATGACGGTATCGGCGAGCCGTGGTTGGATATGACAAAATCTGGTGTCAAGCTGATGGCTCAATCAGCTAATACTATGCTCCAATCAAAATTGAGTGAATTTTTCACACATGGAAATTTTGATGGCAGCATGAATGGAAATGGTGTCTATCAGTATTTAGTCGATGTTGCACAAAAGGTAATGTCAAAGTTTCCTGGTATGACAATTACTTCTGGTTATCGTCCTGGAGACGCCTACTATCATGGAAAACACCAAGCAATTGATATTGCATTACCAGGAGTAACAGGTGGTAGTCCGATTTATACACAAGCTGCCAATTATGCGTTTGAAAAGTTCACTTCAAAAATCGCTTATGTAATCACGAACGGAAAAGTTCGTGATCGCATGGGACTTTCTGGAACAGGAGCAAGCGGAAATTGGGTAAATTGGCCTGACGGAGATCACTTTGATCATGTCCATTTGAACGGTTCAATGGGTTCTGGAAATATTTTTAATGCTGGTTCTGGCGGTGGTGGTGTTGAAAAATGGCGATCACTAGCCACTAAGGCATTAAAGATGGAAAATCAGTACAGTGCTGCAAATCTGAATGCGTTGCTTTACCAAATGCAAACGGAATCCAACGGAAATCCAAGAGCGATTAATCTTTGGGATGACAATGCGAAGCGAGGAACGCCGTCGAAAGGATTGATGCAAGTAATTGATCCAACGTTTAGAAGCAACGCTCGCGCTGGATTCGATAAAGATATTTTTGATCCAATCAGCAACATTCTTGCTGCAATTCGTTATACGAAAAGCACGTATGGCAGTTTGTTGGCGGGCTGGAAAGGTGTTGGTTATGAGAACGGTGGATGGATAACTCAGGATGGACTTTATAGAGGTGGCGAAAAAAATAAACCAGAAATGGTAGTGCCTATGACCAAAAAAACTAGAGCGATTGAGTTGATAGGAGAAGCACTCGCTTTTCTTTCTGGAAACAAGAGCGGTAGTACGAAAGATTCGGTAAAATCAGATAATTCAGAAGAACTATTATTACTCATTAAGCAGCAACAACGACAACACAATGAATTGATGATGATTCTTAAAGCGATTCTTGGGAAAGATTCTGGTATTAAAAAATCAGATATTGGTAAGGCTGCAAATGATTTTTTAGGTTCTGACTGGAGTAAGCTTCAATATATGGCAGGGAGGTGAAAGATGATTGTTTTATAAACTTCTTTTTGTTCAAAATGGTGTTAGTTTCGACCCCCAAAAGAAAGATAAAATTATTTGTAAGGAAATTAAGCGGCAAGCACCTGTTTATGAAGTGTCCTACGCTGACTTTGAAGGAGTGAACGGGAGTAGAGAGGTGAGCGCTTCTTTTCGTCCGTTTGATCTGTCACTAACGTTTGATATTTTTTATCGAAATGAATACGAAAAAACATTGATGGTTACAGAATTACAGCAAATGATTTTTGTAGGGTATCAATACTATATTATTCATGAACTCGAACCAGGGAAAAGGTTTAAAGTAAATCCTACAAATTTTGAGTTTTTAGAAGAGGAAAATGATTATTCAACAATTGAAATCACGTTCACTGTTGTGGATGGTTACTCAGAAGCTGTTTCAACAACACTAAGTAACTTTGATTTACTAGATGAATGGCAGTTTTCGCAAAACTTAGAGTCATTAGATTATGAGTATTCGTTTGAGAAGAGCAGATTTAGCATTTTTAATGCAGGAGATTTTGTGATAGATCCTAGAAACACAGATATGAAAATTCTAATAGAAGGTGAATCGGAAGGAAATTTAACCGTATTTAATCGAACGACAGGTGATAGATTTGTTTATTATCCTGCGTTGTCTACAGCAAGAGGACAGACATTGACGATTGAAGGTGTTTATCCCAAATTGAATGGTGTGGCTCGTGGTATAGACACAAATCACGGTTTAATAACTCTGTCTGAAGGGATAAACGAAATTGAAATTCAAAATATTACACGTGTGAAGTCGTCATGGGATTTCCGTTTTTTGTATAAGTAGGTGATAATTTGAATGATTTAATTATTTGCAACTATGAGCAAACAAAAGAAGAAATCCTTGTCGATTACGACAAGGATTCTTTTTACGAAAATTGGCAACAAAATGAAACTTGGGAAATTAGTTTTTCTGTTAAAAGAAGCGAAAAAAACTCAGAAACATTCGATTTAATCACATTCGAATCTTTAGTGATTTTTGGTGGACAAAAGTTTGTGATAAAAGGAATGTCAGAAGATGCGAGTGGACCACTAGTTGTTAAAAGTGTCACAGCAACTCATATTTACTACACGGTGCAAGATGGATATCAATATGATCAAATAAGTGGTAAAAAATCAATTACTCAGCTGCTAGAACATGTATTTAAGACAAATAACAAAGGGTTCACTTGGGAAGTGATTGATCCAAATAAAAAATTCTTAACAGTTGAACAAGAAAACTTTGGCGATGGAAATTATTTAAAACTCATTGATGAAATTCTGTCAGATTATAATGCAGTAGTTATTCCAGACAATAAACATTTAATTTTTTATCCAACAACAGAGTATGGCGAGAAAATTGAGGAACAAATTCGATATAAATACAATACAGATGAAGTTTCATTTGAAATTGATACCTACTCTTTAAAAACACAAATAAAGGGATTCGGAAAGAAAAAAGAAGATGAAACCTACTACTTCACTCCGATAACTTACACAAGTCCAGAATCAGAAAAATGGGGTATTCGTATTCAAGAGCCAGTTGAAGATGAACGTTACACTGTTTCAGCTAATATGATGGAACGACTAAAAAACGATTTACAAGACTATCCTTCAGTTTCAGGGACAGTGATTCTTAAGTGGAAAATTAATCCGAAAAAAGGTGACTTTGTTCCATTTATTTATGAGCCGCTGAATATCAATACTTATATTCAGGTGGTTGGGATTAAAACGTATCCTGCGCTACCTAATAAACCACCAGAAATTGTATTAAGTAATACAAAAAAAACAATGACTGCCATTCTGGCCAATTTAACTAAGAAAGGACTGATGTGACTTGGGACTATTAAAATTAGTCAAAAATAGAATTTCTAGTGAGTGGAAAGAAATTTTCAATCATAATGTTGATTATTTGAACGGCTTAGAAACAAAAGTCGATTCACAAAATGAAGCAACTAATAGCCGAATCGACAATCTAGTGTTGAATGCCGGGGGAGATTCACCTAACGAAGTAGTGGACGCACGAGTCAACAGCAAAGGTGAAAAATTTGCTACATTACAAAGTCGATTAGTAGCTTCAGAAAATAAGCATGATGAAGATGTTTATGATCTTTCTACTAAGCAAACAAATACTGCAGAACAAGTGGACCAATTGAATAAAAGTGTCGCAATGGTCATTGGTGGTAGTGATACAGTGCTTGATTTATATGTTTCAGCTAGTCGTGGAAATGACAAGACAGGCGATGGAACAGAAGAAAAACCATTCAAGACAATTCAAACGGCAATTAATCAAATTCCGTTGATTTCAGTACAAGTTGTCACAGTTTGGATTGATGATGGTGTTTATTTAGAAGATGTTGTTCTAAGAAGTATCAATGCAAATCAGATTTTTATAAAAGCTCAAAACAATTTTGACAATATCGATCTTGCAAAAAGTGATTTGCCTGTGAAAGTAAGAAGTGTCGCTTTTTATTATTGCAGTGGTTATTTTCAAATCGCTGGCTTACAAGCTGTTGACGTGGCCAATGCACCACAATTTGAAGGAATAAAGTATTCTTTTTTAGTTGAACAAGGTGGATATCTAGCGATTAACAAATGTAAGTGTGCTGAAAATAGTAAAAATTTGAGTTTTACAGCAATCTACATTGGCGGCAATTCGAAATGCAATATTTACGGTGGAGTGACATTTATCAATCAAAATATTGTCACTTATGCGAGACTTTTGTCTGAGGTAAACATTGGTAGCATACAAGGTTTAGGAAATAATTTAGGGATTAGGTGTGCCACGGCGACCGTACGCGGAACTGTTCCATCCGGATTTGCAACAAATGCTTCAACCGTAGAAGGAAATGGGCTAATTATCAGTAAAGGGACGGTGTTAAGTTAATGGTTTATAAATTGAATGAGTCTTTAATCAAAATTCAAGCAGAAGCAATCAATCCGATTCAGACAAATGTCGTCTTTTGGTCACACGATAGAAGCACAGCAAAACTTCGCTTTAAGTTGATGAAGGACGGCGTTGCTCAAAGTTTACCAGATGGAACAATAGTTCCAATCCGATTAAAATTTCGTTCAGATACTGCTGAGGGCGGTTATGGAAGTCATGACTATTTAGCAACGATTGAAGATCGAGTAAACGGGATTGTGTCTATCGTGATTAAAGATAATCTGCTCGGATACGTTGGGAAAGTCGAGGGTAGTATTTATATGGAATTTCCTAACGATCAGTCATTAGATACGGCAGGTCGTTTTATTTTTGATATCAAGCGAAGTCCCATCGACGCCACAACGCAAGAAGTAGATGATTATTATTTTGAAGGATTCGAAGAAGTGATTGATCGTTTAGAAGCGATTAAGGCAGAGATGGATGCACTTGATTATAAATCATTTCAGAAACATAAATTAACTGTTGATGATGGAAGAGCGATGCGTTTAGCTGACTTAACTCCTCGACCAACGACCATTGATGATTTAACTCGACCAGGTTTTTACTATATTACAAGTGCAGAATCAAATACCTTTATTCCTGCAGACCACTATATCCGACAAACTGGCATGGCAGGATCTGGTTGGATAACAGTCTATCCCGGTGACACAGGTGGAGGAGTGGTTCAAGAATGGTATCGAAATACTGCAAATGCGGTTGTTAATACACGACATTTATATCGTAAACAAGAGTCAATCACACCTTTGACGTGGAATCCCTGGTCAGAATATGCACAGACAAATAGCACGATGCTATCAAGTAGCTATTATCAAGGTGCAGCACACAAATTGGCGGAAGCCACTAAAACTGGTACACAAGCAACCAGTTATCTTGAGCTAAGTGAGAATACAGGAATATATTATTTAACCACAAACGAAAGCAAAGCAATGACAGACTTTGCCCAGCTACCGACAGAATTTATCTATGGCGTGTTTGTAGAGAATATCCCAAACGCAACAATCAATAATTTTTTACAGAGAATCACGAGTAACGTTACTGATGGGGTATCTCAACCGCCTGTAACGTACTGGCGAGTTATTGAAAAAAAAGCCGACGGATATACTCCAACTAAATGGCGCAAAGTTGTATCACAAGATGACGCACAAATGCATAAATTGACGGGTGATGATGGAGCAGTTGTTCGTTTGAGTAGTTTAAGTCCTAAGCCGAAAAGCTATGAAGAATTCGCGCGTCTTTACACTGGCTGGTATTATTTATCAACAGCAGATAGCCAAACGATGGAAGACTATAGTCAGTTACCTCCAACGCTACAAAATGTCGGTGTTTTTATGCTGATTGGTGCAGGTATAGATGTAAATAATGCGACACAAACATTAATTGCTAATACGGCAGCCCAAACGATGATTTATAGAATTGTTAGAAACGGTTCATTACTGCCTTGGAAGTCAGTAATGAATGATGCTAATACAGTTAATACTACAGAACCTCAGTCGGTTGGAGGGCTAAAAAACTTTTTAGAAGCACCAACAGTCAAAGGCGTATCTGTTCTTACTGACACCGAATTGCCTTTTGAAGCATGGTATGTTCAAGCTGCCTCAATTAAAAAAATAGCTGACAAAGGTCGCTTACCAGTCGGAAGAGAAGTGACGACTATTGGCAAGCAGTATGGAAGAAAGATGAAAAGTAATCCTTTGAAATGGAATTCTGATCAAACGAAAGCGGAAGTTTTAAGAGATTGTAAGTTATTTGTCGATGGAGTTGCAGTACTTGAGTTAGGAGGCTCGGCTGGGAAATGGACGTACATTGATGTTTGGAACAATGAGGAGCAAACTCAGTACATTGGCACAGGATATGGCGTTGGCGCAGCCACTGAGGGAACTCTTTGGTACAGACATAATGTTGCTTTTTCAAGATATATGGAAATCAAAGCAGGAACACAAATTTCTCTTGGTTTATCAATGGAAAGCGGTAAAGAATTAATCTCAGGACAAATTATTCATTTCCACATTATGGAAATTATTTAGTGACAAGGGGGAAATAAGATGATAAGGGTTTGGCAATATGGTCGAACAGGTGGTAAAGAGTACGAAGTAGCAGATGATTTTCCAATTCAAGTGCCATTTACGGATGTGCCACCACTTGAAGAAATCGAATTAGAAGATCAGTTTTTTATTCCATCAGAAGGGCGATGGAAAGAAATTATCAACGGATTGGATAAAGAGAAATTAGACAACTTAACAGCTCTTTATCCTGTGCTACAAAAAGAAAATGAAGAATTAAAAGAAAAAGCGGATAGTTTAAGTCAATTAAACGCAAAACTTATGCTAAATGATCTTGCAATCAAAAAAGAGAATGCAGAACTTAAAGCAAAATCGGAAAGTCTAGCTCAAATCAATTCAAAAACAATGCTTGCTTCATTACAAAATAGCAAAGACATTGAGTTAATCAAGCAACAATTAAATCCGACTGAAGGAGGCGAGTAATATGTTTAGTTTTGATGATGTCAAGATGATGTATGATTGGGGCTGTTTTACAGATGAACAAGTACAAGAGTTTGTTCCAACCTGCATTACTGAAGAAGAAGCGGAACAAATTATTAGCAAATAAAATGTAAGGGACGTGCTCAACTGAGTACGTCTTTTTCTATGGTCAAAATAGAAAGTGAAGGGTGGAAAAATGGTGTTAATTGATAATACGTTACTTTTGGGAGAATTCAGAGGTTTATTGAGTAATTTATACATTCAAATTTTTGTTTGGATTGTGATTGGAGATATTGTGACAGGTATTTGTAAAGGGATTTTTATTAAAGAAACGAATAGCACAAAAGGTTTAATGGGGATTGTAAAACATCTATTAGTCGTTTCTTTGGTTTTGATTGCATATCCATATCTAAAAATTATGGGATTTGAAGGAGTAGCAACAGCTTTTGTATTTTCTTATATTGCTGTATACGGCATTTCTGTCATTGAAAATCTAGGACAATTGGGAATTCCAGTACCAGAATTCGTAAAAAGTCGGTTTAGTAAATTAAAAGAAACATCTGAAAAACAAGGCGAAGAAAATGGAGGAGAAAAATAATGGTTAAAATTATCAATAATTCTGTTTGTCGTGGTGTAGCAGGTAAACGTGTGGGAAATGTAAAAGGTGTTGTATATCACAACACTTGGGGAAACTCTACAGCTGAACAAGAAGGTAATCGGTTAAGTCGTATGAACGTCAATCAATTAGCTGCAGGCTTTGCACATTATTATATTGATAAAGGTACTATTTGGCGTGTTGAAGACACGTTTAATATGGCTTGGCACACAGCGAATAGTGATGGAAATGCTAACTATTTAGGGTTTGAAGTTTGCGGTAACGACCAGACTTCACTAGCCGATTTTTTGCAAGCTGAGGAAAACACATTTTGGCAAATGGCGCAAGATTTACGTTATTATGGTTTACCTGTTAACTGTTCAACTGTTCGTTTACATCCGGAGTTTTCAGCTACTCAGTGTCCTAAGCGCTCGTTAATGATCCACATGAACTTTAACTCTACAGCTCGCCAACCACAAAATATTATTGATGGTATGAAAGACTATGTTATCAAAAACGTTCTTAAATACTATAACAATCCTAGCTTAACGCCTGACGGAAAAGGCGGTTCGGGCGGTAATCAGACAACACCTCCGTCAACTGGCGCTGTTACACCATCAACGCCAAGCGAACACGACAAAGCTGTGACAGCTTCTAAACCAAAGCATCAAGGAAATGCAATTGGTAAACTTGATTTTTACAATGGTTACGGAAAAGACCAAGTTCGCGTTGCTGGTTGGTTAGTTCCTGATAAAGCGAACGGGGTAATCGGGTCAACGGCGTGGGTACTATTTATGGAGCATGGCACAGGGAAAGAATTGACGCGTGTTCAATCTAAAGGTATTAAGCGACCAGATGTTAAAAAAGCATACAGTTATCAAGGTGGCGATGCCCTAGGTTTTGACGTTACTGTTAGCAAAAAACAGTTCAAAGGTAAGAAAGTAGATATCATCTTGCGACGTGCGAATAATGGTAAGAATGGCGAAAGTCCTGTGAACGACGTACGAATTGATGACGTTTACTTGACGTTGTAAAAATAACCTCCTCAAAATTTTTGAGGGGGGTACATAAAGTCATAATTTCATGATGCGCTGTGATACAATTAAAATGAGATTGTGATACAAAAATATATTGAAAGGTGAGAGAAAGATGCAAAAGACACTAGACATAGAAATGGTAAGAGTATTAACGCAACCAGTGGTACCCAAAGCATTGCATTATATAAACCCTAGAAAAATTATGGGCGAAGCAAAATGGAAAAAATTAAGGAAAGAATATCAAATCAAAGCAGATCATCATTGTATGATATGCAAAGAATATGTAAAACACGTACCAGGAGACTGGTTAGAACTCCATGAAAAATATGATTACGATTTTGATAAATTGATTCAACGGTTAACAGGATATATTTCTATTTGCCATAGTTGCCATGCGTATATTCATGAAGGATTGCTTAATGTCCAGCTGAGAAAAGGGGAAGTGACAGAATCTTACGTACAAGCAATTTTGGATAGAGGAGACAATCTTTTGAGGGAGTTTAATTTAGAAAAAATACAATATCCAAACCGAAAAATTTTTGAGAACCCAGATTGGCAATTGGAATTTGATGGTAATTTCTATTCGAAAAAATCAACAGATTGACGATTCTGAAATGATAATTTTTGGCGTGCCTTTTAAAGGTGTTCTTTTTTACATTGTAGGCAATAACTCTTTTTATAAAGTTCATATTTTGTTACACTTTTAATAAAGAGAACGAAGAGGAGTCTAAAATATGGATATTGATAACAGTTTTTTTTATATATTAAATAAACCTACTTTGACGTCATTTTCCTTTACCGATGAAGATAGTAATATTATCAACGAGATAAAGATCTTAGAAGAAACAGAATCTTTTGATTTATATATCAACGCAATTTTCACTGGCATTAGTTCCGAATATTTAAATTATAACGAGCTAAACGAAAGCAGATATATCAATTTTTGTGTTTATGAGACTAACAAGAGTGGTAAAGGGTATAGAGTAATTCGTTTCTTTTTTATTCATTTAGATAGTAGTCTGATGGAAGAAAATAGTATAAAAGTAGTAAACAAGATTCTAACAATTGATAGTAATTTTAAACCTCTTCAAGGAGAATTTCATGGAGAAAAATTTGATACTGTTTATAATTTCAATCAGACGTATTTATCATTGAAGATTTTTTATTCTACAAAAGAAATAATTGATATTGGGGATTTGGACAGAGTGTTCTATCAAGTCAATAATGTTGTACTGGACACAAAATTACCAATAAAAACGGTGATGAAAAATGACAGGTGAAAAAGTAGTGAATTTATCAGAATCAAAAGGATTTAGGAACGAACATGGTGGTGGAAACTCAGGGGGTGGGGATATGACAAAGTATGTTACAAAACAGGAGCTTGATTTAGAGTTTAGTAAGCTTACAAATCATTTAGATAATAGACACAATGAGATTATGACCGAGATTAAATTGTTAAGGCAAGATGCGAGTTATAATCAAAATGAGGTAAAAGATCAAAAAGAAGATTTTAAACAGTTAAAAACAATGCTTGTAACGGCGATAGCAATCCCAATTGTTTTAAAAATTTTAGGACTTTAAATAAGCGTCCTTCTTTGCGAAGGATGCTTATTTAATTTAACATCTTATCCATAAAATAAGGGATTACTTTCCTAGTAGATTTAATTTTAGTTTCGTTAATATTTCCGAATCTCCCGTTATATTGTAAAAGTACATAGCCTTCTCCATATTCTGTAGTGATGCGAAGCTGATAGTTTGGGATACCTTCGCTTTCGTTATACGATAATTTTAATGCTTGTCCTGGTTCAATTTTAAACTCAAATTTTTTATTATTTTTATAATGTTGCTTATAGATAGGGTTTCCTTCTGTATCCATTTCTCCAGTAAATGTCATAGCGTTTACTTGTATAGGGACATTGGCTGGTGAAACGATAACAATTTTATTAGGAACTGCATCTAACGATTCTTCGTCCGCTAGATTTTTTGTGAATGAATATTGTTCTGTGCCAATAGGATAGTATTCCAAAGATACATCTTCATAGTAAGTTTTATTTCTAAAGAAACCAAGACATAAAAAAATAATCGCAAAAACGCTTAATGCTAAATCGAATACATCCTTTTTTGAAAAGTTTTCACCCATGTACCAAATTAAAAAGCGATGTAAGCACGTTTTGTAAAGTAAATATCCTATAATTGGGATGAAAACTATTAAATCATCTGTGACAAATTTAAAAAAATTATTCATTTTATCTCAACTTTCAAGTATTTTACTATTCTTTGCGAACATCATATTCACCTTTGCGGTAAGCGGCTAAATTATTAACTGTACCGACAGAGACGGAAAGTTTTTCAGCAACTTCTTGTGTCGTATAACCACTATCCAACATCTCGTTAACTTTAACACTTTGTGGAGTAGAGTAGACACCTTCAGTTATCAAAATTTTTCGCACTTTCTGTCGTGACATATTATGATGAATAGCTGTTTCTCGGATAGAGCTACTATTCAAGTAAGTGCGAACAATAGCGTCCGCATTCACTTGAATAGTTTTTTTGTATTGTTCTTCTAATTCATTTCTGTATTTACGAGCAGACTCTAAAGTTGTAAATCCTCTTTTTTGATAGTGTTTACGATTGACGACTAAGTCTACTCGATATTTTTTTACTTCGTTTTGAAAGTAAGAGGTAATACCTGCAAATTCAGTTTTCATTTTGCAATCTCCTCAATCGGCATTTACATAGTAAACATAAACTTCTTTATCCATAAAATTAACAGTATATACGTCTAGTGTGTCGTTAAGTTTAAGGTCATCTGAAGAAATAATTACTTTTACGCGAGAATGCTTATGCCCAAAATCGTCTGATAATACTTCTACAGTTTCACCATTCATAATTTTTTCTGGATCAAATTCTTCTAAATCGCCGTGTCCAAAATCTCTTTCTGTGTAGTCGTTTTCGATAAACGTTTTTAATGATTCGTATTCTTCCATGACAAGTTCCTCTTTTCTATTTTTAAGTAATTGTTCCATTTCATTGATATCTTCCTTGTTAGTAATTTTCAAAAATCCACGTGCAGCAGATCGCTTTCTAATATAGTTCATTTGTTCTTTATTTTTTTCTTGCCATTTACGACTAGCTTTAATTTGTGCGTCTGATGTCTTTTTTTCTGTCATGCTGTTCACTCCTTAAAATAAGTTAGCTAACTTAACTACGATTGAAATAATCAAAATTATCATCACAATAATTAAAAATCCATTTAATAATTTTCTTTTCATTTAAATCAATCCTTTCATATATGATATAATAAAAGGGAAGGGAGGGCTTTTCAGCCCTTTACCCTACTTCAGTAGCTTGTTCAGCAAATCTATTAACTTATCAATCAGAGAAAGCACTGCGATTGCTAATCCGATTTTAGTTGTAAGTTGTTTTTGCTGTTCAAGCTTTTTTTCTTCCCTCTTATCTTTCCGACTCAATTGTTTATCACCTCCTTGACTATATATTTATTATATATCGGATATAGATATAAGTCAACACTTTTACATAATAAAAAGCGAAAAAATCTTACTTTTTTAGTAAGGTTTTTTGTTTGGATAAATGCTCTTTTCAAATTCAACAACGATTTTTGGCTTGCTATTTAGCTTATACTTTTTCACGACAAATTGTTTTCTACTATTATAATGTCCAAAAACTGTGACATTCATGTTTTCTTCAACATCAGCTAAAAAGTTCAAACTGTGATTAGCAATTAAACAATTAACATCATTCAAGCTAAAGCGAACGAGCGGGGTAGAACTGTATTGTACGATTTTAATTTTATCAATTGATCCGTAGAGTCTTTTCATATCAATCACTCCTTACCTGGTTTAATGAAAGTATATCCAACGTAATCATATCGTCGATGTTTTTGGCGAATATCAGGGACATCTGTTTTAACATTAAATAAAAAATAGATTGACTTGCCAATTCTACTCTTAGATGCAGAAATCTTAATGTAATTTTTTTGACTATAATGTAAGTTGATTAGCAATCTATCTTCGATAGCTTCAAATATGATTTCAGTGTCCCAAAATTTGTATAGATCATTAACAAATTTGTGCATCGGGTCATACTTGAACCACAGATAGATTTCATCGATTTCTAGCATTGTATCACCTCAAAAACATTATACGAACAAATGTTCGATAAATCAATTATAATTTATTCCTGTTCGGTTATGGTATGCTAAATAAAAAAGCCCTTAAAGCAATTATTGCTTTAAGAGCTAAAAAGATGCAGGTGATGGGACTCGAACCCACACGAGCGAACGCTCATACGACCCTCAATCGTACTTGTCTGCCAATTCCAACACACCTGCCTAAGATAAAAATGCAAGACTACTAACGGTAAACGGCATGTCTG
>NZ_JXLE01000010.1 GCF_001886265.1 Enterococcus thailandicus
GATTTAAGCGATAAGGAACAAAACCATCAGCAGTGATTGCGAAATACGTGCTGTCTTCGTCCTTAGTTGAGTACGCAATTTTTTTCTCATCTTTCGTATAGAAATTTCGTTTTTGTTCTCTATGCCAGATTTTGACGACATCACCTAGTTGAACAGATTGTTGCCCATCTGTTCCAAAATCTTCTACCACATCTCTGGCAGTATTAGTACCTTTTGTTTCTTTGTAGTAGATGTTACTCAACTGATCGATGTTGCCCAATCCTCTTAACAAAGTAATTGAGTGATAAGGTGTACTAAGATAACTATTGTCCACACCTGTACCACGATAGAAACCATTTTCCCCATAATTCGAACGGATATAGTAAGAGTCATCTTTCTGACGCAAGGTATATGCACCTGCGGTATAATCACTTAACCCTCGAAGCTGGATGGTACTCGCCCATTTCATCTTGATTGGCACCCATAATGTAGTTGATTGGTTATTGGATTTTCGTGTCAGTGAAAGTTGAATATGGCTTTCTGATGCCTCCATTGAATCAAACTTGGGAGCTGCGACAATATATGCCTCTACGTCAGAAGCATCAATAGCCGATCCATCATCCAATGTTACATTTTTGTACATTTTAGTGATATCAAGCTCTGCTTGCTGTGTCCCCAAAGTAATCTCTTGTTCGATAGCTTCTGCAATAATTGTCATATCATCTTTTGATTCAGCATACTTATTGGCAGAGTCATTGGTAGAGTCAACTTCCATATTATTTTCATTTTCAGTTGACTGTCCTTCAGAAGATGTAGCAGAGTGTGAAGTATCTTCGTTTTCTACTTGATTACTTTCTTCGTTCAAGCTGACTTTTTCTTGACTTTGGATTGCCTCTGTTGTTTCTTCAGACTCTATTTGGTCCTCACCTGATTTAACTGGTACAGGTTCTTCTTCAGTTTGAATTGGTTCTAGACTTTTATTTTTTTCTTGTGCCCATACTGCTGAACTGCCGGCATTGATGATTTGAGAAAAATTTCCGAACAGAACCGAGCCTAGCATGAAACAAATAATTATTTTAGATTTATTTTTCATCTTCTATCTCCCCAGTTCTTCACCACCATTCCTAACTATGAAATCTCTTCCGTTAGCTGACATACAGAACGCCATCAATAGTCGATTGATTAATCTGTTTTTCCTCATCAAAAATCGTATAGATAATCATTACTTCATGACTACCTTCCGACAAACTTTTTTTCAGCTTTACTTCAGATAGTTGGCGATTTGTGGGAATCAAACCAGATTTATATAGTTGTTCATTCCCCTCTTTCAATAAGTACTCCACTTGAATACTGTACGCATTTGTTGGCTTATTTTTCACTGCAAGTTGGGCAACATTCGTTTCTTTAGAGACTGAAATCTCATGCTTCAAGTTAATATTGATCTTGTCTTTATCTACTTCTGACTGCATGAATTTCAACATCTGTTCATCGCTCATCACTTCAAGACCTGTTTCTAACTCAGGCAACCCACTAATTACTCTGGGCTCCGTAAAAAAACGATCCTTCAGAAAGTATGCTGTCATACCTGATGCTAAAAGGAGGATTACTAAAAATAGTAAGACAATTAATTTTCTTTTCCTTTTTTGTTCTTCTTGATTATTGATATTATCCATATGTAACGCTCCTTACTCGTGAATAAAAGAGAGAAAAAAATCTTTCACCTCTTTAATTACGTTTCCTCATAAAGGACTCTTACAACAGTATGCTTACTTGATAGCAGTAAAATGTAGACCCATTTGATATTCGGGACGTAATGCAGCATCACCACTTGCTGGAAAATAACTTGGATCAACAGAACCTACGAATGTAAATGTATCAACTGCATCTGTTCCAAGTGAAGTTAAATAGGTTTTCTTAGACAACATTTGACCTGTCTTTTTGTGTAATGCAACTTCAGCACCATTGGAAGCTTTTATTGACAAATCTTGCTTAACATCCACTGCATTTTTTGAAGCAAAATTAGCCACCGCAATACTCAACTTAGTTGTAGTCGAATTATTTTCAATTTTATAGATTGGTGAAATAATACTAGCCGTCGGTGCACCCTGGCCATCTACGCTATTAGCGTATAAAACTTTTGTAGGAATCGTAACATTAATAGTTGATGGATCTTCAGGATCAGTTGGTGACCCTGGATCTGTTTCATCCCATTCACCGATCCAGCCATTTACAGCTACATCTCCAGTTTCGACACCGTCGACAACTTGTGGTGTATCACTAGGATCAATATCTCCACTAGTCCATGCACTTACATTTGTTGGTGCAAAAGCAACTACTCCTCCAAGAATCAAAGTACTTACTAACAACTTTTTAATCATTCTAAATCGCCTCTTTCCTCTTTTCTTTAGAACCTTCTTTACTATTTCAGTTACATAACAGTTAGCTTGGTTAAGTAGTCGTTCTTTCATCGATCTTTGTCTATAAATAAAAGAAACGCGTAAATAGAATTAAGCCTCCAATTTTAAAAATGTCACATAACAAATAACAAGTAGGTTCAATAAAAATTCTATCATCTTATCCGACAAATGAGACAATACAAATCAAGTAGACCGGTAGACTAAAATTGTATATGCAACTACTACAAATAAATATTTTCCTCATTTTATGGAAAAATGATACTTGGAAAACAAGCTGAATCAATCAAAAAGTATGCTTTTTTGACTAGACGATTCCTAAAGAAAAGAAGTACTATTGTATTGTGAGATAACATTAAATAAAACAAGCATATGAGTTAAGCCATCTTTTTACTTTGAAGATGTTCTTAAAGAAATGTTTTTCTATAAAATATACACGATATAATCAGTCTGATAAATAAGCTAAATTAATAACGATAATGATACAAAATGTATCAATTTACCTGTAACAACCATTTTTCACAGTTCAATATTCAATAAAAGAGCATTATTTATAGGTTTCTATCTCACCGTAAAAACGATAGCTATCTTTAGACATCGTTCTTCTCTTATCAAATAGAAATATCAAAATAGAAACGAGGCATACTATGATTATTTCAAATCATTTTGAGCGCGAACTCATTATTTTACACATAATACTTACTAATAAAAGTACTACCTTGACGCTTCTATCAGAAGAAATAGCTATTCCAAAATTAACGATCAAGGGTGATATCCTTAAATTGAACAACTACTTCGTTGAGCATACTAAAAATGAAAATGATCTTATTATTTCAAATAATCAAGGCATCATCTCGATAAACCCAATGTTTTCAGATAATATCATCACTTATTTTTATCAGCTAAAACTTGCGCTCTCCAATAACTCTACTCTTTTTAGGCTCTGTGTCTTATTGCTTACAAATTACAGTATTTCAAAGCAACAAATTCTCGATCATTTATTTATCTCGGAAGCATATTTACTGAAACTCTGTTCACAATTGAATGGTTATCTTTCTCAATTTGATTTATCTGTCAACAGTACAAATCAAATCTACTCTCTTAAAGGAAACGAAATTTGTCTTCGCATGTTTTCATATACAATCTTGCAAGATAATTTTCAAGGAATGGAGTGGCCATTTGATTCCACAACGCCAATCGTAAATTTTGATAATAGTAATTCTGCAATTTCTTTAACCAAAAATCATGCATTGTATTTATTTAGCGAAATAGTGCAACAACGCTTTTTAAATGATAACTTTCTAGTTATTGACCCTGATGATTCGCTCTATGACCTACTGAAACTTTTACAAGAGAGCTACGATGTAACCAAACTATTTAATAAAAGTCCGTTTGAAAATCTTTCAGAGAATGTAGCAGATTCAGAGAAGCTATATCTCAACTTTTTCGCAAGAATTTTTCTGTCCGATTTGATCTCCTCGGAAGCAAAAATTAATTTAGGAAGAAAATTCCAAGAATTTGATCACCCTGCTTGTCGACTAGCAAATGAAATATATTCAAAATTTTCAAATGTTTTCTTGGAACCTATCAGTGCTAACGAAAACGGTATCTATTTGTATTATTTAACGATTTTCAATATTCTCTATTCTATGATTGGTGACAAGTACGTTCTTTTCTTAGAATTGATGATTCCTGTTCCACACTTAAATATTAATAAAACTGATGATTATATGAATCGCATCAAAAAAGAAATCGCTGAACTTTTTGAAGATAAAGCACTAGAAAATTATATTGCCGCATTGCTTTACACTGTTTCTTCTTTTAAAAAAAGTACCACCCTAAAATTATATATTCAAATGTCCAAAGTCTTTACAGCCGTATACGTTATTGAGAAACGTATCCAAACAATTTTCAACACCAACAATATTGTCTTTACAAATAATTTTTCCGAAGCCGATATCGTGATCACAGATAGTTTTGAAAAAAAATCAACTGACCAAATACTTTTCTACCTGGATTCCATCAACAACTCGAACAGGTGGATAGATCTTATTTCGCTCATCCAACAAAAATTTATAGAAAAAATTGATGATAGAAAGAAACAGTAGCCATTTCCATAAGCTATATGATTTGTAAAAAATAGGAATCTAACAGGAGAATTATGTTTCTATCTGTTAACACTTAACATGATTCAATCATCATCACCTTGTATGGACAAAGCTGTTCAACCTCTTTCATTGTTATATACTCTAAACAACTGACTTTTAACGAGACTAAAGAGATTTTTAATAGAACTTTTTACTATCAACCCACCTACCCGTTACATTCACACGATCTAAGAATGTAACTGGGGCTAAAGACATAATAAAAAAGCAACTTCAAATGTAGCGAGCGTCCAAGGTTAGACTAGCAATCTAACTTTGGGCGCTCGCTTTCGGAAATTGAAGTTACTTTTTTTATAATGATAACTAACTTATTTTTTATTTGCTAATTCACTTGTTAGTATATCCGTTAAACCTTGAATAAATCGCTGTGCTTCTACACTCAACGTACGTTTACCAGAATGAATGACGCAGAGTTGATTTGGTTGACTATCTGCTAATGGAATAAGTTTGATTTGATCTTTGATACCACCAATAACAATTCCAGATCCAGAAGCATAAGCATCTGTTTCTAGTACTAAGTTCATCAGTGTCCCACGATCACTGGTATAAACAACTGATTCTTGTGCAGGTATCTCAATCAGATCTTCGTAAAAATAAGGAAAATTATTGCCATCTTGAGTAAAGCGTACTTGAGGGTAAGCTAACAATTCTTTTCTATGGATTTTCGTCTGTTTTGCTAGTGGATGTCCTTGTCTCAAAAAAATATGTGTAGAGAACGTATGAATCGTTCTGGCAACTAGCTCACCTTGCTGTAAATAGCGCATGATTCCAGCTTGGTTTTTTTCGTTCATGTATAGCACGCCTACTTCACTATGCTGTTCTCTCACTTCTTCAATCACTTTTGCAGTAGTCGTTTCCATGATTCTGAATTGTTTGATTTCTTGATTGAATTCTGCCATCATTTTGGCAATCAGTGGCCCTAAAAAATCATAGTGTTGAGAAGCCACAGAAAACATTTCGCGTGTTTCACTTGTTTGATAATAACTTTCAAGTGATTCTAATTGAACCAAAATTTTTTCTGCACGTTGCAAGAAATCTTGTCCTGCTTCTGTTAAATACGCGCCTCGATTTGTACGAGTAAATAAACTGATTCCTAATTCAGTTTCTAATTCTTTGATTCCGGTAGACAAGCTAGGTTGCGAAACGAATAACTTCTTAGCAGCCTCTCGAAAGCTACCATTATTCGCAACAGCAATCACATACTTCATTTGTTGGATATTCATGTATTTGACTCCTCAAAATAGTCAATTTTCCGATCATTAAGTGCTTGTAGCGGACGATTATTAGGCTGCGCATACTGTCCTTTAAATGGAGTCAGGAAGTCTTGATTTAACTGCCCAACTTGATCCATAACAAACCACTGAATAGGGCCTGCAGTTGGGGGTGTCGTTAATGAGCCAACATAATGATAGTGGCTCTTCTTTTCAGGGAAAAATACGATTGGATTCATCCAATGTTCATGCGCTGCTAAGTCCCAGCGTTCTTCGTGATTCCGATCATAAAACCAGCCATCCTCATGTCGCAACTCATACATAACTCCAACAACCAAGTTTTCTTGACGCTGATTCGTATGGACAAAATGAAATTCAATGTCTTCGTGTTTTCCATTGATAATATGCTCAGAAGGCAGATGGAAGTGGATATCTGTCAAATAAAATTCTTCACCTTGATATTTGACATAACTGATTTGGTCAAATGGTACTAAGTGGATCGTGTTTTTAAATTCTTTATCTGTGAATTTTTGACATTGATAATGGAAAGAAATCGTTTCTTTCACATCACTTACTTCTTGGCAAGTAACAAGTGGAATAGGTGATTGCAAAGAAAATTCTGCTCCTTTTGCAAACCAATCACATAAACTTGCCCAGTGCTCTGGCCCTCGCTCTCCCGAGTAGCCCCATTCAACATCCATATTTTTTTTCAACGCTTACGTCCTCCTGAGTCTTTCCATAAAAGTTAGTTCGTTCGTTTCTTTCTTTGTAAAGCGGCAGAAATATCTGCTAGAAACTCTTCTTTTCCGAAAAATTCTTGGTTCAATAGTTCTGGAAAAATAAAATCAAAGAAATAATTTACACTTGCTCGATGATCGAATTCTTTAATTGTTAAAATCGATTCAATAAACATTTCTCGGTAAACTTTTTCAGGATTATTTTTGCTAATTTCATCAAATGATTCATACAGCAAATCTACTTTATCCGCGATTGCTAGCAATTCTCCTTCAATCGTGTCATCTTTTCCTTCAAATAGGCGACGACGATAAATTTCTTGAAATTCTTCTGGGATTTCTTGATTAATAAATTCATCAGTCATTTTTTCTTCAACTGTTTGTAACATCCCTCGTAGTTCTTTATTTGCATATTTCACAGGTGTTTTGATGTCACCAATAAAGCGTTCTGTATAATCATGATTCAAAGATTTTTCATATAACAGTTTCCAATCAATCGTCTGTCCATTAGCTTCTTCAATATCGCCTAAAACTTGTGCAATTGATGCTACTCGAAACGAATGTGCCGCCACCGTGTGTTCTGTGTGCTTGAAGAAGCCAGGCGCACGAATAATTTTTTCTAAATTATTTAATCCTAAAAGGTATTCATTTAAGCCCATATTGCCATCTCTCCTCCATACTTTTCCAACAATCATAGCATTTACTCTTCGCATCATGCAATTACAAAGAACTAGATTTGCTGCTTTTTAATTTTTATTTAGCACAAATTCCACAAAAAATACTTGCACGAATAATTTTTCAATGAGTTAGCCGAGTTAAAGAATTAGTTGCAATTTTTTATTAATTTTTTTCTTTTTTATTGAGTCGTTTCCACTTTTCGGAATAAATATATCAAAACTTTTTGATAACACTCTTTCGCTCGTTCACTTGAGCAGTGATTTTAATTAATTGATCAAGATTCGGTGTTTTTGTTCCCGTTTCTTTTTTAAGCCGTTCAAAGGAACAAATAATCAACTCGATTTCTGTATAACTTCCCTGAGCTGATGCCATCAATGGTGTAGCATACATTAGTCTCAAACCAATTTTCGTCAAAAATTCATTTTGCAATAAATTTTTCTGAATCTTCGGCACAATCGGATATCCGTTTTCTTCTAAGACAGTAAACGCTTCTTTAAATGCTGAAGCCGTTATGGAAAATAAGCGAGTTAATTCTTGTTTATTTTTCATTTTTTTTCGATAAATAAGATCTAAGCTATTCAGCACCATAATCAATGCGGCATGGCTTTTCAGCCAGTCAGGTAAAGTTGGATCTGATTGCCATTGATAATTTGTTCGAGCAAAGACTTGATTCAAAAGCTGAGTCATTTCGAACTCATTGGAATCAAGATAGATTTTCATTTTGCCTCCATTGAAACGTAAAATTGTAATTAAGTTACCTTCCCTTGTTCCACCAGTATTTTGAAAACCAAAAAAGACTTGCTTAGCTGGATTTTTTTGAATGATTTTTTCTTTTAATAATTCTGGATTCATTTGATTGCCAACAAAAATCACTCGCTGACTGTGATTCCTAGCAATCGGTTCAATCACAGAATCAAAATCATTGTATTTCATTGTGACAAAAATCAAATCATACTTATCTGTTGGTTCTAGCTTTGAAATTATTTTGATTGTATCTACTGTTCTTTTCTTCTGAATAACATGTTTTAATTCAAGCCCATTTGTTTCTAAATGCTCCTTCGTCTTTCCTCTGGCAAGTATCGTTACTTCATTCTCTTTATTTTTCGCAAGAATATGTGCAAGATAGCTTCCTTGAATACCTGCACCATAAATTAATAGTTTCATTTTTTCTCCTTTTATGAACACCTGTTTATAATTCAACGAACATCCAGTATAATAAACAGACCAAAGTCAGCAATCAATCATCAAAAATGACAATCTGTTGATTAACGAACAAATCACTTAACATGACAGGAGAATCACATGGATCGACGAGTGCGTAAAACACAAACAGCTATTCAAACAGCTTTTTTCCAATTGCTAAAAAAGCAAGACATCGAACGAGTAAAAGTCAGCGAGATTTGTGAACTAGCAGATATCAATCGCGGGACATTTTACTTAAATTACTTAGATAAATATGATCTTTTAGAAAAAATGATCCAACAATCAATTCAAGAACTAGTTACTTATTGTCAAACAGAAACAGCGGAAACAGACAATCTACTAATAAAAACTTTTCAATTCATCGTAGAGAACCAGGAAACGTATCGAATGTTGATTGCTTCTGATAAGCAGGGTCTATTTACAGATTACCTAAAACAACATATCTTGACTTTTACAGCAACAAACGATCAAGCACAAACAACGGAAGCGATTTTTATTGCAAATGGAATCGTGGGTGTCTTGAATCATTATTTGTCTTCTCGTGAAGCTTCAATTGAATCGTTGTATGAAATCAAGCCCATTATTGAACGATTTCAGTTACCGTCAAACTTAGCAAAATACTAATGATACTATAAAAGACGACAACACTATGAAAATAGTTGTTATCGTCTTTTTGTTATACATTCCAGTTTTCTGGATCTTTTTTCCAACTTTTCAGTAAATTTAATTCTTCTTCATTGATGTAGTTTGCTTCACGTGCTGTTTCAATTAATGTTGAATAGTTAGTCAACGTGACCAAAGGCATTTTCGCCTGAGCAAAATTAGTTAATCCTTTGGGTAGCTCATAAGTAAAGATTGCTGCTACACCTTGCACATCAGCACCTTCACGTGTTGCTGCTTCACAAGCTTCTAACACACTGCCACCAGTTGAGATCAAATCTTCAATGACAACCATTTTTTGACCTTCAAAAATCCGACCTTCAATTTGATTTCCTTTTCCATGATCTTTCGCTTTGCTGCGAATATAAACCATTGGTAAATCAAGGATATCTGCAACCCAAGCAGCATGAGGGATACCTGCTGTGGCTGTTCCAGCAATTACTTCGACTTCTGGAAACTCTTCTTTAATCTTTTTGGCTAAACCATTTGCTATTTCCCGACGAACCTTAGGATAACTCATCGTGATACGATTATCACAATAAATTGGGCTTTTCAATCCACTTGCCCAAGTAAATGGTTGTGTTGGGTTCAAAAATACTGCTTCAATTTCTAATAAGTCTTTTGCAATTAATTTTTCGACAGTCATTCGTGTTAGCTCCATTCGTTTTTTATTGTTTGGTAAGCTTCGTAAGGATTTTCTGCTTGTGTAATTGGGCGCCCAACTACAATGAAAGTTGCTCCAATTTCTCTTGCTCGTCCGGGAGTTACCACTCGCGTTTGATCACCGATGTCTGCTCCTTGTGGTCGGATGCCTGGTGTTAAGCAGACAAATTCAGAATTTGTAGCATCTTTGATTTTAGTTACTTCCAGTGCTGAAGAAACTACGCCATCTAATCCTGCTACTTGTGCACAAGTAGCGTAATGGATCACACTTTCTTCTAAAGGAACTTCAATCAGCTGATCATGATGCATCTCTTCTTCACTTGTCGAAGTCAACTGAGTAATTGCTAATAATAAGGGTCGTTGTTTTCCTTCCGGTGTTCCTGATGCTAAACCACGCATCGCAGCCTCCATCATTCGGATTCCTCCGGCGGCATGTACACAAGTGATATCAACGCCTAACTTTGCTAAGCCACGCATTGCTTTTTCAACTGTATTGGGAATATCATGTAATTTCAAATCTAAAAATACATCATGTCCTGATTCTTTCAGCCAACGGACAATCGCTGGCCCTTCTTGATAAAAGAGTTCCATCCCAATTTTAACAAACAACTTTTCCTCCTCAGGAAATAATTGTAAAAATTGTTCTACTTCGTTTCGGTTTGAAAAATCTAAGGCAATAATCGGTCGCTGATTCATTGTTGACGCTCCTCTCTAACTTCTTGAATAAGTTGTTCCAATGATGCGATACCTAACTCAGCCATTCGCTGAGGTAAAGCATCAATCAATTTTGGGCAAACGTAGGGATCTGTAAAATTGGCGGTTCCAACTGCGACTGCACTTGCACCCGCCATAATCATTTCTAATACATCATCAACCGTCTGAACACCACCCATACCAATAATTGGTAGCTTAGAGACGCCTGCGACTTGATGGATTAAGCGAATCGCAACTGGTTTGATTGCGGGACCTGATAGACCACCTGTTTGATTCGCTAAAATCGGTTTTCTTGTCTTTAAATCAATGCGCATTCCTAAGAGTGTGTTAATCATAGTAAACCCGTCTGCTCCACCTGCTTCAATTGCTAAAGCGATAGGAACGATATCAGTAACGTTGGGCGATAATTTGACATAGATTGGAACCTTAGCAACTTTCTTTACCGCCTGTGTTAGTTGAAAAGCGACATCAGGATCTGTTCCAAACGCAATACCTCCGTGCTTCACGTTGGGGCAAGAGATGTTTAATTCGATTGCCTTCACATTAGGCGCATCACCAATTTTACCGCAGACTTCCACATAATCTTCTTCGCATGCGCCTGCCACATTGGCAATGATTGGCAAATCAGGATATTTTTCTAATTCAGGTAATAACTCATTCATCACGGTTTCTAGTCCGGGATTTTGTAAGCCGATTGCATTTAGCATACCTGAAGGGGTTTCAGCAACACGAGGTGTCGGGTTACCAAATCTTGCTTGTGGTGTCGTTGCTTTAACCATGATTGAACCTAATTGATTCAAATCATAGTACTGTCCATATTCTTTTCCAAAACCAAAACAGCCGCTAGCAGGCATGATTGGATTTTTTAAATCAAGTCCTGGTATTTTTACTGCTAATGATGGTTGTGTCATAGAATCACCTCTCCTGCTTTGAAAATCGGACCTTCATCACAGACTTTCACACTTTTCGTTTCATCTTCTGCCTTGTGGCATACACAAGCATAGCAAGCACCGATTCCACATGCCATGCGTGATTCTAAAGAAAGCTGGACATTAGGATGATCGTGGAAAAAGTGCTCGACCGCCTTAAGCATTCCATTCGCACCACAAGCAAACACTGCGTCTGGTTTTTTATTTTCTTCTGCTAACAAAAGATTACCAACATTTCCTTGGACGCCTGCCGAGCCATCATCTGTAGCAATTTTTGTTTCTCCAAGTTGTTGGAACTTTTCTTCATAGTACATAACATCTGCTGATGCAAAACCTAAAAAGTGCTTGACTTTGACACCTTTTGCTTTTAGTTGATGAGATAATTCATATAATGGTGGAATCCCGATACCACCGCCAACGATGAATGCACAATCTCCAGCTTTTAATCCCGTTAAATCAAACCCATTTCCTAGTGGTCCCATCACATCCAGCGCATCACCTGTAGTCAACGTTGAAAATAATTTAGTTCCGTCACCTTCTACACGATAAATGATTCGACAAGTATTCGTACTTGGATCGATTTTATTTAAACTAATTGGTCTACGTAATAACAAGTCTGCTCTAGGAACACGGATATGAATAAATTGACCCGGACGCTTCATCTCTTGAACTAATTCACCCTTTAGTGTCAGTTCGAAAATTCGTGGTGCTAACTGATTTTGTTGAATGATTTCCATAACTTCTTGTTTCATATCCACACTCCTATACTTATCGACTTTGTTAAAACTCATTGATGAAGCCGTTTTTTTTACTCAACCTATTTTTCCATAAAACAGCTCCTCAGAGCAACTCACAACTAGTCAGAACCAGCTAAAAGGATTCTGTTACTTGTCAGTTACTTCAGCGGAGCTAAGTGAATGATGCGAACCTTTTTAAATTGCTTTTGTTGAAAACGCACGTGATTCCATCACTCGAACGATTGCAGCTGCTGTATCAAGTGAAGTAAAGAGTGGTACACCATGTTCAACTGATTCACGTCGGATAATAAAGCCATCTTTTGACGCATTCCCACGGTCTTTATCAATCGTATTCACAACTACTTGTGCTTTTCCTGTTCGAATGATATCGACAACGTTTTCCTCTGTTGTTGTTTCTGAAATTTTCGCTACTGTCGTAACAATTAATCCGTTGTTACGGAAAAATTCAGCTGTATGTTTCGTACCTAGCAAACTGTAACCAATCTCTGCAAAGCGTTTAGCTAAGCCCAATGCTTCTTCTTTTGTTTCGTCTGCAATCGTAAAGAGGACTGCACCATAATCTGGTAGATTTAACCCAGCAGCTCGAAAGGCTTTATACAAAGCTTTGTCTAAGTTTCGATCGGAGCCCATGACTTCACCAGTTGATTTCATTTCAGGCCCTAAGTACGTGTCAACCTTTTGTAGCTTCGTGAATGAAAAGACAGGTGCTTTTACATGGACATCTTCGGTTTCAGGATAAAGACCTGTTTCATAACCTAATTCCCGCAAACTTTGGCCCAAAATGGCTTTGGTTGCTACTTGTGCCATTGGAATCCCAGTTACTTTACTTAAAAATGGTACAGTACGGCTCGCACGGGGATTGACTTCGATCACATAGACTTTTTCTTCATGGATCACAAATTGGATATTCATCATTCCAATACAGTTTAGTCCTAAAGCTAATCGTTTCGTGTAATCTTCAATTGTCGATTTAATCTCTTCTGATAATGTTTGTGGTGGGTATACCGCCATTGAGTCACCTGAATGGACCCCCGCACGCTCAATATGTTCCATGATTCCAGGAATCAAGACAGTTTCTCCATCACAGATCGCATCAACTTCGCATTCACCGCCCACTAAGTAGCGGTCAATCAAAACAGGATGTTCAGGCGAGGCTTTCACGGCATGCTCCATATAATCCTCTAGGTCACGCTGATTTTCTACGATTTCCATTGCCCGTCCGCCAAGCACATAACTTGGACGAACTAAGACAGGATAACCAATCATCGTTGCAATTTTTACAGCTTCTTCTTTACTTGTTGCTGTATCTCCTAGTGGCTGTGGAATCTTTAGTTCTTGCAACGCTTGTTCAAATAAATCACGGTTTTCTGCTCGATCCAAATCCTCAATCGTCGTTCCTAAAATTTTCACACCAGCTTTTGCTAACGGCTCACCTAAATTGATTGCTGTTTGTCCGCCAAACTGAACGATAACGCCAATTGGTTGTTCTAGCTCAATCACATTCATCACATCTTCAAAAGTCAGTGGTTCAAAGTACAACTTATCTGAAACTGAGAAATCTGTGGAAACTGTTTCTGGATTACTATTCATAATGATTGCTTCATAACCTGCTTGTTGGATTGCTTTTACTGAATGAACCGTCGCATAGTCGAACTCCACTCCTTGACCAATTCGAATTGGTCCAGAACCAAGTACCAACACAGATGGTTTTTCTGAGCGACTACTTTCATTTTCAAATTCATACGAGCTATAAAAATAAGGCGTATTTGATTCAAATTCAGCTGCACAAGTATCTACCATTTTGTAGACTGGCAATAACTGATTTTCTTTTCGAAGTTCACGAATTTTTTCTGGCGTTGTTTGCCATAATTGTGCAATCTTTTTGTCTGTAAATCCGTTTTTCTTTGCTAATTTCAACAGCCTTAAATTGGAAGGCTCTGCTTGTAATTGGGTTTCGATTTCAATAATATGGAGTAATTTATCTAAGAAGAATAAGTCAATCTTTGTTAACTCAGCTATTTCCTCAATTGGATAGCCTCGGCGTAACGCCTCCGCAACATAAAACAGACGATCGTCTTGTGCTCGAACCATTTTTTCAGTTAGCTGGTCTTCATTCACATTTGCCAATTCAGGAAGCTCAAGATGATGTGTGCCGATTTCAAGAGAGCGAACGGCTTTTAGTAACGACTCTTCGATATTTCGTCCAATTGCCATGACTTCACCCGTTGCTTTCATTTGTGTTCCCAGTATACGTTCCCCATTTTCAAATTTATCAAATGGCCAACGTGGGATTTTTGCAACGACATAGTCTAACGCTGGTTCGAATTCTGCATAAGTTGTTCCAGTTACTGGATTTTTCATTTCATCTAAAGTCAAGCCCAACGCGATTTTAGCCGCTAATTTTGCAATTGGATAGCCGGTTGCTTTACTTGCTAGTGCCGAAGATCGTGAAACACGTGGATTTACTTCAATCACATAATAATTAAAGCTATGAGGGTCAAGGGCAAGCTGAACGTTACAACCACCTTCGATTTTCAACGCACGAATAATTGAAAGTGACGCATCACGCAATGTTTGATATTCGTGATCAGATAGCGTTTGACTTGGTGCAAAAACAATGGAATCTCCTGTGTGGATACCTACTGGATCAAAGTTCTCCATATTACAAACAACAATCGCATTATCAGCTGAGTCACGCATCACTTCGTACTCGATTTCTTTATATCCAGCAATACTGCGCTCAATCAAGCATTGCGTAACAGGCGATAAACTCAGCCCATTTTCTGCAGTGATTCGCAATTCTTCTTCATTTTCACACATTCCACCACCTGTACCTCCAAGGGTGAATGCAGGTCGAACAATAATCGGATAACCAATTTGATTCGCAAAAGCGACGGCATCTTCGACCGTAGTCACGATTTCTGATTCGGGAATTGGCTGATTTAAGTCTTCCATCAATTTTTTGAACAAATCTCGATCTTCTGCTTGGTCGATTGCAGAAAGCTTCGTACCCAGAAGTTCAATCTGAAGTTCATCCAAAATTCCTGACTCAGCTAGTTCCATCGCCATGTTTAAACCCGTTTGGCCACCTAAAGTTGGAAGCAGTGCATCTGGACGTTCTTTTCTTAAAATGCGTGAAACAAACTCTAATGTTATTGGCTCGATGTAGACTTGATCCGCAATTTCTTGATCTGTCATAATCGTTGCAGGATTTGAGTTGACTAAAACAACTTCATAGCCTTCTTCTTTAAGTGCAAGACAAGCTTGCGTTCCAGCATAATCAAATTCGGCCGCTTGACCGATAATGATTGGTCCTGAGCCAATCACCATGATTTTTTTGATATCTGTCCGTTTTGGCATTCTTATTGCTCCCTTCCTGCATCCATCATTTCCATAAATTCATCAAATAAGTGTAGTGCATCGTGTGGTCCTGGTGCTGCATCAGGGTGAAATTGCACACTAAAAGCAGGGTAATCGCGATGGCGAATCCCTTCCACTGTTCCATCGTTCACTTCAATATGAGTGACCATTAGTTTATTCGGATCAATTGTGTTTTCATCAACTGCGTATCCGTGGTTTTGTGAAGTAAAGTCAATTCTCCCCGTCGCAATTTCTCGTACGGGATGATTTAATCCTCGATGACCAAATTTCATCTTATACGTGTCTGCACCATTAGCTAGTGCAAACAATTGGTGACCTAAACAAATACCAAAAATCGGTACTTTTCCTTGAATTTCTTGAATCATCTTGATTGCTTCAGGCACATCTTTGGGATCTCCCGGTCCATTTGTCAGCATCACGCCATCGGGTGCAAGTTCGAGAATCGTTTTTGCTTCTGTGTTATAAGGCATGACTGTTAAGTTACAATTTCGTTTGCTTAATTCACGTAAGATGCTATGTTTCAAGCCAAAATCAATTACAACTACATTTCGCCCTGTGCCAGGACTTGGATAAGGTTTGTTGGTCGACACTTGTTGGACTTGATTCGTTGCTAAAACAGTCGCTTTTAATTGATCAAATGCATGTTCAAAACTATCACCTGCATCAACAATACTTGCTTTCATCGTCCCAACTTCGCGAATTTTACGGGTTAAAGCTCTTGTATCAATTCCCGAAATCCCTGGGATCCCTTTTTGTTTCAAAAAAGCATCTAACGTCATCTGATTGCGCCAGTTTGAAGCCACTCGCGCATGTTCCTTCACTACAACACCCTTACAAGTCGGCGAAATCGACTCGTAATCATCTCGGTTCACGCCATAATTTCCAACCATTGGATACGTAAAAGTAATGATTTGACCATTAAAGCTTTGATCTGTAATCGTTTCTTGGTAACCAGTCATACTTGTTGTAAAAACAATTTCACCAAAAACATTTGCATCTGCTCCAAAGGCTTGCCCTTCAAATACAGTCCCATCTTCTAAAATCAGTAATCGATCCATCCTGCTCCTAGACCTCCTTTTGCCAAGCAATTTTTCCGTCAACGAATGTCAACAATGTTTCCCCTTTGACCGTCCAATCAACGAATGGTGTATTCTCACCTTTTGACAAGAAGTCTTCTTTCGCAATTTTATACTCGTGTTCGATATCAAACACTGCAATATCTGCTGGAGCGCCAATCGTTAGTGTCCCAACATTCAAGTCAAAAATTTCTGCTGGTTTAACAGCTAGCCATTCAATCACTTGTTCCAGCGTGAAAATGCCGGTTTTAACAAAATGAGTATAAATCAACTGAAAAGCTGTTTCGCTTCCAACGATTCCGAATGGTGCATTTAAAAAGCTTTGACTCTTTTCTTCTAGACCATGAGGTGCATGGTCTGTGGCGATGCAATCAATTGTTCCATCAAGTAATCCTTCAATCAGCGCTTCGCGATCTTCACGTCCACGTAGGGGTGGATTCATTTTCCAAAAACCAAAATCTTCTGGAATATCTTCATCAATCAAGAGCAAATGGTGCGGCGAAACTTCTGCTGTTACATGAACACCAGCTTTTTTCGCATCGCGGATAATACGAACACTTTCTTTCGTTGATACGTGACAGACGTGGTAATGGACACCTGTTTCTTCCGCTAAAATTAAATCTCTTGCAATTTGCGAAGATTCGGTTGCACTTAAAATTCCCGGCAAATCCAATTCTTTGGCTTTTTCGCCTGCGTGCATAACGCCACCGAACAGTAAGGATTCATCTTCGGTATGGGCAACCAATGCTTTATTATTTTTAGCAGCTTCCTTCATTGCTAGATACATCGTACCTGCTGTTTGTACACCAACACCATCATTGGTGAATGCAAAGGCACCTGCGTCAATCAACGCCTCTTGATCAACTAAAACCTCACTTCGCAACTTTTCAGTGATTGGTGCGTACTGTAAGACTTTCACAACTGCATCTCGCTTGATGATTTCATAAACTTGACTTAGTTTTTCAGCTGTATCAGGCACAGGATCTAGATTAGGCATTGCGCACACTGTAGTAAATCCGCCATGTGCTGCTGCTTTCGTTCCTGCTTCAATCGTTTCTTTATACGTAAAACCAGGTTCTCTTAAATGAACATGTACGTCCACTAGCCCCGGTGTGATGAGTTGTCCTTTTGCATCAAACACTTCATCAAATTCAGTCTCAGAAAATCCAGTACCGATTGCTTTGATTTTCCCTTCTTCAATCCAAATTTCTGCAGGTGTTGTTTCATTTTTTCGTGTAATGATTTGACCGTTTTTAATGAGTGTTTTCATGTCTTCGTCCTCCTACTTTTACGCTTTCCCGTTTAGTACTGCCTCTAAAATTGCCATTCTGACAAATACGCCATTGCTCATTTGTTGAACGATTCGTGACTGTAATCCTTCCACTAATGAGTCGGCTAGTTCAACGTCACGATTGACAGGTGCTGGGTGCATGATGATTGCATGTTTTTGCATCTTCTTTGCACGTTCAACAGTTAAGCCATGTTCTTGATGATAACTTTCTTTTGAGAAACTTTCTTTTCCATCATGACGTTCATGTTGTACTCGTAGCATCATCATTACATCTACTTGGTCGAGTAGTTCATCTAGTGGCAAGTAGTGTCCGTAAACTTCAAATTCATTGTCATACCATTCTTCTGGTCCAGAGAAGAAAACTTGCGCGCCTAGGCGTTTCAACATTTGCATGTTTGATTTAGCGACACGTGAATGTGTGATGTCACCAACGATGGCTACTTTCAGTCCGTCAAAATGGCCAAATTCTTCATAAATCGTCATCAAATCTAGTAAACATTGTGTTGGATGCTGACCACTGCCATCCCCACCGTTGATAATCGAGCATTGGATTGTTTTGCTTTGAATCAAATCCTCATAATAGTTTTCATCTCCATGACGAATGACTGCTACATCCACTCCTAATGCGGACATTGTCAAAACGGTATCGTAAAGTGTTTCCCCTTTTGAAACTGAGCTAGTGCTTGCTTCAAACTCGATTACTTCTAAACCAAGCTTTTTCTCAGCTACATCAAAACTTTTATGTGTTCTTGTACTATTTTCGAAAAATAAGTTAGTTGCAAAATATTGGCTCTTTTGTGGTGTCCATTTTGCACCTTGTTTGAACTCTTGCCCGCGGCGAATCAAGCCCATAACTTCTTGGTCTGTTAGTGCTTCAACGGTTAATAAATGTTTTAAACTGATACGTTCTGATTGGATGATCATGAATTTTCCTCCTAGTTTTCTTCGCTACGTGAAGTTTCTGGTAAGATAAGATTTAAAATGATACCAAGGACAGTTGCTAATGCCATTGCTGATAACGTGAATGTTCCTACTTGGAAGACTAAGCCTCCGATACCGACAACCAAGATGACTGCTGCAATCAACAAGTTTTTCTTTTTATCGAAATCTACTTTGTTCTCAATCAAGATTTTCATCCCGCTAGCTGCGATAACACCGAACAAGATAAAACTGATTCCTGAAATAACTGGTCCAGGGATACTTAAGATTAAGGCACTTAGTTTTCCAACAAATCCCAAGATAACCGCGAAGAATGCTGCTCCGCCAATCACGAAGACGCTATGCACTCGTGTGATTGCTAGTACGCCAATGTTTTCTCCATAACTTGTAACTGGAGGGCCACCGACAAACGCTGCAACGATCTGTGCTAATCCGTCACCCATTAATGTTTTGTGCAATCCGGGCTCTTCAAAGAAGTTTCTGCGAGTTAATTTGTTCAGCACCATCAAATGACCAATATGTTCTGTCATTGTTACAAATGCGATTGGTGCCATTGTTGTAATCGCACCTAGATATAATTTTGGTTCATATTGAACAAATGGAATTTCAAAGTTTGGTAAAGCAAACCACGCTGCGTCTGCAATCGGTTGTGTATCAACAATTCCAAAGAGTAAGGCGACGATGTAGCCACTCACGATTCCTAATAAGATTGGAATCAACCCAAGAAATCCGCGTAAGAACATATTGAAGAAAATCGTCAAACCTAACGTGATTAACGCTACGGCGATGTATTTAAAATCGTAGTTATCATTGTTGTACATTGCATTGTTTGCAGCATTTGCTGCTAGCCCCAACCCGATAACCATAATTACTGGTCCAACAACGATTGGTGGTAAGATTCGGTCAAGCCATGCTGCACCGATTTTTTTGATAATCAAAGCGACAATCAGGTAAACCAACCCAGTTGTGATTGCTCCTTGCGCAATTGCTGGATAACCATCTGTTTTCATCAACATTTGCATCGCTGCAATAAAGGCAAAGCTACTTCCTAAGTAAGCTGGAATTTTTCCTTTTGTTGTAAACAAGTAAACCAGTGTGCCCAATCCTGAACTGACTAACGCAATCCCCGGATCGATTCCAACTAAAATCGGTACTAAAACTGTTGCTCCAAACATCGTGAATAAATGCTGTAAACTTAAACCAACCCAATGACCTAATTTTGGACGGTCATGAATGTCTAATACAACACTATCATTATGAAATTCTTTTTTCTCTGACATATCTTTTCCCCTATTCTTCCTCTTTTAAAATCATGATACGATCTTGTCCGTCAAGCTCTTGCATCTCTACCAGAATTTCTTCTGCTTTTGATGTTGGAATATTTTTCCCGACATAATCGGCACGAATTGGTAGTTCGCGATGACCGCGATCAACTAGTACAGCTAATGAAATTTTTCTTGGACGCCCTAAATCCATGATGGCATCCATTGCCGCTCGAATCGTACGCCCTGTGTAAAGCACGTCATCAATCAAGATAACTTCTTTTCCTTCTAAAGAAACTGGCACATCTGATGAATGTAGCTCAGGTCCTTCTGCAAGCTCTTTTTTATCATCACGATACAATGTGATGTCTAACTCACCAACTGGAACTTCGATGTCTTCCAACTGTTTTAATCGTTCGGCAATTCGAGCAGCAATATAAATTCCTCGTGTTTTGATTCCCACTAAGACGATGTCTTCAATGCTGTGATTTCTTTCGATGATTTCATAAGTAATTCGTGTCAATGCTCGTTTCATTGTTACTTGATCGACTACTTCTTTGGTTTGCATACTGTTTCCCTCCATTTTTTTGCATAAAAAAACTCCTGCCCTAAGAGGACAGGAGGTATGTTTAGACTGATTGTACAATTTGGTACGTTCATAGATAGCTAATACAGTTGCACTGTTAGCTATACTTCGTCATTGAGCATCACACATATAGCGCACCATATAGTTGATTACTCACACCCTTCTTAGCCTCACGGGACTAAACTTAAAGGACTACTATTTAATTTTCGTTTAAGCTTTTCGTTGTTAATACTATACCGTTGCCAGCATAAAAAATCAATGGCTTTTTCTTAATTTTTCTAAAGTTTTTTCAAACACTTCAGGAAGTGGCGCTTCAAAGACCATTTCTTGTCCGGTAACAGGATGTGTGAAGCCTAACATCTGGGCATGTAAGAATTGACCATTTCCTGGTAAAGTTTTCTTTGGCCCGTATACAGGATCGCCTGCCAAAGGAAAACCAATATATTGCATGTGGACACGAATTTGGTGCGTACGACCTGTTTCTAATTTTAATTCAACCAAAGTAAATCCTTCAAAACGTTCTAGCACAGTAAAATGAGTAACAGCAGATTTTCCATCTTCACGAACGGATTGCATCTTGCGATTGACTTTTGAACGGCCAATCGGCGCATTGATCGTTCCCTTATCGTGCGAAATCTCACCATGAACTAACGCAACGTATTTTCGTAAAGAAGTTTTATCTTTTAATTGTTTTGCCAATGATTCATGTGCTTGGTCATTCTTGGCAACCATTAACAAACCAGAGGTATCTTTATCAATCCGATGCACGATTCCAGGGCGAATCACACCGTTAATGGAAGATAAATCTTTGACATGATACATCAACGCATTTACCAAAGTTCCATGGCTGTGCCCAGCTGAAGGGTGGACAACCATGCCTTGTGGCTTATTGATAACTGCGACATCTTCGTCCTCGTAAACAATTGTTAACGGAATATCTTCAGCGATGACATCTAATGTTTCTGGCTCGGGAATCGCTACAAATAGTTCATCCTTTGCTTTCACTTTATAATTTGCTTTAACGGGTTGACCATTTACAGCAACCACGCCTTCTTTTAACCAAAGTTGGATTTGAGAACGACTATAATCTGGAAATAAGCCTGTTAGGACTTTATCAATTCGTCCTATTTCTTGTTCGATTGTTGCTCTTAGTTCTGTCATTTTTTCACTTGATCCTTTTCATCTAAAATAATATATATCAATATACAAATCACGCCACAAACTAATGAAATATCAGCGACATTAAAAATCGGAAAGTTCATAAAATCTGTTTGGAACATGTCCACTACATAACCTAAACGCACACGATCAATAAAGTTTCCAATCGCGCCTGCTAAAATCAATGCCAAACCAGTCATAAACCAACGACTTGCTGTCTGCCTGTTTTTAATCATTAAATAAACGATTGCTACCACAGCAACAATTGTTACCACAGTAAAGAACCACATTTTTCCCTCTAGCATGCTCCAAGCTGCTCCCGTATTCCGAATATGGTTTAGCGATAAGACACCAGGAATGATTGATTGGGTTTCTCCTAATGCTAAGTTGCTTGTAATCCACCATTTGACCCATTGATCTATCACAATCAAAGCGCCACTCATTATCCAATATATAACTAACACACGATCAATCCTTTTCTACTTGTTTAAAAATATCTCTTGGTCGAATAATCCCTAATAAATTGCCATTAGGGTTTCCATCTTTTGTAATCAACACTGCCTCTAGCGTCCCTTGCTCACGAAACATCAACTCAACTTCGTATATTTTCGTGTTCGCAGAAACAAATTGATAATTTGTATATTTTCCATCACCAATAATCAAATCTTTCGCTTGCTTCCGTGTTAAGTCAATCACTCCTTGTTGACTTTCTTTAGCCAACCAAAATCCGATTGCTCGTAAAGTAATCAATGCTTCAAATTTCCCTTTATTATACAGTGGAAATTGAGAGTAACGCTTTTGAGCAATCGTCTCTAGCAAATCTAGTAAAGGAATATTTTTATCAAAACCAGTCACTTTCTTTGCAAACTTCGGCAACACCGTGGCTGGACGAATCAATGCCTCTTCAATGACTTGGATCTTGTCAACTGCCCACTCATTTGGCTCTGCAATGACAAAGTCTTCAGCAATTCTTTCATGAACAATTGCGTTCCTTAATTGCGCCATCTGAAATAAATCTTCTTCATATTTACGGACCATTGACCCTTTTTTGCGAGCCAATCGGCGCACTAATTCGGTAAAGCCCATATTACGGGTATTTCCCATTTCCTCACGCATCCATTTTTCAATACGATTGAAGCTACTTAAAAACACATCAGAGTTACTCATATTTGCTAGGGTCCTCCTTGATGACATAAGCTTGGTTCTTAATGAAGAAAAAAAAACCAATCATTCCAATCACAGCTACCAAGCTATAGAATAAATTATTAAAATAAATGGCACTTAAACTCGTGAAAAAAAAGAGTACCGGATACAATTGCAACAGGAGTAAGTTCATCGTAATAACGTACGCATCTTTTGGCAATGCAATTTGATAAACTGGACTTTTTAACCAAAAAAACGTGACTTGCATCGTTAGTGGAACGGTTGCTTCTACTTCCACGCTGTCTTGCTGATTTAAGTAAACAGACTTTCCATTAATTTGTAGTCGAATAGAACTTCCCATTCCATAAAAACCAGTTTTTCTGGTGAATTTTATTTTCATAATGCCCCTCCTATTATGCTTTAGTATAACTTAAAACACAACAATGAAAAAGAAAATACCTTAGATAAGGTTGTGACTCCAAGCGTTCAGCTTCGAAAAAATAAAGAGCAACTGAAAAAAATAGCTTTTCATATTTTTGAACAGTTGAGAGTTATTTCGAGAAGTTGCTTGGGGAACACCGTGAATAAGGTTGTGGCTCCAAGCGGTTAGCTTCAAGCAGTAAGAAAACTTTTCTAAAAATAGTTTCTCATATTTTTGTGAAAAGAGGGCTTATTGCCGAAGAAGCTGATTGGGAAACACCGTGGATAAGGTTGTAGCTCCAAGCGGTTAGCTTCAAAAAAACAAAGAGCGACTGACAAAAATAGCTTTTCACATTTTTGGATAGTTATAAATTATCTCGAGGCGCTACTTGGAGAACACCATAACTTCAGAAAAAGGAGGTATGACAAAAGTTTTGCCATACCTCCCACTTCTTTTGAATCATCCGTTTATCATCAAAACAAACCGATCACTTCTCCTTGATTCGTTACATCCATGTTTAACGCTGCAGGTTTTTTTGGCAATCCTGGCATCGTCATCACGTCACCTGTGAGTGCTACTAAAAAGCCAGCACCTAATTTGGGAACAAATTCTCGAATCGTAATCGTAAAATCAGTTGGTGCGCCAAGCAACGTTGGATCATCTGAAAATGAATACTGGGTTTTTGCCATGCAGATTGGCAAGCCACTCCAACCATTTTTCTCAAACTCCTCGATTTGTTTCTGCGCTTTTTTACTAAATTGAACGCCTTGTCCACCATAAATCTTTTTGACGATTGTCTCTGCTTTTTCCGAAATCGTCGCAGTTGATTGATATAACGGTTGATAATCAGCTGCTTGTTCAGCAATTAGTTCCACTACAGCTTTTGCTAAATCCACACCACCAAGCGCGCCTTGTTCCCATACACTGACACGTTTAGCTAAGACACCTTGGTTTTCACATAACTCTTCTAACAATGCAAATTCTGCTTTCGTATCCGTAACAAACTCGTTGATTGCCACGATTACAGGGATATTGTACGAACGCATATTTTCAATGTGGCGTTTCAAATTAACAAAACCGGCTTTCAAAGCAGATAAATCTTCTTCAAGTAGTTCTGACTTTTGTCTACCCCCGTGCATTTTTAATGCGCGAATCGTTGCAACAATTACAATTGCATCTGGCGCTTTTTTCAAGTTAGGGACTTTGATATCAAGAAACTTCTCCGCGCCCAAATCTGCACCAAAGCCAGCTTCCGTAACCACGTAATCAGCTAATTTTAAAGCTGTTTTAGTCGCTAAAATACTATTACATCCGTGAGCAATATTTGCAAATGGTCCACCATGAATAAACGCAGGTGTGCCATAAATTGTTTGAACTAAATTTGGTTTCAACGCATCTTTTAGAAGTAAAGCAAGAGCGCCTTCTACTTTTAAGTCACCTGCAGTTACAGGTTCTCTGTCAAAAGTATACCCAATGACGATTCGTGCTAGCCGCGCCTTTAAGTCATCTAAATCAGTTGCCAAACATAAAATCGCCATGATTTCACTAGCAACGGTGATGTCAAAGCCATCCTCTCTTGGTACTCCCTGGATTGGTCCACCTAAGCCAACAATCACCTGACGCAATTCACGGTCATTCAAGTCAACCACACGCTTCCAAATAACACGTCTGGCATCAATTTTCAATTCATTTCCTTGATGGATATGGTTATCTAAAAAGGCAGATAGTGCATTATTCGCACTTGTAATAGCGTGCATGTCGCCAGTAAAGTGCAGATTGATGTCTTCCATTGGTAAAACTTGGGCATATCCACCGCCAGCTGCACCACCTTTAATCCCCATGACGGGTCCTAATGAAGGTTCTCTTAAAGCGATTGCTGCCTGTTTGTTAATTTGATTTAGTGCATCTCCCAAGCCAACAGTAACAGTTGACTTTCCTTCCCCCGCAGGTGTTGGGTTAATTGACGTGACCAAAATCAGTTTGCCATCCGGCTTTGCTTTTAGCTCCTCAATTGCCGAAAAATTTATTTTTGCTTTGTAATTTCCATATAATTCCAGGTCCTCATAGCCAAGATTTACTTTATCAGCTATCTCAACAATCGGTTTTAAGTCAGTTTCTTGTGAAATTTGTAAATCACTCTTCATCAAACTACCCCTTTACACGAACTTTAATTCAATTTATTTTATTTTTGTTAAGTTATTTTTATTATACACGTTTTTAATTGAAATAAATAGATAGAAAAGCCATCTCTTTTATTTATTTGACGTACTTATAAATACTCTTTATAATGTGGCTATGGTAGATTTTAAGAAAGGTCGTGAGTGCTTTGACCCAGGGAATCGTGAAGTGGTTTGACAATAAAAAAGGATACGGATTTATCAGTTATGATGAGACGGAAGAGATTTTTGTCCATTTTACCGCAATCGAAGAAGATGGCTTTAAGAGTCTGGAAGAAAACCAAGCCGTTGAGTTTAAGATTATTGAAGGCAATCGCGGAACACAAGCAGCTCATGTTAAGAAATTAAGTTAATTGATTCAATTAAAATCACATTCAATGATAAATGAACAAGGAAATTGTAGTTGAGACAAGGAAAACTTGTCTCAACTTTTTTTATACTTTTAGTAACCCAAAAAGGAGTCGCGGACAAAAGCCCTCAACTCCTTTTTCTCATTGTTTATGAGAACTATTTGATTGATCCTTTGATTTATCTTTTCGTGACTGATCAACAAATACTTCTTGTGAAGTTCCCGCAAAATAATTACGAACGGGTACCCGATCTTTTGCACGTAATAAATAGATTGTCGGCTCTAACTCATCTGTTAATTTTAACTCCAAGCCATGATCATGTGGAGCTACCTTTTCGACTTGCTGTAACGTTAATTTTTTATCTTTCCAAAAAGCAGCATAGCGAATTTTGATTGAATTTTTTTCTAGTACAAACGATCGACGTAACCCTAGCAATAAAAACACAGCAAAAATGCCCATAACTACATTACTTTTCCAATAAGGTCCTGTATTTTCAAGTGACAAAATCAAACTGAAAAAGAAAATAATCAACGTCAATGACCAATAAATGATCGACTGTGCCAATTCTGGCTGCCAGCGAATAATTTTTTTCATTGTCTAACCTCGCATGATAAGTAATAATGCTATAATCATATCATAACATTACTTTATTTTAAAAAGGAGATATTCATGTTACGAGTATACATTGATGCCTCGACAAAAGGCAACCCCGGTCCAAGTGGTGGTGGCATCGTGATTCTTGGAGAAAATCGTTATGAACAGCTAGCTGTTCCTCTTTCTGATGGGTCAAATCACGAAGCAGAATTCGAAGTCTTTTTAAAAACTTTAGAAATTTTAAAGGAAAAGGAATTAAACGCTGAAACGATTTTTTGTTATTCAGATAGTAAAACGTTAGTTTCCACCATTGATAAAAATTTTACAACTAACGAATTATTCCAGCCCTACTTGTCAGCAATCCAATCACTTCTTCCAACGTTCTCTTTGTTTCTTTTACAATGGATTCCTGAAAGTAAAAATAAAGGTGCCGATAATCTAGCTCGACAAGCATTAAAAAAACAACTCCAACAAACAAAAAAATAGACCGAAAACGATGAAGCTTACTAAACTCCATCGTTTTCGGTCTTTTAATAAACTTTTCAAGGTTATTAAGATACTTCCTTAGGTTACGATTTAACTGGTAGAAAAGTTTCCTTATTGCTCAAAGCTAAGCGTTTTGCGCCACAACCTTATTTACGGTGTTCCCAAAACAACTCCTCGCAATAACTCTCAACTGTTCAAAAATATGAAAGGTTATTTTTGTCAGTCGCTCTTTGTTTTTTCGAAGCTGGATGCTTGGGGTCACAACCTTATTCACGGTGTTCCCCAATCAGCTTCTTCGGCAATAAGCCCTCTTTTCATAAAAATATGAGGAACTATTTTTAGAAAAGTTTTCTTATTGCTTGAAGCTAAGCGCTTGGAGTCACAACCTTTCACAACAAATAATTATGATCGAAAGTAATCTCCACCTGATACTTCCCAATCTTCTGCTTGACTTGCTCCCGAATAATTTCTTCCAATTTCTCATCAGAGAAATGACATTTCTGTGGAACAACCACATCAAATTGCAAAATTTCTCCTTCTTTTATCACACGAAAATCATGAATTTTAAGTCCTTCTGCTGTAGTTGCAACAATTTCACGCAATGTCTGTAATACCGCTAAATAACGTTCATTACTCACTGGAACAGGATCTAAATGACAAACCAAATCAACTGCTAAACGTTCTTTGAAATCTTTTTCGATTCGGTCAACAATACGATGCGCCTGATTCAAATCTAAACTATCATCCACTTCGATATGAACAGATGCAAATCGTTTACTTGGTCCATAATTGTGTACTAACAAATCATGATAACCTAAAATTTGATCGTAATTATTCAGCGAATCTTCCATTTCTTCGATTTCTTCTGTTGTAGGTCGGCTACCCATCAACTCATAGACAAAGTCACGAACCATCATTCCACCGCTATACAAAATATATAATGCTAATGCAAATCCAATATAGCCATCGATTCTCCATCCAGTCAACCATTCAATACCCGCTGAAATCAAAACCGCTAACGTTGTAAATACATCATTGTAACTATCAGTTGAAGTAGCTCGCAAAGCATTCGAATCAATTTTTGTTGCGATTCGACTATACATTTTCCCTTGAATAAACTTCAAACCAATTGAAAAAACCAAGACTAAAAAGACAACTGGTGTCAAAATAACATTTTCTGGATGGATAATTTTTTGAAAAGAAGATTCTAAAAATGTAAATCCCACATAAGAAATAATGATTGACACAAATAATCCACTGATATATTCAAACCGTTCATGTCCATATGGGTGCTCTTTATCTGCTGGTTTAGCTGCAATCTTAAACCCAATCAAGGTCAACACAGAGGAAGCAGTATCCGACAAACTGTTGATTGCATCTGCCATGATTGACACACTGCCTGATAAGATTCCAATCATAAATTTGGAAATAAATAAAATCAAATTGGAAATCAAGCCTAAGACACCTGCCAAGATTCCTTGTTTCGTTCGTTCTCTACTCGTTGTTTTTTCTGTCGTTTGTTTTCTTGTCACACTCTTACTCCCTTATCTGAAAAGATCTGCTCTCAATTAAATTTTTTATTCTGGTTTCAAAGGAGTCGCCGCAAAGAGTGCTTTAGCAAGAAGCGGCGTAATAACTCCTGCCCCAATTGCTTCTGGAACACCATTGATTCCCGCAACTCCGATCAAAGTTTTAAATAAAAGTGATGTGTCCACGCCATAAGCATTGGCAGTCGCACTTGTATAAAACATTCCCATAAAACCTAAAACAAGTAAAGTATTCGTTAGGGAACCCAGTACTCCTGCAACAGCAGCCCCCATCACCACAGATTGATTTTTACGATAAATCCAATGAAAGATAACACCGGCAACCAAACCAACAAGTACCCGTGGGACCACTGAAATGATTGGATTCGTAAAGACTAACGTATCAAAAGGAGTCGTCGGCATGGCAAACGCGCGAACAATAGTCGCAATTCCCCAGAACAAGCCAATCAGCATGCCATCTTTAGGTCCTAATACAACGGCTGCTACAATAACTGTAATATGGATGATTGTTAAGCTAATAAACCCTAACGGAATGAAGCCCAGCCAGGGAACCATTGCTTGAACAAGAATGATTGCTAACAAGACTGCGCGTAATACTAAACGAAATGTTTTATTTCTACTATTCATCTTAAACCCCACCTTTTTCTTTTCATCGTAAAAAGTTCTTGCTCATTCGTCAACTATTTACCTTTATCCTAAAATAGACACAAAAAAACAAGCGGACTTGGAATGGCTATTTTTCAATAGCACTCCAAGTCTTGCTTATCTTTGAACGTTAAATTTTAACAAACGATTATTGGTTAAGCAACCAATTTTTTGCTTCGGCTAATGCATCTGGAATACCTGCTGGATTTTTACCGCCTGCTTGTGCCATGTCTGGACGTCCGCCGCCGCCACCGCCAACTTTCGGTGCGATTGCTTTGATTAAGTCCCCAGCTTTTAATCCGGCTTCATTTGCTTCCTTCGACATAGCCACTAACAAACTAACTTTTCCGTCTTGCTCATTTGCCAGAACAAGAATGTCAGAAATTGCTTTTTGTTTCCATTGGTCTGCTAATTGACGTAATTGATTCATGTCTTTCACTTTCACTTGTGAAGCAATCAATGTTTTTCCAGCAACCGTTTCTGACTCTTTGAAAATGTCTCCGGCTTGTTGATTAGCTAATTTACTTGCTAATTTTTCATTTTCTTTTTGTAATTCACGTAATTGTTGTTGTAATTGTTCTGTTTTTGCAACTACTTCTTTTAATTGAGGTGATTTGACGATTGCTGCAACTTCTTTTAATTGTTGCTCCTCACCTTCTAGTAGTTCGTAAGCTTCTTTACTTGTAACAGCTTCGATACGACGAACGCCAGCACCGATTCCTGATTCAGAAACGATTTTGAAAATACCGATGTCTTCTGTGTTTGATACGTGTGTCCCACCACAAAGTTCGATTGACCATTCGCCAATGTTGACGACGCGGACTTCACGACCATATTTTTCACCAAACAAGGCCATTGCCCCCATATTTTTTGCTGTGTCAATGTCTGTTTCGATTGTTTGAACTGGAATAGCTTCCCAAATTTTTTCATTGACGATTCGTTCCATTTGAACTAGTTCATCTGCTGTGATTTGGCCAAAGTGAGTGAAGTCAAAACGTAAGTGTCCAGGTGCAACTAATGAACCTGCTTGGTTTGCATGTTCACCTAATGTTTCTTTTAACGCTTTATGCAATAAGTGAGTCGCTGTATGGTTTTTAATGATTCGATTACGCATTGGTTCGTTGATTGCTAAATGATAGATTGTACCTTCTTGCATTGGTGATTTGACTGTTACTGTGTGCATAAATTGACCGTTTGGTGCTTTTTGAACATCTGTAACTGTTGCAACCACTTCTTGTGCATCATTTAAAATCCAACCTTGATCAGCAACTTGTCCACCCATTTCTGCATAGAAAGGTGTTTCAGCAAAAATCATTTGAGCAACGCCTTCTGTTACTTCACTTAGTAATTCTTCGTCTTGAACGATTACTAATAATTTGCTGTCTGCCTCAACTTCTGTGTAACCAATAAATTTGCTATCCACTTTGATATCCGTTAATAATGCTGATTGAACGCCCATTGATTTTTCCGTGCTTCTTGCAGAGCGGGCACGTTCTCTTTGTGCTTCCATTTCTTTTTCAAAGCCAGCATGATCGACTTTCAAACCTTCGTCTTCCGCTACTTCTTCAGTTAATTCTACTGGGAAACCATAAGTATCATAAAGCTTAAAGATATCTTTACCAGCTAAAGTCGTTCCGTTTGCTGCTTTTACCTCTTCAATCACTTGGTTCAAGATATCTAGACCTTCATTAATTGTTTCGTTAAAGCGTTCTTCTTCTGTCCGAATGACTTTTTCAATAAATTCTTTTTGTTGTAACACTTCTGGATAGTAGCTAACCATGATTTCTCCAACAACTGGAACTAATTTATACAAGAAAGCTTGATTGATTCCCAATTTTTTACCATGCATAACTGCACGACGTAATAAACGGCGTAATACATAACCGCGTCCTTCATTTGAAGGTAGTGCGCCATCTCCAATTGCAAAAGATAATGCACGAATGTGGTCAGCAATTACTTTATAAGAAATATCCGTTGCTGAGCTTTCACCGTACTTCACTTGGTTGCTTAATTTTTCAACCGCATGAATGATTGGCATAAACAAATCTGTTTCAAAATTCGTTGGTGCATCTTGAACGATAGAAACCATGCGTTCTAATCCCATGCCCGTATCAATGTTTTTATGTGGTAGTGGTTCAAATGTGTTGTCTGGTTTGTGGTTAAACTCAGAAAATACCAAGTTCCAGATTTCTAAATAACGCTCATTTTCGCCACCAGGATAGTTTTCAGGATCATCTTCTGCTAAATCATTATAAGATTCTCCACGATCATAGAAGATTTCCGTATCGGGACCACAAGGACCGGCACCAATATCCCAGAAATTATCTTCTACATCGATGATATGATTCATAGGTAAGCCCACTTCTTCGTGCCAGATGCGTTTTGCTTCCGTATCTTTTGGATAGACAGTAACATATAACTTTTCAGGGTCAAAGGCCATCCATTCAGGGCTGGTCAAAAATTCCCATGCCCAGTGGATTGCTTCTTCTTTGAAATAATCTCCGATAGAAAAGTTTCCTAACATTTCAAACATTGTGTGATGGCGAGCAGTTTTTCCGACATTTTCAATATCATTTGTTCGAATTGATTTTTGTGCATTAGTGATTCTTGGATTTTCTGGAACAACTGAACCATCAAAATATTTTTTTAAGGTTGCTACTCCTGAGTTGATCCATAACAAAGTTGGATCGTTAACTGGCACTAATGAGGCGCTTGGCTCGATTGTGTGTCCTTTTGATTGGAAAAAATCTAAAAACATTTGACGAACTTGTGCACTACTTAATTGTTTCATTCCATTACCTTCTCTCGTTGTTTTTCAATACAAAAAACACCATTACAGCCAAGGACGAAAACTCGCGGTACCACCTTGGTTGCAATGATGTTTGATCATTACCTCTTAAACTCGATAACGCTGAGTTGCGTTGATATTTCTATCAAAAGAAAAAAGGGAGCAATTTGATTGGTAACTATTCTTTTTTCAGCCTAGAAAGAATTTTCTGTGAGCCACTAAAAACAAATCATGTCCTTTTTTGTACTCGTTAAGTATACGCACTTCCCGGATATCTGTCAATAAAGCTTTTCTATTTTGGCTCTTTTTGCTGCTCTCCGTCTGTGTTACGATAAATAAAAAAAGTTGATTGGAGGAAAAGATTCATGAACGACTTTTTTGGTAATGAAACTTGGATTCAAGCAGCAAGCTTCGCACTTCGCTATGAAGTCTTTGTTTTAGAACAGCATATTCCACCAGAATGGGAGTTTGATGCACTCGATACCAGTCAAAGAAATTATTTTTTACTCCTTGATGATCTAATTCCTGTTGCGACTTTACGTTATCAACTGAAAAGCGAAACATGTTTTCAGCCTGACCGTTTTTGTGTGGCAAAACCCTACCGCAAAAAAGGCATTGGACGTTCACTGTTGTTCAAGGCAGAACAAGTTGCCAAAAATAATGGCTGTCGGTTAAGCTATTTAGTCGCTGAGTTAACAGCGCAGTCATTTTATGAACGCTGTGGGTATGTTTCCTGTACGCCACCTTTTGAAGAAGATGGCATTCTTTGTGTAGGCATGGAAAAAATTTTATGATTAGCTAACTCAATAACAGTATAAAAAAACTTAGACAAATCTAAAAAATCTGTTTGTCCTTAACTCTGATTTCAATAGTAAAACCGCCTAAAATCAACGTTTTCAAAAAACGAATTTTAGACGGTTTTTTTCTTGAATATTTTTGTCTCAGACTCTTTTTTACGAATAAACGGTGTTCAAGAAGTAACTCCTTCCAAATAAGCCTAAATTTCACAAAAATTTGTTTTTATTTATTGGAGTTGAACACTTTCTCCACAACCTTACTCACGGTGTTCTCAAAACAACTCCTCAAGAAAGTTTGCATTCACTTCAAAATGTGGACTGCTATTTTGTGTGCTTCCACGCTATCTTGTCGGAGCAAATCGTTTTGCGCCACATCCTCTTTCACGGTGTTTCTCAAGCAACTTCTCGAAACAATTCATAACTGTCCAAAAACATAAGCAGCTATTTTTGTCAGTTCTTCATTATTTTTTCGAAGCTGAGCGCTTGGAGCCACAACCTTTTTATTTATGTGAACTTTTTTTATTTTTACGAGCTGTTCGTGACTGTTGGCGACGTTCGATTTTACGTTCTTGTTTGTTCTTTTCAGCAATCGCCCAATCAATCTTCTTCTTGTAGCCCGGTTTAATTTTTTTCTTTTTCTTTTTCACTAACCCAATCAATGTTGGATCCAATGTGTCTTTTGATTTTTCGCGTTTTGTTCGACGATTTCGGTCATAAGTTTTCATAATTTCGCCGTCTTTGATTTCTTTCGGTTCAAATTTGACACCTAACGTTTCCAACATGTCAATTGATTGTTCATCACTTGGCGAATAAAGCGTGATTGCCGTTCCTTTGAGACCATTTCTCCCCGTTCGACCGACACGGTGAATGAAGAAATCTGTATCTTCAGGAATCTCTGCGTTGATCACATGTGAGACCCCTTCAATATCGATTCCTCGTGCAGCAAGGTCGGTTGCTACTACATATTGAAATTCTAAATCTTGTACTTGGCGCATCACGCGTTTACGTTCGCGAGGAGTGATGCCTCCATGAATTTTCGCAACTTTCAAACCTTTTTTCTTCAAATAATCTGCGATTTCATCAACATGTTGTTTCGTATTTGCAAATACAATTGCTAAATACGGATGACCAATTGTCAATAATTGATAGATCATTTTATTTTTATCTTTGCCTTTCGTCGACATCAACCAGTTTTCAATATCTTCAGAGATAATTGCTTTTGGTTTGATTTCTTCGATAATAGGGTTTTGCATATATTTACGCAAAAATGGACGCAATTTTTCTGGGATTGTTGCTGAGAATACTAAAAATTGAACTTTTTCAGGTAAACGACCTGCGATTTGATCGACTTCATTTAAGAATCCCATATCCAATGTCATATCTGCTTCATCGACAACAAACGCAAATGCTGTATGGATTTTTAACGCTTGTTCATTCATCATATCTAAAATACGACCTGGTGTTCCAACTACGACATGTGGTTGTTGGTGACGTAAACGATCCAATTGGCGTTGCTTATCCGTTCCACCAACAAAATTGCTGACACGAATTTCTGGTGATGAAAATTGTGCAAGCTGATTAGCGGCCTTATAAATTTGTGCAGCTAATTCGCGACTTGGAGCAGTAATGACTACTTGGACTTCTTCCTTTGTAGCATTAATTTTATTAAATAGTGGCAATAAAAATGTATGTGTTTTTCCAGAACCTGTTTGTGATTGACCAACAATATTTTTTCCTTTGGCAATCAATGGAATCAATTTTTCTTGTACTTCCGTTGGTTGCACGAAGCCCTTTGCTGTCAATGCTTCGTTAATAAATGGTTGAAAGTTGAATTTATCAAAATTATTCATCTATGCACCTCTTCTCTTTAATTTTTCACGACTTTGGCATTATAACACAGCCGCATGATTTTTGCTCTCTTATTCTCAAACAGTGATTCGCGCCTTCTTTACAATATCTCATCAGATTTCATCAGCAATTTTCAATTTATTTATTTTTGATCGTGCTGATGGTGTAGGTATGACTTGCTTTTTCATAAAACAAGACACTTTTTTTCCTCACAAACGAAAGTACGAGATTCAAGACAAAAATTCCTTGAGCAAACATCAAGCCCATAAAAACAAAAATCGCCGTCATTTGCAGTACACCAGTTGATTGGTCCATGATTTGTTGTGAAAATTGAATTGCCCAACTCAAACCATAAAACAAGAAATAGAGATAGCTATAACGAATCAACAATGCCTTAAAAGAAATCCGTTCTTTCTTTTCTTCCACAACTTGAATGCGTACAACTTTTTTTCCAAGTGTCTTACCATTTGTTAGATAAGTCAAAACGATAAAATACAAGAAAACTTCTAGGAAAATCCACTCACTGTTCGTCGTAACGACATCTTTTTTGAACATTAATTGTAGCAAAATAGAGATGACGCTATCTAGTATTCCCAAAAATACCCAGTCAATCAAATATGCAACCAATCTTCTTGTTAAGGAAACTTTTTGACCTTTCTCATAAGATATCTCATCCATTCTCGCTCTCGTCGGCAACATGAAAGTGAAAATTGGTGCTATAAGATAACCTAGTGTGCCCCCCAGCGTGTTGTGAAGCAAATCATTCACATCAAACAAGCGATACGGTCTAGGATAAATAAAGTACAGACCACTTAATTGTGTAAGCTCAAAAAACAACGATAAGCAAAAGCTTGCAATGATTGTTTTTGCAAAAGATAATCTAAAATAATATCTTAAATAAATCCCAAAAGGTACCAGCAATAAGATATTAAACACTGGTTCTAAAAAGACGCTTTGTTTCATCGCAGCTAAATAAGTACTCGGATCATGAATGTTTAATACTGTTTGATTCCAAAAATGATGCCATGAAGCAAACAACTCTAGCTCCATTTTAGGTCCTGTCATCTGAGCCACTGTTTCCCTTGCTGGTAATGGTAGAATAACTAGAAAATATGCACATAATAGGTAAAATACAAAAGAATAAAGAATAACACCTCGATATAAGAGAAATGTTCCATATTTACGGTATTCATAAATAAAGAAGACCGACGAAATTGCTAGTGCTAAAAATGGAAATACAAATAATGCAAACCGAATTGGTTCAATATAACTTGCCATAACAACCCACCACACTTTTTATAAATTTTCTTGAGTATCAACATACATTTTATCAAGCATTTCAATGCTTAATCAAGCAACGACGCTATTATTTCTCAATTCAGCCAATTTGAAGTATCATAAATGGTATACGAGGAGGTGTCGAAGTGCTGAATTTCTATTTTGTCTTTGGAGTTCCAGTTTTTTTATTCGTGCTGTATTTAGGATTTGCGTATCTACGCAAAAAAACCAAAATCCATTATCTAGGTTTTATTTTGTTGATTATTTCCGGCTTCATGATGGTTTTCAACCTTCAAACATGGCAACAAGCCGCCACTGAACTGCAGAACATTTCGTCACAAACACTTTCCGCTCAAATCGGTTATCCAGTTTATCTGATCTGGTTACCAATCATTGTAGCTGGTTGTTTATTCTTCTTAAATCTGATTCGTGGCTATCGTCGCTTAACAAGTTTTAAGAAAAAGAACTCTTAGCTTTTTACTAACATAAATACTACGATAATTGTCGTGGTATTTTGTTTTTTATCTAAGTTTGCATAATACATAATTAGTTAACAAACTTCATTTACTCCACTAATCACTTGTATTCTCCCACTCTTGATAAAATTCTTTTAAAAAATCACGCATAAATCGTTCACGACGTTGCGCTTCTGTTTTCCCATAAACGGTATTCATTTGTGCAGGCAATAAAAATAACTTTTCATAAAAATGATTGATAACGGTGGAACCTTTACGATAATCGGCTTTATTCGCATACTTTTGTGGCAGCATCTCAGGATCATGAATGGGATGACCATGTCCACCACCAAAATAAGCTGTTCTCAAAATCCCAATTGCACCTAATGCATCCAGCCGATCTGCATCTTGAACAATTTCTCCTTCAATCGTTAATTCTTCGGCATTTTCTCCAAGACTTTTAGAAAAGGACATATTTTCAATAATAGAAAAAATTGCGGTGATTTGATGCTCGGTTAAATCAATCTCTTTTAAAAAAGTAACTAATTCTTTTTTCGCCTGTGCTTCATCAGAAACGACTTTATCATCAATCGTATCGTGAAGATAAGCCGCCGCCAAGGTAATTTCTCGATCAGCAGTTGGTTCTGTTGCTAAGATATCTGTTGCTAACTGAACAACTCGCTTCGTATGGTCTTCTCCATGACCTGTTTGATCATTTTTCAATTGATTGAAACTATACGCAGCTATCTTTTTTAGTTTTTCGCCCATTTTTCTACCCCCACATTAATTTTTCTCCTCATTTTTAACAAATTCATCGAACAGAAAAAGTCTGGAACAAATGAAACAATGTTCCAGACTTCCAGTTTTAGTTTACTTGGTACACGTCGAAGTATAGGTTTCGCATATATTCAATCAAATAATTAGGATTTAGTGGTTCATTTGTAGCATCCTGAATCAATTGGTTTGGTTTTCTTGAAGCCCCATATTGGTGAATATGTTTTTCCATCCACTTCTTGATTGGTGAATAGTCATCTGAAGCTAAAACCTCATCAATTGACAATTCTTTTTCTAGTGCATGTAATAGTTGCGCTGCATACATGTACCCAAGAGCATATGAAGGGAAATAGCCAAAACTTGCACCTGACCAGTGGACATCTTGAAGGATTCCTTCCAGATCATTGGTTGGCCGAACACCTAAATATTCTTCGTATTTTTGATTCCAGACTTCTGGAAGTTCAGCAATTGCTAAATTTTCATTGAAAATCATTTTCTCGATTTCGTAACGAATAATAATATGCAAAGGATAAGTTAAACTATCTGCCTCAATGCGAATCAAACTTGCTCGTGTACGTTTCAATGAGCGGTAGAAATCAGCAAACGCAATATCAGCAAATGCCCCTTCTGCGCATTCTTGGAAGAAAGGATATTGTTTTTCCCAGAAGCTTCGATTGCTTCCAACAATAATTTCGTTAAATAAAGATTGCGATTCATGAATGCCCATTGAAGCGCCTTGATAAACGGGTGTATACGCATATTTATCGTCAATATCTTGTTCATACATTCCGTGACCTGCTTCATGGATAACACCAAAAACAGCCATTTGAAAATCATGTTCATTCCAACGAGTTGTGATTCGTGCATCATTGGGATTGATACCGGTCATAAATGGATGGATTGTATCATCTAAACGCCCTCGGCTGAAATCATACCCTAATTGTTCGATAACGCCCACAACGAATCGTTTTTGTTGTTCTTTCGTCATTTTACGTGAAAGAAAACTGGTTTCAGGTTCTGTTCCTTTTTCACTAATTTCTTCACGAATAGACATGATTCCATCTTTTAATTGTGCAAATACTTTGTCTAGAATTTCAACAGTCATGCCTGGTTCATACTGATTCAACAGCACGTCATAAGGCGTCTTTTCATCTTTTTGCCAATAAGGAATCAGCTCTTTGGTCAATTCAATATTTTGTGTCAACGCTGATTCAAAATCAGCAAACTGTTTTGTTTCTCGTGATTTTTGCCATTGACCATGCGCAGAAGAAATTGCTGCGCTATATTTTGTCATCAATTCTTGAGGCACATTATGTTCTAGTTCAAAGTCTTCTTTCACTTTCCGATATGCGGCTTGACCTACTTCAGATAATTCTTCTGGATGCTCGCCAAAATAAGCAAGTGCTTCCTCGATTTTAGGTCCTACTTTTTTCGCAAAGTAAAGGCTGTACAAGTAACTGTCAACAGCACTACGGTATTCACTGGCTTTTTCAGGCATCCCTGTCTGTGTATCCCAGTCCAAAATACCTAATGCTTGTTGCAAAAGGTTAATTTCTTTTAATTCTTGTAAAAATTCTGTTTCTTTCATCTGTCATTCCTCCAAAAATCCAAATTTAAAAACAAATCCTAACCTTCTTTTTTCACACGAGGTGGACGTGTTCCCCAGTACTGGAATAAATCAGTTCTTAAAGCACCGTTATATAATTTACGTTTCTTTGTTGCTTTTTGTCCGTAATATTCTTCAAATGCTAAATCACTGGTCAAGATGTATTTACTCCATGTTTTCAATGGTCTAAATACGTCACCCATTTCTCGATACAGCTTACGAACTGTTTCTTCCTCACCCAAGCGTTCTCCATACGGTGGGTTAGCAACGATTACGCCATATTCTTTATCCGTCTTGAAATCTTTCAACGCTTGTTGCTTAAAGGTAATTGAATCACCCAATCCAATTTCTTCCGCATTCGCTTTTGCGATTTCAATCATTCGTCCATTGATATCTGAACCAGTAATATCTAGTTCTACATCGTAATCAGCTTGTTCTTCTGCTGCAGCACGTACTTCTTCCATGATGTTATTGTCAAACCATTCCCATGATTCACAAACAAACTCACGGTTAAATCCTGGTGCAATATTGTGTCCAATTAAGGCTGCCTCAATACAAATAGTTCCAGAACCACAAACAGGATCATAAAAAGGACGATCTTTACGCCATGTTGTTAGTGCGATTAGCGCAGCTGCCATATTTTCTTTTAATGGTGCGCCACCTTTTTCCAAACGATAGCCACGTTTAAATAAACTTGGTCCTGTCGTATCTAACGTGACCATCACATGGTCTTTCAGCAAAGCAACTTCTAATTGAAAATGAGCACCGGTTTCTGTCAACGGTACAGAAGCTGGCCGGTGGTAATACGTACGCAAACGATCAACAATTGCTTTCTTAGTGATTGCTTGACAATCCGGTGTACTATATAGTTTTGATTTAATCGATTTTCCAGCAACTGGAAATTCTGCATCTAAAGGTAAAAAATCTTCCCATGGTAAAGCTTTCACATTTTCAAATAATTCATCAAACGTAAATGCATCAAACTCACCTACAACGATTTTGACACGGTCTGCTGTACGCAACCATAAGTTCGCTGTTGCGATTGTTTCCATCGTGCCCTCAAAACGCGCACGACCGTTTTCCACTTGACAATCAATTCCTAAATCACGTAATTCTTTCCCAACAAGAGCTTCTAAACCGCTTGCGGCAGTTGCTACAAGGTTAAATTTTCTATTTTTATCCATACTAATCTCCTTATTTATAAAAAAAACCTTCACAACATCGTTGGAAGGTATTCCCTGATTATTGCGATTTTCTGTAAGCCATGTTTTGTCCTTTATTCCTCCAGGGAGAAGAAATAAAGGGGTAACCATCTATCTGCAGTTTACCTGCCCTTTTGCCTTGTTCTGATTCCTAGCAAAAAGCGCCCCTACCATTGTTTGGGTTGCTCGCTCGAGGGGTTTACCGCGTTCCACCGAATAAGTTTCCCGATTCGCTTCGTCACTGTGGCACTTTCAAGGATACTAAAGCATAGTCGAAACCTTAGCTCGTTTTCCTGCCGTTACTCCTTAGAGTACCTTAGCTTATCTTTTCGCTAAGCACGAACACTACAGACATCACAGTCTGTGCGAGCATGGACTTTCCTCAGCCTGATCAAGTCAGACCGCGATTACCCGAAAACCGCAAAAATTCACTAATTAAAATTGACGTGTTTTTTCGTTGTCATCACTTGCATCTGCATTTGTATAGTTGCCTGCATTTGGTTGTGCAGAAGCAGCTGGTGTTGCTTGGTCAAGTTTTTTTCCAAAAACTTCACGTTCAAGATTTGATAAACGTTTCAAAATATCAAAGTTTGTTACTGCTGTACTCTTAGGTGCTTCTGTTGGTTGCACGCGAGTTTGTGTTCCTTGTGTTTTTGATAGTTGAGCAACTTTAGCACTCAAACGATCATTTTCTTCTTGTAAAGCAAGGAGTTCTTTGCTGTATGCTTCATAATCTTTAATAATATTGTCCAAAAATTCGTCGACTTCAATCGGATCGTATCCACGCATTTTGGTTTTGAATTCTTGTTGTAAAATGTCTTTTGGACTATAAATCAAATTCGCCATATTTACACCTCTATTTAATTCTCGTTTACATTATAACTTTTCTACTTTTCCCATTGTATCGGAAAAATAACTATAAATCAAACACTATCTACTTTTATTCCACAGAATTTTGTAAATCATCCATGCTAATCAAATGAATCTCGTAAGGTTTAACTTCCTGCATTTTTTTTGCATCACGCAAAAAATAATCTGTTTTTCCAATGTATTCTGGGTCATAGATCAACAAAGTACCATCTGTATGTGTAAGTAGAAATTGTGTATGATTTTTTAATTGATTAGGATTTTTATAAGGTAGATGACTGACCGACTCAACGTAGTCTGCCACTTGTTCCGCTAACATTTTCTTTTCTTGATTTGTTTCGTTCCAATTACTACCAAATTCAGCAAACGGATAAATAATTCCTAGATGTAATTTAGGATACTCTTGCTTCAATTCGGCTACAACTTCAGTAACCCATAACTCAACACCAAGGTTGCCACTGCTAATCACCCACTCTAATCCTTCTTCCGTTAATTGGCGAATTTCTTTTTTTAAAACATTTTTAATAACTTTGATTTTTGGATCCTTTTCCTGAAAAACACCCAGTTCAAAGCTTCGATAGCCTGAAACATAGATTACTTTCAATTGATTCACCGCCTGATTTCTTTTCTTTCTCTGCTTTTTTTTGCTATAATGTGCGCAGGAGTGTGATTAAATATGGTCTTACGCTACCCTAATGGCCAACCTTATTCTAAGGATGCCTCTTCAAAACCAAAAATTCAAGAAAAAAAAACTTCTTCTACTATTTTTGGTAACCGAGGTATGTCATTTGAAGAAGCTATCAATGAAAGCAACAACTTTTATCTGTCAAAAAATTTGGCAGTCGTTCACAAGAAACCAACACCTATTCAAATCGTTAAAGTCGATTACCCTCGAAGAAGTGCCGCAGTGATTAAGGAAGCTTACTTTACCCAAGCTTCGACAACAGATTACAACGGTGTCTATCGAGGTTTCTATTTGGATTTTGAAGCGAAAGAGACAAAAAATAAAACCTCTTTTCCATTCAACAACTTTCACGAACATCAAATCAAACACATGGAGTCTTGTTTAAAACAAGATGGTATCTGTTTTGTTTTACTATGGTTTTCTAGTCTAAAACGTTGCTTCTATTTAAATAGTACACATCTGATCGACTATTGGTATCAACAAAAAGATGGCGGTAGAAAGTCTTTGCCACTCGCATCGATTGAAGAACTTGGCATTGAAATCACCCCTGGTTTCCTACCACGCGTCCCTTATCTTGATGCCGTCGATCGCTATCTATCATTATCAAAAGGAGAAAAGCACTAATGGCAAATGAACAAACGAGAACTTCGCGAAGAAAAGCAAGTCCTCCCCAGAAAAAAGGAACGAAATCAAGTTCTGGAAATGGCTCTGGTAAACAAAAAAACGGAAAAAATTTGATTGTCAAAATCTTACTTGGTCTTGTTTTTATTGGTTGTATCTTATTCTTATCTGGTGTTGGTCTGTTTTGGTTTTATGCAAAAGACGCCCCTGCCCTCACTGACAAAGAATTAGACGCTACTGTTTCGTCAAAGCTTTATACTTCCACCGGCGAACTATTTGAGGATCTAGGTGCAGAAAAACGCGAAAAAATCACCGCCAATGAATTGCCACAGCAATTACAAGACGCCATCGTTTCTGTCGAGGATCGTCGTTTCTACAAACATATTGGTGTCGATCCTGTCCGCATTCTGGGTTCGGCGTTATCAAACTTTACGTCTGGCGGACTACAAGGCGGAAGTACTTTGACTCAGCAATTGATCAAACTTTCCTTCTTCTCAACCAAAGCAGAAGATCAAACGCTAAAGAGAAAAGCACAAGAAGCTTGGATGGCTGTCAAGCTAGAGCAAGAAAAATCAAAAGAAGAAATTCTGACTTACTACGTAAATAAAGTCTATATGGCAAATGGTTTTTATGGCATGGAAACAGCCGCAGAAATGTACTTTGGAAAAAGATTACCCGAGTTATCGTTAGCACAAACGGCGCTTCTAGCTGGGATGCCTCAAGCACCTTCCGCTTATGATCCATATACTTATCCTGAACAAGCAAAAAAACGCCGTGACATTGTCCTTTACACAATGCTGCAAAACGAAAAAATCACTCAAGCAGAGTACGATCAAGCAGTAAATGTGCCCGTAACAGATGGCCTGCAAGAATTATCTTCAGGTGATGACAATACAAAAATCGTAGATAACTATGTAAAAGAAGTAATCAACGAGATCGAAGAAAAAACAGACAAGAATGTTTACACCGATGGTCTTGATATTTACACAAATCTTGATTTAGATGCTCAGAAACAACTATATAATATTGTAAATACCGATCAATACGTCACTTATCCTGATGATCAAATGCAAGTTGCTTCCACTTTGATTGACACAAAAACAGGACAAGTCAAAGCACAAATCGGTGCTCGAAAAGTCGCTGAAGACGTTACTCTTGGAAACAACCTGGCTGTCAATACATCACGTGATTTTGGTTCAACAATGAAGCCAATTACGGATTATGCACCTGCCTTTGAGTATTTAAAATATTCTACTGGCAAAACGATTTCCGATGCTCCTTATAACTACGAAGGAACAACTACGCCTGTCATGAACTGGGATAACCGCTACATGGGGACAATCACTTTACGACAAGCACTATACGACTCACGAAATGTTCCCGCAGTTAAACTCTTTAACGAAGTTGGTGCGGACAAGGTCGCTTCTTTCTTAAGCGGCATTGGTATTGATTACCGTACGATTCATCAATCAAACGCCATTTCAAGTAATACAGAAGAGCAGGACGGAACAAAATATGGTGCTTCTTCCTTAAAAATGGCGGCGGCTTACGCAGCTTTAGCCAACGGTGGTACCTACTACAAACCACAGTACGTCAACAAAGTAATCTATCAGGACGGAACAGAGGAAACATTTGATCCTGAAGGAACCAGAGCGATGTCAGAAGAAACTGCCTACATGGTAACTGATATCTTGAAAGACACTTTGACAAAAGGAACTGGGACTAACGCTCAGATTCCCGGCTTATACCAAGCTGGTAAGACTGGCACATCTAACTATACAGACGATGAATACGCAAAAATTGGTCTTTCTTCTGGTGTCTATCCTGATATTTTATTTGCTGGATATACACCAAACTATGCGATTTCGGTTTGGACAGGCTACAATGAGAAGATGACACCAGTTACTGATGCTTCATCACACGTTGCTTCTGATGTCTATCGTGAATTGATGCAATATGTTTCTGCCAGTGTTTCAAATGAAGATTGGGTCATGCCAAATGATTTGATTCGTGTAAACAATGAACTTTATTATAAAGACCAGTATACTGTACCAAGTTACAGCGCACCAAAAATTTCCAATGTTCCAGTACCTAGTTCAACGGTTGAACCAGAAACAAGCACTACTTCGTCAACCACTGTTGAGTCAAGCACAGAATCTTCAACAACGGTTGAAAGCAGCTCCTCTTCTAGCTCTTCAGTAGAACCAGCGCCTTCAAGTTCGAGCAGCTCATCGACAGTTGAATCAGAAACATCACCAGAAACACCTTCAACTGAGCCACCAACAAGTGATACTGAAAACGCCGCTCGCTCTGAAAAAGCTAGTTCGAGTTCATAAGTTGTTACTGATAACTAATTGAGCAGCATAATACACAAAAAAGGTCAGGACGTCATTTCGTCCTGGCCTTTTCTTTTTCTTTCATCCGCATTTTTCCGTCTTGGCACATCGGTAACAAAGGACAAACTTCACACTTTGGATTTCTCGCTGTGCAATGATAACGACCAAAAAAGATCATGGTATGATGTGTTTTCACCCAAAGATTTTCTGGCACTTTTCGCATCAAAGTTTCTTCCACTTCAAGTACACTTGCATTTAATTTACAAATTCGTAATCGTTTAGAAACTCGCTCGACATGAGTATCAACCGCAATAGCTGGAATTCCAAAAGCATCACCTAACACAACGTCAGCTGTCTTACGCCCCACTCCAGGCAATGACATCAGTTCTTCTCGAGTGCTAGGAACTTTTCCATTGAAACGCTCCAATAGTTGTTCCGCACAAGCTTTTATATTCTTTGCTTTGTTTCGATACAGCCCAATCGTTTTGATTTTTGGAATAATTTCTTCGACAGAAGCCTGCGCCAGTGTTTCGGGATCAGGAAATGCTTGAAATAATCCCGGTGTTGCTTTATTTACTGAAACGTCCGTTGCTTGCGCACTCAAAATCACAGCAATCAATAATTCAAAAGGATTTTTATGAACGAGTTCCCCGTGTGCATCGGGAAACATCTTGTACATTTCTTCAATCGCTAACATTGTATTTTCTTTACTTAGCATCTTGTCTTCCTCATCATTTTCTACTTCGTTTCGTTTCTCAGTTCTTCTTCCAACCAATTTGTCAAAGAAACTTTAGGCAAATCCTCTGATTGTGAAGATTGTTCTACTTCTTTTTGTAATAATTGCTGTTTACGTCGTTTTTGTTCTTCCTCAACTTGTTGCTTTGTCCGCAAATTTTTTCGTTCCCAAGATAACAAAATTCGGTCAACATAGTTAAAGCTATACGCTTGGTTCAACACTGCCTCACGCAAAGCAAGCTTTAGTACTTCTGGTTGATAGTGATCTTCTTCTAACCATTGACCAATTCGTTGGAACTCGATTGCAGACAACGGCCGACCAAATTCTTGTTCAAACGAACGGTAGACCGATTGAATTTCTTGCTCTTGTTGATTTTCTTTGGCTTTTGATGCTTGACTATCTAAATACTTTTCAAGTCGTTCATATAACGGAAGTAAATTGTATTGATCCGCTTTTTTACCATCAACAGTAATCGTCTCAATTGCGATAAAGCCACCACTAACCAATCGATTTAAAATTTGATAAACCTGATCTGATTTCAAGCCCATGTTGATTGCTATCAACTGTAAGTCAGGAAAAGAGTCTCCTTCTTGTTGCTTCATGTGCAACTGCAAAACAAACAGAAACTCTTCTGATTCTAACCCCATTTTCCGGTAATTTACGAATAATAAATTAGAAATAGTGGTCTGTCCTGATTGTAGATATTTGGTTAAACTTAGCATGTTCTTTTCCTCCGCTTCAAAATCAGTATACGGAAAAAGAGCAAGTGAAGCAAGTTTGCCTGATTGATTCTTGATTTGACTTCGTTATAAACTGACTAAGGAAGGCACCAAGAATCTTTACCTTACGATTCTTGGTGCCTCCCTCTCCCACTCATTTATCCCCACTGAACAAAGAGTATGATTCATGTTTTTTACAGGTTGATTGCCTCGCCGCCAGTTACACCATAAATTTGTGCCGTAACATAACTTGCTTTATTTGAGGCTAAAAACACATATACTGGTGCTAATTCGGCTGGCTGACCTGCACGTTTTAAAAGGCTATCTTGTCCAAATTCTGGGATAGCTTCGCTCGGTTGCCCCTCATCAAGCTGTAATGGTGTCCAAATTGGTCCCGGAGCAACAGCATTCACCCGAATACCTTTCGGCGCTAACTGCTTCGCTAAGCCAATCGTAAAATTCGCAATAGCAGCTTTAGTAGCTGCGTAATCAAGTAGATGTTCACTTGGATTTGTCGCCTGGACAGAAGTTGTATTAACAATAGCTCCTCCAGCTGGAAGATGAGGAACTGCTTCTTTAACCAAAGAAAACATGGCAATGATATTTACCATAAAGGTATCTTTTACTTGTTGCATCGGCAATTCTTCAATGGATGAACAAGAAATTTGTTGTCCAGCATTTAGAATCAACGTATCAATGCCACCTAATTCAGCTACTGTTTGGCGAATGATTTCCTTAGGTGCTTGCTCATCACGCAAATCAAAAGGCAACAGTACTACTTTGCGACCCGCTTTCTCAATTAGCATTGCAACTTCCTTCGCATCATCTTCTTCTCCAGGAAAAAATTGTAATGCGATATCTGCACCTTCTCGTGCAAAGGCAATAGCAACAGCACGTCCAATACCAGAATCCCCACCAGTAATCAGCACACGGCGATTTTCTAATTGATTGGCCCCTTTGTAAGTTTTTTCACCACAATCTGGTACAGGTTTCATATTTTGTTGGAGAGCTGGTGTATCTTGGTCTTGCTTTGGAAATTTTTCCGTATGGTATAATTTTCGCGGATCTATTAACTTTGGTTCAGTCATACTATTCCTCCTATTTAAAACAAATTTTTCTTCAAAAAAAGCAACTCATACCTAACTACTTTGTGTAATCTTTCGTCAGTAAATGAAGTGCGACCGCAGCTGTTGCTACGGCAGAACCAATTAAAACCAGCAAAAAGCCTAATTCAGAACTTCGTCCCGGTAGTCCACCTGTATTCATCCCCCAGATTCCCGCAATCATTGCTGGAACAGAGATGACCAAGGTTGCTGAATCAAGATACTTCATCAAATGGTTTAAGTGATTATCCATCATCCCACTGAAAAGATTCCCAATACTTTCGAGTAAATCGCGATAAATCGAAATCATTTTTTCCGTCTGTCTTTGTCTTAGTTTCACATCATAAAGCAATTGATCGTCAGCTAGCTTCTCCGCAAAATGATTCACTTCCCACAGTTCATCCAGCGTTTCTTTTTGATCTCGTAATGTATGGTCGATATAAACAATGGCACGCTCTAAATCAGCTTGTTTATAGAGTTCCTCATTCTCAGTGGTCCTGCGTGCGCCTTCATCTAGCGAATCAATTTCTTGCTTCATTTTTTTCAATTCTTTGACAAAGTGCATATAACTATTCAAAATCGTATATGCAATAACTTTTTCAAATGAAATCAGTTCAGTCTGATATTTTTCAACTAAACTTTCAATAAACATCGTTTCGTTTTCGACACAAGTAATCAGTAAATCATCCGAAACGACAAACGAAATTGGCGTTAATCGCTCTTCGATTTTTTGACTATTGCTGGAAAGGTTAAGCAATACCAGTGAGAATGCATTAGCTAGCTTCGTTCCAGGGAGATACTCGACTCTCGAAATCGCCTCAGGGTAAGAAATGCCAATAAAGATTTCTTTAGGTAACTGATATTTTTGTGTGATGTTTTCAATCGTTACTACATCGCTATGATTAATGATTAGCCAATTGCTCTTGGCTTTATCCACCTCTGTTACCTTGTGCTGTTTATCAATAAAGTAATACTTTGGCATTCTTTTTTCCTCCCTTGTGATTTATTTCAGTCTTTCTTTCAAGCGAAACAGTTTCGTTTTCTCCCCCTATAATTAGGATAAACGTTCCAATTTTTTTATTCAAAGGATTTGATTTAAGTTCGTTTTGTCCTCAAAAAATAGTTAGTATGCTTAACAGCTTTCAGTCTACGACTAGCAAATAGAACAGTTCTTGCTAGTAAAGTAAAAAGACCACATAGAATCGTTCCATGCGGTCTTTCGTACTATTTCCTTGCTCTAATTATTCATCTGTTTCTAAAACGTAAGGCTCACCTTCATACGTATAACTTGTATTTAATGTACCATCATTTTCATCTGCATACACACGACGGCTAAATGGGAAACAATGGCTCTTTCCATCCACTGCATTTTCTTTGGCCAAGGTGAAGTGGTTTGCTTGTGTCTTATTTAATTCTTCAATCACTTGATCCGCTAACTGATCAATTGTTTCATTATTTTGTTTTGCAAATTTTTGATAATCTTTTAAAAATGCTGCTTGTTGGTTAAAGTATTCTTTTTCCATTTGACATTCCTCCAATTTAAACTCCTTCTTTATTTTCACAAAAAATCCGCTAGATTACAACTAATTATACTTTTGAAGCCTTCAAACACTCCCAGAACAAAGAAACACGCCGACAATTCTTCAACTGTTTGTCGGCGTGTTCGTTGTTTATTTATTTTCTGCAATTTCAGCTAAAGCTGCTTGTGCAAGTAAGTTCAAGTAGTTCCAAGGACGATCAAAGTGTGGTTGGAAGAAGAAATCAGATAATGCTAGATCTTCAACTGTCATTTTGTTTTGTACAGCAAGTGACAATGTATTAGCAGATTGTGTAATGTCATATTTCGACATAAATTGTGCACCAACAATACGATTTGTCCCATTTTCATAAACTAATTCCATCAACACTTTTTCAGTTGTTGGCATAAACTCTGGACGATAATTATCTTCAAATAAAGTGGCATGAACATCCAAATTATTTAATGGCGCACTTTCAAGTGTTACACCAGTTGAGCCAATTGTCCAACCAAATAGATATAAACCTGATGTTCCTTGTGTACCACGATAATGCATTTTATTTTCAGTTAAGTTATATCCAATCAACAAACCTTGGCGAACTGCATTTGTTGCCAATGGAATATAATTTTGTGTATTCGAAGGGTTATAGTGAACAACAGCTGAATCACCGGCTGCAAAAATGTCTGGGTTACTTGTTTGCATATATTCATTGACCTTGATTGCGCCGTTTGGCAATGTATCAACTTTTCCAGCAACCAACTCTGTATTTGGTTTAAAACCAACACATAAAATAACCATATCAGCATCAAATGTTTCACTAGGTGTTTTGACTTGTTTTACTTTGCCTTCTTCATCTGAGATAAACTCTGACACATTTTCACCCAAAGCCAAAGTTACTCCACGATCAACCAATTCTTTTTCCAGAACATCTGTGAATGGTTTATCCAAATATTTATTTAAAATACGGTCTAGCCCGTCAATTAAAGTTACTTGTTTTCCAGATTCAACAAAAGCTTCAACCAATTCGATTCCAATATAGCCTCCACCAACGATTACGACGCGTTTTGCATCTTTAGCTTGTGCAATAATTTCATTTGCTTGGTTATAGTTTTTACATAGTAAAATATTTTCTGATTCGATTCCTTTGATTGGCGGAATAATTGGCCATGAACCTGTTGTCATAACTAATTTGTCATAAGAAACTGTTTCAACTTCACCAGTCTTTAAATTTTCTGCAGTTACAGTTTTATTTTCTGTATCAACATCTGTAACATTGTGTTCCATTTTGACTGTCGCACCTAGCCCAGAAAGTTCGTCTGGATTTGAGTAAAACAACCCAGCAGGATCTTTAACTACGCCTCCAACATACAAAGCAATCCCACATGATAAGAATGAGATATTGTCATTACGTTCATAAATTGTTACTTCTGCTTCTGGATGATTATTTAAAATACTTTTTACAGCTGCTGTTCCAGCGTGGGTGCAGCCAATTACAACTACTTTCATGGTAATCCCTCTTCCTGCTAAACTTTTTGTCTTTTGACAATGCTAACTATAGCAAAAATAAAACGTATTCAGAAATTTTATGCTTGTGAATTCACAAGGTAAAATTCACTTACTTTTTAAAAGGAAACAGGAAGAAAACCTGTTAAAAAAAGCCTCGCGCCGTAGTGTTTGAGACTTCACAAAAAAAAGGATTGTGAAAGCGCAAAAAAATAAAAAACTATTTTATCCAAAATTCAGATAAAATAGTTTTTTATTGCTTTCTTTTTCACCAAGTATCGCCAAAATAGATTAATTACGTTTTTTCTTTTGTGATACATTTTTTAATTAAACAGACTCACTTGCACGTGCTTGCTGACATTCTGGACACAAGCCATACAGTTCAAGACGATGTTCGTTAATCTCAAAATCAGTCAAACGACTTGCAGCCATCTCAACATCTTCAAGACCAGGATAATGAAAGTCCACGATTTTCCCACAGTTTTGACAAATCACATGGTAATGGCGTGTCGAAGTAAAGTCAAAACGACTTGACGCGTCACCGTAACTCATTTCCTGTACAAAACCAATAGATGTAAATAACCGAAGATTATTATAAACAGTTGCGACACTCATATTTGGAAAACGATGTTCTAACGCTTTATAGATTTCATCAGCTGTTGGATGAGAATGATGTTCGATTAAATACTCTAAAATTGCATATCTTTGAGGTGTGATACGAATATTTTCATGCTTCAGTTTTTCGATTGCCTCGTCTACCAATTTGTTGCCCACATTGACACCTCCTACGTAGTCATTCACATATTATCATACTATTTTTATTTTTTAAAATCTACATTTCATACAGATAAAATTAAAATTCATGCTTTTCTATTAAAAATGTTAAAGTGAACCTAAAGATTAATAAGGTATATAAAAAAGGCCAAGACAAATTTTCGTCTTGACCTTTTTGGTATCATTGATTTTAGTCCTCTTGATACAATGCAGTTGATAGGTAACGTTCGCCATTGTCTGGCACAATAACTAAAACTTTTTTTCCTTTACCTAATTCTTTCGCAATTTTTAAACCGGCTGCAATTGCAGCACCAGAAGAAATCCCCACTAAAAAGCCTTCTTGGCGACCGACTTTTCTTGAAGTTTCCATTGCTTCTTCACCAGTGATTGGTAAAATTTCATCGTAAACTTTCGTATCAAGTGTATCTGGTATAAATCCTGTTCCGATTCCTTGAATTTTGTGTGGACCAGCTGGTTTTCCTTCTAAAACTGCTGATTCAGCAGGCTCAACACCGATCACTTTAATTTCAGGGTAAACACGTTTCAATTCATGTCCGGCACCAGTAATTGTTCCTCCTGTTCCAATTCCAGAAACAAAAGCGTCTAACCCAGCTACTCCAAAAGCAGCTTGAATTTCAGGACCAGTTGTCTTTTCGTGGATTTCAGGATTTGCTGGATTTTCAAACTGAAGCGGTAAGAAATAATCATGTTCTTTTGCTAAACGTTCTGCTTCTCTAATGGAACCAGAAATGCCATCAGCTCCAGGTGTTAAAATTAATTCAGCGCCGTAAGCCTTCATTAGCAATCGACGTTCCATACTCATTGTTTCAGGCATTACGATAATCACTCGGTAGCCCTTGGCTGCTCCGACCATTGCTAAGCCAATCCCTGTATTACCAGAAGTAGGTTCAATAATTGTGTCACCAGGTTTCAGACTTCCGTCTTGTTCCGCTTTTTCAATCATGCTTAAGGCAATGCGATCTTTCACGCTACCTCCCGGATTGAAAAATTCCAATTTAACATAAACTTCTGCAGAATCCTCTGGAACTATTTTGTTTAATTTAACGATTGGTGTTTCTCCAATCAAATCAGTAATTGCTTGATAGATTTGTGGCATGAAACTCTCTCCCTTCGACCTGTCTTTACTTCTTCATCATAATACAACCCCATGCTATCTGGCGAATATTTCGTCTTAAAAAATGCGACAAAAAAGTAGTTTAGATATTTGATCTAAACTACTTTTTAAAAAATCTTATCTCAAAACGATTAACGACTTAAGTTATTAAACAGTTAACTCTTGTCCAACCATTAGTGAATAGTCGCTTAATCCGTTTTTCGCCATTAAATCATCAATAGTCATCCCAAATTTTTGGGCAATTCCCCATAATGAATCACCAGAAACAACCGTATAAGTTTGACCTGTTCCAGTTGACTGCGCGCTTTCATCATAACTTGATTGTGTCGTAGATGAAGTCGTGGTTGTTGTCGTGCTTGAAACAGCACCAGTTGATGGTGTGTCAAAGCGTGTTAAATTGTACGTACTAATCAATGAGTTTAGCTTATCACCATAAGTTGGGTCAGTAGCATAGCGACCTGTCAAATAAGCTGTAGCATCATAAACGCTTGTCGTATTGCTTTTCCAAGCACCTGAATAGTGATAATCACCAGTTGAAAAACTAGTTGAACGTAGCACATTCGCATGGTCTTGGAATGATTCCCAATAAGAAGAGTATTTACGGAATGGTTCATTCATCGTCACCCATTGACCATTTAAATACTCTTTTGTCGGCATATAAACAACGGCACCATTATAACTTCCTTTAACACCAAATAAGTTATAATTCGGCGCACTTGCTAATCCAGATGTTCCATAAGCACTTTCAAGTAATGCTTGGGCAATCATCACAGAAGCATACAAATCATTGTTGGCAGCAACTTCTGACGCAGACCAACCAATTTGGTTAATGAAAGACTGAGGATCAGTTGTTGTTTGGCTCGCACTTTGTTCATCTGCATGTGCACTTTGTGGTGCTGCTGTAACCATCATTGGCCCAACCAAAAGACTTGTCCCCATTAATGGAGCAATGGCTTTTTTATTAATCACCATAGGTTTCTTCGCCTTATGATGACGGGCGCTACGGGTTTTCAGCTCTTGCATTCGTATTCCTCCTCAAAATAAAAAAACTTTAAATAAAAGTTCTCTCCTTAAAACAAACTTAATTAAATAAATTATACGTTTATTTTGACAAAATCTCAATTTAATCTGAACGTTTTCTACTCATGTAACGAAATTGTAACACTATAGAAATCAAACAGCAATCTTTCTTTACTCAATAAAACAAGCTGGGAATTTACCCCAGCTTGCTTCTTTCATAATTAAATTACTTGTTTTTTATAGTTCTTCGTAGGTTTTTACAACATTTTCAACTGTGAAACCAAATTCTTCAAGAATTTTATTTCCTGGTGCTGATGCGCCAAAATGATTAATTGTAATTGTTGTTCCTTCTGTTCCAACGTAACGTTCCCAGCCAAATGGTGCAGCCGCTTCGATTGCAACACGTTTAGTTACAGCTTTTGGAAGAACACTTTCTTTGTATTCAGCAGATTGCGCTTCAAACAAGTCAAAACTTGGCATTGAAACGACAGAAACGTCTTTGCCATTTTCAGCTAATACTTTCTGTGCTTTAACCGCTAAATCAACTTCTGAACCAGTTGCAATCAAGATACCTTCTGGTGTTTCACCTTGTGCAGGAGAAAGTACATAAGCACCTTTTTTCACCATCTCATCAGCTTTTTCTTTTGTTGATGGAAGAACTGGTAAGTTTTGACGACTCAACACTAAAATTGTTGGTGTTTCTGTTGACTCCATGGCAATTTTCCAAGCAGCACGTGTTTCATTGCCATCAGCTGGACGTACAACATGAACGCCTGGCATGCAACGAACAGAAGCGAGTTGTTCGATTGGTTCATGTGTTGGACCATCTTCACCCACTGCTACTGAATCATGTGTTAGTACATAAATAACTGGTGCTTTTTGAATGGAAGCAAGACGAATAGCTGGACGTAAGTAATCCGTGAATACAAAGAATGTTCCACCATAAATACGTGTACCGCCATGTAATTGGATTCCGTTCATCGCTGTTGCCATAGCAAATTCGCGAACGCCAAACCAGATGTTTCGACCTTCGTAGTTACCTGGTTCGAAATCAGTTTCAGCTGCAACCATTGTATTATTTGAGCCAGATAAATCAGCAGAACCTCCCCATAAGCTAGGAACTGCATTTGAGATTGCTTGAATCATGTCTTTGCTTGACACACGACTTGCTTGGCTATGACCTTCATCATAACTTGGCATCTCAGCATCCCAATTTTCTGGTAGTTTTCCAGCAAACGCATCTTCAAATTGTTGCGCTAATTCTGGATAAGCATTTTTATAGTTAGCAAATTTTTCATTCCATTGTGCTTCTGCTTTTTCGCCATCTTCAACCATTTTTTCGTGGAAACGAGTTGCTACTTCTTCAGGCACTGTGAAATCTGGATAGTCCCAACCGTAAACTTCTTTAGCCATTTTAATGCCATCCGCTCCGAGAGGTGCACCATGAACAGCAGATGTACCTTCTTTAGGTGAGCCATAACCAATAACTGTTTTAACTTCAATCAATGTTGGTTTAGTTGTTTCAGCTTTAGCTGCTTCAATCGCATTTGAGATTGCTTCTAAATCATTGCCATCTTTTACTAAGATATGTTGCCAGCCATATGCTTCATAGCGCGCACCGACGTTTTCTGTGAAAGCTTTTGAAGTTGGACCATCAAGTGAAATATCATTTGAATCATATAAAACGATTAATTTACCTAATTTCATATGTCCAGCCATAGAACTTGCTTCTTGAGAAACGCCTTCCATTAAATCGCCATCACCACATAAAGCATAAGTATAATGATCGACAACATTAAAGTTTTCTTTATTATAAGTTGCTGCAAGATGTGCTTCTGCCATTGCCATACCAACAGCCATGCCAATTCCTTGACCTAGTGGACCAGTTGTTGCTTCAACGCCATCTGTATGATGTACTTCTGGATGTCCTGGTGTTTTTGATCCCCATTGACGGAATTGTTTCAAGTCGTCAATTGTTACTTGATATCCAGATAAGTGAAGTAAACTGTACAACATTGCTGAACCATGACCAGCAGAAAGTACAAAACGGTCACGATCGACCCAATTTCTTGAAGTAACAGGATTTACTTTCAAATGTTTTGTCCAAAGTGCATATGCCATCGGTGCAGCACCCATCGGTAAACCCGGATGACCTGAATTTGCTTTTTGTACAGCTTCAATACTTAATGTGCGGATTGTGTTAACGCCTAGTTGATCAATTTTGTCGAACAAAAGAACCCCTCCAATTTAGGTTTTTTTTACTGTAATTCATTTCATACTCATTTTAGCGGATACAGATCAAAAAATCAATGCTTTTTGGTATTTTTTACCAAAAAGCACACTAACGGTCATGTAAGCCTTTTTCTTTTTGAATTTCTTTTAATTTATCTGGTGTAACATCGTTTCCTTCAGGATCAACAATTTTCATCCCTTCAATATGATGTCTCATACCAGAGCGAAAAGCTGTTAAATATTCTTCTCTCAATAAGATTTGTTCTTTCTCTTCTTCTTTTGAAAGTCCCTCAGCTTTTTTCTTTTTGGCTAATTCATTAATACGTGCAATTTTTTCAGGTGATAACATTATCAGCCCTCCTTTTTCTCTTCTTATATTATATAAAAAAAACAAAAAAAACAACTAGGTATCCATATTTAGATACGAACATTTGTTTGAAACAGCGCTTTTTATGTGGTATTATTTAAATATTAAGTGAAAGAAGGTGTACTTTGTGGCCCGACAAACTGAAACACGACAAATCGAAGTCTTACGTTATATCCACGAACAAGTAACCCGAAAAGGATACCCACCAACCGTTCGCGAGATTGGTGAAGCTGTTAACCTTTCTTCAACATCAACTGTCCACGGACATTTAGCACGATTAGAAAAAAAAGGATTTATTTTGCGCGATCCGACAAAGCCACGGGCAATCGAATTAACGGACTTAGGTTTAGATCAGATTGGAATCAAGCCATCAACTATTCCAATGCTTGGCGTTGTTACAGCTGGTGAGCCGATCCTCGCTGTTGAAGACGCCTCGGACTTTTTCCCTGTACCACCAAATTTAACTTCAGAAGAGGGCAGTTTGTTCATGCTAACCATTCGGGGCGAAAGTATGATCAACGCAGGGATTTTAGACGGAGATAATGTTATCGTCCGAAAACAAGAGAGCGCTAAAAATGGAGATATTGTCATCGCTATGACGACAGAAAATGAAGCAACTTGTAAAAGGTTCTATAAAGAAAAAGATCATTTTCGTTTACAACCTGAAAATGATTTATTAGATCCAATTATTTTAGATGAAGTAGCCATTTTGGGATTGGTAGTTGGTCTCTATCGTAGCCACATTTATTAACATGATTCATTCAAAGAATTGTAGAAAAATTTCTGCAATTCTTTTTTTATTGTTCTTTCCTCTTTACAAACCGAACAAACATTCGTATAATGATTTTACGAACAAGCGTTCGCATAAATAAATGAGGTGAAAATTCATGAAATCAATTAGACGTATTGGCTTGGTATTACTGGTTTTATTCTTAGGTATTTTGATTGGCAATTTTGGGATCCAACCGGCATTGATTATTTTTCTTCCGTTATTCACATTGTGGTTTATGTTGTGGGACGAAAAAAAATATCGTCAAGCCGAACAGCGTAGGCTTCATGAAGAACATTTCTATCATGAACATTACTTACGCTCTCGGCAATCTTGAAAGAAAGACCAACGTAAATAATCGTTCGTTACACCTATCTACTGGCTATCATATTTAAGGCAATTGCTCGTTTTCTACTTTGGATTAGCCAAAGTATTCATTCGATAAGATCTATTACCCTTTTATCAAAAAGAAAAAAGACTGGGACAAAGCGAAAGATTCAGTCGTTCTTAACACATTTTTCAATTTAAAAAAGCCTAAAATCAACGTTTTAAAAACGAATTTTAGGCTTTTTCTATTTAAGCTATTTTTGTTTCAGTTCCTTTTTGTATTTCTTAATTAGTTGACTATTTTTTTAACTCCCACGATGCATCACTACCTGGTACAGATTGTGTCCACCATTTAGCAAGATATTGTTTGCCATTATAGTTCACTAAATCGCCAGCGACATAAGTTCCTCCTTTGTAATAATCCACGCTTCCGTCTTCGTTTTTAATTATTTCTTTTTCCCAGACTTGTGCGGATCCTGGAGTATCTCCTTTTGTCCACCATTTTGCAGTGTAAGTTGTTCCTTGATAGCTTACCTTATCACCTTTAACGTAAACTGCCGTTGCTGAATAAGCTGGAATACTTTCTTTTTCTTTAACCGTGACTGTAATTGTTTGTGTTGTTTTTTCACCTTTACTATCAGAAACTGTATACGTGAGAACATTCGCGCCCGCTTTTGAAGTATCTACATCTCCTGTCACAGCTATTTTCGCGGTCAGGTCACCATCTTCTTGATCGTTTGCCGTTACGCCCGCCAATTTATCAAAGTTTGTTCCAACTTCAATTGTTTGATCCTTTAGACCAGAAAAAATTGGTTTCGTATTTGCATTTGGATCAACCACAGTAATCGTCCGAATCTTTTCTGAATGATTCTTCTGACTGTCTGTCACAGAATATGTTACTTGGTATTCACCAACTTTCGCAGAATCAACTGTTCCTGTTGTCGTAATTTTAGCAGTTAGGTCGCCATCTTCCTGATCAATAGCTGTCACACCTGCTAGTACATCAAACGAGTCATTCAACTCAATTGTTTCATTTGTTGCTCCTTTAATTACTGGTGCTTGATCTCTTACACCTAAATCTCCATCAAATTCACCCATAATTTTTGAAAATTCATAGGTTTCTTGCTCAAGTCCTGTATTTTTTAAATCTTCATTCAAATCGTTATCCCGATTCAACGACCAAAAAGAAAGCATTCCAATTTGTTTTTCGTTTGCATAAGCTAACAAAGCTTTAGCATCCGATTGAGTAAATGTTTCATTTGCTTGACTTGATTTTCCTACCCATGGTGTTAAACCAATTTTCTGATAAATTTGTGAATCCGTTAGGTCTTGATTAGCATCACTATAAATTCGTTTTATTTGTCCAGCTAAACTCTCTGATGCTTGTTCGACATATGTATGGTATGTATCTGTTGGTCCTGTAACAAATGACGGGCCAAAACACATCGTCATGATATTTACACCATGAACATTAACCTTTTTCTGAACAGCATCTTGTAGTACGTTATACGCGTCATTGTCTGTCCCTTCGCCTACTAAACCAGTCGGTAAAACAGGGAATGTGTACCAAACGTCAGGAGCTTCGTCACCTAACTTATCTTGCATGATCTTGATTGCATCGTTATTTCTTTCCCAAGCTTCTTTGTCTCGAACGTGAGCCCCTTCAATATCGAAATCAATCGTTGTTAATCCATAATGCTCGACAATCTCAATGTATTTATCCGCAAGTTCTTCAGCGTTATCATAGACATCTTGAAGCGGCGTTCCGTTTTCACCACCAAAAGAAACCAATACATCTCCACCTTGTGCGCGGAACTCTTTGATTTGATTAGCAAATGCAGTGACAACTGAACCATTTGTTCCGGTGCCATCTACATTATAATAGCCGCCAAAAGAGGCCGTCTTCGGATTACTTGGGTCCGATACAATAAAACCAATATTTGCATAACTGATGTTTGATTTCTTCACTTCTTGACCAAGAGGATACAATCCTTGATACCCATTCTCTCCGTTATACCACAAACCACCATCAATGTACGGCGCAAAAACCTTCTCGCCCCACTTCACACCCTGTCCTGCATCAACACCTGCATACGGAGTATTTGGATCAACATTTGGATCAATCGTTGGTTCAAATGGATTAGCAGTAACACCTGCGTTAAGAGTAACTGAACCATCAGAAGCAATTGTTCCTACTTCTTCCCAGCCAGTTGAAGTTGCTTCACCTGATCCTGGCGCTACATCTGTAGCCCCATTTTTCCACCAAGTTGCTGCATAAATTTTACCATTGTGTTTGACTTGTTTTCCTGTTGTGTCTGAACTTCCAAATTCTGTTAACTTTGTGACTTCTGACCATTCCGACCATGCCTCTTCTGTTAAACTTGTTGTTGCTTTTGAACTCGTTTTTTCTTCAGCACGAACTTGGATAATCGGCTGGATTGTTGAGACAGCAAGCCCACCTAACATCAATCCACAAATGAGCGGTGATGCTACCTTTTTTATTAGTTGTTCTTTTTTCAATAAAATCATTTCCCTTCAACAAACTATTTTACAAATTATTTTCGATGAATGTTTACGCATGTTTTGATCCCGGGTTTCAAAAAATGAGTGAAACAATATCTGTTGTGAATATTAATGGACTCTGCCATGCTGAGCAACCCCCAAATAATGTCAGTAATCCGACATATTTAGGGTGTTTTTTTTGTTCAAAATCCCTTTATTTGAAAGTTTTCATTATTGTAAATGCTCTCTTTAACAACACTCCTCAGTAAACTAGTTAAATTGTCATCAAGTGAAGATTTCCTTTTGCTAGCACTCTTTCTATCCTTACAAAACTATGGACATTCACCTCTCTTTTCACTATTCTTAGAAGTAACCAATCAACCTTTTTTAGAGTTTAGCGTGAACTTGTTAAGAAAGTTTCTTATCAAATTTCACACAGGCTTTCTTTTGCCAACTGTTTTTTGCTGAAATGAACGAAAATAGAGTGAACTCACAAAAAATGTATCGTTATAATATAAGTGTTATTTATGTACGAAAGAACAAGTTAATTACGAGTCATTTTCTTTTATTTTTTCATTGAACCCAGAATAAAATTATTTAACACATCAAAAAAGATCTTCAGAAAAGACCAGACATTGTGTCTTAGTCATTTCTGAAGATCTACTTTTTTCTATTAGTATTCCATCAACGTAATAATGTCATAGCCCTTAATTTTATCACGGCCATGTAAGTCCATCAATTCAATCAGGAATGCACAACCAACAACTACGCCACCTAATTTTTCAATCAGTTCAATCGTTGCTTTGATTGTTCCGCCAGTTGCTAACAAATCATCACAAATCAACACACGTTGACCTGGTTGAATCGCATCTTTGTGTAAAGTCAATGTATCTGTTCCATATTCAAGGTCATAAGTTACTTCAATCGTTTCACGAGGCAACTTTCCTTTTTTACGAACTGGTGCAAAACCCACGCCCAACTCATACGCTACTGGACAGCCGACAATGAATCCACGCGCTTCAGGTCCGACAACCATGTCAATCCGTTTTTCCTTTGCATAATCGACGATTTGTTTTGTTGCTTCACGATATGCATCTCCATCTGCCATTAGCGGTGAGATATCACGAAAAACGATTCCTTTTGACGGATAGTCCGGAATACTGGCAATATAATTTCTTAAATCCACTGTTTGTTTCCTCCTAGGTTGTTAACCATTTCTTAATGGTAGGAATATCACTTAGTAGTAAAAATTCCTCAACTTTAATTTTCTTTAGTCGCTGTTGATACAGAGTGCTTTCAGTCAACGGGTGACTTTCTGGATGGGCGACTTTTTGCAAAACACCATCGTCTATTGTAACAAATTTCAATTCAAAAAACACCTGAATCATAAAAATTAATAATTTTTCTGGAATTTTTAAATACTGAGCGACTGCTTTTGTTTTATAGCGAATATCAACTTTATCTTGTGTTTTAATAAACTGAAACAAGCGAGCATATTGTTCTCTCGAACCAACTCCATTAAGATAAGCTTCCTGTGAAGAAATACCCAATAAATAAACTCGGCTAAACGTTCCCGCATGAAACACAGCTTTCAGCTCATCAAGTTCTGTTGGGCAATCCACTAATACAAGCGATTCTGGTTGATTCGTTTCCAGCCAACTCTTCATTTGATCCATTTCTGTAAAAGTAACTATTTGTTCACGAATACTTGGGGAGACCTGTTTTTTAACTGTCTCGTCAAATGCTAGATAACATGTTTTTTCTGGTAATGCTACGTGGTCACGGAATCGTTTTGCACGCCAATCAAACACTTGAAGTCCTTTGACCTCGAAATCAGAAACCAATAATTGTGCTTTTTTTCGACCATTCCATTCATTAACTGAGAGTTTACCAACGATATCAAGTGAATCATTTAACAGTTCATTTTCTTGAGAACCAAATCCAAAAGCAACTGCATCTAGCTGCTCTCCCTCATCTGTTAAAACGAATTTCAAATGTTGTTGATTTGCACCAATCTTTTTTACTTGTGTCGCAGTCACTTGTTTGAATAAAAATTGTGGTACAGGATTATCGGTTCCAAAAGGTGCTAACAATTTCAACTCATCTAATAATGTCAAAGAAGCATCTTTAGGCGAAAGCACCTCATCAATTTTCATCGCTGGTCCTTTCGTCAGATCAATCTGATTTTCTTTCACATACTCATTCATTTTTTCTTGCAACAACTCAATGTTCTCTTGAGGCATAGTCAAACCAACAGCTGCATGATGTCCACCAAAATAAGTAAATAAATCTCTCATTTGATTCAACATTTCATAAAGATTCAAGGCCTCTACACTACGCCCGGAACCCTTGGCAGATCCATCTTCTTTTAAAGTCAGTACAATCGTGGGTTTACCCGTTTCGTTCATAATTTTACCCGCAACGATTCCCAAAACGCCTTCGTGCCAGCCATTATTCGCTAATAAATGGATACTGTTAGCAGGTTTTACCATCGCTAATGCTTCTTGAGTAATTTCTTCAACAACGCTTTTACGTTCTTCATTGATTTCATTTAATTTTTTTGCTTGTGTTTGAGCAACTTCTTCGTCAAAAGTCGCCATCAGTTCCACGGCGGGGTTAGGATCACCCATTCGACCAATCGCATTCAAGCGTGGTGCGATGGAAAAACCAATAGTCGTTTCATCAGCATCTTTCATTTTTGCCCCACTTTCAGCAAACAATGCTTGTAAACCAATTCTTTCTGAATGGCGAATAGCATCAATTCCTAGTGAGACTAAACTGCGATTTTCCCCAGTTAGCGACACTAAATCAGCGATTGTTCCAATTGCAACCAAATCTAAAAATTCTGCTGGTGCTTCTTCCAACAAAGCTGTTGCAACTTTGAAAGCCACTCCTACACCTGCTAAATCAGTAAATGGATAATTTCCATCTGGGTGTCGTGGGTGAACGATTGCGAAAGCATCTGGTAACACTGCCGGCATCTCATGGTGATCGGTTACAATAACGTCAACTCCGACACTTTGAGCATAGGCAATTGCTTCATTCCCAGCAACCCCATTATCAACGGTAACAATCAATTGTGTCCCTTGATTAATTTTTTCTTCATAGACAGCTTGGTTCGGTCCATAGCCGTGTTCAAAACGGTTAGGTAAAAAGGCCTCTACTTCTGCCCCTAGTAATTCAAGTGTTTCTTTCATAATTGTCGTACTGGTGATTCCATCGGCATCATAATCGCCATACACAAGAATCTTTTCGCCACTGATAACTGCCTCTTGGATTCTGCTAATTGCTTTATCCATATCATGCATCAAGTACGGATCATGTAATTGTTGTTCTTTTGGATATAAAAACTGTTTGATTTCTTGTTCTTCCTGATATCCGCGCTGCCAAAGCATTCTGCCAATAAAAGAAGATAAGTTATGGTTATTGATTAGCTGAAAAAAAGCTTCAGGTGGTTCTTCGGCACTTAATTTCCAATCATATTTTGCTTGCTTCACTGTCTCACTCCTAACTTAGTTATTATAGCAAACGAAACCGACAAAAAGAAGAGGTGGAAAAGAAGGTTGTGGCGCAAAACGCTTGGCTCCGACAAGATAGCGCGTAAGCACTCAAAATAGCTTTCCATATTTTGTAGTGAGTGCAAGCTATATCGAGAAGTTGTTTTGGAACACCGTAAATAAGGTTGTGGTTCCAAGCGGTCAGCTTCGAAAAAATAAAGAGCAACTGCTAAAAATAGACTTTCATATTTTTAAACAGTTGAGAGTTATTGTGAGAAGTTGCTTGGGGAACACCGTAAATAAGGTTGTGGTTCCAAACGACCAGCTTCAAGTAATAAGGAAACTTTTCTAAAATNCTAAAAATAGACTTTCATATTTTTAAACAGTTGAGAGTTATTGTGAGAAGTTGCTTGGGGAACACCGTAAATAAGGTTGTGGTTCCAAACGACCAGCTTCAAGTAATAAGGAAACTTTTCTAAAATGCGAATAAAAGCTTATTTTAGCTTTAGCTAGCACCTAGATGACTTTCCCCTAAACAAGCACAAAAGGAGCGCGACTTCGTCACACTCCTTTTCTAATTCAGTTTGACTAACTGATTAATCAAAATAATTGAAGCTTTGTTGTGGAGATTGAGCTCCGTCTTCTTTGGTGTCACCAGTCTCTTCTAATTGACTGATTTTCACCGTTTTCGCTTGTAGTTCTGCTTGATAAGCGGCCTCTAGTTCTGCCCGTTCATTACGAAATTCGCGTTGTTGTTCTTCTTTTGCTGTCTCAATTTTTTGCTGTACGCTACTTTGATATTCAGCAAGTTCCTGTGTTAAGTTTTTGATTTCTTTTTTTTGTTGCCACAAACTAGCTGAAGCTGTTAAAAAGACGATCAAAGCGCCAATCAGTGCTGAACCAATAATAACTAAAATTAATGGCGCTGAAAAGGAAGCAAACCCCAGACTCACCGGAACTTGTTCAATGTTGAATACTGCAAATAAAACAATCACTAATACTAAAAGAAACCCTAAAATCACACTGCTTTGTTTTTTCATTTTTTCACCTACTTTTTATTAAAAATTCCCCCAGCTAAATAATCCCCAATGTGTGGGAAAAGCGTATAGAATTTGGCTGCGATTTCCATGATAACTGGTTGGTTGATTTCACGTTTTGGATGACTCATATTCCGCACAATTTGTTTTGCTAACTTCGTTGGATCTAGTACGATTTGCCCTAAGTTAGCTAAGTATTCTCCGCTTGGATCTGCTTTATCGAAAAATTCTGTAGCAATTGGCCCTGGATTAACAGTCGTGACTGCGACCCCAAATGGTTTTAATTCCAATCTCAACGCATTGGAAAAACCAATCACAGCAAATTTAGTTGCAGAGTAAATCGTTGATTTAGCTGTTGCCATTTTCCCTGCCATTGAGGCTAGATTAATGATGTGCCCACTTTTTCTTTCTGCCATATCGATTGCAAATTTTTGCGTCAAGACCATCATACCTAACACATTAACCTCAAACATATCATAAGCTTTTCCTAAATCAAATTGTAGAAAATCTTCGAAGATGCCAAAGCCAGCATTGTTAACCAATACGTCCACTCGACCAACTTCTGTCATCACTTTTTCATACAGGCTTTCAACGCTTTCTGGATTGCTAACGTCCACTTGAAAAGCATAGGCTTCTTTGCCACTCAACTCTTGACACTTTGCTTTTACTTCTCCAATCAACTGAATCCGTCGAGCACAAGTAATCACGATAGCTCCTTGTCTTGCTGCTTCATAACAGATTTCTGCACCTAATCCCGCAGATCCACCAGTCACCAATACCACTTTATTTGCTAATTTCATGACAGTACCTCCTCGTCTCTAAATGGAATATCAATCACATCGAAATCTTTCATAATCGTTGTGTTTGGAAAAATTTCTTGCGCTTCTTTTTCCAGCTCAAAAGCTGCTTTACCAACATAACGAGCGCTAATATGCGTTAACAACAAACGCGCTGTCTTCGCTTTTGTTGCAACTTCTGCTGCTTGATGAGAAGTTGAATGAAAATAATTATGTGCCATTTTCGCTTCATTTTTGTTAAAGGTACTTTCATGGACTAATACGTCACTATTTTGGGCAAGTTCAACGGCATTAGCCGTCTTTCTTGTGTCGCCTAAAATCGTAACAATCCGCCCTTTTTTATCAGGACCCACGAATTCTTTGCCATTAATGGTTGTACCATCTTCTAGCTGAACTGTTTCTCCGCGCTTCAACTGACCATAAACTGGACCGGCAGGCACACCTAATTCTTTTAAGCGTTCTACTTGCAACTCGCCCTTATGATCCTTTTCGACTACGCGATACCCATAACTATCAATTCCGTGATCTAATTTCTTTGTATACACTGCAAACTGTTGATCTTTAAAGATTGGTTCATCTTCACGTACTTCAATAAATTTCAACGGATAACTTAAACGAGTTTGTGAAACAGATAGTGCTGTCTTAACAAATTGCTCTACCCCTTTTGGACCATAAATTTCTAATGGTGTGTCTCCACCTTGAAATGAACGACTACTAATTAATCCTGGTAACCCAAAAATATGGTCGCCATGTAAATGCGTAATAAAAATCTTTTCGATTTTTCTTGGACGAATATTTGTACGCAAAATTTGCATCTGTGTGCCTTCACCACAATCAAATAACCAAATTTCATTACGTTCATCTAATAGTCTTAATGCGATACTTGTTACATTCCGCTGCTTCGCAGGTACCCCTGCACCTGTCCCTAAAAATTGTAATTCCATAATCTACCTGACTTTCTATGAGTTCCCTCTAATTTTAGGGGAAAATGCACGGATAAGCAACCGAAAAAGACAGAGAAAAGTGCCTCAAGTACACTTTTTCTCTGCCAGAATTCACTTTTTTGTTGGAACTATTCAAAGTGAAAATAAAACAGAACTTATTCTTGTTCGTTTTCATCATCCCTTGATTGATTCTCAACTGGTGGATGTTTTTCACTCCATGTTTTTTGAGCTGCTTCTTTTGTGCTACGTTCAACTTCTTTCGCATCGGCAACATCTTTTTCGACATCATCATAGTCTAGACGGGTAATTTCTCCACCCAGTTCCATCATAACTAATTGGTTCAATGGACGATTATCTTCTTCTTCCGCAATCAAAATCAGACCAGTAGCACCTTCGCCAATTTTATCGCCAACAAAGTCAAAAACAGTTTGTGCATTTTGAATTTCTTTCGCGTCTTGAGTTGCTCCAATCATTCCGCCTGCAAACCAGCCAAGTAAAATACCAAGTGGTCCACCCAAGATACCAACGAGCATACCAATCATGCCACCCTTGGAAGACTTATTACTTCCAGTAAAGTCGATAAAATCTTCGACTTTAAATTGGTGTGTTCCATTGGGATCGTGACTGATTACAGCCATTTGTTCGCCCTTAATTTTTCGAGTAGCATGAAACTTTTTGATTTCTGAAAAGGCTTGATAAGCTTGACTCTCCACATCAAAATTTAAAATAATCACTCGTTTGTTCATTTGACTCACTCCTCACTTTTTGCGTTCATTTCATTTTACCTTTGATTTAGCCAGAAATAAAATAATAACCCCTAAAACAGAAGTGTTTACTTTAAAAAATTAAAAAAACAAAAAAGTGGTGTGTTAATAACAGCTTAAATAGAAAAAACGCCTAAAATTCGTTTTTGAAAACGGTGATTTTAGACGTTTTTTAAATTAAAAAATGTATTTGTATTAAGAACAACTGGCATTTTGCTCCAGTTTATTTTTCCTAATGAACGTTGTTTCCAAAGCAACTCTCATTATAGCTTGCAATCACCGCAAAATGCTGAGCACTTCTTTCACAGCCTTTTTCACTTCTGTCCTTTATTCAACAAATTCAAACTCGAATTCACCAATCCGAACGATATCGCCGTCTTTAGCACCGCGGGCACGCAATGCTTCATCAACACCCATACCACGTAATTGACGTGCAAAACGCATAACTGTTTCATCGTGATCAAAATTCGTCATTTGGAATAATTTTTCGATTCGCTCACCAGTTAATACCCAAGTAGCATCTGGCTCACGATCAATCTTGAAGTCTGGCCCTTCAGGTGTGAATCCGTAATGAACCGTTTCTTCCTCAATTTCTTCATCGTAAAGAGGAAACTCTGGTGTGACTTCTAGTAAATCGGCAGTTGCATTCAATAACGCATCCAGCCCTTTACGTGTCACTCCAGAAATTGGAAATACTGGAATGTCATCTGCAAATTCATCTGCTTTTTCTTTATTCAATTGCTCTTTGAATTTCACCAAATTTTCTTCTGCATCTGGCATATCCATTTTATTCGCAACAATCAACTGTGGGCGTTCTAATAAGCGCAAATTATAAGTAGACAACTCATGGTTGATTGCTAAATAATCTTCGTAGGGATCTCGCCCTTCCATCCCGCTCATATCAATCACATGTAAAATAACACGAGTGCGTTCAATATGACGTAAGAATTGCGTACCTAGACCAACACCTTGTGAAGCTCCTTCAATTAAACCTGGTAAATCAGCTGCCGCAAAGCTTCGACCATCAGTCGTTGTGACCATTCCAAGATTAGGAACTAGCGTAGTAAAGTGATAGGCACCGATTTTTGGTCGTGCAGAAGAAATAACTGAAAGTAATGTTGATTTCCCGACTGAAGGGAAACCCACTAAACCAACATCTGCTAAGACTTTTAATTCCAATTCGATTTTACGCTCTTGTCCTGGTTCACCGTTTTCTGCGATTTCTGGTGCAGGATTACGTGGTGAAGCAAAACGAGTGTTTCCGCGACCACCGCGACCGCCTTTAGCAACTACTAAAGTTTGACCATTTTCAATCAAATCACCTAGTAAAGCACCTGTTTCTGCATCACGTACAGTTGTTCCTTGAGGGACTTTAACGTATGTGTCGTCTGAACCGCGACCATGCATTCCCTTGCTCATTCCATTTTCACCCGGTTGTGCTTTGAAATGACGATTGAAACGAAAATCCATCAATGTGCGCAAGCCTTCATCGACAACTAAAATAACATCGCCACCGTGACCACCATCACCACCAGCTGGTCCGCCATCAGGAACATACTTTTCTCTACGAAAAGCAACCATTCCATCGCCGCCCTTACCAGCTTTCACATCGATTGTTACTTGATCTAAAAACATGGACATATTCTCGTCCTCCTATTGTATTTATTTATTTAAATTTCTCGACTACCTGAATTTCCACAATAAACAAAAGTCCTATTTATTTTAGCGATGAAATCACGTTTTGTCTATCTTTTCAGCCAAAACTTTGCTATCTCTTACCATTTTTTGCATTTTTAGCAAATCCAACTGAAATTTTCGGAAAAATCAAGTGAAAAGATAAATTTTTTGACAAATTTTAAATTTAGTAGCAAACTTAAATCGTATTAAGAGAGGTTGCGGCACTTTCACAGCCCTTAAATTAAAGGAGGAACTTTTGATTATGACAGTAAAAGTAGGTATTAATGGATTCGGACGTATTGGACGCTTAGCGTATCGTCGTATCAAAGAAGTATCTGATGACATCGAAGTAGTTGCAATCAACGACTTAACAAGTCCAACTATGTTAGCACAATTATTACAATTCGATTCAACACATGGTACTTATCCTGGAACAGTTACTGCTACAGAAGACTCAATCGTGGTTGATGGGGAAGCAACTCGTGTTTATGCTGAACCTGATGCAAGTAAAATCCCTTGGGTAAAAGAAAACGGAGTAGACATCGTACTAGAATGTACTGGTTTTTATACTTCAGAAGAAAAAGCACAAGCTCACTTGAACGCAGGCGTTAAACGCGTTGTGATCTCTGCCCCAGCTGGCGCAATGAAAACAATCGTTTATAACGTAAATGATGACACTTTAGACGCAAGTGATAAAATCATCTCTGCTGGATCATGTACAACTAACTGCTTGGCACCAATGGCTTATTTCTTAAATAACGAATTTGGTATCGAAGTTGGTACAATGACAACTGTCCATGCTTATACTTCAACACAAATGTTATTAGATGGACCAGTAAAAGGTGGAAACTTGCGTGCTGCTCGCTCTGCTGCTGACAACACAATTCCTCACTCAACTGGTGCTGCAAAAGCAATCGGTTTAGTTATTCCTGAATTGAACGGCAAATTACAAGGTCATGCTCAACGTGTCCCTGTTGTTGATGGTTCATTAACAGAATTAGTATCAATCTTAAAAACAAAAGTAACTGCTGATGAAGTCAATGAAGCAATTAAAAAACATACAATTGACAACCCATCATTTGGTTATGATGACCGCGAAATCGTTTCTGGTGATGTAATCGGAACAACTCAAGGTTCAATCTTCGACCCAACACAAACAGAAGTAACTTCAGCTGGTGATTACCAACTTGTTAAAACTGTTGCTTGGTACGATAACGAATATGGCTTCACTTGCCAAATGATTCGTTTATTAGAAAAATTTGCTAACTTATAAGAAATTTTCCAATCAAAATTTCTTACCATACTAAAAAGAGCTGAGACAGGTGTCTCGGCTCTTTTTATAGTTATTACACTGAACCACTTGATTCATCATCACATACTTAAAAATACTTCACTAGGAAATCTTTTACTACTTGCTGATATTTTTCTGGGTCAATAGCATATGCCTTAGCATGCTCCGCCCCTTTTACGATATATTTTTCTTTTGGAACATTGGTCGCTTCATAGACTTCATTTAACATTTCAAACGGAACAAACGTATCTTCATCACCATGAATAAAGAGCATTGGCGTTTGGTTTTTCTTCAATTGTTTGACTGCACTTGCTTCATTAAAAGAATAACCTGCTCGGACTTTCGTCATTAAACTAGTCGCAGGCATCAATGGAAATGCCGGTAGATTAAACATGTCTGCTAGTTGGTATGAAAGTTCTTCATTTACAGAAGAATAGCCACAATCCTCAATGATTGCTTTCACATTTTTAGGAAGCTGCTCTCCACTGGTCATCATCACCGTTGCACCACCCATGCTGATTCCATAAAGAGCAATTTCTTCTTGTTTTCCATTTGTTTCAAGAACTTTGTTGATCCACTTTACATAGTCCTTTCTTTCTGGCCAGCCAAATCCAATATAATTTCCTTCACTTTTTCCATGTCCTCGTGCATCTGGGAGTAAGACATTGTAGCCTAAATCATGGAAAATTTTAGCATAGTTTGCCATCGTTTCAGCATCGCCCATATAGCCGTGCGCCGCAATCACTGTCTGGCTACTTGGTTTTGCTGCAGGCAGATAAATCGCAGAAAGTTTTAGTTGATCATCTGATTCGATCGTCCAATGCGTACGATTTTCTTTTGCTTTGAACCACGTTTGCGTTGCAGTTTCTTCTGCCGTTTTTGTAGTACCAGGTGTATCTTCGCCAATAAAGTCTTTTGGCGCTGGAACGATTGCATAATTATAAAAATAATTTGCTGCAAAACCTAACCCAATCGTTACTATCAGGATCACGCCAATACTAATTTTCACCCAAAGTTTCATGTTCTCCACTTTTCTCCTATCACTTAAATTAAAAATAAATCACTGAACGAATAAATTTAATCCTAAGTATAATCAATGTTTTTGTTTGATGCAAATTGATTCGATAAATAAAAAGGACCAAGACATTTACGTGTCCTGATCCTTTTTGAAGTACTTGATGGTAAAAAGCTATTTTTGAAAGCTTACTTGCCTCTTTTAATTTATTGCTTGAAGTTGACCGCTTGGAACCACAACCTTATTCACGGTGTTCCCCAAGCAACTCCTCGACATAGCTCACAATCACTTCAAAATATGAAATGCTATTTTGAGTGTCTGCTCGCTATCTTTTCGGAGCTAATCGCTTGGTGCCACAACCTTACTTCACATTTTCAATCAATTTAAAGCTTGACCAAGGTTTCAAGAAATCAAGCAAGAATAATTCATCTGCTGAAATTCGGCCGACTACATTTACACGACCGTCATTTTTCATTTCTTTCAAAGCAATTTGTGTTTCACCTTTGTACTGACCGTAGCCAGCATTATCAATCAAAACATCTCCGTGAGCCATGTCACGAGTATTATGAGCTGGGAAAGGTTTATCTTTGTAATAAACACGAGTCATTGTCGAACGTAAAATATATTCTGAACGATCTCCTCGATAGCTGTGTAAGTTATCAAACAAGCAAATACGTTCGTCTTCGGTAATGCCTTCTTCTACATCAACTTTTAATGTTGGATAATCTGCATTGAAAGCTTCTGCCATTGCTTTTAATTCTTCCTCACTTGCATAAGCGTTCCCAACAGAAATATCATCAATCAAGCCAGTTAACATCAAATGTTTTACTTGCGTTGAAATTTCTAAATCACGATGGTCTTCTAATGAACACAACCCATCTTGTGTTGGCCATGGACCAAAAGCGGCAACTTGTGAATTCACAAATGCCATCGTATTCAAATTATATTTTCTGAATTTTTCTGAACAATAAACAAAGTGATCGTAACTCAAACCAGAATAGCGATGTGGGTAAAAGTTATGAGATCCCAATAAATTATTTGTGTTTGGTGAATAACTCATGATGTTATCCACGTAGTTTGTTCCAGAACTCATATTGATTTCAATTTTGATTCCATATGGGTTACGTGTCATCTTCGCTTCTTCTGCACCCGTAAAACCAATATCTAAACGTACGCCATAAGCGCCCATTTCATCAAAGAATGATAAATCATCATAAGAAATCTCAAGTTGTTCAAATAAGGCAGGATTGATATCTACCATTACTTCCATTCCTAAGCTATTCGCATAGTCGACTACTTTTGTAAATTCGGCTAATACTTGCTCTTTGTTATCATTCACTTGTAGCAAGCTTGTAAACACACGTTTAAATCCATATTTATGTGCTAAATCTAAATATGCTTTATCCTTTTCAAATGTTGAGCGTTCTGGGTAAATCGAAACTCCAAGTTTTCCCATAATCCTATTGCCTCCTAGCGGTTTGCTTTTTTGTATCCACTTACATTATAACAAACATGATACAAATGGTCTACACCTTTTACCAAGGCTTTCAAAAAGAAAAATCGCTTGCTAATTTTCATTAGGTTTTTGTTCAAGAGTTTGCTATCATAAATGTAGACTATTTTTAAAGAAGAAAGGATCCAGATATGAAAAAGAAAAAATTAATGTTAACTCTTGGACTGGCTGCAGCTCTACTCGTTGTTGCAGGCTGTTCAACCAATCAAACAACTACTTCAAGCACGAAAGCAAGTACTGCAGAAAGCACGACTGAAAGTAGCGTTGACCTCAACGCTTTGGAATTACCCCAATTAACGAACGAAGTTGCTGCAAATGAATCATTAGTCGAAATGACCACTAGTGAAGGAACAATCAAAATCAAATTGTTCCCTGAATTAGCACCAAAAGCAGTTGAAAATTTTATGACGCACGCCAAAGATGGTTACTATGATGGCTTAACTTTCCATCGAGTGATCAAAGACTTCATGATTCAAGGTGGCGATCCAAAAGGTGATGGCACTGGTGGTGAAAGTATTTGGGGAGAAGGATTTGAAACAGAAGTTTCGAATCAGTTGTACAATATTCGTGGTGCACTTTCAATGGCACGTTCACAAGATCCAAACAGTAATGGTAGCCAATTCTTTATCGTTCAAAATTCTGATGACGTACACGACGGCTTACTAAAAGAGGATTACCCTCGCGCAATTATCGATGCGTATAAAAATGGTGGTTATCCAAGTTTAGATGGCCAATATACCGTCTTCGGACAAGTAATCGAAGGAATGGACGTCGTTGATAAAATCGCGCAAGTTGAAACTGACAGCAATGACAAACCAACAACTGACGTAAAAATCGAAAGTATCAAAGTTTTACAAGAAGCTGAAACAAAATAAATCATTAAAAAGAGGAGAAGACTTTTCTGATAAGTCTTCTCCTCTTTTGCTTTGCCTAAATTAAAAAATTAAGTATTAAGCATCTTGGTTTACGATAAAAGTAAATTCACATTCGCAAACTTTTTTGTCATCAACGTATGCAGCTGAAAGTGCAGTACCCACAGCTCCCTTTAATTTTGTGATTTCAAAGTGACACTTCATTACATCACCTGGTACAACTTTTTGACGGAATTTTGCTTTATTGATTCCCCCAATGTAGGCACGTTTCCCTAGAAATTCTTCTGATTTCAAAATTAAAATTGAACCAGCTTGCGCCAAAGTTTCTAAAATCAAGGCTCCCGGCATCACTGGATTATCTGGAAAATGACCTTGGAAAAAATCTTCATTGATTGTGACATTTTTCGTCGCAACGATCTTCTTTCCTGGCTCTAATGTGTCCACGTAATCAATATAACAAATCGGGTAACGATTAGGAATCAAATCCATAACTTCTGTAGCAGATAAAACATAAGACATATATATGCTCCTTCTTTCATTTCAGGCAAATGCCAATTCATTTATTACTTTGATTATCAAAGTATCATATTCCTAATTATTTAGCAATCTTTTTTTTAATATCAAAAAAATAGTTTGACAATCAAAGCATTTTGCCTAATAATAAGAAATCAAGGAAGTTATTTTCTTTTAAGCACTTATCTTTTTATTTTATTTTTTTACTAGACAACGAAATTTTTCGCGAAACAAAGGAGAGTCAATATGTCATTTTTAAAAGGAAAAAAAATCGTCATTATGGGCGTCGCAAACAAAAAGAGTATTGCGTGGGGCTGTGCCGAAGCTATGCAAAAACAAGGAGCAGAAATCATCTATACTTATCAAAATGAACGCATGAAAAAATCTTTACTAAAATTAGTTGGTGAAGATGCTTTTACTGTCGAGTGTGATGTCGCTAGTGACGAGAGTATCGAGCAAGCAATGGACGCTATCGGCGCTTACGCTGGTGAGATTCACGGACTTGTTCACGCAATCGCTTATGCAAATAAAGAAGAATTATCAGGAAATGTTTCAGATATCTCCAGAGATGGTTATCAATTAGCACAAGATATCAGTAGCTATTCCCTAATCGCTGTCACAAAATATGCGCAAAAATATTTAGCACAAAACAGCGGAATCGTCAGCATGTCTTATCTTGGATCTGAACGTGCAATTCCAAACTACAACATGATGGGAATCGCTAAAGCATCACTTGAAGCAGCCATTCGTTACTTGGCTGCAGAACTTTCACCAAAAGGTATCCGTGTCAACGGAATTTCTGCTGGTGCAATTAAAACTTTAGCTGTGACAGGCGTCAAAGATTACCAAAAACTAATTCAACTATCTGAATCACGTACACCAGATCAACAAGGTGTCACAATTGAAGAAGTCGGCAATGCTTGCGCGTTCTTGATTAGTCCACTTTCAAGCGGTATGATTGGTGATATCGTTTATGTGGACAAAGGTGTTCACTTATCATAAAAATCGTTAGCATTATTTAGAAACAACTGATAAAAAAGCGGTTGGCGCTGATGCGTCACCCGCTTTTTTTCACCTACTATTTGATTGAGTAACAACAAAAGAAGCTGGAAAATAACTCTCCAGCTTCTTTGTATTTTTCTTTGTGCTAGTCCACTACTTGGATCCAACCCTCAGGTGCTTCTACGTCACCAAATTGAATGCCAGTTAATTCGTCATATAAACGTTTAGTTACAGGCCCCACTTCAGTTTCACTGTAGAAAACATGGAGTTGATTATCATGATAGATTCCGCCAATTGGTGAAATAACTGCCGCAGTCCCACACGCACCTGCTTCTGCAAATTCATCAAGCTTGTCAATGAAGACGTCTCCTTCGATGGCATCCATCCCTAAACGTTCTTCAGCAAGCTGCAGCAACGAATATTTGGTGATACTTGGTAAAATAGATGGTGATTGTGGTGTGATGAATTTTCCATCTTTTGTAATTCCAAAGAAATTCGCCGCGCCAACTTCTTCAATTTTTGTATGCGTCGCTGGATCTAAGTACACACAATCAGAATAGTCTAATTCATGTGCTTGTGTTCCAGGTAATAAGCTAGCTGCATAGTTCCCGCCCACTTTAGCTGCTCCTGTTCCTTTTGGTGCAGCACGATCGTAATCGGAAACGATAAAGTTCGTTGGTTTTAATCCACCTTTGAAATAAGCACCAACAGGCGTACAGAAGACAACAAATAAATATTCTGGTGCTGGGTGCACACCAATATTTTCTCCTACACCAATCAATAAAGGTCGCAGGTATAACGTTGCACCTGTCCCATAAGGTGGTACGAATTCCTCGTTCGCTTTGACAACTTCCTTGACTGCATCCACAAACATTTCTTCCGGAACCATTGGCATCAATAAACGACGTGCACTTTGGTTCATTCGGCGACTATTTTGTTCAGGACGAAATAGATTGATTTTTCCATCTTTTCGACGATACGCTTTTAATCCTTCAAAACATTGTTGCCCGTAATGTAACGCAGGTGATCCTTCGTGAATCGTTAAGTAATTATCTTCTGTTAACTCACCTTTGCTCCATTCTCCATCTTTCCATTTAGCAATGTAGCGCCAAGGTGTTTTGATATATGAAAACCCAAGATTATTCCAATCTATTTGCATATTCGTGTCCCCTTCATGTTTTTCTCCATATTTTACCATTCGCTTAGTTGTTTGTCATTTTTATTTTGAAAAACACTTTTTCTCTTCCATTTTCTTTTTTTCTACTTCTTGATACAATGTTACAAAGAACGAGTGAAAGAAAAGAGGATTCTATGTATTTAGCACAAATAACAGAAACAAAAACATCATCAAGTGAAACAATTACCGACCAAGCTGTCCAGCAAGTAAATGCTTTCCAACGATTTTGGAATGAGATTGATTGGGACGCGATCCTTGCAACGTTTATCGAAAAAACACTTTATCTGATTTTTCTAGTAATTCTTTTTAGTGTTTTGAGCAAAATTGGAAAATACTTACTTGATAAGTCATTTAGCCAATATTCCAAAAAAGCCAGTTTGAACGAGAGTCGTTTAAAAACTCTCCACAGTTTACTTCATACAATTTTCCATTATACACTTGGCTTCTTCTTTATCTATGCGTTGTTGTCCGTCATCGGTGTGCCGATTGGTTCCTTATTGGCGGGTGCCGGAATCGCCGGGGTTGCCATTGGTTTAGGTGCACAAGGCTTCATGAATGATATGATTACCGGTTTTTTTATCATCATGGAGCAGCAAATGGATGTTGGTGATTATATCCAGTTAGCAAATTTGTCCATTGAAGGCACTGTTGTTTCCGTGGGGATTCGTACGTTACAGTTAAAAGCAACAGATGGAACTGTTCACTATATTCCCAATCGAAATATCACCACGATTAGTAATTTATCACGGGCAAATATGTTAGTTCGTTTAGATATCCGAATCGTCCCTGAAGAAGGTTATGATAAAATTCAAGCTGTCATTCAACAAGTCAATCAACAGCTGGCAGAAAAATATCAAAATGAGTTGCAAACTGAACCAACGATTTTCGGACTTGTTGATTTAGGTAATAGTAACTTTGCGATTCGAACAATTTGTTACGCACTAAACGGCAAACAATATGTCTTAAAAGAGGAATTTCTTAGTGCATATGTTCAAGCATTGACGACAGCTGGATTTACGATTCCGAATACGCCAGTCGGAACGGTGGGTTAAACATTAACAAATGGGCTCCTGTCATCCATAAAAGAATGCCAAATTCATTTGTGTATTGAATAAAAAGCTCGTTTTATTTCATTTAGTTTTTAGAAAATGAATGCAAGAACTATTTGTTGCTACACGAGTAAATACTATCCGTGTAGCAATAGAAAAAAGGAGAAAAAGAGTAGCTACTCTTTTTCTCCTTTTTTCTATGATTTCTCCATACATCGAATGTGACACATACTTCGTGTAACAGCTTCATTCAACAATCAGTTTACATTTTTATTTATTTCGGCTCTTAGTTCAAATGCTGAAATATAATCCATAAAATAGCTGTCTTTTTTTTCAACACTTTTCGGTGAAATACCAGAAAGAATTTTAGCATCAAATCCTAGCAGAGAACTATTTGTTTCAACCATACCAACTGATTCATCAAGAAAAATATATATTCGCTTATCTTGTAGGAAAGGATCTGTCACACTTTGAATAAAGTATGGGTGCTGATAATAGTTTCTACTTTTTCATTGTCTATTACAAAGAAAAGTTTGAGTGAAACGCCTTTTGATTTATCAAAGTGGATTGAATGAATGATATTGTTTTCTAATCATTCAATCCGTTTTTGCGGAAGAAAATCAATTGGTTTTTCTTCCAGATCAACAAGTTGTTTCAAAATATCGCTTGTTCTTTTTCGATTATCAACATAGATAAACGAGTCTTGGTGCTTTATAAGTAAATCTGAAAAGTCTAACAACTATTTTTCCCTTCTCTAGCTAATAGTTAATATCTCTTGATTAACAATACTAGTAAAAATTATTTTTCTTCATTGATTACTACAGTTAAAATTATTTTTTATAGTTAATAGCTTCATATTTTTTGATATCAACCAAATACAAGTATACCAAAAAAAGAGTCAAAAACAGAAAAGTTTCGGACTCTTAAATGATAAAAAGAAATGATAACTTATGTACCATCCCTCCAAAGCTAGACTTTGAAATCAGGCACAATTTGTAATCTCTTTTTGTATTCATTTTTTATTGAACATTTACGTCCATGACTTGATAGAAAGCATTTACTGTATCACTAATATTCCAAACGGCTAGAATAAGGTGATAACCATTGCGGTTTTGTGGAACAGAGATAGTATGATTAACCAATTTTGGTGGTACTGTCGCATTGTCATTTACTTGACCAATTTGTTCGAAATCGCTAAATTTTAATGGCTGATTAGGATTCCAACCTGGTTTAGTCATGTAATAATCCCAAGTACTTGTTCGATGCTGTGCAGTTAATGTCCAAGAAACATTTAATGAACCTGTATTGATTTGACTCTTATGCCAACGAGTCGCTGTTTGTTCATCTAAAGGCTCAAAACCTGTCACACCAGCACTTGCGATTTTTCCGTCGATAAATGTATTTTTCAATGCTTCAATACTTTGTGGTTCCCACTGTGCACGACCAACGTTTTGATTCAAGTTCCCCGCAGCTGCTGTTCCAAAATAGGCACGACTACCAGGTTGTGTCACATAGCCATGTGCAAACCCAGGAAGACTAAAACCGAATAATCCAATCCCGACCAAAACCAACAATAAAACTTTACCAAGCTTTTTCATAAATGAATCTCCTCTGATTTGATAGTTACATTGTAACCGCTTACTTTTGTTTTGGAAATAAATATGCTTGGCAGTTTGGTTATTAAGTTGCACAACAAAAAAACAGACAGTGACAAAAACCTTTGTCCTGTCTGCCTTCAATCAACCATTTCACATTTAAAATAACCAATAAAATAAAATGATTGTTTTTTTAATTTAACAGATTGATCGTTTCTTTTAGTCCTTCAGTTTTAGAAGTCAAAATATTTCGTCTCTCTAATTCATGGACCATGAAATTCACCGCTTTTAATAGTTCTTTTCGAGTGATGATTCCTTTAAAAACTTTTTCTTCTGTGACAACGGGTAGAAAAGGTGAATTAACTAACAAATGCAACACATCTTCTAGCTCCCAGTTTTCGTCAACTGTCGTAACGCCAACTTCCATCACATCTGCGACCGTCAAGCCCTCTAATGGTTCCATGCTGATATTTTGCAAATCCAACATTTTATTCACTACATCAGATAAACTAATCAATCCGACAAAGCGATCGTTTTTGTCCAAAACAGGAATTTTTGAATATCCGACTTTCGACAAAACAAGTAAGCCATGAGAAAGCGGGTGTTGATAAAGAACATTTGCTACGTTTTCTGCAGGAATCAAAAATGTGTCTTGATTTTCCAACAGCAGTTCTCTTACTACAGGTCCAATCATCGAGTGGCCTCCATTCTTATTTGTTCAACAACTTTATTTTACCGAAACCGGATGCAAAATCCATAAAGAAATGATGAATTTTTAGCAAAAATTAGAAATTAATCCATAAAATCAGCGAGAAAAGTGAAAAACTAATTCTTCTACTGGTTGATGTGCGCGATTATAATAGTGCACATTGATCTCATCGGCTAAACTTTCAATGATTGCATACGATGGAATTTGAATGGGTCCGCGTGGTTGTGAAATACTACCGGGATTTAAAAATAAAATGTCATTTTCCACCTCACAACCAATCTGATGTGTGTGACCAAAAAATGCCATATTGGCTTCTACTGATTGAGCTTCTAGAGCTAACTGAGTCAAATCAAAACGAACGTTCGACAGATGTCCATGGGTAAGATAAATGGTGTCACGACCAGTATTGATGACCTTCTTTGCTTCAAACCCTGGACCGTAATCACAGTTTCCTTGGACAACCTGAAAATTTTCCCACAATGAATCGTCTGCAGGTAATTCTGAATCTCCACAATGAAAGAAAAAGTCAACTTTTGAACGATAGCGTTTGACTAAATCCACCAAAATATCACGGTCACCATGATTATCACTTACAACTAAATAGCGCATTTATTTTGCTCCTTCCAACCACTGTTGCCATTTTTGGCTCAATTTTTTCATTGCTTGTCCGCGATGACTTACTTGATTTTTTTCCTCGCTAGACATTTCCGCAGCTGTTTGCGTTGAACCGTCTGGAATGAACAACGGATCATAACCAAATCCATTTTCTCCCTCAGGAATTCTAGCAATTTTCCCGGGCCACTCTGCTTCCACCACCAAACTATCTTTATCAGGTGCTGCAAAGACTAATGTGCAATGAAATTGTGCTGTTCGTTGTTCATTGGGGACATCTGTTAACTCATGCAATAATTTTGCATTGTTTCCTGCATCACTTTTTGGTTCTCCTGCAAAACGTGCGGAATAAACACCTGGCATCCCACCTAATGCATCGACTTTCAAACCAGAATCATCTGCTAATACAGGCTGCTTTAAAATCTGTGCAATTGTTTCAGCTTTTAAGCGAGCATTTTCTTCAAAGGTTTTCCCTGTTTCTTCTACATCTGGTATTTCAGGATAGTCAAACAAGGTTTTGACTGCATATCCTTCTTTGCCAAACATTTGGCGGAATTCTTCCGCTTTTCCGGGATTTTTTGTTGCAATGACGATTGTTTTTGCTACTTCTGGCGCTTGACTTGCTTCAGTTGAAAGTTCAGTCAACAACGCATGCTTTTGCTCTGCAATCAGCTGTTCGATTGCTGATTTCCCATAAAAAAGCATGTCATTTAATTGTTCACCATCAAAAGTTGCCTCTTCACCCGTTCCTTGAATTTCCACAAATTTGCCAGATTCAGTCATTACTAGATTCATATCAACCAACGCTGCAGAATCTTCTTCGTAATCTAAATCTGCTACGCATTGACCATCAGGCAAGATTCCCACACTAATGGCAGCCAAGTGTTCTTTCAAGGGATCTTCTGTCACTTCTTTTTCTCTGACCAGTTTCTCAACCGCTAATGTTAAAGCGACAAAAGCACCTGTAATACTTGCTGTGCGTGTTCCGCCGTCAGCTTGAACTACATCACAATCAACGATGATGCTTCTTTCACCTAATTTTTCCAAATCGACGACTGCGCGCAAAGAGCGGCCAATTAATCGTTGGATTTCCATCGTTCGACCAGTTAATTTTCCTTTACTGCTTTCACGACGATTTCTAGTATTTGTTGCTCGAGGAAGCATGCTGTATTCCGCAGTGACCCAACCTGTACCAGTTCCTCGCAAAAACGGCGGAACAGAAGCTTCAATTGTCGCAGAACAAATCACTTCTGTGTCACCAAAACTGATGACCACTGATCCTTCGGGGTGTTTGAATACATTGGTACGAATATCAATTTTTCTTAATTCTTGTGCTTTTCTTCCATCATGACGCATGCGCTATTTTCCTCCTAATTCGATATGTTCCACTTCTAACTCATCAAGCGGTAACCAGTCTTGGGCAATTTCTTTAAACAATTTAGGTGAACCTGTTGTGTAAAACTTGCTGATTGTTCGTCCTGGAACGGGCGCGTTACTGATTTCAAAATAATCGAGTAACATAGAAACTTCTCCAACAGTCTCTGCACCTGAGTCGATCAAAGTCACACTTTCTCCCATTACATTTTGAATGATTGGGCGTAACAATGGATAGTGAGTACAACCCAAAATAAGTGTATCTAACTTTTTGGTTAGCAGTGGTGCTAAAGTTTCTGCTACGATTTTCTTTGCAACAGAGGAATGATACTCATTACTTTCCACCACTGAAACAAACTTTGGACAAGGTAAGCTACTAACGGTCAATTCCGGTGCTTTTTCTTTGAGTGCTGATTCATAGGCACCACTTTTAACCGTACCTAATGTTGCAATCACTCCTACTTGTTGATTTTTCGTTGCTTTTAAAGCAGCACGCGTTCCCGGAAGGATAACTCCAATCACAGGAATAGGCAATGTCGCTTTGATTTCTTCTAGAGCCACTGAAGTTGCAGTGTTACAAGCGATCACAAGCATTTTGATTCCTTGATCGACCAAATAGTTAGTCATTTCCCAAGTAAATTGAATCACTTGTTCTGCAGGTCGCGGACCATATGGACAACGCGCAGTATCTCCTACATATAAAATATTTTCATTTGGCAATTGTTTCAGTGCTTCTTTGACAACTGTAAGGCCGCCAACACCTGAATCAATAAAACCTATTGGGCGATTATCTGACAATGGAACCCATCCTTTTTTTTGATTTCATTCTATCTGTCTATTGTGGACTTTTTGGTACAATTTTTCAAGTCTTGAACTTCTTACAAAGCTTGCTTATCACTCTTCTTTTACAAAGAAAAAACCTCAACCCTTTGTTCATTTTTCAACAAAGAATTTGAGGTTTTTTTTAATAACTATATTTTCGTCGCTCCAAAAAGCCCGATAATAATGAGAGTGCGTAACAAATGACAAAGTACATCAACGTCATTGCTACAAACATCGGTAAAACATAATTCGTATTTTGCCCATAAATGATTCGCGCTTGGTGCGTCAACTCTGGTAAAGAAATAATTACGGCTAATGACGTATCTTTAATTAATGAAATCAATTGACTGACAATTGCGGGAATCATTGATTTAAATGCTTGAGGCATGACTATCGTCCGCATCGTTTCAACATAAGTCAATCCAGTTGATAGCCCTGCTTCCATTTGTCCTTTTGGCACGGCATTCAAACCTGCGCGGAATATTTCTGAGAGCATTGCTGATTCAAAAATCGTCAACGCAGCAACTGCTGACCAAAAGATATTCATTTGGATTCCCACTTGGGGTAAAGCAAAATACGTGAAGAAAATGATTAGTAACAATGGCAGATTTCGAATGACATCAATCACCAAACCAACAATTTTGGATAAATAAGGAATATTCGCAAAACGGATCACACCAGTTAAGCCACCAATCAAAAAACTAAAAATGATTGAGACCAATGAAACTTCGACGGTCACTTTCAATCCCTCTAGTAAAAAACGGATATTCATCCATGAAAAAGCACCACTAAAATCCATTCAACTTCCTCCTTCTATGAACGAACTGCCCATTTTTTCTCAAGATGAACCATCAAATAAGAAAGGGGCAACGTAATAATCAAATAAAATAGACCAACAATAATATAGGTATCAAATGTATTGAATGTTTCGCTGGCAATCAAGTCACCTTGATACATCAAATCTAATCCTGCAACCATTGCTAAAATAGATGAGTTTTTCACTAAATTGATAAACTGATTTCCTAACGGTGGAATAACTATTTTAAAAGCTTGAGGCAATACGATGTAGCGCATCGTTTCTGAATAAGTAAAACCTGAAGAAAGCCCCGCTTCCATTTGTCCACTAGGAACCGTTTGGATTCCTGAACGAACCGTTTCCGCAATAAACGCGGATGTATAAATCGTTAAACCAATGGTTCCGGCTTGAAAACCGTTCAATTGTAGCCAATACATAGGTACAACTACATAGAAAAACATGACAATAATCAGTAATGGAATATTTCGGAAAAACTCAACGTAAGCTTTTGCCAGACCATTGACTAATTTATTTTTTGATAACTGAAAAATCGCCATCAATGTTCCAATAACTAAACTAGCTACGAGCGCCAAAACACTGGAAAAAATTGTAATTTTGAATCCTTCTGCAAAGGTCGCTCCATAAGTTTGTATCAATTCACTCATATTGCTCCTCCTTAATCAACTTTGCCATCTGTTTCATTTGGAAACCAGCGTTGATAAATTTCATCATACGTACCATCAGCAATCATTTCTGCTAATGCTTGATTGACCTTACCTAAAAATTCTTCTTGCCCTTTGTTGATTGCAATGCCATAAGGCTCATTGGTGAAGGTTCCCCCAACTAACGTATACGCTGGGTTTTCAGCCGCCATTCCTAAAAGGATCGCATTATCAGTCGTCATCGCATCACCTTGACCTGACTGAAGTGCCGTAAACGCCTCTGCATAATTTTCTAGTTCTAAAATCTTTGCATCTGGTGCATGTTCACGAATATTTGCTGCTGAGGTCGAACCTTTGACAGCCAAAACTGTTGTCGAAGCATCCAAATCAGTCACGCTTTGGATACTGCTCCCTTTTTTGACTAGCAATGATTGTCCAGCATCAAAATAAACATCTGAAAAATCAACTTGTTTTTTTCGTTCATCCGTGATGGTCATCGTTGCGATGATTGCATCAATATTTCCATTTTTCAACAACGGAATCCTAGTTTTCGATGTTACTTCGATAAAATCAGCTTGCCCATCTTCACCAAGTATTTTCTTGGTGATAGCTTTTGCAATATCGATATCAAAACCTTGAACTTCACCAGACTTGATGTCCATCATGCCAAATAAACGAGTATCATATTTGACACCCCAGGTAATCTTATTTGTTTCTTTGACTCTTTCTGCGATATTTTCGTCCGCTACGCTTGTGCTTTTACAGCCAACCAGTGCAAGTAGCACGATACTTAACAGAAAGAGTAAGCGAAAGCTTTTTTGCTTTTTCATACAATTCCTCCTAAATTTTAATGGTTGATTACTTTGCTAATAAATTGTTGCGCGCGTTCTTCCTGTGGATTGTCAAAGAATCCTTTTACGTCACGACTGTCTTCTAACACTTCACCTTCAGCCATGAAGATTACTCGATCTGCTACTTCTTTTGCAAATCCCATTTCATGTGTAACCACGATCATTGACATGCCCTCTCTCGCTAACTTCTTCATAACGTCTAGCACATCCCCAATCATTTCCGGATCCAGCGCTGAAGTTGGTTCATCAAATAATAGCATCTCTGGATTCATCGCTAAACCTCTAGCAATAGCAACACGTTGCTGTTGCCCACCAGACAGCATGGATGGATAAGAATCTTTTTTGTCTAACATATTGACCGTATCTAAAAACTTTTCAGCATTTTTGATTGCCGTTGCTTGATCTTGCTTCAATACTTTAATTGGTGCTAGTGTGATGTTTTCTAGTACAGTTTTATTAGGATATAAATTAAAATGTTGAAAAACCATCCCGATATTTTTACGTACTTCTGTTAATTTTGTCTGTTTATCTCTTAAATCTTTGTTATTTATCAGTAGTTGTCCTGAAGAAATAGTTTCTAAGCCATTGATGCAACGCAGCATTGTACTTTTCCCAGAACCTGAAGGCCCAATGACAACAACTACTTCCCCCTTCGCAAATTCGAGGTTAATATTCTTCAAAGCATGGAATTTCCCATAGTACTTTTCCACGTTCTTAAATTCAATCATTGCCATATCATTACACTCCCATTATTATTTAGTAAGATTTCTTTTAAAGATACCTAATGAAACATATTATATCTGATAATAAAGGGAAATGTAAAGTTTCTACGTTATTTTCTACAAATATCCTCTGTTTTTGAATGTTTGACGCTCTTCGTTTTTCCCTGCATCCTTTCCGCGTTTTTTCGTTTGAATAGTTGTTTCTTCTAAAAAAAAACGGTAAGATATAAAGTGCTAGTCTTACAAATCGTAAAGAGGTGTCTTTTTTGAAAAATATTATATTGACTGGAGACCGTCCAACGGGAAGATTACATCTTGGCCATTATGTCGGTTCTTTAAAAACGCGTGTGGAAATGCAAGCAGACGAAAACAATCAATTGTTTGTCATGATTGCTGACATGCAAGCTTTAACAGATAATGCAAAAAATCCTGAAAAAGTTTCATCTAATGTGCTACAAGTCGCATTGGATTACTTAGCTGTTGGTCTTGATCCGACCAAAACAATTTTATTTATCCAATCACAAATTCCTGAGCTATCTGAGCTAGCCATGTATTACATGAACTTAGTCAGCGTTGGTCGCGTGAAACGAAACCCCACAGTGAAATCAGAAATCGAACAAAAGAAATTCGGTGAAAGTATTCCAACTGGTTTTTTTGTTTATCCGATCTCACAAGCTGCTGACATCACAGCTTTCAAAGCAAATTTAGTTCCTGTTGGCGAAGATCAAAAACCAATGTTGGAACAAACACAAGAAATCGTCCAAAGTTTCAACAATACGTACGGTCAAGTTCTGGTTGAACCAAAAGGCGTCTTCCCTCCAAAAGGCATGGGACGTTTACCTGGAATTGATGGCAATGGTAAAATGAGTAAGTCCTTGGGCAATGGTATTTACATTGCTGACCCAGCAGACGTTGTTCAGAAAAAAGTCATGAGCATGTACACCGATCCAAACCACATCCATGTGGAAGATCCTGGTCAAGTAGAAGGAAACATGGTGTTCACTTATCTGGATGTCTTTGGAACAGATAAAGAAGCAATTGAAGAAATGAAAGCTCATTATCGTCGTGGTGGACTTGGTGATGTGAAAATTAAACGTTACTTGATTGACGTTTTAGAAGCTGAATTTGCACCAATTCGTGCACGTCGTGAAACGTTTGAAAAAGATCCAGCAGCTGTCATGGAAATGTTACGTCAAGGCAGTCTAGCTGCAAAAGAAGTTGCGGCAGAAACTTTAGCAGAAGTAAAATCTGCGATGGGAATCAATTATTTTAACTAACTTTCAAAATCAAAAAAGTGAGAGCCAAAATATTTTCTATTTTGGCTCTCACTTTTTACTAAATAAAACCCAGCCACGAGTTAGACTTTCCTGTCTGATTCGTGGCTGGGTTTTTCTGAATAAGAAAAGACTTAACGAATACTTGCGTGCAAGTTTTCTGTTAACGCATTGGTTACTTTATCCATAGCTTTATTGATTTCTTCATCAGTCAATGTTGCTTCAGGATTTACAAATGTCAAACTATACGCCATCGATTTGTTTCCTGCTTCGATGTTCTCACCTTGATAAACATCAAATAATTGGATTCCTGTTAAGAATTTACCAGCGGATGCTTTGATCACTGTTTCCAATTCTTGGTTTGTTACTTCTTCTTTCACTAGCAAAGCAATGTCTCGACTCACTGCTGGAAATTTTGTCACAGCATGATAAGTAATGCCTGCTTGTGCTGCTTCAATTATTGAAACTAAATCTAATTCTGCAACATACGTTTCTGGAATGTCATACGCTTTGGCAATTGTTGGATGAACTTGACCAACAAACCCAAGGTATTGTTCACCAAGATAGATAGCAGCCGTACGCCCTGGATGCATTTCTGGCATTGTAGTTGCTTGATAGCTAATTTGTTCAGTGATAGCTAATTGAGCAAAAATGTTTTCTAACAATCCTTTAATTGTAAAGAAATCAACTGTTTCTGCTTTTGTTTGCCAATCTTTTTCTTGCCATGTACCAGAAATAGCTAACGCAAGATGTTTTACTTCTTGTGGTAAATGAGTCAAAGGATCATTTTCTTGATAGAATACACGTCCTACTTCATAGAAACCAACATCAGTATTTTTACGCGCGACGTTGTAGTTAACATTGTCCAGTAACCCACTAATCAAGTTCATCCGAAGAACCGAACGCTCTTCACTCATTGGCCAGTCTAAACGAGTAATATTCGTTTCTTTCATTGCGAATTGACGAGACTTTTCTTCAGTCGTCAAGGCATAACTAATCGCTTCATTCAACCCACTGCCTTCAAGCAATGTACGAATTGTTCGTGTGCCTGTCTGCTCTGCTGTCAAGCTTCCAGCAACTGTTTCTCCACTTGGCAACGTTGATGGCAAGCGATCATATCCATAGATACGCGCAACTTCTTCAATGATGTCTGCTTCAATTTGAATATCCCAACGTCTTGGTGGAACAACAACAGAATACGTTTCATTGGTTTCTTGATAATCAAAACCAAGTGCTTCAAAAATTTCGTTCACTTCTGCGCTAGTCAATTTTGTACCTAAATACTGGTTGATTCGTTGTAATGTGATTGGAACTGTTACATCTTCAACTGTTACTTCCGCACCAGCTACTGCACCTGTTAGAACTTCGCCTCCAGCAAGTGCAACGATCATAGCTGCCGCAACATCATTTGCTTCAGCAATCGTTGCATGATTGATTCCCTTTTCAAAACGAGCAGAAGATTCACTACGTAAATTGAATTGTTTGGCTGTTCGACGAATCGAAACTGGATCAAATAAAGCTGCTTCTAATGCTACTGTCGTCGTTGTTTCAGTGATTTCTGAATCCAATCCACCCATGACACCTGCTAAAGCAACAGGAACCTCGCCATTAGTAATCACTAAGTTTTCTGGTGTCAATTTACGTGTTTCACCATCAAGTGTCACTAATTCTTCTGCTTCTTTGGCATGACGAACAACGATTTCCTTTGAACCAAGTTTGTCGTAATCAAATGCATGTAATGGTTGCCCAAACAATAACAGGATATAATTTGTTACATCAACTACGTTGTTGATTGGACGAATTCCTTCGTTCATTAAAAGGTTTTGCAACCATTGTGGGCTTGGCTGAATTTTGACTCCTTCAATTACCCGAATTTGATATGCTGGAACAAGCTCTTTGTCCTCTACAGTCACAGTGATTTTTTCACTTGCCAAACGATCAACTTCAGTTAATTTTTCATCATCGAATGTTGGTGTTTGACGATAGATTGCGCCAACTTCATAGGCAACACCACGCATGGATAGTGCATCTGCACGGTTTGGTGTAATGGATAATTCAATAATTGAATCGTCCATGCCTAGATATGAAAATACTGGTTCACCATTCACAGCCTCTGCTGGAAGATAATAGATACCTTCTGCGTATTCTTTTGGTACTACGCTATCAGAAAAACCAATTTCTTGTAATGCACAGATCATCCCGTTGGATACTTCTCCGCGCATTTTTCCTTTTTTAATCTTCACATTGCCAGCAATCCGTGAATTTGGTAAAGCCACAATGACTTTGATGCCCGCTTTAACATTTGGTGCACCACAAACGATTTGAGACAATTCATCTTCACCAATATCTACTTGGCAAATGGATAAGTGATCAGAATCAGGATGTGGTACACATTCCTTTACTTCACCAACGACGATTTTTTTCAAACCTTCTTCTGGTACTTCGATCCCTTCGACCTCAATACCAGTAACAGACATCTTATCTGCTAATTCTTGTGGTGTCACTGCCGATAAATCAACATATTGGTTTAACCATTTATATGAAACTAACATCCTTTTTTACTCCCCCTTGAACTGACTTAAGAAACGCAAGTCATTTTGATAGAAATTACGGATATCGTTGACGCCGTAACGTAACATTGCTACGCGATCTGGTCCAAGTCCAAAAGCAAATCCTGAATACTCATTTGGATCAATTCCTGACATCTCTAAAACATTAGGATGAACCATTCCAGCACCTAAGATTTCAATCCAGCCAGTATATTTGCAGACATTACAACCCTTGCCTCCGCATTTGAAACAGCTAACATCTACTTCCACTGAAGGTTCAGTGAATGGGAAATAGCTTGGACGTAAACGAATTTTACGATCTTCCCCAAACATTTTCTTCATAACAACTTCCAGTGTCCCTTTCAAGTCACCCATTGTTACATTTTTATCAATCACAAGACCTTCAATTTGATGGAACTGATGGCTATGAGTAGCATCATCAGTATCACGACGGAAAACTTTCCCAGGTGAGATCATCCGTAATGCACCTTTTGAAAAATCATGTTTTTCCATTGTTCGCGCTTGAACAGGTGAAGTGTGTGTACGAATCAAAATATCTTCGGAAATATAAAACGTATCTTGCATATCTCGTGCTGGGTGATCTTTTGGTAAATTCATTCGTTCAAAGTTATAGTGGTCTGACTCCACTTCATAACCTTCAACGATTTGGTAACCCATTCCCACAAAAATATCTTCAATTTCTTCCATAATTTGCGTCAAGATATGGCGTGTTCCTTGTTTTACTTGACGACCAGGTAAAGTCACATCGAGTGTTTCTTTTGCTAAAGCAGCATTCAACGCTTCTTCTTCAAGGACTTCTTTTTTACGTTCAATTTCTGCCGTTAATAAGTCACGAATTTCATTAGCAAAACTACCTACTTTTGGTCTTTCTTCTGGACTAAGATCTTTCATTCCACGAAGAACTTCGGTAATCGGGCCTTTTTTCCCTAAAGTTTCCACACGGATTTGATTTAATTCTTTCAAATCCTGTGCGGCAGTAATTTTAACAATCGTTGCTTCTTTCAAGCTTTCGAGTTGTGCTTGTAAAGACATTGCTGTTTTCCTCCTTCAAATTCAAATACAAAAAAAGACCTCATTCCTATCAAGGAACGAGGTCTTCGCGATACCATCCTAATTTGTGAGTAAAGCTATCAGCTACTCACACACTTACTTGATTAACGACAATTGCCGGCCCAGTATCAAAAACTAGGCGAACTCAGAAAGTGAACTTCATTTTTCAAACACAGAATTTGCTCTCAGTCTATGACAAATCTCCCTGATCTGGTTTAGCCAAACTACTCTTTTTCGTCATGGTTCTTTTTTTATTTACAATTTACAAAATCAATTCTACAAGAATTTTGTCCTGAAATCAACTGCATTCTTCCTCAGTGACCCACTTTTCACTCCAAACTTGTAACTGTTTGATTGAATTTTGTAAGTCTGCTCCTTTTTCAGTCAAAAGATATTCAGAACGATTGGATTCATTACAGGAAATATTTCGAGTAACAATTCCTTCTTTTTCTAACTCTTTTAGACGTTCAACTAATACTCGATCGCTAACCATCGGAATCTTTGCAGCAAGATCAACAAAGCGTTGCGGACCATTTTCTAGTAGTACATCAATAATCAACCCGTTCCATTTTTTCCCCAAAATCGAGAAAGTTTTCTCAAACTTCGGACATAGAACAAAGTCTGTCTGTGTAAGCTCCATCTTACTCACCTCTTTTTGAAGAGTATAGCATAATACTTACAAAGTGTAAGCAACTTATGCTTATTCATAATCTTTTGTTAACATTTATGATTTTCTTGCCACGTAATAAAACTAAAAAGGTATTTGTTACAGGTTTTCCTAAAGAATCAGCCAATGCTTGTTGGTAAAGTCGGAGCTGTCCTAAATATTTTTGAACAACTTTATCAATCTCAGTTGGGTCATCTGGATTCATAAGGAAATCCGTTTTGAAATCATAAAGATAGATGTCATCTGCAAATTCGATATAGCCGTCAACGATTCCGTGAATCAGTAATTCATCAGTTTCATCCGGATAATTTTCAAACACTTCTTCCGCTGTCATCAGCATCGCAAATGGTTGCTCTCTTTTCACTTTTGTGGAGTGTTCCAGTAATAATTTTCCAAGATCTGTTTCAAAAAACCAAAGAATTGCAGAAATGTCGACTTTTTCTGCCACTTGTTGATCCACTAATCGCTTTTTGACTAGCTCTGCTAGTAAAGCTTGGATTGATTCTTCTGTTGGTGGCTCCAATGGCAATAATTGCAACAACGTATGTGTGACTGTTCCAATTGCAGTTGCTGATACACCTTTTTGCAAAAATTTTGGTTCAGCTAGCTGTTCTTGTGTATAACGAAATTGTTGATTTTTTGCTTTTGTTTGATTGTCTTCCCAAGTTAGCTTCGTTGCCTGACTATCATCTGGGTCTTCAAATAATCGTTTGATTTCTGAAACAGATTGGTAACTCGTTGTTTGAGTGGCAGCCTGATAAGGATAAACATATGCTAAACGTTGACGCAGAGTCTCCGATAAACCAAATTGGTTTTCTTTCGGCGTAACTAAAGAAGGCTCCCGCTGTGCAAGTTGTTGACGCTTTTCCGCCAACTCTTGTTGGTTCATCCACAAAACGGTAAAGGAACCGTTCGCATCAGCTAAAGTCAATACTGACTCATCCTCCAAGTATTCAGACATTCGAGGATGACGAATCAAGCTGTAGCCAATCCAATTCATCAAGCTCCCTCGACCTTTCAAGCGCAACGCTGGATCCAGAACCAGTTCCGATGCATTTAGCGCTTCGCCCCACGTTTTAATTGTTTGTTCACGACTCTTGTAAGAGCCAACAATAAACAGTTTTTGTTCCGCCCGAGTCAACCCAACATACAATTTACGCATTTCTTCAGATAATAATTTGTTTTGTTTAGCTAATTTAATGGCTTGAAAAGGTAATGTATCAAATAATACGCGAGTTTGCGGGTCCATGTAGCGGATTCCTGCACCTAATTTTTCTTCAAATACGTAGCGTTTTCGCAAATCCTGTAAATTGAATTCTTTCGTCATGTCCAACAAAAAGACAACAGGGAATTCTAGTCCTTTACTGGCGTGAATCGTCATCACACGAACTGCATTGTCTTCCACCGCAATGACAGGTTCTGCCAAATCTTTATCCTTTTCTTGCATTTTTTCGATAAAACGAACAAACTGGTACAATCCTCGAAATGAACTTTGCTCATAAGCTTTCGCACGATCCACTAATGCATATAAATTCGCTTGTCTTTGTGCCCCAGCTGGTAACCCAACCACGTATTCTAAGTATCCCGTCTCGTAGTAAATAGCCCAAAGTAAGTCCGCAATTGAAGAACGTCGAGCAAGTTCACGCCATTTATCCAACAATTCTTTAAAATCAGAGAGCTTAGCACTCAAGTGATCTTGATTCATTTTTTCATAAGTTAAAAAGGCATCAAAGAACGTACGATTTCGATCCGCTAAGCGAATCTGCGCTAATTCAGGTTCAATCAAGCCAACGATTGGTGAACGTAAAATAGCTACTAAAGGAATGTCTTGGTAAGGATTATCAATGATTTGTAGTAATGAAATCACAGTCCGGATCTCTGTTGCTTGGAAATAATTTTGAGCATCGTTCATTTCCAGTGGAATATCTAAGGTCTTGAACACATCCAAAATCGTTAAATTATTTTTTTTCGTTGGTGTCAATAGGACAATATCCCCATATTCGACTGGTCGATTAGCTTTCAATTTTTTATCGTAGATTTCCCACTTGTTATCAATTAATTCACGGATTTTCAACCCCGCCATCAATAATTCGCCTTCTGTTTTATCTTCAAGAAAATCATCTGAAGGCAACTCTTCCGTAGTTTCTTCCTGTTCTTTTTCATAAATCAAAATTTCTGGATTAAACTGCGTACTATTAGGAAAATCAGGAAATCCTAACGCCAGTTTTGCTGCTTCATCATAAGTAATCTGGCCAACTTGTTCATCCATAATTTGTTCAAAAATCAGGTTAGTAAATCGCAAGACTTCTTCTCGCGAACGAAAATTTTCTGCCAGAACGATTCTTCTACCACCTTCTGCTTTTGAAAATTCTTGATATTTTTTGATGAATAGACTTGGATCCGCTAATCGGAAAGAATAAATAGATTGCTTGACATCTCCAACCATGAAAAGATTTCCATTCGTTGGATCAGGTTCTCTTAACCAGTATAAAATTGCTTCTTGCAATTGATTGACATCCTGATACTCATCAACCATTACTTCTTTGAATTTCTCTCGGTAATAATTCGAGGCTTCACTTGATATCCAACCATCAGCGGTTTTCTTGGTCAAAATCATCAACGCCAAATGTTCTAGGTCATTAAAATCTAATACGCCTTTTTCGCGTTTTTTCTCACTAAATCCATCCATAAACGCTTGTGTTACTTGGCACATCTCTTCGACTAAAGGAAGTGCTTGTGTCATAATAGCTTCCATTTGCGCTGGCGAAACAGCGAAATAATTTTTACTGATTCCTTGAATCATTTTTTTCGAGCGATCACGAAGAGCTTTTACTTCTGCTGATCGTTCTTTCAATTCGGCTTTTCGACTGCTTTTAAATGTTGAAAAGGTTAAGTTTTCTAATCCTTGATAAGCCATCTCTAGTTGATCTTGTATAAATGCCTCATAAATGGCATTGATTCGTTCACGTTCCTCGGAAACTTGGTCGTACATTTTTTCCAAACCTTCCGTCTGAGCTAAGCTGACCATCTCTTCATATGCCTGTACACATTGAAAAACATCTGCCAAAATCAATGGACGTAATTGATTTTGATATAACGCCGATTCGCCAAGCGAGCCTTCTAAACGATAAGATTCACTCAATCCTTTAAGCCAATTAGTTGGATCTGGATTCGCACGCGCAAACTCATAAAGAGACAAGATTAAGTCAGTCAAGCCTTCATCTGATCGATCATTTGAAAAGTTTGTCGTTAGTTGGAAAAATCGCTCATTTTTTTCTCCGTAAAGACGTTCACGTAATTCGTCCCACACGTCTTCTTTCATTAACAAGGTTTCTGTTTCATCTGTCAGCATTCGAAAAACTGGATCGATATCGATCAGATAATAAAAACGACGAATGACAGTTAAACAAAACGCATGTAGTGTTGAAATATTAGCTGTGGGTAGCAACATTAATTGTTTCGTAAAATGTTGCTGACGTTGCGTATCTGTTTCGTCGTTGATTGCCGACTGCAAAGCTTCTTGGATTCTTTCTTTCATCTCACGTGCAGCAGCTTCCGTAAACGTAACAATCAAGAGTTCATCAATATTGACACCCATTTTAAGTTTTTCAATCACTCGACGAACAAGAACTGTGGTTTTTCCTGATCCTGCTGAAGCGGAGACAAGCAAATTGTCCCCACGATCAAAAATCGCTTGCCATTGTTCATCTGTAAAACGTTCATTTTGGGGCTTTAATGGAATCTGACTCACTCTTCTTCACCTCGTTTCAAAATTCTGCGTAATGCTTCGTCCTTATCCAGTTTTTCTAAGCGATGATAATTGTTTTCCTTTAACATCACATCGAAAGTGCAGACACTTCGAAATGGACAAAATTGACAAGCAATCCGCTGTTTATCTTTATAGGCTGGATTTAGTTTGATTTCTCCCGAAGTGATTGCTTCACCAGCTAAACGCATATTTTTACGATTGTGTTCCATAAACTGATGTAATTCTTCTTCTGTGAAGAATTTTTCTTTACTGTAACTGCCCTTTTGATACTCATCTTTCGCATTTTTTTTCACTGGATAAATCAAAGATTGCTCTTTCGCTTCTAACGAATGATCAAGAACTTCCAACAATCCCGGATCATCAACAAAGACACCATCATAACTAAACTTTTTCAACGTATTCTTTTCAATTTCTTCGTTTTCGGTTAATACAGGGTTGTGGACATGTAAATAATAGGAACCAGCAGGCTTGACTGTGGCTTGTCCGGTTAAGCGTACTGCATCCATCAAGGCAACATCTAAGTAAGTCAATAGTTGCATGGCCATTCCATAGTAAGCTTCCGTAACATCAAACGTTCGCCCACTAGATTTATAGTCCACAACACTTAACCAGGTTTCGTCTTGTTCCGTGGCCGTGTCGATACGGTCGATTTTTCCGCGAACATGTAGTCTTCCACCATTTTGTAAAGGTAATTCCAAACCCGGGATTCCTTTTGCCCCAGCAATTTGTCCGAATAAAATCTCCGTTTGTAACGGATGGAGACCGGTATTTTTACTTTGTTTTTGTAACGCCCACGCTACTTTTTGGATTGTTTGGCTCAATTGATAACGGATGTAGTTCATCCGTGCAGAACTATCTAAAATTTCAAAACGCAGTTCACCAAAAACTTCTTGGAGAACTTTCTCAGTAAATGCTTGGCGTTCTTTTTCCGTCATGTTAACGAGTGAAAGTTCATTTGAAAATAATAATTTAAAGAAGCGATCCAGTGATTCATGATAAAAGTCCCCAGTTGCTGCTGGTGTCAGTCCATAAATCATCCGTTCTTTCAACTTCAAGCCAAATTGAACAAAATATTTATATTCACAGTTGTAAAAATTTTCCATACGAGAAATAGACGTATAGATTTCTTTTCCGTATAACTGCTCTGCTAACTCTGTCGGTAATGAAACTGGAACATTCAAATGAGACTGACTTTCAAATACACGTAAAGCAAAGTTCCGCCAAGGAGAATGGAGAACGACTTCTCTCAATTCAGTCCATACTTTCGCTAATTGTTGTTTCTCATCTGCTGCCAAACGAAACATTCGGTTCAACGTATCAACGGCACTCCGATACGTCCCAATATAATCCGCTGGCTCACTGGTCACCGTCAATCGTGTCTTTTTCTCAATTGGAATTGCTAAATAACGATTGATTCGTTGTAAATAAGGAGAAATTTTCAAACTTCGATCCGTATCGTAACTTTGTGCATAGCTTAAATAAAGTCGCTCTGTGCCTGAAAGAAAGACCAAATATGCTTGAAAAGGTTCAGAAGACATACTTTCCGTTGCAGGATCAAACAAATACTGATCTTCAGCCAATGCTTGATTCAATTGTTCTCGTTCTTCACTAGATAGCAGACCTTTTGTTTCTTGACGAGCTGGGAAAGTTTGATCGTTCAAGCCCAAAGCAAAGGTAATTTTTGCTTGATTTGGACGAACTAATTCTAAGCGGTTTACTTGAACTTGATCAATTGCTGTAGGAATCTTCCCATAACTTAAATTTTCTAGTCCACTGCTAATAATGTCTTGGAATGTTTCCCATTCAAAGCTGGTTTCCCCATAAATCAATGCAAACTCGTCCAGTAAGTCGATCAACGCCCCCCACGTTTGCTCATGATTTCTGGCTTGTGCTAAATTTCCGCGGGCAACTTCTTGATTCCGCCAAAATAACAGTTGTTGACGGACACCACTGGTCACTAAAAACTGATAAAAAACACTAGCAGCTTCTTGACCATTTTCACAATTTTTGATTTTTTTAAAGAAACCCGGAATATTACTCTGGAATAAACGACGAATCTCATTTGACTGCTCTTGCAGTTCTTGAACGTCTTCCAGCTCCTCTGTTTCAAAGTTGTAAGAAACAAACGTCCAATCCTTTGCGCGAGTCCAGTAGTTTCCTTGATAATTATAAGCTAAAGCAACATTTTCTGTGAGATCTAATTTTTTGCGGAAATCATCTCTGATCCATTGCCATTGTTCCTGCTCTAATTCTTGATTTTCTGGAGCAATCAATAACTCCGTTTTGAAAAATCGCATAATGTCACTCAAACGATAGGCGTAGCGATCCAAAGCAAACAGACTGTTGATCCACTCGATCAGAGGATGGTTCTCCATCAACTGCTCTTCATCGAGATAAAACGGAATCGCCATTTCTTGAAAAATCGGCTTTAATAAATTGCCATAAAGAAGCATATCTTTCGTCAATACTTGAATATCGCGATACCGACATTCCCCCTCGCTAACCAAGCGGCGAATTTCCACGGCCAACTGTTGGACTTCTTCCGTTGGTGTTTCCGCCTCCCACAAATGAATCGTCTTTTGTGCACCAACTTTTCGAGAACGATTTTGTTTTTGACTACTTGTTTCTTCCCACATCTCTTGTAATGCGGCTAACGCTTCTGGCACTTCCTTCGCTGGTGCATATTGATCAATCAAAATCGGTGCACGATGTTCTTTTGCCCCGTTCAACAAGCGAAAATATAACTTGCCTGTTTCGTGAAACAGATTTAAGGGTTCAGGCACTTCATTAGGATAAGGTCGATCAAGTAATAAATCGACAACCAGGTTTCCTTTGACCATCATTGCGCTCAACAACTGATACTCCTGGGCATTGATCCGAGAAAAACCCGTCATCAAAAATTTTACATGGCGAAAATCTTGTTGATAAAGATACTCACTTAAAATAGCTAAAGCATCTTCTGCTTGTAGCATTCGCTCAAATAGTTCTTCTTCATACGCAGAAAAAATCAACTGTAAATCTTGCATTTTCAATTGTTGGTCTGCTGCTTTGGGACTTTCCCCAGTTACACTAGCTATTAAGTCACTTGGGTGAATGTTTCCTGTGCGCATTTCTTCATATAATTCTTGGAGTTGCTTGATGAATCCTTTTTTGTTGACTTCTCCACGAAAAATGGTCAATTTTTCGCGGTTTTTTTCTAATATCTGACGTAGAATCATTGCTGAGCCAGACTCGGTGATGCTATTACCTGAAAGCAAAGTTGTCTGTTGCAAAATGTACCATGCTAGTCGATAAAAACTAAAGACTTGCACCTTTGTCGTACTAAAGGTTTGTGTTCCTTTGCGCTGACGTAACATTGCTAATAATTCTTGTTCTTGTTCAAACTTATTGTAATTAGGTACAAGGAAAAAGACTTGATTTTGAGGAGCTGCTTCTAACCAAGCCGTTGCCTCATCAATCAGTGCTGTTCGATGATCTTTCTTACCTGAGCCGAGAATAAATTGTAAAGACATTTTACTCCTCCTTTACTTTTTGATGCTCTTCTATTATAACAAAAAAACTGAACATTCGTTCTACTTATCAAGGTTTTTGGTAAAAAGAAATAACTTTTTAAAAAAGGTTGTGACACAAAGCGGTTAGCTCCGACAAGATAGCGCGCAAGCACTCAAAATAGCTTTTCATATTTTGAAGTGAATGCAATCTATCTTGAGGAGTTGCTTTGAGAACACCGTGGATAAGGTTGTGATTCAAAACGTTCCCCTTCAACAATATAATACGCAATCATAAAAAATAAATTTTTCTATTTTGAAGTGATTGAAAATTATATCGAGGGATTGCTTTGGGAACGTCACAAATAATCTTCCAACATAAAACATTCAGCTCCGAAAAAACAATCAAAAATATTTGTTTTGTTGGCAAACCTATTTCTCATAAACTTTCTTTACACTTAATCTCAAAGTTTTACCGTTTTCTCCACAAAAAAAGCCTAGGACATCAACTGCCCTAGGCTCTAACTTTTTTAATGAATTGAACCCATTAATTTCTTAATTGGTTCTTTGATTGTGAATAATAAAATCCCACCGATGATTGCAACGACTCCGATAATCCCAAAATATGCTGATTCAGTTGCCGGTGTATAAAAACGAGCGATTTGCGCGTTAATTGCTTGTGATGAAGCATCTGCTAAGAACCAGATAGCAATTGTTTGTGATTCAAACGCGCGTGGTGCTAGCTTAGTTGTTACAGATAGACCAACTGGTGATAAACATAATTCTGCAATTACAATGATGAAGAAGCTACCAACCAACCACATTGGACTTACTTTTCCAGCTGTTCCATATAATAAACCTGGTAACATCAATAACAAGTAAGAAAGCCCAGCAAATAACAACCCAAGTGCAAATTTTACAACAGTTGATGGTTGTTTTTGTCCAAGTTTCGTCCATAAAGTAACGAAGACAGGTGTTAGAACAAAAATAAAAATTGGATTTAATGATTGGAACCAGCTTGCTTGGATCGTTACACCAAATAAAGTTGATTGTGTTCGTTCGCTAGCAAATAACGCAAGAATCGATGAACCTTGCTCTTGTAATGACCAGAAAATAATTGCTGCTAAAAACAAGGGAATATATGCTAATACTCGTGGTTTTTCTTCTGCAGAAACATCTTTTGACGTTAACATTTTTACAAAATAGAACACAGGTAGAACAATTCCAAGTATGCTAATCGAATTAACAAAGAAATCAATAGAAAGATGACCAGTTAATTGTGCACCACCAAAAATAGCAATGATGACAACAAACGCAATAATAAAGTTACGAATAAAACCTTTACGTTCTTCTGGTGTTAATGGGTTTGGAGCTTTTGTTCCAACACCATCTAATGTTTTGCGGCCTTGGATGATGTATTGTAGTAGACCGAAGAACATCCCAAATGCTGCTAACGAGAAACCTAAATGATAGTTATATTCTTGACCTAAAGTCCCAACAATCAGTGGTGCTAATAATGCCCCCAAGTTAACACCCATATAAAAGATTGAGAAACCTGCATCACGACGTAAATCTGTTTTTGAATAAAGATGTCCCACCATTCCGGACACATTTGGTTTCAATAAAGCTGTCCCCATAATAATCAATGCCATTGAAATAAATAAAGCACCTACTCCAAATGGTGTCGCTAAAACAATGTGACCAAACATGATGAATACTCCACCAAAAAATACTGTTCGTTTTGCTCCAAGTAAACGGTCGGAAATCCAACCACCAACAATGCTTGACATAAATACAAGTGAACCATAAATCGACATGATTGCTAAGGCCGTTGTACGTGGTAATCCAAGACCACCATTGGAAACTGCGTCATACATATAATAAAGAAGTAATGCACGCATTCCATAATAACTGAATCGTTCCCACATCTCTGTGAAGAACAATGTTGATAACCCCTTCGGCTGACCAAAGAAGCCTTTATCTTGTTGATTTTCCATAATCTATACCCCAATTCTTTAAATTTTCAGAAAATAATAAACATATTACCTGAAAAATTTAACTGAAAAACTTATCTAAGAAATATATACTTCTTTTCTATAAAAATAAGTAAAATTCAATGACAAAATAATAAGAATAAAAAAACACACATTTAATAATTATATAGTTCCTCTCGATAAACTTACTAAAAAAAGTCGTTAAAGCAGTTAAGTAACCGCTATCACTCTTTTTGCTTTCTCATTTACTTTTTCCTAAAAAAAAATTTCCATTTTTTTGAGCTTTTCTATTTACTTACTTTTTGTAAGATGATATACTTCATTTTGTATTCAATTACAAAAAGTAAGTAAAAAAACAACATTCAAAGGGAGACTATACTATGACTACATTTACAAACACTTTAAAAAATCGCCGTTCTATCTATCACTTAGGACGTAACGTTTCATTATCAAACACAGAATTAGAAGCACTTATTAAAGAAGCTATCAAAGAAAGCCCAACTGCTTTCAACGCACAATCAACACGCGCTGTTATTCTTTTCGGTGACGCTCACGAAAAATTATGGGAAATCACAGAAGAAGCACTTCGCCCATTAACACCTGCTGAAGCTTTTCCTAATACACAACAAAAATTAGCTGGCTTCAAAAATGGTTACGGAACTGTTTTATTCTTCAAAGACACTGATATCGTTAAAGGATTGCAAGAACAATTTGAACTTTATGCAGACAACTTCCCAGATTGGTCAGAACAATCAAATGGTATTGCAACAGCAAATACTTGGGTTTCATTAGTCGAACAAGGACTTGGCGCAAACTTACAACATTACAATCCAGTAATTGATGAAGCAGTTGCAAAAGAATGGAATATTCCTGCAAACTGGAAACTACGTTCTCAATTAGTTTTTGGTTCTGTTGAATCACCTGCTGGCGAAAAAGAATACATGAACGATGAAGATCGTTTCCGCGTATTTAGCTAATTACAAGATTATAAAAAAGGAACACGTCTAGGATTAATCTAAACGTGTTCCTTTTTAGTTTAAAGTAAACATTTTGATAGAAAATAAAATCTGCTTCGTAATAAAAAATGGTTTCATTCATTCTTTTTGCTGCGATGTTTTCAAAAGAACTTCTCGAAATAACTCACACCTGGTCAAAAATATAAAAAGCTATTTTCGCCAGTTGCTCATTATTTTTTCGAAGCTAACCGCTTTGTGACACAACCTTGTCCTCACTCTTCATCAATCATAATATCAATCTGAGCATCATCATTTAATCGTTGCGCTAAAAATGGCACCAGCTCCTCTAAAGAAGCGGAAAATTTTAACATCGGCCCACGCCAGCCCTTACGGAAAAAGTTCATTTTCACTTCATTTGAGCCTTGGGGTTGATATAAAACGATTCGATTGATTTCAGAAAAAGGAACGCCCCGTTTATCAAAGCTATTTAAAACCAAGCCTTCTTCCGTTATCCCACGACTATCCATTAAAAAACTGATGAATATCATTGCGGATAAAACGGCTTTCGCCAAGTCATCCACCGTTGGCTGACTAATGATCGTAAACCAGATAACTAAGACCACAAGAAACGGAACCACCAAGTAAACCCAACGATTTCGTACTGCTTTATAAACAATTTCTCTACGAACGAACCATAGAAATAAAAACATGACAAAAACAAATGCAAACAATAACAAAGTAAAGGTTGTTATCATCGTACATCACCTCTCTTCTCTCATCTCAAGAAAACTTTTCTCTTTATTAAGTCAAGTATATAGAACTTTTTCAAAAACAGCAAAAAGGACACGCAGCAACACTTTTTCATGTTTGAACTACTTGTCCTTTTTATTTTTTATTCAAATGTATCATATTTTGCAACAACCATGCTGGACTTCTCTTCCAATAATTCTTGGTCTTCGTCAGCACATTGAGCAACTTTGACTACGGCACAATTCGTCATTTTTGATACAACTTCTCCAACAACTGGTTGTGTGAATCCAATTGGCTTACAAGAATACTTTTCTCCTAGATTTATCATTTCTTCCGTCATCAAAATCCTCCTACACTGCTGCCCCATTTTCTTTCCTGAAGTAATTTATTCAGGCAGAATGTTCGTTGTCATTACCAATTGATTCTTGTTAATAACTTTTTTGAACAAACCATATTGGCATTATAGCCTACTGGTTTCGTTTTCACAAATAAAACCTCTTTTAAACACGAAAGTTTCGTATAAAATTCATAAAAAAGAACGGAATTATTCATTTTTTCTTCCCCTCATTTTTTAAGTTGAAATAGTTGAAAAAATGATTACTAGCTGTTAATTTTTTTATGTAAACTTCTCCATCAGGAATTAACGTAAAAGTATTTCACATTCACAAAAAAAGCATTATAATAGCAAGAATGTAAGATGTTCCCTTGCGGAATAATTGGAGGTCCTTATGAAAAAGAAAGTTGCAAAAAAATTAAGTGGATTTGTTAGCGTTAGTCTGCTTGCTGCTGGCTCAATCTATTGGTTAACAACGCCCAACTCAAACGAAACTGCACAACAAAAACAAGAAGACCAAAAGCCTCCAGCTAAAAAGAAATCCAATGAAGCGAATGAAATGATTTTAGATGTTCCACTTGCTAACCAATTTGACGAACCATCTCTAGAAAATGGCTGTGAAGTAACTGCCCTTTCTATGTTGTTAAATTACTATGGTTTTGAAACGACCAAAAACCTGTTAGCAAACGAACTTACTTATGTCCCTGTGTTTAATGAAGATGGTACACATGGTGATCCAAATGAAGGATTTGTTGGTGATATTTCTGGTGGAGACTGGGCAATGGGTGTCTATGTCGCACCAATCGCTGCACTCGCACAAAAAGTAGTACACACTAGCTACCATGCACAAGCAAAAAAAGAAGCCTCACTTGTTGATATCAAAGAAGCCTTGAATGAAGAAAAACCGGTTTGGACCATCGTCACCATTGAGTTTGAGGTCCCTGATGAAACTGACTTTATGACTTGGACTACCCAAAATGGTGAAGTTTCTGTCACTCCCCTAGTTCACGCTTGTGTCGTAACTGGCTATGACAAGGAAATGATTTACGTGAACGACCCTTATGGCGAAAAAAATCGAGCAGTTCCAATCGATAATTTCACTGAAATTTTTGAAGCAATGGGTGGACAAATGTTAACCTTGGAAAAAAGTAACTAGCGTTCTTTCAAAGAATGACATATACTTTAGACAAGAAGATTCTTATTTGAAGGAGGAGGCATCATCATGGAAAGATTCAATCAAAAAAAACCGAATCCAAATGAAATTCCAATCATTTTTGTACGTGATGATTCTGGCAATGTTCAGGGAAAAGTTTCCGTCAACGAATGGACAAACCGCCACCGTCCTTCCTCTTTAAACCAATTAGAAATCAAATTATATCGTCAAGCTTTAGCGTATTACGCCGAGCAAGATTTGGAAAAAGCGATTGATATCCTAAAATTTTTGATTTTACAAACCGAATATACTCACTTTGAATATGTTGAGCGTTTAGCAAATATCTATCACTTGAAAAATGAACTACAACTTGAATTAAAACTTCTCTCGTCAACTATTTCCGTTGCTGAAGTTACAGGTCTACCTTCTGGTCTGGTTAGAAAAATCGAACGTCGAATCGAGCGAATCAAAAAAAACAAATAACAGGCAAGATAAATTAGTTGCGTTTTTATAAATAAGTGCTAACATAAACTTGCATTGAGTCATTGGGATGTAGCCAAACTGGTAAGGCACTTGACTCTGAATCAAGCAATTGCAGGTTCGAACCCTACCATCCCAATTTGGGTTCACGTTTTCTTATCATTTCAAAAAGGAGTTGCGACAATCGTCACAACTCCTTTTTTTATTCTGCTTTTATCTTGATTATCCAATAAGTGCTAATGCCTTTTCAGGAACTTCGTTTTTGTCGACTTCTTCGTACGTTTCGACATGTGCGCCTTTATTCGTTAATTTCAAATAACGCTCTTCCTTTAATACACCAATCCCATTAAACTCAACTGTCCGTTTTTTTCCATTTTTGTCTACCGCTTCCTGGATATAAGTTGCTGTTCCGTAACTATTGACAGCGTCCGGCTTTTTCGTTTTTACATAAACTTCTCCTTCTGTTACCAAAGGATTTAGTTGGTCCATTATACCAGCAAATTCACTGTGTTGATTTGCTGTATACATTTTTAATCCAAACAAACTTAACCCGCCAATCAGAATAATTCCTACAAAAAATTTAACTACTTTCATTTTCCTACCTCCTATGATGTTGCACTTATTATAACTAGAAACAGAAGGTAGAAACCTCCGACCAGGGAATGAGTTTTCCCTCATACTTTAGCAATGCAATCAAATTTCATAACAACTATTATTCAAAAAACACTCGTTATCTGGTAAACTATGAATGTAAAAGTAATCTGAACATGAGCGTAATAGCATTTTATATTGTTATTCGTTACTTTTTAATAACTTTTAATAACTATAAAGGATGGGGTAAAAATGAATAAAGATGAACTAATCGCAAAAGTAAAAGAAATGGTTAATGAAGGAAACTTGGACGAAGCAAAACAATTTGTCGAAGATCATAAAGATGAGCTTGGTAGCTATGTTGAGCAAGCAAAACACCTTTTGAAAGATATTGATGTTGATGGAATCACTGATAAAATCAAGAGTCTGTTTAAATAAAGCTTGTGGCTCCAAGCGTTAAGCTTCAAGGAATAAGGAATCCTTTCTAAAAATAACTTCTCATATTGTTATGAAACAGAGACTTCTTACCGAGGAAACCACCATGGAAATAACACAAATAATGTTATCAAAAATTGTAACACATAACACTCAGCTACAACTAACTATCCGTAAACATGGGTTGAGACAAAAGTAGCCTAAATAGAAAAACGCCTAAAATTCGTTTTTGAAAACGTTGATTTTAGGCGTTTTTTAAATTGAAAATGTGTTAAGAACGACTGGTTTTTAGTTTTTGCCCAGTCTATTTATTATGCTAGTGTTTTTCTGAGTAACTTTCTTTTGTTGTTAAACTAATAACAGTTAAATAACCACATCAGGTTTTCTTACCCTCTTCTGGATCTTGCTTTTCTAAACAGTTATCTACAAGCTAGCTGGTTTAGCTATCCTAATGATGCTTATTTTGGGAAACGGTAATTTTTCCAAATTTTCCTGCAATAGGTTTATTTCTTCAAACAAGACGGCTAAATAATTTTTATTTTGCTATCACTTTTGATTCATTGGGCTTATTTTTCCCTAGTCAACGCTCTTAATCTAGCTTTTTGTCAAAAACTAATATAAACGTGTTGGATCATAGTGATAGGTAACGTTTCCGTTCAAGGATGCTTTTCCAACCACATATTTGCGGTCTTCCAACTTTAACCAAGCTTCCCGGAAGGTCATTACCTCATCATGCTTGACCTCGATTTTTTCGATTTTTCCAGCAATCAATGCTTGGATTTGTTCATCATATGGATTCATTTTTTCTTCCTCCATTGTTAATACGTAGTAAAAACTGGTTCATAGATTTTTTTCGTATCCAAATCTTTTCTAACTTTTACTGTTGTGTAGATGATTTTTTCAACCGGAATACTATAAAATTCTTCTTCGCCATTATTAAAACGGTGAACCTCTTTTTTGCTTAAAATACCATTGATTTTATTCGTCAACACCCGCTTTTCTACACTGTTGCTGACAACATAATAAATCACTCGAATATTGTTCACTAAATGTAAGTCAATCTCTAATATCACATGGTCCATGAAAATTTTCATCCTCTCTTTCAGGTCTGATTATATCAGGAATTTGTGAGACAATCAAAATCAATCAGCAGATTAATTGCGTACTTATCACAAATGTGCTTGCACCAATCAACTTAACATGTTATTTTGTAACATGGACTTATTTTAATATAGGAGGCGCCCCATGCTGATCTTGGGTCAATTATTCTTTTATATACCTTTTTTTATTATGGCTTTGATTACATTCTATTATATTCACTGGACGAGAAAAAAAGTTTCCGTTTTAATTGCTTCTCTCCCTAGTGCTTATTTCACTTATCAAATTTTTACTATTCGTCATTGGGAGACTACCTCTTTGCTAGCCAAGTATGTCTTTGGGCTTACGATTTCAGTTATTTTGCTGATTGTGTGGTTATTCATCTTATATAATAAACAAAACTAACGTTATCTCTTTCAAAACTCACATTTATTATGCGTTCGTTTGAAACTCTTCAACCAGCTAATTCTTCTTAGCTGGTTTTTGTACACAAAAAACATGAGTTGCATTATTTCCTACAACCCATGTTTTCAACTTTCTTCTATACTATAGAAGAAAAAAGATTTACTCATTTAAATCTTCCCTTTTTTGTAAAAATTCTTCTAGATCATCCAGAGCTTGTTGTGTATGCACGAAATCTTGACTGTAAAGCGATGCTAGTCGCTCAGGCAAAATAAACCATGATGGATGATAGCCGTTTGTTGTCACAGGAAACCCTTTATCTAGCCGATTATCCCCATCCCATCGAACAGCAATCGTCTTCTTCTCTTTCCATTTTACAAATGCTGTCGAGTAGCCTTTCTTGGTCTTCGTGCCATCCTCAATAATTGACAACACTTTGATTTTTTCTTTAGGAGCCGATACATCTTGTGGTTGAACCATTTTATACACCAACTTTCCTTATTTTACTACTAAAACATTACATGGGGCATGTGTCACTATATAAGAAGTTGTCGAACCGACTAATGCTTGCTGAATTGCTCCTTTACCCGTTGCCCCCATCACAATCAAATCAATTTGTTCCTTATTAGGAATATCGACTCCAATCAACTCACGCGGATCACCAGTCTCAACGACGGCATGGATCGAATCAATACCATATTCCTTTGCATCATTGATTTTTTTCAACATTTCCAATTCAATTGCTTCTTTTTCCTCTGCATAAATTTTTGAAAATGCGTAAGCACTATGGGTTAATTCAACTTCATTAATAATCGAAACAATATATAAACTTGCATGATTTTGTTTGGCAATTGCCATTGCTTCAGAAAAAGCTTTTTCTGATTGTTTTGATCCATCAACAGCAACCAAGATGTTTTGATAACTGATAGTCATTGAAACCGCCTCCCTTTTCTTTTATTGTATCATCACCTACTTAAATTCAAAAATATATGCACTATTTCTTCAAAAATTCCTTTAAATACGAAATTTTTTTTGCTTTTACGCACAAAAAACAGAACATACTTTTTCATTTTTCACCCTTAAAAATCATTGATGTGATTACTTTATGTGCTTTTTTTCATTTTACCCACATTTTTTGATAATATTTTTGTTACAAAAAACCTGATTCTGTTACAAAGTGTCATCAATCTTTTACCTATGAAATCTTTTCACATGATAAAGTATGTCCATGTTGAAAAACACTTAACAAAAACTTTTATGATTCGAAGGAGAATATATATTATATGAAATCACTTAAAACTGTACTATTA
>NZ_JXLE01000011.1 GCF_001886265.1 Enterococcus thailandicus
ATGAGAAAAAGCAGCTTTACCTTGGTTCAACTAAATTTGGTAAAGAAGCTCAACTCTATTTACAACATGATAATCAAAATCACATTCTGCACATTCTGCCCTTTACCTTTTCCAACTTTAGTGTGGATCGCTTACTCGTCTATTTAGCAAATCAAGAATCCTATTCCTATTTTGGGAAACATTTGCCCAAGGAACTAGGTGAAAAAGTCATTCTTCTATACTCGATCAATCAATTGACCGGCGATGTTCGAATCGCCCCATTAGTCTATTCAAAAGAAACAGCCTCCTATCAATACACAGAAGATAATCTATACCTATTAGAACAACAATACCTCTATCTTCCATTCGCAATGGAAATCGAGAAAGAACGCCTGTTAAATGCAGCGTATCCGCAATCAAAATAAGGTGACAAGATTGATAAGCATGTGACAAAGAAAACACTGCTAGGACACTCCCAAATGGGTAGTTGTCACAGTTTCCTGTTCTTTGTTAGCCCCCTGTTAGAAAGAGGGGCTTGCCCATGCAGTCCGGCTACGCCGTCCTGCAACAGCATTAAAAAGAGGAAAGACTAGCTTATACGGCGCTGCCGTCGCTAGTCTTTCCTCTTTTTATGCTACTACTTGTCTATTTAGATTTAACTTTCATCAGTCGTAAGCCGTTCAAGGTAACTAATATAGTTGCTCCCATATCAGCTAAGATAGCAATCCATAACGTTAACCAGCCTGGAACTACAAGTAATAATGCTAATAGTTTGATTCCCAATGAGAAGGTAATATTTTGCTTAATGATTCTCAATGTTTGTCGACTTAATTTAACTATAAAGGGAAGTTTCTGTAAGTCATCACCCATTAAAGCTACATCAGCTGTTTCTAAAGCTGTATCTGTTCCAGCGCCACCCATTGCGATACCGACTGTTGAGGCAGCTAATGCTGGTGCGTCATTAATACCATCACCAACCATGGCGACTTTTCCATAGGTTTCCTTAAGTGATTTAATATAATCTAATTTATCTTGAGGCATCAAATCGCCTTTTATTTCAGTTACACCTGTTTGTTTTCCGATTGACTGAGCAGTTGTAGCATTATCACCAGTCAGCATTATCGTATGCTCGATTCCTAAATCATGTAATTTTTCAATGACTGCTTTACTTGATTCTCTTAACTCATCAGCTACTGCAATGACTGCTAAAATTTGTTTATCTGTTCCTAAGAGCATTGCTGTTTTTCCTTGTTGCTGAAGTCTTTGGTAATTTTCAATAATCTTTGAGTTATCTGTTAAGATAGATTCAAAAAGCTTTGGACTCCCTACAAGATAGGTAATCCCCTCAATGTTTCCTTGTATTCCTTTTCCAGTAATTGAAGTAAACTCGTCAACAACTACTGATTTATAAGAAATCGCTCTATTATCAGCTTCTTTTAAGATTGCTGACGCGAGAGGGTGTTGAGAATATGATTCTAATGCTGTAATAATTGAGAAATATTTCTCTTCGTCTTTTGAATCAACTGTAGTGAAATCTGTTACCGTTGGTGTTCCTTTAGTCAATGTTCCTGTTTTGTCAAAGGCAATCGCCTTGAGGCCACCAATTTCTTCAAGATAAATACCGCCTTTTACCAAAACACCATTTTTAGCAGAGTTTCCAATTGCTGAAACGATAGACACAGGTGTTGAGATTACTAAAGAACAAGGACAGCCAACAACTAATAAAGAGAGCCCTTGATACAACCAAGTATTCCAATCTCCGTTAAAAAATAATGGGGGAACGATGACGATTAATGCGGCAATCACCATAATGGTGGGTGTATAATATTTCGCAAATTTATCGACAAATGCTTGAGCAGGTGCTCGTTCACCTTGTGCTTCTTCAACTAGGTGAATAATTTTGGCAATTGTCGTGTCGTTCACATGCTTTGTAACTTTGACTTCAAGTGCACCTTCTTCATTAATCGTTCCTGCAAAGATATCATCATTAATATTTTTTTCAATAGGGACAGATTCACCGGTAATCGCAGCCTGATTTACTGAGGAATGGCCTTTAATGACTTGACCATCCATAGCAATTTTTTGTCCAGGCTTAATGATCATAATATCGCCTACTTCGATTTTTGAAACATTAATCATTTGTTCAACATTATTTCTTCTAATTAATGCTTCTTTCGGAGCAATATCCATTAGGGAACGTATTGATTGTCTTGCTTTATCCATTGAAAACCGTTCTAAAGCTTCGCTAATTGCAAATAAGATAACAACGATTGAGCCCTCAGTCCACTCGCCAATAATTGCAGCACCAATGATTGCAATTGTCATAAGAGATTCCATTGAGAAATTCAATTTTAATAGGTCTGAAAATCCTTCTTTAAACAAACTAAATCCGCCGATAATAATCGCTAGTATAAATAATCCTTCTGTTAATAGCGCATCTTCACCGTTAACTACTTGAGATCCTAATGCCAAAATAATTAAAAACAGTGAAACCAATAGGTTCCAGTTTCTTTTCACAAAAGGCTCTTTTGTTTCAATGCGAGGTTCTGTATCATGTTCGGACTGAACTTTAAGATTCTCAAAAGCTCCTGCAGCTTCAATTTCCGCAATAGTCGCTTCGCCTTCGATAGAGATTTTTCCGGCACCGAAATTTACTTTTGCATCGGTAACTTTTGGTATTTGAGAAACATTTTTTTCGAATTTTGCCGCACAATTCGTACAGCTCAATCCTTCAACCCGATAGACTTGTTTTTTTTCACTCATACTAGCACCTCATCTTCTAAATACAGTTTGGAATTTAGTAGTTGGACAAATTTATCATTCTTGATAGAGTAATAAACCAATTTCCCTACTTTCCGACTCACAACAATTCCATTTTTTTTCAATGATAATAAATGGTGTGAGGTTGTTGCCACGGTTGCCTCGATAGTTGCTGCGATATCACATACACATAATTCATCCTCATAACTTAGGGCGTAGATAATTTTTAAGCGATTCTCATCAGCTAAAATTTTGAAGACACTTTTTAAGCTCGAAATATCCTCAGTTTGTAACTTTTCTTTTCCTAGTAAAACTTTATCTTCATGAACACATGAGATTTCACAAATTTCGTTTTTCATACAGCTCCTCCTTTATTCTAATGGATATTTGAATGTAGTGTATCATAGATTAATAGAATAATCAAATTTTAATTTGAATATGCGAGGAGTTATATAGATTGTATGGATGCATCTATATAAGTAGTGATTTTCAAATTAGATTGAATCGAATGCAAATAATAAACTAATTAATTTGAACTGAAAGACAGAAGCATTTGACAAAACATAGATGATTATCTATATTTTTACATAAGCGCCGGCAGTTGGCATCTTAGTTGAAGTGCCAGTCATGTTACTGTTAGTTAAAATATCTAATCGCACAAAAAAATTGGTTCATTCAAAATCCATCAGAATTGTCTGATATCGGAGGAAATAATAATGAGAAAAATTTACTTTTTATGTACAGGCAATTCTTGTCGTAGTCAAATTGCAGAAGGCTATGGGAAAGCGATTTTGCCAACAGATGAATTTGAAATTAAAAGCGCCGGCATTGAACAACATGGGTTAAATCCTAGAGCCGTTCAAGTAATGGCTGAGGAAGGGATAGATATCTCTACGCAAACATCTGATTTGATCGATATGGATTATTTTAATCAAGCAGACCTAATTATTACGCTATGTGGCGATGCCAAAGATAAATGTCCAGTAATTCCAAAAGGGATTAAGCATGTTCATTGGGATTTGGAAGATCCAGCCAAAGCAACTGGAACAGAAGAAGAAATCATTAATAAATTCAGAGAAATTAGAGATGATATAAAAAGTCGTGTAGCGAATTTGCTAGATTAAGTAGCAACTGTCATCTATCTCGGTAAAAGATAAAAAGACGTAAAATGTCCTTTTGATAAATTGGAAAATTAAAGTAAAAGCCGTGCGAAGTGAAACATAAATCTTCGATGGCTCTTACTATTTTAAGAGAAAAGGATCTGCTTTTGGCGTAAAATTGGATTTATCTATCTGACATACTGACGAGTATTTTTTGACCCTATATTTGACCTTCTCAATCACATTTAAGTAGGTGTGACCGGCTTATACAATTATTCGAGAATCTAGTAGCTTAGCTAATTCTGGCCTTGAAACCCCTATTAGACAGCTATCCAGCCATCAATACGGTCTCAAATAAATAAGAGGGGAGGAATAACTCTAAAAAAGATTGATAAACTAGTAAGAAAATTGTATTCAACTACCATTCATCTTTGGTTCAAATTGGTTCAAGTAATATCAATATTAATCCTATTTTATCCATATCAAACTGTTTTTTAGATGTTTGTAATGTTGATATAATTGGATTTCTATTGATAGAAGTACTTGTAATAAGTACGAGTCACATCTCAAAACGTTAATATATCTTATATATCAACATTTCAGACACTTTCCAATTTTCGGAAGGTGTCTTTTTTTTATTTATTACGACTTCGAATCTATAGGTTAGAGGCAACTTGCTTCTAATTATCACCTTTTTCGTCTAATCAGTGAAAAACTAGTTCTGCTCGTCCAACAAAAATTGAGGATCTAACAAATGAGATACGTTATTTCACGAAAATTGTAGAACAGTGAGCCTCTTTCCAAAAACTTTCATCTTCGTAGACTGAACTGTGCAATTCTCACTACACGGTTTTTGTACATTTTTGAACTAACTTGAGAAATTTTCCATCTTTAGAATTTTGTAAAGTCTTGTTGAGCCAAGCGTGATCTGTTTTTCATAAAAAAGTCTTTTTTTAAAGAAAACAAATAATAGTTTATGGATAAGTACACAATTAAGCATGAGATCATCCAATGAGAAAGGATGAGATTGAGTCTAAAAGCACCTAGTACGTGCTAATAGGCTATCGTGTTTTTTAGTACGGCTGTAGATTGCTAGAAATTAGGATACTTTACCAATTAGGCACTTTAAACTGTTATTTAGGTAATTTCTAAAACATGGAACTTTTCAACGAATAAACTAAAAATATCTTATTAATTGATCAATATAAGAAAATAGCTTCAAGGAGATGATGAACCTGCTTTCTCACCTATTTATGGATAGCTAGGTGATTTATTCAGTGGTGGTAGTAACAGTTTTTAAACAATAAAACATGGAGGAAGTATTATGAAAAAGAATTTATTATTAGTTTTACCAATTGTAGGTATCGTAGGATTATTTGTGGGTGCACCAATGCTAACTGCTAACCTTGGGATCTCTTCTTATGCAGCAAAAAAAGTTATTGACATAATTAATACTGGTAGCGCAGTCGCTACAATCATTGCTCTTGTCACTGCTGTTGTTGGAGGCGGCTTGATTACAGCTGGGATTGTTGCTACAGCGAAATCATTGATTAAAAAATATGGAGCTAAATATGCAGCAGCTTGGTAAAAACGTATTAAAGGCGACTATCAAGTCGCCTTTAATTTTCCCAAAAAAACTTCTTTTAGCGCAATATCGGAAACGAATAAATTGGCCATGGTCAACAAAATCATTATTTTTTGTCGCTTCGAGTGTTTACCTTATTTCAGCACTACTATTGGGATTTTTTGATTCCGTTTTTTCTAATGTCATATTTTCATTCAGTGTTTTCGTCTTGCTACTAAATTATAATTTGCCTTTGACTAGTGATGTCTTCAACATGAAAAAATTCAGGGTAGTATTAGCGAATAATCATGGAAAAAAGAGATTTCTTTTATGGTTAATCCTTTATTATAATCCTTTTATTTTAGTAGGCGTTCTGTTTTTTGCTTCTTCTGTATGTGCTAGTTTTATTCAAGGTAATTTTATTCATTCGATTGATCTATTTTTTCTATTCATTTTATCAATTCAAGTGTTGATTGCAGAAATAGTTATGTCAAGAAGAGGAAAGGCAGTCACAACACTTCAATTAGTCTTTTTTTTAGCTACAACTATTTTGCAGATGAATCTTATTATTAAATATGTGCTTTATCTTTTATTGTCAATAATTGGTTATTTGTTTTTTAGGAATCCTAACGATTTTTATTTTCAAAAAGTAACTAAATCTAAAAATAGTACTAGTCGTTCTGTCTTAAAAACGATGTTATACAACGTAATATTCAGTGATAAGAAGCAAAAGATATTCATGCTGGTGCCAGGGGTGATTGCGCCATTAATCGCTCATAAATTAGGTGCTTCGTTTTCCCCTGCAATTACTTTTATTTTAATGTTACTTGTCCAATACGAAATTGTAATTGATAATCAGCTAGAAGATTTCGAAGTACCATTAGCAAAAATTAAAGCTCTAAAATCTGCAAAAATTTCATTTTTTAAAAGATTTGTTTCAACTCTATATTTTAAACTGTCAATGTTCACTATTTTTATTATTTTGATTGCAAATTATTTTTACTCTCGAAATTTTATTGAGTTTATTATTCCGAGTATCGTTGAGACTATCTACATACCGTTAATGTCCATGTATTATTTGTTCTTTTTGGAAAGAGAATTGATGACAAGATCTCATATAAATTCAGTTTTGCGTGAATTTTTGCCGATTACGATTATCTTCACTTTCTTTATTTTTTAGGATGGGGAGGAATTCTTATAGATACTTTAGATGTAAACATTAATATAAAGAAACGGGTAATACTATTTTTTGTGGTTTCAATTTTTATTTTTCTAATTCTATTCTTGTTTTACCAATATAGTGGAATTTTACAAACTGAAGAGTTAGTCTCAACCCCTCCTGTAAAAGGGCTAGAATATGTTGAGGCCATCTTTGTCAACAATCTACTAAATTACTTACAGTATTTATTTTTTCCAGTTGCTCCGGTATTAATTATTAAAGACGATATCCTTCTTTCTGTACCTATTGCGCAATCTGCAATCAATTTTGGGGTGATTCAAACATTAAAAAATTTATTTCCTCATGGATTTTTGGAGATACCAAATATTCTTTGTTTTCAATTTTTGTCTATAACCATGTTTTATCAATTATTTTTTAAAGGCTGGAAAACTTTAGTACCAACTTTTATGAAGCTTCGAAAAGTATATTTAGCTTCATTATTAGTTATTTTAATTGCTGCAATAGTAGAAGGGGTATTCTAATGATAGAAATAAAAAGCTTGAAAAAAAAATATACAAATAATCAAATTCTCAATGAGCTGAATTATACTTTAAAGGATGAAATTTACGTGCTATACGGAAAAAACGGAGTAGGAAAAACTACGTTAATGAATTTATTAACAGGGATAGAATCCCCAGATTCAGGAGAAATAAAAAACGAGTCAGGATTATCTTCCTTATATTTAGAAGCGGTAGGAATAGGAATGTCTGATATGTCAATCAGAGATAATATTAAATTGCTTTACTGGTTATATGGGGAGCGATGCACAGATGAAATTCTTGAATTGCTTTCAGAAACTTTATATAGTAAAGAACAGCTTGATACTGAGTATGCTTTAGCTTCTTTAGGAATGAAATTAAAGGTTGGTTTATCACTACTATATGCAGCCAAAGAGTGGGGATTGATCGTACTTGATGAAACATTATCTGGAATTGATCCACAATCTAAGAAAGTTATACTTGAGCAACTAAAAACTAAAAAATGTCCAGTAATTATAGTATCTCATAACTTTGATAATATAAATTCATACAAAAAAATTGAGCTAACGAAAGAAGGAATAGTAAATCAATGAAAGACAATATATTTTTTAAAGTGATTATGTCAGTTTTCTACTCAATTGTATTGATGTTGATGTTAATAGAGCTAATTACGAAACCGATATTCAAACCTGTATTTGATATAGCTGTTCACGAAACGGGAATACCTGCTAGTAAATTGCTAATAATTTGTGGAATTGCAATCTTTTTGTTTGGTTTTGTTTTACTTTTTTTTCAAACTGGAATTTATTTTATGGGACTTAAACTTTTTAACACTTCAAAAGAGAATCTAACTAAAATCTTTCCTTCAGTGACGCTTTCGATGAGCATTGTTGGAGTGATATTTTTATTTGTTTCAATGTTTATTGACGTTACTAACTCACTAGTTTTATTGACTACCCCAGCAATCGTTTTACTTTTAAATAGTATTATTTATTACATTCTTTCAAAAGATAGAAAAGGATTTTTAATCATATTGGTTATCTCAATGGTAATGTATGCTATGAATGGTTTAGTAAATAGAATATAAAAAAGAGGCTGTGAATATTCTGCATCCTTCAAAAAAGTTAGGTTTTAGTCTAACTTTTTGGGGCGGTGCATTCACAATCTCTTTTTTTATATTTTTATGGTTAATTTTTGAGAGAAAATTTGGTTTTCAATGGTTGTTTCTAAATCGTAGTTATCGTTTTCTTTAGTTATTTGATTTACATAAAGTAGTCCTAGTCCATGATTGTTTTTATCGCTTTTTGTGGTATATCGTTCTTTTTTTTTGTTCATTTCAGGGAAGGTTCCTTCAAAAGAGTTTTCAATAATAAAATTAGTGCTATTGATATCTTTGTTGATAGATATCCAAAGTGATTTATCTTCAGTAGGGATCGTATTTTCAATCGCATTATCTAATAGAATAGATAAAATACGTACTAACATGACTAAGTCAACTGTTTGATCAAAAAATATTGGCTGATTGATTGAGAGAAAAACGGATAGGTTCCTTCTTTTTGCATACTCATATTTATAACTAACTAAGCTTTTTATTTCAATATTTTTAATTTTTGAAAGAGCTGTATTTTGTTTACTTATATTTAAAAGGAACTTTTCTGTAGGTGCCAGCACATGCTCATAGGTATCCTTAATTTGCGCCAGATCCTCATTAGCAATAGCTATTCTAAGTGTGTGGAGTATATTTAAATAATCATGCCGAAACATTGCTAAATCATCATTTAAACGCTCAATCTCGTTATTGTAGTCACTTAGATTTCTCAAAAGTAAGATATTCTGCTCGTTCTCCGTGTGATGTTTTCCAAATTGGATAAGTACCAAAAGTGTAAATAATCCAAGTGAAAAGAACAAGTACATTAGTCCCTTGTCATTCAAAAATAAATCTTGGATAAATTCTATTGGAGCATAACTTGTTGTCAATTCAGAAAACAATACGAGCAAGAATATATTTATAAGTATCATTGGGATAAGATACTTATTGGGTCGTAAATAATCTCGCATTGAAGCGACTTTGTCTGGCTTTGCTACCCTGATTATAAATATATTAAAGGTAAGAAAAATGATGTTTAAAACAGAGACTATTAGTTCTTCTTTTGAATAATTCCTAAAGATGATTGTGTTGATAGATTGTTCGGTAAAATTCAAAAAGGCCGAAATCAATACAGTAAATATACTTAAAAATATGACTAAAGTTTTCTTTTCCTGTTTTTTTAAATAAAAACCAATCAGAACTAAAATTGCAATAACAAAAATATACTGAAATTGAGGGAAAGAGGAGGAGCCAATTACAAAAAGAAAAATAAAGATCAGTATAGCTGAAATTGCCTTATGTTTAAATTTAGTTTGAGAACTTCCTAACAGAAAAAAGTATAAAGAGGTAACAAAGTAACTGGATAAAAATGCCCCAATTAAGTAGAAAATAATCATTTTTTTATTTTAGGTTTTTCTACTTCATAAAACCATTGCCCCATAAATTTAGGTGATGTAATAGCAGTAACATCAATCGCTCCCTTTTCAGCTAACACAGCTGCATCCACTTTCTTTTCAATTTTTTCTTTGAAGTAAGATTTTAAACTTTTCATTTGTAAGCATCTCCTGTAATAAATTTTTTTAATGGAGGATAAATCATTAACGATTGTAATACTAATGTGTAAACAAGAAGATTTTGAATTTCATTAGGACAAAAGATGGAAATGATGAAAATGCCTAAATTTACACTGATCGCTTTAACTTTTGTATTCAAATTTTTTTCTTTTGTCGTTTTCATTTCTGCAGCGTTAAACTGTGGGGCATAAATAGCAGTTAGCACTAAGACTACAATCCCTATTATTGCTAAAGCAAAATAAGAAATTTGGAAATTCATTTTTCCAATAAAATAGGGAATAACTACATAAAAAAGTGCATTTAAAACGGAGCAACCCAGTTTAGATTTTGAATGCCAACCTTTTGAATATTTGCGTGTTACTGTCATTAAAAAGCCTACAATAATGGTTTCTTTGAAAGTCTTAAATAAAGCAGCCAATATGATTATTTCGCAAAGCTTCTGTAACCCTACTAAATAGCATTCAATATAATATCGAGTGTAAATTGATCTTTCGTCGTTATCATCTACTGAAATAAGGAAAATTTTTTGTGCGATGTAGTTTACCATTAAAACTTAATCCCTCCATATAAAAAATATAATAACCCAAATTTTCCCCATTTTAAGATGATCGTCCTATTTGACCATTAAACACTCCTAACATCACAGTATTAACTGTGTGATCTCTTTATAATATTTTCTAGAAATAGGAATTTGGTTCCTACTTTTGGTTTTAATAAGTTTATTTTTACGATCGATATCAGTAATATTATTTATGTTAACAATATAAGAATGATGTACTCTTTTAAAACTTTGATGTAACGGTAATATCTCACTTAACGAACCATAAAATTCCTTATAGAAAGATATACCGTAGATAGCAATTTTGTGCATTCCGATACTTTCAAAATAGCATATAAGAGAAGGATCGAGTCTAAATATATTTGATTTGGTTTCTATTGAGATGAAATCAGAGGTATTAGTTAATGCTTTTGAGTTATTATATGCTGAAACACAGTTAGCAATCTCAGTTGTAAATGTCTCTAAATCATCATTTTTATTGATGAATGTATAAGCATTTACGAGATATTTGTATGATTTCAAGGCAAGTTCATAGTGACTTGAAACAAAAACGATTAGCCCATCTTTATCAATTTCTCTAATTTTTTTCGCACCATTAAAACCGCCTTCGATTTCTTTGTGTAGATCAATGTCAATGAAATACAGGTTCATTTCACTGTTTAAATATACTTTTTCATATATGCTTTCGATGTCTGAATGAAGATGAATTTGTTCATGAGGATCAAGTATCTTTTTTTCAAGAATTTGCTTTAAATAGATACCCTGAACAATATTGTCTTCTAAGATATATATAGCCAAATGATCACCCCTAAATTCATTATTATCATTAAAAACGTTTCATGCTTAATTATCGTACGTATTAAATATAAATAGTATATCATCTCATGGATTTTAATAGAACCCGTCTTTAACTGCTAGAGTCGTTGCGAACTCATTCGCTTACGAATATAGTATGGGACAGAGACTTTTAAGGCAATCGAGTACCATTCCATTCTATTTTTTCAAGGCACTTTCCAAGTTTTTGGAAGGATTATTTTTTATGAATGTTGCTTGTAATGAAAGTTATTCTGGAAAGTAAGTACTAATTAACTACCAAAATTCAAATTTAGTTTATCCCTTACCAAGTTAAGTCTTTCCATTTTATTTATTTAAAATTATACTTAGTAAAGTAATGAAAACGATGTCGGAAACCATGAAACTGCTACAAATCAGGGAATATCGAATCAAAATTCAATCATTTAATTAAAGTATGGATATAGATCAAAAAGATGAAATAACTATTTTTTCAGTTGGTTTACACATAAAAAATTTGTCACACCAATTTTTACGAGCTGATTATTTTTTGGAAAGGGGGCTCCGTATGTACTCATTAGTGAAACAATTTATAACAGAAAAAGATTTATATCGACAGGTGTTATTGTTGGAACAACTTCTTAATAATTCACAAGTTACAGTCAAAGAGTTAGCCGAAAAAATCGAAACGACGGAACGAACCGTTTTTTCAGATTTGAATTCCGTTCGTAGTTATTTACCTTCTGGTTGGGAAATAGCTACAGACAATAATGGCATCAAATTGATTAGTGAAATTACAGTTGCAACAAATGATATTTGGGAAGTCTTCTTGCCACACTCGATTACTCTTCAATTAGTCAAGGAGCTACTCTTTACAAAGGAATTAAATTTATCCGATTTTTTGTATAACACAGGAATCTCAATGGAAACACTCAAACGCCACACCACAAAGGTCAATCAGAAACTAAAAAATTATCATATTCGCATTCGTTTAAAAGGCGGAACAGCACAGCTAGTTGGAGAAGAAAGCTCAATTCGGATTTTTTATCATAGATTACTTTTGCCATTTACCCATAATAATTATTTTTTTGAAGACTATTTTATTCACGAAGATCATTATCAATACTTTTTAGCGAAAGATATCTCAACTAAACTGAAAGTTGAAACAGAACAGATATTTGGCATTTGCTGGTTCTTTATCAATACGATCAGAATCAAGGCGGGTTGCCAGATCAACCAATTTTCATTTAATCAGAAGGATCCACTGTTATGTTTATATGTCCCATCATTAAAAAAATTGTATAAAAAAGAAGGCATTTATCTTGAAGAATCAGAACTGTTTTTTGCTTTCTTCTGTTTTTTTGAAAGCTGGAATTATAACAATGAATTTGGTGAAGAAGTGAAGACTGTTTTAAATACTGACTATCCTAACTTACTTGAGAAAGCACAAGAAACGGTTCAAAAATTGGCTGAAAAACTCAATCTTCCCAAATTACACGAGACACACTTGAAGTGTAATTTATTGATCCTATTATTGAAATATGCTGAGTCACCCAGTCTTTCAGAGCAGTTTCAATTAGAGTATCAAGAACTGTTGATTCAACAAAATGAAGCATATCCCATCGTCCAAATGATAGGGGAAGAACTATTTCAAGAATTATTGAAAGTCGCATCGATTAAAGAGCAAGCATATTTTGTGAATATTTTTCTTTTGTTGTGCCAACAAGCAATTTTCTCAATCAAAACACACACCATAACTATTTATCTTATTTTTCAAAGTGAACCTGCTTGGAAATTATTTTTACAACAAGAGTTGTCTGATTATTTAGGCAAACGGATTCGCATTGAACCGATTGAATTGACTCAATTAAATGAGCTCACGTATCAAGCCGGTGATTTGATTGTTTCAAATATCCCAATTGATAGTTCTCCGTTACCGGTTTTTTATCTTTCATTGATACCTACAAAAAATGAGCTCAGTCGGTTGACTGAACTCACGAATCATTCTTACATCTAGCCAGGTCTTCTCTTAGGAGACAGACTCATGGTTAGGTGCTTTTTTTTTGCTTAAAAAATTTTTACTGATTTTTTTCTCAAGCTCAACGATGAAAAACAGAGCCAATGCGTTGCCAAAAATCAATAATTGTTGGTTAAGGGATAAGCTAGTTGTGCCAATCAATTGTTGAGCAGCTGGTAAGAAAATCACGATTGCTTGAAGGATGAACAAGATGCCTAGTGAAATAAACAGGGCTTTGTTTTTCCAGATGCCTTGGTTGAGTGAAGGATCAAGTAATTCGCGACAATTAATCATGTAGACTGCTTGACCTAAAACGATGCTTTGTAACAAGACAGTTTGTTGTAATGCAGCGCCATCGAACTGAATGGATAAGAGGTAGGCAGGCACCATGATTAACAAGGATACGTAGAATATCCGAAAGACATTATACAGTGACAAGATGCCAGCATTTGTTTCTCTAGGAGGGCGCTTCATCACGTTTGGACTTGCTTTTTCAAATCCTAAAGCGTAGGAAAGTGTAATGGTCGTAGCCATATTGACCCACAAAATTTGAACAGTAGTTAGGGGAAGTGGACGGTTCAACAATAAAGCAACAATCACGATTAGCCCTTGTGCTAATGCGGTGGGTAAGAAGAAATTGATTGTTTTTTGCAAATTATCAAAGAGTCTGCGTCCTTCTTTGACTGCTTTAGCAATCGTATGGAAGTCATCATCAGCTAAAACCATGTCTGCGGCTTGTTTGCTGACCTCACTACCTTTGATTCCCATAGCGATTCCAACATCTGCTTTCTTTAGTGCTGGCGCATCATTGACACCATCACCAGTCATCCCAACAATTTCGTCATTTTTTTGTAAAGTTGTGACGATTCGTAACTTATGTTCAGGCGTTGTTCGAGCAAAAACATCAACTTTTTGGACTTGTTTAGCAAGTTCTTCATCTGATAACAAATCGATGTCGACACCTTCTAACACATTTTCTGTGTGCTTCAATCCAATTTGAATGCCAATGGCTTTAGCTGTTTCTTTGTGATCTCCTGTGATCATTTTGACTGAAATTCCAGCTTGCTGAGCTTCTTTGACGGCTTGGATCGCACTCTCTTTTGGAGGATCAATGATACCAGATAAACCAACGAAGTTCAGATTGGTTAAAAGCTCATGGGTTAATTCTGTAGGCTCTGTGAAGGTCTTGTAGGCGAAACCAAGAACTCGTTGGCCTTTTTCTGCTAATTGTGTAGATTGTTTTTCCCAATTTAATTTTTCTTGTTCAGTTAATTGTGATTTTTTCATCAAAACTTCTGGTGCGCCTTTGATAAAAACAAGAAATTGCTTGTCGATAGAATGTGCAGTGGCCATATATTTGTAACTTGAGCTAAAAGGAATCTTGCCTAGAACTGGTTTTAAAGTTAACTCATCATTTTTGACGTAGTTTAGTAAGGCTAATTCTGTTGGGTTCCCTTTTAATTGCTCGATTGGTTGATCGTCTTTAGTCTTTAATTCTTGACAGTTGTTCATGATCTCTTTCATCATTTGTGGTTCATCAGTTAAGACGTCCATCACGGTCATTTCGTTTTTGGTCAATGTTCCTGTTTTATCGGAGCAAATGACGGTCATCGAACCTAGTGTTTCAATTGTTGGCATGCCTTTGATGATGGCATTTTCTTTTGCCATTTCTTTGACGCCCATTGAAAGGATCATTGTTAAGACAGCGGGTAATCCTTCTGGAATCATTGAAACAATCAGTGCAACTGAAGCAGAGAACATCAGATTCAATTCCAGTCCGTATCTTAAACTAGAGAAGAAAAGTAAGAATACGATCAGGGCTAAAATGCCTTGAAAAATGTATTTATTTAATTGGTGCATTTTTTTAATAAGAGGGGTTGTCTGCACTTGTACAGACTGAAGTGCCTTGTTGATTTTCCCAATCTCAGTTTGATTTCCAATTTCGACAACGATACCTTGGGCAGAGCCTGTTTGAACTAATGTGCCAGAAAATGCCATATTCACTTGATCTCCTGTTGGCGATGTTTCTTCAATCGTGGCACTTTGCTTTTCAACGGCTAAAGATTCCCCGGTCAAAATAGCTTCTTCAATGGTTAAATCGTGTGTGTCAATCAAACGTAGATCTGCCGGGACAACATCTCCTGACTTTAGGATAACAATATCTCCTCGGACGAGTTGTTCCGCATCAATCGTTTCTTGAATACCAGCGCTAAGGACGACTGATTCTTGTCCCATCATATTTCTGAGCCCATCTAAAGAGTCTTCAGCTTTTCTTTCTTGCCAGTAACTAATCAACCCATTGATAACGACTACTAACAAAATAATACTCCCGCCAATGATATCTCCGGTGAAAAACTTGAGTAATGCGGCAATCATCAAGACAATCATCAATAAATCCGTAAAATGTTTCGCAAACTTTTGCCATGGCTTCAATTGTTCTTGCTTTTCAATTTTATTTAATCCATCAGTTTCTAAACGAGCTTGACGTTCCTGTTGTGTCAGTCCAGCTGTTTCAGCACGCGTTTTTTGCTTCACTTGTTCAGTTGAAAGTTTATACCATTTCATCTTGTTTCCTCCTGTAATTATTTACTTGATACCTTAAGTATATAGAGAAATTTTCTGATTTCTGGTCGATAATTTCAGGGGAGGGTGAAAAAGATGCGTCATCACTGGAAAAAGGATAACTAATTTGACAAGAAGACTACTTTGATGGTTTAATGGTTTAAAAATATGAACGGAGAATGCAAGATGCCTGATTTTACGAATTTAAAACAAGAATTCTCAGAAGTGAGTGATTTTTTAATCGCTTTGGGTGATGAAAAACGCCAGGCAATTATCATTAGATTGCTAGAAGATCGTGCTTGCCAAGGTGTAAGAGTGAATGAGTTAACTGAAATAACGAATTTATCCCGTCCAGCAGTATCGCATCATTTAAAAATTTTAAAAGAGGCAAAAATTATTGATTATCGTAGTGAAGGAACGAAAAACTTCTATTATCTAACACACGAAACCGCTGAAATCAATAAACTACAAAAATTATTAGTTGACGTGAGTCAAATTATCGCAGAGGTTGATTAACGTGAAAAAAGTCTTGATTGTTGAAACAAATGTTACTCATTATCAGGGGACAACGGAGCCAACTGGATTGTGGTTGGGTGAAGCGGTTGAATTTGTGGCTGAAATGAAAAATGCTGGGATTGAAGTCGATTTTGTTAGCCCAAAAGGTGGATTTGTCCCGCTTGATCCACGCAGTATGAAATACATAGATGAATCAATTCTTGAAATTTATGAAGATCCTGATTTTATTCATAGCGGATTGACGGACACTTTGCGTCCAGACCAAGTGAATCCGGCTGACTATGCTGCGATTTATTATACTGGAGGACATGGTGTGATGTGGGATTTTCCGGATGATTTGTCAATTCAAAATCTTGCGTCTACTATTTATGATAACAATGGGTATCTGGTTTCTGTGTGTCATGGGGTAGCAGGACTATTGAATATTAAAGATAAGAGTGGTAACTATTTGATTGAAGGTAAAAATATTACTGGATTTACTACGACTGAAGAAATCATCGCAGGGAAAAAATCTGTTGTCCCATTTTTGAACCAAGTGGCGGTCGAAAAACGTGGCGGCCATTTCAAGAAGAAAAGATTTTATCGTGAATATGCAATCAAAGATGATCGAATGATAACAGGACAAAATCCGTTTTCTGTGCGAGCAGTTGCCAAATTATTGATTGCTGAATTAATTTAATTAACGAACTAGCTAACTAACTTTCTTACGTTGTTGGCTAGTTTTTTTGTGCAGTAAGCTAATACCCTCTTGTCAAAAATATCACTAAGTTATTAACTTGTTCATATACATTATTAAAAAATATTAGTGGTTACATCTTGAATCGCTAATAAAAAAATTATTTAACAAGCAAAAATTCTTGCGTTTCTCAACAAATCACTTTATTATTGACGAGTCAACGATTGACAAGTCAATGGTTAGTGTGAGGAGGAGCAGATGTCTTTAGAAGAAATTAGTCATGTTTTATATCAAATTAAAGTAGCAGATCAAAAGATTATTCAAATTTTTGAAGAGAATATTGGATTGAGTTTGACGCGTTATGAATTATTAACGCTTTTAAGAGAAAAGAATCCTTGTTCACAAAATACGCTACAATCATTCTTACAAATCGATCAAGGAGCGGTAACTAGGCACCTGAAATTATTAGAAACAAAGGGTTACGTTACACGACAACGAAATCCTTTAAATAATCGTGAGGTAGTTGTTACCCTCACCGCTAAAGCAGAAGAGAAACTTTCAAACTGCGAAAGAGAGCACACGGATATGGCTAGCATTTTATCGCCGGCATTTGAACCAGAAGAAATGTCACAGCTATTAGTGTTGCTTAATAAATTAAATACGCAATTATCAGCAATCAAAACGAAAGAAGTGGAATAAAATGGAAAAAGCAAAAGATTTTTCAACAATTATGTATGGCAGAAAATCCGTCCGAGTGTACGATGAAACTTATAAAATCCCCCATGAAGAAATGTTAACCATGATTCAGAAAGCAACCACAGCTCCTTCTTCAGTGAACATGCAACCATGGCGTTTTGTTGTTGCAGAAAGTGACGAAGCAAAAGAAAAATTGCGTCCACTGATTCGTTTCAATACAAAACAAAATGATACATCTTCAGCTATGGTGATGATTTTTGGTGATCTAGAATGTTATGAATATGGTGAAGAAATCTACAATCAAGCATATGAAGCTGGCAAGATGCCAAAAGAAGTTCGTGATCATCAATTGGCAGCAATCATTCCTTACTACAAATCATTTTCTAAATCAGAAATGAACGATATAGTCAAAGTTGATTCTAGTCTTGCTGCAATGCAATTCATGTTGGTCGCACGTGAACACGGGTACGAAACGAATCCAATTGGTGGATTTGAAGCAGACCAACTAGCAGAAGCTTTTGATTTGGAGAAAGAAAGATACGTACCAGTAATCATTTTATCCATCGGAAAAGCAGTAGAAGAAGGGTATGAGTCTGTTCGCTTAGCTGCTGACAAACTAACTACTTTCAAATAAATTCCCATTTTTTAAGTACTCAAGTCAAGATTTATTTATTTTATGATAAATAAAATAAATGCTTACGAGAATTTTTTGTCTGTGCTACGATAATCCTCGTGACAAAATGAAAGGAATGATTTGAGTGCCTACAAATAAAAAAGAAGGAATTATTTTTACTACGATGATGTGCTTTTCAATGGTTTTTGGAATGAGCATCTATAATTTATGGTTACATCAGGAGCTTTACTTCACAAAATTTATGATAGGGCTACTTCCAGGATTTATTGTTGCCTTCATATTAGATGTTTTTGTCATCGGTGTTTTAGCAAAAAAAATTGCATTTAAACTGCCACTGAATCCAGAAAAAAAAGTACCTATTATCTTAACAATTTCTTGTTTAATGGTCACTGGCATGGTTACTTGTATGTCACTTTTTGGTGTAATAATGGAACAAGGAATCTCGGATAATTTATTACCGGCGTATCTGAACGCTTGGAAAATGAATGTCATTGTAGCTTTACCTTTACAACTCCTTTTCGTAGGACCTTTTTCTCGAAAAGTATTGAACATCATCCAAACAAAATAAAAATAGAGTGTGTCATCTCAACAGGTGACACACTCTATTTTTATTCAAAGAAAGCTTGCATTTGATCTCTTACCTGTTGGCACCATAAAATTTCTTGTTGGCAAAGAAGAACTTTTCGTTTGATGACGACATAGCGTCCAAAGTCTTCTTTTTTCGTTGAGGTAAGGCCATCTAATTTGGCTTGGTTTTTTTGAAGTATTTTATTCAATTGTTGTTCACGTGTAAATAGCAAACCATTTGCTGTGTTTTTATCTAATGTAGAAAAGGCATAGATTTTTGCTAAAAATTCGTCTTTTTGTGTTGGTGAGGGTGTCTCTTCCTTAATCCATTCTTCAACGAGTAAACGTCCTTCATTCGTTAGCTCATAAATTTTTTTTTGTGAATGCTGCTCGTTATCTAAGATAGACAAGTAACCTTGTTGCTCGAGTTTCGCTAAAGTTGTGTAAATTTGACTATGGTGTGCCTCCCAGAAAATATTAATCAATTGTTTTAACTCATAGCCAGATCGTGGCTTTGTTAAAAGAACACACAATAGAATATAAGATAAAGTATTCACTGAGTAATACTCCTTTCTCCGTTTTTTTTTATTATATCATAAAAAATATACTCAAATTACATGTGCATATTGACATGTAATTTGAGTCATGTATGATGCTAGGTAGAGGGGAATGATAAATTTGGAGAATAAAATTGAACTGGAAGAACAAACTTCCGAGAAAAATTCAGCATTGGTTGTGGCTGCAACCTGTATGATTGCTTTTATGGGAGTAGGATTAGTTGATCCCATTTTAAAAACAATTGCTTTACAATTAAATGCGACGCCTGCAGAAACCACGCTTTTATTTACGAGTTATATGTTAGTAACAGGTGTAGTCATGTTATTTACGGGATTTCTATCTAGCAGAATTGGTTTGAAAAAAACATTGATGATGGGCTTGTTGATTATTGTGTTATTTGCCGGACTAGGTGGATTATCAAATAATATTGGTTTATTGATTGGCTTGCGTGCTGGTTGGGGGATCGGTAATGCACTGTTTGTTTCAACAGCGTTAGCAACAATTGTTAGTATTTTGGTAGGAAACACAGAGAAAGCAATCATGATGTATGAAGCTGCAATTGGCTGTGGAATGGCAATTGGTCCGTTGTTAGGTGGCGTACTAGGAAGTGGATCATGGAGATACCCATTCTTTGGTGTCGCCTTTTTAATGTTGTGTGCTTTTGTTGCATTGGCTATTTTATTGCCTGAAATTGAAAAACCGAAACGTAAGGTTCAATTTTTAGAAGGAGTGAAAGCTTTAGCTAATCATAAATTACGTTCAGTTGGTTTAATTGCATTACTATACAATTTTGGCTTTTTTACTTTGCTGGCATATGCGCCCTTTCTGTTAACTGGTTATACTGAGATGCAAGTGGGATTTATCTTTTTTGGTTGGGGTGTGTTGTTGGCAATTTCTTCCATTTTTGTAGCACCATTTTTAGAAAGAAAGTATACAACGTACCGTACAATCATGACTGCTTTTGTTTTCTTTACATTTTGTTTGATCTTACTTGGTTTGGGAACATCAATTCCGATACTTGTACCAATCAGTATTGTGTTAGCAGGATTTTTCCAAGGAATCATCAATACATTGTTAACAACTATTGCGATGGAAATTCCAGGTTTGGAGAGAAATGTGGCTTCTTCTAGTTATAGTTTTGTCCGCTTTTTTGGGGGAGCTTTGGCACCATTCATTGCGGGGAAAATAGGAGAAATCTTTGATGAAAAATATTCGTTTTATTTTGCAGCAATTATTGTTTTGTTAAGTTTAGGATTTATTGTTTATCATCGACAATATTTTGTAACAGAAGAAGGAAATCAGAAATAAAAATGAAAATGAAAAAGATTCTAGATGCTTCGTTATAAAGTTTCTAGGATTTTTTTTATTTTCTTGCTGCGCTGATCTGTACCTTGAATCAAAGTAAATACCGAAGCAATACCTAGATAAATCCAGCTACGCAAATTGAGTATTCTTACTCAAATACTATAGCCAACTCGTTTGAGCCACTAGTAAAAAAGAATAATATCCGCTAAAATCAAAGGATAAAAGCTAGCAAGGATAGTATTTAAAAGAGAAGTGAGAGAAGATAATAGCAACCACATGCGCTAATTCATTAAAGGCAGAACAAATGCCAACTCTAAAAGGTTAATAAAAATATAAGATGGAAATTAAATCTAATGTAAATATTTTTTCTCTTATTGAACCAGTAACTAACAGGTAGCAATAAAAGAAATAAGATAGGAGTCATAGTTATCCTCCTAAATTAGTGTCATCTATTAATGTATCAGGTTTAGTGGGGAAATAGCGAGGAGTGAAGAAAAAATGTTTGAAGAAGATTTTCGTGAAGTGGGGCTAACATTAGTTGAATTACCCATTGAATTGATTGATGGACGACCAGTGTATCGAGGCTATCTTAAAGAATTACCGACAATCAATGCACAAGGTGAGTCTAGAAAAGTCATGCAACAAAAATTAGCAACGATTTATCAAGCGTATCGTACAGAGATGCTGGAAGAATTGGAAGAAGAAAAAGAAAAGACGATGAACTTATCTGTTGATGAGTTGCTTCGATATTACGACGGAGAGACATTTGATGGTTTTTCAATTAATGAAGGAAGTTCTGAGACAGATTCAGAAAATCATTGGAGTTAATCAAATTAGGGAGTGGAACAAAACTAAAAATCCAGTCGTTCGTAATCTAGTTTTCAATAAAAAAGCCTAAATCAACGTTTTCAAAAACGAATTTTAGGCTTTTTTTATTTGGGCTAATTTTGTTCTAGCCCCTATTTAATGAAATGTGTGTTTCAAATGATCTTTATTCAATTGATATTTGTAAGTTAAATGGAAAAAACCTGCAATTAAAAGTGTGAATGTATATGGTAGCGAATAATTAAAAAATGATACGTAATTAATCGCTGCTAATAAACTCAAGGCTAACATATAGCTTACATAAAGTCGGATTAGTAATCCTTTTGGGCCGATTTTTTCAAAATACTTTGTCCATTTTTCTCGCTGCATGCCTTGACTTCTTTTTTTTATCTGAAAGAAAAGTGTTAGTAAAGCTACACCAAAAAAAGCGGCAATGTTTAGGGAAAATAAATAGACTAAAAAGACGGTTAAAATTTCAAACATGAGAATACCTTTCTATTAGTTGAATCATTAAAAAATAATTTAACTTTTTTTGCATAACTTATAGTGAGAGGAAACAACATATGATAACAAATGTTTCTTGTGAAACAAATTAGCTGTTACTCACGGACTTGGCCTTCGCCATAAATGATATATTTTGTTGTAGTTAGTTCATTAAGTCCCATTGGTCCTCTTGCGTGTAATTTTTGCGTGGAGATACCAATCTCAGCACCAAATCCAAAAACAGTACCATCAGTAAATCGGGTAGACGCATTAACATAGACTGCTGCGGCATCTACTTGATTTAAAAACATTTGACTAGCAGCATAGCTGTCTGTAACGATTGCTTCCGAATGTTTTGTGTTGTGGCGGTTGATATGGGTGATGGCTTCGTCGATTGAGTCGACGATTTTTACTGCTAAAACATAATCAAGATATTCTGTATCCCAATCTTCGTCTGTTGCTAAAGATGCCGTTTCTAAATATTCTAGGGAGCGTTGATCTGCGCGTAATACAACGCCACTGTCGACTAATGCTTTTTCAATTACTGGCAAGAAAAAAGGTGCGACTTCTGCATGAATCAATAAAGTTTCAGCAGCATTACAAACAGAAGGACGAGAAGCTTTTGCATTGACGATAATTTTTTTTGCCATTTCTAATTGTGCGTCTTTATCAATATAAATATGATTGTTTCCTGTACCAGTTTCGATAATTGGAACAGTTGCATGAGCTTTGACTCGTTGGATTAAACTTGCTCCCCCACGAGGAATTAAAACATCTAAATAATCAGTCAGTTTCATCAGTTGATCAGCAACCTCGTGAGAAGTGTCTGTCACAAATTGAATTGCGTAAGGAGAATGTCCATTGTCCACCAAAACTTGTTGTAGGATTTCTACCAGTTTTTGATTGGACACAAAGGCTTCTTTTCCACCACGTAAGATAACTGCATTTCCAGATTTGAAAGCTAAGCTGGCAGCATCTGTTGTGACATTTGGTCGTGATTCATAAATAATTCCAATAACACCAAGAGGCACGCGTTTTTTTCCAATCAGCAAGCCGTCCTCATTTTTCCACATATGATCAACTTTTCCGATTGGATCGTCCAGTTGGGCAACCTTTCTCATTTCCTCTGCCATTGAATGAATTCGTTCAGATGTGAGTCTTAATCGGTCTTGCATCGTCTCGCTAATTTTATTTTGTGTTGCATGAGTCAAGTCTTCTTTGTTTGCTTCAAGAATAGCCACTTGATTTTCTTCAATCGCATCCGCCATTTTAAGTAACAAGTCATTTTTATCCGTTGTACTCATTAAAGCTAAAGTAGTAGCACTGCTTTTAGCATTTTCTCCGAGCTGTCTTAAATCGATCATCATAAATCCTCCTTTGTTTTTATAAAAGTGGGGCGAGTTCTCTCATCGAAAGGTCTTTTAGTTGTGCTTGAAAAAAGTACCGATTTCTTTACCGGCTAAAATATCAAAAATGATTGCTGGATTTTTCCCGTTTGCAAGGACCATAGAGCGGTTTGCATCAAAAATTCGTTTTGCAGCTTGTAATTTGCTGTGCATACCACCTGTTCCAAATGTACTTCCCGCACCACCAGCTTTTGCCATTAAATCGTCATTGATTTCTGTGACCAATGAGTACAGTTCAGCTTGAGCGTTAGTTGAGGGATTGTCAGAATAAAAGCCATCAATATCAGATAAGACAATCAATAAATCCGCCGTAACTAATTGAGTTACGATTGCAGAAAGTTGGTCATTGTCTCCAAATTTTGTCGAATGATCTAACTCATCGACTGCAACGGTGTCGTTTTCATTTACAATGGGGATTGCACCGAGAGCGAGAAGCTGCTCTAAAGTATTGGTTACGTTTTTTCTGCTTTCTGGAAAATCGATTACGTCACGTGTTACTAAAACTTGTGCAGTTTGCTGACCGTAAGTTGCAAACCGTTGATTATAAATATTTATCAACTCACCTTGACCAATCGCGGCGATTGCTTGTTGTTCAGGAATCGTTTGTGGTCTTTGATTCAGATTCATTTTTGTCATTCCGACCCCGACAGCACCAGAGGAAACCAAAATGATTTCTTTTCCGCGATTGCGTAAATCGGTTAAAACAAAAGCAAGTTGATCAATCGCAGCGAGATTTACTTTTCCATTCGGATAAATCAATGTGCTTGTTCCTACCTTGATGATAATTCGTTTTGCTTGAGTTAGTTCTTTGCGCATGAGACACCTCTAATAATTATTTGAATAAATTTTGTATGTAATTTTTTTCTATTCTACTTGTTTTAGTGTCTAAAGTCATGTTTAAAAGAAGAAGTTTTTTTCAATTAAGAAGAAAAAAAGGTCTATCTTTGAAAACTTTTCTACAGGATAACAGAATTTCTTGAAGATTTTGCAAAGAAAGGCCTTTGGTAGTGTGAATATGGTAAAATAAAACATAGTTTATTCTAGGGGGAAGATTCGTGAAAAAAAGAGGTTTTGAAGTTGTTTCTAACTATGCGAGTCAAGAAATCAATTTACCAAAAAGAGCAACACACCACGCTGCAGGATATGATTTTGAAGCTGCGGCAGATATTATTATTCCAAGTATTTGGAAGTCAGGTATAAAAAATGGACTTACTACATTGATAAAATCAATGGGAGAAGAAGCAACAGCAATTGATGAAAAACAATTAAAACCTACTTTGGTGCCAACAGGTATCAAATCCTATATGGGAGAAGATGAATTTTTACAATTAGCTAATCGTTCAAGTAATCCTTTAAAACGGTTTTTGGTTTTAACAAATGGTGTTGGGGTCATTGATAGTGATTACTACAATAATCCAGATAATGAGGGACACATTATGTTCCAGTTTACTAATTTTGGTTTTAAAGATGTGATGATTAAAAAAGGTGAACGAATTGGTCAAGGCATTTTCTTGCCGTTTTTAAAGGCAGATCAAGATGAAACAACAACAAGTCGAGAAGGCGGGTTTGGTTCTTCGAATAAAAACTAAATTGGCCAGAATTTATTAGCTATTTAAAGGAGGCGAGACAATGGCAAAAAAATCAAAGACACAATTTGTTTGTCAAAATTGTGGTTATGTGTCGCCTAAATTTTTGGGACGTTGCCCAAATTGTGGAAAATGGAATACGATGGTCGAAGAGATTGAACAAGATACAAGTGATCGTCGAGTACGCACCAGTTTAACTGGTGAACGAGCAAAGCCTACCAAAATCGACGAAGTAGTCCCTAAAAAAGAGCCTCGTGTACAAACAAAGTTAACAGAGTTAAACCGTGTACTTGGGGGTGGGGTAGTTCCAGGCTCAATGGTATTGATTGGTGGAGATCCGGGGATTGGGAAGTCAACGTTGCTTTTACAGGTATCTCAGCAATTAGCAGCTATTGGGGGAAAAGTTTTATATGTTTCTGGTGAAGAAAGTGCGGAACAAATTAAGCTTCGTGCGGAACGATTAGGAAACATCGATACCGAATTTTATTTATATGCTGAAACAGATATGAATGAAATTAGTCATGCAATTGAACAGCTGAAACCAGACTATGTTATTATCGACTCGATTCAAACAATGACTCAACCAGATATTACAAGTGCGGCTGGTAGTGTTAGCCAGGTAAGGGAAACAACTGCTGAATTGTTGAAAATTGCGAAGACTAATGGTATTGCTATTTTTATTGTTGGACATGTTACTAAAGAAGGCTCGATTGCGGGACCAAGAATGTTGGAGCATATGGTGGATACTGTTTTGTATTTTGAAGGAGAAAAGCATCACAGTTTCCGAATTTTACGTGCGGTGAAAAATCGTTTTGGTTCAACGAATGAGATTGGTATTTTTGAAATGCGTGAACATGGACTAGAAGAAGTATCTAATCCTTCTCAAATCTTTTTGGAAGAACGTTTAGATGGCGCAACTGGCTCAGCAATTGTTGTTGCAATGGAAGGTACTCGTCCAATTTTAGTAGAAATCCAAGCTTTAGTTACACCAACCATGTTTGGAAATGCGAAACGCACGACTACAGGTCTAGATTTTAATCGTGTTTCTTTGATTATGGCAGTTTTGGAAAAACGAGCAGGATTGCTGTTACAAAATCAAGATGCTTACTTAAAAGCGGCTGGTGGAGTAAAATTAAATGAACCAGCAATTGATTTAGCGATTGCGGTAAGTATTGCATCAAGTTATAAAGAAAAAGGAACACAACCAACAGAATGTTTTATTGGCGAAATTGGGCTTACTGGTGAGATCCGACGTGTGAGTCATATTGAACAACGTGTCAAAGAGGTTCAAAAATTAGGATTTACGAAAGTCTATTTGCCAAAAAATAATCTAGGTGGGTGGAAGGCTCCTGTGGGTATTGAAGTTATTGGAGTCGCAACATTAAGCGAAACGCTTAAAAAAGTATTTCAAGCATAAAAATAAAAAAATGAAATGGAGGAACAACTATGCAAAAACGCGTCATTACATTGTTGATGATCATTGCGGGAGCAAGTCTAGGTATTTCTTTTTTACCAGCTGCTTGGCAAGCAATCGGCCAACAAACCAATGGCTGGCTGAACAATACGTTTACTAATAGCCTGTTAGGTGCACTTATTTTCTTTATTTTATCTCTGCTATTAGCAAAACATATTGCTGCTGTGCTGAAACAAGTAGAAGAAAAATTGAGTGAGATTAGTTTAACTTATTTATTGTTTGGAGCAATTGGTACAATTATTGGGTTAACTTTAGGGGTAATTATTTCAACTCCTCTTTACAATATGGAAATTCCATTTGTAAATAGTGTTTTACCCATTCTATTGATGATCTTTTTAGGTTATTTTGGTATGAGAATGGGCACAACTCGAATTGATGAATGGAAGAAAATCTTTGCGCCACGAAACAAGAAAGTGGAACAAGAATTACCAAATCAGTTTGAAAGCCAGTTATTAGAACGTAAATCAGGCGATAATTTCCACAAATATAAAATTTTAGATACGAGTGTTATCATTGACGGTCGAATTTATGATATTGCTAAAACAGGTTTCTTAGAAGGAACGTTAATGATTCCAAATTTTGTTTTATATGAATTGCAATACATCGCAGATTCTGGTGATAGTTTAAAACGAGTTCGTGGACGCCGCGGGCTAGATATTTTAAATGCTTTACAAAAAGAAGAAGGTATCTCTGTTGAAATGTATGATGGAGACTTTGAAGAAATCAGTGAGGTTGATAGTAAACTAATTAAATTAGCTAAACTGTTAGATGGCGTGATTGTTACTAATGATTATAACTTGAATAAGGTCTCTGAGTTTCAAAATGTGCCAGTCTTAAACATCAATGCGTTAGCAAATGCAGTTAAGCCAGTTGTGATTCCTGGTGAGACAATGAATGTTTTAGTCGTAAAAGTCGGAACAGAGCGTCAGCAAGGTGTTGCTTACTTAGATGATGGAACAATGGTTGTCGTTGAAGATGGCCAGCATTATATGAATGAGCATCTTGAAGTTGTCGTAACTAGTGCGTTGCAAACAGCAGCTGGTCGAATGATTTTTGCTAAACCAGCGCATGCAGGTCGGGGTATTGATAACAAAAAAAATTCTGAAACGAAGACAAAATCTTAATTTCATAAATAAAATGAGCCAACTGATGAGGAAATTCAATCGGTTGGCTTTACTATTTGTACTAGAAAAGGTAAAATTTTGCTGAGTGACTTTAAATAAATAATGTTTTTAAGGTCAAAGCTGACGGATTTTTGCTGTTAGTCACATAAGTCTAGTTTGAAAGAAGAGGAAGAAAATGACGAAAGTACGCGTACGCTATGCACCAAGTCCAACAGGGCATTTACATATTGGAAATGCACGAACTGCATTATTCAATTATTTATTTGCTCGCCACAATGATGGAGAATTCATCATCCGTATTGAAGACACTGACCAAAAACGTAACATTGAAGATGGAGAAAAAAGTCAGTTAGAAAATTTAGCTTGGTTAGGAATGGATTGGGACGAGTCTCCTGAAAATCCTGGAGAATATGGTCCTTATCGTCAATCTGAACGTAAAGAAATTTATCAACCACTGATTGATCAATTACTTGCAAGCAATCGAGCTTACAAATGTTACTGTACAGAAGAAGAATTAGAAGCGGAACGTGAAGCACAACGCGCTCGTGGTGAAATGCCTCACTATGGTGGGAAATGTGCAAACTTAACGCCAGAAGAACAAGCTGAAAAAGAAGCTCAAGGGCTAGAGTCAGTTGTTCGTTTCCGTGTGCCACGAAACACAGAATATAAGTTCAACGATATGGTCAAAGGTGAAATTTCATTTGAATCAGATAATATCGGCGGAGACTTCGTCATTCAAAAACGTGATGGCATGCCAACCTATAACTTTGCTGTAGCAGTGGATGATCACTTGATGAAAATTACTCATGTTTTGCGTGGAGATGACCATATTGCAAACACACCAAAACAATTAATGATCTATGAAGCATTTGGTTGGACACCACCAACATTTGGTCACATGACACTGATTATTAACAGCGAAACTGGTAAAAAATTAAGTAAACGCGATGAATCAATCCTTCAATTTATCGAACAATATCGTGAATTAGGTTATTTACCTGATGCAATGTTTAACTTTATTGCATTGCTTGGTTGGTCACCAGTAGGCGAAGAAGAAGTCTTCAGTCAAGAAGAATTAGTGAAAATGTTTGATCCAGAACGTTTGAGCAAATCACCTGCAGCATTTGATGCGAAAAAATTACAATGGGTAAACAACCATTACATGAAAGAAATGGATTTAGCTGAATTAACAGATATGTGTTTACCATATTTGATTGCAGATGGCCGAGTTGAAGAAAATCCTGATGAAAAAACAATTGAATGGGTGAAAAAAATTGTTCAATTATATCAACCACAAATGAGCTATGCTGCGGAAATCGTTGAAGTGTCAGAGTTATTCTTTAATGAACATCCAGTTTTAAATGATGCGGCAAAAGAAGTATTAGCTGGTGAAACAGTTCCAGCTGTTTTGACAGCATTTAAAGCACAGCTAGAAGAAATGGAAGTTGTTGATGCTCCAACAGTTAAAGCAGCTATCAAAGCTGTACAAAAAGAAACTGGTGTTAAGGGCAAAAACTTATTCATGCCAATTCGTGTTGCTGTTTCAGGACAAATGCATGGTCCTGAATTACCAGACACAGTTGAATTATTAGGCCGTGAAAAAGCACTTGCTCATTTAAACCAAGTAATAAAATAAACACGAAGAACAGAAGAAGTAAGCAACTAGTTTGTTTTTAGAGAGGCGACGGAAGGTGAAAGTCGTTACAAAGTAGGTGTTGAAATGCCTCTGGGAGTGGTTTTAGCGAACACAAGTAGCTAAAAACGGGTAGCAGACGTTATTTTGCTTCGAGGTAATCTGTTTTGATTATGAAAAAAAGTGGAACCACGCCATTAGCGTCTTTTATTTAAGGAAACTTATTTAAAAGACGCTTTTTATTTATAGTTTTGGTTACATAAATCTGTTATGGAAAGGAGTGAAGGTGAATGAATTGGTTTACGCGAATAATTACTGCTACGAAAAAAAATGATCCTGCTGTACGTTCGACTTTAGAAATTGTTCTAACATATCCAGGATTCCATGCGTTACTTTGGCATCGTCTTTCTCATTTCTTATACCAACATCGTTTGTATTTATTAGCTAAAATCATTGCCCAATTCTGGCGCTTTTTAACTGGGATTGAAATACATCCTGGCGCACAAATTGGTAAAGGTGTCTTTATTGATCATGGAATGGGCGTAGTGATTGGAGAAACGGCAGAAATTGAAGATGATGTGGTCTTGTTCCATGGTGTGACTTTAGGCGGGACAGGCAAACAAACAGGTAAACGACATCCTACAGTTAAACAGGGCGCGTTGCTCTCTGCAAATGTACAGATTTTAGGTCCAGTGACAATTGGTCGGCATGCAAAAGTCGGAGCAGGGGCAGTGGTACTTAATGATATACCAGATGATGCTACAGCAGTTGGTATTCCGGCAAAAGTTGTTCGGATTAAAGGTGAAAAGATAAGGAGAACAGAATGATAAAAATATATAATACGCTTACTCGAGAGAAAGAAAAATTTGTTCCTATTGTAGAAGGTCAGGTTGGAATGTATGTTTGTGGGCCAACCGTTTATAACTATATCCATATTGGAAATGCGCGGAGTACCATTGCATTTGATACAATTCGTCGTTATTTTGAATATCGCGGCTATCAAGTGAAATATGTTTCGAACTTTACAGATGTGGATGATAAAATCATCCGCGCAGCAAAAGATTTAGGGATCACAGCACCAGAAGTTGCGGATCGCTTTATCCAAGCATTTGAGGAAGATACTAAGGCGTTAAACGTGGAACCAGCAACCTTACATCCAAGAGTAATGGATCATATGCCAGACATTTTATCGTTTATCCAAGTACTGATTGAAAAAGGCTATGCGTATGAAGCGCAAGGTGATGTTTATTATCGGACACGTCGTTTCAAGGATTATGGTCAGTTGAGCGATCAGTCAATTGATGAGCTTGAAATTGGTGCGAGTCAACGAACGGGTGAAGAACAACAGCTGAAAGAAGATCCATTGGATTTTGCTTTATGGAAAAATGCCAAACCGGGAGAAATTTTTTGGGAGTCGCCATGGGGAAATGGTCGTCCAGGCTGGCATATTGAATGCTCTGTTATGGCTACAAAACACTTGGGTGAAACAATTGATATTCATGGTGGTGGACAGGATTTAGAGTTTCCTCATCATGAGAATGAAATTGCCCAAAGTGAGGCCAAAACGGGACAAAAATTTGCAAATTATTGGATGCACAATGGTTATGTAACGATTGGCGAAGAAGATCAAAAAATGAGTAAGTCTCTTGGTAATTTCATTACTGTCCATGAAATGATTCAAACAGTGGATCCACAAGTTTTACGTTTCTTCATGGCAACAACGCAATATCGCCGACCAATTCGTTATAGTGAGGCAACGATAAAGGAAGCGGCAACAAATCTACAACGCTTAAAAAATACGTATGATAACGTTCAATTTCGTAAAGATAGTGCTGCTAGTTCATTGACAGATGATAGTGACAAAATGGCAGAATTAACTGAGTTAGAAACGCGCTTCATTCAAGAAATGGATGATGATTTCAACGCAGCAAATGGAATCACAGTTGTTTATGAGCTTGCAAAATGGTTAAATACTTATTTGGAACAAGAACAAGTTTCCCTACCAGTTTTAGACCAAGCAATAACTTTATATGCGCAATGGTTAGCGATTTTTGGAATTTTCTTTACTTCCGAAGCGTTACTAGATGAAGACATTGAACAATTGATTGAGGAAAGAAACCAAGCACGCCAAGCGAAAAATTTCGCGCGTAGTGATGAGATTCGGGACTTATTTAAAGAAAAAGGGATCATCCTGGAAGATACACCGCAAGGAACCCGTTGGAGAAGAGAAGTATGAGAGATTACACGCAGCTAAATGGTTTAGCTCTTGCATACGTTGGTGATGCAATTTATGAGATTTATATTCGAGACTACTTGATTGATCAAGGACAAACCAAACCAAATAAATTACACCATACGGCAACAAATTATGTATCTGCTAAAGCACAAGCTTATTTGATTCAAAAAATGTTAGAAGAAAATATTTTAACAGAAACAGAAGATATTTATTATCGTCGCGGTAGAAATGCCAAAAGTCATACAGGTGCTAAAAATGCAGACATCACGACTTATCGAATTGCTACAGGCTTCGAAGCGTTGATGGGGTATTTACATCTAACAAAGCAAACCGAACGAATGGAAGAATTGATTGAATGGTGTATTCAGAAAATAGGTGAAAAAAATGGATAGAAAAAATAATTTTAAAAATAAAAAACGACATACTAACGACTGGAGCAAGCAATCAAAAACATCTCAAAAAAGAACAAAGCAAGAATCAAATCATACGCAAGAAAAAGACGAATCAATTGAAGATAATTTTGTCTTTGGTCATCATGCTGCTGTGGAAGCACTTCAACAAGGACGAGGAAATAAATTGTTTCTCCAAGAAGACGCTCATGGCGAGAAGGTAGATGAGTTAAAAATAATTGCTCGTGACCAAGCAGTTCCCGTGAAATGGGTTCCTAAACAAAAATTGGATACATTAAGTGATCGAGGTGTACACCAAGGTGTGGTGTTGGCTATCACACCTTACGAATACTTATCGTTAGAACAGTTGCTTGAACAAACAAAAACAAAAAAAGAAAATCCTTTCTTTTTGATTTTAGATAGTCTAGAAGATCCTCACAATTTTGGCTCGATTTTGCGAACAGCTGATGCAAGTGGTGTGGACGGCGTAATTATCCCTAAGCATCGCGCAGTAGGAATCACACCAATCGTTACCAAAACGTCTACTGGAGCAGTTGAGCATGTGCCGGTAGCAAGAGTAACTAATTTGATTCAAGCAGCTCAGCAACTAAAAGAAGCTGGTTTTTGGATTTTTGGAACAGACATGTCTGGAACGAATTTTCAGAATTGGAATGCAAAAGGTTCAATTGCATTAGTAATTGGTAATGAAGGGCGCGGTATGAGTCAAGGATTGAAAAAAGAAATGGATGAATTATTGACAATCCCGATGGTAGGGCATGTTCAAAGCCTGAATGCAAGTGTTGCAGCAGGTCTGTTGATGTATCAGGCGTTTTCCCAACGACAGGGGGAGTAAGCTGATGAAGAAACAGTTATTGATTGTCGATGGTTACAATATGATTGGTTCTTGGCCAGAGCTTGTTTTGTTAAAGAAGCAAGACAAAATGGCTGATGCACGTGAAGCCTTGCTTCATCGGTTGTCTAATTATGCAAAATTTGAAGGAATTGAAGTAATTGTGGTTTTCGATGCGCAGCTGGTTCCTGGAATTCAACAAAACTATAAAAAATATCAGCTAGAAGTTGTATTCACCAAAGAAGATGAAACAGCAGATAGTTATATTGAGCGAGTAGCGGGTACGTTGAATGATCGATTGACACAAGTAACAGTTGCTACAAGTGATTTGGCGGAACAATGGGTAGTGTTTTCACAAGGAGCCTTACGAACTTCTGCGTATGAGTTGTATAAAACAATCAAAAAAACAGAAGAAACAATAGCCCAAGAGAATATAAATATGCGTTTTATTGATTTTCGACGTAATTCTCCTTGGAATGATGAACAATTGCATAAATTGTCTAAAAAGTTAGACGATTTAATGAAAAAGGACAGATAACCACGTTATCAGATTAAATAACACGATTTTTGATGCTAATATTCCTCCATAATAGAGATTATGGAGGATTTATTTATGCCTGAGGAGTTATTACGTGCTGCACGCAATGGTGATGAAGAAGCATTTTCTACCCTTTATCAGAAATATTATCCACTTTTATTACGCTTAAAAAATAGTTATTATGTGCGGAATTTTATGAATGAAGATTGGGAGCAAGAAGCACGTGTTGCGTTATATCAAGCATTAAAAACCTATGAAAATAACAAAGGAGTTAGTTTCGGTAGTTATTACAAAAGCGTTATTACTAACCAAATTTATTCGTTATTAAGGAAACAAAACGCATTAAAACGCAGAGATCAAAAAGACGAAGTTTCTATGGAACAGAAAATGGAATCTGAAGGACCAGATTTCTTAGCAGAAGTGACAACTCAAGAACCTGTAGCAGTCCAACAACTGCTGTTGAATGAAGCAATTGAAACATGTGAAATCCATTTTTCAAAAAGAGAAGCGCAAATTTTTCATCATTACATGCAAGGAAGTGATTTTTCCTACATCGCAAAAGATTTATCAATGGATATTCAGCAAGTAATGAGTGGATACAGTCGTGTAAAACAGAAAATCAAGAAGCATTTGAAAGCGTACAGTGAAGAATGCTAGTTAACATTCTTGTTTCAACTGTTTTTTTTTATTGCATTTCTTTTTTTTATATGGTAGACTTGAAAAGTTTTGGACTATCTGTTATAATCGATAACGAGGTGAACTGTATGCCAACAACTTTAGCTACAATCAAGAAAGATTTAGAAGGTCGTATCGGCAGCCAAATCATGTTGGTTGCTCAGACAGGAAGAAAGCGTCAAACAGAACGCCGCGGCGTTTTAACAGAAACCTATCCTTCAGTATTTGTCGTTGACTTAGATCCTGAAGAAAACTCTTTTGAACGAGTGTCTTACAGCTACTCTGATGTATTAACTCGTACAGTAGAGATTGAATTTTTAACAGAAGCAGTTTAAAAGCTGACGGGCCTTATGTGGTTCGTTTGCTTTTTTATTTTTGAACAAGTAATCTATAAAAAGAAAACTTGTTAGGAGGCTACTGAATGAATTACCAAGTGAAAACATTTGATGAATTAACGACAAAAGAATTTTATATGCTAGTAAAAGAAAGAATTGCCGTTTTTGTGGTCGAACAAAATTGTCCATATCAAGAAGTGGATGAAATCGATCCTGAGGCATTGCATACGTTTCTGACAGATGAGCAAGGAAATGTAGCAGCTTACACACGGATTTACAAAGAAGAAGATGCTGTTCATTTTGGTCGAGTCTTGGTAGCCAAGGAACATCGTCAATCGGGATTAGGTAAGCAAATTGTTCAACGGACGTTGGAAGTTATTGAACAAAAGTATCCAAATACGCCAATTATTATTGGTGCACAAGATTATCTACGTTCGTTTTACGAATCATTTGGTTTTAATGCCATTTCCGATGTTTATTTGGAAGATGATATTCCTCATATTGATATGAAAAAATAAAAAAACTTGAAACAACAAAATTTGTTGTTTCAAGTTTTTTTATTTTGTGGTTGATTCGTCTTCTACTTTTGCTTGAAGTGTTGAACGACCATTATCTTCAGCTACTTGTTGTGCCAGTAAATCACGAATGTCACTTAAGTATTGTTCAGCAGTTGGCTCATCAAGAACCTCTTCTTCTGTTTTACGTAAATCTTTTGCACTGTTGGCTGCTTTGACCACTAAGAACAAAACAAAACCTGTAATTAAAAATGTAATAATAGCACTAACAACATTACCAAATGAAAAAGTTACGCCTTTGACAGGTGTGACATCTAATACAGACAATGCTCCGTCCAAATCAGAAGTACCAGTGACAAGAGCAACTATCCAACCAATTAATGGTGTAATCAATCCTTCTACGATTTGATTAACGATTCCCGTGAATGCACTCCCAATAACAACCCCAACAGCTAGGTCGAGCACGTCGCCACGCATAATAAACTCTTTAAATTCTTTAATCATAAAACCCCTACTTTCTTTTTCCTTACCCTTAGTATATCTAAGAATAAAAAAATATAAAAACAATAAACGCTTTTGTTCGCGAAATGCTTGAATATTAACCTTCTATGCTATACTAGAAACAACTGTAACGATAAAAGGAGCACAACGACTTATGACGAATAAATTGGCGGAGGGCGTGAATTTACATGTCCTGCAAACAAAAAAATATAAAACGATTCGAATCTTTATTCGATTTACAACACGTCTTGATCGAGCAGTCATTACGCAACGGTCATTACTGAGCAGTTTGTTAGAAACAAATAGCTTAAACTATCCAGATCAAACACAGCTTAGCGCGAAATTAGCTGAATTATATGGTGCAAGTTTTGGCTGGAATGTAAGCAAAAAAGGAAATTTGCATTGGCTGAACGCAGGCATCAGTTTTGTTAATGGTGATTATGTAAATGACTCAAAGATTCTGCTCCAAGTTGTTGACTTTTTGAAAGAGGTTATTTTTGCACCAAATATTGTGGCGGGGCAGTTCGATAATCAAACGTTTGATTTAGAAAAAAATAATCTGAAAACTTATTTAGAAAGTTTGGACGAAGATAAACAAACATTAGCTTCATTAGCACTACAACGTCTTTACTTTGAGCAAACAGATGCTCAAAGAATCCCTAGTTTTGGAACAGTAAAAGACTTAAAAGAAATTACAGCAGAGTCACTTGCTACGTATTACCAGAAAGTCTTAGCGGAAGATCAAGTCGACATTTTTGTAATTGGAGATGTGAATGAGACGGAAGTTACTGAAGCAATTCAAACATTACCATTTACTGACCGCGAATTTGTACACCCAGAAATTTTTTATGCGCAACCACAATCAAATGTAATCAAAGAACGCCAAATGCATGAATCTGTTGTACAAGCCAAGTTAAACTTAGCTTATCAAACCAATGTTTATTACAACCAACCTGAGCGTTTTTCATTAATGGTGTTCAATGGTTTGTTTGGTGGGTTTCCGCATTCAAAATTATTTATGAATGTGCGCGAAAAAGAAAGCTTGGCTTACTATGCTTCTAGCAGTGTGGACACGTTCCGTGGATTTATGACTGTTCAAACAGGCATTGATGGAAAAAATCGCGAAAAAGTTTTACATTTGATTCATAAACAATTAGAAAGTTTACGAAATGGAGAAATCACTGACCTTGATTTAGCTCAAACAAAAGCAATGTTGAAAAATCAATACTTGCTATCACTTGATGCACCTCAAGCAGCGATTGAATCGACTTATTTAGATAACTGGCTACCAGAAACCAAATTAACAGATGACGAGTGGCTAGCTCGACTGGAAAGTATCACAATCAAAGATGTTCAAAAAATTGCAGATCAAGTAGAGCTTCAAGCAATTTTCTTTTTAGATGGAGGAAGCATGAATGAATAAAACTGAGTATTCACAAATTAATGAAACGCTTTATCATGAAGTGCTACCAAATGGATTGACCGTTTACTTGTTGCCAAAAAATGAGTACCACAAAACTTATGGCTTATTTAGCACTAATTATGGCTCAATCGATAATGAATTTATTCCTTATGGAGCAACTGAAAAGATAAAGGTACCTGATGGAATTGCCCATTTCTTAGAACACAAATTATTTGAAAAAGAAGACGGAGATGTTTTCCAATTGTTTGGACAACAAGGTGCGTCTGCAAATGCATTTACTAGTTTTACCAAAACAAGTTATTTGTTTTCAACGACGGATCAAGTGGAAAAAAATTTATTGACACTATTGGACTTTGTACAAGCACCCTATTTTACTGAGGAAACAGTCAACAAAGAAAAAGGAATCATTGGACAAGAAATTCAAATGTATGAAGATGATCCTAACTGGCGTCTATTTTTTGGTATTTTGAATAACTTATATCCAAACCATCCTTTACACATTGATATTGCAGGGACGGTTGATAGCATCGACAAAATTACTGCCGATGATTTGTATACTTGTTATCACACGTTTTATCAGCCAAGTAATATGGTTTTGTTTTTAGTTGGAAATTTAGATCCAGAGAAACTAATGGAAGTTATTAAAGAAAATCAAATGAGTAAAGAATTTCCACCAGCACAAGAAATCAAGCGATACTTCCCTGAAAATAATGATGAAATTATCGAGGAAAGTCGTCTGAGAGCAGCTGTGACACGTAAAAAATTCGTATTGGGAATTAAAGGTGTTGACGAGTTGCCAGCAGATGGCTATCAATTGATGCGCTATAAAACAGCATTGAATCTCTTATTCCAATTACTGCTAGGAAATACTTCCCAAAACTATTTGAAACTTTACAATGAAGGAATCATTGATGACAGTTTTGGTTTTGAATTTAGTTTAGATCGTGAATTTCATTTTGCTGATTTTAGTGGTGATACGGATGAACCAAAACTTGCTGCGCAGCAAGTACGGAAAATCATTCTTGGTTTTGAGAAAGATCCAGAAGTAAATGAAAAAAATCTTGAATTATTGAAGAAAAAAATGTTAGGGAAATACTTCCAATCACTTAACTCCATTGAGTATATTGCTAACCAATTTACCCAAAGTCTTTATGGTGCGTATACTTTATTTGATTTGCCAGAAGCGATTGAATCAATCCAATTAGCTGATGTATTAGCTGTTGGTTCGGCATTTTTAGTGGCAGAGACGTTTAGTGAGTTTTATATGGAACCACAGGGTGAGTGAGATGCCAACGGCGTTAGTTATGGGAGCTAGTGGGGATATTGGTGAAGCGATTTGTCGTCAGTTGGCGCAAGAGGGCTGGTCATTGTATTGTCACTATCATCGCAATGAAAAAAAAGTATTAAATTTCGTTTTAGACTTGCAAAAATGTTATCCGCTGCAAGATTTTTTTATGGTATCCTTAGACATGTTAAGCATGGAAGAAATACCGAAATTTACACAAGGATTATTTCAAGTTGACAGTGTCATTTTTGCATCAGGATTTACGAAATATGCTTTGTTTAAGGAGTATACGGAATTAGACATGGACCAGCTTTGGCAAATTCATGTGAAATCTCCGCTATTGCTTTTGCAAAGGCTAGAAACAAAACTTGCTCGGTCTGATTATGGCAGAATTGTGTTTATTGGTTCTGTTTACGGGATGCAAGGAAGCAGTATGGAAACAGTTTACAGTGCTGTTAAAGGTGCCCAACAAGCATTTGTTAAAGCATATGCAAAAGAAGTTGCAACATTAGGAATAACGGCCAATGTCATAGCGCCAGGAGCTGTCGCAACAGCGATGAATCAGGACTGGTCTAAGACAGAATTAACGGAATTAAAAGAGGCAATCCCGCTAGGAAGACTAGCTCAGCCAAAAGAAATTGCTGCTGCTGTCACATTTTTATTACAAAAAGAAGCGGCCTATGTCACCGGAATTACACTACCAGTAACGGGTGGTTGGCTAGAATAAAAAGACTGGAGAAGATGAACGAGTGGCTTTTGAAACCATTGGGGAAAAATTACGGCAAGCTCGTCTAAATAAAAAAATATCTTTAGACGAATTACAACAAATTACAAAAATTCAAAAACGTTACCTTGAAGCAATCGATAACGACGAATTCGATCAACTTCCTGGTAAGTTTTATGTACGTGCATTTATTCGTCAGTATGCGCAAGCTGTTGGAGAAGATGGCGATAAACTTGTGGATGTTTTCGATGGAAAAAGAAAATTATCTGATGGCTCAGAAATTAAAAGACCAGAGCCAGAAACTGTGAGTGGTTCACGAAAAGCAATGCACCAAGAAGAATTTAAACCAAGTAAATTTTGGACAAGTCTGCCTGTTGTTTTGTTAGGATTGGTTGCAGTTGCAATCGTGATTGTTGTTGGTTATATGACGTGGCAAGATCGACAAGCGGCACCAATTATTAGTGAAGCGAGCTCATCAATGACAGTCGATGGATCAATTGAGGAAACAAAGCAATCCTCACAATCAAGTGAATCAACGTCAGCACAATCTTCGACAGTTGAATCCACGACTGAAGAAAAGAAGATGACGATTACTGCTGGTACAGATACAACGAATGCAATTGATGTGAACATTATTGATGCAACGGAGCCTTTAACACTGGAATTCACAGCGAAAGATCGTGTGTGGGTAGGTGTGATGGTTAATGGTGCGTATGTTTACCAAGGAACACTTGCAACTGGTGAATCACAGAGTACACAGATTGCTGCTAATGTGCCTAATGCAGTTGTGACAATTGGTGCAGCAAGCAATATTTCAATTAAAGCAAATGGGGAAGATGTTCCAGTGAATGCTGGAGAAAATAATTTAAGTCCCAAAAACGTTAACCTTGCTATCCAATACGCAGAATAATTCAAACAAAACTGCAATAAAAATCCACTCGATTTTTATTGCAGTTTTTCAATAGTAAAATGAATAATTTTTTTCGTGAGTGAAAAAAGTAAGTTATTTCTGTGGAAACTTTAGTGAGACTCACGTAAAATGAACAAGAAAGGAGTGCAATAGTGTGAATTTACCAAATAAATTAACTGTATTAAGAATTTGTATGATTCCAATCTTTATCCTTGTTGTAGGAGTACCTTTGGATTGGGGACAATTGACGGTGGGAACAACAACTGTTGCTGTAACACAAATAGTTGGAGCAATCATTTTTGCAATTGCAAGTATTACAGACTGGCTTGACGGGAAAATTGCTCGTTCTCAAGGTTTAGTAACAAACTTCGGGAAATTTGCCGATCCTTTAGCAGACAAAATGTTAGTTATGACAGCATTTATTATGTTAGTTGGTCAAGATAAAGCACCAGCATGGGTTGTTGCGATTATTGTTTGCCGAGAATTAGCGGTAACAGGTTTACGCCTATTATTAGTTGAACATGGTGAAGTAATGGCAGCTGCATGGCCTGGAAAAGTGAAAACTGCTACTCAAATGGTTGCAATCATTTTGTTGCTTATCAATAACATTCCATTTAACTTGATTGGTCTTCCATTAGATCAAATTATGCTTTATGCCTGTTTAGTATTCACAATCTATTCTGGTGTTGATTACTTTGCCAAAAATAGTGCTGTGTTTAAAGGCTCAATGTAATTTCGATAAAAGCTTGGTGACAATTTTGTCCCAAGCTTTTTTTAAATAAAAAATATTTTCGTTATAGCGTATTAATTATTAGGGAGAGGAAAATTTATGAAAGCAGAGATTATTGCAGTAGGAACAGAGCTACTTCTTGGTCAAGTGGTCAATACAAACGCAACTTTTTTGGCTGAGCAGTTAGCAGATCTTGGTATTGAAGTTTACTATCAGACAGTTGTTGGGGATAACAAACAAAGACTAGATGAGTTGATAGGCTTAGCAGAGTCACGAAGCGAGTTAATTATTTTGTGTGGTGGGTTAGGTCCTACAGAGGATGACTTAACCAAAGTAGTAACCGCTGACCATTTGGGGAAAGGGTTGGTTCAAGATAGAGAAGCCTATCAAAAATTATTAGAGTTTTTTGAAACAACCAAGCGTAAAATGACTGCGAATAATTTGCAACAGTCACAAACTATTGAAGGAGGTATTGTTTTACCAAATCGTACAGGGCTAGCTGTTGGGACATTTATCCAAGAAAAATCTCATGCGTATATCCTACTCCCTGGGCCACCAAGTGAACTGAAACCAATGTTCATTGAGCAAGTGCGTCCATTATTGATCGAAAAATTTCCTTCGAAAGAAAAATTAATTTCACGCGTCTTACGTTTTTATGGCATTGGTGAATCACGATTAGTTACAGAGCTAGCCGAACTAATCTCAACACAAATTAATCCGACGATTGCACCCTATGCGAAACCCAATGAAGTTACCTTACGTTTAACGGTTAAAACCAATGATATTCATGCCGGTAATCAAGCATTGCTTGCACTGGAAGAAAAAATTCAGGAACGGGTGGGCGAATATTTTTATGGCTATGGAGATGATAATTCGTTAGAAAAAGTTGTGGTCGATTTGCTAAAAGAAAGAGGGAAAACAGTAACTGCTGCTGAAAGTTTAACTGCAGGAGAGTTTCAAGCAACATTAGGAAAACTTTCCGGTGTTTCTGAAGTTTTTCCTGGAGGATTCGTGACATACTCAGAAGAAACAAAAGCCGATTTTTTAAACATCGATCCTCAATTTCTGGAAAAATATGGAACTGTGAGTCAAGAGTGTGCCGAAAAAATGGCTGAGCAAGCAAGAAAGTTAGCGAAAACGGACTATGCGGTATCGTTTACAGGCGTTGCAGGACCAGGTATGCTTGAAAACCAAGCCGTCGGAACAGTTTGGATTGCTGTAGCTTCAGCTGAGGAAGTAAGTGCAACTAAGTTTCAATTTACGCGCGGACGTGAAGCAATTCGTCGCAACTCGGTAATGGAAGGTCTGAATATGTTACGTAAGCGGATTTTAAGAAAAAAATAAAATGCGAATATTTGTTCGGTTTTTCTTGCTTTTTAATTCTAAAACCGCTATGATAATTGTATTGAAATGACGTTGTTAATGTGAATATAAGGAGGATTATCGTATTGGCAGATGATCGTAAAGCGGCCTTAGATGCTGCGTTAAAGAAAATTGAAAAAAGTTATGGTAAAGGTTCTATTATGAAATTGGGCGAGAAAATCGACCAACAAATCTCAACAATTCCAAGTGGTTCACTTGCTTTAGATGTAGCATTGGGAGTAGGTGGTTATCCACGAGGAAGAATCATCGAAGTTTACGGGCCAGAAAGTTCTGGTAAAACAACGGTTGCACTTCATGCAATTGCCGAAGTACAAAAAAATGGTGGGACAGCAGCCTTTATTGATGCTGAACACGCATTGGATCCTCAATATGCCCAAAAATTAGGCGTTAATATCGATGAATTGTTGTTATCACAACCAGATACAGGTGAACAAGGATTAGAGATTGCTGATGCATTGGTTTCAAGTGGTGCAGTAGATATCGTTGTTGTCGATTCAGTAGCAGCGTTAGTTCCGCGAGCAGAAATTGATGGTGAAATGGGTGACGCTCACGTTGGATTACAAGCTCGTTTGATGTCCCAAGCTTTGCGTAAATTATCAGGTTCAATTAATAAAACAAAAACAATTGCGATTTTTATCAACCAAATTCGTGAAAAAGTAGGCGTAATGTTTGGTAACCCAGAAGTAACACCTGGGGGACGTGCATTGAAGTTCTATGCAACGATTCGTTTAGAAGTACGTCGTGCAGAACAATTGAAACAAGGGACAGATATTGTCGGAAACCGTACGAAAATTAAGGTAGTTAAAAACAAAGTTGCACCACCATTTAAAGTAGCAGAAGTTGATGTAATGTATGGACTAGGAATCTCACAAGAGGGAGAACTACTTGATATGGCGGTAGAAAAAGATATCGTTGATAAAAGTGGTGCTTGGTATTCATATAAAGAAGATCGTATCGGCCAAGGACGCGAAAATGCAAAAATTTATATGTCTACTCACCCAGAAATGATGAATGAAATTTCTGGCTTGGTTCGCGAAGCTTATGGAATTGGTGAAGGTATTGAAACAGAGGAAAAACCTGAACAGGAAGAATTACCTTTAACAGAAGAATAATGAATTTGACTTTCAAAGGTCGGGACAAACTGTCTCGACCTTTTTTGTCGAGGGTGAAACTAGAAGTTAGAGTTTTTATCAAGAGTAAGAGGTTTTCTCAAAAATAAAAGAACATTTGTAATCGTTAATTTATATTTATAGGACAATTTGCATTCGGATATAACAGTTGCGGTTATCTAGTTCAACGGAAATAATCGAAAACTTGACTTTTATCTGTGAAAAGAAAAAAGGATTAAGTCTAGCGAATAAACCAAGTGCTATCAAGACCTCTTTCTGTCGGTAATGATAAAAAACCACCGTTTAATATAAAATTAGAAAGCAGTTTCTTTGTTTATTTAAAGTTGACACTAAGGGGTACAAACATTAGAATAAACTTGTGTACTTTTTGTGCACATATGCAAGTAGGCATATTGATAAGATTAAAATAGTTTATCAGAAAAACTACGTGATTGATAAAATGAAAAAGATAGTATGGAGGTGGATTTTATGGTATTCAACATTCTCCTCGCTATCATCGGTTTAATTGTCGGTCTTGGTTTAGGGTTGGTCGTTGCGAAGTCACGTCACGAAAAAGAGATAGCTGGTGCAAAAACATCAGCTGTGGGTATTATCGACAGTGCAAAGAAAGAAGCAGAGACTCTAAAAAAAGAAGCATTGTTGGAAGCTAAGGAAGAAAATCAGAAATATCGTTCTGAAGTTGAAAGTGAGCTGAGAGAAAGCAAATTAGAATTAAAATCTCAAGAAAATCGATTGATTCAACGTGAACAAACATTGAATCGTAAAGATGACTCATTGGAAAAACGTGAGAACTCACTTGAAAGCAAAGAAGAAATACTTAGTTCAAAACAGCAATTAATTGAAGAGCGAGAACAAGACGTTGAAAAATTGATTGAAGATCAACAAAAAGAGTTAGAGAAAATTGCTGGTTTATCTAAAGAAGATGCAAAGGATGTTATCATGAAGTCAACCGAGGAAGAGTTGAATCATGAGTTAACTGTTATGGTGAAAGAATCTGAACAGCGTGCAAAAGAAGAGGCTGATCGTAAAGCGAAGAACTTGCTTTCATTAGCTATTCAACGTTGCGCGGCAGATCAAGTTTCTGAAACCACAGTATCAGTTGTTACTTTGCCAAATGATGAGATGAAAGGTCGCATTATTGGTAGAGAAGGTCGTAACATTCGCACATTAGAAACACTAACAGGAATTGATTTGATTATCGATGACACTCCTGAAGCAGTTGTTCTTTCTGGTTTTGATCCAATTCGGAGAGAAATCGCAAGAATGACGTTGGAAAAATTAATTCAAGATGGGCGTATCCATCCAGCTCGTATTGAAGAAATGGTTGAAAAATCACGTAAAGAAATGGATGAACGTATTCGCGAATATGGAGAAGAGGCTGCGTTTGAAGTTGGTGCACATACACTCCATCCAGATTTAATTAAGATTTTGGGACGGTTACGTTTTAGAACAAGTTATGGTCAAAATGTGTTGAAACATTCAGTGGAAGTTGCTAAACTATCTGGAATTTTAGCTGCAGAATTAGGCGAAGATATCCAATTAGCTAAACGAGCAGGCTTGCTACATGATATTGGGAAAGCACTTGACCATGAAATTGAAGGTTCTCATGTTGAGATTGGTGCAGAATTAGCTGCCAAATACAAAGAAAATCCAGTGGTTATCAATGCGATTGCTTCTCACCATGGTGATGTGGAAGCGACATCGGTTATTTCAGTACTTGTTGCTGCAGCCGATGCTTTATCAGCCGCTCGACCTGGTGCACGAAGCGAATCTTTAGAAAACTATATTCGTCGTCTTCAAAACTTAGAAAATATTTCTAATAGTTTTGCCGGCGTAGATTCAAGTTTTGCTGTACAAGCAGGACGTGAAGTACGTGTAATGGTAAAACCTGAAGAAATTTCTGACTTAGAAGCAGTTCGTTTGGTTAGAGATATTCGTAAGCGAATTGAAGAAGAATTAGATTATCCTGGACACATTAAAGTAACTGTTATTCGCGAAACACGAGCAACAGATTACGCTAAATAAAAAAACGACCAATGACTATTTTAGTCATTGGTCGTTTTTTCATTATTGTTGATTTTTTTGTGCAAGCATTTCTTGATCTTTTTCAATGGTAGTATTGATTCCCTTGATGATTGCTGGAATAAACCCAGCTTCTTCAAGTGCAACGACCCCGGCAACTGTTGTTCCTCCTGGAGAGGAAACTTGGTCAACTAATTCCCAAGGATTTTCATTGCTCTCAAGGAATTTTTCGCACGAACCTAAAATTGCTTTGGCAGAGATTTCGGTGGCTAATTTTTTTGGTAAGCCATTGAACACCCCGGCTCTTCCCATAGCGTCAATGAGCATGTAAACAAATGCAGGAGAACTTCCAGCCAAGCCAATAAAAGCACTAAAATCTGCTTCGGCTAAAGGATAGACGCTCCCGATTGCTTCAAAGATTCGTGTTGCGTGTGCGAATTGTTCTTCGGTAGCAACAGAATTTTTACAAATGGCAGAAACTCCGGCACCAACGCTGACATTGACATTTGGCATGACGCGAATTATCGCAGCTTGCGAGCTATTTAAGGCTGTTTCAAGATCATTTAAAGTTGTGCCAGATGCAATAGAAATAAAAAGAATTTTTTGACTATAGTCTTGTAGTTCATGAAGTACGGTTGAAATAATTTTAGGTTTTACTGCGAGTAGAAGAATGTCTACTTGTTCAGCGACTTCTTGATTTGTTTGACAAGCAGTGACTCCTGTTTGCTTGGCAAAGGCTTGTGCGTTTTCAAAATGGCCACTCGAAACAAAAATTTCATCTTTTGAAAAAGTTTCTTTTTCAAGTAGCCCACGAATAATTGCTTGTGCCATATTTCCTGTTCCAATAAATCCAATGTTCATTTTATTTCCTCCCTTTTGATTTTAGAATAGCTTTGTTTGTTAGGAATCGCAAGCAACGTGCTAAGCAAAAGTGGAAAATTATAATTAAATAAGCTAACATTAGTGTTATGAAATGAAAGTACATGAGTTTGGAAGGTAAAAATGTGAAAAATAAAATACAATTGATTCTTCAATGGATGAAAAGTCATAGTTTGATTTTAAAATTGATTTTTTTTGGTTCAGTATTAGTCTTTGTCGCGAATCAGGTTGCTAATATCGCAAATGGTATGAGTTGGCAAGATATTTTGGAAACAATGGATAAGCAGAATCACCTAACAATTGTTTTAATGACGTTGCTTGGATTACTGGGTGTGTTACCAATGCTTTTATATGATTGGGTGACACTTAGAGTATTGGAAAAGCAAGGAAAGCCTAAGATGCCAAGGCAAGAATTTTTTCTAGCGGCTTGGATTACGAATACAATCAACAATTTGGCAGGATTTGGTGGTGTCGTGGGTGCAAGCTTGCGCGCTAATTTTTATGGTAAGCAGGCGGATCGAAAAAAGGTACTGGCAACTGTTTCAAAAGTAGCAGTCTTTATGATAACAGGTTTATCTGTGTGGTCGCTGTTCACTTTTGTGGATGTCTTTTTCATTCAAACAGAGAGTATTTTTCGAAGTTATTGGATTTGGTTACTAGGTGGAAGTTTTGTTGCACCGGTCATTTTCTTTTTTGCGTATCTTAAAAGAAGGACCTTGTTTTCAGAATTTTATCCAAAAGGCTTGGTGGGTTTATTTTTTGCCTCGTTTGGTCAGTGGACAGGTGCGCTAACCGTATTTCTATTAATTGGCAAGCTGATGGGAATCAACGTATCCCTTCATTCGATTTATCCCATGTTTATTGTGGCAACGCTGATAGGTATGTTAACGATGGTTCCGGGTGGTATGGGAACGTTTGACGTGTTGATGATTCTTGGTATGAGTCAGTTAGCTGTTCGTCAAGATGTAGCAGTTGTTTGGTTATTGTATTATCGCCTATTTTATTATGTAGTGCCATTTTTAACAGGTATTCTTTTGTTTATCACGCATACTGGTGTGAAAGTGAACAGGTTTCTTGATAATATCCCACGGTTGTTTTTCCAAAAAGTGGCACATATCATTTTAGTTAGTGCTGTTTATTTTGCGGGTATCATGATGGTTTTACTATCAACAATTACAAATTTATCTGCGATTAGTCGCCTATTTCAAATTTTGTTGCCTTTTTCATTTAATTTCTTAGATCAGACACTCAACCTACTTGTCGGATTTTTACTGTTAGGCTTGGCTCGCGGTTTAGCGATGAAGGTGAAAAAAGCGTATTTGCCAACAATCACCTTGTTGATTTTTGGTATTTTAAATACGATTACTCGAACGTTGTCGTGGGAATTGATTTTAGTTTATGTCCTTATTTTGTTAGCAGTTTGGCTGGCACGCAAGGAGTTTTATCGCGAAAAATTTGTCTATTCTTGGGGAGCAATCGCTTTTGATGCTTGCTTATTCGGGTTCTTGTTTGTTGTTTATGCAATTGCAGGTTATCATAGTGGTCAATTTTGGGTAGGACGAATGACTGCGAACAATTTTATTCTGTTTCCTTCAGATGAGGTCTGGTTTTCTGGACTGGTTGGTTTAGGTATTTCGTTGTTAGCGCTGGTGGCGTTATATCAGTATTTATCTACGGCAACGGAGGAGCTTGGAACGGAGCTAGAGGCAGAGCGATTGGATCAGCTGATTGATCAATATGGTGGAACAGCTTCTAGTCATTATTTGCAATTGTCGGGATATAAATATTTTTATTATCAAGAAGGTAGTAAGGATCAAGTAGTTTTTGGCTATCAGGTGAAGGGAAATAAATGCTTTGTGCTTGGAGATCCAATTGGTAATCCAGCTATGTGGCGAACGGCAACCAAAAGCTTTCTGAAAAAAGCTGATTGCTTAGGTTATCAGCTGGCTTTTTATAAGGTGTCAGAAAAATATGTTGTGATGCTGCATGAAGTTGGGTTCCGTTTTGTTAAAGTAGGGGAAGCAGGGATTGCTGACTTAACGATGGCAGATGTTCCTTGGCTGAATCAACAATTAGAATATCAACGATTAACAAATGAAGGCTATCATTTTACTTGGTATGATGAAATTCCTGAGGAACTGCTTGCAACACTGGGAGAGGTGTCACATGCTTGGTTGAATGGCGAAACAGAGAAACATTTTTCTGTTGGCCGATTTGACAAAGAGTACGTGAAGACCAGTGGCGTGGGTGTTGTTCGAAAAGACCAACAAGTAGTTGGTTTTGTGACGGCACAACCGATGACACAAACACAAGCAGGATATGATTTGTTGCGAGTGTTGCCGGGAGAACCTGTCGCATTGAGTGACTACCTGTTAGCAAATTTGTTTGTTGTGTATCAAAAACAAGGCTACTTGGAAGCAAATCTTGGTCTAGCACCTTTGGCGAACGTTGGAGAAACAGATTTTTCATTTATTCAAGAAAAAATGATGAACATCGTTTATAATTATGGAAACTTTTTCTATGCTTTCCAAACGACTTATGAAAGAAAATCAAGGTATGTCAGTCGTTGGGAAGGACGTTACTTTGCTTATATGAAAGGTAGCAATTTTGTATTCGCAACTCTTCAATTATTTATTCTGATTGGTCGCGGGAAAGGGAAAAATCCAAGCTTAGCTCAAGAAGTCTTGACTGAACTATAAATAGGTAATGAGAATAAAAATCGATTTGAAAGATTGAGAGGATAAGAATGAATAACGTCTTATCCTCTTTTTTTCTTTTTGCTTCAGTTGAAATAGGAATTTAAGGCGGAAGTTAGCTATACTTTTATTTTCCCCTATGATAGAATACTTTCGACTTAGACTTTTCGAATGGGTGAGAGGTATGGAACTAATTGAAAAAGCACCAGCCAAAATAAATTTAGGATTGGATGTATTATATAAACGGCCAGATGGGTACCATGAACTTGAGATGGTTATGTCGAGTGTGGACTTAGCAGATCATTTGATTTTTGAAGAATTACCTGAAGATCAAATCGTGGTGGAAACAAATAAAGCTTTCTTGCCTGTAGATCAACGAAATAATGTCTATCAAGCAGCCGTATTACTGAAAAATAAATTTAATATCAAAAAAGGCGTTAAAATCGTTGTTCAAAAAAATATCCCAGTGGCTGCTGGCCTAGGTGGAGGCAGTACTGATTGTGCCGCAGCCTTGCGCGGAATCAATCAATTATGGGATTTGGGCTGTTCCTTAGAAGAATTAGCAGCAATCGGCTTAGAAGTTGGTACAGATGTTCCTTACTGTGTATATGGGAATACGGCATTTATTGGTGGTAAGGGTGAGGAAGTAAAACTTATTCCATCTATGCCACAGTGTTGGGTTATTCTAGTCAAACCAAGAATGAGTGTTTCTACACGAACAGTGTTTAGAGATCTTGACACGCAATCCATTCAGCATCAGGACGTCGCTGGATTGGTGGAAGCAATCCAACAACAAGACTATCAACAAATGATTCAAAAAATGGGAAACAGTTTAGAAGATGTGACTGGGAAAAGGCATCCTGTCATTCATCAGATCAAAGAACGAATGATTAAATATGGAGCGGACGTGGCTTTGATGAGCGGTAGTGGACCAACAGTTTTTGGTTTGTGCCAACACTATTCGAGAGCACAGCGAGTATATAATGGATTAAAAGGGTTTTGTGATGAAGTTTATCTTGTACGCACATTGCGTTAAAGCTTAAGTGAATTTCGGAAAAGATTTTTGTAGTCGATTTAATAACTGAGAAGTAATTAAAAAGCATATAAGTTTAGTTTTCTTTTGCGGCTAAACTTATGTGCTTTTTTCTATTCCAGGGAAATGGTGGAAGCATGACCTTTATCCAATTGTAACAATTCATGGGATCACCCCTTTCGTAAAGTTTGCGCCATTTTATCTGAGAATAGAATGATGGTCTAGTTGCTGAAAAGAAAGCCTATTCTATGAAAAAGTATTCAAGTGTTTTACGGTTTACTTCTAAATATGCGTTGTAAATCAGAAATTTTCCGAATCCTATTGACTGCGATTTTTTATTTTGATACATTAGTCCACGTTGACAAATCGTAAAATTCCGATTTGCTATTTTAGAAAGGGGTAAACAATGATTAAAAAATATGTATGGGCAACGATAGCTGTTGCAGGAATGTTGTTATTTGCTGCTTGTGGACAAACTGAAAAGAAAAGTGAGTCAAAGACAGACGAATTAACCATTATTACTTCTTTTTATCCAATGTATGATTTTACGAAGGAAGTTGTTGGTGACGAAGGCAAAGTTGAGTTACTGATACCTGCAGGAACAGAACCCCATGATTTTGAACCAAGTGCAAAAGAGATGGCAAAAATTTCAGATGCAGATGTTTTCGTGTATAATAGTTCAGACATGGAAATTTTTGTTGATTCAATAAAGAAATCAGTTGATCAAGAAAAAACATTGATGATTGAGGCAGCTAAGGGAATTGAACGCTTAGAAGGAACGGAAGACCATGATCACGAAGCTGAAGATGAGCATGAAGAGAGCCATGACGGACATGAGCACGAATATGATCCTCATGTATGGTTAGACCCAGTATTAGCAATTCAAGAAGTTCAAACCATTGCGAAAGAATTGGGAGATAAATATCCTGAAAAGAAAGCGACATTTGATAAAAACGCGGAAGCTTATATCAAAAAGTTAGAAGAGTTAAATCAAAAATACGCAACAGAATTAAAAGATGCAAAAAATCGGACATTTGTTACGCAACATGCTGCATTTGCTTATTTAGCTAATCAATATAACTTAACGCAAAAATCAATTTCAGGTATTTCACCAGATCAAGAGCCGACACCAAGTCGCTTGGCAGAACTGAAATCATTTGTTGAGGAAAATCAGACAAAAGTCATTTATTTTGAAGAAAATGCTTCTTCGAAAGTGGCTGAGACGCTAGCTGCTGAAACAGGCGTGAAGCTTGAAGTGCTAAATCCACTGGAAAGCTTAACGGAAAAACAAATGGCTGCTGGTGAGAATTATATTTCTGTAATGGAAGAAAATTTAGCGGCATTGAAAGAAAGCATTAAGTAAGTTATCGAGTAAGTTTAGAAGGAGGTCTTGTGATGCATTATATCGAAGTATCTGATTTGACCTTTTATTATGAAGAAGAACCAGTATTAGAAGATGTATCTTATCATGTTGATGCTGGGGAGTTTGTCATTTTAACTGGAGAAAATGGAGCAGCAAAGTCAACGTTGATTAAAGCAACTTTGGGATTATTAAAGCCCACTAAAGGAACTGTCACGATTGCTACGGAAAATCAAGAAGGAAAAAAATTGAAGATTGGCTACATTCCCCAACAAGTAGCATCATTTAACGCGGGATTTCCAAGCACAGTAATTGAATTAGTTCGTTCAGGACGGTTTCCTAGAGGTAAGTGGTTCAAACGTCTGACTAAAAAGGATCACGAATACGTGAAGCTTGCCTTGGAGTCTGTTGGAATGTGGGATATGCGGCATCGTCGAATTGGTGAGCTGTCAGGCGGACAAAAACAACGAATTAGTTTGGCACGTTTGTTTGCAACTGATCCAGATTTATTTATTTTAGATGAACCAACGACAGGGATGGATGAAGAATCTAGAAATGAATTTTATCGTTTGTTGCGACATAGTGCGCATGTGCATGGAAAATCAGTTTTGATGATTACTCACGATCATGAGGACATCAAGCAGTATGCAGATCGACAAATTCGTTTGGTAAGGAAGGAGGATTCTCAATGGCGTTGCTTTCATATGAATTCATGAGAAGAGCATTTCTTGCTGCGATTTTTATTGCGGGAATTGCCCCAATGCTGGGCGTTTTCTTAGTAATTAGAAGACAGTCGTTGATGGCTGATACACTTTCTCATGTTTCGTTAGCAGGTGTGGCGTTGGGGTTCTTTCTCAATTTGAACCCAACAGTTACCACAATGATTGTTGTGGTCTTAGCAGCAATCGTTTTAGAATATCTACGTACGATTTATCGGACGTACTCTGAGATTTCGATTGCAATTTTAATGGCCGGAGGACTAGCGTTAGCGTTAGTCTTGATGAATTTGAGTGGTGGGAATTCTGCAACGAGCATTCAATCTTATTTATTTGGATCAATTGTGACCATCACGTGGGATCAAGTCATTTTCTTAGGTATTTTATTTGTAGTCATTGGCATCTTATTTGTTTTATTCAAACGTCCAATGTATGTCCTAACTTTCGATGAAGATGTGGCGCATGTTGACGGATTGCCTATCCATGCGATGTCGATGATGTTTAACGTGATCACAGGTGTTGCGATTGCGGTAATGATTCCAATTGCAGGGGCATTGTTGATTTCTGCAATCATGGTGTTACCAGCAGCAATCGGCATGCGCTTAGGTCGGAGCTTCAACGTCGTGATTGCAATTAGTATTTTTGTTGGCTTTGTCGGGATGCTTTCTGGATTAGGTAGTTCCTTTTACTTGGACACACCGCCGGGAGCAACAATCACGTTAGTCTTTATTGCATTATTCTTAATCGTTAATATAGTGAAACGACTATCAATTGGGTTAAAACGAAAAAATCGAGCATAAAATGTGTTGAAAGAAACGGCGGAAACGAAATATTTCCGCCGTTTCTTTTTTTATAAATCAGAAATACCGAACTATTTTCTTATTTTTTTATAAAATGCTCGAATTTTTGAAAAAAAACTTATATAATGAAAAACGACAATTTTAAAAAAGGGAGCTGGAATATGTGAAAGTACGTCGCAGTGAGCGTCTTGTTGATATGACTCAATACTTATTAGATCATCCACACGAATTGATTTCGTTAACAAGTTTTGCCGAACGTTATGAATCTGCTAAATCTTCCATCAGTGAGGACTTAGCGATTATCAAGAAAACATTTAAAGAAAGAGGTTACGGCACACTAGAGACAATTCCTGGTGCGGCGGGTGGTGTCTTGTTTATTCCCGAGATTCCTTACGAAGAAGCAAAGAAATATATTGAATCTTTAGCCGAACGTTTATCAGAACAAGATCGCTTGTTGCCAGGTGGCTATGTTTATCTATCAGATTTATTAGGAGAACCTGAGTTATTAAGACAAGTTGGGAAAATCATCGCATCAAAATATTTAGGTGAAAAAATTGATGCCGTGATGACAGTTGCGACAAAAGGTGTACCAATTGCCCAAGCCGTTTCTTATTATTTAAACGCTCCGTTTGTCATTGTTCGACGTGATTCAAAAATCACTGAGGGCTCGACTGTGAGTGTAAATTATGTTTCAGGCTCATCTGAGCGAATTGAAAAAATGGAACTTTCAAAAAGAAGTTTGAAACGTGGTTCAAGAGTTCTTGTCGTCGACGACTTTATGAAAGGCGGCGGAACAGTCAACGGAATGAAGAGTTTGATTGAAGAATTCGAATCTGAATTAGTTGGTATCACTGTTTTTGCAGAATCAAAATTCCATGGACATCGTGCAATCGATGATTATACTTCACTACTTTATGTGAAAGATGTTGATACAAAAACGAAAAACATCACAGTTGTTCCTGGAAATTATTTCTCAGAAGAATAACTTTATCAGCGAAACGAATCAAGTTAGAAGAGGTTGGGACAAAAAGCTGTCCCAACTTTTTTATTTTTAACGCAATTTTTTAAAATAATCGTTAGTTGAAAAAAAGCGAGCACTGGGCTAAACTTAACACAGGAAATGATAACTAGGAGTGAAGTAAGTGGAAGCACGTTATGCAATTATTTTGGCAGCGGGAAAAGGAACTCGTATGAAGTCAAAATTATATAAAGTATTACATCCAGTTTCTGGAAAACCAATGGTCGAACATATTATCAATCGAGTAAGTGAAACTAATCCTGACGAAATCATTACCATCGTTGGTCATGGGGCTGAACAAGTAAAAGCACAATTAGGTGAACGTAGTGAGTATGCTTTACAAGCAGAACAACTAGGCACTGGGCACGCAGTTTTACAAGCAGCCTCTTTCTTAGAAGGCAAAAAAGGAACAACGTTAGTCATCAGTGGTGACACACCATTATTAACAACAGAAACACTAAACAATTTATTTGAATACCATCAAGGAAAAAATGCTAGTGCAACGATTTTAACAGCACAAGCACAAAATCCTACTGGTTACGGACGAATCATCCGCGATCATGTTGGAATCGTAGAAAAAATTGTCGAACAAAAAGATGCTTCACCAGAGGAAGCACGCGTAAAAGAAATCAACACAGGTACTTACTGTTTTGACAACGAAGCATTATTTACTGCCTTGAATAAAGTGGGTACGAACAATGCCCAAGGTGAATATTACTTAACTGATATTATTGAAATTCTAAAAGAAGATGGCAATACGGTTGCTGCCTATCAAACAGAAAATTTTGAAGAATCAATGGGTGTAAATGATCGTATCGCATTGGCAAAAGCAAATGAAATCATGCGTAAACGAATTAATGAAGCACACATGACTAATGGTGTCACTTTTGTTGATCCAGCGTCAACTTATATTGATGCGGGTGTTGTTATTGGTTCAGATACAGTGATTGAAGCAGGCGTACAATTACAAGGCGAAACAGTCATTGGGATGGATTGCATGATTGGTGCACATTCACGAATTGTGGACAGTGTGATTGAAGATAACGTCGTAATTACTAATTCTGTGATTGAAAGCAGTCATGTGAAAAAAGCAGCAGATGTTGGCCCATTTGCTCACTTACGTCCAAACGCTGAAATTGGTGAAGGGGCGCACATTGGAAACTTTGTTGAAGTGAAAAATGCTGAGATTGGCAGTCATACAAAAGTTGGTCATTTGACTTACGTTGGTGATGCAACATTAGGTGAGGACATCAATGTTGGTTGTGGTGTGGTTTTCGTTAACTATGATGGTAAACAAAAACATCATACAAAAGTCGGTGCCCACAGCTTCATTGGTTCAAACTCAAACATCGTTGCACCGGTGACAATCGAAGATCATAGTTCGATTGCAGCGGGCTCAACCATTACAAATGATGTTCCTGAATATGCACTTGCAATTGCACGTGCGCGACAAGTAAACAAAGAAGGATATGCGAAAAAACTCCCTTATCTCAATTAGTTTTTTGTAAAATAACTTGATTTATTTAAAAAATATGTCTACTATTTACTAGGAAGAATTCCAGAGTTGTGAAAAAGAAAGTGGAGGTCCCCATGTCAAATCATTATTTTGATCCAAGATTAAAAATTTTTGCATTAAACTCAAATCGCCCATTAGCTGAGAAAATCGCTGCAGCTGTTGGTGTAGAATTAGGTAAATCATCTGTTACTCAATTCAGTGATGGTGAGATTCAAGTAAACATTGAAGAAAGTATTCGTGGTTCACATGTGTATGTTATCCAATCAACAAGTAGTCCAGTAAATGATAATTTAATGGAATTGTTGATTATGATCGATGCTTTGAAACGCGCTAGTGCAAAAACAATTAATGTAGTTATGCCGTACTATGGTTATGCTCGTCAAGACCGTAAAGCGCGTGCGCGGGAACCAATCACTGCTAAATTAGTTGCAAACATGATTCAAAAAGCAGGAGCAACAAGAATGTTGACCCTAGACCTTCACGCTGTTCAAATTCAAGGTTTCTTTGATATTCCTGTTGACCATTTAATGGGTGCACCATTAATTGCTAATTATTTCTTAGAAAAAGGAATCAAAGGCGACGATGTTGTTGTTGTTTCACCTGACCACGGTGGCGTAACTCGTGCGCGTAAATTGGCTGAGTTCCTAAAAGCACCAATTGCAATCATCGACAAACGACGTCCTAAAGCAAACGTTGCAGAAGTAATGAATATCATCGGTAAAGTTGAAGGAAAAACATGTGTCTTGATCGATGACATGATTGATACTGCAGGTACGATCACCTTAGCAGCTAATGCGTTGAAAGAAGCAGGAGCAACAAGTGTTTATGCTTCTTGTACACATCCAGTCTTATCTGGTCCAGCTTTGCAAAGAATTGAAGATTCAGCAATTGAACGCTTAGTTGTAACGGACTCAATTTATCTACCAGAAGATCGTAAAATTGATAAAATCGACGAAGTTAGCGTTGGTGGTTTGATGGGTGACGCAATTAAACGTATCCATGAAAATAAACCAGTTAGCCCACTTTTTGAAACAAAAAAATAAGCACTTAAAAAGATTGAACAAAGAGCCTATGGCTTTTTGTTCAATCTTTTTTTGCGAAAAAAGGAACGTAACATCTAACTGTTACGTTCCTTTACACAGGTAAAAAATTTTTTAATTTAGTGTACCGTAGGCAAAGTCATCCACATCACTGATTAGACGCCAACGTCGGTCAAGTGTGTTGTAGACGAGTGTACCAATTACAGGTTCTTCACGGTAGCGAGTCCCTTTTAATTTCCATATGTAGTCTTCAATCACATAGATGGGCATTCGATACTCATCATTGATCAATCCAGCTTGTTCAAATGAAAAAATAATGCCTTCTTGCATCAATGGACGCATTTCTTTTAGTAAATCACCATTGATTTTTTCAACAGTGATGCCACGGCGAAAGAATGATTTCTTTTCGTTGATTTTATCTGCAAGAATTTGACTCATCTTGTCTGCAAAAATTCGGTAAAATTCATCCAGGTAACGATAATAAATTCGGTTCAACTGATCGTTTAAATCAAAATAAACAAAATTATTTTGTAATTTATAGAAAAATGGTGAGTGCAGATGCGTTTTCATATGCCCAAAATACAATAATTCTGAAATTTCTAATGGTGATAGTTCTTTTAGCATAGTTAGGTCTGTAAAATCGATCCACTTTAAGTCGTCCGCATTATGACGATTACGAAGTGAGGAGAAGAAATGTTGAATATTTTCTGTTCCACGAATGATTTTCAAACCAGTGTGAGGTTCATATTCTCCTGCTGAAGCAGCAGGATCTAATAATAGCAAGTTTTGAGGATAATGCACGATGCTGTTTGAAAAATCATTTGCAGTTAATCCTTTGGTTAAAACAGCGTTACTAGTTGTGTCGATATGTACATAAACTGAATCAGTCATCATGCTCCTCCTTACTTGATTTCTCAACTATTTTATTTTACAACAATTGTAAGAAAAAAGCTTGTTTCTTTTATTTTAAAATTCCATTACAAAGTCACGTTTTCATTGAAAATAATCGTAGCTTTCAAATTGCTTTAAATTTGATATCAGTTATTTTTTAGAAAAGATAAATGAACTCTTTTGTTTTTGTAAAGGATAGGCGCAATTAGTTCAGACAAGAAATTTTTTTCAGAGACTGCTATACTTGGAGAAAAAGGAGAGAACGATGGATATCCAACCAATTTATTGGTCAGAAAGGCAGCGTCTACACAATGAGAGTCGAAAAATGGAACAACCATTTCCGTTTTTCAATGAACAACAAAAAAGTCGTGATTCTTTTTGGCAAACGGCAAAAAAGAAAAATGCATGGCGAGTCAAAGCTGGTAAACTAGTGCTCTACTTTGAGAAGAAAACAGGAGAAGCAAGTGAGTCAGATCATTTGGTGATAACAAATGTGTTAGCCAACGAATCTTTCCGGCAATGGCGTCAATTATTTACATTGCTGGAAAGTTGTGCGCGCTACTTTTTGAAATCGGCTTGTCAGTTTTCCTTTTCACAACCACTTTCTTCCCAAATGACCGAATTATTTATTCAATTTGGGTACCAAACAGTTGATACCAGGACTACTCAGTGGGTGAAAAATGTTTCTGGAAAATCTGCTGTGGTTTTTGGCGGGGGCGGCGCACATGGGGCCTACCAAATTGGTGTGTGGAAGGCATTACAAGAAGCTGGCTTTTCGATTGAACTTATTACCGGCACGTCAGTTGGTGCAATCAATGGCGTCTTGATGTTGCAAGGTGATTTGGATCAAGCTGAATTTTTATGGACGAATTTATCCACCAATCAGATTTTGGCTGTACCAGAGAACGTGCCTTTAACTGATTTGCGTCAACAGTTGTTGACTGATATTCGTCGAATGACCAAGACGGCTGTTTTAACTCGCGGTATTTCTTCACAGCCTTTAGAAGAACTGCTAAGAAAATCATTGGATTTGAAAAGCATAGTTCAAAAAACGAAGCCACAACTATTTACAGTTACGACTAAAATTCCTGAAATGATTGAGAAAGTGGTGCCTATTCAAAAAATGCCACCAGAGCAGATTCCGGAGTGGATTGTTGCTTCCGCTTCTTTTTATCCAGCGATGGCCTATAAAAAAATTGACAAAGATCGCTATATTGATGGCGGATATAAAAATAATCTGCCAGTGGATGTTGCGATTGGACAAGGAGCAACTGAAGCTTTTGTGGTAGATGTTCAAGGGCCAGGAATTACCAAAAGAGTCAAAAAACCATTAGGATTTGTTGAATGGCGTTGTCGCTCACTTTGGACGCTAGGTACATTTTTGATTTTTGATGGACAGCGTAATTCAATGAATTTACAATTAGGTTATTTAGAAACAAAAAAACAGTTGCATCAATATGAAGGTCATTGGTATACCTTTGATTCGACCGTGTTGGCTGAAAAAATTTGGAAGAAATTTCTGCGCACGTTAGCCAAGGAAAAAAATTTAGAGCTTTCTTTTTTCTATGACGTAAAATTTTGGGAGAATTTGCGTAATGTATATAAAGACAGGGTCGTCATTGAAACTTGCGGATTAGCAATGCTAGAACTATTGGCAAAACAAATGTATTTACTGCCTAATAAAGTTTATCAAGTACCAGAAATGATAACGTTGATTCGTGAAAAAGAACAACGTCCATTTACAGAAATTGTTACGAATGAAATTGGGTTACTAAGTATGGAAGAGTGGTGGTCTTCTTCAAGAGAACAACGTTTAGAACAAAAGTTGACGGAACTAGCAAAAGAACTTTATGCTAGTACGAAAGAGAAGGTTCAAACGATGCTTAAGGAACAACCATTGAACACATTATTTGTTTTATATGCACATTATCTTAAGGAGGAACAAGAATGGCACAAGAATTTTCCTATGAAATCATAGAAGAAATCGCAATTTTATCTGAAAACGCAAAGGGCTGGCGTAAAGAATTAAACTTAGTTAGCTGGAATGGTCGCCCGCCGAAATTTGATTTGCGGGACTGGTCACCGGAACACGAAAAAATGGGGAAAGGATTGACATTGACGAACGAAGAGTTTGAAGCATTGCAAAAAGCGATAGAAAACATGTAAGAAAGGACCCTGTCGAATGAAAAGTATGACCGGTTTTGGCAAAGCAATCCGTGAAACACAAGAGTATCAACTGGATATTGAAATCAAAAGTGTGAATCAACGTTTTTTGGATATTCAATTACGTAGTCCGAAGCTTTTGAATTTTCTTGAAGGTACTATGCGTCAGTTGATTAAACAACAACTCACTCGCGGACGAGTTGAAGTTTTTGTGAATGTAACGCATATCGGGGAAAATACGAAACAAGTTGAAATTGACTGGTCGCTGATTGATTCGTTAGTGACGCAACTTTCGCAAGGAGTACATGATCGCTTCGGTGGTGAAGTCCAACTTTCGGTAGCGTCATTAATTGAACGTCTAGCGTTACAGGAAAAGTTTGTTTCAGTCAGTGAATCAGAAAAAACAGATGAAGAGCAACTCAGTCTATTAGTTCAAGAAACGTTGTCTGAGGCCTTAGCAGCAATTGAACGTAGCCGTGAAGCAGAAGGTCAGGCTTTAGCTGCTGTATTGTTGCAAAACAAAGAAGAGTTTTCGCAAGTGTTAGACAACCTTGTAGCGTTTGTTGAAACATATGAACAAGAATTCCAAGTACGCTATCAAAAAAAATTGGAAGAATTTTTAGGCGACAAAGTTGATGAGCAACGATTGTTGACAGAGTTGGCCATTTTGTTAGAACGTGGAGATATTCACGAGGAACTAGATCGTTTGTTTATCCATCTCGTAAAGCTAAATGAATTAATTTTGATGTCTACACCAGTTGGTCGAGAACTTGATTTTCTAATTCAAGAAATGAATCGAGAAGTGAACACCATTGGATCCAAGTCAAGTGCAATTGAAATCAAAAACCAAGTAGTCCAATTAAAAACGATTTGGGAAAAAATTCGTGAGCAAGTTCAAAATATTGAATAATTTTATAAAATAGAAACAGGAGGAAGTTTGTAATGACCTATTATGATATTACTTTTCATGAGTTAAGTGGAAAAAGTGTGGTTAAAAGAAATGTTCCATCAGATAAAGAAGGATTTGATGCCTGGCAAGACGCATGCGTAAAAATTTCGGATCAAGAACTAAATATTTTGATCAATGATGGGACATATGTAACGCTTAATCGGAAATTTATTGTGCGTATGGATACACAAGAAGTTAGTGATCCAACAGAAAAAGTACTTAGTCGAAAAGACGAAATCATTGGTGTCGTGAATACTTTGTCTAACATGGGATTTTAATTCTTTTGGCTAAAATCAAGTATGTTGAAACATCAACGACTATCTAAAGCTGCACCAGAAATTTGGTTGCAGTTTTTTTGTTTTGTCGAGGAAATCAAGCTTTTCTTTTCTAGTTTCAAGCAAAGGTGGCTTTTTTAGGAAAATCTGTCTATAATAAAGAGAACCTTGAAAGTTGCAGAAAAAAAGTGCAAAATAAACGATAAGCAAGAAAAGACTAGTTGAAAGGACGTCGTCATGTCAGAGCGTGGATTATTAATCGTATTGTCAGGTCCATCCGGTGTAGGAAAAGGAACCGTACGTAAAGCAATTTTTGAGAGTGAGGGTAATGATTTTCAATATTCAATCTCAATGACTACTCGTAAAATGCGAGAAGGAGAAGTCGAAGGAGTCGACTATTTCTTTCGGAGCAAAGAAGAATTTGAAGCGATGATTGAAGCTGGTGAGATGCTTGAATACGCAGAGTATGTTGGAAATTATTATGGCACACCATTATCATATGTGAATCAAACCTTGGACGAAGGAAAAGATGTATTTTTAGAAATCGAAGTTCAAGGAGCACAGCAAGTAAAAGATAAAGTACCAGATGGTGTATTTATCTTTTTGACACCGCCCGATTTAGTAGAATTAAAATCAAGAATTGTTGGTCGTGGAACGGATGCAGAAGAAGTAATTGAAGAACGTATGAGAGTTGCTAAAGAAGAAATCGAAATGATGGCCCTTTATGATTATGCCGTTGTAAATGATGAAGTTCCGTTAGCTGTTAATCGAATTAAAGATATTATTGCTAGCGAACACTTTCGAGTAGATCGGGTAATCGGAAAATATATTAAAATGTTAAAGGAGATGTAGTCTTATGATGTTGAAACCTTCAATTGACTCATTGTTAGACCGAGTAAATTCAAAATACTCATTAGTAATTTTATCAAGTAAACGCGCCCACGAATTAGATGCGGGAGCACAACCAACGTTGGATTCATTTGAGTCTGTAAAAAGTGTTGGTCAAGCACTTGAAGAAATTGATGCGGGAAATGTGATCAATGATCCACATCCTGAATTGAAACGTGAACGTCTACGTATGGAAAATGAAGAACGCCAAGCACAAAAAGAACGTGAACAACAAGAATTAGAATCACGCATTCGCGAAGAACAAAAACTATAATTTCAGGGGCTGTGACCAGGGTCACGGCTCTCTTTTTAATTATTCAAATAAAAGAAGACGTGAGTTAGCTAGTTTATTTTTTTGTTACGAAATGGCAGAAATCAGGACAAGCTAAGGGTTTTCTAGTAAAATAAGCACGGATCTTTTTCACCAAAAAATGGTTATCAAAGGAGGGGAAAGTTGTGGAAGTAATTGCAGAAGTAATTGTAGACGTGCCGACGATGCAAACAGATCAACCTTTCACTTATCTTGTTCCCTTCACATTAGAAGCGGAGTTGCAAGTGGGCATGCGTGTGGAAGTTCCCTTTGGAAAAGGCGATCGACATGTTCAGGGATTTGTTGTTGGATTGAACGACGAAGCTGTTCAGACTGAAGTTCAACTTAAATCAATTATTCGTGTGCTTGACTTAGCACCAGTTGTTAATCAAGAGCTTTTAGCGTTGGCTGATTATATGAAGACAATTACCTACGCATTTAAAATCACTTGTCTTCAAACGATGTTGCCAAGTGTCATGAAAGCGGAGTATGACAAAATCATTTATCCGTTGAAACCTGCAGTTGAAACACAAGCATTTTTTCAAGAACGAGAAATGATTTCTTGGAAAGAGGCAGAGTCTTTAGGCATGGTTTCTCAGTTGATGCGTTGGCGAAAAAAGAAATTAGTTGATATTCGTTATGAAGTTCATACTAAAAACAAAGTGAAGACAATTCGAATGGTTCACTCACTTTTGAAAGAAGAACAGATTGAGGAAGAGTGGGGAAAGCTACGTCAAAATGCTAAAAAACAAAAAGAATTGTTGCTTTGCTTATCTGAAGTAGTTAAAGATGAGCCACTTGCGTACTTTAAAGATAAAGGAATCAGTAGCGTTGTGTTGAATCAAGGAAAAGAGAAGGGCTGGCTTCGTTTTGAAGAAGTCGAACGTTATCGTGATCCATATCAACACCGTTCATTTGAGCAAACCAGCGCGTTAGATTTGAACCAAGAACAACAATTTGCAGTCGATCAAATTACCACAGCATGTCAAACACAACAAGAACCGATTTTCTTATTAGAAGGCATTACCGGAAGTGGAAAAACAGAAGTCTACCTGCAAAGTATTGCCGAAGTTTTAGCTGCGAAAAAGACAGCAATCATGTTAGTCCCAGAAATTGCATTGACACCACAAATGGTTGAGCGATTCAAAGGACGTTTTGGTGAAGCCGTTGCGGTATTACATAGTGGATTATCGCAGGGAGAAAAATATGACGAGTGGCGTAAAATCGAACGAAACGAGGCACAAGTAGTTGTTGGTGCTCGCTCGGCGATTTTTGCACCGTTAGAAAATATTGGCTTGATTATTATTGATGAGGAACATGAATCAAGTTATAAACAAGATGAAACACCACGCTATCATGCGAGAGATTTAGCTATTTGGCGTGGGAAGTACCACCATTGTCCAGTCGTATTAGGAAGTGCGACACCTTCTCTTGAATCACGTGCGAGAGCACAAAAGGGAGTGTATCAACTTTTGACCTTGAACAAACGAGCAAAAAGTAGTGCACAGCTACCTGTGATTGACATTGTGGACATGCGAGAAGAGTTTCAAAAACATCAGGCATCTACTTTCTCTAGCCAATTACAAGAAAAAATTCAAGATCGTTTAGAAAAGAAGGAACAGACGGTTCTGTTATTAAATCGTCGTGGCTATTCTTCGTTTGTTATGTGTCGTGACTGTGGGTTTGTTTTACCTTGTCCAAACTGTGACATTTCCTTGACGTTACACATGGATAGTAAGTCAATGCGTTGCCATTACTGTGGACATGAAGAGCCAATCCCTCATCGTTGCCCAAATTGTGGTGGGAATAAAATTCGGTATTATGGTACAGGTACGCAAAAAGTGGAAGAAGAATTGCAAACTTTGTATCCGGAAGCGCGTATTTTACGAATGGATGTCGATACTACCCGAAAAAAAGGAGCACATGAACGTATCTTGCAAAAATTTGGTGCGAAGGAAGCAGATATTCTTTTAGGTACGCAGATGATTGCTAAAGGACTAGATTTTCCAGATGTAACGTTAGTAGGTGTTTTAAATGCAGACACGTCACTCAACTTACCAGATTTCCGATCAAGTGAGCATACTTTCCAACTGTTAACGCAAGTTTCAGGTCGAGCTGGCCGAGCTGAAAAAGCTGGAGAGGTAGTCATTCAAACATTTAACCCAGAACATTACGCAATTGAGTTAGTAAAAGAACAAAATTATGAACGCTTTTATCAAAAAGAAATGCAAGTTCGTCATCGCGGAGGCTACCCACCGTATTATTTTACGGTGAAAATTACCACGAGCCACCCAGAAGAACAAGTAGCTGCAAAAAAAATCTTCCAAATTGGGCAATTGCTCAAACAGACGTTAAGTGACCAAAGTTTGATTTTAGGTCCAACACCAAGTATGATTTTGCGTGTGAAGAATCGTTATTACTATCAGCTGATTATTAAATACAAGCACGAACCGCAACTAGCCAATGTGTTGGATGACATTTTAGATAAAAGCCAAAAAGAACAACGCCATGGACTATTCGTGGCAATTGATAATGAACCATTACATTTTATTTGAGAAAGGATACTATATGCGCTACCCAATCTTGATTCACCCAAATGATAAATTAAAACGAACAGCTCAACCTATCGATGTCATCACAGATGAAACAGTTGCCCTACTAGATGACCTGTATGAAACAATGGTTGCGATGGACGGTATTGGTATTGCAGCACCGCAAGTAGGAAAAAATCTTCGTTTAGCAATCGTTGAAGTTGATGAAGGGGACAAATTTGAATTGATCAATCCTGAAATTATTGAGGCAAAAGGAGAAAGCTTAGATGTGGAAGGTTGTTTGAGTATCCCGCATGTTTATGGGACTGTGAAACGTGCAGACGAGGTGACTGTTCGCTATTTTGATCGTGAAGGTCAAGAAATGGAAGTAACGGCATTCGACTATTTAGCACGAGCCTTTCAACATGAAATCGATCATTTAAACGGTGTTTTGTTTGTTGAAAAAATGATTGAACAAATTCCTGAAGAAGAACTTGAAAAATATATGGAGGAGCACATGAATGACTAATATTGTATTTATGGGAACACCAGCTTTTTCCGTCCCAATACTAGAGGGGTTATTGGAAGCTGGCTATACAGTTCAAGCTGTAGTGACACAGCCTGATCGACCAGTTGGTAGAAAAAAAGTGATTACACCAACGCCAGTCAAAGAAGCAGCATTGAAGCACGATTTGCTAGTACTACAACCAGAAAAGATTTCTGGCTCAGAAGAAATGGAAAAAATCGTTGAATTACAACCAGATATTTTGATTACGGCTGCCTTCGGTCAATTTTTACCAGAAAAATTACTTCAAGTTCCTAAACATGGAGCAATCAATGTCCATGCTTCTTTATTACCTAAATATCGTGGAGGAGCACCTGTACATTATTCGATTATCAATGGTGAAAAAGAAACAGGTGTCACCATTATGGAAATGATTAAAAAAATGGATGCTGGTGGCATTTTTGCGCAAGAAAGCTTGCCCATTACCAAACAAGATGATGTTGGAACAATGTTTGATAAATTGAGTTTATTAGGAAAAGAACTCTTATTAAAAACATTACCAAGTATTTTAGATGGTAGCTTAACACCAACTCCTCAAGATGAAGAAAAAGTGACCTTTTCTCCTAACATTACAAGAGAACAAGAAGCAATCGATTGGAATAAAAAGGCTGAAGAAGTTGATAATCAAGTACGCGGGATGCGTCCTTGGCCAATCGCATTTACAACGTATGAAGATGCTCGTTGGAAATTACTAGCTGTGGAGCCACTTGCAGAGGAAACAACCGAAGCTCCCGGTACAATCATTCGCAAAGATAAAAAGAACCTTTGGATTGCGTGTGGCAATCAAACGGTATTAGCAATCAAAGAATTACAACCTGCAGGTAAAGGGAAGCAAACCATTCAAGCATTTCTAAATGGTAGCGGCCAGCATGTAATGGTTGGACAGCAGGTGAAATAATGACAAAAATCCCAAACAGTATGAAAAAATCTGTACGCTACATGGCTTTAATGACCTTAGAACGAGTTTCTAAAGGTGGTGCGTACTCCAATCTTTTATTAAACGAAATGATTAACAAAGGAAAGCTTAATCCAAAAGATATCGGACTATTTACAGAACTTGTTTATGGAACGATTAGTCATCAATTATTACTTGAATTTTATATTACTCCTTTTATTGCTAAAGCAAAAAAAGTAGATGAATGGGTCAAAACATTGCTGTTGTTGTCTGTTTATCAGCTGGAATTTTTAGACAAGGTTCCAGACCATGCGATTTTGAACGAAGCTGTGGAAATTGCGAAAATAAAAGGAAACCCCGGAACAGGAAAATTCGTGAATGGCGTATTGAGAAGTTATCAACGCCAAGGAAAACCTGACGTAGAAACAATCAAAGATCCCGTAGAGCGATTGGCAGTGAAAATCAGTCTACCTGTTTGGCTGACTCAACGTTTTATTGATCAAATTGGGTTTGAAGAAACAGAAAAACTAGGTTATTCACTCTATGAATCAAGCCATGCAAGTGGACGAGTGGATGTTCGTCGCTTGTCACGTGAACAAGCAATCACTGTTTTGAATGAAGAAGATATCTCTGTGAAAGAAAGCCAAGTTAGCCCTTATGGTGTTGTTGCTGAAAAAGGTCATTTAGCTTCGAGTTCACTATTTCATGATGGGTTGCTAACTGTCCAAGATGAAAGCTCCATGCTAGTTGCACCAGCCATGCAAATTGAGCCAGAGCATCATGTGCTGGATGCATGTGCTGCGCCAGGCGGTAAAACAACGCATATTGCAACATTTTTAGATTCAACATGTGGTGGCGAAGTGATTGCTCTTGATGTTCATGATCATAAAGTAAAGCTAATTGACGAAAATGCTGCTCGCTTAAATGTGTCGTCAGCAGTTTTTGCACAAAAAATGGATGCACGAGAAGTACAACAAACTTTTGAATCAGAACAATTTGATCGTATTTTGGTTGATGCACCATGTTCTGGTTTAGGCTTATTGCGTCGGAAACCAGACATTCGCTACAAAAAAAATCCACAAGATTTAGAAAATTTACCTAAAATTCAATTAGCAATTTTGGAAAGCTGTGCTCCTACGTTAAAATCGTCAGGAATCTTGACTTATAGCACTTGCACCATTCTAGCTGATGAAAATCAAGGGGTCATTTCGACCTTTTTAAAACGACATCCTGAATTTGAAAGGATTGATGTTTTAGTGAGTCCTGTGCTAAAATCATCAATCGAAGATAAAATGTTAACTTTGTATCCACATCAATTTAATACAGATGGCTTTTTTATCTGTTGTTTGCGTAAAAAGTAATGAGGTGAAGAAATGCAAATTGAATTTCAATCAGATGTAGGAAGACGCCGTAATACCAACCAAGACTATGCGAGTGTATTTACTAATCAAAAAGGAATCAAACTGGCAGTTTTAGCTGATGGAATGGGTGGGCATCGAGCTGGTGATATTGCCAGTCAAATGGCTGTGACCAATTTGGGTGCTGACTGGGAAGGACAAGCACTAAAAGATAGTGAAAAAATTGCCCAGTGGTTTATTCAAACAATCCAAAATGAAAATGGTAAAATTTATCAGCGAGGACAAGAAAAGCCAGAATATAATGGTATGGGGACAACCATTGTTGCTGCAGCTCTGTCAGAAACAAGATTTACGATTGCAAATGTTGGGGATAGTCGTGCTTATCTAGTACGTGAAGACCAATTAAAGCAGTTAACAGAAGACCATTCATTAGTGAATGAACTGGTCAAATCTGGTGAAATCAGTCAAGAAATGGCAGTGAACCATCCAAGAAAAAATATTTTGACACGATCGGTAGGAATGCCGGGGACAGTTGAAGTAGATGTAGCAACTTATTCTTGGCAATTGGGTGATCGATTATTACTTTGCTCAGATGGACTTACTAATATGTTGTCAGAAGAAATGATTGGGTCAATTATCGATGGTGCCGGTTCGCTTACGGATAAAGTAAAAGAATTGATCGATCGTGCAAACGAGGCAGGTGGCGCTGATAACATTACTGCACTCCTTATTGAGTACAAGGAGGACTGTGCATGATCGAGTTAGGTAAGAAATTAAATGGACGTTACCAAATCACTGGCAATATTGGCAGTGGCGGAATGGCAAATGTTTTCTTGGCCCATGACCTAATCTTAGACCGTGATGTAGCTGTCAAGGTTTTACGGTTTGACTTTCAAAACGACAAAACTGCTATCCGCAGATTTCAAAGAGAAGCGTTAGCAGCAACTGAATTGGTTCATCCAAACATCGTGAGTGTGTATGATGTTGGTGAAGAAGCTGGTATGCAATATTTAGTAATGGAATATGTGAAGGGAATGGATCTCAAGCGATACATCCAAACCCATTATCCAATTCCATATCAGACAGCTGTTGATATTATGCAACAAATTTTATCAGCGATTTCTTTGGCTCATAATCATCAAATCATCCATCGCGATTTAAAACCTCAAAATATTTTGATTGACCATGAAGGTGTCGTGAAGATTACTGATTTTGGAATTGCGATTGCATTATCTGAAACATCAATTACTCAAACGAATACAATGTTAGGCTCCGTGCATTACTTGTCACCTGAACAAGCAAGAGGAAGTATGGCTACGAAACAGTCCGATATTTATGCGCTTGGAATCATTCTTTATGAGATGTTGACAGGTAGTGTGCCATTTGACGGTGAGTCAGCAGTAACGATCGCTTTGAAACATTTTCAAGATGAGCTACCTTCGATTAAAGCGATTGATCCGGGAGCGCCACAGGCATTGGAAAATGTTGTATTGAAAGCAACTGCAAAAGAACCAACGGATCGGTATTTGACTGCGGATGAAATGAATGAAGACTTAGCAACGGTTCTTTCACCTGCGCGTGCGAATGAACCAAAGTGGGAACCGCAAGCTATGCTGAATGAAACCAAAGTGCTGACACCGATTGATGCAGACTCACCAATGCCAGATTCGTTCAAGTCGATGCGTTTACCAGATGAGCATGACGTGTGGGAACAACCAAATCATCAACCAGAAGAAGAGGAAGAAAAACCAAAGAAAAAACGAAAAAAATGGTGGATTTTACTCATTCTGGTCTTACTGGGCTTAGGCATCGGCGCAGGCGTATTTTTTGCTTCTGGTGGTCGAGGCGAAGTGGAAGTACCAGATGTATCAGATTTAACGGAAGCAGCGGCTCGAACGGTGTTGGAAAACGCGAATCTAAAAGTAGCGAGCGAGACAGAAGAAATTGCTGATGACAAAATTGAAGAAGGAAATGTGGTTAAAACAGATCCTGCAGCAAAGACAACTGTGAAAAGGAATCGCGAAGTAAAATTATATTTAAGCAGTGGCTCGAAAAAAATCAAATTAAAAGATTATGCTGGCGTAAACTACGATGAAGCAAAAGCAAATTTAATTGAATTAGGTTTTTCAGAAAACCAAATTAAGTCGGAAGAAGAATATAGTTCTGAAGTTGAGAAGGGTGCAATTATTTCTCAAACACCTGCGGACGGAGAAGTTGATCCGGATTCTGATACAATTACTTTCAAAGTGAGCAAAGGAGCGGAACCAGTTTATTTGTATAATCATACAGGCGAAAACTATGATGAAGTTTATAGTACGTTGATATCTGCAGGCTTTTTAGCATCGAATATTAGCGTGAGCTATGATTATAGCGATACGATAGCTGCGGGAAATATTATTAGTCAAAATCCCGGGTCAGGCGAATTCACGGCAGCAGAAACAGCTGTTAGTTTTGTAGTCAGCCAAGGAGCTGAGGAAAAACCAAGTCGTCTAAATGATATTTCAGGCTATTCAAAGAGTGAAGCACAAAATTATTTATCTGGGATTGGCGCTGAATACATTGGACATGAAACATCTGAATACTCAGATACTGTCGACAAGGATAAAGTTATTCGTACTAATCCAGGTGTCGGAGCAAGCATTGCTAAAGGTGATATCGTGAGTGTTGTTTACTCCAAGGGACCAGATCCAGCAAAAGCTTCTTCAGAAAAAGATTCATCAAGTAGTTCAACAAAAGAAACGACAGAGACAACAGGAGAATCAAAGGAAGAAAATAAATCACAAGAGTAACCACATGTGACTCAACTAAGCACAAAAGAATTATGTTGTTAGTGAAAAACTAATGACATAATTCTTTTTTTATAGAAAAATGTAAAAATAAATTTTCTAGAGTTTAATAAGTTTACTTGTAAAGGCATAAGAATTCTTTTTCCTGTGTTAAAATAAATAAAAAACGGAGGTGGCACAAATCAGAGGACAAATTAGAAAAGCAATCAGTGGTTTTTATTATGTTTATGCCGATGGGGAAACCTACCAAACACGAGGAAGAGGAAATTTTCGTAATCGAAAAATTAGTCCATTAGTTGGTGACCAAGTCATTTTTGAAAGTGAAAATAAAACAGATGGTTATTTGCTGGAAATTTTGCCACGAAAAAATCAATTAGTAAGACCGCCGGTGACGAATGTTGATTTAGGTGTAATCGTAACCAGTTTAGTTGAACCAAATTTCTCAGCGAATTTACTTGATCGCTTTTTAGTGATGCTTGAGTATGAAATGATTCGACCAATTATTTTTCTAACAAAGACAGATTTAGCACCGAATGATCCCAAAATTAAAGAGATTAAAGAAACCTACGAAAAAATTGGTTATCCAGTTATAGTACCGAAGCAATCAGGAGATACAGATGAATTAATTCGTTACTTTCCAGAGCAGCTAACTGTTTTTATGGGGCAATCGGGGGCAGGCAAGTCGACTTTACTTAATCAAATCTCGCCAGAATTACAGTTAGCAACAGCAGAAATTTCAGATTCTCTTGGTCGAGGGAAGCATACTACGCGTCATGTTGAATTGATTCCGTTGTATGATGGATTGGTTGCTGATACACCAGGCTTTAGCTCGATTGACTTTCTGACGATTGAAGCAACGGAGCTACCAAAACAATTTCCGGAATTTGTTGAGGCGTCTGCACATTGTCGTTTCCGTGAATGTATGCATGCGAAAGAACCAGGGTGTGAGGTCAAACGCCGAGTAGAAAATGGCGAAATTGCACAAACGCGTTATGATAACTATTTGCAATTTCTACAAGAAGTTGAAAAGCGCAGACCTGTTTATAAAAAAGAGAGCAAAAGAAAATAGGGGGAAATGAAATGAAATTAGCACCATCAATCTTAAGTGCAGACTTTGCCAACTTACAACGTGATATTGAGTTAGTAGAAAAAGGTGGAGCAGATTACATCCACGTCGATGTTATGGATGGTCAATTTGTACCAAACATTACATTAGGACCAAATGTTGTCCAAGCAATCCGTCCAGTGACTAAATTGCCTTTAGATGTTCATTTGATGATCGTAAATCCAGAAAATTATATTACAGATTTCGCAAAAGCTGGTTCCGACATCATTACTGTTCACGCTGAATCAACACCACATATTCATCGTGCTGTTCAAATGATTAATGATCTAGGAGTGAAATCTGGTGTGGTAATCAATCCTGGTACACCAGTTTCAGCAATTCAGCATGTGTTATCTATAGTTGATCAGGTCTTGGTCATGACGGTAAATCCTGGTTTTGGCGGTCAAAGCTTTATTGAAGAAACTGTTGTTAAAATTGCTGAATTAGACTTGCTTCGCCAAGAAAATGGCTATCATTACGCAATCGAAGTTGATGGTGGAATCGTTCCGGAAACAGCGAAAATTTGTAAAGAGGCAGGAGCAGATGTTTTTGTAGCAGGATCTTACATCTATGCCTCTGAAAATCCAATCCATCAAATTAATCAACTCAAAGAGGCTTTGAGCTAAAATGAAAATTTTATTAGCAGCAGGCGGATCACCACAAGAATGGCCAGAGATAACAGGCTCTGAGTATGACTATCATGTTGGTATTGACCGTGGAGCGTTATATTTATTGCAACAAGGATTTTCTTTGGAACTAGCTGTGGGTGATTTTGATTCGTTAAATGAGGAAGAACGTACTTATGTTTTCTCACAAGCAGAGCTGGTTATTCAATCGTCAGCAGAAAAAGACGATACTGACACGCAATTAGCATTAGTGTCTACATTCGAGCGCTATCCCGATGCAGATTATAGCTTAGTAGGTGCGACTGGTGGACGTTTGGATCATTTATTATCTAATTTGTGGTTAGGACTGGAGCCAAGGTTTCAGCCATATATTCAGCATTTGACTTTGGCAGATCGTCAAAATAATTTGAGTTATTACTTGCCAGGCAGCTACTCAATCAAAAAGATACCAGAAATGAAATACTTGGCTTATTGCTGTTTGACGCCCGTCAGCCATCTGGATATCAAAGAAAGCAAATATGAGTTAGAAAATGCAACTGTTACTCAACCAACTTCGTATGCAAGTAATGAATTTGTTTCTGATACAGCTAAATTTTCATTTGAAACGGGTGTAATAGCTGTAATTCAAAGCAAAGATTAAGGAACTTCTTTGGCTAGAATTTCACAAACGTGGACACTTGAATAACTAAAGCAAGCATAGTGAAAAAGATTTGCTAAAAAAAGATTAAGAGAAGTAACTTGCCTTTTGTTTCAAGGTGTTTAGTGCTAAAATTAAAAACAAGAGTCTAATTAATTCGAGGTGTCTTTGTGAAGAAGTTCAATCCCAATAAAAATATTATTATTACGTTGATTATTGTCATTATTGTGGTGACGATTTTAAGTGTAACGGCTGCTCAACGAGCAAATGAAGGAAAAACTAATATATTTCAATCTGTTGTCAATGACAGTGTTGCTATTATTGACAAAGCTGTTTTCGCACCAGCAAGATGGGTCGGAAATGGTGTGAATTCTGTGCATAATTTATTTTCTACTTATTCTGAGAATGAGCGACTAAAAGAGCGTTTAGATAGTTATGATGAAGTAGCACAGCAAAATAAAAATTATCAAAAAGAAATTGAGTCATTGAAGAAAGAACTTGATTTGAATCAAACATTAACCAGTTATGAGAAAGTCACTGCCAACGTTATTACTCGCTCACCTGATAGTTGGCAAGACATGTTGACTGTTGATAAAGGTTCAAGAGATGGTATCGAACCAAACATGGCTGTTATGTCACAAAAAGGTTTAGTTGGACGTATAGTTGAGGTAAATGCAGCTTCTTCCAAAGTTGAGTTATTAACTTCAGCTAATGAAAGTTCAGATCATTTTCCGGTAAAAATTAATTCTGCCAACGGGAATGCTTTTGGGTTGCTCAAAGGATATGATGAAGCAAACCAAGCGTTGGTTGCAACACAATTGACTGGTGATACAGACATCAAGGAAGGCGATGTTGTACAGACATCTGGTTTAGGAGGTAATTCACCTGCTAACTTGTCAATCGGGACAGTTACAAAAGTTAAACCTGACAGTAATGGTTTAGATCGAGAAGTTTATATCAAACCTTATGCACAGATGTATGACTTATCAGTTGTCACAATCATCCAACGCTTAGTGGAGGATGAGTAGCTTATGCTGAAAAAAGAAACGATGAAGTATTACCTACCTGTTATCCTGTTCTTTCTTATGCTTTTGGATGGGCAGGTAACTAGAGTTTTAGGTGAGTGGACAAAAGGTGTCTACATGGCAAATGCGCATTTTTTGATTCTGGCATTACTATTTTGTAGCCTAAGCTTCTCAAAAAGATATCTGTTAATTACGACAATCGTCTTAGGTGCCATTTTTGATATGTATTATATTGGTGTAATTGGTATTTATGCGGTAGCACTTCCCTTAATTGTTTTTATCATGTACTCAATGAGTCAAATTATTCATACAAATATATTTACCGAATTTTTTAGTATGATTATTTTTGTGACTGGATATGAACTATTTACGTTAATTATTCAGCTGATTTTTAAACTTGCGATAGTGAATAAGAATTATTTTATTACCCAGTTTTTAGGCCCAACATTGCTGTTGAACATGATTATTTTTGCTATTTTTGTATTTCCATTTAAGAAATTATTCAGTGATGAATAATTTCTTTTTTTGTTTCTATTTCCTTTTCTAACAATTTTGTCATTTTATAAATGTATTTTGAAATATTTTTGTAACATAACTATTATATCGCTGACATACAGCTATGGTACAATTTTCTTATCGTTAAGAAAGACTTAAATATTTTTAGATATTTATTAAATTAAGCCAGTCGGAGGAATGAAGAGTGAAAAAGAGTTTATTATCAGCAGTAATGGTTTGTTCAATGACTTTAACTGCCGTAGCATCACCGATCGCTGCCGCGGCAGATGATTTCGATTCACAGATCCAACAACAAGATAAGAAAATTGCAGACCTACAAAACCAACAATTAGATGCACAATCACAAATTGATGCTTTGGAAAGTCAAGTTACTGATATTAACACACAAGCTCAAGATTTATTATCAAAACAAGAAACTTTACGTAATGAATCTGCACAATTAGAAAAAGAAATTGCAGATTTACAAGAACGTATTGAAAAACGCCAAGATACAATTCAAAATCAAGCGCGTGAAGCACAAGTGAAAAATACAAGTTCAAATTACATTGATGCTGTAATGGATGCAGACTCATTTGCAGATGCTGTTGGTCGTATTCATGCGATGACAACAATCGTTAAAGCAAACAATGAATTAATTGAACAACAAAAAGAAGATAAAAAAGCTGTTGAAGACAAACAAGCTGAAAACAAACAAAAACAACAAGAACTTGCTGAAAACCAAGCAGCTTTAGAAGCTCAAAAAGGTGATCTTTTATCTGCACAAGCTGACTTAAACGTAATGAAAACTTCATTAGCTGCTGAACAAGCAACTGCTGAAGATAAGAAAGCAGATTTAAATCGCCAAAAAGCAGAAGCAGAAGCTGAACAAGCTCGTATTCGCGAACAAGAACGTTTAGCAGAACAAGCACGTCAACAAGCTGCTCAAGAAAAAGCTGAAAAAGAAGCACGTGAACAAGCAGAAGCTCAAGCTGCTGCACAAACAGCAGTTTCTGAATCTACAGCTACTGAATCAACTGTAGTATCTGAATCTTCAGCAACAGCAACATCTGATTCTTCAGTAGTAGAAGAATCAACAACGCCTGAATCTTCAGCAACAGAAGAGTCAACAACACCTGAAACTTCAACACCTGAAGAATCAACTGTACCTGAAACTTCAACACCTGAAGAGTCTACAGTACCTGAAACTTCAGCACCTGAAGAATCAACAACACCGGAAGCTCCTGTAACAGAAGATTCTTCTTCAGAAGCTCCTGTAGTTCAAGAACCAACAACACCAAGTACTGGTAATGGAAACTCAAATACTGGTAACGATGGTTCAACTACACCATCTAAACCTGTTACACCTCCATCAACTGGTGGTTCATCATCTGTTAATGGTTCAGCTATCGTAGCAGAAGCTTACAAATATATTGGTACACCATATGTTTGGGGTGGAAAAACTCCATCAGGATTTGACTGCTCAGGTTTCACACGCTATGTATACTTACAAGTAACTGGTCGTGACATCGGTGGCTATACTGTTCCTCAAGAACAAGCTGGAACAAAAATTTCAGTTTCTCAAGCTAAAGCAGGAGACCTATTATTCTGGGGTTCAGCTGGTGGAACTTACCACGTAGCAATTGCTTTAGGTGGCGGACAATACATCCATGCACCTCAACCAGGTGAAAGTGTAAAAGTTGGCTCAGTTCAATGGTTTGCACCTGACTTTGCAGTTAGCATGTAATTTTAATTGAAAAAATAAAAGAGTTGGGCATCAGCCTAACTCTTTTCTGTTTTTTTACTTAAATAAAAAGCCTGAACAACTTTTTGGATTGAAAAGTCGTTCAGGTTTTTTGTGTTAAAAGAATTATTGAACAAATTCTTCCGTTAATTCCATGAATTGTTGAATATCATCTAAAACCATGTCAATTCCGGCTTGCCAGAAATCTGGTTTTGTTAGATCAACACCAAGATGTTTTTCAGCTAGCTCTTCTGTAGTCATTGAAGCTGTATCTCTTAGTAAATCAATGTATTCTTGTTCAAAATTTGTGCCTTTTTGATTAGCATAAGCATAAATTCCCATACTGAATAGATAGCCAAATGTATACGGAAAATTATAAAATGGTACATCATCAATAAAGAAATGTAATTTTGCTGACCAGAAATATGGATGGTAACTAGCCAAGGCATCTTGATAACCTTCTTTTTGCGCGTCAATCATCATCGAAGTTATTTCTTCTTCAGAAACTAATCCTTTTTGACGAGCAGTATAAAAACTGTTTTCAAAAATAAAACGTGAATGAATGTTCATGAACATGGCCAGCGCATTTTGTAATTTAGTATCTAGTAAATTGATTTGCTCTTCTTTGGATTTTGCAGCTTTTAGGGTAGCATCCGCTACAATCAGTTCTGCAAAAGTACTAGCAGTTTCTGCTACATTCATAGCATATTCACGGTTTAATGAAGGAAGATCCCACATTGTACTACTGTGAAAGGCATGACCAAGTTCATGTGCTAAGGTAGCAACCTCATTTACAGAATTGCTATAAGTCATGAAAATTCTTGATTCTTTTGTTTCAGGTAATTCAGTACAGTAACCACCTGGGCGTTTTCCTGGACGATCTTCCGCTTCAATCCAACTTTTTTCAAATGCTGATCGAGCAAAGTCAGCCATTTTAGGACTGAATTTTTTAAAGTTTTCGACGATAAACGCCGCAGCTTCATCAAAGGTAAATGTTTTTTCTTCTAGGTCGCCTAAAATGATTGGTGCATCTTGATCTTGCCATTCCATTTTTTCTTTGCCAAAAAGATTTGCTTTTCGGGTCAAATAGTCTGCTAAAGGTTGTTTGTTTTTCTCAATCGTTGACCACATAACATCAAGAGTTTCTTTTTTCAAGCGATTGTATTCTAACGGTTTTTGCAGATAATCAGTAATGCCGTGAAGCTTATAAGTAGAGAGACGGAAACCATCTAAATGATTTAGTGTATCGCCAAATAGGGGTGCTTTTTCTTTCCATGCTGTTTCCCAAGCAACAAATAATGTTTTACGAATTTCTTGATCAGGATCACTCATCATTTTATTGAATGCTTGTCCAGCGGAAAGTTCAACTGTTTCACCGTTTTGAGTAAAAGGAATCTTGATGCTGGCAACGATGGTATCGTAGTGACTACTCCAAGCGTTTAGCCCATCAAGTGATAAAGTATTGATAATATTTTCTTCGGATTCTGATAATAATTGCGCACCATCACGACGAAGTTCATTTAAACGAAACGCAAGTAGTTGAAAATTAGAATTTGTGATTAGTGTTTGCCAGTGTTCTTCATTTATTTTTGCAAATTTTGTCGAAAGGACAGTTTCTGCTGACTGTAGTCGAGGAAGAAGTGCATAAAGTTTTCCAGATAAAATTTTCGCTTGTGAATCGTTTACATTTGCAGATAATAGTGCAGTGATGTAGCTGTCACATTGAGTGAATCCATCAGAAATTTTTGCTTGTAATTGTAAAATGGTTTGTAGTTGTTCAAAGTCTTCTGGTGTGAATTCCCAATTCCCAACTAATTGATAATAGTTTTCCATCTGTGATTCAAGCTCAGTCATACGCTCATTTAAGGCTAAAGAATTGCTTCCCCCAGAAAAAATGGAGTCAAGATCCCAGTTTAATGAATAGTTCATAAAAAATCTCCCTTCAATTTTTTGTTCAACATTTAGTATAGCATTATCTAGTAGAAGAAGTCTTTTTTTAGATTGTCGTTTCCGAAAAAAAAAGCTAAGATAAGTAGGAGAGGTGACTTATGAATTCAATCCAAAAACAAATGAAAAATGGAAACTTTTATTTGGTCATTGCTTTGCTGATTGTAGCTGTATTATTTTATAGTTCATCGCAAACGTATGTAGAGCAGTCACAAGTTTCCAGATTAGAAGGCTGGCTTTCTTCACAGCCATTTAAAGAAACATTCGCAACGATTCGCTTTGATTATGGCGGAAGCGAAGTGAGTATTGAGCATTTAGGCTATTTCAAATTTGTAGAGTTTTTTATCCGAAAAGCAGCTCATTTTGGAACATATTTTATTCTAGGGGGTAGTTTGTTCTTAGGTGTGTTTCCTAAGCTAAAAATTTGGTGGTTAACAGGAATTTTAGCATGGTTATCGGCGACAGGATATGCTGGTCTAGATGAGTTTCATCAAATGATGACCGGTGGTAGATCGCCAATGTTTCAAGATGTGATGCTTGACTCAATGGGTGCATTGACGGCTGTTTTATTGTGTATTTTGGTGAAAGGCTGGAAAAAGAAATTATAAATTTGGAAGATTGCTTTTTTTGTCAGAGGGTCTAAAATGATTCGTGTGAACATAAAGGAGGAGTAGAAATGTCAGGACACAGTAAATGGCACAATATTCAAGGAAGAAAAAATGCCCAAGATGCAAAACGTGGTAAAATTTTTCAAAAACTTTCACGAGAAATCTATATGGCAGCAAAATCAGGTGGGCCTGATCCTACAATGAATCCTGCACTACGTTTAGTGGTAGACAAAGCAAAAGCGGCTAATATGCCAAATGATAATGTAGAACGTGCCATCAAAAAAGCGACAACTGCGGCAGATGAAGCAAATTATGATGAAATTACGTACGAAGGGTACGGTCCAGGTGGCGTAGCGATCTTGGTACATGCGTTGACGGATAATCGAAATCGAACAGCAACCAATGTTCGCGTAGCTTTTACACGTAATGGAGGATCTTTGGGAGAAACGGGGTCCGTTAATTATTTGTTTGATCGTAAGGGCTATTTGGTCATTCAACGTGAAGGATTAGCAGTAGATGAGGAGACAATGTTTGAAGATGTGCTGGAAGCTGGAGCAGAAGATCTGCAAACTTCAGCTGAAGTATTTGAAATCTACACAGCACCTGAAGATTTTGTAGCTGTTCGTGATCAATTAGAAAAAGATGGATTTACTTTTGTCCAGGCTGAATTGACAATGTTTCCCCAAATGATGATTTCATTAACAGATGAGCAACGCGAACAATTAGATAAACTAGTCGATAAATTGGAAGACGACGATGATGTCTCAGAGGTCTTTACTTCTGCTGAAATGTAAAAATAAAAAGGAGTCAACGAACAATTTGTTCGTTGACTCCTTTTTGAGTATTAGAATACCAAAACAGGCGTACCTACTTCGACCATTCCAAATAATTCTTTCATGACACTTGGTGGTGTATTAATACAACCGTGTGAGCCACGAGTTTTCCATAACTCGCCACCATACTCCGGCTGCCAGTCAGAATCATGGATTCCGACACCGGTCCAGTCGATTGGCATCCAGTAATCTACAGGACTTGCATATGGCGTGCCATCATCGTTGGTTCCCTTTAGAACGGAATTGGTTTCTTTGTTCCAAACGTAAAAGACACCAGCAGGGGTTTGAGTTGTTGGTTTACCAGAAACGATATCTGTTTCAAGTGCGACTTTGCCATCTTTGTAGTACCACATGTGTTGGTTTTGTAAATCAACTTCAATGTAAGTATCTTCAATTAAAGCATGATCAGCAGTTGTGCTTCCTTGAACAATCGGTGAGCGAGTAAAATCTTGACCAGCTAAAATTTGTTTCTTTAGAGCTGCGACTTCATCTTCTGTTTGAATGGTCCAACTGTACGTTCCTGTTGGGACATTTACTTCGCCGCGTTTTGTGCTGTTAAACACGGTATCATTTGTACTTGTATTATATTCTTGACCTAGCTCAGTCACATATTGCGTCATTTTGTCAGTATCTAAATCAATTTTGCCGTCTGAATAAATCAGCCAACTAGCTAAATCGTTTGTAGGAATTTGGAATGTTTGTCCATTAATGCTATAAGTTGCTTTGACTTTAGCAATATTGTTCATAGCTGTTAATTGTTGATTTAGCTCTTTGTCGTCAGCAGTAACTTTAGCTTTTTGCTTAAAGTCATTCAAGTCGATTTGCTTTTCACTTGTAGCAGCAACTTCTTTGATTTCTTTTACGGTTGCGTCTACGTCAATTGAATCACCGTTAACTTCAGGTGTAATGGCGAAGCCGTCATCTGTTTTTTTGATGGTAGCATCTTGTGTTTGCTTTCGATTACTATTTAAATCATTTAGCTTTGTTGTCAGCGTATCGATTGTAGCGTCTAGTTTTGAATGATCTTGACTAACAGGATCAATTTCTTGTTTTTCAGCTGCTGAAACATAAGTCATCCCCCAAGTCCAACCGTTTTGCTTGGATAAGAGTTTACTTAAATCATCTGAAAAATCATCGCGATAACCTAATTCTGATTTAGCGATTTCTTGCCAAACTTTACCATTTTCTTCAATTGCTAAAGTTGTATTAGAGTAAGTGTCTTTTAATTTCTTGTTTGCCTGATCAACAGTCATATTACTTACATCAATTTCGTTGATCTCAGTATGAGGTAAGAAGTGACTTGTGTAATATGTACTGCGGAAGGTATAAAAGCTGACTAATATCAACAGAACACCAAGTGCTGAAAGAATGCCAATGTGTATCTTTTTTTTGTGTTGGGAAGATCTTGTCATAGAACGATAACTCCTTGAATAATAGAATAGGGTGCATATCGAGTTCATCATAGCATAATTTATTTAAAAAGACGAAGTTTAAATATTCATTATGGAAAAAATTAAACAAAATCTTTTTTGATAATTATTTCAAAATAATAAAAAAGCCGAGACATACATTGTCCCGGCTACAAGTTTCACTTTAACGAAGAAGCACTCAATTAGTCTTCTAAGTTTGCGAATGCTTGGTCTAAAATTTCTTTTAATTGTTTAGCTGAAGCATTCATACGATCTTGTTCTGCATCAGATAATGGAATTTCGATAACTTTTTGGATACCTTGAGCATTGATAACAGCAGGTGCGCCGATATAAATGTCGTTTAATCCATATTGATCTTCCATGTAAACAGATAAAGGTAATACAGCATTTTCGTCATCAAGGATAGCACGAGTAATACGAGCTAATGCAACTGCGATACCATAGAAAGTAGCGCCTTTTTTCTCAATGATTGTGTAAGCTGCGTCGCGTACGCCGAAGAAGATATTTACTAATGCTTCTTCATCTACTTCTGGGTTATTTTTAACCCATTCGTAAATTTGTAGTCCAGCAACGTTTGCGTGTGACCAAACTGGGAATTCTGAGTCACCGTGTTCGCCAAGGATGTAAGCATGGACGTTACGAGCATCAACGTCAACTAATTCAGCAATCTTTTGACGGAAACGAGCGGAGTCAAGAGATGTACCTGAACCGATAACGCGTTCTTTAGGGAAGCCAGAGAATTTCCAAGTTGAGTAAGTCAAGATATCAACTGGGTTAGCAGCAACTAAGAAAATACCATTGAAACCTGATTCAACGATTTGTGTAACAACGTCACGGTTGATTTTTAAGTTTTTATTTACTAAATCTAAACGAGTTTCACCTGGTTTTTGTGGAGCACCAGCAGTGATAACTACAAGGTCAGCATCATGTGCATCTGCATAAGTAGCTGAGTAGATTTTTTTAGGTTGTGTCCAAGCAAGAGCATCAGTTAAGTCTAATGCGTCTCCTTCAGTTTTAGCTGTGTTAATATCTACAATTCCAACTTCTTGAGCGATATTTTGAGTCACTAGAGCGAAAGCATAGCTAGAACCTACGGCACCGTCTCCAACAAGAATAACTTTTTTGTGATCTTTAATTTCTGCAGTTGCAGTCATATGTGTATCAATCCTTCCATTGATTTGTTTTTCCCTTGACTATGCTAACACGGATCAGCCTTGCTGTCACGCTATTTGACTAGGAAATATAACAGATAACAAGGTTGTATCATATGTAAAAGCTTACATGTGCGTTATTTCACTATTTCTTGAAACCAATGATTTCATTAAGTTTTGAAGAAATTTTTAATATTTTTATCATTTATTAAACATTCTGTTTTAGTCGAAACAGCTGTTTATGTGTTATACTGTTTTTAAAAATAAAAAAGAAGAATGAATCTTTTAACTGGACTGCTGATTAGCTGTCCAGCATTTTGTGTTCTTTAGAATTAGGTGAATAAATAAATGAAAATGATCGTAGGATTAGGTAATCCTGGAACGAAGTATGAACAAACAAAACACAACATTGGATTTATGGTTGTTGATCGTCTTGCAAAAGAGCATCAAGCGACATTTAAAAAAAATACCTTTGAAGCGGAAGTTGCAGAATTCTTTTACAAGGGAGAAAAGATTTTACTTGTAAAACCGCAAACTTTCATGAATGAATCAGGTCGTTCGGTCGGACCGTTAATGACTTATTTTGGTATTTATCCAGAAGAGTTAATTGTTGTATATGATGATTTAGATTTGGCAGTCGGAAAGATTCGTTTACGCCAAAAGGGAAGTGCCGGCGGACATAATGGAATGAAAAGTATCATTTCTCACTTGGATACGAATATTTTTAATCGTGTAAAAGTTGGGATTGGTCGACCCGAAGGTAAAAAGACGGTGGTTTCACATGTGCTTAGTCCTTTTAGTAAAGAAACACAACCTTTAATAGAAGAAAGTATTCATCAATCGGTTCAAGCAATCAATTTTGTTCTCGACGGGCATTCATTTATTGATACAATGAATCAGTTTAACTAAGAAGGAGAAGCGAAATGGATATTGTTCAATTAGTGGGTCAAGAACCTCAAGTAAAAGAATGGGTGGCTCAGTTAGAAGCAAATACGCCACGGCAATTGATTACTGGGCTAGCAGGATCTGCTAAAACATTACTGATCGCCCACGTTTTCAAAAAAACGAATAAAAATATAATCGTTTTGTTACCAAATTTATATTACGCAAATCAATTAGCGGAAGATTTGCAACACGTCGTTGATCAAGACAACATTCATCTATTTCCAGTAGATGAAGTCTTGTCTGCGGAAATGGCTTTTTCTTCGCCAGAAGCAAGAGCAGAGCGAGTAGCCACATTAAATGCATTGCAGGAAAAGCAAGCAGGAATTTATCTTTTGCCAGTTGCTGCATTACACAAAAGATTACCGAGTAAGAATGCTTGGGTTGATGCACAACTCAACTGGAAAATTGGCGATGAAATTGATGTAGAAAATCTACCGCTCCAATTAGTCCTGATGGGATATGAACGTCAAGAAATGGTTGCAAAACCCGGTGAGTTTAGTATTCGCGGAAGTATTGTTGACATTTATCCTTTAACGATGGAACATCCTGTACGGGTGGAGTTGTTTGATGTTGAAATTGATTCGATGCGTTACTTTGAAGCAGAAACACAACGTTCTATTGGACCAACGGAAGAGATTTGGATTTCGCCAACGTCAGAGCAAATCTACACAGGAACTGATCTGGAACATGGAATGAAAGAGTTAGAAAAATTACTTGAAAAAAGATTAGCAACGACTGCTGAAAAAGTCGATCAAGTATTTTTACAAGACTATTTCGGTCAAATTTTGTCAAACTGGCAAGCGGGAATACCAACGGAAGAGGCAAAGCTTTACGCTGATTTGCTGTATCCAACGTCAACCACGATTTTAGATTATTTTCACTCTGATAGCTTCTTGATGGTGGATGATTATCCAAGGATGATGGAAACAAATCGAGAAATTGAACGAGAAGCAGCTGAATGGCAGACACAAAAAATTAGTGAACTTCGTGTTTTTTCAGAACAGAGTTTTGTTACCGATGTTCATAAATTGATTCAAAAAGAACAGTTTTCGACAACCTTTTTTGCTTTGTTCCAAAAAGGAATGGGCAATTTGAAATTTCACGCCATTTATTCGTTTCAATATCGGACGATGCAGCAATTTTTTGGTCAAATGCCGTTGTTGAAAACGGAAATTGATCGTTGGCGCAAACAAAAGCAGACAGTCATGATTTATATTCCAACCAAGGAACGAATTCGTAAAGTAGAAGAATTATTACGCGATGACGATATTTTAGCCATTGAAACGGCAAATGATGAGCTAATCGTCGGACAAGTGCAATTAGTTGAAGGGGCACTACAAAATGGTTTTGAATTGCCACAAGAAAAAATCGTGGTCATCACCGAAAAAGAAATTTTCCAAAAGACAACGAAAAAACGAGCTCGTCGCCAAACGGTTACGAATGCAGAACGTTTAAAGAGTTATAACGAATTAAAAGTTGGCGATTATGTTGTTCATGCGAATCATGGGATCGGAAAATATATCGGGATGGAAACGCTTGAAGTCGATGGCGTTCATCAAGATTACATGACGATTTTATACCAAAATGACGACAAATTATTTATCCCTGTCACTCAGTTGAATTTGATTCAAAAATATGTTGCGTCTGAATCAAAAGCTCCACGAATCAATAAGCTGGGTGGTAGTGAGTGGACGAAAACCAAGCGGAAAGTATCTTCTAAAATCGAAGATATCGCGGATGATCTAATCAAATTATACGCAGCCAGAGAGTCCGAGATTGGCTATGCTTTTGGGCCAGATGATGGGTATCAAAAAGAATTTGAAGAAGCATTTCCTTATTCTGAAACAGATGACCAACTGCGTAGTTCTTCGGAAATCAAGCGTGATATGGAAAAAGAAAAACCAATGGATCGTCTGCTGGTAGGTGATGTAGGATATGGTAAAACGGAAGTTGCTTTGCGAGCTGCTTTTAAAGCTGTGAAGGAAAGCAAACAAGTGGCATTTTTAGTTCCCACGACCATTCTTGCACAACAACATTATGAAACGATGCTCGAACGTTTTGAAGGTTTTCCAATTAATATTGGCTTGCTGAGCCGTTTCCGAACGAAAAAGCAACAAAAAGAAACGATTGAACAATTGCGTACGGGACAAGTAGACATTGTTGTCGGAACGCATCGTATTTTATCAAAAGATATTGAATTTAGTGACTTAGGCTTATTGATTATTGATGAAGAACAACGATTTGGCGTGAAGCACAAAGAACGGTTGAAACAACTTAGGGCGCAAGTAGATGTATTGACATTAACAGCGACACCAATACCGAGAACGTTGCATATGTCGATGTTGGGTGTACGAGATTTATCGGTGATTGAAACACCGCCGGCAAATCGTTACCCAATTCAAACTTATGTTATGGAGAAGAATCCTGGAGCAATTCGAGAAGCGATTCATCGTGAAATGGGACGCGGCGGTCAAGTTTTTTATCTCTATAATCGAGTGGAAACCATTGAGCAAAAAGTTGAAGAAATCCAAGAGTTAGTTCCGGAAGCGAGAATTGGCTACGCTCATGGTCAAATGACGGAAGTTCAATTAGAAAATACGTTGTTTGATTTTGTTGAAGGACAATATGATGTGTTAGTCACGACCACAATTATTGAAACAGGCGTGGATATTCCAAATGCAAATACGCTATTTGTTGAAAATGCCGATTATATGGGTTTATCAACTCTTTATCAGCTACGTGGCCGAGTGGGGCGAAGCAATCGAGTGGCATATGCTTACTTCATGTATGAACCACAAAAGATTCTCAATGAAGTCAGTGAAAAACGATTGCAAGCAATCAAGGATTTTACAGAACTAGGATCAGGCTTTAAAATTGCGATGCGTGATTTGTCTATTCGTGGTGCTGGTAATCTATTAGGTGCGCAACAGCATGGCTTTATCGATGCAGTCGGTTTTGATATGTATTCACAAATGTTAAGTGAAGCTGTCGCTCGTAAACAAGGAAAAAATAATCAAGTTGAAAAAACAACTGTGGAGATCGACCTCGGTGTGGATGCTTACTTACCAGATACTTATGTTTCAGATCAACGTCAAAAAATTGAAATCTATAAGCGGATTCGGGAGCTGGAATCACAAGAAATGTTGGACGAGCTTGAAGATGATCTATTGGATCGTTTTGGTGAGTACCCTGAAGAAGTTGCTCATCTATTAACAGTTGGACAATTGAAAATGGATGGTGATCGTGCCTTATTAGAAACGATGCGTAAGCAACAAGAAACAGTAATTTTCACGCTAAGTAAGGTTGGTACGAAACGCTATTCTGTTGAACAATTGTTTGAGGCGTTAAGTGAAACAACGTTGAAAGCAGGTTTAGGTGTTGAAAAGGAAAAAATGGTTATCCGCTTAACCATTCCTAAAACAATGAGTGAAGCTGTTTGGTTATTAGAAATCCAACGTTTTGTTAAAGCATTGCGACAACAAAAATATTTGTCGGTATAGGAAGGAGCGATTCCCTTGGACCACAAAGAAATGCGTCAAGTGATGCAAGGAGCGGTGATTTTGACCGTAGCTTCTTTTATTGCTAAAGTTTTAAGCGCACTTTATCGAATTCCTCTTCAAAACTTAGTTGGTGATGAAGGATTTTATGTTTATCAACAAGTGTATCCGATTTATGGCATTGCGATGGCCTTGGCACTATCGGGGTTACCACAATTTATTTCAAAATATGTTGCAGAAAAAAAAGAACCATTAAAACAACGGGAAGCACTAAAAGAACTATATCCCTTAGTTTTTTGGACAGGGGTTTGTTTATGGTTAGGTGTCTGGTTATTTAGTGGCGTTTTAGCACAAATGATGGGTGATTATCAACTGAAACCTTTGATTGAAGTTGTTTCCTTCACCTTTTTATTGATGCCTGGTTTGTCTTTTTATCGAGGAAACTTTCAGGGGCATTTTTTGATGGAACCAACGGCTATCTCACAAGTTGTGGAACAAATTGTTCGCGTGTCGATTATCGTGTTCAGTGCATTTGCGTTTAAACAGTATAGTTGGGATGTTTACGAAACGGGAACTGCTGCAATGAGTGGTGCCGTAGTAGGTGGCTTATGCGCGTATCTTGTTCTTTATTATTATGAACAAAAAATTCATGGAGGGGCAATGCGCTTTCGAAGCTTCCCTATTTTCTCGCAACCAAGTAAGTGGCTGATACGTCGTTTCTTGGTTGAGGGTGGTTTAGTTTCGATTTACAGTGGATTATTGATTTTCTTTCAATTAATTGATTCATTTTTTGTAAAGAATGCGTTGCAAATCTATGGTTTGAGTGAACATGCGTCTAAAATAGCTAAAGGAGTCTACGATCGTGGCCAGCCATTAGTACAATTAGGGCTAGTTATTGCAACGGCATTGAGTGCCACTTTTTTACCGACGTTGACTAGATATTTAGCAGATGCTGTTTATGGACAATTTGTGAAGACTGCTAAGATGTATCTGCGGTTAACGACGGCACTAGCTTTGGCGGCTTCCGTCGGGTTAGCAATGTTACTACCTTATATCAACTATGCGTTGTTTAAAGACTACGCAGGAAATGCGACTTTAGTGCTGTTTGTGTTTGCAATTGTCTTAACCGCCGTGATCCAAGCTTACCAAAGTATTGCGCAAAGTAAGAATTCTTTTCGTCCATCCTTGAAAGGTGCTGGCTGGGGACTATTAGTAAAATTATTAACAACAGCATTGTTTACACAATGGTTTGGAACGATTGGGGCAAGTCTATCAACCTTACTTGGTTTAGTAGTGACTCTTTGGTATTTTATTCATATAGAAACAACTGAGGTGAATGCCTTTTGGAAAGAGCGGGCTTTTGGCAAAAAATTGTTACAAAGTTTAGCTTGGATGATTTTTGTTCTATTTATTTATTATGGAGTAATCCAAGTGATTGTTGGACCGGTCATGCATCGGTCGGGTGCATTACTCATTAGTCTTATCGGTGTCGCAATTGGCGGATTAACATTTGTCTTTGCGGTCATCTCGTTGAAAGTTTTTACCATTCGTGAGTGGTTGTTGTTGCCTTTTGGTAAAAAAATTCTACGATTCAATCAAAAATTCAAGAAAAAGTGAGGATATTTTATGCGATTAGATAAATTTATGAAAATTTCTCGAATTATCAAGCGACGTTCTGTAGCAAAAGAAGTGGCTGATAAAGGAAGAATTCAAGTAAATGGCAAGTTAGCAAAATCTTCAAGTGATGTAAAAGTTGGCGATGTCTTAAAAATCCAATTTGGGAACAAGACAATGGAAATCAAAGTCAATGAACTTCATGAGTCAACCAAAAAAGAAGATGCACAAAAAATGTACGAAATTATTTCAGAAACAAGAACAGAAAACGTAAATTAATAGATTAGACAAGCTTTATTGATATTGGTATAATAGAAAAGACAAGCCAAAACAGATTGGAGCGAAAGCAAGTGGCAAAAAAAAGCAATAAAATTGCTGCGTTAGATACAGATTACACAAAGAAAAAATACGCTGAGTTTCAAAAGCAACAACGTCAGCTCGTTTTTCGCAGACGTCGGTTAGCGGTCATCTTATTAGGCGCTTTGGTCATTTTTTCAATCATTGGTGTGCAGATTTTCCGAGATATGCAACGTCTAGATAAACTAGCTGAGCTAAAAGTCGAAGCTACCACGGAAATGAAAGAAGTCAAAGCAGACGTCTCGCAATTAAAATCAGATGTCTCGCTGCTGAAGGATGACGACTATGTCGCAAAGCTTGCCAGAAGCAAATTCTTTTATTCCAAAGAAGGCGAGCAAGTCTATCCAGTATTAGAATCTAATACAAGCAGTTCAACAGAAGAAACAAACCAATCAACGAGTTCTACAACTGCAAAATAAGCAGGAATATAAATTGGGTAATAAATAGGAGGAACATTTTTTTTATGTCAATCGAGGTAGGAGCAAAACTGCAAGGAAAAGTATCAGGTATTACAAATTTTGGTGCATTTATTGATTTAGGTTCTGGTAAAACAGGTTTAGTCCATATCAGTGAAGTATCGAACGGTTTTGTAAAAGATATTCATGATGTATTAAGTGTTGGCGATGAGGTGACAGTAAAAGTTACATCTGTTGGTGATGACGGAAAAATTGGATTATCCATTCGTAAAGCACAAGAACAACCAGAAAGCGCTGGTAAAGAAACAAGTCATAATGCAAAGAAATTTCAACATCAAAATAAGGAACCTCGAGAAAATCGTACTCGCTCAACACCTAAAAAATCTTTCTCTCGCAGTCAGCCTTCAAATACGAAAGAAGACTTCGATTCATTGATGAGTTCATTTTTGAAAGATAGTGATGATCGACTAACTTCATTAAAACGTAACACTGAAGGAAAACGTGGAGGTCGCGGCGGACGTCGTAGCTAATAAAGATGACGAATCATCCGAACGTTTTTCTTGCCATTCGTAGTTTAGGAGAACGTTTGTTGAACACATCATTATTCGTACCAAACAAAAATATAGCTGGGACAAAACATTGGCTTCGTTTTGTCTCGGCTTTTCTTTTTTGAGAGGAGGTAGATTATCGTGAAAGAACGGTTTAGTAGAGTAGGACAGCAAAAAAAATTTTGGTCGGAAACAACCAAAATTTTAGTTGCAGTTTCTGGTGGAGTAGATTCAATGGTTTTATTGGATTTATTGTTAGCTGCACAACAAAAAAATTTCTTTGCTTTGGGCGTTGTTCATATCAATCATCAGTTACGGGTAGAATCTGCTGAGGAAGAACATTATTTACAAACGTATACGGCAGCAAAGAACCTTCCATTTTATTCCATTACATGGGAACGGCCTGCTGAAACAGGAATTGAAACAGCTGCGCGTCAATTTCGTTATCAAACTTTTTCTCGAATCATGCACGAGGAAGGCTATGATACGTTGATGACTGCCCATCATGGAGATGACCAAATTGAAACGATTTTGATGAAAATTTTAAGAGGGGGACAATTGAGTAGCTTTGCTGGAATCAAAGAAATACAACCATTTGCAACAGGAAGGTTAATTCGTCCATTACTAAGTTATAGTAAGGAACAATTATATGAATATGCTAAAGAACGGCAGTTGATTTATTTTGAAGATGTAACAAATCAGAAATTAGATGTACAAAGAAATCGGCTGCGTCACTTAGTTATCCCACGATTAAAAGAAGAAAACTCGCAAACTTTAAGTCATTTCCAACGATTTTCAAAGCAAATTCAATGGGCGGATGAACTGATTCAAAAACAGATGAATGAAAAAGTAACTGAACTTCTCCAACCATTAGCCAATGGCTGGCAAATTTCTGTAGCGAAAATTTCCGAAATGGCTGAAAGTGAACGCTATTTTTTTCTTCATGCGCTTTTTGAACAGTTGTTTAACGAAACAACGGTCGCAGTAAAAGAGCAGCAAATTTTATTTCTAGTGAATCAATGGAAAAGTGATAAAAGCCAATGGCAGTTTGATTTAGGTAAAGGTTGGCTGTTTAAAAAAGAGTATACGAATGTCAGAATTGAACAGCTCCAACCAGTGCAAAGCTTCGTGCCACGGATGCTGCTTCCAAACCAGCCGATTTATTTAAGTGATTCACAATGGATTGGTTTGTTTTCAAGTGACAAGCTAGCTGTACCAGAAAATCTTGCTGATTGGTCGGAATTTAGACATGATTTGTGGCTCGAAGACGGTACGAAACTTCAGGTGGATCAACGACATCCGGGTGATCGGGTTCGTTTGACTGAAACGCTTACGAAGAAAGTTTCCCGTTACTTTATTGACAAAAAAATCCCTGATTCACACAGGGAACAAGCATGGTTGATTACAGATGAGCAAAGAAACGTGTATAGTGTTGTTCCTTTTACCTTTTCTTATTTGAGTATTGACAAAGAAACTGATAAAATACACTACATACTTCTTTACAAATATCAAAAGAAGCAACTGGAAGGAGAACCCAATGTTAGAAAAGGATATTGAGAAAGTTTTGATTTCAAAAGAAGAAATACAAGCTCGTTGTGAAGAACTGGGCAAAGAATTAACTGAAACTTATCGTGATAAAAATCCACTAGTAGTCGGCGTATTAAAAGGAGCTGTTCCTTTTATGGCAGACATCGTGCGTTCAATTGACACTTATTTAGAGTTAGATTTCATGGATGTTTCAAGTTACGGAAATGCTACTGTATCTTCTGGTGAAGTAAAAATCGTAAAAGACTTAGATACAAACGTTGAAGGTCGTGACTTGTTGATCGTTGAAGATATCATCGATAGTGGTCGAACACTTGCATACTTAGTTGATCTTTTTAAATATCGTAAAGCAAATTCCGTGAAAATTGTTACTTTATTAGATAAACGAGAAGGACGCGTAGTGGATATCGAAGCGGATTATGTTGGTTTTAACGTACCTAATGAATTTGTTGTAGGTTACGGTTTAGACTATGCAGAAGCTTATCGAAACCTTCCTTATGTTGGGGTCTTAAAACCTAGTGTTTATCAGTCAAATTAGTGCCTTTTCTGAAATGAGTTATGTTACAATGAAATGGTCAGGATTGATAAAAATTTCTAAATCAAATTAGTGTTTAAGGAGGGTAACTATGAACAAAAAGAATAACGGCATGATGAAAAATGCCTTATATTATGTCCTCGTAATTTTGGCGATGGTCATGGTGGTCTATTTTATTTTTGGTAACAATAGCCAGCAGTCGTCAGACATCGAGTACTCAAAATTTACTGAACAATTAGAGTCAGGGAAAATCAAAGAATTTAGTGTTCAACCTGCAAACGGTGTGTATAAAATCACTGGTGAATACAAGGAACAACAAACAGTTAGCAACAGTGGCGGTTTAGCGATCCTAGGTTCAACTGATGTATCAACAACACACTTCACAACTATCATTTTGCCAAACGACACAACGTTAAGTCAGGTAACAGACTTGGCAAGACAACATGATGTAGGAACAACAATTAAAGAAGAGTCAAGTAGCGGTATTTGGGTATCTCTACTATTAAGCTTCTTGCCAATTGTCATCATCATTTTCTTCTTCTATATGATGATGGGTCAACAAGGTGGTGGCGGTGGCGGCGGTGGCCGAGTGATGAACTTCGGTAAATCAAAAGCCAAAGAAGCCGACAAAAAAGCCAACCGTGTTCGTTTTTCTGACGTTGCTGGTGCAGAAGAAGAAAAACAAGAACTTGTTGAAGTTGTTGAGTTTTTGAAAGATCCTCGTCGATTTGTTGAATTAGGTGCAAGAATTCCAGCGGGTGTTCTTTTAGAAGGACCTCCAGGAACAGGTAAAACGTTATTAGCGAAAGCTGTTGCCGGTGAAGCTGGTGTACCTTTCTACTCCATTTCTGGTTCTGATTTCGTTGAAATGTTCGTCGGTGTTGGGGCAAGTCGTGTACGTGATTTGTTTGAAACAGCGAAGAAAAATGCACCAGCAATCATTTTCATTGACGAAATTGATGCTGTTGGTCGTCAACGTGGAGCTGGTATGGGTGGCGGACACGATGAACGTGAACAAACATTGAACCAATTATTGGTAGAAATGGATGGATTTGACGGAAATGAAGGCGTAATTGTGATTGCCGCAACGAACCGTTCAGATGTCTTAGATCCAGCGTTGTTACGTCCAGGCCGTTTTGACCGCCAAATTTTGGTTGGTCGTCCAGATGTCAAAGGTCGTGAAGCCATTTTACGTGTTCATGCTAAAAATAAACCTTTAGCAGACAACGTTGATTTAAAAGTGGTTGCACAACAAACACCAGGATTTGCTGGTGCAGACTTAGAAAATGTCTTAAACGAAGCTGCTTTGGTAGCCGCTCGTCGTAATAAAAAGAAAATTGATGCATCTGATATTGATGAAGCAGAAGATCGCGTTATTGCTGGTCCTGCTAAGAAAGATCGCGTAATTAATAAGAAAGAACGCGAAATGGTTGCTTATCATGAAGCTGGTCATACAATCGTTGGTTTAGTCTTAAGCCGCGCGCGTATCGTTCATAAAGTAACAATCATCCCTCGTGGCCGTGCGGGCGGATACATGATTGCTTTACCAAAAGAAGATCAGTTCTTGATGACAAAAGAAGATATGTTTGAACAAATCGTTGGCTTACTTGGTGGTCGTACAGCTGAAGAAATTATTTTTGGCGTTCAATCAACCGGTGCTTCAAATGACTTTGAACAAGCTACTTCATTAGCTAGAAGCATGGTTACTGAATATGGAATGAGTGATCGACTTGGTCCAGTTCAATACGAAGGAAACCATCAAGTCTTTGTTGGCCGTGATTATGGTCAAACAAAAGCTTACTCTGAACAAGTTGCATTTGAAATTGACCAAGAAGTTCGCAAGATTTTGATGGATGCTCATCAAAAAGCGCATGAAATTATCGAAGCACACCGTGAACAACATAAGTTGATTGCAGAAAAACTTCTTGAGTTTGAAACACTAGATGCAAAAGCAATTAAATCATTGTTCGAACGTGGCGTGATGCCAGAAGGAACAGAGTCTGCTGATTATCCAAGTGAGAAAGAAGCACAAACGTTTGAAGAAGCAAAACGTGCTTTAGAAGAAAAAGATGCGGAGAAACAAGCAGAAGAAAAACAAGATTTTGAAGAAACAAAACAAGAACTAAAAGACGAAGCTGAAGAAGTAAAATTGGCCAGTGAAGAAACTGGTTCAGAAGTTGCTGAAGAAGAAAAAGACAAAGACACAGAGTCTGATTACGACAAAAACAACTTTGAAGATCGTTATAAATAGTAAAATGTTTTGAAGCTGGGACAATTAATTGTCCCAGCTTTTTTCTTTGGATTCACTCAATTTAGTTTTTCTATTGAGTAGTTTGAACTAGAAATTTGTACACAAACAAAATTGATTTCTTTTTTGTTCAGTTTTATTTATTATTAAGCTCTGATTTCAAAAGTTGAAAAAAATGAAAGTTGCTAGTATGATTCACTAGGAGCTGAAAAATCAAAAAAAGGGGTACATACAATAATGGAAGATTATTTAGTTAAAGCACTAGCACATGATGGTTTTGTTCGTGCTTATGCAGTACAAGCAACAAATACAGTGGCAGAAGCACAACGTCGCCACGATACATGGCATACATCGTCGGCAGCGTTAGGCCGTACACTAGTCGGTAGTTTATTATTAGGAGCGACACTAAAAGGTGAAGATAAATTAACGGTTCGCATTCAAGGCGACGGTCCAGCTGTTGGAATCGTTGTTGACGCAAATGGTAAAGGCGATGTAAAGGGATATATTAAAAATCCACATTTGAGTTTGCCGTTGAATGCTGAAGGGAAAATTGATGTTCGTGGTGCAGTAGGTACACAAGGAATGTTCACTGTAACTAAGGATTTGGGATTAAAAGAACCTTTTTCTGGACAGACACCCATCGTTTCGGGGGAAATTGCGGAAGACTTTACTTACTACTTAGCTATTTCTGAGCAAATTCCATCAGCAGTTGGCCTAAGTGTCCTAGTAAATACAGATGACAGCATCAAAACAGCTGGTGGATTTATGATCCAAATTATGCCAGGTGCAGATGAAGAAACAATTTCAAAAATTGAAGACCAATTGAAAACAACACCAAGAATATCAACATTGCTTGATGAAGGTCACACACCTGAAGAAATTTTGAAGGGATTATTAGGAACAGAAGAGTTAAATATCTTAGAAAAAATGCCTGTTCAATTTGCTTGTGACTGCTCAAAAGAAAAATTTGCAGAAGCTATCATTGCACTGGGCACAGAAGAAATTCAAGCAATGATTGATGAAGACCATGGTGCAGAAGCAGTTTGTTCATTTTGTAATAATAAGTACGAGTATTCTGAACAAGAATTATTAGCGCTGAAAGAAGAAGCAGTAGGAGGAATTTAGTTGAAACATCAATGGAAAATTGGAAACGTTGAAATTCCGAATCGCGTAGTTGTTGCGCCAATGGCTGGAATTAGTAACTCTGCTTTTCGAGTAACAGTTAAAGAATTTGGTGCAGGACTAGTCGTTTGTGAGATGATTAGCGATCAAGGTATTCATTTTCGAAACAAAAAAACGTTAGAAATGCTTCATATTGAAGAGGCAGAACATCCACTAAGTGTCCAAATTTTTGGTGGAAATAAAGATAGCTTGGTTGAGGCTGCACAATTTGTACAAGAAAACACGACAGCAGATATTATTGATATCAATATGGGGTGTCCTGTAAACAAAGTTATTAAGGCGGAAGCGGGAGCAAAATGGTTACTTGATCCCGATAAGGTTTATGAAATGGTTCATGCTGTATCTTCTGCTGTAGACATTCCCGTCACGGTTAAGATGCGAATTGGTTGGGATGATCAACACATTTTTGCCGTGCAAAACGCGTTAGCAGCAGAGTCGGCTGGAGCAGGAGCAATTGCTATGCATGGTCGTACTAGAGTGCAGATGTATGAGGGCGAAGCTGATTGGGAAATTTTGAAAGAAGTGAAACAGCATTTAACGATTCCTTTTATGGGGAACGGAGATGTCAAAACACCCGAAGATGCGAAACGTATGTTGGAGTATGTCGGAGCAGATGGTGTGATGATTGGGCGAGCAGCATTAGGCAACCCTTGGATGATTCACCGTACGCAACATTATTTAGAAACAGGTGAACTAATCCCTGAACCGACGCCGGCTGAAAAAATTGCGACAGCAAAACTTCATTTGCAACGTTTAACTGACTTAAAAGGGGAACAAGTAGCCTGTCGCGAATTTCGAACACATGCTTCCTACTATTTAAAAGGGATTTCTCGCGCAGCTAAAGTAAAAGTAGCAATCAACCATTCTGAAAACCAACAGGAAATCAATGATTTGCTTGAAGCTTTTTTAGAAAAAACGGAAAAAGTTGCTATAAAACATTAAACAGATTTCTAAGATTTTTGTGAATTTCAAGCCGAAAATTTAAGTTCGGCTTGCTTTTTTTGTGTTTCATTGGCATTATTAGAACTGAGAACAACTAGGAGAATGGAGGAACTTTTGTGACTGAGGAACAACAACATCAAGTAGAAGATTTAAATGATCAAATGCTTGTTCGCCGCCAAAAGATGGAAGAACTAAGAGAAACTGGAATCGATCCGTTCGGTAAGCGATTTGAACGTACACATAACTCAGAAGAGTTGCATGAATTATTTAATTCAAGAACAAAAGAAGAATTAGCTGAGATGGGTTTGACTGCTAGTGTAGCTGGACGAATGATGACTCGCCGCGGAAAAGGAAAAGCGGGCTTCGCGCATCTTCAAGATCGTGAAGGACAAATCCAAATTTATGTACGTAAAGATCAAGTAGGTGATGATGCCTATGAGATTTTCAAACATGCTGACTTAGGAGATTTCTTCGGAGTTACGGGTCAAATCATGAAAACTGATACAGGTGAAGTAACAATCAAAGCAACAGAATTTACAATTCTTTCAAAAGCTTTGCGTCCATTACCTGATAAATATCATGGGTTAACAAATATTGAACAACGTTACCGTCAACGCTATTTAGATTTGATTAGTAATCGCGAAAGCTTTGATCGTTTTATGAAACGTAGTCAAATCATTAGCGAAATTCGTCGTTATCTGGATGGAAATGGCTACATTGAAGTAGAAACACCTGTTTTACACAATGAAGCTGGTGGAGCAGCTGCTCGTCCATTTACTACACACCACAATGCTCTAGATATTGATTTATATTTACGTATTGCACTAGAGTTACACTTAAAACGTTTAATTGTTGGCGGAATGGAAAAAGTTTATGAAATTGGTCGAGTTTTCCGTAATGAGGGAATTGATACAACGCATAACCCTGAGTTCACAATGCTAGAAGCTTATACTGCTTATACGGATTATCGCGATGTAATGAATTTAACTGAGGGAATTATTCGTAACGCAGCAGAAAAAGTTTTAGGAACAGCGCGCATTACCTATGATGGTCAAGCAGTTGACCTTGAGAGTGATTTCAAACGTGTTCATATGGTCGATGCAATTAAAGAACAAACTGGTGTTGATTTCTGGAAAGAGATGACGTTAGATGAAGCTCTTGCAATTGCTAAAGAACATAACGTGGAAGTAACAGATGCAATGGGTGTGGGACATGTAATTAATGAATTCTTTGAAGAATTTGTTGAAGAAACATTAACACAACCAACTTTTGTTTATGGACATCCAGTGGAAGTTTCACCATTAGCGAAGAAAAATCCTGAAGATCCACGTTTTACTGATCGCTTTGAATTGTTTATTATTGGTAGAGAATTTGCAAATGCCTTCACTGAGTTGAATGATCCAATTGATCAAAGAGAACGTTTTGAAGCGCAAGAAAAAGAGCGTGAGCTGGGTAATGATGAAGCACACGGTGTAGATGAAGACTTCTTGGAAGCTTTAGAATATGGCATGCCACCAACTGGCGGATTAGGAATCGGAATTGACCGTTTAGTAATGTTACTTACAGATGCACAGTCAATTCGTGACGTTTTGTTGTTCCCAACAATGCGTTAAACAATAGAGTGTATGGTATAGAAGAAAGCTATCTGGCTAAACAGATAGCTTCTTTTTTTACTAGAAAATCAAAAAGGGATTTAATAAATTCTTTCTGCTTTTTCGAAATAACATCTTAAATATTCGCCTTAAAAACGAACAAAAAATATATTTTGAATAACAATGATCGGACAAGTGAAAAAAAGTAGAAAAAAGAAAAAAATTCATTGACCTGCCTTGTTTTAGTTGGTATATTATTATTTGTTCGCAAGGCGGACAACTGCTGAAAGTTGAAAATTCTTTCAGAAAACAAATTTCAAAAAGTTGTTGACGTGTGAGTAATCACATGATAAGATAACTGAGTCGTTTAAAAAGGACAGCTTATGAAGCTTGATTTCGTCAAGAAAAACTTCAAAAAAGTTCTTGACAA
>NZ_JXLE01000012.1 GCF_001886265.1 Enterococcus thailandicus
TGCGTTGGTTCGAATCCAGCTACCCCAGTTCATTTTAAAATAAGTTTTAATATGCCGGCGTGGCGGAATTGGCAGACGCGCTGGACTCAAAATCCAGTGACCGCGAGGTCGTGCCGGTTCGACCCCGGCCGCCGGTATCAATGAAACACCAACATAAAAAATATGTTGGTGTTTTTTTATAGAAAATATTTATTTATTATATTTAATGAAATAAAGACATCTAGGACAAAATTATCCTAAAAAAAGCCTAAAATTCGTTTTTGAAAACGCGGATTTTAGGTTTTTTTAATTGAAGGATTCGTTAAGAACAACTGTATCTTTAGTGTTGCCAGTCTCTTTTTTGCATTATAAGTTATTTACCCATGCTTTAGCTGATTCTAGTTCTGCCATTGTTAACTCATGACCTTGATTTGAAGAATAGACATAAGTGAGGCTACCGTTACTTTCAAAAGCATTAGCTAGTTCATCAAAAGATTCTTTCGAAACGATTGGATCCCCATTGCCATAAGAAAGCCAGACTGTTTTATCTTTACCGTCAATCGAGTGTTTCTTTACACCCAGTGACATAGGATGAAAAAAGATTCCCTTAGATAGTCCGTGTTCTCTTTCTAGTAATAGGTGCGCAGCAATGTTTGCTCCGTTAGAGTAACCAAGTAGTATCCAGTCTTCTAACGGAATATTTTTTTCTACACTAATTTCTTTAATGTGCTTTAATAAGTTATCTGTTTCTTCTTCTAAATTTTTGAGATTGAATTGGTTGAGTCCATGTCGCTTAAAGAAACGGTTCATTCCATTTTCTTGGATATTTCCGCGAAACGATAAAACTGAGCTATCTGGATCAATAAATCTCGCAAGTTCGAGTAAAGAATGTTCATCTCCGCCTGTACCATGCAGTAAAATAAATTTTGCTGCATTTTTTGTTCCTTGTTCAAAAATGTAGTTCATATTGCTCACCTCGAGTTGTTATTATTTTTGTTAACGTTGCATGTTCGCATCGCTAGTATCAAAAGGTCTAACGATCTCTTCGATGGCCAAACGTTTTTCTTCAAAAGCAGGTGGTAAAGAAAGCTTTTCCCCTGCATGATTTTTCTCTTCATCTTCAAAGAAACCAGGACCGTCTGTTGCCAATTCAAAAAGCACATGTGAAGAGGCTAAAAAATATTCAGATTGAAAATAAAAACGATCAATAAAACCAGAATCAGGCAATTCTACTTGCTGAATTTGTTGAATCCAGTAGCGCAAAGCTTGCTTATCAGCAACTCGGAGTGCAAGGTGATGAATATTTCCAAAACCTTCGATTGCATCAGGTAAATCATTACGAACTTCAACAATAATGGTTGCGCCGTTTCCTCCTTCGCCAACTTCAAATTGATGGAAATTTCCTTCTTTAGCAGTTTCATGAAATCCAAGTAATGTTTTGAGAATTTGCTCAATATTTTCTAGTCGGCTGACTCGAACAAAAACTGGTCCAAGTCCGATAAGTGCAAATTGAGTAGGGACATTGCTTTTTGTCCAAGGCACACCAGCAGCAACTCCATGATTTTGTTGATCTGAAATCAATTGATAGGATTGATTATCAAAGTCTTCGAATTCTAAATATTTTTTACCAAAACGTTCCTTAATATCTGAATGAGTAACTTGATACTCTGATAAACGTTCATGCCAAAAATTTAAGGCAGAGTCGTTAGGAACACGGAAAGAAACGCGAGAAATACTATTTGTTCCTTTAGAACCTTTAGATTGATAAGGAAAATCAAAAAAAGTCATGTCTGTTCCAGGTGCGCCATTTTCATCGGTAAAATATAAATGATACGTCTCGATATCATCTTGATTAACTGTTTTCTTTGCCAGACGCAAGCCCAAAACATCAGTAAAAAAACGATAAATTTTGGTTGCGCTAGAAGTCATAGCTGTAACATGATGTAAGCCTCTAATTTGTGTGTCCATAATTGTTCCTCCAAGAAACACTTACAAAAAGTAAGTTTGATTTTCACTAGTATAGTAAGAATCTGCAGATAATGCAATTATTCTGTCCTTTTAGCAAAAGAAAAAAAACGGTACCCAGCTTGGGTCCGTTTTTAGTTTGATTGAACATCTAAGATCGAATAGCTACGTACATCAAAACGATTACGACTTGTTGAATATTCAATTGGTTGACCATCTTTTAAGTAAACAATTTGTTGAACTTCTAAAATAGGATCAGTTGCAGAACAATTCAAGTATTTTTGATCAAATTCTGTGCTTTTATCTGCAGAAATTGTTCGGTAGGCACCAGCAAAGAAAATATTTAACGACTGATGTAAATAATCATAGATAGAAGATAGCAAATGCTCTTGTTTTAAACCAGGAACCAGATGGATAGGCATATAGGTATGCTCTAATATATATGGTTCATTTTCTAAAATTCGTAATCGTTGAATATTGTAGACAGGTTGTTCAGGCTGAATCATTAAATGTTCTTGTATTTGTTCATTTGGAAATTCAACGTCGAACTGGATAACTTGACTAGCTAATGACTGCTGACGTCGCGCCATCTGATGACTAAGCCCCTCGTATTCATTGGCTGGAGAAGTATCTTTTTTGAAAAAAGGATGGTTCAAAACTTTTGTTCCAGAGCCTCTCTGGGAATAGACGAGACCTTCCATTGCGAGAATATTGATTGCTTTTTTGATTGTCATACGACTAGCATCAAATTCTTTGACTAGGTCAGTTTGATTTGGTAAAAAACTATCTGGTGGGTATTTTTTTGAGCGAATACGATCTCTTAATGTGTTCGCTATATTTTCATATTTTGGCACGACATTCACCTCTCTTTGAGTATAGCGAAAGTTGGAACAACGGACAACTACTAGAAGAAAGAAGTGAAAAGAAAAAGACCAAATCCATTAGACACTATCCAATGCTTTGGTCTTAATTTTGTTGTTTTAAATATCAGTCACGGGTTGTTTATCTAAAACTTTCAGGAACGGATACCAAATTAGTCCAACAATAATGAAATCAATCACTTGTAAAAGACCACCCAACCATGAATTAGTTGCAAGAATACCACTAGCAACGATTGGGACAGTCCATGGCACAGAAACACCGGTTGGAGGAGGAACGATTCCAGCTGCCATTACTAAATAGTTCAATGTGGTCACAACAAGTGGTGCAATCACCCAAGGTATTAAAATTGTTGCATTCAAAACAATTGGTAAGCCAAAAATTGCTGGTTCATTGACATTAAAAATACCAGGTGCAAGGGCAAGTCGGCCAACGTCACGGTACTGTTTTTTCTTTAAGAAGAAAGCCATAATCAAAACTACGGCCAAAGTCATTCCAGATCCACCAAGTCCAACAGTAAATGTTTCCATAAAAGGTTTTGTAATAATGTGCGGAAGGTCTTTACCAGCTTGATAAGCTTCTAAGTTATCTAACATTAAAGTATTCCAAATTGGATCCATTACTGAGTTGACGATGATTTGTCCATGAAGCCCGAAGAACCATAAAAATTGAACAAAAAATAAAGCGAGTAAAGTTGCTGGCAAACTACTACCAAGTCCTGTTAAAGGTTTTTGGATTACTTCGTAAACAACATCGTGTAAGTTAGTATTGAACATACCAGTCACAAGTGCGTTGATAAATAAAAAGACTGTTAATGTTACAACAGCAGGAATCAAAGCAGCAAAAGATTTCGTAACTGCAGGTGGCACACCATCAGGCATTTTGATTTGCCAGCCACGTTTTGTAATACGACAATAGATTTCCGCTGCTAAGAAGGCAGCAATCATGCCAATAAACATTCCTTTGGCGCCAAGTCGATCAAGTGTAAGTACACCGGAAACTTCCTCGCCACCAGCTGTAGTCATAACAAACGGAGTAAGAATCAAAAAGCTAGCAAAAGAAACAGCTCCACCAAAAATACCTTCAACGTCATAAGATTTAGATAAATAATAGCCAATACCAAAAGTAACAAATACTGACATGATACTCATTGTTGCATTTTGTCCATTTCCAAAGAGAGTAGATAAAGTTCCTTTGGTCGCATCATTGAAAAATGGAAGATTATTGATAACTACAACAATTGAACCAAACATTGTTAATGGAAAAGAAAGCATGAAAGCATCACGTAAAACGGTCAAGTAACGATTTTGCCCTAAGAGATTGGCTAAGGGCATGATTTTTTCGGAAAGTTTGTCCATAAATCCATTCATATTTTTCACCTCTGAGTTTTTTGCAATCGATTACAAACAAAATATAGCATCGATTTATATAAATGTCTAGTCATTTATATAAAAAGTGTTGATTTTTATTTATTCCTCAGATAAGATAGCGTTATCAACTAAAAAGCGAGGACCTTTAAAATGAAAAAATATAACTTTCCAAATAACTTTTGGTGGGGATCTGCTGCAAGCGGCCCACAAACAGAAGGACGCATTGCTGGAGACGGCAAAGGTGAAAACATTTGGGATTATTGGTATACAAAGGAACCAGAAAAATTTTTTAATGAGGTTGGCCCAGATAAAACATCACAGGTTTATACAAAATACAAAGAAGACATCCAATTGATGAAAGAAACAGGCCATAATTCATTTAGAACATCTATTCAATGGAGTCGATTAATTCCAAAGGGAACAGGAGAGATTAATCAAACTGCGGTCACTTTTTATCGAGAATATTTTCAGGGATTACGAGAAAATGGTATTGAACCATTTGTAAACTTATATCATTTTGATATGCCCTTAGCTTTGCAAGAAAAAGGTGGTTGGCTCAATCGAGAAACAGTGGATGCATATGCGAACTATGCTAAAACCTGTTTTGAGCTATTTGGAGATATTGTTAAAATCTGGTTTACGCATAATGAACCAATCGTACCTGTTGAGGGAGGGTATTTGTATCAGTTTCATTTTCCAAACCATATTAATTTGGAGGAAGCAATTCAAGTTGGTTATCATGAAAATATTGCGAGTGCTAAGGCAATTCAAGCTTATCATCAACTGAATCAATCAGGAGAAATCGGAATTATTTTAAACTTGACACCAAGCTATCCAAAGGATAATGCTAATCCAGAAGATGTCAAAGCAGCAAAAATTGCGGATGCGTTTTTTAATCGTTCCTTTTTGGATCCGGCTGTCAAAGGAGAATTTCCAGAAGATCTAGTTACAATTATTAAAGAATTAAACTTGCTTCCCGAAATTGTTCCAGGGGATCTAACATTGATAAAAGCCAATACTGTTGATTTGTTAGGAATCAATTATTATCAACCACGACGGATCAAAGCAAAAGAAACACCGTTGGTCAATGTAGTATCACCAATGCCAGAAGACTTCTTTGATAATTATGAAATGCCAGGTAGAAAAATGAATCCCTATCGTGGTTGGGAAATTTACGAAAAGGGAATCTATGATATTTTAACGAATACGCGAGAAAACTATGGTAATATCAAATGTTTCATTTCAGAAAACGGTATGGGCGTCGAAGGAGAAGAACGATTTGTTAATGAGTTTGGTATAATTGAAGATGATTATCGTATCAAATTTGTTAAAGATCATTTGAAATATGTTCATCAAGCAATTGAAGAAGGAGCAAATTGTGTCGGCTATCATATGTGGACGTGCATGGATAATTGGTCATGGACAAATGCATATAAGAATCGTTACGGCTTCATTTCTGTTGATTTAGATAAAGAAGGGGCGCGTACCATCAAGAAATCTGGTCATTGGTTTAAACAAGTAGCTGATGATCATGGATTTGATTGATTAACCAAGCAATGAAGTAAATTATGAATGTGAAAGGCTGGAGGAAATGTCAAAATTTTCCTCCAGTTTAATTTTTTGCTAGGGTATCATTTCACTTCTGGGAATATTCGCAGTAGACTAATAGTAGAACGAATGAGAAAGAAGTGGAGAACATGCGAAATAAAGTAAAAAGTTCATGTACAACAATTTTAGTTGGTAAAAAGGCGAGCATCGATGGTTCAACAATGATTGCTCGAAATGAAGACAGTGAGAAAGCAATCGAACCTAAACGTTTTATCGTTGTTCAACCGGAATCTCAACCTAAAATTTATGAGTCTAAGATTAGTCATGTATCAATTTCCTTACCTGAAAATCCTTTGCGATACACAGCCACACCAAATGCAGATGATTCAATCGGAATTTGGGGTGAAGCAGGAATCAATCAAGCAAATGTAGCGATGACAGCAACGGAAACAATTACTTCGAATTCACGAATTTTAGGTGTTGATCCATATGTAGAAAATGGAATTGGCGAAGAAGATCTATTAACAATTGTCTTACCTTATATTTCCAGTGCCCGCGAAGGAGTTACACGACTAGGTCAGTTATTAGAAGAATATGGAACTTACGAGCCTAATGCCCTTGCGTTTTCAGATAATGACGAAATCTGGTACTTTGAAACAATCGGCGGGCATCATTGGGCAGCAATCAAGATTCCTGATGAAGCGTATGTCATTGCACCAAACCGAATGAATATTGATACTTTTGAGGTGGATTCAGAAAATACAATGTGCTCTGAAGATTTAGTTGAATTAATCGAAAACAATCACTTGAATCCTAATCCAGAGGAAGCACTTAATTTGCGCCACATTTTTGGGAGTGCCACAATCAAAGATCATCATTATAATAATCCACGTGCTTGGTATGGCCAAAAATATTTCACTCCAGAAATCGTGCAAGATCCAATGGATGATGATTTGCCGTTCATTTGCTATGCAAATCGAAAAATATCAGTTGAAGAGATTAAATTTGTTTTGAGTTCACATTATCAAGATACTGTATTTGATGCGTACGGCGTGGGAACAGATCAGCAAAAGAAAAGCTTCCGTCCAATTGGCATCAATCGCAATATTCAATGTCATATTTTACAATTGCGAAATGATGTTCCTAAATCAATCTCCGGTATTCAATGGCTAGCATTTGGGCCTAATACATTTAATGTGTTGGTTCCTTTTTATACCAATGTTGAACAAACACCTGCACGTTATTCTGACACGTCGACTAGTTTTGATTTTAATCATCCGTATTGGTTATTCTGCATGGCAGCATTGATTGGGGATTATGATTATGACCGCTTTACTGATATTTATGCTGACTATGAACAAGAAAGTATGGCTTCTTTTAGAAATAAACAGTTGCTAGCTGATGCACAAGCAACAAAGGATTTTAGCACCGACTATTTAGAAGAAATCAACCAACAACTTGCGGAAGAATGCTACAATCGAACGGTTGCGTTGCTAGGTCAAATGGTTGAAAAGGGAGCAACACAAATGACTTTGCGTTTTGATTTAGGTGATTAAATAGGACCACATTGGTTGTCCCTAGAAAAAAACAGTGATAAACTAAAGAAAAAGGAGGCGTTTACAATGACGGACACATATCAAAATATTTTAGTTGCAATTGATGGCTCAGAAAAAGCAGAAAAGGCATTTCTTGAAGCCATTGCGATTGCAAAACGAAACCAAGCAACTTTGCACATCTTATATGTTAATGAAGTAACAGGGAATTATTTTGGTGATTTTGCGTTTGTAACAACTAATTTACAAGCAGAGCTCGATGAAGTAGCAGAAAATCAAATGAAAGCTCATCGAAATTTAGCAATTGAAAAAGGGTGGACAGATATTGAAACGTATATCCTTTATGGCTATCCTAAGACACTTATTGCTAACTTCAATGAGTCAAAGGAACCAATCGACTTGATTATTATGGGATCAACTGGGTTAAATGCAGTGGAACGTGTTTTGGTAGGCTCGACTACTGCATACGTGGTGAACCATGCGTCATGCAATGTGTTAGTAGTGAAATAAATAAAGAGTAAAAAAAGCAATCAACAACAAGTGACGAAGGTGAGCCAATTAGTGGCTTCACAATAAGATACGTCAATTTGTTGGATTGCTTTTTTTATTTCGTCGTTTTCATAAAATTGGTGATAGTAGTCGGGAAATTTGTTGTTTGAATAACAGCCAAGTCGACATTTCTTTGACTGTCTCTGTTGTCATAGCAGAACAGTCTTCTTCATCTTCAAGAAACTTGTTCGAAAGTTGCTCTAAAAATTTATGATCATAAATGACTGCACTGGTTTCAAAGTTTAAACGATAGCTACGGATGTCTTGGTTGGCGGAACCAACCATGCAGATTTCATCGTCCATAATCAATGTTTTTGCGTGTAAAAAACCAGCTTCATAAACTAGAATTTCAATGTTTTCCTTAATCAATTGTCGTGCATAATATTGTGTAGCACGGTAAATGAATGGATGATCGGGTTTATTTGGAATCATGATTTTAACATGGACACCTGAAGCAGCAGCAATTTTTAATGCAGCAATCACACTCTCATCAAGAACGAGATAAGGTGTTTGAATCCAAATTCGCTTTTTGGCTGAAGTAATCAGTTTGATAAAAGCTAACTTGATTTGTTCGCGTTCATTATTTGGGCCACTTGAAACTAATTGAATGTCAGCGTTACCATGTTGTTCATTATTTTCGTCAACTTTCTTAAAGAAATAATCCAAATGATAGCCAACTTTTTTTTCTTCTGAGACGGAAACGTTCCAGTCCATTAAAAAGCGAAGTTGAAGCAGTGAAGCAGCAGCACCGAAAATTCGAATATGAGTATCGCGCCAATAACCAAATTTCTTGGTTGTGTAGACATACTGATCGGCAATGTTGAAGCCACCAGTATACCCAATTTTTCCATCGATTACGACGATTTTTCGATGGTCATGGTAATTTAAACGAAAACGAAGCAGGGCTTCTTGAGAAGTTAGAAAGGTTTGAGCTTCTCCACCATTAGCGATTAGTTGGTTAAAATCTTTTGCTTTTGTACCGTGTGAGCCAAACGCATCATAAAGTAGGCGAACTTGAACTCCTTGCGCTGCTTTTTTTTCTAATAAACGCAAAATCTGATTGCCAATCTCATCAGTTACAAATGCATAATACTCAATGTGGATAGAATGTTGGGCTTCTTCAATATCTTTTAGTAAAGAGGTTAGCTTTTCTTGTCCATCAGTGAGTAATGTAAGTCCGTTTTTTCGAGTTAAAGGCATCTGATTCAAGGATGAGAAAAAGTCAACATAGGTTTGTTTTTCGATTTCATTTGTTTGAGAATCATAGTGCTCGATGGTATCATCACGAAAATTTTGAAAATTCTCTAGTTCCTTTAAGTCGCTTTGTCGTAAATAGAATTTTTTCTTGTCTGTTAAACCGCGTCCAAAAAATAAATATAGAACAAATCCAACAATAGGTAATGCAAACAGAACAAGTAGCCAAGCCCAAATTGCTGCGACATCACGTGGCTTGATTAAAATAGTTATCAATGCAAAAACGGCATTAATTAAATAAATTGCTGAAACAATAAATCCTACCAAATAATTATCCTCCTTTATTTCAATAGTGTTAGTATAACATGAGTCGAAAAATAAACCTATGTGGGAGAACTGCCTTCAATCAACGAAAACCTAGTGAATTAGTTGAATAAACTGAATAAAATAGTTGCTTTTTGTCATTTAATACGATAGGATATTAGTACAGTTGAATATCTCCTTAGGGGAGTAACCGGCAACAAATCGTTGCGATAATATCAACAGTAAGTTAACCAATTGGTTTTCTGGTATTGTATGAAATGGTGAGACCTAAGACAAATGTTGATTTGTCTTGGGTCTCTTTTTTTTCAGTCAAATAATACTAGGAGCAAAAAGATTAAATGGGGGATGAAATTTGGAAAACAAAGAACAAGCACAACGAGTGATTTATCAAGAACCAATTGATTCGTTGATGCAGCAAACAAACAGCTCAAATAATGGTTTGAGCACGACGCTTGCAAAAGAAAAACTGGAAAAAGACGGACTAAATCAATTGAAAGAAGCACCGAAAAAGCCGACTTGGAAGTTGTTCTTAGAAACATTCAAAGATGCGATGGTAATTGTGTTACTGATTGTTGCGCTTATTCAAATGATCATGGGCGAATATGTTGAGTTCTTCGTTATTTTTGCGGTATTGATGCTTAACTCGGTTATCAGTGTGGTCCAAGCGAAAAAAGCAGAAGGTTCATTAGAAGCATTAAAAAATCTTTCAGCACCCGACGCTCGCGTCATTCGTGATGGCAAAGAAAAAACAGTGCCAGCAAAAGAATTAGTAGTTGGCGATTTAGTATTACTGGAAGCAGGAGATTACGTTCCAGCTGACGGTCGTTTATTAGAAGCTGGCTCATTACAAGTAGATGAAGGTATGTTGACAGGTGAATCGACTGCAGCTGAAAAAGAAGTTGTTGAAATTACAAATACTGTTCCCGTTGGTGATCGTGTAAATATGGTTTTTAGTGGAACCATTGTGACATATGGTCGTGGTAAATTCTTAGTTACTTCAACTGCAAATAACACTGAGATTGGTCAAGTTGCTGGTTTGTTGGAAAGTACAACAGAGCAAGCAACGCCATTACAACGTGGATTAGATAAATTTAGTAAGAAGTTAAGTTTAGCAATTCTTGCTTTGTCATTGCTGATTTTAGGCATCCAGTTATTACGTATTTTCCTTGGTGAAGGTACAGGTGACTTAACTGTTGATATTGTTAATGCGGTGATGTTTGCTGTTGCCGTTGCTGTTGCTGCGATTCCAGAAGCGTTGCAGTCAATCGTTACAATCGTGTTATCTTTAGGAACAAATAAGATGGCCAAACGTCATGCGATTATTCGTAAGTTACCGGCAGTAGAAACATTAGGTTCGACAAGTATTATCTGTACCGATAAAACAGGTACTTTGACTCAAAATAAAATGACGGTTGTTGATTATTACTTAGCAAATGGCAATTCCGGAGACTTTACAGACAATCCAGAAAAATGGTCTGATGATGAACGTCGCTTGATTGAAATCTCTGTGTTAGCAAACGATGCGTCAATCAGTGAAGACGGAACAAAACTAGGTGATCCAACTGAGGTTGCTTTTATTGATTTTAGTGAAAAATTAAATCAACCTTATCAAGAAATCCGTTCAAACTTTCCTCGTGAAGCAGAACTGCCATTTGATTCAGATCGTAAATTGATGTCAACTGCACATACATTTGACAATGAAAAATATTTGTTGGTTAAAGGTGGACCAGACATCGTCTTTAACCGTAGTAAAAAAGTCTTGTTGAATGGTGAAGTTGTACCAATGACAGATGAATTGATGACCAATTTCCAAAATCAAAACGAAGCCTTTTCTAATCGTGCTTTACGTGTGTTGGCTTTCGCTTATCGTCCAATCGATAACTTAGACTTAACTTTTGATGATGAAAATGATCTGATTTTAGTCGGAATCTTAGCAATGATTGATCCTCCAAGAGAAGAAGTAACACAAGCTGTTGAAGAAGCTCGTAGCGCGGGAATCAAAACAGTGATGATTACTGGGGACCATAAAACAACAGCTGTTGCAATTGCAAAAGAAATCGGTATTTTTGAAGAAGGAAACCAAGCATTAACTGGTACAGAACTAGATGCTTTATCAGAAGATGAGTTGATGAATATCTTAGAAAACGTGACCGTTTACGCACGTGTTTCTCCTGAAAATAAAATTCGAATTGTTCGCGCTTGGCAAGCGAAGGGGCATATTTCTGCAATGACTGGTGATGGTGTCAACGATGCTCCTGCATTGAAACAAGCAGACATTGGGATTGCTATGGGAACTGGTACGGATGTTGCCAAAGATGCAGCGGCAATGGTCTTAACAGATGATAACTTTGCTTCAATTGTTAGTGCAGTAGAAGTTGGACGTAATGTGTTTGACAATATCAAAAAAGCTGTTGCTTATCTATTTGCCGGAAACTTAGGTGCCATCATTGCAATCATCTTTGCATTGGTTGCTGATTGGTCAAATCCATTCACAGCATTGCAGCTGCTCTTCATCAACTTAGTAAATGACTCTTTACCTGCAATTGCTTTAGGAACAGAAAAAGCAGAACCTGCAACAATGAGTCGCCCACCGAGAGATCCAAATACAGGGATCTTTACAGGTAGAACATTGGTTTCAGTGACTTATCGTGGGATCTTGATTGGGATTGCGGTTATCTTTGCACAATGGTTAGGGATGCAGCATTCACCTGAATTTGGTGTAGCAATGTCATTTACAACATTGATTTGGTGTCGTACGTTACAAACATTCCCTGCACGTTCAAATACGCAAACAGCAATTCAAGCAGGCTTCTTTGCCAATAAAGTTGTCTTGATTGCAGTAGTTGTATGTAGTGCTTTGTTTAGCTTAACAATGATCCCGGGACTAAAAGAAGTCTTTTCTATTCCAACAGCTTTTGGCGTATCAGAAATCTTGATTTGTTTAGGGATTGCTTTTGTAACCATTCTTTTAATGGAAATCACAAAACTAATTATTGTTCATGTTCAAAATGGAAAAGAAAAAGAATAAACAAGCGATTAGTCATAGAGTAGTTAGCTACAAAAACAAAAAGAAGTGTGCTAAGTGATTGGCATACTTCTTTTTTGAAATTAAGGGTGAAAGAAATGAATGAAGAAGCATGGGACGAATTTGCAGAAGAATACTACGCAGTTCAAGAAGAGTCACAAGTGCCAATCGTTGCGGACATCGTAGACTTTTTATACAAGGAATCTGTACTGCCCGCAGAATCACTAGCAGATGTTGCCGGTGGATCAGGTCGGTATCTACCATTACTTGCTGAACAGGTTGCTAAGTATGAGTTAATTGATTTTTCAGCGTCAATGTTACGATACGCGCAACAAAAGGCAAAACGTTCTGGAGCAGAAAATGTGGTGTTCAAGAAACAAACTTTTGCTAAGTTTTTAGATTCTAAAGAGCAGTACGAGGTGATTTTTTCAGCGGCAAATCCAGCTTTTACTCAAACAACACAAGTTGAAAAACTAATGAAGAAAGCGAAAAAATGGTGTGTCATGGTACGAGTAATCCAATCAGAAGATGATCTTTTCACAGTTATAGATGACGAATTAGGTATAGCAGTGAGAGATCCAAACACCACACCCTTCATTAGTAACCAAATAGAAAAATTTTTACAGAGTAAAGAAATTCCAGTTAAGAAAAAAGATTTTACTTATCAGATCAAAGAGACGATTTCACGAGAGCTGTTAACTGAATATTATGAAGCAGAGATGACAGCTGAGCTGAAAAAAAAAATCTCACAGTTATTTAGCCAAAAAGCTGAACAAATCAGTACAACGACAGTAACGTATCGCGTGCTTCTGTGGCAGATACGGGATTAGTCCTCAAAAACTTAGTGAGAATGAATAGTACTTTTTGTAATCAGAATAAAAGATAATTGATTATTTTAGCGTATCCGCATGATTGAATACAAAACTGCCCCGTACCAATTTTTTGTTGATTGGTACGGGGCAGTTGCTTTTTATTCTGCTTCTTTATAGTAACGGATATCATTTTCTACTTTATAAATTGAGAATGGTACGTCACTGTTATATGCTGCATGTTGGCCATGTTCTGGCAGAGTTTCACTAAATATTTGTTCATATTCTACTACAGAAACTTGTTGGCGGTTATCAAATAAAGCTTGATGGTCTTCTTTGTCTAGAAAATCTTGGTAATTTTCTTCTAAAATTCCCGTGAAGAATTCACTTACTGCTCCAGAACCATAACTAAATAGTCCAACGCGATCACCAGCTTGCAAAGCAGATGAATTTTCAAGTAAGGAAATCAAGCCAAGGTAAAGAGAACCAGTATATAAATTGCCGACACGACGACTGTATTGGATACTTTCATCATAACGAGTCAGCAAACGTGATTGATTTGCTTCATCTGTTTCATCTAGAACACTTTGCAACGCTTTTTTTCCCATTTTTGTATAAGGGATGTGGAAGCATAATGCTGGATAGTCTTCTAAGGTCAAACCAGTTTGTTTTTTATGTTGTTGCCAAACTTTTTGGAAAGCTTCGATGTATGTCGCATTTGATAATGGACCATCAACAACAGGAAATTCACTATAATCTGGGCGCCAAAAATCATAGATATCTTCTGTTAAAAAGACACTATCATTTTCAATTGAAAGAATTCTTGGATTGGCAGTGACCATCATCGCTACAGCTCCGACCCCTTGAGTAACTTCTCCGCCAGTTGCTAAACCATAGCGAGCAATGTCACTAGCGATCACTAAAACTTTTCGTTCAGGATGATTGCGGACATATTCCTTTGCCATATGTAAAGCAGCGGTCCCTCCATAACAAGCTTCCTTTACTTCAAATGAACGAGCAAATGGTTGGATTTTTAATAAATGATGAATAATGACGGCACTGGCTTTTGAATGGTCAACACCAGATTCTGTTCCAACGATGACCATGTCGATCTGTTCACGGTCTTCAGCTGTAACTAATTTACTAGCAGCATTCGCTCCTAAAGTGATGATGTCTTCTGTTGCGCGGTTAACCGCCATTTGATCTTGTCCAATACCAATATGATATTTGGCAGGATCATCTCCACGACTCTCAGCTAGCTCTGTCATGTCTAAATATAAATTTGGAATAAAAAAGGAAAGACGATCAATCCCGATTTTCATTTCAACACCTCTTCACTCATAATTAAAACTTACTTTAATAAAGTATCACAAAATGTTTAAAAGAAATATAAAAAAGATAATATTTAAGGATTGTTAAAATTTTCAAGCGGAAAAAACTGTCGATAGTAGTGAGCTATTTGTTTTTACTTGAAAGAATGTTATATTTTTGTAGGAGGTGGCTTACTTGAAAGAAGTCGTAATTATAGATGCTGCAAGAACCCCTATAGGTAAATACCGTGGGAGCTTGAGCCGTTTTTCTGCTGTCGAATTAGGAACTTTGACTACGAAAGAATTATTGAAAAAAACTGGTATCAACAAAGAACAAATTGACCAAGTCATTTTTGGAAATGTTTTGCAAGCCGGTAATGGCCAAAATGTTGCTAGACAAATTTCAATCAACAGTGGGATTCCTACAAGTGTCCCCGCGATGACAGTCAATGAAGTATGTGGCTCAGGAATGAAAGCAGTTATTTTAGCACGCCAACTGATTCAATTAGGTGAAGCACAAGTCGTTATCGCTGGTGGGACGGAAAGTATGTCCAGAGCACCTTTGCTTCAACCTTATGAATCTGAAACAAATAGTTATGGTGAACCAATTTCAAGCATGGTCAATGATGGATTAACCGATGCTTTTTCAAATACGCATATGGGATTAACAGCTGAGAATGTTGCCCAACATTATCACATTACTAGAAAAGAACAAGATGAATATGCACTTGCTTCACAACTTAAAGCAGCTAAAGCAACAGAAGCAGGCGTTTTTAAGGAAGAAATTATTCCAATTGAAGTTGAGGAAACGCACTGGTTAGCAACAGATGAATCTGTTCGCGGAAACAGTACGGTAGAAAAATTAGGAACATTGCGTACCGTATTTGCTGAGGATGGAACAGTAACGGCAGGAAATGCCTCGCCATTAAATGATGGAGCCTCTGTATTAATTTTGGCTTCAAAAGAATATGCTATCGCAAATGATCTTCCTTATTTGGCGACAATCAAAGCAGTAGCGGAAGTCGGTATCGACCCATCAATGATGGGCATTGCGCCAATTACTGCCATTAATCATTTGATGGCTAAAACGGATATTCCTTTAGAAGAAATTGGTTTATTTGAAATCAACGAGGCCTTTGCAGCTTCTTCATTTGTTGTGAATCAGGAACTTCAGTTGGAAAGTGACAAAGTCAATATTTATGGCGGTAGCATTGCTTTAGGCCATCCAATCGGTGCAAGTGGTGCTCGAATCTTGACAACTTTAGGCTATGGGCTATTAAGAGAAGAAGAACGCTATGGTGTCGCTTCATTATGCATTGGTGGTGGTCTAGGATTAGCGATGTTACTTGAAGCAAATCTAGAATGGAATGAAGAACAATTTTTACAAAAAAAAAAGTTCTATCAGTTGACGCCAGCACAACGTCGAAATCAATTAGTTGAAGAAGGTGAGCTAACAGAAAACACTGCTGACCTGCTTGCTCAACAAACATTACCCGAAGAAATAGCGAATCACTTGATTGAAAATCAAATCAGTGAAGTTGAAATTCCCTTAGGCGTTGCACAGCATTTTAAAATTAATGGGATTAAAAAATGGATTCCAATGGCTACAGAAGAACCCTCAGTGATTGCAGCAGCCAGTAATGGTGCAAAATTATGTGGAGATATCAAGGCAGAAACACCACAACGATTGATGCGTGGGCAAATTGTTTTAGCTGGTCAACAAGCGTATCAGGACATCATTCAAGCACTTGAAGAACGCAGAGAAGAATTGATTCTGTGCGCAAATGACAGCTATCCATCCATTGTTAAACGTGGTGGAGGAGTTCGTGAAATCGCAAGTCGCGAATTTCAGGGAGAAGACCAAGCTTACTTATCAATTGATTTTTTGATTGATGTGAAAGATGCGATGGGTGCCAATATTGTTAATGCTATTCTAGAAGGTGTGGCGACAAAACTTCGTGAATGGTTTCCAGAAAGAGAAATTTTGTTTAGTATTTTAAGTAATTTAGCCACTGAGTCTTTGGCAACCGCTCATTGTATTATTCCATTTGAGCGGTTAGCTGCTGATCGTCAAATGGGTGAACAAATTGCTAAAAAAATCCAACAAGCTGCAGAATATGCTAAATTAGATCCTTACCGTGCAGCAACGCATAACAAAGGAATCATGAACGGAATCGATGCAGTTATTTTAGCAACAGGTAACGATACTCGCGCAACGGGCGCAGCTATCCATGCCTATGCTGCTAAAAATGGTCACTACGAAGGCTTGACACAATGGCGTCTAACTGAGGATGGTTTGGTTGGAGAAATCACATTGCCGTTAGCTGTGGCAAGTGTTGGTGGTGCATCAAAGGTATTACCAAAAGCTGCAGCGTCTTTTGAGCTACTAAAAGTCGATTCTGCAAAAGAACTTGCACAACTAATTGCAGCCGTTGGTTTGGCTCAAAATCTGGCTGCGTTACGTGCGTTAGTAACTGATGGTATCCAAAAAGGACACATGGCACTTCAAGCAAGAACATTAGCGATGACTGTTGGTGCAAAAGGAGCCGAAATCGAGCAAGTTGCGCAAGCACTAAGAAGTAAAGCAAAAATGAACCAAGAAATTGCGAAAGAAATATTACTTGATGTTCAGCAAGCAACATAAAATCAATTGAATAAACTATTTTTGATAGATAGGCAAAAACTGGGGCAAATTTATGGTCTCAGTTTTTTGCTTTTTAATATCTTAAGATAAGATAGATTGTATTTTTTATAACATTATATTATTTTCTTTGAAACACTGTCATTACTTAAGTTATCGCTTTTTTAATTAAATGTATAGATGATAAAATAAAAAAGTAACAAAAATAAATATGAAGGAGAGAATCTATGAGAAAGAAAGTATGGCAGATGTTGTTCGTAGGAATAATTTTTTTGGGATGTATAGTACCAGCAATAACGGTAAATGCTGAGATGAGTGATTTTTATTGGGAAGGTCGAGCAAAAAATAGATACTGGATGAATGAACTTAAAGATAATACACGCCTTTCAGAGCTGTCAATTCCAGGAACACACGATTCAGCAACACATGCTATCAAAGACACTGTGGGACTGGGGTATGTGAAGACACAAAGTATTGATATCACGAGACAATTGAATAATGGAATCCGCTTTTTAGATGCGCGTGTGTGTGAAACAAATGGTTCTTTTGCGATGCATCATGGTAGTTTTTATTTGAATCAAATGTTTGGCGATGTTTTGAATCAAGTAACGAGTTTTCTTACAAAAAATCCAAGTGAAGTTGTTTATATGCGTCTGAAGCAAGAAAATAGTTCAGTAAACGATCAGATATTCAATCAAGTTTTAAATGAAAAATACCTAAAAAATAGTTGTTGGAAAGATTTTTTTTATTACGGAAATAGTAATCCAACTTTAGGCGAAACGAGAGGGAAAATCGTCATTTTACGCAATTTTTTGGGAAATAGTGTTGGAATCTCCTATCCAAGTCAATTTGATATTCAAGATTATTGGGAGCCAGTGAATCCTGAAGATAAACGCTGGGCAATTGAGCAACAATTGGTAAAATCCACAAAGAGTGGAGGAACAGATAATATTAAATATATTAATTATTTAAGTGCATCAAATTTCTTTTATCAAATTAAAGGCTTTGCAGGAAAAATGAATCCATTCGTTGTAGATTATATTCGTAATAACCAAATGAAACATGCAGGGATCGTAATAGCTGATTATCCGAGCAGTGAGTTAGTGAATAGTGTTATTGATTTAAATCAACGGCTTTTAAAAAATCCAGAGAACTATGGAGTATACGATAGCTCGATTGTAACAATCCAAACTTTACTGGATACAAATAAAATTGTCGACTGGAACCAAGCCAACGATTTGGGTATTATTTATCCAAATAAAAACGGAAGTAACCAAAAATGGCAAATGTGGTACGATTCAAATACAAAAGCCTATCGCATACATACATATGACTATGGTCACCTTGCACTAAGACAAGCAACTACCCCTTATAATACATCACGATATAATGTTGTGATTGAACGTGCGGACGACAGTAACAGGGGATTATGGCAACTTATTCCAGCAGGAGAACATGGCAAGAACAAGGTATACTACTTGAAAAATTGTGCAAGTAATCTTTACCTAGATGTAAAAAACAGTGTTCATAATCAATCCGGTGAGTTGATTACTTACCCGTATACAGGAAAAACAAATCAAAAATTTGTGATAAATGTAATCAGATAAGAAAAGATGACACCCATGTCTGTCCTTCCGTTAGATTTTTTGTCTAACGGAAGGGCCATACGCATGGATGTCATCTTTTTTATTATTAGCTATTAGCGATTAACAATTGGCATTGCCGCAAATTGCTCAATTAATGGTACAAGCGTTAATTTCACTTTATACTTTCTTTCAAGTGCTTTTTCAACTGTAAACTCGTTTTCAGAAGTCATTGAGATTTCAGCTAATTGGCGTGGCTCATCTGCTGTTTTTTCAAAAACGATTGCAGCATCTGCTGTTTTTTCAACATAGAATTTTGGATATTCTGCAACAGCGGCTGCAAACTGATCAAAGGTTAAGTTAGAAGTTGTTGCTGGTGCTTCCTCAGTGACAGGTTCTGCGTTGACTTCTTCAGTTGCAACTGATTTTTCTGTTTTTTCTTCTTTCACTTCAGCAACAGGAGCGACTGGAGTTGAAACAACTTCTGCAGTTGGTTCATCGTTTTTCATTCGTTGATCGTTCCAATAAGAAACAATTTCAATCAACAAGTTATCACGAAAACGTTCAAAGATATCTTGTTCACCAGAACGAATGCGTTTTAACACACTCGTAAAGTTCTCATCAATTGGTACGTTAATACGAGTTGATTCGTTTGAATTTCCAGCCAAACCAATTGTTAAAATTTGACGATTCTTTGGATCAAGCATTACTTGTAAAGGTAAGCCGTAACGACGTAAACTTTCTTCTTCTAATGAATTGAATAGTTGACTTCTAATTCCATCTAAAGAGGGACGAAATTGATTTAATAATTTTTGTTTTTGTTTTTTCTTCATATTTTTGATTTCTCTCCTTCACTCATACCTTATCGATTATAAGAAAAATTTTGCCAATTGAAAAGGATTTAAAGGAAAAAACTTGCGTAAGTACGCATAATGACCCAATAATTGTTGATTTTTATCAAAAATTTTTGTTTTTTTTTAATATTAAGCGGGGAAAACGAATAAAAAAGTTCTGCTCAGAAGAATAATGAAGAAGATAAATGGCTACAAAAAAACAGCTTGGACAAAGAGATTGTCCAAGCTGTTTTTACTCTTTTGGTAGTAACGCAAAAACGGTTAGTTCCGGCGAGTAGATAATTTCATGCTCGTTCCAGTGAGTCACCATCAACGAATGATCCAAGCGCTTTTTGACTTCGTGGATTTTTTGATTATGTGACATATTTCTGGCTGGAAAGTGTTGGATTTTATCGGGTTCAATCAAAAAGATAAAATCTGGATGAAATGTCCGAAGAATTTCTTCAGGTAACGCTTCTAACCTTTGAATGGGATTCATACAATCACCTACTAAATTAAAATTCAGTTGTATCAGGATTTTTGGCTTTACCTACGACACCATCTAATGAATCGATTTGTGCCATTTCTGTTTCAGTCAATTCGAAGTCAAATAACTCTGTGTTCTCTTTGATTCTACTTGGTGTGACCGATTTAGGTAAAGGTAAAAAGCCGTGTTGTAAAGACCAGCGTAATGAGATTTGTGCAATTGTTTTTCCATGTGCTTCAGCAATTGCTTGCATTTCAGGAACATCAAAGATTTTTCCTGTTCCTAAAGGACTGTAAGCTTCAAGAATCATGTCATGTTGTCGAGCATAGTCAACTACTTCAGGTTGTAGTTCACCTGGTGCTAAGAAAATTTGATTCACCATTGGCATGATTTTCGCTGTTTTTGCTAAAGTATCTAAATGATGAGGCAAGAAATTACTTACACCAATTGCTTTGATTTTTCCTGCTTCATATAATTCTTCAAAAGCACGCCAAGTTTCAGCATTTGCTTCTTCCCAATTTTCACGGAAAGTAATTGGATTTGGCCAGTGGATAAGAAAAAGATCAAGATAGTCTGTTTGTAGTTTTTCTAAAGACTCTTCAAAAGAAGACATTACTAAATCATAGCTATGATTGGTATTCCACAATTTTGTTGTTAAGAAAATTTCTTTTCTAGGAATACCACTTTCTTTGATTGCTTGACCAACACTTTCTTCATTTTTATAGCCTTGTGCTGTATCAATATGACGGTAACCTGCCGCTAATGCTTCTTTTACAGAGGCAACTGCTACATCGCCATCAGGTGTTTGCCAAGTACCAAAACCAACAACTGGGATTTCATAACCATTTGCTAAACGATACGTGCTTGTTAAGTTTTCCATGTTCACATCTCCATTTCTTTTTTCCTTTATCTAGTTTAGCGCACTTTTTACAAAAAGTAAGGCATCATGCTTTGATTTTTATCACGAGAAAAAGGAAAAAGAAAACTTGAACAAAAATGTTTTTGACCAAGCTAGCTTTTTTTCGTTTTTTCGGTAAACTAGACAAGAAGGGAATGAGCTCATGGATATTTATTTAAAGAAGGCAATCTTGCATATTATTGATCGCGAAACAGGTTCACCTGTTTTTTCACAAAAAGAATTAGACTTAACGAAGGACTTCATTCGTGATTTTTTACAAAAAAAAATTCAAAAAATTTCTTCTGCACAAACCAAAACAGGTCACTTAGCAGAAGAAAGCCAATTTGCCAAAAGCGTCCAGCATTTTTCTGAAGATTTCATTGTAGCCAGTGAAGAAATCGTGGCGCGTTGGTATGAAATCTATCAAGAAAGTGAAGAGGCGCCAAGTGCCGATGTATTTGTTGTGTTGTATGAACTAGACACAGAACTTTATGTGGCACTATTAAAGGTGAATTATCGTGAATCGTATACCCATTTCGTTGACGCAGATGAAACTGGGATTGAAAATAAATTAATCTTGAACCGCGCAATCTTAGGTTCTAAATCTCAAAAGGCAGATGAGGCAATTGCGGTGAATCTGAAAGAGCTATCGTATGAACTCTTAGAGAAAAAATATGAGTTTTCTGGAAAAAAAGAGTGGTATTTCTCAGAAAAAGTGATTGAAAGTGTACCAGCACCTTCGTTAGAGCAAAACGTCAAAGTAATTCAAAAAGTGGCGAAACAAATAGGCAAGAAATTTGAGACTGATGAATTTGATATGGTTGCTGATCTGAAAGAAGCTGTTTACGATACCATTGAGGAAAAAGGTCGTCTGGATCATGAAATGATTGCCGAAAAAGTATTCAAGGAAAATATCTCTGCCAAGATGGCTTTTAAGGAGGAAGTACAGGAACATGGCTTTGTTCCAGAAGCAATTCCTGTGAAAGAAGTACAAGAAATCTCAGAGAAAAAATTTGGCAAGCAAAAGTTCAAATTATCTAACGGAATTGAATTGATCGTTCCAGTAGATGTCTATCGCAATCCCGATTTGATTGAATTTGTGAACAATCCAGATGGAACAATTTCTGTAATGATTAAAAACGTTGATGAGGTCTTGAATCGATTGTAATAAAAATTTGATCAATCAACGAGAAACAATAGACAAAAGATAAACAAAAAAGCAGTTCAGATAAATTTTTCTGAACTGCTTTTTGTTTCGAGAACATGAGAGGATTATTCCATTTTTTCTAAAGCTTCTTTGGGAACGTCAGCTTCTTTGACTTCTTCCCAACTCATGACGCCTTTACGTGGATTGACCTTAAGTTTTAAATAGGCATTTAATTTCAAAGGACGTTCCCGCATTTCGTTCAAAGTAACTCGTTTCTTTTCGCCATTTTTATTGTAGGCGTTTTGTTTGTACGTATACGCGGTATAAGATTCTCCGTTATCAGAGAGTTCAGTATGCTTTTCCCCATTTGTAGTAATTTCAGTGTAGTAAGTTTCGCCACCATAAAAATAATCATAAGCAAACAGACTGCCACCGAGAAAGACGGCTAGTAGGGCAATTAGTCCAATTAATTTTTTCATCTATTTCACCTCTGTTCTCTATTATTCCTGAAAAGTTGTGATTCGTCTATTGAATCCGCTCAAACTAATTTTTATTTATAAAAAGGATACAAAAGGTAAGCGTAGAAGAGAGAAGTTCAGCGAAAGTGTTCTTAGTTGACTTTGACCAATTTTGACGTATAATAATCATAGTTCCAACCTTACAAAAAGTAAGGAGGACATATTCGTTTTTATTTTATAAAAAAAGGACTATAATAAAAGCGTGAGAGCTGAAAATTTCAGTGATCTATATTATTTAGGAGGTTTGTAAATTATGGCAAAAGAACATTATGACAGAAGTAAACCACACGTTAACATTGGTACCATTGGACACGTCGATCATGGTAAAACCACTTTAACTGCTGCAATCACAACAGTATTAGGGAAAAAAGGCCTAGCAAATCCTCAAGACTATGCAAGTATCGATGCGGCTCCTGAAGAACGTGAACGTGGAATTACAATCAATACAGCGCACGTAGAGTATGAAACAGAAAAACGTCACTATGCACATATTGATGCACCAGGACATGCGGATTACGTAAAAAATATGATTACCGGTGCGGCTCAAATGGATGGTGCAATCTTAGTAGTATCTGCTACTGATGGCCCAATGCCTCAAACTCGTGAACACATTTTGTTATCACGCCAAGTAGGTGTTAAATATCTAATCGTTTTCTTAAACAAAACAGATTTAGTTGATGATGAAGAATTAATTGACTTAGTTGAAATGGAAGTTCGTGAACTATTAAGTGAATATGGTTTCCCAGGTGATGATACACCTGTAATCAAAGGCTCAGCTTTGAAAGCTTTGCAAGGTGATCCAGATGCTGAAGCTGCAATCATGGAATTAATGGATACAGTTGACGAATATATTCCAACGCCAGAGCGCGACACTGAAAAACCATTATTATTACCAGTGGAAGATGTTTTCTCTATTACTGGTCGTGGTACTGTTGCATCAGGTCGTATTGACCGCGGTGCCGTTCGTGTTGGTGATGAAATTGAAATCGTTGGTATCAAACCAGAAACGCAAAAGGCAGTTGTTACGGGTGTTGAAATGTTCCGTAAAACACTTGATTACGGTGAGGCAGGAGATAACGTAGGTGTGTTACTTCGTGGGATTCAACGTGAAGATATCGAACGTGGACAAGTAATTGCTAAACCAGGTTCAATCACACCACATACAAAATTCAAAGCAGAAGTTTACGTGTTGACAAAAGAAGAAGGCGGACGCCACACACCATTCTTTAATAACTACCGCCCACAATTCTACTTCCGTACAACGGACGTAACAGGTACAATCGTATTGCCAGAAGGTACAGAAATGGTTATGCCAGGCGATAACGTAACAATCGACGTAGAATTGATTCACCCAGTCGCAATTGAAAATGGTACAACTTTCTCAATTCGTGAAGGTGGACGTACTGTTGGTTCAGGTATCGTTACTGAAATTGAAGCATAAAAACTTTGAGAAAAACAATTTGTTACAATTAAAAAGGATTCCAGAAATGATTTCTGGAATCCTTTTTTTGCTATTTTTTAAACCATTTTTTAAATCCTTTTTGTAAAGGATTCATTTTTCCATTTTTTTCGACAGGAGCATTATCGATAATCAGTAATGCAATCATGACATACGCAATCCAACTATCTCGGGAATAAAGCGTATATCGAGGTGTCCAATGTGTTGCATATTTTTCTTTGTATTCACGTAATCCGTGGAAAGAATAAAAGTGGGAGCCAAATTCATAAACCAAGTAAGCAATTCGTTCTTGAAGAAAACTTTTTCTCGAGGTTCCTACATTTGAAAGGGGAGCCATTCCTAAGTTGAACCATTGAATGTCTTGTTCTTTCATATGATTGAATAGGTGGATGAATAAGAAATCCATACTACCAGAAGGCGCTTTTTTTGGATCATAGCGCATCAAATCAATTGTTCCAACTTTATTATCAGTATAAGTTGGCATAATGTTAGCAAAGGCAACTATTTCTTGTTCGGAATTTCGGACAACGGCGATGGGGCCGCGTTGGAGATAATCTTCAGCAAAAAAACCTAGAGAGAATCCTTTTTCTTTACGGCTGCCAAGCCAGTTATCTGAGATTTGTTTAAATGTTTGCATTTGTTCTACTGAAAACGGTGGAGAAAGGACTTCGAATGTGAAGCCTTCACGTTCAATTCGATTAATGACTGCTCGCGTGCCCTTCATCTTTTTACCTGAAGTTGTGAATTCAGGTAACTCAACATACGCTTCTTCTCCCATTTTGATAAAATCATAGCCCACATCATGGAGAATCATTACAAGTTCTTCACTTGACTCATAAAAAACAGGTAAGTAGCCAAGACGATCTGCTTCTGTAATAAATGCTTCAATTGCTTTTGGAAAGTCTTCCTTTTTCCCAGAAGGATCACCCATAACAACACATTTATTATTATAAGAAGCAAACTGTAATAATACAGTTGGTTCACCATTTGCTTCGTAAGTAAACATTCGTTTATCTTTCAAGAAAATCAGTTGGCTATCAGAATTCCCTCCATAATTAACAAGTACAGCTTTTGCTTTTTCTTCATCAAAAGCTTCACCGACTAATTTTTTTTTCCCTTGTAAAAAGTGAACAAAGAGAATCATGATCAAGCTAACGGTAACAATGGCTAAGAAACCAGAAAGCCAAATTTTTTCAGATGGGAATAAAAAGAATGAAATAAAATGATGCTTCCGATGTGGAAAGGTTGGCAGATTATAGACGCCAATCACCAGATATAAAATAGTTAATGTGCCAATCAACAAGCCATCGACAGTTAACCATTCCCAAGAATAAACTAATTGTTCTCGGAAAAGTTCATTTTTTGAAGCGATGATGATTACTAATAATAAGGTCAAGAAAATTGATCCAGTTAAGGTAAAATCACCAAGAATAACGTAAAGTAAAGCGAGTCCTACAATGATAATGGTTGGTAAATAGGCACTAGTGACCCGCGCGGCGATTCCTCGTCCCATAATCAATAGTAAGAAACCTAAAATAATGCTTGGAAATTGAATGATAAAATGGAATTTTAGCGGGTTCAATGTATGTAACCAATGAAACTCCGAAAAAGCTTGTGGAATTGTAGCAGATAATACGAGCATGATTCCAGAAAAATAAAGTAAAACGACAACAATTTTGTGCGCGATTTCTGTTGCTAGTTGTCTAGGAATGCCAGAATATCTTTGATTGAAAGAGGCACCAATATTTTTGAAGAAAAAGACGATGCCTAATAAAAATGGAATAAAGTAATAGAAAATCCGAAAGAGCAAGATCCAGACTACTACAATTTCACGAGGAACTCCAATTGCTGATAACCCAAGAATCATCATTACATCGAAACTTCCAATTTCACCGGGAATCATTGACACAATCCCAATGACAGAAGCTGCAATAAATAAAGGAATTGTTTGCCATAAATCAATCGGAATCTCCATCAAAAAACCGACCGAAAGAAAACTTAGCAATACACCTGTCCATTCCAAAATAGAAACAAGAAGTAGTTGTCCACGTAGCTTCCAAGTCAACCCACCTAAGTATCCTTCTTTCTTTAAGGTAGTGACTAACAAGACAACCGGGAAATATAATCCGCCGCCAATTAACCAAATCCAATATTGTTTGATAAAGGGAGTGACAGGCGTAAAAAGTACCAGCAAAAATGACAACAAACTATAGATAGAGAGTCCTGCCATCAAAAATAAGAAAATTTTTGAGAGGGCCTGCATGACTTTTTTTCCATCCTTTTTTTGTCCGTAAAGTTCTGAACGAAGACCGATACTTACAAAACCACCAAAACCAGCGACATTGTTAATCGAATTGATTAACCAACTAGTTTCGAGTAAATAACTCCAAGATAATTTTTGACCCAATAAACGATTTAAAATTATATCGTAACCAATCATTGGTGCGACACAAAGTAGCCCGATGATGAACATCAAAAATGTTTTCCAAATTGGGATGTCGGAGAAAGTTTGAGCAAGCTGATCGACAGATAAAGTTTTACCAATTGATAAGAGTTCTCCAAAAATAATAACAACAACAGAAATCAAAAAAATTGTTTTAAATAGTCCTAAATGATTTTTAAACCATTGAAGGGCTGTTTTTAACACATAAATCACCTACTATTCTTCTAAAAATTTGAGTACTTCCTGATTGAATCGTTGTGGATCCTGACGCGCTAATTGATGGCCACTTCCTTTTACTAATACAAAGGAGGCGTTAGGTAAAGTTTTCGCCAAGAAAAGGGAGTGTTGGAGCTTAATCACATCTTTTTTCCCAACTAAAATCAGTGTTGGACACGTAATATTACTTAATTGTGTTTCAGTCAAACCAACATTATGTAACAGTAAAGAAATCACTGCTAATTTTTTTCGCAACTTTGGCCAAAATAAGGAAGTAATCCAAATAATGCCATAGTGAAGATAGCTACCAATCAATGGAAGTAGACGAACACCTTGAACCAAGGTGTTTCCAGAGTTTAAAATCAAGCGATGAACATTTTTGGGATAGGAACTTGCAAAAACTAAAGCTAAATTTGCCCCATCACTAAATCCTAAAATGTCTACTTGTTGGATATTTTCCAAAGCTAAAATGGTTGCTAGATCTTCCGCCATTAAGTTGAAGCTCAAATTGGCTGATTCGTTTGTTGAGTGTCCTTGCCCACGACTATCAATTAAATAAACTGTGAAGTGTTGTTCAAAAAGCGGTACTTGTTGTGAAAAAAAGTTTCCATTACCACCATTACCGTGAAGCAAAAAAAGAGGGAATCCACTACCACTTTTTTCATAATAGATTTGACTGCCATCTGTCATTTTTGCATATTTCTTTTCTTTTTCCACATAATCACCTACTGTTTAAATTATAACGATTTTTTCTGTTTTTAGACAATTGTTTTCCTTGAAACTTACCGATCAATTTTGTAAGTTGACAAATTTTATTGGAAAATTTCATTTTTTATTAAGTAATTTACAGAAAACAAGGAAGAAATGGCGAATCTTGAAAAGAAATAGTAAGATAAAAAAAGATGTCTAAATAACTAGGTGATGTGTGATGAAGAAAAAAAGATTTTCAATACTGAAAGCTTTCTTTTTTACAGTAGTGCTCGCGCTGGTCGGAGGCGCAATCTTTTTTGCTAATCGGACGTACCAAGCTGTAAAAAAAGTAGAAGCTTATCAAACAGAAATAACAGAAGCTACGCAAAAATATCAAATGGAAAATTATGAAGCTTTAGTCAAAGCAATCATTTTAACGGAATCAAAAGGTTCTGGTAAAGATTTGATGCAGAGTTCTGAAAGTGCGCATGGGGAAGCTAACGTAATCGATAACCCACAAGAAAGTATCAATCAAGGTGTAAGCTATCTGGCAGAAATGATAACGGAAGCTAAAAAACAAGGTTGTGATTTAGCGACTGCGATTCAAGCGTATAATTTTGGAAAGGATTATATTGCGTATGTAAAAGAAAACGGTGGTGAAAACACAGTTAAGTTAGCTGAAAAATATTCTAAAACAATTTTGAGTCCACTGTTAGGAAATGAAGAGCAAACACAATATCGTTATTGGCGAGTCCAATCCGTTTTATATAATGGTGGGTACCTTTACCATAATGGTGGAAATATGTTTTATGCGGATATTGTTGCGATGAATGAAAAAATTATTCAAGCGTATGAAGAAATGTTTAAGTAAGCAAAAATAAACGCACGATCTGTCTGAATTTTATTTAGACAGATTCGAGGGACAGACTTTAATTTTTTAGTTGAGAATCTGTTTGAACCCTAAAAAACAAGTTGTTTTTAAGTCTGGAAACCGCTAGACTTAAAGACGTGATTATTTTTGAAAGTTGGCGAAAAATGGAAAATAAAAAAATGATCGGTCTAACACAGGAAGAAGTTAGGCAAAAGCTGGCGTTAGGTCAGCAAAATGACTATCAAGAAGATGCTTCAAAAACAACTAGACAAATTTTCAGCGATAATATTCTGACATTATTCAATTTCCTGAACTTTGGAATTGGGGTCTGCCTGCTATTAGTTGGTGCGTATTCCAACATGGCTTATATCGCAATCATTATCATGAATATCGTTATCGGAATCTACCAAGAAATTCATGCAAGAAATCTTGTCCGCAAATTGTCGATTGTTTCTCAATCTGAAGTAACAGTTGTGCGAGATGGAAAAGAGCGAGCGATTTCGACGAAAGAACTTGTACTAGATGATTTAGTAAAAATTGGTGCGGGAGAGCAAATTCCTGCAGACCTGGAAGTGTTGAGTGGTCGAGCAGAAGCAAATGAAGCTTTGTTGACGGGCGAATCAGATTTAATTATTAAGGAAGCTGGAGCAGAATTGCTTTCTGGAAGTTTCTTAACAAGTGGTTCAGTCTTTGCAAAAGTGATTCGCGTTGGCGCAGACAACTATGCAGTTCGTTTGACGAGCGAAGCTAAGAAGCACAAGAAAATTCAGTCTGAATTAGTTGACTCAATCAGAAAAGTATCAAAATTTACCAGTTTTGTCATTATTCCATTAGGGATTATTTTATTTCTACAAGCCTTGTTCATCAGAGATGCATCAATCAAACTATCCGTTGTTGCTTCAGCCGCTGCGTTACTAGGAATGTTACCTAAGGGATTGGTATTATTAATTAGTATTGCTTTGACAACTGGAGTTACGAAGCTAGCAAAAAAACGAATCCTTGTTCAAGACATGTATGCAATTGAAACCTTAGCCCATGTCGATACACTTTGCTTAGATAAAACGGGAACCATTACGGAAGGAAAAATGAGTATCCAACATGTAGAGGCGTTGGATGTACGTTATGAAAAGGCAATTCCAGAAATTATTGGTACTTATTTAGCAGAAAGCAATGATAATAATGTGACGATGCAAGCTTTACGTAATTATTTTGCAGTTTCCAATCGTTACCAAGTAGAAGAAGTCTTAGCGTTCTCTTCTGACCGAAAATGGGGCGCAATGGAATTTCCTGAACTAGGTGTAGTGTACGTTGGGGCACCAGAACGATTAGTTCCAGAAAATCAGTTGCCAGATCGACTAATGTCCGCACAAGCAAATGGCTATCGTGTCTTGATGCTAGGTGTTGCACCTAATCAAAAATTATCAGAGGATAAACCAACCGGTATTGATCCGATTGCTTTATTTGAAATTGACGATCCTATTCGAAAAAATGCACCAGAAACATTAGCTTACTTGCATGAAGAAGGTGTGGATCTAAAAGTTATTTCTGGGGACAACCCTTTTACCGTTTCGAATATTGCGCGACGTGCAGGTTTACCGAATTACGATGCCTATATTGATCTTTCTGATTTAATTAATGAAGAAGATGTACGACAAGCTGCGCATGACTATACAGTTTTTGGTCGAGTAAGCCCTCAACAAAAGAAAATCTTAGTCAATGAGCTAAAGGAAAGTGGTAAAACAGTTGCGATGACAGGTGATGGTGTAAATGATGTGTTAGCACTTCGTGAAGCTGATTGTAGTATTGCAATGGCAGAAGGTGATGGCGCAACTCGTCAAATCGCCAACTTAGTTTTACTGGATTCGGACTTCACGACGTTGCCAGAAGTTTTGTTTGAAGGTCGTCGAGTGGTTAACAATGTGACGAAGGTTTCAGGAATTTTCTTTATCAAAACAATTTATTCTTTCATCTTGTCTATCTTATGTGCGATTACTGCGATTGGGTTCCCATTCATTCCCATTCAAATCACATTGATTGACTTAGCAATTGAAGGGTACCCATCTTTCTTCTTATCTTTTGAGCAAGATAAACGAAAAGTCAATTATCGCTACTTGCCAACAGCGCTTATCAATGCATTACCAAATGCACTTTTAGTTGTCTTAAATGTTGTGACAGTTTATCTATTGGGACAACGATTGGATTGGTCGAATGGTGAAACGACAACATTAATGTATTATTTATTGATTGGAATTAGTTGTTTAGCTGTAATCAAAGCTTGTTATCCTTTCAACCCATTACGAATTTTCTTAGCTGTTACGACGGTTGTTGGAATTTATGTGGCAGCGATGCTTTTCCATGGCATTTTAGAAGTGAATTTAGGTGTGGGAAATCAACTTGGCTTATTCGTTGGGCTCATGGCAATAAATATTGTTCTTCGTCTAGCTTATTGGCGTGCCAATATTCAAGAAAAACTGTTGAATAAGTTTGCTTAAACAATTCATTAACTTCTTAAAACGTTATACTTGAAAAAGAACAGGAATATGATACAATCAAACATGTATAATTGTGTCCTTTAAAATCGCGCTGATTTCGGTTGGTGCGATTTTTTACCGGTTATTCTCCTGATAGATTTACTCGATTTTTATGGAGTATACAAATGAGGGGGTGGAAACAATGGTTCAGCGAATTCCTCAGGAAGTGATTGAAAATATTCGGAGTCAAACGAATATCGTTGAGGTGATTGGACAATACGTTCAATTAAAGAAATCTGGAAAAAATTATTTAGGACTTTGTCCCTTTCACGAAGAGAAGACACCTTCGTTTTCTGTAGCTGAAGACAAACAGATTTTTCATTGTTTTGGTTGCGGGAAAGGTGGAAATGTCTTTACTTTTCTTCAAGAACTTGAAGGATTAACTTTTCCAGAATCAGTGGTAAAAGTTGCAGAATTTGAACAAATTCCCTTAGCAGATCAATGGAAACAACAAACGTATGCTACTGATGAAACAAATTCAGCTACGGGCAAGTTACTTACAGCACATGAAAAAGCTGTAGAGGTCTATCACCACATGTTACTACACACGAAAGCTGGACAGCCTGCACTTGATTATTTACTGAATCGTGGGTTAACAATGGAATTAATTGAAGCGTTTAAGATTGGTTTTGCACCAAATGAACGTTCATTTTTAGTTCAAGTGTTCAATAATGAATCATTATCAAGTGATGTTTTTGAGCATTCTGGATTGTTTATCAAGCATGATGATGGTCATTTTTCTGATCGCTTTTATCAGCGCATCATGTTTCCAATCAACAATCCGCAAGGTCGAACGATTGGCTTTTCTGGTCGGTGGTTAGCACCAGAAAAAGGTCAAGAAAAAGATCAACCCAAGTATTTAAATAGTCCAGAGACAGAACTATTTAATAAGCGTCAAGTTTTATTTAACTTGGATAAAGCAAGAAGCGAGATCCGAAAAACTGGTGAAATACTACTATTTGAAGGATTTATGGATGTAATTGCAGCTTGGCAAGCCGGAATCAAAAATGGTTTAGCTTCAATGGGAACCAGTTTAACTACTCAACAAATCCAGCAAATGGAGCGCTTAACGAAAGACCTGGTGTTTTGTTATGATGGTGACCAAGCAGGATTTGAGGCTACCAATCGTGGAATCGAACTTCTACGTGAAAATAGTCGATTACAGTTATCAATTGTAGTTGTACCAGAAAAGCTAGATCCAGACGAATATTTGCGAAAGTATGGTGAAGCATCCTTTCAGGAATTGATTCAACATGGTCGTGAAACAGTCTTTACATTCAAAACACGCTATCTAAAGCAAAATAAGAATTTGGATAATGAAAAAGATAAGTTAGATTATCTTCAAGAAGTGTTGATTGAATTAAGTAAAGTTGTCTCGCCAATTGAGCAAGATATGTATCTTTCACAACTGACAAGTGAATTTCAAGTTAGTCGTGAAACGATTCAAAAACAATTGCGTGAATTGAAACGAGCAAACCGCCAAGAACAGCAACGGACTGCTGAGCCGAATATACCAATGGTCAAGCAGGAGTTACCGCAACAAAAGCAACCTCTGACGCAAGTCGAAAAAGCGGAGCAAATGTTGTTGTATCGGGTGTTTAAAGAAATTTCTGTTCGGAATTTGCTGAAAGAACAAGAGTTTCAATTTATCCACGATGAGTACGCAGAAATCTATTTTTTGTTTGATGCGTATCTATCACAATATGAAGAGTTTAACCTTGCAGATTTTTTAAACTTTTTGCAAGATGAAAAAATTAGGCGTTTAGTGGTGGAGATTGCCTATTTGCGAGTCGCTGAAGAAAGCTCTACGCGAGAAATTCAAGATTTACTGGCTGTTATCAGTAAATCTGGCTTAGCTGATAAAATAATCGAAAAAAAACAATTGCAGCAAGAAGCCAGACGTACAGGTAATAAACAGTTAGAATTAGAATTGACAATCGAGATCATTAATTTAACGAGACAGTTAAAACAAGCCAAATAGCTACTTGAAGGGGGCCTTCTTTTATGGCAAATGTAACAGATAAGAAAAAGTATGAAGCAGCAGTGACAGCTTTCATCAAAGAACACAAACCTAAAAGACAAGTTGTCTATGATGATCTATCAAACCAACTTGCTACACCATTTACATTGAGTGCTGAAGAAATGGACAAACTAATTCAAAAAGTTGAGGATGCTGGAATCAGTGTTGTCGATGAAAATGGTGATCCATCAATTCACAGTTTAAAAAGTGGTGAGAAAAAAGCTGAAAAAGCAAAAACAGAAGATTTATCTGCACCAACTGGTGTAAAAATCAACGATCCAGTTCGTATGTATTTAAAAGAAATCGGCCGAGTTTCCCTTTTAACAGCTGAAGAAGAAGTAGCACTTGCCTTGAAAATCGAAGAAGGCGACCAAGAAGCAAAACAACGTTTAGCTGAAGCAAACTTGCGTTTAGTTGTAAGTATTGCAAAACGTTATGTGGGTCGTGGTATGCAGTTCTTAGATTTGATCCAAGAAGGAAATATGGGCTTAATGAAAGCCGTTGAAAAATTTGATTACCGTAAAGGATTCAAATTCTCAACTTATGCGACTTGGTGGATTCGTCAAGCAATCACACGTGCGATTGCTGACCAAGCACGTACAATTCGTATTCCAGTTCATATGGTTGAAACAATTAATAAATTGATTCGTATCCAACGTCAACTACTTCAAGACTTAGGTAGAGAACCAACACCTGAAGAAATTGGGGCAGAAATGGACCTACCTACAGAAAAAGTACGCGAAATCTTAAAAATTGCGCAAGAGCCTGTTTCATTAGAAACACCAATTGGTGAAGAAGATGATTCACATCTTGGTGATTTCATTGAAGATCAAGAAGCTACAAGCCCTGCTGAACATGCGGCTTATGAATTATTAAAAGAACAATTGGAAGATGTATTGGATACATTGACTGACCGTGAAGAAAACGTGTTGCGTTTACGCTTCGGTTTAGATGACGGTCGAACAAGAACTTTAGAAGAAGTTGGGAAAGTTTTCGGTGTAACGCGTGAACGTATTCGTCAGATTGAAGCAAAAGCACTAAGAAAATTACGCCATCCATCACGTTCAAAACAATTAAAAGATTTCTTGGAATAAAAACTAAAAAGCTGGCACAAAACGTTAATTCGTTTTGTGTCAGCTTTTTTTAGTTGTTCAAATGGATAATTTTTTTCACATAATCTTTGCTTTCTAAAACTTGTTTTTGTGTGAAAAAATTTTTTTAACTCTTATTTTTAACGTTCGATTTACTGATTTGTTAGAAAATCGTAAAGATAAACTATTGGCTGATAGGCTAGAATGTGATAGATTAAATGTTAGCGTTAAACTTAGTTAAAGGAGCCGATCACTAAGTGAAAAAAAAATGTCCAAAATGTAGATCAAAAAAGATTAAAGGCCAAAAAGTTTGTCCAGATTGCGGCTTTAGCCTTGAAGAAAATGATCAGCACATTCAAAATGAACGAGATGTTGTCGAAACAACAGACCAATCTCTTGAACAAATTCCTGAAGAAAATAATCAACCAGATTTTCCAGATACAGAGTTAAATGACCCAATCGAATGGTCAGAGCTAAAAGATTTGCCACTTGAATCAGTTATGGAATTGTTTGATACGTCTGAAACCCCAGAAGAAACAGCAGTAAAAGAAACTGCAGGTGAACAATTGGAAGAAAAGAAAGAGAAAGCTGTCAAACCTATGAAAAAAAATCAAGATAACCAACCAGAAAATCAAAAAGAAACCAAAGTGAAACAAGAACTTTCGATTGATGAAACGGTTGAAAAAGAAAAAAAAGAACGCATTGCACAGCTAAAAGAAAATGTTGAAAAAGAAGATAACCAGTCAATTCTTGCAGCGTACATTCAGGCTCATCGTGAAGACGTGGATGAAGAACAATCAAAAGAATTAATGCAAATGATCCACGAAAAGATTGCTGCTGAACAGGCACCTGAGATTGCAGAAGATGTAGCAGATATCAAAGAAGAAAACCGTACTGACACAGAAGCTATCGTATCTGATTCTGCTAAGAGTGACGACAAAAAAGAAAAAAACATAGAACATTCAGAAGATTTGGCAACAAAAGAAAAAACTGTTGAGCAAGTTGTCGATGACCAGAAATCTAAAGTTGACGAAGCAAAAAAAACAGTAGAAAAAGCAACTGAAGAACCAACAGTTGTTTCTAAGAAACAATCAACAAAAGATGAATCCTTAAAAGTTGCTAAAAAAAATACAAGCAAAGCTGTGCCAGTTCAAGTAAAAAAAGAGAAAATGAGTTCTAAAAAAAATGCCGATGCAGTGAAACAATCAACGAAAGAAACGGTTGAGCAAACAACTGTGAAGCCTGAAAAGCTTGAAAAACCAACTGTAACATCCGCTACAGATAAAGAAGCCTTTCAAAAAGAATCAGAACCGACAATGTCAGAAACAAAACAACCAACTGAACAACCAAAAAAAGCTAAAAAAGGACCTTATCTTTTATTAGCTGCAGTTATTTTATTAGGTGTTGGTGGTTGGGCATACTATGACAATCAGCAAAAAGTCGAAGCCGAGCGAATTGCTGAGGTAGCCAGACAAGAAAAGCAAGTTTCTGAAATGAAACAAGAACTAGCTAGTTTTTATGTTGATGATACAAATGAGTTCATTCGTACAGACCACTTGAATCAAGACTTGCCAAAAATCAAGCAAGAGTTAAAAGAAGTTGACTCTACAAAAGATTATCAAAAATTAAATGAAACATACAACGACATTCAAGAAAAGATAATCAGTATCAAAAAAGTAAATGATTTGTTTACTGAACCTGTGATTGAAGATGATCATTTAGTTGAACAGCCAGTACTAAAAAATACTGATAAAATCGAGGCAATTGAAACAGATGATTCAGCTTTTGGAGCGCTTATTCAAAAAGCACAACAAGAGGCAAAAAAACAACTTGAACAAATTGAAACAGCTAAAGAAAAAATAAAAGTTGTGTATCAAAATGAAAAAGTTGTTGATTCAGCTACACGTGATCAATACAAAGTAGCGAAAGAAGCGGTTGATAAAATCGTAAACAAAGAACTTGCCGAGCCGTTCAAACAACAATTAACAAAAGTAGATCATCAATTAGCTGAAAAAGAAAAACAAGCAGCTGAGAAAAAGGCTGCGGAAGAAAAAGCAAAACAAGAAGCAGAGCAAAAGGCAAAAGAAGAGCAAGCCGCTGCGGCTCAAGCAGCCGCCCAAGCAGAAAAAGCAGCTCAAGAAGCCGCGAAAGCAAGTACAGCTTCTGGTACGACTACTGTAGGTTCAGGTTCAACAGCAAATCAACCAATCATGGGAACGAATGCAAGTGATGTAGCAGATAGTTCTAATACAGCGTGGAACTGGGCATCTGGAGTGGGAGAAAGTGTCATTGCTACTTGTATTCAACGAGGCTATATTGTCGAAGGCGGCTATAAGTTAGAAAAAGCGCAAATTAAAAATGGTGAGGGCTATTATAATCTTTATGCGACTTCAACCAAATCATCTCTAATGAGTGGTATTGGGGAAAGTGCCTTACCATTTTATATCGTAACAATCAACTGTAAAACAGGTTGGTTTGGCGGGAATGGAAGTAATTAAAAAACTTACTAATCTAACAGATGACTGGCTTAGGCGAATCAGGATGAATGATTCGCCTAAGTTTTTTTTATGGAGTACTGCTTCGAACATTGTTCTTGGTGAAAGCTGTATGTTATGATAGCAGAGAAAAGTGACGGGAAATCAAAGCCTTTCAATTAAAAGGAGATCGAAATGAATAATTTATTAGCAAACATATTTACAGGAATTATTATTGATGAAAATGAAAAAAATTATTTTGTCCAAAAAAACGGACAAACTTTTGGATTAAGCAAATCAGAAGGAGAGCATCAAATTGGTGAAGCAGTTGAAGGATTTGGTTATCAAAATCAAAAACACGAAAATCGTTTAACAACATTGATTCCTAAAAGTCGCATTGGTCATTATGCCTTTGGAACCGTAACAGCAACTAGAAGAGATCTAGGTGCTTTTGTTGATATTGGCTTACCAGATAAAGACTTTGTTGTTTCTTTAGACGAGTTACCCACGATGACAGAATTGTGGCCTAAAAAAGGGGATCGATTGATGATTGCTTTGAAGGTGGATGCAAAAGATCGCATTTGGGGTGAACTCGCAGATGAAAAAATCTTTAAGTCATTGAGTAAACATGGGAATGAAGAGTTAAAAAATAAAGATATTTCTGGAACAACGTACCGTTTGAAATTAGCAGGAACGTATGTCTTAACCGATGATTTTTATGTGGCGTTTATTCATCCTTCCGAACGTTATCAAGAGCCACGATTAGGCGAACACGTGAGCGGTCGTGTTGTAGGCGTTCGACCAGACGGTGTTTTGAATATTTCGTTGAAACCACGTGCGCATGAAGCCATCAGTGATGATGCACAAATGATTTTGACAATTTTAGAGCGCTCAGCAGAAAAACAATTACCATTTACCGACAAATCAGATCCGGAAGATATCATGAAAACTTTTGGAATCAGCAAAGGCGCCTTCAAACGTGCAATGGGTAATCTGATGAAGCAAGGATTAATCAAACAAGAAGATGGCGTCACAAAATTAATTGAAAAATCTAATTGAGAATATCTTGCATGTTTTTCTTAACTAGCTTATAATTATTATAATTTAACAAAGTATTATCATTTGTTTATTTGTAATTATTATAAATTGTTGGAGTTGAATTAATGGATGAATGCTATATTGGCAATGAAAAAAACGAAACAACAATTACATGAATCGGGTTTTAAGTTAACTCCGCAGCGAGAGGCGACACTGCTCGTACTTTTAGAAAATGAAAAAGAGCATCTGTCTGCTGAAGAGATTTTCTTTTTAGTTAAGAAAAAAAGTCCAGAAATTGGTCTTGCAACGGTTTACCGAACATTAGAAATTCTAACTGATTTAAAAATTGTCGATAAAGTGAGCTTCAATGACGGATTAGCACGCTACGATTTACGAAAAGAGGGTGCGAAACATTTTCATCACCACTTGTTATGTCTTAATTGTGGTGCTATCGAGGAAGTTGAAGAAGATCTTTTAGGAGAAGTCGAACAAGTTGTTGAAAAAAGATATCATTTTTTAGTGAAAGATCATCGTTTGACCTTTCATGGAATTTGTCACGACTGTCAAGAAAACGAAAAGAAAAAGTAGCCCGTCTGTTAAAAGACGGCTTTTTCTTTGTGCAGATAACGTAAATAGACTATCGAAATAAGGGTGTATCTGATATGATAGAGAAAGCATGAGGTGGGTTATAGTATGAAAGAAGAACTAAGTGAGTACCTTCATTATTTGAATATTGAACGTGGACTCTCGGCCAATACGCGTAAAAGTTATGAACGTGATTTGGAACAATATTTGCATTTTATGGAAGAAAAGAAGATTACCTCTTGGCAAATGGTCGATCGTTATCTAGTTATTCAGTATTTAGAAAAACTACATGAAGAACAAAAGGCGACTGCGACGATTACTCGAATGATTTCTAGCTTAAGAAGATTTCATCAGTTTTTGCGACAAGAACGCTATACAGACCATGATCCTATGCAGCATATTGATACACCAAAGAAGGCGCAAAAATTACCAAGTACATTGACACTTAAAGAAGTCGAAACATTGATTGAAACACCAGATACATCCAAAACATTAGGGATTCGCGACCGAGCAATTTTAGAAGTCATGTATGCAACGGGCATGCGGGTCAGTGAATTAATCAGTCTAAAATTAGGTGATCTTCATCTTTCCCTCGGCTTATTACAAACAATCGGTAAGGGAGATAAAGAACGAATCATTCCTTTAGGAGACTATGCAATTCAATGGTTAGAACGTTATTTGGATGAAGCGCGCCCTCTGTTAGTAAAGGATACTTCCGAACTACATGTATTTGTAAACAATCATGGAAAAGGACTCTCTCGACAAGGAATCTGGAAAAATTTAAAACAATTAGTACAACAAGCGGGGATTCGTAAAGACGTTACGCCACATACTTTACGTCACAGTTTCGCTACACATTTATTAGAAAACGGAGCAGACTTACGGACGGTACAAGAACTATTGGGACATGCAGACATCTCAACAACACAAATCTATACACATATCACTAAGAAAAGAATGACAGATGTTTACAAGCAGCATTTTCCAAGGGCTTAATCAGAGGAAGGTGAAACAATGTTAACACATTACCGAAAAGAGAACCGAAAAATTGCAATGGGCTTATTAAGCTTTCATAAAAAATTGACGGATCAAACCGATTTGTTAAAAGAAATCGATGTTTATGAGGAAGAAAATGATTATGAACTGTTTTTCTTCACACCAGAAGACTCGACAAATATTCAAGGAATTATCGGTATTGAATGGATCGACAAGAATCAATTAGTCATTCATGATATTTCGTTGAACCCTTCTTATCGAGGAGAAAACATGGGATTCTTGATGCTAAATGAGCTTCAAGAAAAATATCCAGAAGTGACTTTTTTAGCAACTGAGGTTACGAAACCTTACTTGTCTAAATGGCAATGAAGCATAATGAAGAAAGAGTGAATCATTTGACTGAAATCAATATTAAACTAGATATTTTTGAAGGACCACTGGATTTATTGCTTCATTTGATTCAGCAAATGGAAATTGATATTTATGACATTCCAATTGCGACAATTACTGAGCAATACATGAACTATATTCATACGATGAAAACAATGGAGCTAGCGCTAGCGGGAGAATACCTGGTGATGGCAGCTACATTGATGGCAATCAAAAGTAAAACATTATTGCCTGTTCAGGAACTCGCCATTGAAGATGATTTAACGTGGGAAGAAGATCCACGAGACGAATTGGTTATGCAACTTTTAGAATATCGAAAGTACAAGTATGCAGCAGAAAAACTAGTTGAAAAAGCTGAGGAACGTAGTTTATATTACTCAAAAGAGCCAACGATGGTAGAAGACTTAGCAGAAAAAGAATTGCCTCTCAAACGTGGACAAGTAAAAAAAGTCGATTTATTTCGGGCGATGCAAGCCATTTTGGAGCGCAAACAATTTTCACAAAAAGTGGAAAAGACGATTGCCCCAGACGACACGACAATCGAAGAACGTATGAGTTTTATTAAGGAAAAGCTAGTGAACAGTCAAGCGGGCTGTACATTTGAATCATTTTTTGAAGCACCAACAAAAGCAGAAGTCGTGACGACCTTCATAGCGTTACTTGAACTGATGAAAAATGGCCAGATTTTTGCTGAGCAGGCTGAAAATTATGATTCAATCATGCTTTATCCAGTAGTAGGAGATACAACGAATGACAAAATTAAGTGAACTAGAAGCTATCCTTTTTGTGGCCGGCGAAGCAGGAATCGGTAGTGAAGAACTAAGCTATTTATTGAATGTTGATAAACAAGAATTAGCTGAATTGATTTTAGCCTTAGAAAAAAAATACCAAGCAACTCTTGATTCAGCGTTACACATTTTTGAAACAGAAGACCATTTCGTCTTAACAACTAAGAAAGAATTAGCGCCACTCTTAAAAAAATATGCGCAAGGATCATCAAATACGTTATCACAAGCAGCAGTTGAAACGTTAGCAATCATTGCTTACAAACAACCAATTACACGTACAGAAATCGAACAAATCAGAGGTGTCCAAGCTTCTGGTCCCGTTCAGCGATTGGTTGCTCATAAGCTAATTGAAGAAAAAGGGCGGGTGGAAGGTCCTGGTCGTCCCATTTTGTATGGAACAACTGGCTATTTCCTTGATTATTTTGGATTAAAAGATTTAACTGAGTTGCCAGATACACAAGAATTAGAAAACGCGTTAAAAGATGATGAATCATTGGATTTATTTTTTGATGGAGTGAGCGAAGGAGAAAAAATGTAATGGAAAGATTGCAAAAAGTAATCGCGCATGCGGGAATTACTTCTCGAAGAAAAGCAGAAGAATTTATTTTAGCTGGTCGGGTAAAAGTCAACGGCACAGTTGTGCGAGAATTAGGTGTAAAAGTTGGAAAACACGATGTTGTTGAAGTAGACGAAGTGCCAATTTATCAAGAAGAATATGGTTACTATTTACTTTATAAGCCAAAAGGGGTCATTTCTGCAGTATCAGATGATAAAAACCGAAAAGTGGTTACTGACTTGTTGCCGATGGTAAAAGAACGAATTTATCCTGTAGGACGCCTTGATTATGATACATCTGGTATTTTACTATTAACAAATGATGGTGAATTTGCGCAACGTTTGACGCATCCAAAGCATGAGGTAGATAAAGTCTATGTTGCAAAAGTAAAAGGAATCGCTACAAAATCGGTGCTATCTCCTTTAACGAAAGGAATTAAACTAGAAGGACGAAGAACGGCACCTGCTAAAGTTCAAATCTTGTCAGTTGATCCTAAAACAAATCACAGTATTGTTGAGTTAACAATTCATGAAGGACGTAATCACCAAGTGAAAAACATGCTACAGGCAGTTGGCTTACCCGTACAAAAACTGAAACGAGAAAAATATGGTGATCTGACTCTTCAAGGGCTACGTCCAGGAGAGTATCGTGAGTTAAACAAAAAAGAAATCAGTACATTATTAAATCATTCAAAATGACAGCTTACTTTTTGTAAGAACTAATTGTTGCTTTTTTTTCAAGGCTATGTATAATGTAAGTGTAAACAAAATAATATAAAAGGTTCGTCTTCAGGGGCAGGGTGCAATTCCCGACCGGTGGTTACAGTCCACGACCTATTTCTCTAAGAAATAGCTGAATCGGTGAAATTCCGATACCGACAGTAAAGTCTGGATAAAGAAGATAGAGCTTATTTGACTAATCATTTATCAGATAACTCTAACTCTATTTTCCCTGTGAAAGTAGAGTTTTTTTGTTTGAAAAAATTAGTTGGATAGTTCGCTGAAGAGGAGTCCTAACAGGAGGATTTCAAATGAAGAACACACGGGTACAAAAAATGGTCATGGTAGCGATGTTTGCTGCAATCGGATTGGTTTTACAATTTATTGCTTTTCCAATTATGCCAGCATTTAGTTTTTTAAAAATTGATTTTAGTGATATACCTGTCTTGATCAGTATGTTTTTATTCGGGCCGGTAGCTGGTGTCGCAACAGCTTTCTTACGCTCACTTTTACATTTGGTGACAACAGGATTTTCACCAGACAATTTAGTTGGTGATGTTGCAAGTTTTTTGGCAACGACAATTTTTACGTTACCAATTTTCTACTTCTTCAAACAAAATAAAAAACATGCGAATAGAAACAAAATTTTAGGTGTTGTCACAGGAACTTTAGCAATGACAATTTTCATGAGTATCGCAAACTATTTTGTTATTACACCATTATATCTTATGTTTTTTGGATTGAATGCTAATCAAATGCTAGGTATGCCGTTGGTTAATTATGTATTGATTGGAATTGTTCCGTTTAACTTAATCAAAGGATTTATCGTTAGTGCTGCTTTCTTAGTTTTACATGCTAAGTTATTACCTTGGCTAAGTCGTAAACAGCATGCCTTAGAACAAAGACATACGATTTAAAATGTATATTCAAAAGGACCAGTAATTTTTTGGTCCTTTTTTTTTGAAAAAAAATGCAATAAAACCGTAAATGTAAACGTTTTATTAGTTGTTATTGAGTATTTTATTTTTTTATGCATAAACATGAATTTGTAATGAACGAATGTGAAATTCTTCTCTTTTTAAATGACGAATAGGTTTGTTTGAAAAACAAAAAGACAGGCTACAATTACTTTGAAAGAAGTATCTTAGCTGAAAGGAGGCAATGATTCGTCATTATAAATGGTTTTATGAACAAAAAGTATCATTTATTTGAGATATTATTTTTGTTCTGCCACTCTTTTTGATAAAATAACGATAGAACCAATGTTACTTGATTCTAAAAAATGAAAAAGGGAAAGGAAGAAGAAAATGGAACAAAAAAAGAAAAAATTTCAGATGCCGTCAGCGTATACGGTCTTATTCATTATCATTGCAATTATCGCTGTCCTTACTTGGTTTATTCCGGCTGGTCACTATAGTGTAGATGATGCAGGCAACATCATTGCTGGATCTTATCAACGAGTAAAACAAAATCCACAAGGTCTTTGGGATATTTTCATGGCACCAATCAATGGGATGTTGGGGGTTGAAGCAGGTGAGCTAACAAGTGCGACACCAGCTGCTATTCCGATTTCGTTCTTTATCTTGATTGTGGGTGGATTTTTAGGAATTATCAATAAAACGGGTGCATTAGATGCCGGAATCGCTTCTGTCGTTAAGAAATTTAAAGGCAAAGAAAAAATGTTGATTCCTGTGTTAATGATTTTATTCGCTTTAGGTGGTTCAACTTACGGAATGGCCGAAGAAACAATTCCTTTTTATGCATTACTAATTCCAGTTATGATGGCGGTTGGTTTTGATACTGTAGTAGCTGTTGCAATCGTTTTAGTTGGTTCGCAAGTAGGCTGTTTGGCATCAACTGTTAATCCGTTTGCCACAGGGGTAGCTTCTCAAGCTGTTGGTATCTCAATGGGTGAAGGAATTGGCTTACGTTTCTTGATGTTTGTGATTTTATTAGGTATTTCAATCGTTTATGTTTATCGTTATGCTTCAAAAATCGAAAAAGATCCAACCAAGTCTTTGGTTTATAGCCAACGACAAGAAGACATGAAACATTTCGATATCGAATCGATTGGTCGTCAAGAAACAATTACAAGCAAACAAAAATCTGTTAATATTTTATTCTTTATTACGTTTGGTATCATGATCATCAGTTTGATTCCTTGGACAACATTGAATGAAAACTTTACTATTTTTGAATCATTAACAAACTGGTTAACAGGACTTCCTGTAATTGGTACAGTATTAGGGATTGACATGTTACCACTTGGTGACTGGTACTTCCCAGAAATCACTATGTTATTCTTAGTTATGGCAATCGTTGTTGCATTCACATACGGCATGAAAGAATCTGAATTTATTTCAGAATTCCTAGCTGGTGCATCAGACTTGATCGGCGTAGCAATCGTTGTTGCTGTTGCTCGTGGTATCCAAGTTGTTATGAACAATGGTTTGATTACTGATACTATTTTACACTGGGGAGAACAAGGATTGAGCACATTATCTTCAAGCGTGTTCATCATCATTACGTTCATCTTCTATATCCCAATGTCATTCTTGATTCCATCAACATCAGGTTTAGCTGCGGCTACAATGGGAATTATGGGACCAATGGGTGAATTTGCTGGTGTAGGTAAAGACTTAGTTATCACTGCTTATCAATCTGCTTCTGGATTGGTTAACTTGATTACACCAACTTCTGCTATTGTTATGGGGGCTGTTGCGATTGCTCGTTTTGACATCTCTGTTTGGTGGAAATTCACAGGTAAACTGATTGCTATTTTATTTGTAGCTATCTGTGTGATTCTCGGTGTTGCGGCAATGATTTAGTTTTGCCTAGACAAAACAGTTAGAAACATCTATCATTAAATAATAAAGTAAACAAAGCTAACTGAGTTGGCTTTAAGAAGACTCGGTAGGCAAACTATCGGGTCTTTTATCTTATTAGGAGGTAAGTGGAATGAAACAATTTGTTACAAAAGAACATCATGAACAAGCGTTACAATCACTTAATGAACTAATCAGAATCCCTTCTGTATTAGATGAAGAGGATACTGGGAAAGGCCATCCTTTCGGAACAAAAGTTGTTGAAGCATTAGATAAGGTTTTAGCAATCAGTGAAGAATTAGGCTTCCGCACATTTAAAGACCCAGACGGCTATTATGGTTATTCAGAAGTTGGTTCTGGTGATAAATTATTTGGTATTTTGTGTCACATGGACGTTGTTCCTGCTGGGGATGAAAAAAATTGGGATACAAAGCCGTTTGATCCAACTGTAAAAGATGGCTGGTTGATTGGACGTGGATCACAAGATGATAAAGGACCATCAATTGCGGCAATGTATGCTGTTAAATCATTGATGGATGCTGGGATTGAATTTAATACACGGATTCGCTTTATTTTTGGGACAGATGAAGAAAACTTATGGCGCTGCTTAGATAAATACAATGAAAAAGAAGAAGGAATCACACAAGGTTTTGCACCAGATGCTGAATTCCCATTGATTTATGCTGAAAAAGGATTACTACAAGCCTATTTGACAGGTCCTGGTACATCTGATTTTTCTGTGAAAGCAGGTGGCGCATTAAACGTCGTTCCTGATGCTGCACCATACGCTGGTGAAAAATTAGAAGAAGTGAAAGAAGCATTGAACAAACTTGGTTTTGATTTTGAGGATCATGGTGACTCAATTATTGTTCTTGGAAAAAGCATTCATGCGAAGGATGCACCAGAAGGCATAAATGCTATTTCACGTTTGTCTATGGCTTTAGCTGAAGTCTTTAATTTTGCACCAATTGATTTCTTAGGTAAATTAGTGAAAGAAAACGCAACGGGTGAAAATGTTGTTGGAAAGACGAAAGATGAACAATCTGGCGAATTAACAATGAACTTTGCTAGTTTAGAAATTACACCAGAACAAACAAAAATTGGTGTAGACATGCGTATTCCAGTAACATTTAAAAAAGATGATTTAGTAGCAAAACTAACAGAAACAGCTAAAAAATATGAACTAACTTATGAAGATTTTGATTTCTTAGATTCACTATACGTGCCACTAGATAGTGAACTAGTAAAAAATCTTTTGCAAACTTATCGTGATATCACTGGCGACATGACTGAACCATTTGTTTCAGGTGGCGCAACTTTTGCTCGTACAATGAATCAATGTGTGGCATTTGGAGCAATGTTCCCTGATACACCAGATTTCATGCACCAAGCCAACGAACGTTGGGAATTAAGCAGCATGTATAAAGCAATGGAAATTTATGCTGAAGCTGTTTATCGCTTGTGTGCAAAATAAGTAGCTTGTGAGTAATCTTATAGAAACATCTTAATTCTATGAGAGAAAATTTTTTGTACAATGTTTAATCAAAGAGGTGTGACGATGCTGTCACATCTCTTTTTTTGAAGCAATTAAGAAATTTCTTTCGTCATTTTTTTGAAATACACGTATAATAAATTAAAAGATGATTGAAGGAGGGTGGTTGCTTGAAAAAATTAGGAAAAATATTTTTAGGCTTATTGGTTATTTTAGGTTTGATTAGTGTTGGAAGCTATTATTATTTAAAAGAAAATACTTATGAACCAAGCAAAACCGCATTAACAACCAGTAAAAAAGCAATTGATAATAAGGAGTATCTTTTTTTTAAAAGTCCAAAAAAGAAACTGGCACAACAACATCCAATCATTATTTTTTATCCAGGTGCTTTAGTTGAGCCAGAAAGTTACAGTGTTTGGGCAAATAAACTTTCTGAAACTGGCTACGATGTGGCAATTGTTAAAATGCCACTCAATCTAGCGATACTAGATAAAAATCGTGCAGAAAAAGTGATTGAGGATTTTCCTGATCGCACCTTTGTTTTTGGCGGACATTCACTTGGCGGGGTAATGAGTAGTCGGTATGTTTCTCAAAATGTAACAGATAAGAATAAAGGCATTTTTTTCTTAGCAAGTTATCCTGACAAAAAAGGAGCACTATCTCAGTCGAAAATTCCGGTACTTTCAATTACGGCATCAAAAGATCAAGTATTAAATCACGAAGCATATGAAGAGGCCAAACAATACTTACCTGCGCAAACAAAGTATGTGGTGATTAATGGTGGAAACCACAGTGGATTTGGTGCATATGGTGAACAGAAAAAAGATGGAGAAGCAGAAATTACGAACGAAGACCAGCAAATCGCTCTTGTAAATACGATTGAAAATTGGTTGAAGCAAAATGGTTGGTAATCCCTTTCACCACTAGTAAGTAAAAAACGTGAGTCTAGCGAAACAGCTTGAAAAAGTAGCGATTGAGCTAATTTTTCAAGCTGTTTCTGATTGGACTCACGTTTTTTTTGAGCAGAAGCTTTGCTCATCCTATTTTATAGACAACTCTTCTTATGAAACTCATAATTGAATTGTCGAAGTAATGACAAATTAGTTTTGTTCCTCCAATAGTATTGCTCGAACGGGACACTTCTGATAGGCTTTCTTTACATACTCAGTTTCTGCTTCAGTGACAAATTGTTGATGTGCTTCTGGTTCTTGTGCAAAAAGCACGATTCCTTCTTCATCGTAATCAAAAATATCAGGGGCCTCAATTTGACAAAGACCGCAAGCAATACAACGTTCGGGTACAAGTTTACATAATAGTGACATTTTTAACCATCCTAACTTAAGGAGAATTGCTATGCTTTCATTTATTCTATCTTTATTTCCTACAAGAAACAAGTTGCGAGTCAGTTCTTTTTATCAATTACTGACAGGTAAAAAAACAACTTCAGTATTGATTTTTGGTTTCTTGAATGAATTGTTGCCAGCTCACAGTAGTTTACCAGAACTAACTCAGGAAACCTACCAGCAACGATTAACTGAGTTAGAAACATCAGGCTTGATTCAAATTGAAGAAAATGAAGTTTTCTTGACAGCGAGAGGGAGAGAACGCCAAGAGAAATTGAATGTCTTATATCCTGAATTACGTTTTGACCTCTACGGTAGAAACTGGGAAGAGGTGTGGCGACTGACAAAATTCGCAATTCAAGTTGTTTCATATTTAGCTGCAAGTCAGTCAGATTATTTACCTGCAGAGACTAGCCCATTTTATACAACTAGAATCAAATCTTGGCTAGCCCATAGCGATTGTTCAAAAGAACAGCTAGCTGATACTTTTTATCACGAGCTATCGGCTTGTTTAAGCAAACTAACGACAGAGCAGGCCAATTTATTAGCCAATCAGTTTTCTGGTTTTGAACAAATCGGTTTACTGCCTTATCAGCTAATTGAGACGAACGAGGATGAAACGACAATTTATTTACAACAGGCGCAAGCTGTTCACGCTTTTTTGAGCCAATTGAAACAGTTTCCGGATTTCTTATTGGCTCAGTTGCTTTTACCTGTTGTGGCACAAAATTACAATCAAAGTATGCTGGTTACACGGCAACTTTTTCTTGAAGGATATTCACTTACTGAAATTATGGCAGGTCGTCATTTGAAAAAGGGGACAATCACGGATCATCTAGTTGAATGGGCCTTGTTCTTAGACGACTTTCCGTTTGATCAGTTGATTTCAAAAGAGACGAACCAATTATTAGCTAGTCAAACAGCTCCTGTTCAAACTTGGCGTTACCAAGAGTTAAATGAAACAGGTACACTTGATTATGGTGAATTTCGTTTTTATCAAATACGAGCATTAAAAGGAGGCCAAAAAGATGAACTTATCAGCTGAGTTAAAACGTTATTTTGGCTTTTCAACTTTTCGTCCAGGCCAAGAAGAAATTATTCAAACATTGCTGGATAAAGACGACGTACTAGCTGTCTTGCCAACTGGAAATGGGAAAAGTTTATGTTACCAGTTAACTGGCTATCTATCGGAAGGTTTGGTCATTGTGGTTTCACCCTTGCTATCGCTAATGGAAGATCAGGTTATGCAGTTGCAAAAAATGGGAGAAAAAAGAGTTGTAGCATTTAATAGTTTGCTGACTTTTTCAGAACGGAAATACGTTATGGAGCATTTATCTCAATACAAATTTTTATTTTTAAGCCCGGAAATGTTAGTGCAATCAGAAATATTAACACAATTAAAAAGACAAAAAATCGGTCTTTTTGTGGTTGATGAAGCACATTGTGTTTCACAATGGGGGGTTGATTTTCGCCCAGAATATCAACGTTTGGGCGAAATAAGAACACAATTAGCGATTCCAGTGACTTTGGCACTTACAGCTACAGCAACAAGCGCAGTTCAACAAGATATTGAAACTGTGTTATTTACTAACAAACCCAAAATCGTTAAGCATTCTGTGAACAGAGAAAATATCGCTCTATTTGTAAGGAAAACAACTCAAAAGACAGCTGAGCTAGAAGCCATTATGAAAGAAATCAATGGCGCAACCATTATTTACTGTGCAACTAAAAAAGAAGTGGAGCGTTTGTATGCAGAATTGCGTGGTCGCTTTTCAATTGGCTACTATCACGGTGGTCTAGATGCAAGCCAAAGACGCCAGTTACAGCAACAATTTTCCCAAAATCAATTGCAATTTTTAATTGCAACAAACGCATTTGGTATGGGGATAGACAAAGCGGATATTCGTTATATTATCCATTATGATTTACCAGATAGTCTGGAAAATTATGTACAAGAAATTGGACGTGCTGGCCGCGATCAGAAGCCAAGTACAGCAATTTTATTGTATCAAACAGGAGATGAAGTGATTCATCATTTTTTTAATCAATTAGCGAAAGAGCAGCGTCAAGGTTTTGAAATTTATTTAGCACATGAGCAAGAGATCGAACAACCCTTTGACGAACTTCAGCAAAAATGGCTAGAAATTGTCAAAAAAACAAATCAGCCAGATCAATGGATGGAAAAATTAAAGATTCAAGAAAAAGAGAAGCAGTTTCGTTTATATCAAATGTTACGTTATATTCATGCAACGACTTGTCGCAGAGAATTTATTTTGAACTATTTTGGCGAAAAATTGACAGAAAAACCACAAAATTGTTGTGACATTGATGAAGCATCATGGCTCCTTTTAGCAGAAACAAAAGTAGGAACAAGTAATTTTGAGAATAACTGGGAAGAGATTTTACTAAATTTATTTAAAAAAAACGTAGAGGGGTAATTTTTTTAGGCATGGCCCATTTTCCTATGGTATAATACTCACGAAAGAAATTAGGAGGTAGCAAAGGTGAGCAGAAAAGATAGACATCAATCATCAGAAAATAACGAAACACAAGAACCATGGGAGCAACCAATTTATGACACAGAAGATGAAAATTCTTCAAGAAGCTCTCAAAGACAGCAAAAGAAAGGAAACACTGTTTTCTTGTCACTCTTTTTGTTTTTATTAGTACTTTGTATCGCAATCCCAGCAGGTGCTTACTTCTGGATTAGAAATGGTTCAAGTAATAATGCAGCAAGTTCGTCTTCAACATCGACAACTTCATCAATCGTTGAAAGTTCAACTATGAGTTCAAAAGAAGAGTCAACAACTGTTTCTTCAACTACTGAAACAGTTCAAAGCTCTGAAACAGTAGAATCAAGTATCACTGAGCCTGAAACTTCAAGTTCAGTTGCACCAGTTACACCACCAGCTTCAAGTGAAACAGTAGCACAAGAAGCAGAAACAACGCCTTCTTCATCAACAGAAGTGGCAGCTGGTTCAACGACAGTTGTTCAAGCAGGTGAAGGACCAAAACAAGTAGCTGAGCGTGCTGGAATCACCATTGATCAACTATTCCAATTAAATGGAATGGATCCAAATAAATATATGTTATATCCTGGACAAGAATTACGAGTGAAATAATGTGAGCCGCATTTTGCGGCTTTTTTTTGAGGAGCGTTTTTATGACAAAGATTAGTATTGCAATTGATGGGCCGGCTTCTTCGGGCAAAAGTACTGTAGCAAAAATTTTAGCAAAAGATTTTCAATATATTTACACAGATACAGGAGCCATGTACCGAGCAGTGACTTATTTGGCAATCAAGCATCAAATTTCGTTTGCTGACGAAGCAGGATTAGTTACTTTGATTAAAGAAAATCCGATTTCTTTCCAACAACAAGCAGATGGTCAACATGTGTTTATTTCAGGACAAGATGTAACAGCTGAAATTCGACAACCAGATGTAACGAAAGCTGTTTCGGAGGTTTCTGCACATGGAAAAGTTCGAGAAGAGCTGGTTGCTATTCAACAACAAATTGGTGAGAACGGTGGCGTAGTAATGGACGGACGTGATATTGGGACAGCCGTACTACCACATGCAGAGGTCAAAATCTTTTTAGTAGCGAGTGTTTCTGAACGAGCACAACGCCGTTATAAAGAAAACCAAGAAAAAGGAATCCCAACTGACTTAGAAACACTAACAAAAGAAATCCAAGAGCGTGATCATTATGATTCAACGCGTGAAATTTCTCCGTTGAAACAAGCAGAAGATGCCGTCCGAATTGATACAACTGGAAAATCTATTTTAGAAGTGGTAGCAATGATTAAAAACGTTGTTTCTGAAAAAGGCTACCAACTGTAAGTATTAATTGACAAAAAACGATGAAATTGGCGGAAAGTCAATAATTTTCAAATAAACCGGGCGAAATCGCTTTATTTTTTTTTAAGAATCAATTAAACTTAAATTAGTACCGTATTTACGGCATAATGTTGGTTAGGAGGACAAGTGTTATGACAGAATTTGATCAAAATCAAGCAGATAGCAATCAGTCAATGGAAGATGCAATGAAGAGCGTTCAAGAAGTTAGTGTTGGCGATGTAGTTAAAGGTGAAGTTTTAGCTATTGAAGACAAACAAGTAATTGTTGGAATCGAAGGTGCTGGCGTTGAAGGTGTCGTTCCAGCAAAAGAATTATCGACATTACCTGTAGATGACATTGATGAACTTGTTCATGTAGGCGATCTTTTAGACTTAGTTGTTATTAGTACAATTGGTAAAGATAAAGAAAACGGAAGTTATTTATTATCAAAACGCCGTTTAGATGCAAAAAAAGTTTGGGAAGACATCGAAAAAGACTTCCAAGCTGGTAAAATTATCGAAGCACCAGTAACAAACGTAGTTAAAGGTGGCTTAGTTGTTGATGTTGGCGTACGTGGATTTGTACCTGCATCAATGGTTGAAGATCACTTTGTAGCTGATTTTTCAGATTATAAAGGTCAAACGTTGAGCTTCAAGATTATTGAAATCGAACCATCAGAAAATCGCTTGATCCTTTCTCATAAAGCAGTAGTTGAATCTGAAAAAGAAGAAAAGAAAAAAGAAGTGTTAACTGCTATTCATGAAGGTGATGTCATTGAAGGGCGTGTTGCACGCTTGACTGACTTTGGTGCCTTTGTTGACTTAGGCGGAATCGACGGACTTGTTCACGTTTCAGAAATTTCACACAGTCACGTAGCAAAACCAAGTGATGCATTGGCTGTTGGGGATGAAGTAAACGTAAAAGTTTTATCAATCAATCCTGAACAAGAACGTGTATCACTATCAATCAAAGATACATTGCCTGGACCTTGGACAGACATTGAAGCCAAAGCACCAGTTGGAGCTGTTTTAGAAGGCACAGTTAAACGACTAACAAGTTTTGGCGCTTTCGTGGAAGTTTTTCCTGGGGTAGAAGGGCTTGTTCATATCTCTCAAATTTCACATAAACATATTGCGACACCTCATGAAGTACTTCAAGAAGGTCAAATAATTGATGTGAAAGTGTTAGAAGTTAATCCAGAAGAACATCGTATTGCTTTAAGTATCAAAGCACTGGAAGAAAAACCAGCTTCTGAAGAAGAACCAAAAAATATTGAATCATATGAATTACCAGAAGAAAATACTGGATTCACAATGGGTGATATTTTAGGTGATGCTTTAAAAGAAGAAGTTGAAGAAACAGCAGACGACGAATCAGATAAATAATTAAGTAACGTCAGTTTATGACTGGGACGAAAGTGAAAGCTTTTGTCTTGGTCTTATTTTTTTCGTTATTGATTACAGATAATCAAGAAAAATGTAAAATAGTTGGATGAATTGAATAACTAAGCTTGAAAGTTTGGGGTTCATTCGTTAAACTAAGTAGGATTGGAAACTTGTGAGGAGGAAAAAATATGGCAAATCCAACAATTGCAATCGTTGGCCGTCCGAACGTCGGTAAGTCTACGATTTTTAACCGCATCGCTGGCGAGCGTATCTCGATTGTCGAAGATACTCCAGGAGTGACTCGCGATCGTATTTACGCAAAAGGCGAATGGTTAGGTCGTGAATTCAGCGTGATCGATACAGGCGGGATTGATTTAGGTGACGAACCATTTATGGAACAAATCAAGCATCAAGCAGAAATCGCGATTGATGAAGCAGATGTGATTATTTGTGTAGTCAGTGGACGAGAAGGTATCACTGATGCGGATGAAATGGTTGCAAAGATTTTATATCGCAGTAATAAACCTGTTATCTTAGCAGTTAACAAAGTAGATAATCCTGAAATGCGTAATGATATTTATGAATTTTATGCATTAGGATTAGGCGATCCATACCCTGTTTCTGGGAGTCATGGTCTGGGAATTGGTGATATTTTAGATGAAGCAGTCAAATATTTTGCCACTGATACGGAAGAAGAAGACGATGATACAATTAAATTTAGTTTAATTGGTCGTCCAAACGTCGGTAAATCTTCTTTAATCAATGCAATTTTAGGCGAAGATCGTGTAATCGTTTCGGACATTGAAGGAACAACTCGTGATGCAATCGATACTCATTTTGTATCAGAAAATGGTCAAAAATTCTTGATGATTGATACAGCAGGTATGAGAAAACGCGGGAAAGTGTATGAAAATACTGAAAAATACAGTGTTATGCGTGCTATGCGCGCTATTGATCGTTCAGATATCGTTTTGATGGTCTTAAATGCTGAAGAAGGAATTCGTGAACAAGATAAACGTGTTGCGGGATATGCACACGAAGCAGGTCGCGGAGTCATCATTGTGGTGAATAAATGGGACTTAGTGAAGAAAGAAACGAACACAATGCGTGATTTTGAACAAGAAATCCGCGATGAGTTCCGTTATCTTGACTACGCACCGATTGTTTTTGTTTCTGCAGTGACGAAACAACGTTTGAATCGTCTGCCAGAAATGATTGAAGATGTCAGCATGAATCAAAATCTACGTGTTTCATCTGCGGTGTTGAACGACATCATCATGGATGCTGTGGCAATCAATCCAACACCAACAGATAAAGGCAAACGTTTGAAGATTTTTTATGCAACACAAGTGGCTGTTAAGCCGCCAACCTTTGTGGTATTTGTTAATGAAGAAGAATTAATGCATTTTTCTTACGAACGATTTTTAGAAAATCAAATTCGTAAGGCATTTACTTTTGAAGGAACTTCGATTCGAATCATTCCAAGAAGAAGAAAATAGGCATTTTACCATAGTCATTCTTTTTTTTCAAAGGATAAAGGTACTTTCTTTTATTACGTTTTAATGACCAAAAAAAGCACGTTAAAATCAGTAAAAACCTTGCCATTAAGCGGTTTATATGATATCGTGATAACAGAATATTGAAGTAAGTCAATATTTCTATTAAACATTCTGGACCACTCAGATTGTTTAATTGGTTGATGTTTTACATCATATCTCTTGTTGAGGAGGTGAATCTAATCCATGGCAAACAAAGCAGAATTAATCGAAAAAGTTGCTTCAGCTACTGATTTAACTAAAAAAGACGCAACTGCAGCTGTAGACGCTGTATTTTCAACTATTCAAGATGCTTTAGCTAACGGCGAAAAAGTTCAATTAATCGGTTTTGGTAACTTCGAAGTTCGCGAACGCGCAGCTCGCAAAGGTCGTAACCCACAAACTGGTGAAGAAATCGAAATCCCAGCTAGCAAAGTACCTGCATTCAAACCAGGTAAAGCATTGAAAGACGCAGTTAAATAATTGTGCAATAAAACCCATTGGAGCTTTAGGGCTCTAATGGGTTTTATCTTTTTTATATACTATAAAGAGAAAGAGGCGAAAAAGATACAAAATAATTAAAGACCATTTCTTTCTAAACAGCTTACTGATTTATTTTTTCATGAAACAGAATTTTCTCTTTTTTCTTCTCATTAAGTTGCACATAAATTTTTTAGTCTAATCTTTTTTTCCTTTTCAGAATAAGGATTTTTATATCTTTCTACATACTTAAAAATAGTTCAAGCGCCAATCAATAATTTCATACACAATTTTTAACGTCTCCTGTTGATGTTATAATAAGCATAATGCTAGGTTTATTTATCTTAGACATACCTTTACTTTGAAAGGTGTGTTTTTTGTGCTATTTTACAGGAAAATCAGCACTACCAAAATTATCCCCCATCATACTTTCAGCAGTAAGAGTTACAGGCGTTTCTGTATCTGTCAATTCATAGGCAACTGCACTTGAAATGGAGCCACCGGGTTTAATTTCAGCTGATTGATCTTGTAAATATTTATCATCAGGCAAACTTGCAATAGTTAGTTTATTTACTTTATTTGGATCGTTATCTTGTATCGCTTTAAAATTTAGAATCCATGCAGTGTTGGGCGAAATCGGTGCTGAATTATCATAATCAGGATTTACTAAAGTATCAAACCAAAAAGCAATCACTGGTTTTTCCCCGTAGTCATTGCCAGCTTCACCAGGTTGGATAACTTTATAATCGGTAATCTTAATAGAATAAGAGTTCCCTTTTAACATAGTGCCATCGAAAGTTGCTTCTGACGCAGTTGCAACAAAATCACTTGTAGTTTCTACTTTTGAAGAAGTGGCCTTTGTTTCACTACTCTTTTCTGTAATCTCTTGTTGTGTGCTGCTTGATGCACTAGACTCACTGTTAGGCTTATTTCCGCATGCTCCTAAAAATAATGATGTAAATAATAACCCCAAAATAACTTTTCTCATTCTTAACTCCCCATTTCTTTGATATAATTATGTTGTAAGTATCTCAAAAATGAGGTGGAAGTCCGTGTTCACAGCACGGACTTTTTTTATTTCAGGTGACATTCCCAACCTAACCCCAAATTAAATTCTTCTAGCACACTTGTGTAGTTGAATTGACCATCATTTTCTTGAATCAAATAATTAATCATCGAAGTATTTGCTTCGTTTTCCATTTTTGAATGGAAGACAGGATTAGTGTATAACGCGTTAAAATCTGAATGATTAAGAGCGTGATAGAGTTCATGAAGAATCACTTGTTTTTGTTTTTCTTCCGATTGATTTTGATTAACGACCATCAGTTTCAACTCATCAAAATAATAGCCTCTTTTTTCTAATTCCATTACGACTAGCTCAATTCCATGACTAGCGAGTAGCTCCTTTATTGTTTTCATAAAAAAGACTCCTTACTTACTCATTCGTCCTTCTAAAAATGCGCGAATGGCCTCTCTGTCATTATCAGTCATTGGTTTTCCATCAAAGCTTTTCACATTGTCTAGAATTTTGTCGAGATCCTCAGGTAGTTTTACTTTATCTCCTAGAGCAGGTGTATCTGTTCGTCCAAGCAGATAATCTACAGAAACATGAAAATATTCTGCTACTTTTTCAAGAGTCTCAGCTTTTGGACTACTTGTTCGCCACTGATAAATCACATTTTTAGATAATCCAATATCTTCTGCCAGTTTGTTTAAACTGATTCCCTGTTTTTTTGAAAGTTCTGAAACTCTTTCGTATAAAATCATTGTAAAAGCTCCTTTTTTATATTTTTTTATAAAAATATTGTAAATTATAAAATAATGGGATAATATTGTTTATAGATTACTCATAGAAACACAAAACGAATGAGAAGAGTCGTTTTGTTACTTTTATTTTATAGAACTTTGGGATTTGTGTCAATGTAAGTTTGATTTATCTGGTTAATTATATTTTTTTATGAAGATAGTGAGAGGAGAAATTTACAATAAAATATATTTTTTACCTATATAAAATTAGTTAGGAGTGAAGTATTTTGCGAAAATCAACATTTAATTATATTAAGGATATTTTATCCGACTATTATCAAACAGATGCGTATATTAAACAAAGAGAAGAAGAATTACGTCATCCATTCATAGAAGCTGATTTAAATAGTTCGATTCGTGGTCAAGGAAGCCATAGTATAGCAACTGAAAGAATGGCCATCACCATTGCGATGGATCGCCGACTTTGGAATTTGGAAAGGAATCGTGACGTAGTGAAAGATTGTTTGGCGCGTGCGGATGAAAATACGAGAGAAATTATTGAAAAACTCTATTTACAAAAAAATGCAACAGTTAATTTACTAGGAATGAGTCAACGTTTGTTTATTAGTAAAAGTAAGGCTTATGAACTAAGAAATGAATTTTTTGAAACTGTTGCAGATGAGTTAGGTTTGTAACTATGGAAAAACTCAGGAATTTTTTTCATAGTCAACAGGCTAAAATAATATCATCAAGAAAATAAACATTTCAGAATGAACTAACTTGCTTCTTAAAAATGAAGAAAACTAAACTAGAATTGAAAGATTTTCTTGAAGTTATTATAAGGTGGTGATTTCTACTTAGATTAATGTTTTTTGTTTCAAAAAAATTCAAATAAGATGGTCAAAAATGGAGCTATTTTGTTTGAACCAAAAACAGGAGGAAGAAAAATGGAAGCACTAAAAGGAATTGACGTTATTTTGCTTTATCGTTTATTAAGCAAATCAAGTGAAGGACCCGCATGGAAAATGGCGTTTCAAACGGAACACGAAAATGGCTTAACCCGTGAGTCAGAAGCCACTGTGACGAAAGATGGAAATGTCCATACTTTGAGTCCCGTTGAATATGATTTCTCTGCAACTTCGATTGTTGCCAAAGGAGACACACATGTCAACGAGATGAAAAAAGCATTATTAGATGGCGAAATTGTTGAAATTTGGGAAATTAACAAAGCAGAAAATGGAATTGGTGAAGACGCGGATAAATATAAAGCAACTTATTATCAAGCTTATGTTTCGGAATTTACACCAAATGCGACAGCAGAAGATAATGTGGAACTAAGCTTAGCTTTCGCTGTTAACGGTGTTGGTCAGGAAGGATATGCTACGTTATCTGAAGACCAAGCAAAAGTGATTCAGTATACGTTTAAGGACACTGTTTCTGAAACAGTTTAATCTAATGATGGATTGTGTGGTTTCATGACTAACACAATCCATTTTTTATCAAAAACAATTGAATATCAGAATTAAAAAGGAGAGACAAGATGAACTTAGTGATTAAAGAAAAAGACTACCAATTTGTATTTGGCTATGGTTTTATCAAGGAAATGAATCGTCGTTATTCGGTAACAGAAAATGGCTTAACTTTGAAAATGGGCCTAGAAAGTATTTTATCGAATTTTTTTAATAAAGATGTCGAAACGTTAGTTGAGATGCTAAAAGTTGCAAACAGTACCGAGACACCAAAGGTTAGTGAAGACGATTTAGCAAATTATATCGTGGAAAATGGGTCTGAGGTATTGTTTGAAGAACTCTTAGAAGAGCTAAAAAAGTCGGAATTTACGAAGAACAAGACCCTACAGTTGCTAGAACGCATTCAAGCAAACCAATAAATTTTACTGAGATATACCAGCAAGTGCAACTGAACTGTTTACGTTATTTAGAAATGAATGATTTTCTTGAAATTGATCGAATGACGATTTCTGAATATCAGTTACGACAAAAAGCATATCAGTTAAGACAATTGGATCAAGAATATTTTCTACATCTTGCAGCCTGGAAAAATTATGAAGTTCAAGCCCAGGCTAAAAAGGGGAAAAAACAAGTACCTGTTTATCCAACATTTCAGTCATTCTTTGATTATGAAAAACTACAAGAAAAAATTGTTGGCTATCTACCACAAGGTGAAAATCAAGAATTCTTGGATCTGGTCAAAAAAGCAAATACTTAAGAAAGGAGGTTATTTATGGGAGACTATACAGCGGAAAGTATTCTTGCAGCTTTTAGTGAAGGATCTTTGGGTGCAATGAATACAGGCATTGAGAAGGCAAGCAAAGCAATCAAATCAATGACAAGTAATCTTTCTGGTTTTGACTCACTTAATTCAGTTATTAACACAGTCACTGATTCATTAAAGGAAACGGTCAAGCAATTTGAACAGCTTACTAGTAAAGCTTCAACAATGGATCTAGCTGGTTCCTCTTCAAAGGAAGTAGAAAGTTTTCAAGACCTGATTGGAAAAATTTCCGAGGTAACAAGTGCTGTTAATAATGGGATACAAGGGGCTGGCTTTGGTGAAACGATGGCGGGGTTTGATGATGTTTTAACCACTTATTCTACAGTTGTTGAAATCCAGGATAAGATTGCTGGTTTAGGTACTGCATATCAAGTTTGGACAAAGGCTACGGAAGGTGCAACGATTGCACAGAAATTATTAACGACTGCAATGAATGCGAACTGGATAGCAATTATTATCACTGCTGTCGTGACTTTAGTTTCAACATTGATCTATTTATGGAACACCAATGAAACATTTCGTCAAGCGATCATTACTGCTTGGACAGCAATCCAGTCATTTTTGGAACCAGTAATCACAACGATCACGACTTTTGTTCAGACCATGTTTGCGATGCTCTTAACTTGGTGGCAAACAAATCAGGAGACGATTATGAATGTTGTCAGTACCGTATGGACAAGTATTCAGAATATTTTTACTGTTGTTTTAGCTGCAATTCAACTAGTTGTTCAAGTTGTTTTGAGTCAAATTCAAGCATATTGGACTGCATGGAGCACGGTAGTACAAGTAATTGTTCAAGCAGCTTGGGCAATCATTTCTAATGTGTTCAAAACAGTATTATCCGTCATTTTGTCAGTAGTCAGTGGTGTGTTTAATCAGATTCAAAATACGATTCATTTTATTATGGGCTTTATTTCGGGAATCATTCAAACCGTATTAGCCTTAATTAAAGGTGATTGGGATGGTGTATTAGCGGGAATTCAGTCAATTGTCCGTACTTTTGGTGATTTTGTAACATCTTCTTTTTCAACCTTTATGGCAACAGCGAAAGAGATTGTCAATGGCATTATTGGAGGAATTCGAGATTTGTTTGGTTCCTTGTCAGAAATCGATCTTTTAGAAGCAGGAAAAGCGATTATTGATGGCTTTATCAATGGTTTAAAAGCAGCCTGGGAAGCAGGAAAAGAATTTGTTACTGGCATTGCAGATTGGATTGTTAAACATAAGGGCCCAGTTAGTTATGACAGTAAAATTTTGATTCCTGCAGGGCAAGCAATGATGTCAGGACTAAATCAAGGATTAACCAATGGCTTCTATACTGTTCAAAAAAATATTGGAACAATGGCGGATCATTTAGCCGATGGATTTCAACCAGTACGCGACTTAGATTTGGAAGCGACATTAACTCGAGCGAACGGTCAGATGAATACACAAGTTGAACATCGAATAAATTCTACAGGTTCCGCAAAGCCAGCAGTATTTACGATTACATTGGGCAAACAGAATTTTAGAGCTTTCGTGGATGATATTTCACAAGCTTTAGGAGAAGGAACAGAATTGAATTTAGAATTTTAGGAGGGAAAAATGGAAGAATGGAAAAATAAATTATATTCATTTAAAGATACCGTGATGAGCTGGCACATGTTCGAACAATTTCTTCCAACTTCTGCCATGAGCTATGATGGTGTTTTTTTGGAAGAACTAATTGAAGGTTACCAAACGCTAAAAGTTGAGGGAAGAGAAATGCTTTCAGCAGAAATTGAACAGCAAGCAATCCAAGTGGGCGCAATTGTGATGAACCAGACACTTCCAGTACGAGAACTGAAAATCACGTATAAACTTGAGGATCGTAATCCAGAAACTTTGCAGTTTAAGTTTAAAACCTTATTGAATCACTTGTATCGATCAAATGATGTTGAGATCCGTTTTTATGATGAGCTAGATTACTATTATTATGGACGTTATACTTCTGCCGAAACAGTCAGTGGTGAATCTAACTCTGTTATTTCTAGTTTTACAATTCTTTGTGTTGATCCATTAAAGTACACGAAAGAATTTGTGACAGATGGTTATGTTGGTATACCAACTTTTTTCCCGGTGACACCACGTAAAATCGAAGCGGTGTTGTCAAATAATCAATCAATTACTATCACTAATGGAAAACAGACCATTAGCATCAGTGATGCACCAATCCAAATCGGTGATAAGATCGTTTTTCAGTTTGCTGAGCAACGTGTATTAGTAAACGGAGCAGACTGGACACCAATCATTGATTTGGACAGTGATTTTGAAAATTTTTGTCTGGAACAAGGGCAAGAGATAAAAAGCAGTAACGGAACACTAAAAATTTATTATAGGGGGGCGACTATTTGAATTCGACAGTTTATTTTTTTGATAACTTTCAGCATTTGATTAAACGAAAAGATGCGAAGAATTTAATTGAAGTTTCTCAAGAAAAAGAAATTACTGCAGAGAAAAAAGAATTATTGAACGACGTGCTTTATGTTACAACGAGATTTGATGAGACAATTGCAAACGCGCAATTTATGGCGGTTCGTGAAAGCGAATCGTCTTTTTCATTGTATCGAATTACTAAAGTAAGTGATCCGAATGAAACGCTTGAATTTACTGGAATTGGTTTTGCACCGGATGAATTGGATTCGTATATTATCAGCCGGGTACTAGCAAAGAATCAATCGATTACTTCTTTACTCAATGAGCTATTGGCTTTTACTAACGGAAACTGGCGGCTGGGTTATGTCGAACCAGAGTTATCTAAGGTTACAGTAACTTTTGATTATCTTTCTGTACGAGAAGCACTAAAGCAATTGCAAACTTTCGGAATGGAGTTTTTATTTTTCTGCACGCTTGATGCGGATGGAATCAAAGATAAGTGGATCGAAGTACATCAGCAGATTGGTTCACTTTCTAATACGCGATTTACTTATGGCAGCAAAGCATTGACGGTGATTAAAGAAGTCGATCAAAGCACTATTTATACTTCAATAATCGGTCGTGGAAAAGGTGAAAATGTTGGAAATGGCCAAGGAAAGCGACTTGATTTTACCAATGTGGAATGGAAAAAAGCAAGCGGAGATCCATTAGATAAACCTAAAGGGCAAGTTTTCATTGAAGATCCTGTAGCAACAAAAAAATTTGGTATCCCACAAAAGAATGGAAAGATGTATAAACGAGAAACGGTTGTTGTTTTTGACGATATTGATGACCCACAAGAATTGTTAAAGAATACTTATCTGACTTTACTGGATTCGGCTAGACCATTGGCGCAATTTCGAGCAGAAGTAACAGACGGTGATGTTATTGGTAATACGGTAACTATTCATAGATATGACAAAGGGTATCATTATGCCACTCGAATCTATAAGACGAAAATCAATCGTTTAACTGGAAAAACAACGGTTGAATTAGGTGACAATTTAACAAAAGATACAAGAAAACAGTCAGCAAAAGTTTCAACTAACTTATCTGATTTGGAAACAACGAAAATGAACTTCTATCAATCGACTGAAATCGGAAAATATCAAGATGATATCATGCGTGGTGCTGGAGAAAATGGTGGCTCTGTTTATCAGGTAAATGGAATTGAAGCGGGTGTTAGCAATAGCCGTGAAGTATATGAAACGGTTTATATGGACGGGAAAAATATTCCTAACTCGAAGTATTTTATGATTGAAAATAATTCTGGAATTTCATTTAAGCAATGTAAGCAAGGCCAATGGAAAACAATCAAAGATGTTCATAATGGTCCTTCAACAACCGCTTGGTCATTAGATGGTCAATTCAATGCGAATTTTATTCGTGCAGGTATTTTGAATGGAGTACTTGTGGAGGGTGTCATGTTGAAATCGGCTCATCGAAATATGACTTACCAAGCCGTTTTAGATAGAGGATCATTAGAATTTCAATACTACAAAGAAACACCAGAAGATTTAAATTACACGAATGAGAATTGGCAAAAGGCAGTTGAGGGGGAAGTTGTAGGTAAAATCGAAGGAACTTCGGGAGCTGGTAAACCAAATGGATTTGCAGTCATCCAGTATCCGGGACAGATTTTTTCCATTAATTCTGCTTATGAAAGTGGTAGTTCAAGAGCTGTTTTCCAGATTCCCAAAGAATCGAATGGCGAAAAGAGGAAGTACAAACTTTTGGGAGAAGGTACGTTTAGTGAGGGAAAGGTTGTCTTTAAAAACGATGTAACGTTTGAAGGGAAAGTACAAGTAAATGGGCGACTAGACGCAAAGGAGCTGTACATTAATGGACAAAAAGTAATCCCAGGTCAAAATGGTGGACCTAACCCCGGTGGGGGCACAAGTACGGGAGGTTATCCAGCAGAGCTGACGACAGATACAGAAAAATGGGCATGGGATTGGTGGGCATTTGCTTTGGCTAATGGCTATAGCCCAATTGCTGCTGCAAGTATCTTAGGTAATATTAGTCGTGAGACTGGAGGAACGATGAATCCAGATTCAGATCAAATCAGCGGTCCAGCATATGGTTGGACACAATGGGATGGGTCTGCATACCCATTAATTGGTGCGGCAACTTGGGATGGTCGTGAATATGTTCAACGATTGATAACTGCCGCAAGGATTACACAAGACTATCGCTCTTCTGCTGCCCAAGCACGATTGATTGAGTGGTGTATGTATAACGGCCAATGGATTGGAGCAGTGAACCCACTTAGTGTCGAAGCTTTCAAAAATGTTGAAGATCTTTATACAGGAACCTATGCCTTTTTGAAAAACTATGAGCGCGCTGGTGCAGAAGCGTTGAGCGAACGTGTTGAAGCAGCAACTTATTGGTACAACAAGTTTAAAGACTTAAAAGCTAGTGAATCAACTGGAGAAGAAGGCTTGAAACATCTTGAAACGCTATTGAATCAACGAATTGGAAATGGTCAATGCTATGGCTTATCTGCTGAATATTCGGGTTATTTAGGTGGCTGTGGCTTAGGAGCAGGCACACAGTATGGATTAAGTCATGTGATTGGAAATACTTCTGCGGCTTCTGATATTGGGATTGCTTATGATTGGGACGCAGTTGGATGGAAAGTCATTCAAAATCCGACTTACGATCAATTAGTCGTAGGTGCAATTATCAACTGGGCGCGTGGTGGACGAGTCGGTACTTGGTTTGCTGATGATACCTATGGGCACACGGGTGTGATACGCGGATTAGACGATAATCGAATCCAAACTTATGAACAAAATACAGAGCTGGGTATGATTTGTGGAAAATTGGATCGTGAATATTTTAGTGCCAGTGCGATTGCTTCCATTGTTGTGCCGGTGAAATAGAGATGAAAAAATTTATGTTTCAAAGCTAAAAGGTTTAGAAAATGGCTACCACATTTAATTAGAAAATATTATTAGTGTAACGAAGAAATAAAAAAGAAATTAAGGAGAGATTGCTCTATGGAAACAAAGCATAGTCTTGTTTTATCCACAACAGATCCAACGAATAATAATAGCATGATCAAAATTAGACAAGGTGATATTCAGACTCAAAAATTAGTAGTAGAAATTACAGAAAATGGTCAAATCAAATCGTTTGAAGGCCTTGTTCCTTTTTTTATCAATACAACAAAATTTGTTGAAAATCAGCCTGTAGAACAGAAAGTTCAAAGTTATTTTCCTTCGAAAGGGCGACTGATTTATATGATGAGTGAACCAGATTGGCAATGGGGTGGAATGAACACAGCTCATTTTAGTTTTCGTTCTCTTAGCTCTGATGGGACATGGAACGAACAATTCAGTACACAGGATTTTACCTATCGAGTGTTGTCTGGAATTACTAATACGAGTATTAGAGACTCAGCTTATATCTGGTCATTTGAAGAATTACTACGCAACTTAAGAGAGTACACAGCACAAGGAAAAACTGATTGGGATAAATGGATAGAAAGTAATAAAGAAATTTTGAATAATATAGATCCTGGTGGAACAATTATAAACATATTGAATGATGCAAAAGGAAGCTACGCTAGTTTGGCAGATAAATTAAATGCAATACAAAACAAGTTATTTGATTTTCAAACTGGTAGTGATCAAGTCTATAGTGGCTTATCGGATTTGCGTTTTAATTTAACCACAGGACAGTACGAAAAAATCATTCCTTCCAATTTGGAGGCAGTGCTTAATAACATTCAAAATGACAAATTCAATGTAGCTTTTGTGACTGACACACATGTGGATAAACATGTTCTAGCTAGTGAAGGAATTAATCCCAAACAGTTTAAATTTTCTAGACGTTGGAATACAATTAGACGTTTTCAAGCATTAGGAGAGAAATGCGATGCTACAGTTTATGGTGGAGATAACGCGGACTGTCATAGTGGTCGTATCAATATTTCGGGTGATGTCGTGGTACCAGAGGGACGTATTCATTCCATGGCACTGCAAAAAAGATTTGTAGGACTAGCAAAAGCTGGCAAGAAAAATGTAATTATTTGTCGAGGAAATCACGATACAGGGAAAATTCCATATGCTTGGTTTGGACATACACCTGAAACCTGTCTAAATGGGGCAGATATGAGAAATTTATACGATGGAACTTATGGCGGACAATTATTTAAAAATAAAGGATTGGCTATCTATCGTTTTGATACTGATGATTATAGTGATGAATTGGATGAAATGGGTTATTACAAAGAATTTTCCGGATCAAGAGAAGGTGGAGAAGCAGGAAAAATTAGTGCAGCTCAATTGGAAGATTTAGGAACATTTTTGATGAACTTGGAACGTGATTATCATGTGTTATTAGTGGGACATATTCCTTTAGTAAATTCAGATACTGGTGTATGGAATACAAACATGGTACAGCAACTACTAGATGGATTTAAACAAGGTATCAAGGTAACGATCAATTATGATTCTTTGAAAGGTCAACCTACAAAAGGATATAGTGGAACAAAAACATTTGACTTTAGTAAAAGAGGACAGGGCGGAACAATTATTGCCTATATTTGTGGACATTGGCATTACGAAACTACAAGAGATTTAGGAACAACAAAAATGGTTGTTTGCACTTGTGCTTTTCCTGTTGAAGATGATTATGAATCAAACAAATATTCTGGTTTTTATCATCTGGAAATTGATAAAGCAAGTCGTACATTGAAAATAAATGGAATTGGGCATTGCTCTACTAGCTCAATTTCATATTAGGAGGCCCAAAAATGGAATATAAAGAAATGACTAGAGATGAAGTAATTGATATTATTCTAGAACAATTAGCCATTCATTTTGATGGTGATGAACAAAATGCACATGCGTTAGCAACAGAAATGTCTGCGGGATTTGCGTCACCTGAAATGGTGTCTCAAGCTAGAGGCCATTTATTAAAGGATAACGAACTAGGGTTCCGCTATCCAGATATTCTTGATGTACCATGTGGTATGTATGCGACGACTGCGCAATGGGGAAAACAAAACCCACCTAATACAGATCCTGGAAGTATTATGCAGTTATTTGTATATGCCGAACACGCACAAAGAAAAATTCTAGTTGCGATTACCGGTTATAATGGGGAGATTTTTGTATGGCATACGCACAATAATAATTCTTATAACTCTCCAGGATGGAGAAAGATGACAACAGCTTTCACCTTATTTGAAGGTTCTTCTGCGGGAGTGGATACATTGATTAACTTGAACGACAGTATGAAACATTATTCAACATTAAAAATTCATGTTGCTGGTTGGGGAGGACAAGTTTATGAAGCAAATAATGTTTTAGCACCAACCATTAGTTTTTGTAATACGTATGATTCTTCAGCTGGGATGGAAATGTATGAGTTGAAATTAGAACGTGTAACTGATACCCAATATAAAATTGTGCGTTCTAATCAGCAATATGTTATTGGAACAGTTTCAGGTGTCCAATTTAAAGATAACGTGAAAATTAAAATCACAAAAATTGAAGGATTAAAATAGAGGTGGTAGATAAATGATAAGAAAAACAGGAAAAATCATTGTTCCAACAGAGCCAGTAAGTAGAGCGACTACTCTTACTGGTTTTACTTTTAAATCTTATGATAAAAATGGTAGCGTGTTAGAATTTCAGATTAAAAATCAGGATGGAAGCCCAACAGACCTGTTTGATGCAACCATCCGTCTGCTTATGTATACCTATCAAGGTAAAGAAGAAAAACCATTTCCTATTTTAGATAGCCAAGTCGTTACAGAAAGCTATCTTCGAGGTGTTGTAAAATATCCTATTCCTGATATTTTGCTTAACTATGAAGGCAAAGTAGATGCAAATATCTATATTGATTTTCCAGATGGAAGTCATACAGACAACTTATATTTTACCTTTAACGTAAAGAAATCGAAAATTGATGAAGAGGCAGTACGTAATGGCGAATATTACTTTAAAGATTTTGAACAATTGCTGAAAAGTATTGAAAATAAAACCGAAGAAACACTTGATGGATTAGTTGATAATGCAACAGAAGTAACTAAAAAATTTGATGCTTTAAATGAAAAACTAGCTTCTATAAATTTTGATTCATTGCAGAAATTAAAATTGACTTCAGACGATGGCAAGGCATTACGTTTAGCAGACTTAAATCCTCGTCCAAGTATCATTGATGATTTAACTCGACCAGGTTATTACTACATTACAAGTGCAGAATCAAATACGTTTATTCCAACTGATCATTACATTCGACAAAATGGGATGGCGGGTTCAGGGTGGGTAACAGTTTATCCTGGTGACGCAGGGGGAGGCGTAGTCCAAGAGTGGTATCGAAATACGGCAAGTGCTGTAGCGAACACTCGACATTTATATCGTAAACAAGAATCAGCTTCGCCCGTTACGTGGAACCCTTGGTCAGAATATGCACAGACAAACAGCACGATGCTATCAAGTAGCTATTATCAAGGTGCAGCACACAAATTGGCGGAAGCCACTAAAGCAGGTACACAAGCAACTAGCTATCTTGAGCTAAGCGAAAACACAGGCGTTTATTATTTGACAACCGTTGAAAGTAAAGCAATGACCGATTTTTCTAGTTTACCGCCAGAGTTTATTTACGGTGTGTTTGTAGAAAATATTCCAAACTCGACAATCAATAATTTTTTACAACGAATTACCAGCAATGTTACGGATGGAGTATCACAACCACCAGTGACTTATTGGCGTGTCATTCAGAAAAAGGCTGATGGCTACACACCAACCAAATGGCGTAAAGTTGTTTCACAAGACGATGCTCAGATGTATAAAACAACAAAAGACAACGGCGATAGTTGGAGATTAGAAGACTTGCCTGCTAAGCCAGATGGATTAGAACAGTGGGCGAGGTTGTATAAAGGTTGGTACTATATACCCAACTCTAGCTTAAAAACAATGAGTGACTATAGCACACTTCCACCAGAATTTGCTAACTCACATGTTCACATGGAGATTCAAGGAGGAGCTGGAAGTGTATATGCTCGTCAGACATTGACGATGTATCAAGCACCGTTCACTCAAATATATAGAGTAGTTACAAACACCTTGGCTCAGCCGTGGCAAACAGTAGCTATGAGTTCTGATTTAGATGCTGAGCGTCAAAGAATGGTTGATAAGACGCACGGATCACTTGAATGGATTGCTCATCGTGGGAACAATACGAATTTTCCAGAAAACAGCACGGTTGCATTTGAGAATGTAAAACGTCATTGGGGAATAGAAACAGATATTCACTTAACTTCAGATGGAAAATGGGTAGTGATGCATGATGAAACGGTCGATCGAACGACGAATGGAACAGGAAAAATTACAGAAATGACTTATACCCAATTCAGAGCTTTGAGAATCGACACCGGTCCCAATTTGAACGCATTGAGCGATGTAGAAAAAAGACCACCAGATCTAGACGAATATCTAGCAATCTGTAAAAACAATAATAAAATTCCAGTTTTAGAATTAAAAGCATCATCTAATTACACTCTTGATGAGCTAAAAAAAATAAAAAGCTTAGCAGATGATTTTGGAATTACTAATAAAATTGTATTCATTAGCTTTAGCTATGACGTTCTTCTTAATTTGAGAAAAATTTTCCCACATAATATGCTACAGTTTCTTTTTAACGGAACAATAAACACAACAGATATGATAAATAAAGCTTTAGCGTTGCGGTTACCTTCTGCGGTAAGCGTGAACTATAACAATGCGGGGCTTAACTGGTCGTTTGTTTCAAAGATGCACCAACTTGGCGTAAAAGTTGCTGTTTGGACTGTTCCAGATGCTTCATTTCAAGCAATGAAAAATTTAAAAGTAGATTATATTACGACTGATAGCTTGTCTGGTAATCTGCGGTACGAAAAATTAACATTGCAAAATGGGTTTGTCGAAAATCTTGATGGCGATAGAATCAAAGAGTCTTTTGTAGAGGAACTTGGAGGAGGAGCAATACATCTTAGCTTCAATGTTTATGAGGGAGTTTCTGAACAAAATAAGGCAATTGCTAAGTTACCGTCTTGGGCTGTTCCAATGTATAGGCAATACAATAATTGCGCAATTAGGACTGCAAGCGGTGTCCAATTTGGAACATTTGATTTAAGTGGTCGTCTTGTTCCAGCAAGCGGAGAAGTAGGAACTCTAAGTATTGGGTTAAATTGGTCAGGAAGAACGGCATGGGCTGCTGGATCGTGTGTGTACAAAGTAGATTGATTAAAAATATAGTAAAAAGCACTCATTTGAGTGCTTTTTGTATGGTCAAAAATAGAACACGAAGGGTGGAAATATGGTGTTAATTGATAATTTATTACTATGGAATGAATTCCGAGGATTACTAAATAACATCTACATTCAAATTTTTGTTTGGATTGTGATTGCAGATATTGTAACGGGAATCTGCAAAGGGATTTTTGTTAAAGAAACGAATAGTACGAAAGGTTTGATGGGGATTGTAAAACATTTGCTTGTTGTTGGCTTGGTTTTGGTTGCTTACCCGTATTTAAAAATTATGGGATTTGAAGGAGTAGCAACAGCATTTGTCTTTTCTTATATTGCGGTATACGGCATTTCTGTCATTGAAAATCTAGGACAACTGGGAATTCCAGTACCAGAATTTGTCAAAAGTCGTTTTAGTAAATTAAAAGAGACATCAGAAAAACAAGGTGAGGAAGAGAATGGAGGAAAAAAATAATGGTCAAAATTATTAATAATTCCGTTTGCCGAGGTGTGGCAGGTAAGCGGGCTGGGAGTGTAAAAGGCGTTGTCATCCACAACACTTGGACGAACACGACAGCAGAACAAGAAATGAATCGCTTGGCAAATATGACGCCTAAACAATTAGAAGCTGGATTTGCCCATTATTATGTGGATGAAAAGACAATTATTCGCACAGAAGATACTTACAATCGCGCATGGCATGTAGCAAATTCTGATGGGAACAATAGTTATTTAGGTTATGAAGTTCGTGGGAATCGTGAAACAGTGAAGGCCATTTTTTTACAAGCAGAACAAAATGTTTTTTGGCAAGCTGCGATTGACTTGCATTATTATGGCTTACCAGTAAGCCGTGATACGGTCAAATGTCATCATCAGTTTTCAGCAACTGAGTGTCCGAAGCGATCTTTGATGGAACATTGCGGATACGATTCGACTTTTGCAGTACCAACAGAAATTACCGGTAAAATGCAAGATTACTTTATTACTCAAATCAAAAAATATTATGATAATTCAGCTTTGCAGCCAGATGGAAGTAGTGAAGGAAACAATGAACATGATGAAATTATTGCTGAAAGCCCTGCAAAAACGGTTAATGGTATGACAGCAAAATTAGAAAAATTCACTGAATATCCAGTCGGCTCATTCCGTGAAGCTGGTTGGGCACATGCAGGAAAAGAAAAATTTAACTACTGCTTTATTTTTTTGATGGATGCAACAAACGGTCAAGAAATTGACCGTCAAAAAGCAAAAGATATTGATCGTCCTGATGTGAACGCAGCTTACGGGTTATCAAGCGACAATAGACCGGGGTTTGATGGGAGTCTTGATATCACTAAACATACTGGTAAAAAAGCTTATGTTAAAATTCGTTTGACTAATGATGTTAATGGTAATACAGTAGGCGGTGCAAAAGACGTTGATTTCAAAGAATATGTTTTAACGATTCCAAAACGATAAAAATACACACAAACAAACTCTAAAATTTAACAGACAGAGAAAATTTATTTTCACAAATGTTGAGTAAATAAAACAGAAAAGTGTCTGAAACACGAATCAAAATGATTCTGCTTCAGACACTTTTTCATGAATAGATGGCGACCAAAAAGCAAGGCTTTCTTACAACTACTTACTTTTGTCCCCGTCTCGTTCTACATAAAAATAAAAATGATTCACTTAGGCTATCAACTGATATATCCATTATTTTTTAACGCTTTTTGATGTTCACAAGGTTCCCCAACGATTGTGAAATTAGTAATTCTAGCGCTTTCTTGTTGATTCGTCCAATCATAAGTGTAGTTTTTCCCAGTCCAGATGCTATCACAAGCAAAACAATGATATTCCACTTCAATTAGTCCAGCCGGATTTTCAGCTTGGATCCACCCAATACATTTAGCTGTGCCATTTGTAATCGTAGCTTGGTCTAAATCAAAATCATAAGGATTATAAGTAAATTCTGTTAAAGGTATCGCTTTAGTAGCTAGTGCTTTTGCTAATACTGGATCGACTGTAACTTTTTCTTCTGGCACTTGCTGCTCTGCTGATGTTTGTTTTTCTGGTTGCAGCTGTGTCGTTTGCTGGGTTGCTTCAGTAATTCCTTCATTTGAAGTGGTTGAAGAAGCAGTTTGTTGGACTATTTCTTGTGTTGATACGGATGGTTCTGTTTTTTCTTTTGAGGTCAGAAGTGGGAAGGTGAGTAACCCCAAGATAAAAACGCCAACTAACACTACAATTCCTGCCAATACACCCACAATCACTTGCCATGTTTTCATTCTTTTCTCCTCCATTCAAGTTTAATTTTATTCCTCAATTAACAGTCCGTAAATATAAAGTTTTGCTAATAAACATAAAATAAAAACCGAAATAGAACTATAAAGCAACGGATTGCTTTATTCACCATCCGAAGGTTGCTTCAATATTTTTCTGAACCTGTTGCGAATTGGTAGGCTTCTCACTTTGAAGTTTAGTTGAGTCAGCAGTTGTGGCATTTGCAGACGCTGGAACAGATTGCTTAATACGAGGGGCTTTTAATAATTCAAGATAATCTAATTATTTTTGCAACAATGTTTTGATTAAGTCCTATTGGGTAGTCTTTTCTGGAGATTTACTTTTTTGGTAAATTGATTGTAGTTGAGTGTTAGTTGTGATAATTATTATCGAAATGATTTTAGTTGTTGAAATGATTTCAATTGTGATTGCTGAATGTTCAGAATTATTCTTGGTAGCATAACTTACTAAAAACAACAGTGAACAAGTAAAGCTGCGGAATCAAAACTATTTTTTTATTCTTTTCATCGTTAAACATACTTTCCTTTTGAAGAGGCTTCCTTTTATTAGTAGTAAAATACATAAAAATAATTTAGTGTGGTTCATTTAATTATTTTTTGAGTGAAAAGTTTCTCTTTTGGGTTGAAGAAGATGTATTGGTTTTCTTTTCTTTTCAGGATTTTCCTGAATAATGGTAAAATAAAGAAAAGGGGGGATGCGTGTTGGAACTTACGTTTTCCATGGTTAATCAAACCACGACGATTTCTTACGGCGAAACGTTAAGCAGTCTGTTAAAACCATTGGCTATCAGAGAACCAATCTTGTTCTTAACGAATCAGCGTTATTATGATTTGTTTTCAGAAAAGATGAATCAATTCTTTGCGGATCAGGCGAATATTGATTGGTATATTTGCACGAATAGTGCGCAATGCAATAACTTAACAGAGCTTGCGCATCTCTTAGACTATGTGAAACGTTTTCCGGAAAATCAACGACTGATCGTGATTGGATTTGGAAATGAAGGGATTATGGAATTAGCTAGTTTTTTTCAAAAACACACGATCCTTTCAACGAAACTTTGGTTGATTCCTGTATCTGCCCGTTCGTTTGGTGGAGCATTGACAAACAAACGCAGCATTTTACAGTCGCCTTATCAGGCTGTATTAGAAACAGAAAATTTGCCAGAACGAATTTTCTTTGACCAAACGATTAGTGATCGCCAAGTTGAAGGCAAACAGATCGACTTTTTGACGTTCGTTGTTTGTGGATTGATTTGTGATTATGGTTTCTTACAGAACTTGTACAAAAATTACTCAACACAGCAAAAACTACACAACGTACCTTTTGCTGGGATGCTCGAAGAAATGATTCATTTTTACCAGGAAGAGGCGGAAAATCTTGCAACTTATGGTAAACTATTTGAGCAAGCTTTTTATCTAACAGAAAACGGACATTTATTATCAGCAAGCATGAAAAAATTTTTAGGATTACTTTTTCAACTAGTTTGGAACATTGAGCGTAACGAGATTTCTTTTCAATTAAAAAATTTTTTTATTTGGTTGAAGCATCTTGGTTATCCAATTGATTGGCTGGAACAGTTATCTGAAGCTGAATATTTAGAAAATGTCTTGATTTTAGCAGAAAAAAGCAAAAAGATTCTTGTTTTAGAAAAAATTGGTATAATAGAAGGATACCATTCGCCAAATGAGAATGAATTGTTGAAAATGATGACAAGATATCAAAGGATTGTCAATGAGATTAGAGGGAATTGAATGAAAACATACAGTGAAAAAATGTTACAAGCCTTGTCTGAAGAAGATTTAGCACAGGCTCAACTATTACTTGTACAGGCGTTAAAGGAAGATCCAGCAGACGTTTTAGCTGAATTGGGTGAAGAATTGTTAGCGATTGGTTTTTTAGAAGAAGCAAAACAAATTTTTGAACAACTTGTAGCGCAATATCCTGAAAATGATGGCTTAAATATTCCATTAGCAGAAATTGCGATTGAAGATAATGAGATTGACGAAGCATTTACGTATCTAGAAAAGGTAAGTAAAGAAAGTGATTATTATCCGCAAGCGTTATTGGCAATTGCTGATTTGTATCAAGTAATTGGTATTCCAGAAGTAAGTGAAGCAAAGTTAAAAGAAGCTGCTAGTTTGCTTCCTGATGAACCTTTGATTCAATTTGCTTTAGCAGAATTGTATTTTTCAGTGGATCGCTTTAAAGAAGCTGCTGTCATTTATGACAACTTGTTAAATAGCCAGATCAAAGAAATTTCTGGCATTTCGATGCAAGAGCGTCTAGGCCAATCACTAAGCATGCAAGGCGAATTTGAGGCAGCAATCAAACCATTAGAAGCAGCATTAGAGGAAGATCGCACAGATGATCGATTGTTCGAGTTAGCTTTTACAAACTTACAATTAAAAGAAAACCAACAAGCAATCAATTACTTACAAGAACTACGAACAGTTAATCCTCAGTATCAATCGCTTTATCTGTATTTAGGACAAGCGCTACAGGAAGAAGAATTGGTTGAAGAAGCACAAACGGTATTGGAGGAAGGGATCAAAGAAAATCCTTATCAAGTTGAATTGTATCATTTGGCTTCTGAAAATGCTTTTCGTTTGCGTGACAAAGAAAGTGCAGAAAAATTATTGTTGCAAGCTCTTGAACTAGGTGAAAAACAAGATGATACGTTATTGACTTTAAGTAATCTTTATTTAAATGAAGAACGTTATGAAGACGTTATTAATGCAGTCAACCAAATGGAAGAAACAGCAAATCCATATGCCGAATGGAATTTGGCTCATGCATATAATGAATTAGAAGATTTTGCTGTCGCAGCGCTCCATTACGAGCAGGCTTTCCACGAGTTGCAACATGAACCAGATTTCTTGAAAGAATACGCATTTTTCTTACGAGAAGAAGGAAAGCTGGATCAAGCAAAAGAACTATTAAAACATTACTTACATCATGAACCTGGAGATATGGAGGCCCTGTCTTTACTAGATGATCTATCATAAGGGGTGATCAAGATGTTTATAAATGTGCGGGAAAAAAAGAATTTTTTAACGTGGATGGTGAACCATGTTTCATTTAGTCGCCGTGAAGTTTTTTGGATTTTGAATTACTTGTCAAATCATGAAGCGATTTTGAAAAATGTTCATTTTGTTGAGGGGGCAGATCAAACTACCCGTGGGTTACAAATCAGTGACCTGTCTGTAGCTGGTGAACCGATGAAATTGTTTTTAAAAGGGAAAGTGTTTACGGATACAGATCAAATTTTTCACGAAATTCGATTGAATCGAACAGAACCGTTGTATGTGGAATGTTTCTTTGAAGATGCTTGGCAAACGAGTGAATATCTATCAATTTTAGAAGACAATCCTTTTGCTACTTGGGATTTAACGATTGCAGAAGAAGAAACAGAAGCAGTCGAAAGGTACTTCCATGCAAAAGAGCAAGAGGCCCAGTTAAAGATGCTTTACGCACAAATTGATCAAGCATTAGAAGACGGAAATAAGGATGCGTTTTTGAAACTATCCGATGAAGTCAATCGTCAAATTTTAGCAGATGCACAAAGAGCGTCAAATAAAAATGGTGTTAGCTAAACAAAGAGTTTGTGGCTCCAAGCGATTAGCTTCAAGCAATAAGGATGCTTTTCATAAAAATAGCTCTCTCTATTTTTATGAAAAGAGGACTTATTGACAAAGAAGCTGCTTGGGGGAACACCATGAATAAGGTTGTGGCGCAAAACGTTCAGCTCTGACAAGATAGCGAGCAAGCACTCAAAATAGCTCTTCATATTTTGAAGTGAATGAAAGCTATGTGGAGGAGTTGTTTTGGGAACACCGTTTATTTAGAAGAAAGGGCTGTGACAATATTTTTGTCACAGCCCTTTTTTTTGTCTGAATCTCAATCGTTTGGTTTGAGGTCTCAAATAGGTGAAACCTTCACCGGCAACTTCATGAACATTGATGACTGAGATAAATGCTTGTTCATCAATTTCATGAATGATTTGCTTGGCAGAGGTCAATTCACTGGAACTAACAACTAAGTAAATCAATTTTTTTGAATGACCAGAAAAGCCACCTTCACCATTTAAAAAGGTGACGCCACGTTGTAATCCAGTCATCAATAAAGGCGCCAGTTCTTCGCTTTTATTTGAAACCACTAATAGACCTTTGGCAGAATAACCACCATCAAGAATTGAATCAACTACTCGACTAAACACATAAGAAACAATCAGCGTGTACATCATTCGCTTCAAATCAAGATAAGTTAATGAAGCAAGCAACACGATAATATCAAAAGTGAGTAATGAACGCCCCATAGAAATACCATAGTTTTTTTCTAAAATACGTGCGATGATATCACTACCGCCAGTCGTTCCTCCCATCCGATAGACCAAACCGCTACCCACGCCAGCAATAAGACCTGCTAATAAGGCAACAATCAATAAATCATGCTCTAAATTGATTTCGATGGGAACACGTTGCCAAACCCAAAGAGCAACTGATAAGGAAACAGTTCCTAAAATGGTGTATGCTAATGAACGTTTGCCAAGAATTTTTCCACCAATGAGAATCAACGGAATATTGATAAGCAAAGTTGTATAAGCGGGATCAATGCCAAAGAGTGCGCGTAAAATCAAAGTAATCCCCGAAACGCCACCTTCAGCTAAGTGGTTGGCGATATTTAAATAGACAAGTCCAAAGGCATAGATACTTGTTCCGATAATAATAAAGAAAACCTCTTTAATTGTTTTTGATACTGTCATGTGATCCCTGCTTTCGATAAAAATAGCTGAAAAAGTTAGAAAATTTTTTCAATTCAATATTTAATGTAGCATGGAATTTTCATTTTCACAATTGCTCTTAGCTATGTTTTGCTGTAAAGTTTTGTTAGGATAGTCTTGAAAGGGGAACGTTATGAAGAAAGAACGGACATTAAGAAGTATGCAGATGGAAGTGGATGAGTATATCCAGCAATTCAAGGTCGGTTATTTTTCCCCATTAGCTCAAATGGCACGCTTGACAGAAGAAGTCGGTGAGCTTGCGCGAGAAGTCAATCACTCTTATGGTGAAAAGGCGAAAAAGAAAACAGAGAAAGAAAATTCTGTCGCACAAGAGTTAGGTGATGTACTTTTTGTTACAATGATTATGGCTAATTCACTGGATATCGATTTGACAGAAATTTTCGAGAAAAATATGGAAAAATTCAATCAAAGAGATCGCTATCGTTTTGAGAGAAAAGATGGCCAAGTCGACGAAGGATAAACAGCCAATCAAAGAGAAATGCTAAAGAGGTAGAAAAAATGAAATTAGAACAATTACCGCTGGAGTACCAACGAGCGATTCCAGTTTTACAAAAATTAGAACATGCTGGGTATGAAGCTTACTTTGTAGGTGGAAGTGTTCGTGACATTTTATTGCATCAGGAAATTCATGATGTGGATATTGCAACGAGTGCGTTTCCACAAGAAATCAAAACGTTGTTCCCAAGAACGATTGATGTCGGTATTGAACACGGAACTGTTTTGGTGTTAGAAGAAGAGGAACAATATGAAATCACAACCTTTCGAACCGAATCAACTTACCAAGATTTTCGTCGCCCAGATAAAGTCGAATTTGTTCGTTCGCTTGAGGAAGATCTAAAGCGACGTGATTTTACAATCAATGCGTTTGCTTTAAAAGAAGATGGAAAGATTATCGACCTTTTTGATGGTTTAGATGATTTGCATAATCATGTTTTGCGAGCTGTAGGAAATCCTCATGAACGGTTTCATGAAGATGCATTACGAATGATGCGTGGGCTACGATTTGTCAGTCAACTGGGCTTTGAATTAGAACCAGAAACACTTGAAGCAATCAAAGAAAATCATGCTTTGCTGGAAAAAATCTCAGTGGAGCGAGTCAATATCGAATTTGTTAAAATGTTACTGGGAAAAAATCGTCAAGCAGGTTTGCGGGCATTTGTCGAAACCGAATGTTACATCTATTGTCCTGGTTTAAGTGGAAAAGGGGAAGCATTACTACGAATGGCTGATTTGCCAGAAATCCCCTTGAAAACAGAAAGCCAAGCATGGGCACTATTGCTAAATCAATTGGATTTATCTGGTTCAGCAGTCCGACCTTTTTTAAAAGAATGGAAGTGTTCCAATCAAATGATTAAAGAGGTGCAGGCACTGGTTCAAGGTTTGGATTTACGTCAAGAAGGACCATTGTTGCCAACAGCTCTTTATCAGTTAGGTGAAACAGCAGCTGTTCAAGTAGAAGAGCTGATGGTTTACTTTGAGAAAATGCCTGAGCTTGCGAAAGTGAGACAAGCTTATCAAGAACTTCCAATCAAATCGTTACGAGAATTAGCAATTGATGGAAAAATTTTACTAGCTACGATGGATCGAAAACCGGGTCAATGGGTCAGTGAGGCGCTACAATCAGCAGAAGAGGCTGTCATTAACCAAGTAGTGAAAAATGAGCGGGAAGCATTATTGACTTACGTGAAGGAGCAACTAAGTAACTAGAGTGTGAAGAGAGGAACCATGACAAAAAAGTATTTTTGTAGCTCCTCTTGTCCTAACAGATGTTGTTTCCAAAACAACTTATTAATCTAGCCTCTGTTCACTTCAAAAGTTTGAAAGCTATTTGATGTTTGCTCGCTATCTTTTCGGAGCTAAACGTTTTGCGCCACAACCTTAACTACGGTGTTCTCCAAGTAACTCCTCGAAATAGCTTGCAGCCACTTCAAAATATGAAAAGCTATTTTGAGTGCTTGCTCGCTATCTTTTCGGAGCTGAACGCTTGGAGCCACAACCTTTTCCACGGTGTTCCTCAAGCAACTCCTCGAAATAGCTTGCAGCCACTTCAAAATAAGTCTAAATTATTCAAAAAGTTAGGAAACAATNAGTCTAAATTATTCAAAAAGTTAGGAAACAATTTCTGAACATTTATTCTTATTTGTTGGAGCTGAGCACTTCGTGTACAATCTTTTTTGAACCATGAAAAAAGTTTTGGTTCGCACCATGTTCTGACTGATTTTTAGAACTTAAAATGTGACCACTTACATTTGTTATGCTAAACTTGTAGTGCAATGCTGATTATTATTTGGAAGAAGGAGATTTTTTATGAAAAAAGAAATGACAGCGCTAAAATTTTATTTCCGTAATGGAGAAACTTGGACGATTGATCGTCGTCATATCGGTGACTTATGGATCAAACAAATTACAACGAGTTTTGGACGAATCAATGGAAGTGAATTTGTTGAAATTCATCCATGTGCTGGATTTAAAATCGAAATTTTTCAAGAAGGCGATTCAGTTGCAACTCATGACATCAACTTGGGTGGCTTAGAAATGGGTATGTTTAGCCGTGCGTTAAAATATGAAGATATTGAACGAATGGAAATTTTGTATCGTAATGGTGCGCCTGACATGGTTTATTTCCCTTATATGGACAAAGGAACAGAAGGTTTGGATAATCAATATCAATCAACAAAAATTAGTGAACAAACTGGAAGCTTGTACATCGTAATCAATCCTGAACAGCGTGTAGAAGAAGTTTACGGTCAATTTTTCGAATAGAGAAAGTAGTAAAATGTATTTGTTTTTTTCCTCGATAACAATGGGGCGAAAAATGAATACATTTTTTGCTATGTTTACTTGTAAAATTGCTTGGTATAATGGAATGAAAACTTCATTTTCGTTTTCTGAAAAAACTTTTTAATTTTTTTGCGGAAAACTTGCTATCTTGCATCTTTTGGAATAGAATAGGGTCTTGAAAAATCATTGTAAACAGCAAACAGGGCAGTAGTAAAACAAAAGTTGAATTTAGAGAAAAGAGTTCATAGTTTTGCTATCAGATGTGCAGTTTGTATATAGGAGATCTAAAAAATGAGAGAGAGTTTTGAAAAACAAAAAAGACTGTTGCATGATCGCTATGGGGCATTTTCGATGGAAGATCGTCGTCGGATTCTTTGCTATTTACGAAAGAAAAATATTTTAACGTATCGTCAAATGGAACGTTTGAAGCATGAATTACTTCGTTTAGAATCAAAACGAGTACAGTGTGAATTAGATGGCAATGAAGTACAAGCTGAAGCTGTCGAAAGTAAGATTTTGAAAAAAAAGGAACAATTTTTAAAGGTACTTGCACAAAATAAAAAATAGAGGAGATGGGCCATGGAATTTGCTGAGTTAGTAATCATCTTTGCTGTAACGATTACTGCATCAAATATAGTCAGCCGCATCTTACCGGTAATACCAGCACCATTAATTCAAATATTTCTTGGAGTTATTTTAGGTCTAACTGAATGGGGAGAATCCATCAGCTTTGAACCAGAATTGTTTCTGGTGATGATTATTGCTCCTTTATTGTTTCGTGAAGGTGAAAAAGCAGATGTTACGTCGATTCTTAAAAATTTCGATACGATTTTATTTTTAGCCTTTGGTGGGGTCATTTTGACGTTACTTGGCGTAGGGATGACACTGTCATTTTTATTACCAAGTTTGCCCTTTGCTGCCTGTTTTGCTTTTGGTGCGGCACTTGGCCCGACAGATGCCGTTGCCGTTAGTTCATTATCAGGACGAGTGAATATTCCCAAAAAAGCTATGCATATCTTAGAAGGCGAAGGATTGCTAAATGACGCATCAGGTGTTACAGCCTTCCAATTTGCTTTAGCTGCATTGATTACAGGCTCTTTTTCTGCAGTAAATGCAGGGGTGAGTCTAGTGATCTCAAGTTTGGGTGGGGCACTTGTTGGTTTCTTGTTGGTTTGGGTTAAACGAAAAGTAATCAATATGATTGAAAAAGCTTCGGCTAGAGATGTAACAGGGTATTTATTAATCGAACTTTTGCTACCCTTTTTAGCTTATGTGTTAGCAGAAGTTTTTGGTGTTTCGGGAATTATTTCCGCGGTCGTTGCTGGAATATTACAAGCATCCAGTTTTCGGAAAATCACGATTTTTGATGCGGAGTTATCTAGTTTATCCAATAGCACTTGGACAACTGTGACATTTACGTTGAATGCACTCGTGTTTATTTTCTTAGGAATTGAATTGACGCAAGTCTTTTCTCCTGTTTGGGAAAATGGGTTATATTCTAACTGGATGTTGATTCTTGTCATTTTGTTGATCTCAGTTATGTTATTTGTTATTCGTTTTGTTTCAATTACAGCTTTTTATTTATTTAAAGGTGGTTTAACCAGATTTAAAGAGGAACTCAACGAAATTTTAATTTTAACCTTTGGTGGAGTTAAGGGAACAGTCAGTTTAGCAACGATTTTTATTTTGCCGCTAACAATTAATGGAATGGTCTTTCACCAACGATCATTGCTGTTGTTCTTAACTGCAGGAGTTATCTTGGTTACATTAGTTGTGGGGATACTCGCACTACCAATTTTAACTGAAGAACAAGAAATAAATGGAACAGATTTAAACGCACTGATGATTTTAGAAGAAGTTGTTGAAAGTTTGCGTCAAGAGGCAAAAGAATTACCGAAAAATTCGAAAGAGTATCTGGCAACAGAAGCTGTGATTGAAAATTATCAAGAGCGAATTCGAGAACTGTACTTTGAAGACTTAACGGAAGATGAAAAACAAGAAGTGCAAGAAATCCAAGCACTTATTTTATCGATTGAACGAGATGGCTTAGATGAAAGCTATCGTTCAGGAAAATTGACAGTCAATGGTTATCGTTTCTATTCACGATTTTTATCACGTTTTGAACGCTCAATCACAGGTGAGATTCTCTCATTCATCGGTTTTTGGCTATTATTTGTTCGTCGAGTGATTCGAATTATTTTACATCCAAAAATGTTTTGGGAACGTCGTAAAAGAGAACAACAAACAATTGTTACGAAAAAAGATATTAGTGATGTAAGAGATGTTTATCATAAAAACACGCAATTAATCATCGAAAGTTTGGATAACTTAACAGATGTGTATGGCGATGTGATGATTCAATTTTTTATTGAACAAAGAAAAGCGCAAGAAATGCGTATGATGTCGAAAAACTTTTTCTCTACGATGATGATTCAACAAGAAACTTTGTTTACGAAAAAAATGCTTCGAGGCTACTATTTAGAACGAAAAGTTGTTGATGAATACGAAGTTGCTGAAAAAATTACGACTTTTTCAGCGAATGATTATCGAAAAAATATCAATCTTTTAGAGTCCTATACAATGAACAAACCAGCTGATGCTTCACCTTTACGATTTGCGTATAGTCGAAAAAAGCGTGAGCTGCAAACGAAAAAATTGAAGCAACAGGTTCACGACAAATAATTGATGTAAGTAATGGCATTAAGCAAGCTTGAAAGAAAAATCATGGTGATTTTTCTTTCAAGTTTGCTTTTTTATTTTTGAAAACAGTTAAGTGAAAAAGTCTCATTATTCATATGGATTTTATGATACAATAACCGAGATAAGGAGGGGACAAGTTGAAAGAATTAAAAGTAACTGACCTCAAAAAAACTTACGGCGAAAAAGATTTGTTTAATCAAATTTCTTTTTTGATTCATGAAAAAGATCGGATTGGATTAATTGGAACGAATGGTACTGGTAAAACCAGTCTCTTAAATATCTTAGCCGGCATAGATAGTGGTGATGGTGATCGTCAAACAGTTTTTTATCCGACGAATTATCGAATAGGCTATTTGTCACAATCAACAGATTTTTCAGATGAGTTAACCGTTCTACAAGCAGTTTTCCAAGGAACAAGTCCACTCATTCGAACGGTACGTGCTTATGAAGAAGCTTTGTTACGTTTAAGTGCTAATGGGGATGATCCACTCGCACAAAAACAGTATGCACAAGCGGAAGAAGCAATGAATAAAGAAGACGCTTGGACAACAGATACCAATGCAAAAATTATTTTGCAAAAACTAGGTATCAGTGAATTAGACAAAAAAATCGGCGCACTTTCTGGTGGTCAAAAGAAACGCGTGAGCTTAGCTCAGGTCTTGATTGATGAACCAGATTTGTTATTGTTAGATGAACCAACAAACCATTTGGATTATGCAGCAATTGAATGGCTTGAATCATATTTGAAACAGTATCGTGGCGCATTGCTAATGGTTACCCATGATCGTTATTTCTTAGATCGAGTGACGAATCGAATCTTTGAGTTGGCATTTGGAGAGCTTCATGAATATAAAGGAAATTATGAAGCCTATGTTCTAGAAAAAGCGGAGCGAGATCGTGTAGAAGTCGAACAAGAAGAAAAACGTAAACGACTATATAAGCAAGAACTTTCTTGGATTCGCGCGGGTGTGCAAGCACGAGGAACAAAGCAGCAAGCCCGAATCAATCGCTTTGAAGATTTAAAAGAAAACTTGTATCAGGTAAACCAAGAAGCGGACCTTGAATTGAACATCGCAACACAGCGTCTTGGAAAAAAAGTTTTAGAAATCAAAGATGGCTATTATTCCATTAACAACCAAATTTTATTAGCTGATTTACAATTATTGATTCAAGCAAAAGAACGACTAGGAATTACTGGGAAAAATGGCGCCGGAAAATCCACCTTGTTAAATATTTTGGCAGGGCGAATGACTTTGGATAGTGGCACGTATTCTATTGGTGAAACAGTCCGATTAGCGTACTACACACAGGAAAACGAGGAAATGGCACCAGACCAACGAATGATTTCTTATTTGCAAGAAGCTGCAGAAGAAGTTAAAACTGCTGACGGTGCTCAAATCGGTGTAGCCGAATTATTGGAACGATTTTTATTCCCACGGTATATGCACGGTACTCGAATCGGCAAACTTTCTGGTGGAGAAAAACGACGTTTATATTTATTAAAACTCTTGATTCAGCAGCCAAATGTTTTATTATTAGATGAACCAACCAATGATTTAGACATTGCAACATTAACTATTTTAGAAGATTATTTTCGAACATTTCCAGGTGCAGTTATCACTGTGTCCCATGATCGTTATTTCTTAGACAAAGTAGTCGATAAGTTACTTGTTTTTCAAGGCAACGGCAAGCAAGAGCTTTTTTACGGAGATATGTCTGACTATTTACAAAAGCAAAAAGAAGAAGATAAAGTAGTCATTGCTAAAGCAAAGCCAAAAGCTACACCAAAAGACGAAGCCAAAAAGAAAAAGCTCTCTTACATGGAACAAAAAGAATGGGCAACCATTGAAGATGATATCGCAGAGTTGGAAAATAAACTGGATGAACTGCAAGAAGAAATGAACCATCAAGGAGATGACTTTACACGTCTCCAAGAATTACAAAAAGAAGTGAGTTTGACAGAAGGACAACTGGAAGAAAAAATGGCTCGCTGGGAGTATCTTAGTGAGTGGGCCGATAATTAGGAGGAGAATGAATGGAACAAGCTTATCTTGATTTAGGAAAAAAGTTGTTAGAAGAAGGAAACCAAAAAGGTGATCGAACAGGGACAGGTACGCTTAGTACTTTCGGCTATCAAATGCGCTTTGATTTACAAAAAGGCTTTCCTTTATTAACAACCAAAAGAGTCCCATTTGGTCTCATTAAAAGTGAGTTACTATGGTTTTTAAAAGGAGATACGAATATCCGTTATCTTTTAGAAAATAATAATCACATTTGGGATGAATGGGCGTTTGAACGCTACATCAAAAGTGAGGACTACACTGGTCCAGATATGACAGACTTTGGTCATCGAAGCTTAGTTGATGAAGCATTTAATGAACTTTATCAAGAACAAAGTAAACTATTTTGCGAAAAAATTATTAATGATCTAGAATTTGCAGCTGAATATGGCGACTTAGGTCATATTTACGGGTACCAATGGCGTCATTGGGAAACAAAAGATGGTCGTTTTATTGATCAGATTAAAGAAGTAATCGAAGCAATCAAAACAACACCAGATTCTCGACGTTTAATTGTTTCAGCGTGGAATCCTGAAGATGTTCCAAGTATGGCGTTACCTCCTTGCCATACCATGTTTCAGTTTTACGTCTTTGAAGGTCGTTTAAGTTGTCAATTATATCAACGAAGTGGTGATGTATTCTTAGGTGTTCCATTCAACATTGCTAGCTACGCGTTGCTTACTCATTTGATTGCACATGAAACAGGATTGGAAGTCGGAGAGTTTGTTCATACGCTAGGCGATGCGCATTTGTATTCTAATCACGTAGAACAAATGAAAGAACAGTTAAGTCGTGAAGTACGTGAGTTTCCAACATTAAGTCTGAATCCAGAAAAACAATCTGTATTCGATTTTGAAATGGATGATATCCAATTGGAAGGATACCAACCACATCCAGCAATTAAAGCACCGATTGCTGTGTAAGAAAGGATGAGAAGATGCTAGCTGCAATTTGGGCACAAGATGAAAATGGATTGATTGGTAAAAATGATCAACTTCCTTGGCGATTACCGAATGATTTGAAATTTTTTAAACAAACAACTGAATCAAATATTTTAGTAATGGGAAGAAAAACGTTTGAAGGTATGGGCAGTCGACCATTGCCAAATCGCCAAACAATTGTCCTTACGCATGATAAAAATTATCATGCAGAGGGCGTAACCATCATGCACGAGTTAGAAGAAGTCCTTGCTTTTGAAAAAGAAGCAGACGGAATCGTCTTTATCGCTGGTGGTGCTGCTATTTACCAAGAATTTTTACCTTACTGTAGTATATTGTATCGCACCGTGATTCAGCACGCATTTGAGGGTGATACTTATTTTCCTGCCGTTAATTGGGAAGACTGGTCACTAATCAATGTCAGCACAGGTGAAGTGAACGACTTCAATCCGTATGCACATCAATTTGAAACGTACCAACGAAACGAAAAATAATGTCGACAAGCAAATTTAATTTTGTTTGTACGCATAAAAAAAGAACTTTACGCGAATTAGGCGCAAAGTTCTTTTTTTTTACCTATTTTAAAAAATCAAGTGAAAAATAAAACAGAAAAGTACATAAAGCCTGCACCTAACATAACAAAAAGGTGCCATACGACGTGCATGAAGCGAACGGATTTCAAACTATAGAAGAAGGCACCCACTGTATAAGAAAGTCCACCTAAAACCATTAGCGAAATTCCTACTAAACCTAGTGAATGGTAAAGGGGAACTGCAGCAATCAAACAAAGCCAACCCATCACGATATAAATAAAGGTTGAAACTTTTGATACCGTTTCCTTTTTGTGTAAGGTTAGTGACTTATAGACGATTCCTGCAATCGCGAATACCCAAATCAAACCAAAAAGCGTCCAACCTAGCCAACCCTTAACACTTAGGAGGCAAAATGGTGTATAGCTTCCGGCAATCAATAGGAAAATGGAGCTATGATCAAAGACCTGAAAAACACCTTTTGCTTTGGTAAAAATCAATGAATGAAACAACGTTGAAGTTAAAAATAAAAGAATCATCATTGATCCGTAAATCGCATAAGTGACAACATGAAGGGGAGAATGAAGATGCGCGCCTTTGACGAGTAAAATGACTAAGCCCGCGATACTTAATCCAGCACCAATTCCGTGAGTGATCGCATTAAAAACTTCGTTGACAATCAAGTAACTGCGACTAAATTTTGTTTTTTCCATGAAAACGGCTCCTTTGTTTGACGTATTTAATGAAAAATCATTGTTTGTCTGTTATACTAAAAAAAGAAATTGCCTTGAATGTAAGTTTAACATGAATAAGGCAGCTGTTAAAGGAAGAGTGAGAAAACAATGACAAATGTAAAAATTGTAACAGATTCTTCTTGTACAATGGAAAAAGATGTACGAGACACTTTAAATATTCATGTCATGCCACTATCAGTAATGATTGATGGCGTTATGTATTCTGATGACGATCAGTTAGATGGAGAAACATTCATGCAGATGATGTCTACTGCTAAAGCTTTACCAAAAACGAGCCAACCACCAATTGGCGAATTTGTTTCATTATATGATGAATTGGGTAAAGATGGTAGCGAAATTATTTCCATTCACATGACAAAAGGATTAAGTGGAACTGTGGAAGCTGCGCGTCAAGCGAGCAATTTAACTAAAAGTAAAGTAACAGTTATTGATAGCGATACAACAGATCAAGGTTTGTCTTTCCAAGTCATTCAAGCAGCAAAATTAGCAAAAGAAGGCAAATCTTCAACTGAAATTTTAGCTGAAATCAAAAAAATTAGCGACAACACCAAATTATATATTGGAATTGCTACCTTAGATAACTTAGTCAAAGGTGGACGAATCAGTCGTGCGACAGGGCTGCTGTCAAGTATGTTGAATATTCGTGTGGTCATGAATTTTACTCATGGAGATTTGATTCCAGTTGCCAAGGGCCGAGGAAAGAAAACTTTTGACAAATGGTTTGATAGTTTGAAAAAAGAACTAAAAGAGTTACCTAATGTTAATCAAATTGCGATCTCCCACGCTGATGCAAAAGAATTAGCATTAGAGTTCAAAGAAGGTCTACAAGAACTATTTCCTGAAATGCATATCCCAGTTTTACAGACAAATCCAGTAATTGCTACACATGCGGGTAAAGGTGCTTTTGCGATCATGTATTATGTCGATTAACAACTTATAGAGTAAGAAAAGAACTAGTTGAGTGGCATGTTCATTTCACTAGTTCTTTTTGTGTGTATTTTTTGAAAAAAAGATAAATTCCTATGATTTGTTTCGAAAGACTACCTTTTTCAAATAACTTTTGATAAGATTAGACACAATTGAAGACAGAGGTGAGAAAATGAAATTACTCAAGAGATATGGATTATTTTTTATTCCAATCGTCATTGCAGTCATCGTTTTCGCTGGATTATCACTGAGTATTCCGAAAGCAGAACCCTTAGTAAAGCCATCAGTTGCGACTAAAAAAACGTCGAACATGAAAAGTAAACTTCATTATGTAGCGATTGGTGATTCTTTAACCGAGGGAGTGGGAGACCAAACCAAACAAGGAGGTTTTGTTCCGCTAGTTGCAAATGATTTACGAGAAGACTATCAGCTGAAGACTGTTGAAACAGAAAATTATGGTGTCAATGGCGAACGAAGTGACCAGATACTTAAGCGAGTGAAGGAAAAAGAAACAATTCAAACAAACATTAAGACCGCTGACATTATCACATTGACTGTGGGTGGAAATGATTTGATGAAGGTGATTCAAAATAATTTTTTTGGGTTAACAACACGATCTTTTAAAAAACCTTTAAAAAACTATCAAGAAAATGTGACTGAACTTTTAGCAGAGATCCGAGAGCTAAACCCAAATGCGCCTATCTATGTTCTAGGTATTTACAATCCTTTTTATTTGAACTTTCCAGAAATCACAGATATGCAAACGATTGTAGATAATTGGAATCAAGGAACAGAAGCCATGGTCAAAGAAACGGATCACTGCTATTTTATTCCAATCAACGATTTACTATATCAGGGGTTAGATCAAAAAGTTGGTGTAGCTGAAGAACAAACAAATACAACAGATAGTATGGCAGAAAGCTTGAATGATATAAAAAATAATGTTTTGTATGAAGAGGATCATTTTCATCCAAACAACTTGGGCTATCAATTGATGGCAAATGCAGTAAAAGAAAAATTAGTTGCAACCAAAGAACAGTGGCTGATAAAGGAGGGTGACAAATGACAGAATCAGAAAATCCAAAGAAATCAGAAGTAGAAGTGAAAGAACCCTTGAACGAAAAACAAAGTCAAGCATCGAATTATTGGCGAATGGCTTTCTTGATTCTATTAGGTGTCGTGGTTGGTATCACCATTTTTCTAGGCGTTCGAATTTTTTCGAGCCAACCTGAGTACAAAAACATGCCAGAAATTACGGCAATCGAAGGCGAACCAGTCCTGACAATTAATTCAAATAAAGAAAAAGTCAATCAGTTGATTAGTTTTTTCTTAAGTGATTTTCAAAAAGAAGGCGACATTGAGTATAAATTTTATTTAGAAAATGAAGCCATGTTAAATGGTCAGTTTGAAGTATTAGGTTTTCCAGTGAATTTTTATCTCTATTTTGAACCCTATGTTATGGAAAATGGAAACGTTCAGCTGAAAGCAAAAAGTTTATCCATCGGCACATTAAGTTTGCCAATCAAAGATGTGATGAACATGGTTAAACGTAATTATAATTTACCTAAATGGGTCGAGATTGATACGAAAGACTTAACAGTCATGCTTCGACTAGATAAATTTAGAATGCAAAATGGCATGTATATCAAAGCAGATAAAATAAATTTAGTAGACGATGATATTCGTTTTAGTCTATACTTACCCGCAAGTGAAGAAACAACAAAAGAAAGTTTAAATCAATAAGTGAAATCAAAATAGATAAATAAAAGGAGGGCTTTGATGGAACGTGCAATTTTTGCAGGTGGCTGCTTTTGGTGTATGATTCAGCCATTTGACAGTTTACCAGGTATCTACTCAATTATGTCAGGATATACTGGCGGACAACTGGCTAATCCAACCTATGAACAAGTGAAGAGCCAAACAACTGGCCATACAGAAGCAGTTGAAATCATTTATGATCCACAAGTGATTTCCTATCAAGAATTAGTCGAGCTTTATTGGGAACAAACCGATCCAACTGATGCGTTTGGACAGTTTGAAGACCGAGGAAGTAGTTATCGACCTGTCATTTTTTATTCAACAAAAGAGCAACAAACGATTGCAGAAAAAAGCAAACAACGCTTAGCTGAGAGTGGTCGTTTTACAGAAAAAATTGTGACGACCATTGAGCCAGCACAGCCATTTTATTTGGCTGAAGTTGATCATCAAGACTACTATAAAAAGAATCCAGAAAACTTTGCACGCAATCATGCAAGAAGAGCGGCTTTTGTCGAGAAAAATTGGGGGAATCATCAGTGAATCGAAGCTTTTACCATTATTTAATGACTCTTCGTGGACCAAATCAGCTAGATCAAGTGACTAAATTTGCAAATGAAGCAGGAAAAGATATTCAATTTCCAAAACATAGTTCAGACTATGAAGAACTCTCTGATTATTTGGAAATGAATGTGGACTATTTGACTTCCATGGATGTATTTGATGCGGCTTGGGAACAATATTTGGAAAACAATCATGCTTCTTAAGCTTTTGTTTGTCTTTGAAAAAAAGATTAATTTCATCTCTTAGTCGCAATTTGTTTGAAATTTTTCTATAATAAAAGCAGAACTACAAATGAGGGATGAATGTTGACAACAAAACAGAAGTGGACGAATCGTTTTTGGTTAGCTGTGAAATATTTACTGATTTCGATTTTTCTGGCATTTATTTTACGTGGCTTTCTTTTTATTCCAGTACCGGTTGAAGGAAATTCAATGGAAAATACGTTGAGTCAAGGAAATATGACGGTGATGGAGAAATTTACCGAGATCAAACGATTTGATGTCGTCGTTTTTCAATTGGCAGATGGCACGATTTATATCAAACGAGTGATTGGCTTACCAGGTGAAACGATCAGCTACCAAAATGATACATTACAAATCAATGGAAAAGATATCAAAGAACCATTTTTAAGTAAAAATATCCAATCAGATCATGAGACTGCACCGTATACGACCGATTTCACCTTGCAAGGATTGACTGGGGAAGAAAAATTAGCTGAAGATAATTATTTCGTAATGGGAGACAATCGACGAATTTCAAAAGACAGTCGTTCTTTTGGTACGATTTCTCGTGAAGATATCTTGGGTAAGGCACGTATGGTGTACTATCCTTTAAGTGAAATAAAGTGGATCAAGTAATAGAATATTTGAAAAAAGTCATTTAAACATGAAGGCAATTGAGTAAAATCAATTGCCTTTTTTTGTTTTTTTAAAATATAGCTAAAGTTATCTTTGGACAACTCACATCCGCTTGTGTTAACGTTTTCTTAGAGAGGTGAAATTTTTTTGTTTGTTGTTTTATCTTATCTTTTTTAGAGGAGGTGAAAATGGAAAAGAGAGCTGAAAGAATTTGTTTAAAAGAAAAAATAAAACAAAAAAGGAGAAAGAAAATGAAAAAGATGATTGGATTATTTTTTACTTTATTTTTATTGTTTCCTCAAGTAATGGTTCACGCAGATGAAGCAAGTCAAGCAGTTGACGCAAAAAGTAGTGAGAAAAACCAGCAAATGGAATATACAATTACTAGAAATATTATAGTAGGCTCATTTACTGAGGGTTGGGGAGTCGAGGGCATGAGAGTAACAGAAGATGCAATTGAATTTGATGTTAACATGGGAGATGATCTTTACCAGTGTGGGAACCCGATTGAGGTACAGACTTTATCCAGTGGACCAAGGGGTCAGTATCAAGTGGAGGGCAAACGAATTCTTCGTGAAAAGAAAAATGGGCAACGCTATTACACGATTCGATTTGACAAAAGCCAATACATAAATGGTTCTAATACAGTTATCCATATAAAGACAATTGTAGATTTTGACTTTGTTTACAACGAGCTGGTCATTAATCTAAATACAAAAATACCAGAAAATTACAATGACATACTTGTTTCGATTCAAAGCAAAATGGATAATTGGAAAGTTGTTGATTGGGATGAAACACATAACGTAGCTGTGAGTTGGAACAATGATGGGAATAGTAATCAAAAGTGGTATTTAAAATATCATGCAGCAAAAAATGCTTACAGTATCCATAGTTATAAACAAACTGCATATAGTTTGTTAGAAAATAGTGATAAAAAGGTTGGCGTCAAACCCAATGTTAGTAATAACGATAGTGCACTGTGGCAACTGATTTGGGAAAGTAGTCAAACCAACGGCGAAGCATTTTTCTTGAAGAACGTAAAAAGTGGACATGTAATGGATATTCAAAAAAGCAATCTAGATGGTGGAAATATCATCACCTTTAATAAGACAGGGACAGAAAATCAAAAATTTATTTTACATATTGAAGGCTACAAATAAAAGCGAATCAGTCTTTTATTTTTAATGAATGTGCTATTAGTAGATAAGAAAGAGGAAACACGTCATCTGTGTTTCCTCTTTCTTTAGATAGTTCCCTGCAAGATTATAAAAAATAAGAAGAAATCATCCCAAACTTGTGGGGGAATGGTATGGATTTCTTCTCGTATAGTAACTAACGAAGTGTATTTTTTGTTTCTACATTGCCATCCAAGAGGGTTCTAACATATTTCCATCTAGGTCTTGTACTTCAAGGCCAAACATTTGATCTTCTGGAATACCCATGTCCACATGATAATAAGACCCACCATTTTCTTTTGCTGTTTCGGCAAATTTTTTGACTGCTTCTGCATTAGGTAGACTGAAAGCAATCAGTGCGCCACTGGTTGTCTGTGCATCTGCAATTTTTCGGTCGTTGATAAATGTTGGTGTTAGTATTAAATCTTAGACAACTTTT
>NZ_JXLE01000013.1 GCF_001886265.1 Enterococcus thailandicus
GCACATACTGAACAGCTTTTGTTATTTACAACCATTGCTTTTTCCATTATTCTCCCCTCCTATACTATATAATTTGATACCCATAAAATAACTTTTTGTGGATAAAACATAAATTTAACTTCAAGAAAAGTCATTAAACAGGTAATTCTTAAGAGCTAGTAAAATACATTACTACTTGTTACAAATGTAACAAATTCTTCAAAAAAAAAATTGACATGTAACAATCGACAATCAAGCTGTCTTAAATAACATAAGAAAATTTTAAAACAATTAATACATAGAACCTGTTCGCATTGTAATCTATATTTCCAAAATGAAAACTAGCATGTTAAAATTATTTAAAGTGATCAACGGTATTTTCAAATTTTGTTTATCGTTACATTTACTTTGCTGATCATGACAAATCAGACGATTTTACTATTGAAGGAGTTAAAATTGATTGTACAATATTTGATTTCTTTATGCCGTTCATAACTAATTAAAGATTGGAGCCTCAAATATGAAGACCTTAAAAATTGCAATATGTGATGACATTCCAATAGTTACTAGCTCTATTGAAAATTATCTATTAGAATATACAAGCGATAGTTTTACAATAGATTGTGATATTTTTAATCAATCAGAGCGACTCATTAACAATCTTAACAATAGTTACTATGATATTTACATTTTAGACGTCGAGATACCAACTATTAATGGTTTACAATTAGCAAAGCTTATAAGATCAACTGATGTACATGCTTTTATTATTTTTTGTACTTATTACACACAATATATGAAAGATGTTTTTGAGGTAAATACTTTTGATTATTTAATAAAACCTGTAACCAAAGAAAAGCTATTTAAAACAATTGATAGAATAACAGATTTACTTGATTCAGAAGAAGAAGAATTTTATTATAAAAAAAGAAATGAAGTAGTTTTGGTGCCTTTTAAAAACATTATTTATTTTGAAAAAAAGGGGAGATACGTTTTAATTCATACTGAAAATGGTGCAGATGAATTTATCATGTCAACAAACGATTTATTAAAAAAACTGAATGACTCTTTTGTTCAAATTCATACGTCATTTATCATTAATCTGAAATCTTTAATACGTTTATCTGGTGAAAATGTTATATTGAAATTTAGTAATCACGAATTACAAAATCATCAAATTCTTCCAATAAGTAGAAAATTCAGATCGTATGCAAGAACTGAAATACTTAGATATATGGAAAGGAAATTTTAATATGACGATATTCTTGTTAATGACTTCGACACTCATTGATATATTCTTATTTTATTTTTTTATGAAAAGATTTGCAGAATGTAAAAAGAATAAATTAATAATAGGCTTCTTCGGAGTTTTCATACCAAATTTAGGAATAAATATAAGTCATTTCATTCCCTTGAGTGAATCAACTTTAACACTACTTAATTTAATATCATATATACTTTTTATAGCTTTTTTAACTCATAACATTAAATTACCAATGATTGATAAATTCTATTTTGGGGGTATTTATGTCTTAATTACTTTATTAAGTGAGAGCATTACAGCTCTGGAACTAACTCAATTACTTAATTATGATTTAGATAAAATTCCCTTAGTTATAGATGGAACAATTCCAACATTTGCTACTAAGACAGTTTTAATTATCTGTGCAATAATTCTATTAAAAAAAGATTTTTTTAGAACAAGAAAAGCTTCAAAGTTAATTGTTTGTCTTGTTCCATTAACCTCATTATTTGTATTGTCTTGTTATATGTTTTTATATTTTATAATAGAAATACCTATCGAAAATACGATTCTTACTTTATTGCTGATATTTGAGATTTCTTTTCTCAATTTAGGTTTTTTTATTCTGTATAATCGTATGAAGAAAGAAAACAGAACTGATTTAGAGTATCAAAAACTAGAATTTAACTTAATTAAGCAGAAAAAGGAACTTACTAATGCTATTGCTTCACAGGAGCAACTTCAATCTATGAGGCACGATTTCAAAAACACGGTACTTATCTTATCAAGTCACATTGAAAATAAAAAATATACAGATGCGATGAATTTCATATTAACTATTCAATCGCAAATTTCAGAATTAGATAATAACTCGCTTGAAGTCTACACTCCAAATAAAGAATTGAATTATTTACTTTCTCATAAAATATATTTTGCAAAAAATCATGGTATAGTTACTCAAGTAAATTGTCTCATTCCTGAAGAATTAAATTTAGAAAATGACATCATTATTGTACTTTTTGGTAATTTACTTGATAATGCTATTAATGCTTGTTTAGAAATTGATAAATCTTGTTTCAAAAAAATTGATCTAAAGATTAAATATTTTGATCAAAGTTTGTTTATTAACATAAAAAATACCATTGATACTAATCACAGTGAAATTCCCAATGAAGGAATAGGAATAAAAAACATAAAAAAAACTGTCCGTGAAAATAGTGGTATTTACGAGCAATTTATCGAAAATGATTATTATTGCGTAAAAATAATTTTATGGGACTTTAATTGAAAGTTCTTAACTTTTTTCAAACAAATTATACAGTAGTAAGAAAGTAACTCTATATTTCTAACTACTTATAAATAAAATAAAAATAAAGGAGATATGGAATTATGAAGAAACAAATTCTCAATTTAACAAAAAAAATAAGTTTTGCTAGTGCAGGACTGTCTGTAAACTTTACTTGTGCATTTATCTTTGGGCAAAAAAAAATTCCTAAAAATGTAAAAAAATTAAGAAAATTTTAGAATATGCAAAAATTTACTAGAATCATAGCGAACACTTTAGTCAAAGAAAAAATTATAGACTTGGATGAAGTAGATATATACATTTATGGATTAGAAACGCTTTTTCAATATCTCTTTATCGCATTTCTTATTTTAACTTTAGGTACAATTAATCATTTCCTTTTAGAAACAATATTTTTTACTATCTGTTTCCTTACCCTGAGACGATATGCTGGAGGACTACATTTAAAAAATGATCACTTTTGTATTCTCTTCTCTCTATTGCTAATTCAATTGATGATAATATTAGTCAAATCAGATACTGTATCAATTAATATTTTAGAATTTTTAGCTTGTGTATCTTACATCTATATTTATTTATCCAATCCTATTGATAATAAAAATAAACCACTTGATAATGAAGAGTTAGTTTACTTTAAAAACAAACTGAAATTATCACTTTACAAATACTTATTTGTTTTTCTTTTTTGTGTGATTTTTCAATTCAAATTGTTAATTATTATGCTAAGCTGGAGCATTGTTATTAATGCACTCTCACTTTCTCTTGGCAAATTTTTTCGAAATAGAAAATCTAAACTATTTTTGTGAACTAAAAATATGAGATAGAGATCATAGTGGGCCATGCTGCTAATAAGTATTTTCGAACTGGCGTCTCTTCTCTGCTTTTAAATTGTTATTCAATAAGTAAATTTACATTCCTTACCTTATTAAATAAAAATTGATAAGCCAGTGATAGTAATTGCTAAAACGGCAGTTATTATCGTAATAACTGCCACTTTTACCTGCACAAAAATATCTATCAATAGAGAAATAATTTCGAATAAAAATTTTGTAGATTCACCAATTTGGGCTAATTTTTTCTATTTTCCCTCATAAATTACTTTTTTGTATTCAGAAAACAGTCTGTTGGCATAAATAATCTTTATTACCCACTTTTAATTTAATAAAGCAACAAAAACCGACTATCAATTTATTAGATTGATGGTCGGTTTTTGTTGTAATTTTGTAACTTTAAAACTTCTTATTAATAAAGAGGTGATTATTTTGAATCTGTTAGAAGAAAAAAGAACCCTGATGAAGCTGCTGATTGAATTAATGCATGAAAGAAAAGCCGTAGCCAGTCTATATGAAGCCGTTGAAAAACGATTAAATCGAATAGAAGAAATAGAAAATACTATTTCTGAAGGACATGCACTTTCTCAAACTACTATTATCCCAAAGAAAGAGATTGATTACACAAAATTTAAGGATCAAAAAATAAAGCTTTCTTCTATTCCCTATGACATTATTTCTAAAGATATCTGCTACATTTTGAAATCTTCTGGCATACCAATGAATGCTTCACAAATTTATTCTGTAGTCACAAAAAATCTACATTTCAATTTAGGTTATAAAAATCTAGTAAGTAATATTTTACCAAGAATGGTAGAAGATAATAACTTGCCTGTTGAAAAAGTTTATAGAGGTTTTTGGCAGTATCGACATACGGAAAAAGTCACATAGATATAGGAGGTAGTTCACATGGCAAATACTCCAAGTGATAACAAACTAAAAAAATACATTCATATAGGAATACACTATCATGCAAACAACTATTATAGAAAAAAGAGAAACTACTCTGCTAAATTACTCCTTACCGATTTTCAAGATATCACACTCGATTCTTCTTACACAGATAACTATTTTAATATTATCAATATGCCATTACTTGACTTGATAAACATTGAAACGTATTTTGAAGATGAAATGCTTATAAAAGCAATCAAACAGCTTAATACTAAAGAAAAGAGATTTCTCTTAGAAAAATATGTTGTAAAAAAAAGTGATACTGAACTTGCACAAGAAAAGGAAATATCACAGCAGGCAATTTCTATTTACAAGAAAAGGTTGCTAGAAAAGTTAAAGAAGTTAATGAAAAGATAATCTCAGATTTATTTATATACGAGCTCCTCCTTTAAAAAATTTATAAAACTTTTTAAGGGAGGAATAGAATATGGAAACTCTTACTTCTTTAGCTATTAAAGCTCAGAAAGGTGATCATGAATCAATGGTAAATTTGTACCAACAGTTTCAACCTTTATTACTAAAAGAGGCTACACGTGATGGCAGGATTGATTTAGACTGCTATCAAGAGTTATCAGAGCGCTTTATCAGGTTGATAATGGATTTTGAAGTTCAATAATAAGAATATCAAATATTTATTTACAACCCAAATTTGAATTAAACCAAAAAAATGGCTGAGAGTACAACCTCGGCCATTTTTCCATATTTAACAAATTAAATGTTGTGTTTTCTTATCCAATAAACCTCTTATTAGTATATAACCAAAACTGCTCTTTGAAAATTGAATAACTTATTCAAATACATTTTGATTACAATAAGCTAGGTAAACAAATCCGCAATGACTTTGAAAAAACGAGCGATTATTATTTGATTTACACTCTTCATTTAGGAACTTGAAGAAGCCATGATTTGTATTCACTATAATGATACTCCTACCTTGAACGCTTCACGGCATTGGGTAGCTTCTCCAAGTTTGAGTTGAGGTGAAATTCCTGTGGACTTTCCTAAGTCGTTTGAATAAGTGATAACATTCCTTAAAACAATTATCCTTTTCCCACTTAGTATAGGAAAAAGATGCTAAGCGTATTATAATTAAAGTATAGTATTTAATTCTAGCTCGCAGCATCTTGAGGCAAATACACTCTTAATGAAGAAAGGATGATTGCTATTTTTTTCAACGAAAATATGCAAATAAATATCGTAACCAGTCTATTGTGTAAAGAAAGGTAAGATCATATGACTAAGCTTGATAGGACATCACTAATTCTTGGAAGATATATTAATCAACAAACTTTGATGACGGAATTGCATATTGGTTATGACACCTTAAAAACACTTCATCTAAATGGATTAGAAGTAATTATGATTGGTCGGCAACATTTGTATGATCTTGAAGATGTTAAAAATATTTTCAATCAATTAAAAAATGATTCATCTGATTAAAGCCTCAATTATTAAAATCTTACTAAAAACAAAATATCCTAATCCAAATAATGAATTAGGAAGGAAGATTTTAATGTCTGTTTCTTTTAAGCAATACACAAAATACAATAAAAAACTCTGGAAATTCCAATGCTATCTTGGAAAGGCTGAGTTTGGTGAAGAAGTCCGCACTACAAGAAGTGGCTTTCAAACAAAAAAAGATGCCCAACAAGTCTACAGACAACTACAATTAGATTTTGACAGAAATCTAATTAAAATGAATGGCAATATCACTTTTAAAGAGTTGTATGAAGAATTCATCGAGCAATATCGATTGAAAGTAAAGCCGTCTACTATCATGATCACTAGAAGAGCAATTGAAGATCATGCACTTGAATATTTTGGAGACAAAAAAATAAATGATATTTCTGTTCGATTTTGTACTCAAGTTAATCGTCGCTGGATAAGAGATGGATATAAACAGGCTTACTATTTTCGGAGAGCGGTTGCTCAAATTTTTCAATATGGTATCCAACAAGAACTCATTACTGAAAATCCTATGCGGAAAACTGAGCCAATTAAACGTCAAGAAATTGATGAACATTTAGTCGCTACTGAAACAATGACAGTTTATACACCAAAAGAATTAGCGCTTTTTCTAGATTCATGCAAAAAACATGGAAATAAGAAAATCGAAACCTATTTTCGTGTCCTGTCCTATACAGGCGCTAGAAAATCAGAAATACTTGCTCTTGAATGGAATGATATTAATTTTGAAACGAATAAATTAATCATCAGTAAAACACTAGCTGAAGTCGAAAGTGATCCTACTACTAAAATAACTAAAGTAGCTAGCCAAAGTGCTAAAACAAATGCTGGAAAAAGAACCATTTCAATTGATTCAGAAACTATGACTATGTTACAGGAATGGAAAACTAGACAGCAGTTAGAGTTAACTATTTTAGGATTTAAATCTACAAGTAAGCACCAGCTTGTGTTTCCAAATAGAGAAAATATGTTTTGTCGTCCTGGTCAAGCAAACGATTGGTATGATGTCATTGCAACCAAGTACAACCTAAAACGGATTACTCTTCATGAATTCAGGAAGACGCACGTTTCTCTTTGTGCAATGGCAGATATGAATCTAGAGGATATTATGTATCGAGTTGGCCATAAAGATTCTAAGATGACTCGTCAGGTTTATAACTACTTCTATCCTGAACGCGAGGAACGCAGTGCGGATCAATTTGCTAAATTTATTGAAAAAGAGAAATATCTCTTTTAACCTCCGTTGTAGTTAGTTTTGTAGTTAGTTTACTTTTTCGAAAAAAAGAAGCACCAGAAACATTGATAAATCAACATTTCTAGCGCTTAAATTAAAATTAACCTACACTGCCTTCCATCTCATAACTGATCAAACGATTGAGTTCAACCGCATATTCCATTGGAAGTTCTTTAGTGAATGGCTCAACAAAGCCCATCACGATCATTTCTGTCGCTTCTGATTCAGTCAAGCCACGGCTCATCAAATAGTAGAGCTGCTCTTCGGAAATTTTTGAAACTTTCGCTTCATGTTCTAAAGAAACTTGACTGTTGTGGATTTCATTGAATGGAATCGTATCTGATTTTGATAGTTCATCCATAATAATCGTGTCGCATTCAATGTGAGAAATAGATCCTGCGCTGTCTTTAGCAAAGGTTACTTGTCCACGATAGTTGACTTCGCCACCGTCTTTTGAAATTGATTTTGAGACGATAGAGCTTGAAGTGTTTGGTGCATTGTGAATCATTTTAGCACCTGTATCTTGGATTTGATTTGCACCTGCAAAAGCGATTGACAACATGGTACCTCGAGCACCTTTTCCGTCCAAGTAAACACTTGGGTATTTCATCGTTGTTTTCGCACCAAGGTTCCCATCAATCCATTCAACTGTTGCGCCTTCGTAAGCTTTTGCACGTTTCGTTACTAAATTATAGACGTTGTCAGACCAGTTTTGGATGGTTGTATAGCGGCAATAAGCATCTTTTCTGGTATAGATTTCAACAATCGCTGCATGTAAACTATTACTTGAATAAGTGGGTGCCGTACAGCCTTCCACATAGTGAACACTAGCGCCTTCATCAACAATAATTAATGTTCGTTCAAATTGTCCAGTATTTTCTGCATTGATTCGGAAGTAGGTTTGTAAAGGAACATCTACTCGGACACCTTTTGGTACATAAATGAATGTGCCACCTGACCAAACCGCAGAGTTAAGTGCAGCTAATTTGTTGTCGGTTGGTGGAACTAATTTAGCAAAATATTCCTTGAATAATTCTGGATATTCTTTCAATGCAGAGTCAGTGTCAGTAAAAATAATTCCTAATTTTTCGAATTCCTCTTTCATGTTGTGGTAAACCACTTCTGATTCATATTGAGCTGAGGCTCCTGCTAAATAAGCACGTTCGGCTTCAGGAATACCGATTTTTTCAAAGGTTTCTTTGATTTTTTCTGGTACATCTTCCCAATCACGAGCAGGCTTATCACTTGGTTTTTGATAATATTTAATGGCCTCAAAGTCAATATCAGACAAGTCAGGTCCCCAAGTTTGCATCGGCATTTTATTAAACGTCTCTAACGACTTCAAGCGAAACTCGAGCATCCATTCTGGTTCTTCTTTAATTCGTGACATTTCACGAATTACTTCTTCAGTTAATCCTTCTCCGGTACTGAAAACAGGTTGCACATCATCGTGAAACCCAAATTTATATTCTTCTAATTCTGGTACGCCCATATTCTCACTCCTCTTCTTTATGGTAATGGTGGGCTGTTGCTGTGCCATTTTCAGTCACTGCTTGACTCAATGCTTTCCAAGCAAGTGTGGCACACTTGATTCTGGCTGGAAACTTCGCAACGCCACTTAACATGGCTGCATCACCTAATTTTTCTTCATCGGCGACTTCATTTCCTTGTACGAGTTGTAAAAATTCAACTGTTAAGTGTTGTGCTTCGGCAACGGTTTTACCGATTACAGCATCCGTCATCATCGAGGCACTGGCTGTACTGATTGAACAGCCACTACCATCAAATGCGATATTTTCAATCACGCCATTTTTAACATCTACTTGTAATTCGATCACATCACCACAAGTTGGATTGTTTAGTTCGATTTTATTCGTTGACTCGGTCAAACTTCCACGATGGTGTGGATGGGAAGAATGATCTAGAATCACTTGACGATAAAGATTGTCTAATTTAGATAGTCCCATGTTGGAAAAACTCCTTTGTTGCGAGAATTGCTTCAACTAACCGATCCGCGTCTTGCTTAGTATTATAGAAATAAAAACTTGCTCGAGCTGTTGCAGGTACCTGTAAATAATTCAATAATGGTTGTGCGCAATGATGGCCTGCTCGAACTGCTACACCTTCCATGTCAAGTGCTGTTGCCACATCATGTGGATGTAAATTTTCTAAATTAAATGCAATCACTCCGGTACGCTTTTCTGGCTCTTGTGGACCATAAATCGTTAATCCTTTGATTGCTTGAAGTTTAGGCAATACATAAGCTACAATTTCTTCTTCATAACGATGGATTTCTGCTAATCCAATCGTTTCTAAATAATCAATCGCATGACCAAGCGCAATCGCGCCAGCGATGTTCGGCGTTCCAGCTTCAAATTTCCAAGGAAGTTCTTTCCATGTGCTATCGTAAAGTTCAACGAAGTCAATCATTTCTCCACCAAACTCAACTGGTTCCATTTGTTCTAGCCAAGTTCTTTTACCATATAAAACACCAATTCCAGTTGGCCCACACATTTTATGACCACTAAAAGCATAAAAATCGCAATCAAGTTCTTGAACATTGATTGGCATATGTGGTGCAGCTTGCGCCCCATCAACCACGATTACGCCACCTTTTTCGTGAACGAGTTCTGCTAAATCTTTCACTGGATTTTTGACACCTAAAACATTAGAAACGTGGGCGATTGCAAGAATCTTTGTTTTTGCTGTAATTTTTTCTTTTGCATCAGCCATATCGAGTAATCTTTCTGGTGTTAATTCGATATACTTTAAGGTTGCACCTTTTTGTTTAGCCAGTTGTTGCCATGGAATGATATTAGAGTGATGTTCCATATAAGAAAGAACGATTTCGTCTCCTTCATGAATGAACTCCCCAAAGCTTCTTGCAACCCAGTTTAAACTTGTCGTCGTCCCGCGCGTGAATAGAACCTCTGCTGTTTCATTCGCATGGATAAACCGGCGAACTTTTTCTCGAGCAGCTTCGTATTCATGCGTTGCGCGTTCTGCTAAAGTATGAACCCCACGATGCACATTCGCATTATCTTTTTCATAATAGTTAGTTAGTGCAGCCAACACTTGCTTTGGTTTTTGGGTCGTTGCAGCATTATCCAAATACACCAAGGCTTCATCGTTCACTTCTTGAAATAAGATAGGAAAATCAGCACGTAATTTTTCTGCATGAATCATGCATTCAACTTCCCTTCAATGACCTCAATCAATTCTTTTTGCACTTCTTCAACAGGGATAGCCGTTAATACGGAACCAAGGAATCCGCGAATAACTAAGCGTTCAGCTTCTTCTTTATGCAAACCACGGCTCATCAAATAATACATTTCCTCTGGATCTACACGACCAACACTAGCAGCATGGCCAGCAGTTACTTCGTTTTCGTCAATCAAAAGAATTGGATTAGCATCACCACGAGCTTTATCTGAAAGCATCAAGACACGACTTTCTTGCTGTGCATCCGCACCTTTTGCGCCTTTTAAGATGTGCCCAATTCCGTTAAATGTTAACACACCTCGCTCACGAATCACGCCATGTTGTAAAATATGACCAATCGTATGTGGTGCTTTATTCGTCACACGTGTATCAATTCCTTGTGTTTGTTTGCCGCCACTAATAGCAACGATCTTAACTTCAGAATGACCGCCTTCGCCAACTAAATCAGAATCAAAGTCAGCAACAATATTGCCATCATTCATCACACCAATTGCCCAGTCTACAGAAGCATCACGTAAAATATGACCACGGCGATTCATATAAGCCGTCACATTCTCACCTAGTTGATCAACTGCGGAAAATTTCACTTTTGATCCAGCTTTCGCAATGACTTCTACCACGATATTTCCAGAAACTTTTGCTAGTTGCTCACCCGTTGTTTGAAAACGTTCAAGGTAAGAAAATTCACTATGTTCATCTGCGACAATCAAGACATGTTTAAAGAAATGTTGATCGATTGTGCCATCTTGAATAAATAAAGATTCAATTGGTTCTTCAATCACGACATTTTTAGGTACATAAAGAAATAAACCACTATTCATAAATGCTGCGTGCAAGGCAGTTAACTGATCTTCATCCATATTGACAGCTTTTGTCATATAGTATTCTTGTACTAATTCAGGATACTCTTGCATTGCAGTAAAGATGTCGGTGAAAATCACACCTTGTTCTGCTAATTCTGTCGATAATTGTTCAAAAACAGTCCAAGTTCCCTGTTGTACCAGCACTGGATTGTCTTTCATTGTATCAAACGCAGCAACATTCCCAGCATCTGTCACAACATCTGTCATTTCTTTGATATCAAATAACGGCCAGCGAGCAAATTTTACTCGTTCAATTTTTGGTAAAACCAATTCATTTGCTTTTGCCAATGCTTGTTGACGAAGCTCTGTCATCCAAGCAGGCTCTCCTTTACTCAAAGAAAAGTCGTTGACCGCGTCAAGATGGTCGAGCCAGTTTTTCTCTTTCATTCCTGCTCCTCCTTACGCTTCTTCTTCTTTGTAGTCGATTCCTAATTCTTTACTGATTCCAGCATAGCCTTCTGCTTCTAAACGTTTTGCTAAATCAGCGTTTCCAGTCATTACAACGCGACCTTCCATCATGATATGGACCACGTCAGGAGTGATATAGTTCAACAAACGTTGATAGTGAGTGATGATTAATGCACCAAAGTTTTCGCCACGCATTTCATTCACACCTTTTGCTACTACTTTTAATGCATCAATGTCTAGTCCTGAATCGATTTCATCTAAAATAGCAAATGTTGGCTCAAGCATCAACAATTGTAAAATTTCATTACGTTTCTTTTCACCACCAGAAAAACCTTCGTTCAGATAACGTTCAGCCATTTCTTCAGGCATGTTTAATAGATCCATTTTTGCATCTAATTTTTTCAAGAAAGTCATGACAGACATCTTGTTATCTTCATCACGTTTTGCATTGATTGCTGCACGCATAAATTCTGCATTAGTGATTCCTGGAATCTCACTTGGGTATTGCATCGCTAAAAATAACCCTAGTCGTGCACGTTCATCCACTTCTAAGTCTAAAATATTTTTCCCATCGAATAAAACTTCGCCTTCTGTTACTTCATAATTAGGGTTCCCCATGATTGCAGCAGATAAAGTTGATTTACCTGTTCCATTTGGTCCCATGATTGCGTGGATTTCGCCCGTTTTCATTACTAAATTAACACCTTTAAGGATTTCTTTCTCCTCGATAGATACATGTAAATTTTTTACTTCTAAGACAGACATGCCAGTTTCCCTCCAAATTCTCTTTCGTTCTCACCCATTTTAGACTAATTGAGAATGAAGCGCAATGATCTAACCAGTCGAAATTAGAATAACTTTCATTTATTCTCAAAAAAGCTTTATTTTTACATTGTAATTTGTATAAAAAGAAAGGAGCTAGGATAAAAGTAGCCGAAATAGAAAAAAACGCCTAAAATTCGTTTTTTTAAACGTTGATTTTAGGCGTTTTTTAAATTAAAAAATGTATTATGAACGACTGATTTTTAGTTTTGTCTCGGTCTCTCTTTTATGAAACATTTATAGTTGTGCGTAGTGACGTTTCTCGTGAGATTTATTCTGATTTTATTCAAAATTTAGAAGCTATTTTGCATGCTTACTCACTATCTATTCGGAGCTAAACGTTTTGTGCCACAACCTTTTCCACGGTGTTCCCAAAGCAACTCCTCGAAATAATTCGTAACTGTCAAAAATATGAAAAGCTATTTTTATCAGTTACTTTTTATTTTTTGGAGCTAGTCGCTTTGCGCCACACCTTTATTTTGCATCTGCTGAGACTGGCTTCACAGAACCGCCCCATTTTTCAGTGATCCATTTTTGAACATCATCACGGTGTAACACTTCAATCAAAGCTTTGATTTTCTTGCTGTCCTTATCTTTTGAACGTGTTGCAATGATATTTACATAAGGTGAATTGTCTTGTTCTAATAGCACCGCATCTTCCAATGGATTCAAACCAGCACCATAAGCAAAGTTTGCATTGATTGCAACTAAGTCACCTTCATTATTTTGATAAGTCGACGCAAGTAAAGAAGGATCAATTGTATGATTGAATTTTAAATTCTTAGGATTTTCTGCAATATCATCAAATGTCGCTGTTTCAAGATCCACACCATCTTTGACTTTCACTAAATCAGCATCTTGTAAAATTGTGATGATTCGACCCCAGTCAGATTCTGAGTTTGAAGTAATGATTGTAGCACCATCTTTTAATTCAGAAATATCTTTGATTGATTGAGAATACAAGCCCATTGGTTCAATATGGATGGCACCAGCATTCGCAAAGTCATACCCTTTTTCTTTGATTTCTTTGTTCAAATAAGGAATATGTTGGAAATAGTTGGCATCAATATCGCCTTCTTCAAGAGCTTGGTTCGGTAACACATAATCATCAAACTTAACAATTTCAAGATTGATGCCTTCCTCTTTCAATAATGGTTGGACGTGTTCCAAAATTTCTGCATGTGGTGTTGGTGATGCACCAACTTTTAATGTTGTTTCATCCGAACTATCCTTTGCGCTGTCTTTTCCGCTGTTCCCACAAGCTGCTAAACCGACTGTTAATAAAAGTGCTGCTGCTAATCCAAAAATTTTCTTTTTCATCCTGATATCCCCCTAGTATTTTTCTTATCTTCTATCTGTTTTCTTCGTTAAGAAATCTCCAATTCCCTGAACAACGAATACAATAGCTAAAATAATTAATGTTGCAACAAATGTCACTGTCAAATTACCACGTTGGTAGCCTTCTTGCCAAGCCAAACCACCTAGTCCGCCAGCGCCGATTGCTCCTGCCATTGCAGTGAAACCAATCATTGAAATCGTCGTTACCGTTAAACCTGAAATCAAAGCAGGTACACTTTCAGGAATCAACACTTTCCAAATGACTTCCCAATAACTTGCGCCCATTGCATCTGCGGCTTCAAGAACACCCGGACTTACTTCACGAAAAGCAATTTCAACTAATCGTGCGTAAAATGGTGCTGCAGATAATACCAATGCTGGAATCGCTGCTTGCGCGCCAAGCATCGTCCCAACGATTGCTTTTGTAAATGGAATGATCAATACCATCAAGATCATAAATGGTGTTGAACGGAAAATATTACTGATAATCGAAACAATCCCGTACACGATACGTGCATAAGGTTTATTTTTCCTACCAATCGAATAAAGAACTAAACCTAAAACTAATCCGATAACTGTAACTAAAACCATTGAAATCAATGTCATGTATAAAGTATCAACAATTGCTTGTTTCATCGTCTCTGCATTGATTTGGCTAAAATCTAAATAGGTTGCTGAAAAGCTTTTATCCATGGTGAATCACCTCTACTTCTACGCCTTGTTCGGTAAAGAATACTTCTGCTTGATCTAATTCTTTTTCTTCACCTGTCATCAAAATCGTTAGTGAACCAAACGAACCTTCCTTTGCTTGTTTGATTTTGCCATAAACAACATTGATATCCACGTTATAACGACGAACTGCTTGAGAAATCACTGGTTCATTTGCGTTATTTTCGTCAAACGTTAGCGTAACTAGGCGGCCGTTTGGATTTTCCTTGATCAATTCAGCTAATAGTTCAGTAGAATCAGCTTCTGGTTCAATATCTTGTTGAACAAAACGTTTGGTTACTTCTTGTTTTGGATGACGGAAGACATTTAGAACCTCGCCTTCTTCAACTACTTTCCCAAGTTCCATTACAGCAACCTTATTACAAATTTTACGAATAACATTCATTTCATGTGTAATCAAAACAATCGTTAAATTTAATTTTTTGTTGATTGCCAATAACAGGTCCAGCACTTCTTCCGTTGTTTGCGGATCAAGTGCACTAGTAGCTTCATCACATAATAAAATTTCTGGATCATTTGCCAATGCGCGCGCAATCCCAACTCTTTGCTTTTGTCCACCAGATAGTTGCGAAGGATACGCATCACCTCTACCTTCCAATCCAACAAGTCCCAATAGTTCTTCTGCTCGTTGTTGACGTTGCGCTTTTGGTATACCAGCAAGCTCAAGTGGCAACTGGATATTTTCTAACACTGTACGTGACCACAAAAGGTTGAAATGTTGAAAAATCATTCCGATTTTTTTACGAAAAGTTCGTAACTCTTTATTTTTCAACTTTGTGATATCTTGATTATTTACAATGACCTCGCCACTGCTAGGTAACTCAAGTCCATTTAACAAGCGGACTAATGTACTTTTTCCGGCGCCCGAGTACCCAACGATTCCATAAATATCTCCTTTGTCGATACTTAAAGACACATCGTTGACAGCGTGGATTGCTCCGTTTTTCCCACCAAAAGTCTTTTCGACATTGGTCAATTGGATTAGTGCCATATTTTCCCCATCTTTCTTCTAAAAATTTTCTTGGATAAACAAAAAAGCTTCCGCCCATTTGCTCCATTAAGCAAAAGGACGAAAGCATAAACTTCCGTGTTACCACCTTGATTCGTTAATGCTTTACAGCAATAACCTCTTTACAGTACTTGAATAATCACTCGTATACTGTCGTGCTATAACGGGCACTCCCGTAGTAAGTTCGCTTATGCTCACTCACTCTGCTCTAAGACCATCTTCCATCTCATGTTCGTTACCCATTTTCAGCGAACAGGGCTCTCTTCAAACGTCTGTGAAATGTACTCTTCTTTTCAAAGCTTTCATGTAATTGCCTTTGATTATAGCAAGTAGAAATTCCAGTGTCAACAATTTTTAAAACTAGAATACTTAATCAAAAAATGATTATAGGTTTTCAAAATCCTGTGGATCAACCTCTTTAAAACTTAAAATCCAAGCATTCATTTCGTCTTCATCATTTAAAATGTTGATATCCGCATCGATTTTTTCATTTACGGAAGAAATCGTTCCTGTAACTGGGCTGGCAATTTCGCTGACCGCTTTTTCTGCTTCAACTTCAAGCAACGGTTCCCCTTTTTGATACGTCTTGCCAACTTTTGGTAAATTGATAAAAGTAACTTGTCCTAATTCTTCTTGTGCTTCATTCGTTAAACCAATGCAGTATTCTTTTCCGTTAAATAAAACCCAAAGATTTTCAGTTTTCTTCAAATGTTTGCCTGCCATGTTAAACTAACGCTCCTTCATAAGTTTTTTCATTATAACCAACTGTTACTACCTGATCTTCTTTCACTAAAAGTGGACGTTTAATCAACATTCCGTCAGTTGAAAGTAGCTCACTAGCTTCTTCGATTGAAAAACCATCGATTTGTGATTTCAAACCTAATTCACGATATTTCATCCCGCTCGTATTGAACAAACGACGCATCGGTAAATCTGTATTCGTTAACCAAGTCTCAATTGTTTGAGCGGTTGGTGTTTCTTGAACCATATCGACTGTTTGATAAGCAATCTGATGTGTATCTAGCCATGCTTTTGCTTTTTTGCAGGTCGAACATTTCGGATACCAATAAAATGTGTACAACGTCTTACCTCCTAGATGTTTTGTCAGGTGTCTCGTTTTGGAAACGCATGGATAGAATTAAACCAATCCCAATCATATTTCCCAAAATAGATGAACCACCTTGACTAATAAATGGTAGGGGAATCCCCGTTAGTGGTAGTAAACCAATATTTGCGCCAATATTTTCAAAAACATGGAACAATAACATCATGATTAATCCACTAGCGATATACGCATAAAATTCATTATTTGTGTCAAAACAAACGCGAATCATTCGATAAATCAAAATAAAATATAAAAAGATCACGAACGCGCCGCCAATAAACCCAAAATTCTCGCCAATCACTGTAAAAATCATATCTGATTCACGAACAGGTACATATACATCACTGGTATTGAACCCTTTACCTAATAATCCACCAGAACCAATTGCCAATAAGCCTTGGGCAGGTTGATAACTCATACCAGAAGTATCGTGGAAAGGATCTAGCCACGAATCGATCCGAGCAAATTGATAAGACTTAAAACCAACTTTATATAATAAATCTCTTCCGCCTTCTGTCGTAACTAAATAGATCAGCCCTGCCCCAACAACTAAAGCGATCACTACGACAGGAATGACAATTTTCCAAGAAATCCCTGACATCAAGAAAATCCCACCAAAGATAGCCAAGAAAACTAGCATCGTTCCAAAATCATCTTGTGCCATAACTAAAGCTAAAACAGGTAACGTTACAAGCAACATCTTAGCAATCAGCCACAAATCATTTTTCGTCGTTCGTTCTTTCAACTGACTGTTGTGCTTGGTCACGATTAACGCCATCATCAAAATGTACGCAATTTTCATTAATTCCGCTGGCTGAAAAGTGAAGGAGCCAAAACTAAACCAGTTTTTTGACCCAGTTACCAATGCGAGCTGTTTGTCATAAAATTTGAGTAGCAATCCCATGACTACTAAACCCAGACCATATAAATAGGGTGTTAACTTCCAAATCCATTTGGAATTCAGGTGCATAATAACAATAATTGCTACAGCTCCAACCATGTACCACACGGTTTGCATCATTACACCTCGAAAGACAGATGGATTATTCGGATCGTGACTAAGTGCTACGTATAAAGAAAGTAATCCAATTAAACATAAAAGGAACACTGGTAAAATGACACCGTAGTCAATCCGATTATCGTTTGACGCTCTTTTTTTCTTTTCCATGTTTCATCCCTTTTCCTAAAACCATACTGCTATTTATTATAGCGGTCTGATTCTATAATTGAAAGTCTCAGCAAATGAGATTTGGGAAAAAATTAACTTTCCATCACTAAATTCCAAAAGCCGATGAATATTGAATGACACCAGCAGTTTTCACTGGTTTTTCTCCAATAAATTTTATCAAAGAGTACGCGTCGGGCACATCGAAAGGCAAACGAATTTGGGCTTGACTTGCTGGGAAGTACCCAAATTTTTGATAATACGCAGGTTCACCTAAAATACTGATTGCCACATAGCCTAATCGTTTCGCTCGTATTTCGAGTTCTCGAAGAATTGCAGCACCCACTCCTTGACGCTGACAAGTTGAACTAACTGCTAATGGCGCAAGTACTAATGCTTGGTATGCTGAATCTTCAGATAAGATATTGATTTTTGTCAGTAGTCCATAGCCAACTATTTGATTTTCTTTTTTCGCCACTACTTCTAACTCTGGAACATACGCCTCAGTTCCTCTTAATCGCTCAATCAATTCATGCTCATCGCCATCTCGATGCTCTGCCGTTAAAAATGCCTCATAAACCATTCTCTTAGTCGCTGAATAATCCTCTGGTTTAATCGTTTCAATCAAAAATTTCATTGTTCTCACCTTTTCTCTGCTTGATTTCTTTTTCATGAAAGAATGTTTTTAGCTTCTGCTTCAGCCAATCGTAGACGTCTGGAATTAGGGAGTTTGTACTACTATGACCAGCTACAATAAAAATATCCCTCTTTTGTAAAAAATTACCTAGCGGTTGCCACTTCATATCCTCTGTAATCGATAATGATGACACGATTGATTTTCCAACACCTTCACGAATCAGTTGTAATAACAGTTCATTATTGTTCACATAGATGATTTGTGGATGTAAATCAAACTCATTCAAGTATAATTCATTAAAGAAACGTATACCAGAATCTTCTTCACGAATTAACCAATGCGCTGCTTCAGCATCACCAGCCAAAACCAATTGGTCTTCTAAGATGATTTCTTTACGAATATCATTTGTTGCTAACGGCTTCTCCAACAAACCAATGTCCGCGTGCCCAGCTTGAACAGCCAAAGCAACCTCGTTTGAATTCATCATGTTAATACTGAAATCAATTAACGGAAAAGTTTCAACTAAAGATTTCATTACTTTGGGTAACAAATAAATTGCGGTCGTATGAGAACAAGCAATGACACAATTTTCTTTAAAGTTATCTTTTTTGGCAGCTTGGGCAACCGAAGTAAATAATTCATTCATGACTGCTAAAAATTTAGGATATAAAAAATCAGCTTCTTTAGTTGCTGTAATTTTCTGCTTGCCATTTCTCAAAAACAATTGAATCTCTAACCGATCTTCTAACTTTTTGATTTGTGAAGATACTGTCGGCTGTGAGATGAACAATCGCTCTGCCGCAATACTAAAATTCTGTGTTTCATAAACAACTAAAAATGTCTGAATCCATTCAAACATTACGTTCACTTCTTTCTATTTCTTTTTTACTATTGTAACTTGTTAGCCTTAACATTACAAAACATAATCATAAATATAGTAATTATCAATTTTACAAATAGTTATTTTCTCTCTATAATACAGCTATCAGTTAAAATATTACTAGGAAGGATTCTGATTCATGAATAATTTATCAATACACCAAAATAAAACAGCGATGGCTCGCTTCAAACAGATTGCACCTGGTCTAGGATTGTCAATCATTGTCGCAGCCATTAGTCGTGTTTTAGCTATTTTTTTACCTACATTAGGAGGGGCAACAATTGCTATCTTATTAGGGATTCTTTTAGGAAACACGTTGTTCAAACAGCCAGTATTAGCTACTGGGACAAAGTTTGCAGAAAGTTTCTTGCTTGAATGTTCTGTTTTCTTATTAGGCGCAACAGTAACTGTTCAAACGATTGCGCAAATTGGCGTCAAAGGAATCTTTTTTATTCTTTTACAAATGACAGGGACAATCTTGGCAGCATACTTTATCGGGAAAAAATTATTATTTTCTGATACTGCTTCATTGATGATGGCAGGTGGTAACGCAGTCTGTGGTTCGTCTGCCATCGCAGCGATTGGGCCAAGCATTCGCGCTGACGAAGAAGAAAAAGGACAAATCATTACGTTAGTTAACTTATTAGGAACCGTAATGATGTTGACTTTACCATTTTTAGGTCTTCAGCTTTTCGGTGCTAATCTCATCGAAAAAAGTGCACTTTTAGGTGGAACACTTCAATCTGTCGGTCAAGTTGTTGCCGGAGCTAGCTTTTTAGATGCTTCTGTTGTTCAATTTTCAATGCTCTTCAAAATCTTACGTATTGTATTACTCGTAGTTGTAGTATATATTTTTGAAAAAGTAATGGTTCGTAAACACCCCGAAAACTTTGTTCAAAATCTTCAAGATGTGAATAAAAGAAAATTACCACTACCATGGTATGTCTTAGGGTTTCTAGCATTTTGCCTAGTCAATAGCGTGTTCACGCTACCGACTGTGATTGATCACACTGCACATTTTATCAGCACTTGGTTTGAAATCACTGCGCTAGCTGCCATTGGTCTTCGTTTAGACTTTGTCAAATTTATGAAAGAAGGTCCACGATTTTTATCTTATGGTCTTGCCGTAGGTCTTTGTCAAACGATTTTAGCGGTAGGTTTGATTTGGCTCATTCGCCTATAAAAATCCTCGCTTACAATAAAACAGGAGAAAAAGTATGTCAGAATCTTTCTGACATACTTTTTTTGTGCCTCTAACTTTTTCTATTCATCTTTATTCTGAAAGAATTTTTTCTAATAAAAGCAATTTACGTTTCTTGGCTAACCCTTCTTCTCCATTGCCCATGTAGCCCGTTAACTGACCATTATGGCCGATTACTCGATGGCAAGGGACAATAATTGGCAGAGGATTTACTCGATTCGCTTGCCCAATTGCGCGCACTGCTTTCGGGTTGTCAATTGCCTGAGCAACTTCTTTGTAACTACGAGTTTCGCCATAAGGAATATTGATTAATGCTTGCCAAACATCTTGCTGAAATGCCGTACCTGTTTTAATCGATAATGGAACTGTAAACGCTTCTCGCTTTTCAGCAAAATATTCTGTAAATTGTTCTTTGGTCAAGTTCAAAATTTCCTGATTAGCATTTTCGCTCTCTTCAATCAAAGTAAAGCTAACTTTTGTTACTCCTTTTTCGTCTGCGTCAAACCAAAGATCCCCAGCAATTGTGTTCATCTTCATGATTTTCTTTGTGCCTACTCAACAGATGTGTGGTAGACTTTCCTCCTTAGAATTGTATGTAAAAAATAATCTTTAAAACTATTTCAAAAGTTTGCTTCATCATCTACTATCTCAGGTAAAATTGCAACTGGAAGGAGCTTTCTTCCTGTTTTTTAGCAATTTCTTTAAAGAAAAATTTTTTTAATTTTGAATGAAATGCTACACTAGACATATCACTAAAAAGCATAATACTCAACTTATCAACTAACCAAGTACTAGTTGTTGAGCAACAGAAAGGAACAAACGAATGAAAGTCTCTATCGTCGTACCCTGCTTTAATGAAGAAGCAGCAATTCCACTCTTTTTCCAAGAAGTTGAAAAATATCGTGGAACTTATACTTTTGAATACTTGTTTATTGATGACGGGTCCAAAGATCAGACCTTACCTGTCATCAAAGAATTAGCTAATGCCTATGATTCCGTGCGGTTCGTCTCATTTTCCAGAAATTTTGGAAAAGAAGCTGCATTATATGCTGGCTTGCAAGCTGCAACAGGTGATTTAGTCACCGTCATGGATGTTGATTTGCAAGACCCGCCTGAATTGTTACCAAAAATGATTGAGCGTATCTTGACCTCTGATGTTGATTGCATCGGAACAAGACGATCTACTCGGGAAGGCGAACCAGTAATCCGTAGTTTTTTTGCCAAAAAATTCTATCAATTGATTAACCGAATCAGTGATACTGAAATGGTGGATGGCGCCCGCGATTTTCGTTTGATGACGCGTCAAATGGTCAATGCTGTTTTAGAATTAACAGAATACAATCGTTTTTCTAAAGGTTTATTCAGCTGGGTTGGTTTTAAAACAGAATATATTTCTTATGAAAATCGTGAACGTGTAGCTGGAGAAACTTCATGGTCTTTTTGGAAGCTGTTAAGTTATTCGATTGATGGCATCATCAACTTTTCTGATGCACCGCTTACCTTAGCTGCATTAATTGGCGCACTTTCTTGTATCGGTTCAGGGATTGCAATTTTATTTATCATTGTTCGCGCTCTTTTATTCGGCGATCCCACATCTGGTTGGCCTTCTATGGTTTCAATTACCTTATTCATCGGTGGAATCCAGTTGTTGTGCCTTGGTATTATTGGCAAATATATTGGGAAAATTTTCCATGAAACCAAGCGTCGTCCTATTTATATCATTCGTGAAACAGAGAAAATGAAACCTCATCAAATTGATTCTCACTAAAACATACGTCAATCAATACAAATTTTTTTAACGAGGCTGGGATAAAAATAAATCCTAGTCTCTTTTTTATTTTATAAAAAGACATAGAAAAAACCATCTCACTGGTACGAGATGGTTCATGACTAAATTTTTTGTAATTGTTTGTAATTAATAATAACTACGCCTTTGCTTTGGGTCATCAGGTTGGCATTTTCAGCAGTTTCATCAATTTCAACCACTGCAGAATTCTTAAGCTGCTTTGAAATCGTGCCAGTTTGTGGTTTTCCATGTACTGTAAAAGTGACGTGAGTGTCAATTGTAAATTTTTCACCCAATTCTGACGGGACGACATGTGTATCAAATTTTCCAAAAGTTGCCATTTCATAAAACCTGCCTTTCATTACAATTATAGCACATTTTATGAAAAAAATCATGAAATTGATAAAATCTACGAATATCTCTTTACATTCATTAAGATTGGGTTTATAATTTCTTTGGCATTTGCCAGCTTAGCTCAGTCGGTAGAGCAACGCACTCGTAACGCGTAGGTCACAGGTTCGATTCCTGCAGCTGGCATAAAAAGGTTGTGAAAGAAGTGACCTGCTCCAACAAATAAGAATAAATTTTCGGAAATTGCTTCCCAAATTTTTGTAAAATTTAGGCTTATTTGGAAGGAGTTACTTCTTGAACACCGTGAATGAAGTTGTGGCACAAAGTACTTGGCTGCAACTAAACAAATGCAAGAGTCTTGGGCATTCACTTGTCTTAGGCTCTTTTTTATAGCAAAAATTACTTATTTATTTTATATTGAAAAATACCTCACAGCAAAAGGAAGTTTACTATGATGAAAAGTTATCAGTTTGAATCAAAAATTTATTGTTCTGAAGCTGGCAAAGGTGGGGCCTACGTTATCTTTCCTTACGACCTCCGAAAAGAATTTCATCAAGGGCGTATAAAAGTCCATGCTACTTTTGATGGTGAAGATTATCAAGGAAGTATTGTAAACATGGGAGTGAAGAATGAAGACGGCAGCATTTGCTATATTCTCGGTATAAAAAAAGAAATTCGAAAGAAAATCAAAAAGGAGATTGGTGATACTGTACTCGTTACCGTTCACCCCATTTAAATCGTTAACAATAACCTATCGCATAAAAAAATGGACTCTCTTGACAGTGAGAGCCCAGTTTTTATTTAGTACTTTTTCTCAACGTTTTTTTATTTAACGTTAACAGTTATATTTAGGCTGACCTTATCATTATATTCTTGATGAACTTCAATAATAGTGCCCGTTAGCTGTGCAGGAATGTCCATTACCCATTGTTTATCTTCGTCAACAGTTGTCCTTCCAATTTCAACATTGTTTACTTCTGCAATAACTGTTGCTCCTTTGAAACCTGTTCCTTGTAACTCGTCATCAACAGATGTTACTTCGCTTTGAATAGTAGGTGGCAATAAAAGCCACGGTGTATCATCATTAACGAATGAACCGCCAATTATTTTTCCTACTTGATTCGCCATAAAATCAGCCGAAAAATCTTCGTTTGAAGAGGAAATCATTTCCTGAACAGCAGTACTGCCAATTCCAGTAAGTGAAAATTCTGCTTCAACTGGTTCAGCATAAATTTGATCTGGTGTTTGAAGAAGCGCCCGACCACGCACCCAAGTTTTTACCCCTTCCTTAGAATTCAGTTGGATAGTTGCTTTTCCACCAATATTGCTCCCAAAAATAGTTCCTAATTTTTGACTATTATTATTTACAATTTTAAAGTTGGCTCCTTCTTCAAAAATAATTTTTCCATTACTCATAATTGTTCCCTGTGCTTTTGTACCAACCGCTTCAAAAGTAGCGCCATCTTTTACTGTAATATCGGTGTTCTTTCCAACAATTCCTGTACTGCCACTTATTTTTGAGGTACTTCCAGATGCAAAATATGCAGAACTATTATTATCAACACTAATGGCAGAACCACCAAATCCATGAACTTCTAACGCTCCTTCATTAGTCAATGTCAGATTTGAATTGTTGTGTATTCCGTGAAGTGTACCTTGAACGTTTAAAGAAGCATTTTCCCCAATCGTAACATTTGGATTCGTACCGATCATATCAATTCCATTTGTTGCGGGATTAGGATAGCCCACTCTTGCACGCATATCTGCAATTGCATTCGGTAAAATTGTTAGTTTATTTCCTTGAAATGCCTCTTCTAAATTGGAAACACATTTAAAGTTTCCTGCAACTTGTAATTCACCAGAAGGCAAGTAAGTAAATTGATGCCCATTTTCAAAATCAACATTCTCAACATTCAATACAACGTTAGGTTGATCGCTCCAAAATACCCCATAGTTATCGGTATTTTCAATTTTTATATCTTTTAATGCTATCTGGGCATCTTCAACAGTGACCTTTATTTGAAATAGATTGGCATTGATTTTATGGTTATTGCCATAAATCGTTTTATTTTTAGCATTAGCTAAAATCGTTGCTTTTAAGTCCAGATCATTTTGCAAACTAATTTCTGTAATCGAACTGTCAATCAGAGCAGCCTTTAACTGTTCAGGAGTAGACACTTCTGCTAATCCTTTATACACTTCAATTTCATTTTGTCTCTCAGCATTCGAAATTGTTTGTGCTAAGCCAACACTTCCGTTCATCATCACTGCGCAAGTGAATAATGTCACGGAAAAATAAATTGCTTTTTTTATCATTATTCTTTCCTCCAAGAAATAGTTGATTTGCTAAGTATTTTGTTAACTCTGCAAGTTATTGTACGTTATCATTTATTTTACGACTAAATAGCCAATGCCATCTTTATCTAATGGCGCAATGGTGTGACTACCAACGGTTGTTTCTGGAATTTCAGTAAAGATGTGCGCATAGTTATCACGGACAGCACTTGCGACATTTAAGTCTTGTGTTTCTTTAAAGTCGCCTACTTCAAGTGTGATACTTAATTTATATTCGCCTGGTTCTAGCCCAGCTAGCACTGTATCTTCAACAATTGCTTGATAGCCATTGAAAACGCCAGTGTTGTACCAATCATGGTTTGCACAAGCAAACGTTCCGACCTCTGTTCCATCCGTTGCTGTTAGATGAAGCGTTTTCTTCACAGCATCTTTATTTGTTAAGTCTAAGCTTCCGTTATCAATTGAACCTTCTAAAATCAGACCATATCCTTGCCAGTAACCTAATTTAAAAAAGTTAACTGTTTGATCCAAATGACTAACGACTTGTGAAACAAACTCACTTTCGTTTCCGTCAACAACTTGATTCACATCAATTTTTGTTCCTTCTGCTTGTGGCTCAATCGAGATTGTCCAGCGACCATCTGCCCCTACTACTCCAGTTCCAAGCAGCACGCCGTCTACGTAAGCATTAATTGTTGCTCCTGGTGTACCAAGACCAGTTAACTGCTTATCTTTGTCATTCACAACGTTAAAAACAGGTGCATCAATTTTTTCTCCGACGTAAGTTCCACCTTGAATTTTACTTGTTTGTCCTGTGACATATGTACTCGAAAAATCTGCATTACTTGATTGCATGTTCGTTTGTTTCACACTCGATAGATAGCCTGACAACGTAAAAGTAGCTGTTGTTTTCTGGTACACTTTATCTGGCTGGCTTGCTTCACTATTTCCCAAATTCCAAGTATTGATTCCTCTGGTTGAAGCAATGCTGACATCTGTTGGAGTCGTGTAAGAACCCATGACAACTCCATTTTTATTATGATTTGTAATTGAGAAATTTGCGCCATCTTCAAACACAATCTTTTCACCTGCGATCAAAGTTCCTTGTGTCCCTTTACTTTCTGCAACAAAATCTGCACCTGTTCGTACAAATATACTTCCTGAAGTGGCTTCAACTGCTTCTTCAATTGTGTCTCCGCCATTTGCCTTCGTACTACTTCCTGCTTCAAAATTCATTTTACTCTTTGAAGCTAAATGAATTGCTTGATGTAGCTTTGAGGTAACTTCCAAATCTCCTTGATTTGTCAATATAAAATTAGTTCCGCCATAAATGCCAATTGAACTAGAATTTAATGTAAAGCTTGCACCTGTTCCAATCGTTAATTTCGCTTGGTCATAATCCATTGACACTGGCGCCCAAAGAGTAGAGTCGTTTTCAAATAAAACTTCTGCACCCGTCGTTAATTCTATTTCTTTTCCTTGAAAAACTTCCTCTGTATCCGAATGACTACTAACTTTTCCAGCTAGAATCAATTTCCCGTTTGGTAAGTAAATCATTTGCTTCCCACTATGGGTAATATTTTCATATGTAATTTGCACATTTTGATTGTCACTCCACAATAAGCCATAAATATCTGTGTTGATAATCGTTGCACTATCAATGGACCCGATTGACGAATCTTCATTAAAATATATTTGATAAGAATTCGCATCTAATGTATGACCGTTTCCATGAATATGTTTTTCTCCTCCCTGAATCGCTACAGTTGACTCTAATGTCAAATCATTCGCTAATGTGATATCTGAAACGTACTCATCACTTAAAGCATCTTTTAGCTCTTGCCAGTTAGCAACTTCGACTTTCCAACCCTTATCTTCCAACAGAACACTGTCAGAGATTGCGCTTTCATTCCCTTGTATTACTTGTCCACTTACCGTACTTGTTAACAATAACGTCGATAACAATACTCCTACTAACAAGCCATTACGAAACACCACGTTTTCCAAAACTATACCTCCCGTTATTTTTATATAGAATTTTAATTCTAAAATAATTATACCAACAGAAAAACAAGACAGTCAATATAGATAAAATAAAGAATACATGTTTTTTTAATTTCAAAAAAAGTTATTTAAAACCATTTTGATTCATTAGATAAAATAAAAGATACCATTCTCTCCGTATTAGAAAGAGAATGGTATCTTTTATTTCTTAACTAAATTTGAACTTATAGCCTTTAACTATTTTGTTCCAAATAAACGGTCACCAGCATCCCCTAAACCAGGAACGATGTACCCTTGTTCATTTAATTTTTCATCAAGAGCTGCTGTGTAGATATCAATATCAGGGTGTGCTTCTTGTAAAGCTTTCACGCCTTCTGGTGCAGCAACAAGACAAACAAATTTAATGTTTGATGCGCCACGTGCTTTCAAAGCATCAATAGCCATGATTGCTGAGCCACCAGTTGCTAACATTGGATCAACAACAAATAATTGACGTACGTCGATGTCTTCAGGTAATTTAACGAAATATTCGTGTGGTTCTAATGTTTCTTCATCACGATATAAACCAATATGGCCAACTTTAGCAGCAGGAATCAGTTCTAAAATTCCATCAACCATTCCAATACCTGCACGCAAGATTGGTACGATTGCTACTTTTTTTCCAGACAATGTTTTTTGTGTTGATTCTGTAATTGGTGTTTCAATGACGATATCTTCTAGTGGCATATCACGTGATACTTCATACGCCATTAACATAGCGATTTCATCGACAACTTCACGAAAAACCTTTGTTCCGCAGTTTTTGTCTCGAATAATAGTCAGTTTGTGTTGAATTAATGGATGGTCGATCACTTGAAATTTGCCCATTTTTAGCTCTCCTTTGTTCTGTCGTTTCTTTTTTATTTTAAAACAAAATTATCAGTTTAGCTAGTCCGAGTTGCCTTTTTCCGGAAGAAAATCATAGTCTAGTTTAATTTGTTTAAAAATAATCAGTCAAATTTTTGAGGAAGTCGCTTCAACTTTATCAAATCCTCATTCTCTTCCAATTGCTTTTTTCTCTATGAGAATACACTCAACTGTCATCTGTTCAACCAACGTATTAAAAAAGTTTTTCGCAAAAAAGGAGTTATGACAAAACTCTTGTCATAACTCCTTTTTACGAATAAACGGTGTTCAAGAAGTAACTCCTTCCAAATAAGCCTAAATTTCACAAAAATTTGAGAAGCAATTTCTGAAAATTTATTCTTATTTATTGGAGTTGAACACTTCTTTCACAACCTTATCCACGGTGTTCCCAAAACAACTCCTCGATATAGTTTGCCTACTCCTCAAAATATGAAAAGTTGTGTGTTTGCTCACTATCTTGTCGGAGCTAAGCATTTTGTGTCACAATCTACCAAATAGTTTTACCTTAAAATTTATTTTGAATACAAAGGATATTTTTGAGTCAACTCACGAACGCCTTGTTTTACTTCGTCTAACTGGGCATCGTCACCTTTTGATTGTAAAGCTTTCACAACAAGTTCAGCTACTTGAGCTGCGTCTTCTTCTTTGAAGCCACGTGTAGTGATTGCAGGTGTCCCAATCCGGATACCGCTTGTCTTGAACGGGCTTAATGTTTCAAATGGAATTGAGTTTTTATTTACTGTGATATTTACACTATCTAAAATTGCTTCTGCTTCTTTCCCATTAAGATCCATCTCACGAACATCGATTAGCATCAAATGATTATCAGTGGCACCTGAAATAACACGCGTACCCGTTGCTTGATTGAACACTTTAACCATCGCTTTAGCATTGGCAACAACTTGTTCGCTATACTCTTTGAACTCTGGGGCCAAAGCTTCTTTAAAGGCAGCCGCTTTTCCAGCAATCACATGCTCCAATGGACCACCTTGGATTCCTGGGAAGACAGCACTATTGATTTTTTTCGCTAATTCTTCACTGTTTGTTAAAATCATTCCACCACGTGGACCGCGAAGTGTTTTATGCGTTGTTGTTGTTGTAATATCAGCATATGGTACTGGGCTAGGATGAACACCAGCAGCTACTAAACCAGCAATATGTGCCATATCAACCATTAAATTTGCGCCGACTTCATCAGCAATTTCTCTGAATTTCGCAAAATCAATTTCTCTTCCATAAGCACTAGCACCCGCAACAATTAATTTTGGATGATGTTTTCGTGCTAAAATTCGTACAACATTGTAGTCAATGACTTCTGTTGTTGGATCAACGCCGTAAGCCACAAAATGATACGTTTTCCCACTGAAATTTACTGGTGATCCATGTGTTAAATGTCCACCTGCAGAAAGATCCATACCTAAAATCGTATCACCAGGTTCTACCAAGGCAAGGTATGCCGCAGTATTTGCTTGCGAACCAGAATGTGGTTGAACATTTGCAAATTTGGCACCAAATAATTCTTTGGCACGGTCAATTGCTAAATTTTCCACGATATCAACAAATTCACAACCGCCATAGTAACGATGTCCAGGATATCCCTCAGCGTATTTGTTTGTTAAAATACTTCCTTGTGCTGCCATCACCGCTTCAGAAACAACATTTTCAGAAGCAATCAGCTCCAAATTATTTTCTTGTCGCTCTTCCTCACGTGCAATTGCATTCCATAGATCAGGGTCAAACGTTTTGTAGTCCACCACAAACAACAGCTCCTTTTAACTAGTATACTGCATTGTATCATACTAAAAATTCATCGTAAAAAGTATTAGACTATTTTTCAAAATAATTTTGAGCCGCCGCTTTTTTCAAACGGTTCATGTAAGCGACACCTAACCCTTCGTTAGGGAAAACTTGAACAAAAATCAAGTCCAATCCAAGCAGTGGTTCATCTAAACCACGTAGACCTGCAAACAAACCTTTTGCCGCCGCTTCAATAGAATCATCATGAAACATATATACAGCTGCTGTATCAAATCGTGTCTCTTCTGCAATTTTTGGTCCAGCAATCACGCCTGTTCTGAACCCTTTATTTTTTGCCCATTGGATAGCATCTGCCCAATCATTATCATGAACCATCAGGACTTTTGTGTCAGGTGAATAATGTTTATATTTCATTCCTGGTGCTTTCGGTGTCTCCGATTCTTTCACTAAATGCTTGTCAACAGAAACTTCTCCTACAACTTCTTCCAATTGCTCTTTGGTCACTGCACCTGGTCGTAAAATCATTGGCACTGCATCAGGATTACTTAAATCAATTACGGTTGATTCTACCCCAATTCGAGTTGCTCCATCCTCGAGGATTCCAGTAATTTTCCCATGTAAATCGTGGTACACATGATCTGCCGTTGTTGGACTTGGCTTACCTGACGTGTTTGCACTTGGTCCTACTAAAGGCACACCCGCTTGGCGAATAACTTCAAGTGTTTTTTTGTTATCTGGCATTCGAAAAGCAGCTGTGGATAAGCCACCTGTTACGACACTTGGTAACTTGTTCTTTTTGATTTCAAAAATCATCGTCAACGGTCCAGGCCAGAAATTTTCAACAATTTTAGCTGTTGCAGGATGAAAGTTATCCACATATTCTTTTACTTGGTCAAACGAAGCAACATGAATGATCAATGGATTATCTTGTGGTCGTCCTTTCACTGTAAATACTTTCGCAACTGAATCGGGTAAAAGTGCATTAGCACCTAATCCGTAGACCGTTTCTGTAGGAAAAGCCACCAGTGAGCCATCGCGTAATGCTTGGGCCGCTTCTTTCAATTCTGATTCATTATATCGTTTTGTTTCCACAGTTTATCCACATCCTTTTTTTTGAAAATCCTTGATTTTTAACGATTTATCCTCAGGTTATCCCCAAATTGTTGATAAGTTATTTGTCAATAGTGGATAAGTATGTTGATAAGTTTTAAAATCGCTTTTTTAACTGTTATATCAGTGTTTTTTTATCATAAAAAAACACTAAAAAATTTTTTCATCCACAGACCTGTTAATAAACTTGAATCATTCGTTCATTTCCAGATAGATCTTTTTTTACTATGACCGTTTTATGCGGAAATGCCTGTTGAAAGATGTTTTGGACTGCCTCTCCTTGACGAAAACCAATTTCAAGAAAAATCTTTCCTTCTTCAGTCAAGACGTCTGGTGCTTCCCTCGCAATTTTCCGATAAATCGCTAAGCCATCAGCTTCTGCAAATAATGCCATTTTAGGCTCAAACGTTCGAACACTTTCATCCATTAAATCCCATTCTTTGTGACTAATATATGGTGGATTAGAAATAATTATGTCAAAATGTTGATCTAAGACCGGCTCCAATGTATCACCGAGATAAAAATCGATTTCAGCTTGTTCTTTTTCAGCATTTTCTTTTGCGACATCCAGGGCAGACGCAGATAAGTCTACTGCCGAAACTTGCCATTCTGGTCTTTCAGCCTTTAAACTAATGGCAATTGCACCTGTTCCCGTTCCAATGTCAATAACGGCTTGTTCAGAACCAGCTACTTCCGCCAAACACCAGTCCACCAGTTCTTCTGTTTCTGGGCGTGGAATAAGAGTTGCCTCCGTTACTTTTAGTCGATGACCATAAAAATCTGCATAGCCCAGTAAATATTGGGGGGGATGATTTTCCAGCAATAATTTCATATCCGTTTGGATCAAGAGCTGGTCAGCTTCTGAAATCACCTCATTCATATGCAATAACCAATCTAATTTTTGCCATTGTTTTCTTTCCAGAAATAAGAATTGGATACTATAACCTTCTTTGCCTTGCGCCTCTAAAAAAGAAGAAGCCCCTAACAAGGCTTCTCGATATGTTTTCTTATCCATTTTGCATAGCTTCCAGTTTAGAAGTTTGATCATACATAATCAAGGCGTCTACGATTTCATCTAATTTTCCAGCTAAAATTTGATCTAATTTTTGGATCGTTAAACCGATTCGATGATCGGTTACTCGATTTTGTGGGAAGTTATACGTACGAATACGCTCTGAACGATCACCTGTACCAACAGCTGATTTTCTAGTTGCATCATACTCACTTTGTGCTTCTTGTTGAATTTTATCATACACGCGCGCACGTAGAATTTTCATTGCTTTTTCTCGGTTCTTCAACTGTGAACGTTCGTCCTGCATTGCGACCACGATTCCTGTTGGTAAGTGAGTCAAACGAACAGCAGATGCCGTTTTATTGACGTGCTGTCCACCGGCACCAGATGCATGATAAATATCTGTACGAATGTCTTTGTCTTCAATATCAATTTCAACTTCTTCTGCTTCTGGCATAACAACAACTGTAGCTGTTGATGTATGGATGCGCCCTTGTGATTCAGTTGATGGCACACGTTGTACGCGGTGTGCGCCACTTTCATATTTTAGTTTTGAATACACGTTTTCGCCCGTAATCATCATGATCACTTCTTTGTATCCGCCAATACCAGTAATATTCGCTTCCATCACTTCGGTTTTCCAACCTTGTGCTTCTGCATATTTTTGGTACATATTGAATAAATCACCTGCGAACAAGGCTGCTTCGTCCCCGCCAGCAGCGCCGCGAATTTCCATGATGATATTTTTATCATCATTAGGATCTTTTGGTAAAAGTAAGATTTTAATGCGGTCTTCTAAAACTTCTTTTTCTTTTTTTAGATCTGATAACTCTTCTTTTGCCATTTCAGCCATTTCATCATCAAGCTTTTCGCCTAAAAGTTCTTCCGTATCAGAAATTCCTTGGACAACTTCTTTATAACGACGATAAACTTCAACTGTTTCGCGTGTGTTTGCTTCTTCTTTTGATAATTCCATGAAGCGTTTTGTATCCGTAATTACTTCTGGGTCACTCAGTAACTCACCCAGTTCTTCATAACGGTCTTCAATTGATTGTAATTGATCGTACATGCTTATTCTCCTTCTTTGATAACTGGTGGGTGAAAATAATGATGTCTACATACTGGATAGTAAGCTTCATTTCCACCAATTTGGACTTGATCCCCTTCATAAACAGGCTGATCGTCGATATAATGTAAATTCATGATTGCTTTTTTGTGACAGAACCAACAGATTGTTTTCATTTCTTCAATCTTGTCTGCATAAAGCAATAAGTATTTTGATCCTTCAAATAACTCATTTCGAAAATCATTTTTCAAACCAAATGCCATAACTGGAATATTTAGTTCGTCAACAATTCTTGTGAACGCAATGACATGTTTCTTCTTCAAAAATTGCGCTTCATCAATCAAGACACAATAAGGTCTTTCTTCATCAATCATTTGGCTAATCAATTCAAATACATCTGTTTCTTCAAAAACTGGTATGGCTTCTCGCTTCAAACCAATTCGGCTTGAAACTACACCAATCCCATCACGTGTATCAACACCACTGGTCATTAATACGACATTTTTCCCTTGTTCTTCGTAGTTATGCGCTACTTTTAGAATCTCAATTGTTTTGCCGCTATTCATTGCGCCATATTTAAAAAAAAGTTGTGCCATTTATCCGTTCACCTTCCAGTTTGTTCCTAAGGTATTATACTTGATTTTCATCATTTTTTACAGTGACAATTTTTAACCATACTGAAATAAGTTTGAAAAGTCATTTTTATTTGTCTTAATTCCATCTCAACAAAGAAGTGATTCTCCTTGTTTTTATTTGAAACAGCTCGATAAACGTTGTTTCAGCTAACCTAAAAAATTTATGTTACAATCAATTTCTTATCAACGATGTTAAAGGAGACTTTCTATGTCTGAAAATATTTTTAATCAAATGGCCAATCATTATGACACACCTGACAGATTGGCGCTCGCAGAAATTATTCGTGCAGAAATTCGTCAAAATTTACCCAAAGAAACAAACCAAAAAGTTTTTATTGACTATGGTGGCGGTACTGGACTTGTTAGTTTACCTTTGGCAAAGTTATTCAAAGAAACTTGGATCATGGATGCTTCTAAAGCAATGTTAACTGTTGCTGACCAAAAAATAACTCACAGTCACTTAAATAATGTGCATACTCAGTTAGCAGACTTGACGAAGGATTTACCGAGTCAAAAAGCAGATCTTTTGCTGGTATCTTTAGTACTTTTACATATCCCCGATACTAAATTGATTCTGAAAAAACTAGCAGAACTATTAAACCCTGGCGGTCAATTATTCATTGTCGACTTCAATAAAAATGAAGCAGTCAACCATCCAAAAGTCCATAATGGATTTGAGCAAGAACCTTTGGAGCAATTGTTGGCAGAAGCTGGACTAACACCCCTCAAGCTAGAAACTTTCCATGAAGGAGAAAACCTTTTTATGAGGCAACCAGCTTCTTTGTTCTTAGCTATTAGCCAGAAATAAAAAGGGGCTGGGGCAAAAGTAGCCTAATGGATAGAAAAAAAGCCTAAAACCCGTTTTTGAAAACGTTGATTTAGGCTTTTTTTATCTGTTAAGAACGACTGGATTTTTAGTTTTGTCTCAGTCTCTTTTTCGTTAGCTGTGTTTTACCTTTCGTCCTTCGGGTTGCACTCTTTTCTACAATCATTATTTTTCCGTAAAATGAATAGCTATTTTTTGAAAGAACTTCGTATTGCTTGAAGCTAAACGCTTTATTTTTTCGAAGCTGAGTGCTTGAAGCCACAACCTTCTCCTCGGTGCTCAAGAAGTAACTCCTTCCAAATAAGCCTAAATTTCACAAAAATTTGAGAAGTAATTTCTGAAAATTCATTCCTATTTATTGGAGTTGAACACTTCTTTCACAACTTCTTTCTCGGTGTTCCCAAAGCAGCTTCTTCGGTAATAAGNTAATTTCTGAAAATTCATTCCTATTTATTGGAGTTGAACACTTCTTTCACAACTTCTTTCTCGGTGTTCCCAAAGCAGCTTCTTCGGTAATAAGTTCTCTTTTCATAAAATATGAAAAGTTATTTTTAGAAAAGATTCCTTATCACTTGAAGCTAATCACTTTGCGCCACAACCTTAACTAATCAACGAAATTTCTGTCAACGGCCAATAACGGAAAACTACTTTTCCCTGAACCAATTTTTCATCAACTAAACCAAAAATTCGGCTATCTTTTGAAATCAAGCGATTATCGCCTAAAACCAAATAATTTCCTTCCGGCACCGTGTACTCAAAATCACTAGTGAAATTTGTCGAATTTTCTGCTTGAATTTGGAATGACTCATTATAAGAATACTCGTTTTGCAATTTGTCATCGGCAAACTTTTCTTTGTATTCATCCAAATAAGATTCATCATATTTTTTCCCATTGATTGTCAGCTGGTCATTGACCATCTTCACTGTGTCACCAGGCATCCCAATTATTCGTTTCACGATCATCCGTTCTTCGTCTTCCGGTTCTTTCGTGGTAATAATATCAAAACGTTCATATTTTGAAATTTTAGATGAAATCAATCGTTGTCCATCACTCAATGTTGGATCCATCGAATGACCATTGACAGTTACTGGTGTAAAAACAAAAACTCTAGCTAGCAAAATAGCTGCCAAAACGAGAATTAATACGCCCCAGTTTTTCAAAAAATTTTTCACACTATCCCTCCTTTTTTCTTTGCATTCGTTTTTTATTCTCTTTGTTCATTTAAAAATAAAACTGATAACATAAGATTATGCTTACCTTTTATTCTACATTTTTTACAGAATAAAGAAAAGAAAAAGTGTCATTTTTAGTGACCTCTGTGTTTTCGATTTTAGGCATAAAAAAAGAAAAACTTGCCACTTTCCAAAAGAAACAATCTGCTTTCTTTTGGAAATTCTTTACTAGCAAGTCTCACTTCTTTTATGAATGTTTTCGACGCTGGCTTCGACTGTAAACAACAGGCTCTCCTGTAGCTGCTTGCAGTTGCTCTTTTTTCGCTATCAATTTTAGACGATATGGCTCATGGTAGCGCAGACCATCTTTCACGAAATCACCACCAACAATAAAAAGCCCTACCGGATTAATTGTTTCCTGACCAGCTTTTGCATGAATTTTGCCGACCTCAACTAACTCTGAATAGTTTTTTCCAATCTTCAAGACATATTCTTGTTCACTTACTTTTTTGACGTAATAATATGGATATAACGTATTACGATCAACTAAAAAGCCATCCATTCGACCAAGATCATTAACCTTGATTTGACCCTCTGCAATCAAATAACTCATATTTTCAGCCAATTGCAGTTGATAATCTTCATTATAGTCAACAGTCACTTCTTCTGTATCTACTGATTGAAGTGTGTTTCCAGTTTGAATGCCACCTTCCGTTTGAATATTGAAAGCTTCATCTGGCAAGTACTTAACGAACACTTGTGTGACATCTGCTTTCGAGTTTTTGTCAAAAAAGTAATAGAAGATGTTTAAAACGATAAAATAAACTAAAACTAAAAAAACAATTCCATAAAGGAAAAACTGTAAATAATTCTGATTTTGCCACAAACCAAAAATGATTCGCAATAAATACATCGTTGGAATCACGCTTAAAATCGTGTATCCTCGATTCAAATATTTTGGACTAATATCCAAATAGCCTAAAAATTTGTGCACACCATTAATCAAATCTAATAAAAATGTCATTGATTCTCACCTGCTTGCTGATTACTCATTTGCGTTCCCGCTTTTTGTGTTGCAACGTCGTCCTGCGAATTCGCTGTCTCTGCTTCCGGCGTGGTATCATTTCCAGTCGCATCACTAGTTGTAGTGGCATCATCTTCCGTTGCAGAGGAATTCGTGGTTGGTGTTTGGTTATTCGTATCGTTATTCTCTGAACCAGAATCAATTACACCAAAATTATCTTTTGAACTACTTGTAGGTGTTTCATAAGTTGTTGAATCCGTTGTTTCAGCCCCTGTCTCTGTTGACTGGGTGTTTGGTAATGACGAACTAGTTGGTGTCGTTTCTTCTGTAGTTGGCGGCGTGGAGTTTGAGCTAGGAGCCCGATAACTTGAGCTATTAACTACGCCGGTTGCAGTTGCCACGATTGTGGAAATGGTTAACACTGCGATTGGTTTTAAAATCGGTGCTACTTTTCGCATCATATCTCTTCCTTTTCTAGTATCATCTGATCTTTCTATGTTACTTGATATTTATCATAATTCTTTTATTTTTTTCTTACGTTTTTATGAAGTTTTTATTGATTCGCTAGATATTCTTTCGCTTCACGATTCACTTTTTTCAAGTCAATCCCTTGTTGTTTGGCAGAAAATACACAACCACAATAACATTGACGATAGATATCATATTCCTTACACATCTGAATCGAGCGTTCATAGCCCTTATTTTTCTTGAAATCACTAGGCAAATAATGGGTGCCATATATTTTTTGGATATCCATTCCAATTTGATTGATCAATGCCGCATTTTTTTTGGGCGAGATTGTTAGGGCACTCCCAAAGTAATCATAGCCTAATTCTTGTGCCTTTTGTGCTACTAAATCTAATCGCATATTAAAGCAAGCTGTGCAACGTGCACCACCTTCTTTTTCATTTTCTAACTGATTTTCCAACACCATTTTGTTAAAAACGCTAGGACGATACTCATCGACAATTAGTTTCACTTGATGATTCGTATTTTCGTTAAATTCATCAACAAACCGTTGTTGCTCTGCTAACCGACGTAAATATTCACTTTTAGGATGGATATTTGAATTCGAGAAAAATAAAGTGACTTCTGCATGCTCTGACATAAATTCTAATGTGTGCGTGCTGCAAGGAGCACAACAGGTGTGGATTAAAATGGTTGGCTTTTTTTGTGCCAGTTCCCATTGTTTGATCATTTTTTTTAGAACAGAATCATAATTTATTTTTTGATTCTTCATTTTTTCAACTATTTCTGTGGCATCAACTACTTCCGTCACGCCAGCTCACCTCTTTTTAAAATATTGCTTCATTATATGCTATTTTTTCATAAACAAAAAGACGAATCTCACACTTATTTTAGCGATTTTTTTGAGCTTTTGCATTTGCACCTGTTATACTGTTAGCAACAACCCAAAGAAGGAGGCTTACTTTTTTTGAAGATTGAGCTTTTTTTGCGTAAGACGCAACGACACACGCAACGATTTATCACGAATCACTTTACTTCGATTCAAATTATTGTGTCTTATTATATTTTGATGACTATCCTTTCATTAGGATTGTTTTATTTACCTGTTTTCCGAGAAAAAGGTAGCCACGTTCCATTTGTCGATATGCTATTTATGGCAATCAGCACGGTTAGCGTAACCGGTCTTTCTACTTTTGATATCAATTCGGTATTCAATGATTCGGGCATTATTTTATTGGAAGTTCTATTTCAAATCGGCGGGTTAGGAATCATGATGATTTCGACTGCTTTCATTATTTTATCCAAAAGGCGCATTACGTTGCGTCAACGGCAATTAATCATGACCGATATGAACCAGCCACGACTTTCGGGAATTGTGCGCTTGATTCGGACAACTTTTTCCATTTTGATTTGGTTTCAAGTAATCTTTGGTACATTATTTTCAATTTATTTCTACTATCAAGGGTACTTTGAGCGCTGGCGTGATGCTATCTTTTACGGTTTTTATCAAGCAATCTCAGCCGTAACCAACTCTGGCTTTGACGTGACTGGTGACTCCATCAAGCCTTTTGCTCATGACTATCCATTTCTGATTGCTATCATGTTTTTGATCTTCATTGGTGGGATTGGTTTTCCGGTTCTAATGGAAGTTCGCGAGTGGTTTTTGTATCGAAAACGAAAAGAACGCTTGCCTTTTCGCTTCTCTTTATTTACCAAATTAGCAGTTCTGGCATTTATCATTTTATTTATTAGTGGCACACTGTTGATTTATTTACTGGAAAAAGATCACCTCTTTCATTCTTCCAGTCAAGGTGTCCAGTGGATTAATTCCATGTTTTATTCAATGACTACCCGGAATGCGGGACTTCAAATCCATGATTTAGGTAATTTTCAAATCACCACATTAATTGTCTTTTCATTGCTCATGTTTATCGGATGTAGTCCAAGCTCTGTCGGTGGTGGAATTCGAACGACGACTGTTGCAATCATTGGGCTTTATCTGTACTCTTTCTTAAAAAGTGAAGATAATATCAATATTTTTGGGCGAAGAATCGATGATGATGATGTTCGTAAATCAGTCGTTGTGTTTATGTTATCCCTAGGTATGTGTTTCTTTTGTATCCTATTTCTATCTGCAACAGAAGAACAATCTCTAATAGCTATTATTGTAGAGGTCACATCTGCTTTTGGGACAACTGGTCTTTCATTAGGTATCACCCCAGATCTTTCTGTCATTGGAAAAATCACGATTGCTGGGCTGATGTTTATCGGACGAATCGGTATGCTTTACACCTTGATGTTGTTCGTGCCAAAAGAGACACGAGATTTGGGTTATGAATATCCTTCAGAAAAAATTATTATTGGGTAATCTCTTCTATATGAAAAAAAGAACGTTCTTGATTCTATCAATCAAGAGCGTTTTTCTTTTTTTAATTAACTTCCTCTGTAAAATCCCCCATTTCTTAAGAAAAAGAAAAGCAATTTAACCTTTTTTTCAACATGTGGTATGATAAGTTGAATTTACTCGTCAACACGACGTTTTTTGGAGGTTACATAATGGGAATACGCAGTCAATTTGCGATTGCAGTTGGGAAATCATCACAATGGGCATTGAAAACATTTTTTAAGGGTGGCTCAAGCTTACCTGGTAAGCTTGCTCTTAAAATAGATCCGCATATTTTAGATAGTTTAGCCAAAGATTATGAAGTAGTTGTCGTAACTGGAACAAATGGAAAAACATTGACCACTGCTTTAACTGTTAATATTTTGCGTCAACAATTTGATGAAGTTTTGACAAATCCAACTGGTGCAAACATGGTTCAAGGAATCGTTTCAACATTCTTACAAGCCAAACCAAAAAAAGGACAGAAAAAATTTGCTGTTCTCGAAATTGACGAAGCTAGCTTGAGTAAAGTGACAGAATATATGAAACCTGAACTATTTTTATTCACAAATATTTTCCGTGACCAAATGGATCGTTACGGTGAAATTTATACAACGTACAAAATGATTGTTGACGGTGCTGCAAAAGCACCAAATGCAACGATTATTTCAAATGGTGACTCACCAATTTTCAATTCGGTACAAACAGTCAATCCAAACAAATATTATGGATTTGATCACGAAGAAGATCATGAACAAATGGCTCACTACAACACAGATGGCGTTCTGTGTCCAAAATGTCATCATATCTTACATTATAAAATGATCACTTATGCGAACTTAGGGAAGTATTATTGTCCAAATTGTGACTTTAAACGTCCTGAACTTGATTATCGTTTAACTGAGATGATTCGTATGGATAATGTTTCTGCTGATTTTGTCATTGATGGACATGAGTATGGTATCGAAGTTGGTGGAATGTATAACGTGTATAATGCGTTAGCTGCTACAGCTGTGGCTGAATATTATGGTGTCGCACCAGAAAAAATCAAACAAGGTCTGGGTTATGATGAAAAAGTCTTCGGCCGGCAAGAAACGATAACAATCAATGACAAGAAATGCACATTGATCCTTGTTAAAAATCCGGTTGGAATCAATCAAGTAATTGATATGATTGGTCTTGCGCCTTACCCGTTTTCATTAGTTTCCCTACTAAATGCGAATTATGCTGATGGAATTGATGTCAGTTGGATTTGGGATGGCAACTATGAAAACTTCGCAACTATGGCTATTCCAGCAGTTATCTCTGGTGGAGATCGCCATACAGACATGACTTTGCGCTTAAAAGTTGCGGGTATTCCAGAAGAAAAATTAACGGAAACAAAAGAAATTCCTGAAGTAATTGAAAAAATCAAAACACTTCCAACCGAACATGTTTATATTCTAGCGACTTACACCGCTGTTTTGCAGTTGCGTAAAGAATTGGCAAATCAGGGATATATTAAGGGAGGCATGAATAATGGCTAATTATGAATTAACTATTGCGCACCTGTATGGTAATTTAATGAATACTTACGGGGATAACGGAAATTTATTGATGCTCAAATACGTTGCCGAAAAAATGGGCGTGACTTTCAATTCTGAAATCGTCAGCATCCATGAACCTTTTGATGAAAAAAAATATGACTTAGTCTTTTTCGGTGGTGGGCAAGACTTTGAACAGCTGATTATTTCAGAAGACATTCAAGACAAGAAAGAATCTTTGACAAACTATATTGAAAATGATGGTGTCATGCTTGCGATTTGTGGTGGCTATCAATTACTTGGTCACTATTACATGGGCGCTAATGGTGAAAAAATCCAAGGAATCAGTGCTTTAGATCACTACACACTTAGCCAAGACAACAATCGTTTTATCGGAGATATTGTTATTCACAATGAAGAATTTGACGAAACTTATTATGGATTTGAAAATCATAATGGACGAACTTTCTTAGGTGAAGGTGAACGTCCTCTTGGGAAAGTCGTTCAAGGAGAAGGAAACAATGGCGAAGATCAGTCTGAAGGAGTTATTTACCGTAATGTTTATGGTTCTTACTTCCATGGTCCTATCTTAGCACGTAATGAACACTTAGCTGAACGCTTGATTCGCCTAGCTTTAGAAAAGCGTTATGGAAAAGAGTTAGATTTGCCAACTGTGACAACAAAAATGTAGCACCTAGCATTTCATACAAAAAACTCAAACAAAAAGAATGAACCAAAGCGAAATTCGCGTTGGCTCATTCTTTTTTGCATTCTTTCAATCAATTATTTCTTTTCACCGGGAACAGAAGCAATAATTGCTAACTCACCTTGGATCGTCCATTCTTTGACGCCATCAGGAATGATGCAGCTTGTCCCTTTTTCCAATGAATAAGTTTTTCCATCAACCACTAACTCGCCAGCGCCAGCAATTACTGTCATCAGCGTATAAGGTGCTTGTTTTTTAAATGACATGATGCCTTTAACGTCCCATTCATAAACGTTAAAGAATTCTGTTTCTAGATACGTAACTACGGAAGAATTGCCTTCACGAATTTCTTTTACGTGTAATTCTGGCGTTTTCGCTGGAACAGTTGTTACATCAATTGATTGTTGGATGTGTAATTCACGGGTATTTCCTTGATCGTCTTTGCGATCGTAATCATAAACACGGTAAGTCGTATCTGAACTTTGTTGTGTTTCTAAAATCATGATTCCTTTACCAATTGCGTGGATTGTTCCACTTGGTACATAGAAGAAATCACCTTTTTTCACAGGAACACGTTTCAATAAATCATCCCAACGACCTTCTTCAATCATTTTCGCAAGTTCTTCACGTGTTTTTGCGTGATGACCATAAATGATTTCTGCGCCTGGCTCTGCATCAATGATGTACCAGCACTCTGTTTTACCTAGTTCACCTTCATGTTCCATTCCATATGTATCATCTGGATGGACTTGAACAGATAATTCATCTTCTGCATCTAAAATTTTAATTAGTAATGGAAAAACTGGTTCTGTGGGGTGACCGAATAACTCTTTATGATTTGCCCAAAGGTCATCTAATTTTTGACCTTTAAATTCGCCATTTTCAACGATACTTACACCATGAGGATGCGCACTGATTGCCCAGTCCTCTCCAATTTTGTCACTAGGAATGTCAAATCCAAATACAGAACGTAGGCGACTTCCTCCCCAAATTTTTTCTTGGAAAACTGGTTTTAAAAACATAGGTTCTTGCATAATTCAAACTCCTCTCAACTTTCATAGCTATTATAGCACTATTTTTGTAAGAACGCTTTCTCTTTCAGATAAGTTTCAACAATTTCATCACGACATTCAAGATAGGCTTCACGCGCATCATTTGGATGAATACGGTTGGATAAAAAGATAAAGCCTTCTTGACTAATAACATCAATTAACAGGAACGTTCCTGTATATCCCGTGTGGAAAAGTATCGGATGTTGATCCTTTTGATCTAATTTAAGAGCCCATCCTAATGATCGCTGTCCATTTTTTTCAGGTGTATGATCTTGAAGTAATGACTCAATCGTTTGGGTAGTCAAAAATTGTCCCCCATTGACTTTTCCTTTAGCCAAATACATTTGAACAAAAGAAATGCTATCTTCTAAATCCAAAAATAACCCTGCATTTCCAGCATGTTCAGCTAAAATTCTTGCTTTAGGGTCATGAGTGATTCCTCTTAAAACTTCTCCAGAGGGTAATTGTTCAGTAGGAACGATTTTTTTAGATGGAAAAGGTAAAAATAAACTATTCATCATTCCTAAAGGTTCAAGAACTTGTTCTTGAAATAATTCAACCGCTGGCTCTTGATAAATTTCTTCCAACATCAAACCAAGCAAGATCGTCCCTGCATCAGTATATTTTACCGTTTTGCCTAACTCAGCTCCAGGTTGCAATGTTAAATAAGCAGCAATCAACTCTTCTTGTGTTAATGAATCTCGGTCAGGTATCCAAGTTTGAATATCTGAAGTGTGCGTCAATAAATGACGAATGGTAATTGTCTGGTTTTCAAATGCTGGTAAATAGCGCTGGAGCGGTTGATCCAAGTCAAGTTTACCGTCTTCCCACAATCGTAAAACAAGTGTTGTGGTAGCGATGACTTTCGTTAACGATGCTGCATCAAAAAGTAAGTCTTCTGACATCGGTTGTGTATCAGGAACAATTTGGGCTTGTCCTGCTGCAAATGATTCGACTTTTTCTTGTTTGATAAAAGCAGCTACAACACCGGGGTAAAAACCTTCCGCAAGTTTAGTCAAAATCATTTGTTTTGTTTCTGGATACATGTTCTTTCCTCATTTCTACTCAAAGAATCTCTTTGAAGGATTTGATCATTCATACAGCACAAGCATATATTTTTCTGGGTAGTGAAGCAAGCTGTTTCAGTTGATTTCTTTCGATTACTTTGTTTAAAAAAAATAAGAGAAGCCATCCAGCTACTCTTGTCCTTTATCAAAATGATTGCAGTCAGCACTATCGTTAAGAAATTATTTTTTGGCTGACTCCAATCTATTTAGCTATTTTTTAGGATTGCTGACAAACCACCACTCGATACCAATTGCATCATACACAGTGATGACTGATTTTTTCTTATCTACGAAGAAATCAAGATTTTCAGCTTGTAAATGTTCAATCAATGTTTCCATGTTTTCTGGTGTCACGACAAATTTCAAGAAGTCTAATCCTAAAACCTCATCTGTTGGTAAGTCGATTGTTCCACCTACTGCTTGGTTCAAACCAACATGAAAATCGCCTTCGTTCAGTACATGCAGACCATTTTCTTCGTTATGTACTTTTAGTCCGAGTACATGACTCAAAAATTGGCGCTCTTTCGCTAGGTCGCTAACATTCAAATGAATTTTTTCAAAATAGGCACCTGATGTTAACTTTGTGAATTTTTCTTCAGATTTTCGCAGTAAAGCTTCTTGATCCATTACTTCAGGTTCTGCTTTTTCAGCATTTTTTTCTTCGTAATAAATTTCAAGTTCGTTACTTTCTGGGTCAACTAATAAGATTCCCATACGTGCTTGATCTTCCAGTGCATCTTTAATTGGATAATTTGTTTTACGGATACGGCATAACATATCTGCCATTTCTTCCACACTTGGAATGACCAAAGAAAAGCGACTCAACTTTTTGATTTCACCTGTGTGATTGTTCGCACGTGGGCTTTCTTCTAGTAAAAGCATTTCACTGTCACTATCTTGTGTACCAAAAATAGCCAACTCATTTTCTTCACGCTTCAAATCAAAACCAACTGTATCCTTATAAAAAGCAATCATTTTATCGCGATCTTTGACTCGGATAGCCACACTTTTTAAATAGGTAGTAGCCCCCAATTTAAAATCTTTCATTTATTCTACTCCCCTTCTGCGTCAAATTATATTTTAACGATGGATGTCACTTCTTTCAAGCAATAACTAAGAATTTGTGAAATTTATTTAGTCCGAGAGTAACATCAATCTCCATTTTCTTCAAGAAAATCAAAAAAATTGGCGGAATCTAACAAATAACTTTTCCTGAATACAGCTTTTTTAATTATTTTTCGTTGCCAATCAGTTGGTTATTTCAAATAAATATGAAAAAGGGATGTGACAATCCTTCTGTCACATCCCTTTTTAGAATAAACGGTGTTCCCAAAGCAACTCCTCGAAATAATTCACAACTGTACAAAGATATGAAAAGCTATTTTTGTCAGTTGCTCATTATTTTTTCGAAGCTAATCGCTTGGTACCACAACCTCTATTCATGGTGTTCTCCAAGCAGCTTCTTCGGCAATAAGTCCTCTTTTCATAAAAATATGGAAAACTATTTTTGGAAAAGCATCCTTATTGCTTGAAGCTAATCGCTTGACACCACAACCTCTATTCACGGTGTTCTCCAAGCAGCTTCTTCGGCAATAAGTCCTCTTTTCATAAAAATATGGAAAACTATTTTTAGAAAAGCATCCTTATTGCTTGAAGCTAATCGCTTGACACCACAACCTCTATTCACGGTGTTCTCCAAGCAGCTTCTTCGGCAATAAGTCCTCTTTTCATAAAAATATGGAAAACTATTTTTAGAAAAGCATCCTTATTGCTTGAAGCTAATCGCTTGGCGCCACAACCTCTTGTTATTAAGCAACTTCTTCAGAAAATTGACTATTATAAAGATCAGCATAAAAACCATCTTTAGCCATTAGTTCTTCATGGTTACCTGTTTCTACAATTGATCCATGATTCATCACAATAATATTGTCTGCATCGCGAATCGTTGACAAGCGATGCGCAACCACAAAACTTGTCCGATTTTCTAAGAGACGGTTCATTGCTCGTTGGATCAAAATCTCTGTTCGAGTATCAACACTTGAAGTTGCCTCATCCAGAATCAAGACATCTGGATTAGCCAAGAATGCGCGAGCAATCGTGATCAATTGGCGTTGTCCTTGAGAGATGTTACTTGCATCTTCATTTAAAATCGTGTCATATCCTTCTGGTAATTTACGAACAAAATCATCCACATGAGCAGCTTTGGCAGCGGCAATTACTTGGTCTTTTGTGGCTTGTTCATTTCCATAATGGATATTGTCATAGATTGTACCTGTGAATAACCACGTATCTTGTAAGACCATCGAGAATTTGGCACGCAACTCATCACGGGATAAGTCTCGAGTATCAACACCTTCATAGCGAATGCTTCCGCCAGACACATCATAAAAACGTTCCAACAAATTGATCAACGTAGTTTTACCTGCACCAGTTGGGCCAACGATTGCGACCATTTCTCCCGGTTTGACATTTAAGTTAAAATCGGTCATCAATAAGTTATCCTCAGTATAACCAAACTGTACATTTTCAAAGCGAACTTTATAGGGAGAATCTTCTTCTACTGGGAGTCCTGAAGGTTCATCTGTCATTTCAGCTTCGTCTAAGACTTCAAATACACGTTCTGCAGAAGCGACAGTTGATTGAATGGTATTCATTAAGCTAGCGATTTGAGTAATTGGTTGTGAGAATTGGCTTGTATATTGCAAGAATGCTTGAACATCCCCTAAAGAAACATTCCCATTTGCTACTTTAATCCCACCAAGGACAGCGACAAACACATAGCCTAAATTCTTAACAAAGTTCATCAATGGCATAATGATTGCCGAAATAAATTGGGCTTTCCAACCAGACGCATAAAGTTTTTCATTTTCAACTTCAAAAACTTCCTGATCTTTTCCAGTATGATTAAAGGTTTTAACAATCGTGTGACCAGCATAGGTTTCTTCTACTTGGTTATTCAACAAACCTAAACTCTTTTGTTGATCTGAAAAATATACTTGTGATTTTGGTGCGACGATCATCACAACGATTAAACTTAACGGAATCATTAGTAAAGCGACTAGTGTCAATTGCCAACTAATTGATAACATCATCACGATGACCCCAATCAGTGTAACTGTACTCGTTACAAATTGCGTCAAATTTTGTTGAAGGGTACTTGCAATGTTGTCCATATCGTTGATTGCCCGAGACATAATATCCCCATTCGTATGTGTATCATAATAAGAAATGGGTACTCGGTTCATTTTAGCTTCTAAGTCCTTACGCAAATCATAAACTGTTCGTTGTGAGACACGCGTCATAATAAATTGTTGTAAGAAACTAAACACGGCAGCAATAACATACATGACAATGACGGTCGCAATAATTTGGCCGATTTTATCAAAGTCAATTGGAAATTCAGTCACTTTTTGACCTTGCTGCATCTGTTTCGCGCCAATCATGACGCCTTTAAAAATTTCAGTTGTTGCACGACCTAGAACTTTCGGCGTTTGGATTTGGAAAATCACTGCCGCAATTGCCAAGACAAATACTAAAACAATCGCAATTAGTCGTTTTGACATATAGCTAAAGAGGCGGCTAACTGTCCCCCAGAAGTTTTTTGCTTTTTCTCCTTTTGCACCAATGTTACGCCCAGGTCCATGACCACCTCCGCCACGCATTGATCCATGAGAGGATTGTGTTTTTTCTTTACTCATGCTAAGTCCTCCTCTCTTAATTGCGAACGAACAATTTCCGCATAAGTTTCATTTGTTTCTAGCAGTTCTTTATGTGTTCCTTTACCAACTAACTTGCCTTCATCTAAAACTAAAATCGTATCAGCATCCATGACGGTACTTACGCGTTGCGCTACTAAAACAGTTATACTGTCGGTCATGTCCTGTTTCAATGCTTGACGAAGTTTTGCATCTGTTTTGAAATCAAGCGCAGAAAATGAATCATCAAATACATAAACATCTGCTGGTTTGACTAATGCGCGAGCAATCGCTAACCGCTGTCTTTGTCCACCAGAAAAATTTCCTCCACCTTGTTCAACATGACTATCTAGCCCGTCTTCCAACTCAGAAACAAACTCTTTTGCTTGAGCAATTTCTAATGCTTTCCAGATCATTTCATCCGTTGCGTCAGGTAAGCCATATTGCATGTTTTCCCGAATCGTTCCAGAAAATAAAATCGCTTTTTGTGGAACGAAACCAATCAAATCACGCAAGTTTTCTTGAGTCATTTCGCGAATATCCGTTTGATTTAAACGAATTTCGCCTGATTCAATTTCATATAGTCGAGGAATCAAATTCACTAACGTTGTTTTACCAGAACCAGTTCCACCGATAATCGCAACGATTTCCCCTGATTTTGCACGAAAATCAATATCTTCAAGCGCTAATTTTTCTGCACCACGATAACGATAATCCACATGGTCAAAATTCAACGTTGCAGACTTTCCGGCAAGCGTTACTTCTTTTGGATTTTTTGGGTCCGTAATATCGATATCTTCGTCTAATACTTCATTGATCCGATCAGCAGAAGCTTGCGCACGAGGAACCATGATAAAGATCATTGATAGCATCATGAAACTAATTAGGATTTGCATCGCATAAGTCATAAAAGCAATTAAATTCCCAACTTCTAAATTCATTTCAGCTATGTAGTGTCCACCAAACCAAGTAATTGCTACGTTTGTTCCACTCATGATTAGCGTCATCAACGGCATCATCAATGCAACAATTGAGTTCACGCGAATCGCCGTGTTTGTGTAATCTTTATTTGCTAAATCAAAACGGTTCTCTTCAAACTTTGTTTTATCAAACGCACGAATCACGCGGACACCCGTTAAGCCTTCACGGAAAACTAAGTTCAAGCGGTCCGTTTTCTTTTGCATACTCTTAAACAACGGAACCGCAAAATACATAATACCGCCAACTAAAACTAACATGATTGGGATAACTACCAAAAAGATTTTTGTTAACTCTTGATCTTTTTGATAAGCAAGAAAACTTGCCCCTATCAATGTAATAGGTGCGTTGATCATCATCCGTAAAAACATTTGAACAACCATTTGAATTTGTGTCACATCATTTGTTGTTCTCGTAATCAACGAGGCTGTTCCAAATTTATCAAAGCCATCATTTGTTAGATTTTCTGCCTTTTGATAAACATCTGAGCGTAATTTTTTCCCTAATTTTTGTGACTCACGCGTCGCAAAAAAAGTATTTCCAATAGCAGCTAAAATACTAATCAATGAAAAGCCAATCATGACAAAGCCAGTCTGCCAAATATAGTCAATGTCTCCTTTAGCTACCCCTTTATCAATAATGTTGGATGTCAATGTTGGTAAATATAAGTCTGCCAAAACTTGAACAACCATAAAACCAACTGCGGCAATGGCAGAAGTAATGGAAATTCGTTTAATAATTTTCAGCATCTATTCCCCTTCTTTCTACTTATAGGCTCCCTCTTTCAACCAAGAAAGCTTTAACTTAAATTCTTCGATTGCTTGTTCAACTGAGTAGTCTTTCGTCACTGAAAGTGATTTGTATGAATGTGTAATCGTTGAAAAAACAGCATTCATCAACAGTGATATCAGCAGCTCTAATTCGTGTGAATCTCTTACTTTTAGTTTTGTTTGATCAATCACTTCTATTAAAGCTTGAGTATCCTGCTTATGTCTTTTATGTGGCATTTTTTTTGCCTTTTCCTCTTCAGAAAGATGAGGAGTCACTTTACGTGAAGCGCGATAATCCATGTTCATGAATAAGTGTCGATAAAATGCAGAATTTTCTCCTGCTAAGATTTCGCGAATCATCTTTTCAAAATAAAGCTCGAAGCCTTCAAAAAGATCTCCATGAACTTCTTTCATCAAGTTTCGCATATCTCGCGAACTATCACGTCGCAGTGTCTCAAAATAATAGAAGTACAGATCCTCTTTATTTTCAAAATATTGATAAAAACTACCACGTGGTATCTCAGCTAGTTTCACGATATTAGCAATTGACGCATCCTTTAACGGCACACGTGAAAACTCAGCATTCGCAGCGGCTAATAATCGTTGTTGCTTTTCCTTTGGCAAATGAAAAAATGTTTGTGTTGGCATAGTCCTCCTCCTTTCGTTTCTTCGCCCAAATGACGCGTTGTCATATGACGCTATGTCATTATAACACCAGCAGACTGTTTTGCAAGTTTTTTACATTATTTTTTTCCTTTATTTCAACTGCAAAAAAGAAACAGTACATCCGTTAAACGAATGCACTGCTTCTTTTAAAAATAAGTGAGTAAGGGTTTCCCACCTTTTACGTTTGAGTTCGTTCATTATTTGCCTAAAAGAAAACCCGTTTGCCAGCCAGACGAACTTAGAATATGAGAAGTCTCTTCGGCTATCTTTTTGTAAAAACAATGAACTAACAGCAACTCTAATGAAAGAGTGATGATTTGCTACGACTATGTAAAAAAATCAGCTCTTCCACTTGTGGGGTTATTTGAGATGTTCATCCCAAATCAACATGGTGGAATAACTAAATTATAGCCATGCAAATCAATCATTTCCAATATACTTTTACCGATGTCGAGGTAAATAAATCTAAACAAACTGGCCTTTAGTTGAAGTTTTTTTATTTTTTTACACTTGATTTCAGTATGCTTTTGTTTTGGCTCCACCAAATGGATCAGTAAAAAAAGAATGAGTAGTAAAAAAGAAAAGCAGCTAAATGAACTATTCTTTGTTTTTAAACCTTGATAGCCTTTTCTTTTTCGATTAAACTAGCTTTGTTAGTCTTGAACATAACAAGTATGTTTACAAAAAAGGAGATTGAATCATTATGTCATCAGTATTAATTGTCAAAGGTCATCCTTTAACTGCTGAAGAATCACGCTCAGTTAAAGCTCTTTCTACATTTCTAACTAGCTATAAAGAAAGTCATCCAGAAGATGAAATCACTATTCTTGATCTTTACCGTGATGATATTCCTGAAATTGACGAAGAATTATTATCTGGTTGGGAAGTTCTTCGTACTGGAGCCGACTTCTCAGAATTAACTGAAAAGCAACAACATAAAATCGCGCGGTTTAACGAATTAACTGAACAATTTCTAGCTGCTGATAAAATCGTCATTGCCAACGCACTTTGGAACCTAAATATTCCAACACGTTTAAAAGCTTGGTTTGACACGGTCAACGTAGCTGGTAAAACATTCAAATATACAGAAAATGGTCCTCAAGGTTTAGTTCAAGGAAAGAAAGCTTTACACATCCAATCAAATGGTGGTATTTATCAAGGCCAAGATTTTGCTTCACAATATGTTAAAGGAATCTTGAACTTTATTGGAATTGACGAAATCGATCAATTATTTATCGAAGGAATCGACTACACACCTGACCGTGCAGAAGAATTGATGCAAGAAGCACTAGACAAAGCTACTCAATTAGGAAAAGATTTCTAAGCAAAACAGATCTCTTTTACAACAAAAAAACAGCAAACAACAATCTAGTTTTCGATTGTCGTTTGCTGTTTTTATTTATGTTTCTTTTTTTGATTTTTAAGATAGTTGCCTATTCTTTTTTCGGCGTTTCAACTGGATCGTCTTCATATAAGGAAGAAATCGTTGTGTACCATTCAAAAATATGCGTGATGATTACTTTGGCTGCCGCATAAACAGGTATTCCCAAAATAACTCCCACAATTCCAAACAGTTTTCCAGAAGTCAATAAAACCAATAAAATCGTTACTGGATGAATCGCTAATTGATTCCCTAAAACTAATGGTGAAATCAATCGTCCTTCGATCGTTTGCTCGGCAATAAAGACGATAATCACTTTCACCAACATCAAAGGCCCTGCTACAATCCCAAGAAAGACTGCTGGAATCATGGCTAAAAATGAGCCAAGGTACGGAATTAGATTCAAGAATCCTGCAACAATACCTAACGTCACTGAATATTCCAATCCAATAATCGAAAAACCAATGATAAACATGATTGCCACAGCAAAAGCCACAGTCAATTGACCTCTTATATAAGAAGATACTTGATCGTTCATTTCACTTAATACTTTCAAAGTTGGTTTTCTCATACGTGTTGGTAAGAATTTAACAAAGTAAGGTGCTAATTGACGTCCATCTTTCAATAAATAAAACAAGATAAATGGCATCGTCATAATTGCCACAATGACTGTCGCTACCGCTCCTACGATACTTCCAACACTTTGAACGGTCGTTTTTGAAAGGTTCTTAATCAAATCGCCGGCAGAATTAATAATTTTATCCCCCGCAGTCTCAAGTTGTTCACGAAATTGATTAAACAAAGGATCGCGTAAGATTTCTGTTAATTTATCATCTATCGTGTCGACATATTGTGGGAAATTACTAGCAAAGCTAACTGATTGCTCTTGAATTTTTGGCACAATCACTACGATTCCCCAAACGATTAGCGCCACCACAACGACAAATAAACCAATAATACTGTAAATTCTGGGAATCTTTTTCTTCTCTAAATAGTCCACCACAGGATTCATCAAATAATATAAAATACCCGCTAAAATAATTGGTAGGCCAACGATAGCTAAGAATTGCCACACAGGTTCAAATAGGTATGACACTTTCGTAAAAAGAAAGACGATTACTAATAAAAGCAGAACAACTAATAAGGCCGTTACTACTTGATTATTTAAAAACCATTTCCAAAACCAGGAAATTGGTTTTCCTTTTTTATTTTTCTCCTCCATATGTCCCTCCTACTGATAATAAATTTGTGTTCCCAAATGAATTTCTGGAAGTTGATAAGGATTCAAATACACACCATTAACAATCGTATTTTCTGGTTGATGCTCGTCAAACACTAACGTTACATGACCAACTGTTTCCAGATTTTGATTAGCAGTCGTTCCGACATGTTCAATCGTATATTCTTGTTCATCAAATCGAATTGTTTTTCCAGATTCTAGCTTAAAGGGTTCTTTATTTAAAAATTCTTGGATAATCGAGTAGTTTCGTAAAGTAGTTGTTGCTGTGTTGTTGAATAAAATCAGCATTGGTTCTTTTTCATTAATTGCTTCTGGTCCAATTTCTACTACATTGGCTTGAATCATCTTGATCTCTCCTTTGATTACTATCACAATGAACAGTGTTTTTCTTCATACAGCGTATTTTTACGCTCAAAAATATTATAGCATATTCTCTTTCATTATCCGCCAAGAACAGTTGTATGCTAAAATAAAAAAGAAAACAATTTCATTTTTTTAGGAGGGAATCAAATGATTGAAAAAATCATTTTGGGTACTTATACACGCCGAGTAAGTGAAGGAATTTATACAATCGATCTTGATACTGAAAAAAAAGAATTATCTGGACTAACTTTAGCAACTAAAGAAGTGAGTCCCACCTATTTAGCAAAGAGTAAAGCAGAGAATCTATACACGGTCACAACAGTTGATGGATTAGGTGGCGCAGGCGCATACGATTCAACGTATCAATTTTTGAATGCGGTAACAGAAGAAGGAGCACCTCTTTGTTATGTAGCAGTAGATGAAACTCGTCAGCTGGTTTATGGTGCAAATTATCATAAAGGTGAAGTAAATGTTTATCGTATTTTAGATAATGGTGGTATTGAAGCTGTCGAATCTCTTTATCATCAAGAGGAAACTGGACCACATAAAAATCAAGACCACGCACATGTCCACTACACTGATTTAACACCTGACCAACGTTTAGTTGTTTGTGATCTTGGAACTGATCGAGTGTACACTTATGATGTTGCAGAAAATGGAAAGTTAACTCTAGCAGCCACTTTTGTAGCTGAACCTGGAACTGGCCCCCGTCATTTAGTTTTCCATCCGACACAGCCAATTGCTTATTTATTTGGTGAATTAGACAGCACCGTAAGCGTCCTCGCTTATCAAGAAAATGGTTCATTTGAAAAGTTACAAAAAATTTCAACTTTACCAGAAGATTTCACAGGTGAAAATGGCGGTGCTGCTATCCGAATTTCAAATGACGGCCGTTTCTTATATACTTCTAATCGTGGACATAACTCAATCGCAGTCTTTGAGATTTCTAGTAATGGTGAACAGCTTTCTGCTATTCAAAATATTTCAACAGAAGGTGATTTTCCTCGTGACTTTGCCTTAAATTCAACAAATGAGTTTTTAGTTTGTGCAAATCAAAATAGTGATAACTTAACTTTATTCACACGTGATGCTCAAACCGGAAAGTTAACATTACTACAAAAAGACATTTATGCACCTGAGTGTGTGTGCGTCTATTTCGACTAAAATCAACCTATTTTTCAAAGGAGGAAATTTTTATGATTCAAAAATCAGCTGAAGAGTATCTATTAGACAACCTTTCTGAACTTTATAATAAGTGTCTTCCCTTGTACGAATTGATTACTAGCCCACGCTATGAAAAAAATCGAGTTATTGTTGTGACGAACGAGCTATACAGCCTCGCTCAAACAGCAAAATTATATACTCAGCTACATCCAGAATTGCAAATCAAAGAAGTCAGCAAATTTTTTGATGCTTTTCATCAGTTTTATGCTGAACTCAAGCAAGTCTTCTTCAATGAAGATTCTAATACCGCTTTGCTTTATAGCAAATTGACCATTATGAAACAAAACTTTGAACATTTAACTGCTATTTTTCACAGCTTATAAATGAACCTAGTAATAACTATAGATGAATGATGAAGAAAGAAGCGAAGAACATGAACCAACAAGAAGTGTTAGATCGTTTGCGAGAAGATTTGCAGATTCCTTTTTTTCAGGGGAAAATCGAAGATAAAGAGTATACTGAAGCAGACTATCAACAACTAAAGAAAAATCTGGAAGATTATTTTGATAACTACGTCAGGAATGTTGAAAACTGAAAAAGGTTGTGACGCAAAGTGGTTAGCTTCAAGTAATAAGGAATCTTTTCTAAAAATAGCTTCTCATATTTTTAAGAAAAGAGGACTTATTACCGAAGAAGCTACTTTGAGAACACCGTGAATAGAGGTTGTGGTTCCAAGCACTCAACTCCAAACAGATAATGAGCAGGTACTCAAAATAGCTTCTCATATTTTGAAGTGAATGCACGTTATATGGAGGAGTTGCTTGGGGAACACCGTAAATAAAGGTCGTGAAAGAAGTGTCTAGCTTAAATAAATAAGAATAAATTTCCAGAAATTGTTTTTCAAATTTTGCGAAATTTAGACTTATTTAGCAGGAGTTACTTCTTGAACACCGTGAGTAGAGCTTGTGGCACAAAACGTCTAGCTCCGACTAGATAACAATCAACTGCCCAAAATAGCTTTTCATATTTTGGGCTAGTTGTGAATTATCTGGCGGAGTCGGACGCTTTGTACCACAAGCTTTTTTATTATACATTGAATTTTTGAGCATCAAAAAACCACCGAGTTGGTTAGGCTCGGTGGAAAAGGCTACTTACTCAATGAGAGTAAATAAAGGTTGTTGTTGGTTATGCTTTTATCATATAGCAGTGAACAACTCTTATCATAAAAAAAACGTTATATTTAGATTAAATAACTCTAGTTTTATCTTTAAATTATTTTTTCATCAAAAGATTGGTCATTTTTTGGATTGCTAGTGAAATATCATCTGTTGCTTGGTCTTGTTTCTTTTCTGAAGCTTCAAATAAATCCGTATCAATTCCCTTTTCTACGTTAATACTTTGAATCATTTCTTCACAACCAGCTACATAAGAAAGATAGGCACGTTCAAATTTTTTGTGAATCCCCATCACTTTTGCTGGAGGACGTAACGTACTAACTTTTTTCAGCATAGCTCGGTATTGCTTAGTTCCAGCTTCAAACAATTGAACAACTTCTGTTAATTGTTCTGAATTTAATTCTGCCACTTTCTTTTCATCAATTGCTTGACGAATCATTTCGTATTTGGGATGCATTTGCTCGCCAATTTCTTCCGTTTGTTTCACAATGTTATCGACTGATTGAACATAATAACCAATATTTGGTAACATGAAATTCCCTACTTTCTCCGTTTATCTATCCTTTATTGTACCTGTTTTTACTATTTTATGACAAGCTTATTTCTCGCCTTGTTTCTTTTCACTTCAATCACTATTTTCAAAAAAACTAGCCTGTAAACTATATTGTTTACCAGAAACGATGTCATATTGAATCATTTGATAGTCTTCATATAATTTTTTTTGTTGCTCATTCAGTTGTGCCTCTTTACGCCACTGCCCATTTTGATAATATAAGCCCCTTTCAAACGCAGGTAAAACTTGCTCCATTTCCAATAGCAATTGATAGAACCCTGTTGTTGCTTGATTCGTTTGTTCCAATAAGTTAGCTGCAAAATAAAATGGACTACTGATTGCATCATGAGTAGCTTGATTTGTTAATTTTCCTTCGCTATCAAACATTAAAAATTGTGTTTCATGTAAAGTCTGCTCATCGTTTGCTCCTTGCACTACTTCTGAGTAAATACCAGGAAGATGATCTCCCCAGAAAACAACTAGGGTTCTTCGCGAAACATCTTGTAAACTATCAACAAATTCCTTCAGTGCCTCACTGCTATAGGCAACGTCCTGCAAATAGTTGGTTAAATTATCGGTGTCACTGCCGTCACTTGCCTGAGCATCGTAAGCAATATCTGAATACTTTCCACCATAAGGCATATGTGTTTGCATCGTTACTAGATGAACAAATTGTGGTGAATCTTGCTGTTTTAAAATAGATAAAACTTCTTGATAAGCGGCTTTATCTGAAATATAAGGATTGTTTTGGAGTTTTTCTGTGTAATTCATTTCTTTTTCACTGATAAATGAATCAAATCCCAAAACATCATACACATCTTCACGCTTATACATTGATGTGTTATAGGGATGAATCGCTGTTGTTTGATAATTTTGCGCTGCTAGATTGGAAACCAATGATGGAAATTTTGTCATTTTAGGAACTAACATCGTGTACGGAGTTGTTAATTGTGCATTAAATAGTTCCATTGAAAAACCAGTTAACGCTTCAAACTCAATATTTGCAGTTCCACCCCCATAATTTTGGGACAACATTTTGCCACTATAGGTTTGATTCGCAATGTCATAATAATCTTGCAGTGGATTTCCTGAAACTTCGATTCCGTTTAAGTGACTAGGGTCAGAAAAACTTTCGCTCATCACATAAACGATGTTTGGTTGCTCTTCTTCAACTGTTTGATTTTTCTTATCAGCTATTTGTTGATAATTCTTAGTGATTTCTGCCACTTTCGCTTTGGAATAGCCTTTTGGTTCATCCATTGCTTCAACTTGTAGATTGTAAAGAAACCCGCCAATAAATCCTGTATTATAGTAGTTCATTTTCTGACTATAAGGAATCCACAAAGCTGTTTTGTTGTACGCTTTTCGTAAGAGATTATTCGGGTTATTAAAACTACCAATGTACATCAATAGAATAGCAGATAAAACGAAGACAGTTCCTCGTACGACCTGAAAACGACGCCCTTTTTTGAAACTCCGGTATAGCCCCCAAGCAAATAAAATGATTACTAAACCAGTAATTCCCATTAAAATAAAAAATGTCGTTCCCCCTGCCATCTCTTTCAACAAACTAAGTTCCGTAATCATTTTGATGTCATCAGGATAAATAGGCTCTTGTCGATAACTCATTTTTAAATAGTCAGCAACACCTAAAATGCCGATAATCGTTGTATACAAAATAGATCCAACCAGAACCGATCCTGCAACACTGCTGAGGAAGGCCAGAAAAACGAATAAAACTAAGCAAGCTAAAATAAACTTTTCTGTATGCCAAGAAAACGCAAATTTCAATGCTAAGTCATAGGACAAATCATTTTGGCACCATTGTAAAAATAAATTACTCAATACAACTAAAGCGATCACGCCAATCGTAGTCAAACTAATTCGAATGATACTCTTTTGTTTAAGTGAAAGATTATTTATTCTTTTCTTCAATTAATTGCTCCTTCATCGCCTACTTTATGAACTTAAACGATTATTTTAAATTTGACTCACTCTCTTATTTTAGTAGCATCAAATTTGAAAGTAAAGCGGTCATCGGCTAATTAAAGAAATAAAAATAACTTGATTAAACTTGTGGACGCACTAATAACCGTACACGTTTAACATCCGCAATCGTTTCTAACTGACGGTTAGCTTCTAATAAATTTTTGACATCTGTACTCTCAATGTCAATCAGTGTATAAACGTAATCCTCTTTCTGGTTACGCGTCATATTACCAATTGGTAAATCATTTTCCTCCAAAATTTTAAAAACTTCCGATAAGATTCCTTGTCTTTTTTGATAAAAAATCGTAAAACGATACGGCGCACGAAAGACCATTCGCACAGCTGGAAAATTCACCGATGAACGAACTGTTCCAAACAGCAGATAGTTTCGTAATGCTCGAACAGCTTCCCGACTGCTATCCGCTAAAGCTTCTTTTGTGGACCCACCAATGTGCGGAAGCATCATGATTTTTTCATTTCCTAAAAATTCTTGTGCTGGAAAATCTGTTATGTATTTTGCCAGTTTTCCATCCTCAATCACTTGTAAAAGTGCTGCATTATCTACAATTCCACTTCGTCCCACATTAATTAAAATAGCCTCTTCTTTCATTAAAGATAACTCTTCTTTCCCCAACAGCCCATTTGTTTCCGGCGTTGAAGGTAGCATAATCACGACGAAATCAGACAATCGTAAAATATCCGGCAAGGGTAATTGCTCAACATAGTCTAACTCGTGATTTCTTCTAGCATAGCCTAAAACTTCCATGCCTAATTCATAACAAATTCGAGCAACTTCTCTTCCAATTGAACCTAATCCAAGTAAACCAATCACTTTTCCTTGTAATTCTTGACCTACAAACGGTTTTCGGTTTGCTTCTGCTTGCTCTAACAAGTCTGCTCCCTCTAAAGCTTGAACCATCTCGCTTGCTTTGATAACCGGGCGAACAGATAAAAACAAACAGCTTAATACTAGTTCTTTGACTGCATTTGCATTAACGCCAGGCGTATTCATCACAATCGTGCCATTTTCGGTGGCTTTTTGTACCTGGATCGTGTTGACCCCAACACCAGCTCTTGAAATTGCTAACAATTCTGATCCAATCCAGTCTTCTTCAACAATAGAACTTCTTACTAGTAAGCCGTGCGCATCCTTTTTATCTGTCCGTTCAAAAAATGGCTCTTCCAATTGTTTCATCTGTTCCGTGGCAATATCATCAACTAAAGAAATCCGGTACATAAAATCGCCTCCTTTTTATCAGTATCTCTGATTACAGAAATTTAGACAAGAATTAACTTCTATTAATCAACCATTGTTATCCAATTAGCTTCCCAAGCAAAATAATTTATTTTCTTCACTTAAAAAATACAATCAAATTTCTTGCAAAAGAATCTGATTCAACAATACTTTTGACACACCATTTTCATCATTAGTCGCTGTTTGGATGGTTGCCCCTTTAGTCACTTCTTCCGGTGCGTTGCCCATTGCCACTCCCATTCCAGATAATTTGATCATAGGCAGATCGTTAAAGTTATCTCCAATTGCCATCGTGTTTTCTAAAGGAATTTGATAGTGGTTTGCCACAATCGTTAACGCTTTTTCTTTCGATACTTGATAGTGAGTAACTTCCAGATAATTTTCCTTTGATAAATAAAACGAACTAGTTTCCAGATTTAATGATTCGCAAACTTCCTTTAGTTGCTCAATTTCTGAAGTTGATCCTATCAATAATAGCTTATGAACTGGCAGTCTTTGTTCTAAAAGTAATTGGTTAAGATTGGCTACAATTGGTTCAAGTTTCGTGATTGCAGCTTCTTGCTCTACCCACTCGTCAACTGACTCCACATACCAGTCGCTTCCTGAATACAAACTAATTGAGATAGTTTTAAATTTTTTCGTTAAAAGTTCAATGAGCTGAAGTGTTTCTCCTACATTCAATTCTTGACTAAAAATTTGTTGAAACGGGTCGTCTTCTCCTTCTCTGACAATCAAAGCACCATTGTAACAAGCCATTGGGTATTCAGTGATTTCCAATACTTTCGCAATGTCATGCATTCCTTTAGGAGATCTGGCAGATGCCAAAACAAAAGGAATATTTCTAGCTTTTAGTTGTTTCAAACGACCAGCTAATTTGTTATCAATTCTGTGTTCGCTAGTTAAAATCGTTCCGTCAATATCACTCATTACTAGTTTGATTTCTTTTCTCATTTTCGTTCACCTTCTAAATAATTATTTTTAATTTTTTATAATCAAAATCGACTGCTCGTGTTTCATCGCTTAGCCAATCTGTACAATCACACATTTTTTTAAAATTTATAATTGGCTTTTCCTTCAAGCTTACTCGCCCTTATGAATCATTCAAACCTTATTCAAATCCTATTTTTTAAACTAGCTTGTTCTCTTCTTTTATTATAACGGTTTCTGTAATTCTCTGTCTCATTTATCGGCATTTGCGAGCATAGCTAGCTCAAATAAGTAAAAAAGAAGTCGGAAGATTTAAAAATCCTCCGACTTCTTTTACAGCTTTGTCTTACTTCCAAAAATCATCAAAAACCGTAATTGGTAGATGACGTTTATGTTTTGTTTTATCCCACCAAGCTTCAAGGGTTTCTTGTGCATGTTCAGGAATTTCTTTTCCTTCTAAATAATCATCAATTTGATCATAAGTGACACCTAAAGCAACTTCATCTGCAATTAATGGTTTCCCATCTTCCAAGTCCGCCGTTGGAATTTTTGTATACAATTCTGCTGGCGCACCTAGTTCTTTTAACAGAGCTTTTCCTTGTCGCTTGTTCAAACGAAAAAGTGGTAAAATATCTGCCCCACCATCACCAAATTTTGTAAAGAATCCTGTAATATTTTCTGCAGCATGATCTGTTCCCAAGACAGCACCAAATTTTGCACCAGCAACACCGTATTGAGTAATCATTCGTTGACGTGCTTTGATATTTCCTTTATTAAAATCACTGATTTCAACACCTGCTTCACTCAATGAGGCAACTTGTGCATCCACAGCAGGTTTGATATCAACACGTAAACTCACATCGGGCTGAATAAAATCCAATGCAGCTTTTGCATCTTCTTCGTCAGCTTGTTCGCCATAAGGTAAGCGAACAGCAACAAATTGATAACTGTCATCTTGTGTTTCTTCACGCATTTCAGCCATTGCTAACTGTGCTAAACGACCAGCTAAAGTTGAATCTTGTCCACCACTGATTCCTAAAACAAATGTTTTGATAAATGGGTATTTTTTTAAGTAGTCTTTCAAAAAGTCCACACTTCGACGAATTTCTGTTTGTGCATCAATTATAGGTTTCACACCTAGTTCTTGAATAATTTCTTGTTGTAAACTCATGTTTGTTCCCCCTCAGTGATTTCAATCATGCTTCATTGTGTAGATCAGCAACGCTTTTTTTCATTCGTTCCATAATAGACATCTTGTGATTCCAGCACTCTGTTGATAAATCAACTGGATACTTTTGTGGGTTCAAATCACGTTTATATTCTTCCCATAGAGAGTCCAAGTTCTCACGTGCATAGTCTTTAATTTCATTTAGCGAAGGTAATGAATAGACCAACTTTCCTTCAACAAAAATATCTTGTAACATCGGACGTGCCGAAAAATCACGTACCGTTTTATTGATGAACGTATGAACAGGATGGAACATAAAGATTTCCTCTTCCTTGCGAGGATCTTCATTCCATAACGTGACATAGTCTCCTTCAGATTTTCCGTCAAAATTTCGTGTAATACGCCAAACCTGTTTTTTCCCTGGCGTTGTTACTTTTTCTGCATTACTAGATAACTTGATGGTATCAATCATTTTTCCTTCTTCGTTTTCAATAGATACTAATTTGAAAACAGCCCCTAGTGCAGGTTGGTCGTAAGCTGTAATCAACTTAGTGCCCACACCCCAAACATCGATTTTTGCTTTTTGCATTTTTAAATTTAGAATCGTTGCTTCATCTAAGTCGTTAGAAGCATAGATTTTTGCTTCAGTAAAGCCTGCTGCATCTAATTGTTCACGCACACGTTTTGAAATATACGCCATATCACCACTATCAATGCGAACACCTTGGAAATTGATTTTATCACCCATTTCTCTCGCCACTCGAATCGCACTTGGCACACCTGACTTCAACGTATTATACGTATCTACTAAAAAGACACAGTCTTTATGTGTTTTCGCGTAAGCCATGAAAGCATCATAGTCATTTCCATATGACTGAACTAATGAATGAGCATGAGTTCCACTCGCAGGAATACCAAAAATTTTCCCAGCACGCACGTTACTTGTCGCATCGGCACCACCAATGAAGGCTGCACGTGTTCCCCAAACCGCCGCATCAAGTTCTTGCGCACGTCTTGTTCCAAATTCCAATAGTGGATCGTCACCAATAACGGATTTGATTCGGGCTGCTTTCGTAGCAATCAATGTTTGGAAATTGACCATATTCAGCAGTGCTGTTTCGACCAACTGGCAATGTGCCAACGGTCCTTCGACTTGAATAAGTGGTTCATTGTTAAAGACGATCTCGCCTTCAAGCATTGAACGAACGGTTGCTTTAAATTCAAATTCTTTTAAATAAGTAAGGAAGCCTTCTGGATAGTTACCCACTTCTCGTAAGTAGTCAATATCTGATTCACTGAAAGTTAAGTTTTCTAAATATTGAACTAAACGTTCCAGACCAGCAAAGACAGCATAACCATGGTTAAAAGGCATTTCTCGAAAGTAACATTCAAAAACGGCATGTAGATCTGCACGACCTAATTCCCAGTATGTCTGCATCATATTGATTTGGTACAAATCAGTGTGTAGCGTCAAACTGTCATCTGGGTAAATTTTATTCATCTGTTTAATACTCCTCTTGGCAATTTTTCATTTCCTAACCATTATATCAAAAAAACGAAATAGGAAAAGAAAACTTGATTTTTTTCCGAAAATATCAGCTTGATATTCTTTATTCCTTTTCATTTTTTCTTTGATGAATTGATTGACAGAGAAACGAACATATGTTCTAATAAATTTGTTGAAGACTTCAATTCATTGTAGTTATCCATTCATTTATTCGCGCAATCTACTTGGACAGTATAGATAAGGAGGCTGTTATGCGTACAATTACACAGCACTTTGAAACAGTTATTATCACTGCTTATATCGCAAAGCAAAAAATTATTGTTGAACGTTTGGACCATAGTTATGCAGAAGGATTGGTTCAACCAAGCATCACACCTGATGGCTTCTATCTTGATGAACATTTTATCCAGTGGGAACAGATTTCAACAATTTGCTTGGCTGAACAATATTTTCATTTTTGGAAGGATATCGTTCAAAAATAAAAAGAGTCTGGGACAAAAGCAGCCTAAATAGAAAAAAAGCCTAAAATTCGTTTTTTAAAACGTTGATTTTAGGCTTTTTTGCATTGAAAGATAGATTAAGAACGACTGAATTTTTAGTTTCGTCCCAGTCCCTTTTTGTTAGGCATTTGTTACATTTTGTTCAATAATCACAATATCTTTATTTGGACGTTTGAATTGAAGGCCAGCCCGTTCCAATTCTTGTTTGACACCAATGTGAACGGTCACATCTTCGCGTGCTACTTTCAAGATTCGACGAATAGCATAGTCGATTTCTTGCTTTGTAATTTTCTTTTTCGTATTAATCATCACCAACTGGATTTTATCATACGTATCTACATATAAAATTTGTGTACGATCTAGCGAATAGAACTTATAGTAGTTAATTGCCTGATTTCCAAAAAAGAAATCCACTATTTTTGGGTAAAATGTCTTGATATTTAGATTACTATTTATTGGTGTTTCAACTAATTTCATCTCATCCCTCTTTTTCTTTTTAATTATAAAATATGTTCAAAAATAAACCGGCCGACGCCACCTTCACTGCAACTAGGCGCAATCACATGACTACTTTCTTTCACATTGGTTGCGGCATTTTCCACAGCAACAGGCACATCAACAACAGCTAACATAGCCAAATCATTTTCTCCATCTCCGATACCATAGCTGGTTGCTAATGGATAATCAGATAAATAATTGGTGATGGCACTTCCTTTTGTACTATCAGGATGTACAATTTCCAAGGTTTTTATAAATGAATGGAACACAAGCAATTCTGTTTCTTGTAAAGAAGATCGAATCGCCTCGTGACGTGCATCATCTGCTTCCATCAATTCGATCTTGACCACGATTGTTTCAGGTCTTTCAGAAAGATACTTTGCGATATCTTCCGTATGTACGCAATCGTTTTCAAAATATTGTTCCTTGTAATCCATAATTCGTTTGCCTTGCTCCCCAAGTTTTTCTAATGATTCTCTCAAGGCACTTAGCTGTTTCGTGTACTCTTTCGTAGGTCTTATCACCACACCGTGATTTGTATGAATAAAGTGTAAAATTTCTTGTTCTTCTAAAATGTTGATTACTTCTGTTGTTTCTTGATGTGTCAGTGTACTAGTATAACGTTCAGGTTCGCCTATTTTCTTAATACCTGCACCATTTCCAAAAATAACATCACAATCAATTAATAATTCATCATTCATTTGTTTGACTAAGTCGTATCCGCGTCCGGTAACAAAAACAAAATGATCGCCTTTGGCTTGTAACGCTTGAATAGCTTCGCGATTAATCGGCGGAATTTCTTTTCCTAACTCTTGAAACGTTCCATCAATATCTGAAAAAACAATGTTCATTGATTTCTCCTTTTCCTTTTCTTATGAAATAGTATAACATAATTTTTAATAGGATTTTGAAATTTTTCCTTGACCTTCTCGTTACGTGAGGGAGTATTCTAGCAAGTGTCAGGAGGGAAAAAATGGAATATACAATCAAAAAAATAGCAGAGCTATCAGGTGTTAGCCCCCGAACATTACGTTTCTATGATGAAATTGGGTTGCTCAAACCAGCTAGGATTAACTCTTCTGGTTATCGCATCTATGGAGCAAATGAAATTGATCGACTCCAACAGATTTTATTTTATCGCTCACTTGAGTTCAAACTTGAACAAATTCAGGAATTACTAAACCAACCAGACTTTGATCAGCACCAAGCTTTACTTGAACATCAAAAACTTCTATTAAAAAAAAGAGCGCAAATTGACGCCCTTTTGACAACTGTACAAAAAACACTTACTAGTTACGAAGGAGGAATAACTATGTCAGACCAAGAAAAATTTGCAGGATTCAAGCAACAAAAAATCAGCGAAAATGAAGAAAAATTTGGGCAAGAGATTCGAGAAGCGTATGGCGAAAAAACAGTTGCGAAAGCCAATCAAAAATGGGCGAACATGACTGAGGAACAATTCCAAGCCATGCAAACAGTTGAGTCACAGCTTTTAGCTGATTTAACAACTTATCTTACACAGCCAGGAGTGGATCAACCACTAGCAAAAGCCATTTTTGACGCACATAAAAAATGGCTAACATTTAGTTGGCCTACTTATACGCCACAAGCTCACCAAGGATTAGGACAAATGTATGTGGCAGATGAACGTTTTACCGCCTATTATGATGAACGAAGTGGGAATGGTGCAACCCAAGCATTGAATGAAATCATTCAACATTACACCAGCAAATAATTATTACTTTCTGACCCTTATCAGTTATTGAAATAGGCGAAACATTTATTCCAATCCAATCTGTTCTAATTTTTACCGAAGAAAAAGACTGAGGTAGCTTACTCCAGTGCCCTCCAAAAGCCCAATTTTACAATTGAACTTTTTGAGGAATCACGTAAAGCTAATTCAGTCTTTTTTATTATTTCTAGCCTAACCTCTTACAATCACTAATTATTTTTGCTATTAGTTTGTTTAAACTTTCTTTATCTTTGAATAAATTCATATGGAATCTTGATTTGTTCCGGTTGTCTTTTCAAAAATAAGTGAAACGCCATTTCACCACACTGCTTCAAGTGATGATCAATAGTGGGAAAATTTAAGAGATCACTCACATACAGATTGTCTCTGCCAACTAATTTAGGTGCTCGACCTTTCGGAAATGTTTTAAGGATACCAGCTGCAACCATATCTGAATTCGTAAAAATGCCATCTACTGGATGCTCATTAAAAAAAGCACCTGCCTTGATCCCATCTTCCAAACCAATACAATCCCAGAAAACCATTTCTTCTTCAAAATTCGAATAGACTTTCCGACATAATTGCAAGGTAATCTTAGAATTAAAACTAAGTCGACTACTCCTTCCTAAAGTAACACCTAGTTTTTTGACACCAGCTTTTTGTAAAAATTTCAATGCTTCCGTAATCGATTGTTCCCGATCAATAAAGACACAGCTTGATTTTTCATCTTTGATTTCTTCGCAAAAAATAATAGGGCCATATTTTTGGTACGCTTTCAATTTTTCTAACGAATGAGCACGCGAGGTTACGATCAAGCCATCAAATCTTTTTGCTGCAAACTCTTCGAGATACTCTTTTTCACGACTTGCTTGATAATTTGTCGGTAACAAGGTGACTTTATAATTGGAATCGAAAGCGGCTTCAGTAATTCCACTAATCAACTGATCAAAGTATGGATGATTGGTGTATGGCAAAATGACTCCTAAATTTTTGGTTTCTCCATAGCTTAATGTTCGTGCATTTGCATTAGGAATATAGTCTAGTTCCTTCATAACTGCTAAAATTTCTGCTCGTTTTCTTTCATCCACATAAGGGTGTTCATTAATAACTCGAGAAATAGTCGAGACGGAATAACCTGTTAAACGTGCGATATCTCGAATAGTTGCCACGATGATGATTCACCTACCTTAAACGAAAAGTTTTTCTTGTAGATAGTCTATCACAGCCGGCCCACATTCATAAAACTGATACAACTTTTCTTGATAATAAAAACTAATTCGCTGTCCGCCCCAAAATGTATCTTTTGTTAAATTCGTTAACTGATTGACATCGATTTCTTCTCTCATTGGTTTGTTCAGGCCTTGAAAACTTTTTAAAACTAGTTTATTTTCATTACAATCTACCAACGCGTAAAAACAAGTGCTTGATGTTCCCAAAACTTTCACATAAGTATGCATAGGTAAGCCCTCCTTCTTGATAGCTCGAGTATAGTTTATGAAACGCGTCCCAGAGCAAGCGGAAAGTTTTGGTTAAATAAAATCCAAGCAAACAAGTTGGAAATACTGTTTGCTTGGATTATTTTTATACTTATTAACAACTTTTTCAGTGCAATCAGTTTGTTTCGTTTGTTTCTCCCAAATTAGGGTCTAACTTATTTGCCGCAAGAATAAATGGTGCCCAAATCAATGCTGCTACAAGCAAATTCACAATCGTCAACACAATGGCACGCCAATCTCCAGCAGTCGCTAAGAAACCACTAATAATCGTTGGCATGACCCAGATTACATTGACAACTACAGGTCTTACAAATCCCGCCATCGTTGCGAAGTATGCAATAGTGGCAGTAGCTAAAGGCGCTAAAATAAACGGAATCATTAATAACGGATTTAGTACAACCGGCAAACCAAACATCACTGGTTCATTAATATTGAATAAACCCGGAGCAATACCTAGTTTCCCAACTGTTTTATAATCCGCACGTTTTGATAAGAAAAGAATCATTACAATTAATACTAAAGTCACACCTGCACCACCAGGCCAGACAAAAGCTTCAAAAGAGCCGGCTACCCACTTAAACGGAATTGGCTCATTATTTTGAAAAGCATTCGTATTTTCAACCATAGCAGTTCCATAAAGTGTTTGTAGTACTGGTGACATAATGTTCGTTCCATGAAGCCCAAAGAACCAGAGAACATGAACAAGTAGCACAATGATAAATACTGCGCCGTAGCCCTGTGAAAGATGCATTAAAGGCTTTTGGATTGCTTCAGAAATCCAGTCGATTAAAGGAACACCAGCCGTTTGTTTGAATAAATAGTTAATAATTCCAACAACATACAAGGAAACCACTGCAGGGATGATTGCAGCAAAAGCCTTAGAAACAGCCGGTGGTACAGAGTCCGGCATACGGATAATAATGTTTTTTCGAATTAAAAGAGCAAAAATAATGACTGAAATAAATCCAAAGATCATTGCAGTAAAAAGACCCGATCCACCCATATACTTACCAAAGTTAAAATAACCCCATGCGCCCATCGAGAGCGTTTGGCCACCTTCTGCAGCATCAGAAAGAACTCCACCTGCTGTAGTGATCATTGTCGAAGCTTCTTCTGATAACTTCTCTGGTAATGTCAAAACTGCAGTAGCGGCATCCGGTAATCCGATGATAAAAGCGACTAATGAAACAATACTTCCTGACACAGGATCAACTTCATACGCTTTTGCCAAATTTGCGCCTAAAGAAAGTGCAAATACAACTGCCATAATCGCCAATGTTCCATTCCAAATCAATCCATTTACACCAATAACAGGTGTAAAAAAGGTTGTAATTGCATTGCCCTCTCCTAAATAGGTATTAGGAAAATCGCGCATGAAAGCATTGAGCAAAACTGCGATTGCACCAGCCATTGTTGCTGGCATCGTACCAATAAAGGCATCTCGCAAGGCGACTAAATGCTTTTCTGACCCTATTTTTGTTGCCACAGGTAAAATATATTTTTCCATCCACTTCATCAATCCGTCCATCTTCATCCTCCTAAGTTTTAGTTGCATCACCTATAATGTATGCGCATACATTATAATGATATTACAAATATAGCATATATTTTTATATGTGCCTACTAAACAACACAGACGACTATTTTGGGCCATGAAGAAGACGTACTAAACGATTTTTGTTTATTTAGAGTTAATAACTAAGCTAAAGCAACAGAAATTTTTTCTACTTCTTGTAGTTTTTTCTAGTAAGAACAAACAGCAAGCTGTGCAGCCATATGAACGAAGATAAAAATTATTCCTCAGATAATTTTTTAAATCTAATTTAATCGTATTTCTTTTTAAGATGTTGTTTCTCGAAAGAAAATAGGCACAAAAAAGAGGCACACCCCCTTTGAACAGGATGTGCCTCTTTTTTGTTATACTTTCAATTTTTATGAATTGAAAGTAGTGATTACATCATGCCGCCCATCATTGATGGATCCATTGCTGGAGCAGCAGGTGCAGCTGGTTCTGGTTTATCTGCAACAACTGCTTCTGTTGTTAATAACAATGCTGAAACGGAAGCAGCATTTTGCAATGCAGAACGAGTTACTTTTGTTGGATCAACGATTCCGGCTTCCACCATGTTTACCCATTCGCCTGTTGCAGCATTGAACCCAGTACCAAGTTCAACATTTTTCAGTTTATCAACGATTACTGAACCTTCATAGCCAGCATTTTCCGCGATTTGACGAATTGGTTCTTCTAATGCACGAACAACAATCTTAATTCCTGTTGCTACGTCACCTTGGGCTTCTACTGCAGAAACTTTTCCAATAACATTTACCAATGCAGTACCACCACCAGAAACCATGCCTTCTTCTACGGCAGCACGAGTAGCATTCAATGCATCTTCAATACGTAATTTCAATTCTTTTAATTCTGTTTCAGTCGCCGCACCAACTTTGACTACTGCAACACCGCCAGCTAATTTAGCTAGACGCTCTTGTAATTTTTCACGATCAAAGTCAGAAGTTGTTTCAGCAATTTGATTTTTGATCAATTGAACGCGTGCGTCAATTGCTGTTTTATCGCCAGAACCTTCAACGATTGTTGTATTGTCTTTATCAACAACAACTTTTGAAGCATTTCCTAAGTTATCGACAGTTGCGTCTTTTAATTCTAGACCTAGATCATCAGTGATTACTGTACCACCTGTCAAAATAGCGATATCTTCAAGCATCGCTTTACGACGGTCACCAAATCCTGGTGCTTTGACAGCAACTACGTTAAATGTTCCACGAATTTTATTCAATACTAATGTTGGTAATGCTTCGCCATCTACATCATCTGCAATGATTAATAATGGACGAGATTGTTGTAAAATTTGTTCTAATAGAGGCAAGATATCTTGAATATTTGAGATTTTTTTGTCTGTAATCAAGATATATGGATTATCTAAAACAGCTTCCATTTTGTCATTATCAGTAACCATGTATTGTGATAAATATCCACGGTCAAACTGCATTCCTTCAACAACATCTAGTTCTGTTTCGATCCCTTTTGATTCTTCAATTGTGATGACACCGTCATTGCCGACTTTTTCCATTGCATCCGCAATCAAATGACCTACTTGTTCTGAACCAGAAGAAACAGCCGCAACTTGTGCAATTGCTTCTTTTGAATCAACAACTGTTGAAATATTGTGTAATTCTTCTACTGCCGCTTTTGTAGCTAATTCAATTCCGCGACGAATGCCTAAAGGATTAGCGCCGGCTGTTACGTTTTTCAAGCCTTCACGAACGATTGCTTGTGTTAAAACAGTAGCAGTAGTTGTACCATCACCAGCAATATCATTCGTTTTTGAAGCAACTTCAGAAACTAATTTTGCACCCATATTTTCAAAATGATCTTCTAATTCGATTTCTTTTGCAATTGTTACCCCGTCATTAGTAATCAATGGAGATCCATAAGATTTTTCTAAAACAACATTACGGCCTTTTGGACCTAAGGTAACTTTTACTGTATCAGCTAATTTATCTACGCCACGAAGCATTGCTGCGCGTGCGTCTTCTGCGAATTTTAATTCTTTTGCCATGATTGGTTTCACCTCAATAATAAATTTTGTTTATCTTGTTTTACTCAACGATCGCCATGATATCTTTACCTGAAACGATCAAATATTCTTTACCTTCAAATTTCACTTCTGTTCCAGCATACTTTTCAAACATTACTTGATCGCCTTCTTTAACAGCGGCAGGAACTTTTTCACCGTTTTCTAATAAACGGCCTTCACCAACCGCAACGATTCTACCAGTTTGTGGTTTTTCTTTGGCAGAGGAAGCTAAGACGATTCCTCCAACAGTTTTTTCTTCTTCTTTTGCGACTTCGATGATGACGCGGTCACCTAATGGTTTTAACACGATAAATCCCTCCGATAACACGATTTTTAGTTCCGTTAGCACTCTTACCTTTCGAGTGCTAACCTACATTTTTAATAATACTCATTCTGCTCCTTTTTTGCAAGCTTTTTAAATCAAAGAAATCTGATTTTTTATTTTCATTGGCGAACAACTTTCGTATGGTATAATTACCAATAAATCTTGTCTACTAACACAGGTAAGTCATCTTTTATAAGAGCCTGTAAGGAGGAATTTCATGTCATTAAAAAAATATAGTCTACTAAGCATTTTTTGCTACGGTTTAGTCTTTGTTTCACCTGCCCTTTTAAGAATCACAGGTATTGTTACCTCTTCGACTGGTTTGATTTCGGCCATGACTATTACTTATTTACTAGGAGCAGTTTTGCTGCTGTTTTTGTACTTCAAACAAAAGGAACCTTTAACAATAGAGGCAGATGTCCCTAAAGCAAGTGTTCCTGAAATCATTTTACTTGGATTAGGTGGTATTTTGATAGCAATCTTTTTACAAGGTGCGGCTGTCGGAATCGAAACTTTCTTATTTGGTCAAAGCGCTCCATCTGAAAATACGCAAAACATCATCCAAATGATTTTAAAAGCACCCGCATTTATTCTAGCAACGACTATTGGTGGCCCAATCATGGAGGAGCTTGTTTTTCGTCGTAGTATTCTAGGACTCGTTAGTCACTACTCGAATTTTTGGGTAGGTGCTGTAATCAGTTCTCTACTTTTTGCTGTTGCACATGCAGATGGTCATCTATTGGTTTACTTTTTCTTAGGTTTCTTCTTTAGTTTATTGTATAAATCAACTGGTCGAATTTGGACTTCAATGATTACACATGTAGGTATGAATACATTGGTCATCGTTGTACAGTTGTTAATCCAAAAATAATTTTTGCTTTCAATTAAAAACTGCGACAAAATCTTAAACGATTTTGTCGCAGTTTTTTTAGCTTAATGTTTCACCGTTTGTGGCAATAACTTCCTTATACCAATCAAACGATTTTTTCTTGCTTCTTGCCAATGTTCCATTTCCTTCGTTGTCCTTATCAACATAGATAAAGCCGTAACGTTTTTTCATTTCTCCTGTCCCGGCAGAAACCAAATCAATGAATCCCCATGGCGTGTAGCCCATTAAATCAATACCATCATATTCAACAGCATCTTTCATTGAAGCAATGTGCTCTCGCAAATACTCAATGCGATAATCATCTTCGACTTGTCCGCTTTCCCCAATCTCATCAATTGCACCAAACCCATTTTCCACAATAAATAATGGTTTTTCGTAACGTTCATTGAACCAGTTCATTGCGTAACGCAAACCCATAGGATCGATTTGCCATCCCCAGTCAGATGCTTTCACATAAGGATTTTCTACTAAGTCTGCTGCTTCATCATAGTCAAAAGTTGGTGCTTTATCATGATCTTTGATTGCAAACGACATATAGTAACTAAAGCCGATATAGTCGACACACCCTACCTTTAAAATACGGGCATCTTCTGCTGTTCGATCTAATTCAAATCCTTTTCGTTTAAAGTACGCATCCATATAACTTGGATAGCGACCTTTACAATGCACGTCAGTAAACCAATAACGTCTTTGCATCGCAACTGTTGCTGCCATCATATCATTAGGACTACATGAGTAACTATAGATTGGCACCATGGCAATCATACAACCAATTTCAAAATCTGGATTAATCCGATGTCCGATTTCTACCGCTTGCGCACTTGCCACTAATTCATAGTGTGCAGCCTGATACATGATTGCTTCGCGATCTTCGCCTTCTTCATAACGAATGCCCGAATTAGTAAATGGTGCAAAATCTTCGTGAAAATTCGCTTGGTTATTGATTTCATTAAAGGTCATCCAGTATTTCACTTTCTCTTGGTAACGAGTGAAACAAGTTTCCGCAAACCGAGTAAAAAATTCAATCATTTTTCGATTTCGCCAACCACCATATTCTTTTACTAAATGATAAGGCATTTCAAAATGGGAAAGCGTGATAACCGGTTCGATCCCATATTTTAGACATTCATCAAATAGGTCATCATAAAATTGTAACCCTGCTTCATTTGGTTCTAATTCATCACCTTTTGGAAAAATTCTGCTCCAGGCAATTGATGTCCGAAAACAATTCAAACCTAATTCAGCAAATAAACGAACATCTTCCTTATAATGATGATAAAAATCAATTGCCTCATGATTAGGATAATAGTTGCCTTCAATCACACCATCTGTGATCTTTCTTGCCACACCGTTTTTTCCAGCAGTCATAACATCAGCAACACTAACACCTTTGCCACCTTCTTGCCAACCACCTTCTAATTGATGGGCTGCTACTGCACCGCCCCATAAAAATCCTTTTCTCAACACGCTCATACGATCGACTCATTTCTCGTTAATTTGTAAAATCGTTTATAAAACTTGTGATTCTTCTAATTGATCTGCTTCTGCAAAAGAAAGATCGTTTTCTTGTGCATAGTTCATTGCATCAATTTTCTTCACGAATGGTAAATAGATAAAGAAACCAATTGCTAAAACAAATGTTTGTAACAACGCCGCTTGCCAGCCACCTACTAAAAATCCTGAAATAATTGGTGGTGTTGTCCATGGTACTTGTACAGCTGTAAACAATGGAACTAATCCTGTATACAAAGCGAAGTAAGTAATCACACCAGAAACAACTGGTGTCGCAATAAATGGAATCGCCATAATCGGGTTCATTACGATTGGTGTTGCAAAAATAATTGGTTCGTTAATGTTAAAGATAGCTGGAGCTAAAGATAAACGTCCAAGCTGTTTGAACTGTGCTGATTTTGCAAAGAAAACCATGAACATCACAACACCAATCGTCATCCCAGCACCTGTTACTGTCATGAATTGGTCTAAGAATTGTTGCGTAACAATATGTCCACCATTTGCAACGGTCAATGCTTTACCAGATTCAAGAATCTCTGTGTTTGCTAATGAGTTTGCTTGTAAGATTGGTCCCATGATCCCACCAACAATTGTTGAACCATGTACTCCAAAGAACCATAAGAATGGAACTAAGAAACCAAGCATCAACGCACCACCAAGTGAATCTGTTACACCTTGCATTGGGCTTTGGATTACTTCATAAATCCATTGAATCATTGTTGTGCTGAAGACTGCATCAAAGAAAATATATACAAGCATTGCAAAGGTAATCAAAACAGCTGCTGGAATCAACGCTGTAAATGAGTTTGCTACGTTATCCGGCACTTGCTCTGGCAATTTGATTCGAATATCTCTTTTTAGGAACCAAGTGTAGCCCCAACCAACAAATAGACCAACCAAGATTGCACTGATCATCCCTTGACCACCAGTCCAACCTTTATCAATTACGTTACCAATTACAACACCAGATTCTGCATCCGTCACATCTGAACGCATCGTTAGTAAAAAGATAACCAATGCAATCATCCCTGCTGGTAGCCCTTCAAAGCCTTCATCTTTGACGTAAGAATAAGCAATCCCAACTACTGCAAAAATTGCCATAATAGCAAATGAAGCACCATACGCTTGGTTAAAATAAACTGCGAGTCCAGAATTGTTGACCCACTCTGAAACTGCTGTGACGGGGAAGTTAGCAAGTAGTAAGAAAACCGAGCCAACAATTGTGAACGGCATTGTGTATAACATCCCATTACGTAACGCAGTAATAGGTTTCGTATTAACAAATTTTAAAACCGGAGGTAAAACTTTCTCATTAATCCATTCATTCATAATACTTCTCTCCTTATCCAGTTAAATTAAAAAAATCATCCAATAAAAAATAAGTGCATTTCATCCAATAAATCCTATTCTATACTCCTTTCTTTTTTTGTATCCGTTTACATATATAACTATAACTAACCTGTACAAAGAAAAAAAGAGCTTAGCCTTCTGAAGGAACATGTTCCAACAAAAAAAACAGGCTAATGCGCTCTTTCTATTTCTTGACTCGCTTTTTGCGCTAACATTTCTAATAAAGTCACCACCGGAACTTGTGTTGTCAGGTTTAGCGATTCCTCTTTTCCTCTTGTTTCTGGCATATAATAAGACAAATTATAGTCTGCCAAACGAGCAATCGTCGAGGTTTCATCATTTGTAATACTAAGAACTTTTGCACCGTAGCGTTTAAAATCCTCTGTTTTTTCAATCATTTCAACCGTTTCACCTGATACAGACAAAATGATTGCTAATGTACTTTCTAATCCGCGAGAAGGGACTGGAGCAAACGGATCAGTGATGCTATAGGCATTCAACCCTAAATTGATAAAATAACGACTACCATATAATCCAAGGACACCACTTGTACCAATTCCAGAAAAAGCAACATGACGGGCTTCTAAAATCATTTGGACTGCTTGCTCCAAAACGATTCGATAACTTTCATTATTGACCTTTTTCAAAAAAGAATCTACCTGAACCGTTGCATCATAAAATTGTTCAAACATCTGTTGTTTTGCTTGTGTTTGATAATTTTTTATTGCAAATTTCAGCTCAGAAAAGCCTTGTAAGCCCAATTTGTTACAGCAACGTAAAATCGTCGAAGTTGACACATGGCATGCATCTGACAATTGACGAATCGTCATTTTTGACACTTCTTCTAAATGAGCAATCAAGTAATTATAAACAATCATCTCCAGCTCATTCAGTTGCTTGATTTTTTCTGCTTCAAACACGGCTCCCCCTCCTTTCATTATCTTTTAATTATAACAGAGCAATAATTATAAAAGAAAGTCTGGTGTTGAAATCTTCTATAAAAAACCAATCCTTTGACCCAAGTGACATAACTTCATACAATAAAGGAAATGATAGGAGGTTTTTTGATGAAAATAGCAATTATTGGCGCAACTGGTCACGCAGGTTCATTGATTTTGAAGGAGGCTCTTGCTCGTCATCTTGACGTTACAGCCATTGTCAGAAATGCCAAAAAATTAACAGTAAGTGTTCCATTTATTGAAAAGGATTTATACGATTTGACGACTGAAGACCTTGCTCCTTTTGACGTTGTTGTTGATGCGTTCAATGCACCTGTAGGTAAGAAAGAAATGCATCAAACATCCCTTGCACACTTAGCAAAAATTTTAGCGAATACTTCGACTCGTTTACTTGTCGTTGGTGGTGCTTCTTCTCTATTTATTGATCCAGAAAAAACAACTCGTATGATTGACCAAGTACCAGAAGACGCACCTTTTTATCCAACAGCTTTCCATATGTCGCAAGCACTTGTTCATTTAAAAGACACAAAAGGACTTCGTTGGACCTATATCAGTCCAGCTGCGTTCTTCAATCCAACAGGCGAACGAACAGGAAAATATCAACTAGATGATGACTTTCTTCATAAGAATGCACAGGGAGAAAGCGTTGTCAGCATGGCAGACTATGCCATTGCTTTGATTGACGAAGTACTGGCAGATAAACATGAGAATGAGCATGTTAGTGTCGTGAGCCAATAAAGCAGTTAAAATAAAAAAGGTGCAACCGGTTAGCTAAAAATAACCGATTGCACCTTTTTTATTTGGAATGAATACTTTATGTTCTTAATAGAAAGCAGATTGCTAGAAAGCATCTTGTTACTTAACGTTTTACACCACAATCTTTACCTTCGGTGTTCCCAAAGCAACTTCTTCAGCAATAAGACCTCTTCCCATAAAAATATGAAAAACTATTTTTGTCAGTTGCTCATTATTTTTTCGGAGTTAACCGCTTGGAGCCACAACCTTTATTTACGGTGTTCCCAAAACAGCTCCTCGATATAGCTTGCATCCATATCAAAATATGGAAAGCTATTTTGAATGACTGTTCGCTATCTAGTCGGAGCTGAACGTTTTGTGCCACAACCTTTTTAAATCGAAAACAATTCCGTCGCCTGATCAGGATCCGTATCGTACACATCAAAATCAGAACCCACACCAAAATCCTTTTCTTTTAACGTATTTTCCATCGTCAAATGCGCCAACTCTTTCAAGTTGTTTTCTTTACTCAAATGACCTAAATAGATGCGTTTTGTCCGATTACCAATTACATCAGTCATCACTAATGCACCATCTTCATTTGATAAATGACCACGATCTCCCAAAATTCGTTGTTTTAAATTCCAAGGATAAGAACCCATTCGCAACATTTCTAAATCGTGATTACTTTCCATTAGATAGCCGTCCGCATTTTCAATAATTCCACGCATATAATCACTACAGTAACCAGTGTCCGTTAGCATCACAAATGAATGATTTTCTTTGTAGATACGATAAAACTGTGGCGCAGCCGCATCATGCGAAACACCAAAACTTTCAATATCTACATCCCCAAAAGTTTGGACTTTTCCCATTTCAAATAAATGTTTTTGCTCGACGGGGACATTGCCAATCAATGGCGACATTGCTTCCCACGTTTTTTCATTGGCATACACATCTAAATGATATTTCCGCGCCAGCACACCTACACCATGAATGTGATCTCGATGTTCATGCGTTACTAGAATGCCATCTAAATCTTCAGGTTTACGATCAATTTGAGCCATCAAGGAAGTAATTTTTTTCCCGCTAAGACCTGCATCCACCAATAGTCGTTTCTTCTCACTTTCTAAATAAAGTGAGTTTCCTGAACTCCCACTCGCAAGGATACTGATTTTAAAAGCTGGTTTTTCTTCGACCATTTATTTATTACTTCCCTTCTTCACACTGTAAACTTTTTTCATTATACCTACTTTTTTAATTATCTTCCACTTTTGGAACCACATTATTTGTCACAATCGTATTACTGAATGCGTTGACTGATTCAATTTGAACACTTTTATCACTCGTTTCAATAGCCACATACCAAATTGGAACATATACATTTTTTTCACGAACCTTCACGATACAAGAATAAGCAAGTTGACGCCACAAAATTTTTGAAGAACTAGGAATCTTATTATTCACATAAAGCGTTTGGATTGCTTCCTCTTCTGAATATAGATCCATTTTTTCACGTAGATGTTCAATGTTTGTTAAGTGCGTCTGGGTATATTTCGTCAGTTTATAAACACCCTCGTCTTTTTCCACTATAAAATTGATTTCAGCAGTATCGTCATGAAATGGGATTCCTTCATAGGACTGGCTTGCTTCAATTTCTAGTGAATTTCCTTCTAATGTGGAGAAATTCGACATAAATTCATATTCATCACCATAAAGTACGTTATTTTGACTATTCAAAAATTCTGTAATCGAATGTTTGGTCTGTTTGTTGTCGATTTTGTACTTTTCAGATTCTTCAGCAGTGAACGTCTTCGTTAAAGTCGACAGCCCATCAAAAGTGATTCCACTACGAAGTAGCCCTGTTGGATTCTTCTTTCGGTGTTGTGCTAAGACCGTACCAAGATCGCTTTGTTCGGCACTTAAATAGTATCCCTGTTTACTCTCAGAAGAAATATTTCCTGAATAAGAAATATCATCACTAGCTAGACGATTTTGCAGCGATTCTGTTTGGTCTGAACGTATCACATTGTTTTCTTGATTCATTGCCTCGTGATAACTGCTGAATAAAAAAACATTGAGGCCTAAGAAAGCTAGGAAAAAAATCCATTCAATTTTTTTAAAGTCCACTTAGTTCGCCCCCATTTCAGCTAGTTTGTTAGACAACTCACTGGCGGAGTACCAATTCCCTTGATATTTCACATACCATTCTGGTAACAAGTCTACGACCCGGTTCGTTTCTTTGATATTTTGCCACGTGTAACCAATAATGACTGATTCAAGTTCTTCCTTTTCCGCACCATGGGTAACTAATTGTTGAATAACGTCTGCCGTACTAGCCAATTCCACTGACTCGTCTGAAGGAATAGGTACTTGGATTGCATTTAAGCTGGTCTGAATGTTAACTTGCGTTTTTTCAGTAGCTTCACCATTAATCGTTATACCAACTTTGCCTTTACTATCCGTGCCAAACACTGGGAATCCTTCAACAAAAATCCGATAGTCAATTTGATTATCCGTACGATCAAAATAATGAAGATTTCCTAAGTTGCTGCCAATTTTACTAATGTATGGAAAACTTTTCGAGTAAATATTTCCGTTATTATTTGTATCAGATAACTCTCCACGAAAATCTACAACTTGACTGGCAGAATGAATCGTCATCGTTTCATTGCCACCATAAAAAATCAGTTCGCTGCTTTCATCATTATTTTTCACTTCATCTGGGGATTGAAAGAAAGCATTTCGAAAAAGTGTGTACGGTTGTTGCGATAAAATATAACTGTATTTTTTTAACTTAATTGGTGATTCTGTATCATATTGATGAGCAATCACAGATGTTTTTTTAGACATTTTAGTCCATTTATTTTCATCAAAAGATAACTCTTTTTTGATGTCTTCCCAGTCTAAAGAAAGGTTAGCTTCATAAATCGTTTGATGAACAAAATCCAAGAAACGAATTTTTTTATTTTTTTCATCAAACTGAATACAAGTAAAAGAAATCATCTCTGTATCATCAGATAGATTACTTACATCTAAGTTCAACCCAAATGCTTGGATATATTCTTGTAACAAAAATGGTGCTAGATAAGTTAACTCAAAGCCTTCCGAAAGTTCCTTTTTCTGATCAAATTCAGTTTTATCTCCTGTAACCACTTCTGAAAGCTTACCAAAACGAGCTTTACCGATTACTGTTTGCAGGCGCGAAACTAAGTTTTCACTATTTGTTTCTTGGATATTTTCTCCTTGGACCCACGTCACGTGTAGTGGTAAAAAAATTTCTGAAGATTTTCGATTTGATTGTGATTCAGTCATCACTTGTGAACTCGTTTCGTCAACATTCACTGTTTCTTTTCCAGCAGGACTTAGCCAGATGACATAGGAGAAATATAAACTCAGTGCAACCATCAAAACTAGTCCAATCCGGATGATTTTCCCTGAAATTTTCATTCCCACCAGTCCTCCTCATATGGTTCATATGGTAATGAAATATAGAAAGTCGAACCTTGACCTTCTTTACTTTCTGCCCAAATGGCGCCTCGGTGTGCCTTAACTACTTCACGCGAAATCGCTAAGCCAAGACCTGTTCCGCCTTGAGCACGTGCCCGAGCTTTGTCTACACGATAAAAACGCTCGAATACTCGAGTCAAATCTTTTTTAGGGATACCTAGCCCCTGGTCAGTTATGCTTAGAATAACGTTATTATGTGTTTCTAACAAACGGCAAGTAATCGTTCCTCCATCAGGAGAATATTTAATAGCGTTATTCATGATATTGTCGATTACTTGTATGATTTTGTCAGTATCTATTTCAACCCAGAGATCTCGTTGGGTAAATTCACGGCGAATCGCATATTTTTTTTCTTGATTACCAACCATCATATCGAAACGATCAAGTACAAAATTGATTAGCTCATTAAAATTGACGTATTCTAATTGCAGCTGTGTGTTTCCCGTGTCCATTCGAGAAAGATTCAATAAGTCATTGATCATCCGAATCATTCGGTCTGTTTCATCTAAAGTGACCTTCAAAAAGTTCGGTGCAATTTCTTCGTCTTGCCACGCGCCTTCGCTCAACGCTTCAATATAGCTACGCATACTTGTTAACGGTGTGCGTAGTTCATGGGAAACATTGGAAACAAACTCACGACGTTCACGTTCTGTTTTTTCTTGCTCAGTTACATCATGTAAGACAGCTACCAGACCACTAATAAAGCCTGATTCACGACGAATCATGGAGAAATCAACGCGTAAAATCATTTGGTCACTTTCAGTGGAGCCTGTTGAACGATCGAGAACCATTTCATCTGGATTCTCTAATAATTTACGCAACGTATATTCTTCTTCGATGTCAAGCAAGGTCAAAATAGACTGACCAATTGCCTCTTCATTTTTAATATCTAACAACGATAAAGCCATATCGTTAATCGTAATGACTTTTCCTCGACGATCGGTTGCAATGACCCCATCCGTCATATGCGAAAGGACACTATCCAACCGATTTCGTTCAGCTTCCATCGTATCTTGTGCTTCTTCGATTCGTTCAGCCAACTGGTTAAAAGTATCTGCCAATTGCCCCAATTCATCTTGTCCATGGACTTTTACTTTTCGACTATAGTCACCCCGCGCAATGCGGATAGCTTGTTCGCGCATTTCGCCAATTGGTTGTGTAATCGAACGTGCAACTAAGACCGACACAATCATGGAAATGAATGCCGCAATCAGAGAAGCCGTGAAAAAGATAATCGCTGTGTTACTAATTTCTGAGTACTTTTGTTCAATATCACTTTTGACGTAAAGAGCCCCGATGACGGCATCGCCGGTCGGGGACAGAATAGGCTGAACATTAATATTTACCCGCTTGTCATCTGAATCAAGTGCGACATAACGTTTAGTAGTAAAATCATCAACGGCTACATAATCATTTTTCTTACCGATAGAACTTTGTTCACTTACATCCGTTGTCCCCCGAATGATCCCTTTTTCGTCAACCACACGAATTTCGATAATATCACTTGAAGCACTATTTTCGATAAAACGTTTGATATTCGCATTGACCTCATCTGGATCTGCCGTATCTTTTCGACTAAGCTCAGGGCTAATTGTTGAAGCTAATGAGACAACTGTCTGATTCATATCTTTGATAAAAGTGTTGATCGTGGAGCGCTCCAAACCACGTATAAAATACGCACCAATAATTTCAATCGAAATCAATAAAATCAAAATAAATGTAATGGCGATTTTAAAATTGACTGATCGAAAAAAGCGGACCTTTTTCTTCATTGATTACTCCTGTTCTGGGTTACGCAAGTAGTAACCGACGCCACGACGCGTAACTAAATAGTTCGGGTGACTTGGATTATCTTCGATTTTTTCGCGCAAACGACGTACAGTAACATCAACTGTTCGGACATCACCAAAATAGTCGTAACCCCAAACAGTCTGTAGTAAATGCTCACGTGTCATTACTTGTCCAATATGTTTTGCTAGATAGAAAAGCAACTCAAACTCACGATGTGTCAACTCAATTGTTTCGCCACGTTTCGTTACCATGTAAGCATCTGGATGGATTGTTAGATCACCAATTGTTAGTTCTGATGGTGTTACCTCTTCCACTTCTTTTGCAGCTGCTGCGCCACGACGTAAATTGGCTTTGACACGAGCTACCAATTCTCGATTCGAAAACGGTTTTGTCACGTAGTCATCCGCACCAAGTTCTAATCCTAAAACTTTATCAATTTCAGAATCTTTTGCAGTTACCATGATGATCGGCATGTCATAAGTTTTACGAACTTCTCGTGCTACTTCTAGCCCATCCATTTTTGGCAACATCAAATCTAATAAAATCAAATCAGGTACTACCTCTTCGACTTTTTCTAAGGCTTCTTCGCCATCGTACGCAGTGTAAACATCGTAACCTTCTTTTGTTAAATTAAACTTAACGATATCCGAAATCGGCTTTTCGTCATCGACAACTAAAATTTTTTTCATAAAGAGCCACCTCTTTTTTATTATTGTCATACCTTTTCATTATACCGTATTTCGAGATTTGTTTCATCCTTGCTTTTGAAATGAAATGGAAACTTAAAAAGGTTGTGGCGCAAAGCGTTTAGCTTCGAAAAAATAATGAGCAACTGACAAAAATAGCTTTTCATATTTTTAAGAAAAGAGGGCTTATTACCGAAGAAGCTACTTTGGGAACACCGTGAATAAAGGGTGTGGCACAAAGCGTTCAAGCCCACAAAAAAACAAAGAACAAAAACACAAAATAGTTTCCTATTTTTGTGGTAACTGTTCCTTATTTTAAATAAATTGATTTTGATATCATATAAAAAGAATTAAATATAAATTACTCTTTCAAAAAATGAATCATTTCCCCAATTTTTTATCTCTTGAATATACACTTTAAGTGCAACAGTTGA
>NZ_JXLE01000014.1 GCF_001886265.1 Enterococcus thailandicus
TGGACGCGGGTTCGACTCCCGCCGTCTCCATTGATGAGAAAAAAAGGTTCTTAAACTTTCATTACGAAAGCTTAAGAACCTTTTTGGGTTTTCAACCTAATTATTTAAAGTATAGAATATTCATCCATAGTTTATTCTTTAGAATTTTTTCATTCACCAGAAATTTTTCTAACACAATCACATCAATAAATCTATCTTCCCATCTAAAGGTACTCCTGTATTGATTTGTTTAGACAATTCATCAACAAATTTACTCTTATTATGATTATTATAAAACTTGACACCTACTAGACGAATCCTTTCATTTTCTCCGATGAATTCAATATCTGAATCATTTATCTCGTATAACATTTCTTGTTTCCAAGCGTCCTCTTTTTCTCTGTCTTCACCTTTTGGCTCGACAAATACTTGATATACAAACTCTTCATTTTCTAGATAAAGAATAAAATCAGGCATGAACCCCCTCGGTCCACCAAATTCAGTTAGTTTGTATCTAGTTGCTTTTTCATCATTTCTAATTAGATACACTTGTTTATATTTAGCTTCTAATTCATGAATAAAACTTCCCATCAACTCTACCATCGCATATTCTAAACGGTTCATAATAGCATCAGTATAAACAAACCACTCTTTTCCCTTCATTGGATGCAGCTCAATTCGTTGCGTAACATGTCCTGTTTCATAGAGCGGAACTACCACTTCATAATCTCTCAAAGTATCTTTAATAGAAACTGGTTTGAAAACTTTTAATCCAATTTCTTTCTGATAATTTTTGCGAATTTTTTCTTCACAATAAGCTAAAAACTTATCAATAATTTCAAGTTTTTCGATAGCTGATAAATCAGATATATGTTGTCCTTTGGGTAAAGATACTTTGATAGAAACATCGTTAAAATATTGTTCACTATCAATTAATTCGTCTTTCGACTGTAGCAAAGGAAGATACTTTTTAAGGTTCACAAAACGGAAAAATGGGTTTCTTTGCAGACCTTTTTTGAAAAATCTCTTATCTACTGTTAAATATTCAAATTCTCTTTGAATAACAACATCATCACTAATTTTCCCTTGGTAATCTGTTTCAACAGTTGAACCTATATATTCCGTTTCCCATTCTTTAGATATAGTAAACTTTTCTAAAGAATTATAATCTTCAGGAGTGGTTTCTCTGCTTTCATTCACAAATAAGTTTCCTTGTTTATACACACTTGTATTTTTGAAGGAGTTTTTTAATCTTGTAGAAAGTATACGAACTGTCTCATCACTTGAACTAATTAAGTTTACTGCATTCATTGATTTCTCAAAGTTAGCTAAATAACCTTTTTCATTAATCGTGTGGTAATGTAATGTTTCCAATATTCTTAAATCAGTATTTTGATTATCGAATCTTCTTTTAAAACTTTTTTCTCCTTCATATTCAAAAGGAAAATACCTTGCTCCTCTACCAACCAATTGTGCTTCACTATCTGTAGCAGTTCTAGTCACTCCTGCTCCTTCAGAAATTCTAACAATATCATACAGATTTAAAACATCCCAACCTTCATTTAATTTAGCAACAGCAAAAATAACTCTGATAGGATTATTGATATTTTCCAAACTATTCAGTAATACTGCATTATCTACACTCAACATACTTTTTTCATTAGCGTTTAGAATATTTCTCGCTTCAAAATCCTCTTGAATTTCTCGAATAACATTATCTAAATCCTGTTCTAAAAAATAAGAAAAGACTTTGTAGAGGGTGGAATTCGATGATACGGTTGTTTTTCTTTGATTGATATATTTAGATAAACTTTCTATAGATAAATTCTCTATAATAGCATTAAAATCTTGTTGTTTCTGTTCAGATATTTTGATTTTACTTGATTTAAACATGACAATTGGTTTGAAATAAGAAATACCATTTTCCCTAGCAATCAATTTTCGATATTGGCTTAAAAGTATCGCATCTTTCATTTTCTCATCATCATTATCAGAAGATTGCAGTCTTAATACATTTTTTGAGTATCCATCATCCATAAACTCGCCTAAATCATATTTATAAATAATTTTATCACTGTATTTTTGGGAGATATTTTTATCATCCATATTGATGGTTGCCGAAAATTCTAAGAGTTTATTATTCGTTCTCAGATATAGCATTTTATTAATAGTATTTTCCCAAGATTGTTTCTCTTCTTTTTCTTTCTTTGTGGAAGCATTAAAATGATGGGCTTCATCCCCTAAAATGACAATATCTTCCTCTTCCAAACTCTCTAGAGATATACCATTTTCCCTAGGCTTACTCAATTCCCCATGAATTTTTTGAATGGTAGTCAATTTCAGATAAATGGTGTTTTTATCCTTCACTGCAGGAAAGTTTTCAACTGCTTGAATTACAACCCGTTCCCCATCAATAAAAATACCTCTAGGGTTAAAAAGATACTTGCTAGAATTACTATTTAACATGTTTTCATGAGTTTTTTTAATGATCGCATCTGTATTCACCAGAAAAATGAAGTTTTGATAATTAAATTCCTTAAATAAATACAGCATCATGCTTGCCATAACCATTGTTTTCCCTGAACCAGTTGCCATATTAAAAAGCAATTGTTTTCGCTGATAACCTGCATTACTTATTCCAGAAGCTAAGCCATCATCTTGCATAAATTGAAATCTTCTGAAAGCTTCTTCTTGATAGTGGCGAAGTTCATCTCTTAGGTTACCTTTAACATACTCAGGAACTTCATGCGGATTATTACTAGTATAGAACAGGTTAGACATTTGACTGTCTAGCCATTCATATAACCGTTCTTTCACCATGTCTAGTCCTCCTCGCCATTATAAAAACTATGGTTAAAGGCTTTATCTTTCTCTGAAATAATTACATTGGCATCTTCAATTTCAGCATAAGGCACATATAATTGATTTTTATCTAATGCTTTCTTGAAGATTTCTTTTTGTTCTTCAAAAGTTAAGTCATTAAAAGTAATAGACCCTTCTTCCTCATCATGTTCTTTTAGTAGTTCATTGGTTAACTTTTCTTTGTCTAGCTGGTAATTCAAATCAGCATTATTATCTAATTCACTCCATAGGTCAGCTAAATCATCTTTACTAGATGCTTGGTCAATTTTATTTATATATACTTGGTTCAATTCCATCAATTCAGCATAAACAAATGAGCCTCCGCCTTGCCAATCCACATCTTTAGAAACCCCACCCTGTTCGCCTTCAATTACTTTTTGAAGTCTTGGAACGGAAACAGTATTGATATAATCCATTTGTTCAATTCCAATAAATTTTCTATTCATTTTCATAGCAACAGCTTGAGTGGTTGCTGAACCCATGAAAAAATCCAAGACTAGATCGTTTTCATGGGAAGAGATATGAATAATTCTTTGTAGAAGCTTCTCAGGCTTTGGAGTAGAAAACCATTCCAGCTTAGATAGGTTGGGGAAAAGCTTCTTTTGCTCATACTTTGCTTGTCTATTATGCCCTGTTTCTTCTAATATAGTCCATAAATTAGAAGGAGGTAATCCTTCTTGTTCGGACAAATAAGTTATTCTTTTGATGTTTGTATAATCTTTATTAAAGACTATCTCTCCTGAAGTCATTTTCTCTTTTAAAGTTTCTTCAGACCATCTCCATCCAAATTTTGGCGGTTCAATATAAGTGCCAATAGGTGTTAAAATTTTGTATTTCAAATTATCCCTATCATTCGGAGAAGATATTGGATTGCCATCAAACCAAGGTCCTTTTGGGTCATTATTGGGATTCTTATAATGTTTTTGTTGCTGCATAGTTCTTTCTACTTTATTAGGGAACCAATTATCCTTTTTAGAATATACAAATAATGTGTTAAAGTCAGTCGAAAATTGTTTTGAATCATTGTTACTATTATCGCTTGACCTCCAACTGATACTTGTAACATAATTTCCCCTAAAAAAAATAGAATCACAAAGAATCTTTAGATAAGCAGATTCTTCATTATCAATATTAATCCAAATACTACCATCATCAGCAAGCAATTCTTTAGCTACTTCAAGTCTATTCTTCATAAATGTTAACCATGTAGAATGGTTAAACCTATCATTATATCTAAAAGAATCGCTTCCAGTATTGTAAGGGGGATCAATGTAGATTAGCTTCACTTTTCCTGCATATCTTTCTTTTAAAGAGTGCAAAGCTAATAAGTTATTTCCTTTGATAATTAAATTATCTTCATTACTAAAAGAATCAACTTTATGTTCACTATCAGAATCATATTTTTTAACATTTACTAGAGCTTTTGGTGCTAAAAGAGTATCTATTTCATCTCTCGCAATGACTTCATTATAGAAAACTTCTTCTTTTCCATTATCTTCTTTCGTCATGCCACCTTCTAAAACACAGTCTTTGTAAGGAAAATCCAACACAACATCGGTATTATATTGTAAGTATTTCCCTTCACTGGACAATCCAATTGTATTTGAATATTTAGTATAGCTATCCGCCCAATAGTCTTTATATCTCAACATATCAATAAATTCCTGCACTTTAAAAATAACTACATCTCCAGCTTTTACTGAATAATTTTCTCTGATCTTCTGATTTTTCAGCAGTGCTGAAATCAATAATGCGTCATAATTTTTCAAATCATCAATAACAATTGGCCTTTGTAGCTCTTCACTATTCCAATACTGAGGGAACTCTTTTAAAATCTCTTTTACTTGTTGCAGTAATCGAGTATCCATTTCCTATCTCCTTTACCTTGAATAATAAGTATTGAACGAACGTTAAAGACACACAAAAAAGTTGGAATGATTGAATAAATTTATTCAGTCATTCCAACTAGTCCGTACTTATTTATTTTTGATATTTCAACAGGTATGTAACGTTCGTTTGTTACCTTTTATAATTATACACTAGCAATTATCCTCCGAGATCATTTTCTTATCAAGTTATATTTGGTTTTTACATTATAAATTGTCTTTAAACAAACATTACACTTTTTTGCTATTTCTTTTTGTGTCATTTTCGTGTTCATAAATAAATCCTTAATCTCCTCTATTGTCTCCGGTTTTAATCCTTTATTACCCAGTTTGACGCCATTTTCTTTCAAAACTGCTAACGCATCTTTCGTTCGTTCTGAAATATAATCTGCTTCTAGTTCTGCTATTGCAGAAAGGATTGTAAAAATAACTTTGCCCATACTAGTTGAGGTATCTATACTTTCTTTGATACTAATCAAATTAATTTGTTTTTCTTCCAATTCACTGATGATATTGACTAATTGTTTTGTTGAACGACCTAGACGATCAATTTTATAAATAACTAGCGTATCTCCCTGATTTAAAATCTTTAGCGCATTGATTAATTCTTTTCTATTTTCTTTTCTTCCGCTTACCTGTTCAATATAAAGTGCATCAATTTTGTAACGCATAAGTGCATCTTTTTGGACTTCAACTCCTAAATTTTGGGAATTTTTACTGGTGCGAATATAGCCGATTGTCTTATTTGTCATCTAATTTTTTCCTTTCATATAGTTGAAATAGTTCTAGTGATAATTATTGAAAAAATAATAAGGCTAAGATTTTTCCAAATACTTAGTCAGTAAATAGACTATCAATAACCCAAAACTATCATACATGTTTTTGAACTCGATTCATTATTGAAAAGACTGAATGACAGATAAGTCGTGCTTCAAAAAATGGAATATTTTTTAACAATAAACTATAATTTTAGATTTCAACAAAAAAACGCAAGGAACATCTCTCCTCACGCTTTTCCTTTTTATTCAATTAATCTATAAAAATTTTTCCATTCGAATATGCTCAACCGGCGCAATCGCCATCAAATACGTATCCCCATACGCAACGTAACCCATTTTTTCGTAAAATGACTGGGCACTTACGCGCGCTTCTAATTCGATTGTTTTCGCATGCTCTTTTTTCGCATAAAGTTCAAGATGACTGAGTAATTGTTTTCCCACACCTGCACTTTGCCTTTGCGAATCAACACATAGATACTCAACTTTCATTTTTGATTCATCTAACTTCTGACTAAGCACACCAACACCTAAAAGGAACTCATCATCAAATGCTCCAAGAATATATTGCTCCGCCTCGTGTGAAAAATCCTCTTCTTCAATCGTTAACCCCAACGGAACGCGCATGACTTTATTTCGCAAGTTTAACGTTTGTTGATATTTTTCTGAGTCGTACTCAATTTTTTGGATATCCATTTTCTTCATTCCTTTCAAATAATCATTAAAACTAGTTTCCAGTATAGCCATTCTTCAGTAACTTTTAAAGAGCAAATAAACATCTCAATCATTTTTTCAAAAAAAAAACCATTAAACACCTCCGCCAAGTGCTTAATGGTTTTGCTTACTGGATTAGGCAATTTCAATTAGACCATATTCTGATACTTCTTGACTACAAATTTCAGAATACTTAGCCATTACTTTTCCAGCTTTATCTTGAACTTCTGCATGATCGATACGATCATATTCTTCTACACAAAGAATCACTGAGTTCTCTAATTTTTTAATAATTTCGCCGGTCACTTTCTTTTTCAATCCAATCGCATGACATTCATAAATTTGTCCCAAAATGATTTCTTCTTTCTTCATAGTTAATCACCTTCTAATTATTTTATAATTCCATTGAAATTATATTAACATTAAAACCAAATGAAGAAAAATGATAACTTAAGTATTTTTATAATAAAAAAACTGATTAAATTAATTGCTGAATTTTAGCAACCATTTTAATCAGTCGAACTGTTTTTTTACTTAATTTAAACTTAATTAGCAAGTAGAACTGTTTTAGCCGGCAATGTTTGTTCCAATAATGCCACGTATTGTTCTAAAAATTGTTTGTCGATTTCATCATAACCCGCGACTTTTCCGCAATCAATATCCAAAACACCTACTAATTTTCCGTCTTTAACTAAAGGAACAACGATTTCTGAACGTGCAGCTGAATCACAAGAAATATAATTTTCATGTTTTTTTACATCTGTGACAATTAATGTTTTTCTTTTTGCTGCTGACTCCCCACAAACGCCCTTACCTAGTTTGATTCTTGTACAAGAAACTCTTCCTTGAAACGGCCCAAGAATTAGTTCTTCTCCATCAAATAGATAGTATCCAGCAAAGACAGTTTCTGGTAACGCATCTGCTAAGAGTGCCGAAGAATTCGCAAGATTAGCTAACCAATTACTTTCAGCTTCAAGTAATCCTTTTTGTTGTAACAGTAAAAGCTCATACGCATCTCTTTTTTGTTTTTCTGACCACATCGTAACAACACACTCCTTTTATTCAGAAATTATAGCTCACTTATCCCTCCAACACCAGCTGTAATTTTAATGAGTAGCATTGGTAAAGCGATATCCACGACCATGAACCGTTTGGATATAGTTGACACTTCCTGCAACTTCTTCAATTTTCTTACGAATATTCTTGATGTGTGTGTCGATCACTCTTCCCGAACCTTCTTCGTTTCCTAGCAAAATCAACAACTCTTCACGAGAAAAGATTCGTAATGGATGATTCAGTAACAAGCCAAACAAACGATATTCTGATTTGGTTAAAGAAAGTTCTTTTTCATGTAACAAGATCACTTGCTTTTCTTCCAACACTTGAAATTTCTGGTAAACAGGCTGCGTATTATTTTTTAATTGTTTTTGCTTCAGCAATGCTGAACGTAGAGATTCTACTTTTGCCTTCATTAATTCAAAACTAACAGGCCAAGACCACAAAATGTTCACACCTTTTTGGAATAAGACAATTTTTTCTTTCTCTGAAAGTGGCTGAGTACAAGCGACAACTAATGGAAAACGATTCGTAACTGTTTCCGAAAGCTCTGTCAAGCGATCATCCGTAATAAGTAAAATATCTGCTGGTTCATTATGTAGCTTTGCCAGAGCAGATTGATAACTCACCTTTAGCTCTAACTGCTCTTTTTGCAATCGTTTCATTATAGGAAATACTGTTTTTTTATTTTTGGTAAATACTTTTATATGCATCTAATTCGCTCCTTTCTCTTCACTATTTTTCGCAGTTTACTCAATCATACCTCTCTTTCACTCACGATCACTTATCAATTCGATTGAGTTTGTATCAATTATTTTGTAATTGTTTCAGTTATATTAAGTTTTTCTTTTTTTCGCTCAACGGATGAATCTTCACAACTTCCACACAACTCTGCCTTACAATACAAAATGTAAAAATTGAAATTGATAAAAAAGATGTTAGTGGGGAAACTATGATTAAGCTAAAAAAAATGGTCACATTTTCATTCGCGCTAAGTTTACTTTGTGCGCCAATTGCCGCGCAAGCAGACACTTTAGACGACAAAATCAATGAACAAGATCAAAAAATTGAACAACTACAAAAAAATCAAACAGCTTCTGAACAAGAATTGGCAATCATTAAAGAAAATGTCAGCCAAATTGAAAAAGAAAGTTATAAGATTCTTCAACAAAAAAATACTGAAGAACAAACGTTAACTGACTTGATTCAAAAAATTGCTGATTTGAAAGAGAAAATCGCTAAACGTGAAGAACAAATTCAAAAACAAGCGCGGAATGTTCAAACGAATCAAAATGCCAGCGACATTTTGTCAGTGATGGCCGAATCTGATTCGATTAATGAAGCAATCACAAAAGCTTATGATGTAACAAAATTAATCAGTGCAAACAAAGAAATCATGTCTGAACAACAAAAAGATCAAGCTGAATTAGAAACGCTTCAAAAGAAATCAGAAGAAAAATTACACTCTTTGACTGAAACAACCAATGAATTGCAAGCCAAACAAGAAGAGTTAACAAAGGCAAAATTAGATCAAGAAGTTAAAATCAATGAACTCTCTGCTAGTTTAGCTACTGAGAAAAAACAAAAAGAAAAATTTGAAAAACAAAAAGTTGAAGCAGAGAAAAAGCGTCAAGAGCAATTAAAAGCTTTGGCAAAACAACGTGCTGCTGAAGAAGCTGCTCGCAAAAAAGCAGAAGAAGACGCGCGAAAATTCCAAGAGCAAAAACAAAAAGAACTAGCTGCAGCTGCTGAAAAGGAGCGCATTGCTAATGAAGAGCAAGCCCAAGCACTAGCGGTCCAAAAAGAACAAGAGCAAAAGTCTGATTCTTCAAACGAAATGAAAACAGAAACCAACACAGAACACAGCTCACCCGTCAGTTCTGTTCCTGAAGTGCCTGAAGCAGACAACGTAACAAAACCAGAAGAAAATACTTATGGATGGAGTGCGCCATTAAGTTCACTTGTGATTACAAGTCCTTTTGGTAATCGTGTTGATCCAACAGGTGCATCTGGTACATCTCATGACGGAATTGATTTAGCTGGAGCTTCTGGAACACCTGTTTTTGCAGCAAAAGCTGGAAAAGTCGTTGAAGCTGGCTATCACTGGTCTGCGGGAAATCACGTGATTATCCAACATGCCGATGGCTATTATTCTTACTATATGCATTTAAGCAGCTTCTCTACAACTGTTGGTGCCTCCGTTAATGCCGGAACACTTTTAGGCGGTATGGGAACAACAGGAAATTCAACTGGTGTTCACCTTCACTTCGGTATCTCAACAAGTTTATGGTCTAATTTTGTTGATCCGGCTCCACTATTAGGTATTTAAATTTAGAAAAAGCGCGAGACGACGTTCGCATTTTTCAAAAGAATTAGCTATTACGCTATTTTTTGAAAAATGATAACTTGTGTCTCACGCTTTTTTTGTATGTTGGAAATGAAAACTGGTTATTCTGCTGTTTGAATTTCTTCTGCCAAGTTAGCATAATCAATTTCTGTGTCAACAAATGTTGAATCATTGACTGGAAAATGTTGAACGAGTGATTCAATCCGACTACTTTCCACGATGCCATTTGCCAATTCAAAATCAATCACATGTCCGCCGAATGTCTTACTTTTGTCAATAAAATGTAAGTGAAAGCCAGCAGCTGCTACGCCTTGAAATAGTTCAGGAGTAAAGAAGCCAACTAATGTCCCTTCAACTTCTCCTTGGCGAAATTCTGGTTGATTTTGCGAAACTTCGACAAGCCGTTTGTAAGGTTTTTCTTGCTTTGGCATGATACGGATATGCACATTTTTAAATAATCCAGTAATTTTCACTGCAATAAATAAATTTTTTCCTGCTTCTTCTGCCAAAATTGTTTCTTTTAACACATCTCCTGTATGAGGCGTTGTGATTTCAACACTTTTATCCGCTGTAAAATCTGTTACAGCTGCATAAGGTGTTTTTTCCTCACCATTCAAACGTACAACCGAACCATCTGATCGACCTTGATAAGCAATCCCATCAACAACGATGACTTCCCCGTCTAACCCATGAAGTGTTCCTAGTCCTAACGTACCATGTTTCAAGATCTCAGCCATCTTTTCTGTTCCATCCATCAACCCAGCCATCAAGGCACCTAACGTTCCGTGTTGATATAAACTTGACTCTGTCATCTTATACACGTCCTTTTTCTTAATAGAATTGATCTGGTAAAATCGTTTCTCCGAGTTTTTCATTATCACGATAATCAATTGGAATATCAATGATTACAGGTCCTTCAGTAGCAAATCCGTCAGTTAAGGCTTGTTCTAGTTCACGAACATTTGTTGCACGAATTCCTTTTGCGCCAAAAGCTTCTGCATATTTGACAAAGTCAACTGGACCAAAGTCAACACCTGATGATCGTTGATATTTCATTTTTTCTTGGAATTCAACCATGTTATAGTGACCGTCATTCCAAATCAAGTGAACGATATTTAACTTTTTGCGTACAGCTGTTTCTAAGTCTTGTGCAGAAAACAGGAAGCCACCATCACCAGAAACTGAAACAATTTGTGTATTTGGACGAACTAACGCCGCAGAAATCGCCCATGGTAAAGCCACACCTAATGTTTGCATTCCATTACTAAATAGTAAGTGACGTGGTTCATAGCTTCTAAAGTGGCGTGCCATCCAGATATAGTGACTACCTACATCAACAGTCACTGTCATATCATCCGTAACTGCTGATTGTAGTGTATTGATGACTTCTAATGGATGTAAAATTCCTTCATCTTCTGTCTGTTCTACAACATCACGAGCGGTTAATTTTTCTTGTAACGAGTCAAGATATTCGTTAGCATCCACTGATACTTGTTGTGCTTCTAAAGAATCACTAAGTAGATCAAGTGTTGCTGCAATGTCACCAATCAATTCTCTTTCTGGTTGCATAAATGAGTCGATTTCAGCTGGTGTTTCATCGATGACGATGATTCTTGCATCTTTTTCTGCATTCCAGTTATGTGCTTCATATTCAATCGGATCGTAACCAATGGCGATTACTAAATCACTTCGTTTTAATAACATATCACCAGGTTGATTTCTAAATAACCCCACTCTTCCAAAGAAATGTGATTCTAACTGACGTGAGATGACCCCAGCAGCTTGGAATGTTTCAACAACTGGTAACGAAGTCTTTTCTACTAATTTGCGAATAGCTGTAGTTTCTTTTTCACTTGATCCGCGCATTCCTACCAATAAAACAGGAAGCTTGGCTTCGCGAATACGGTCAGCCAAGTAGTTGATATCATTTGCAGACGCAGATCCTAGTTGTGGGTCATTTAAGGGTTGGATTACATCACTTTTCACCGGCGCATCAACGACGTCCTGTGGGATACTGATAAAGCTTGCACCTTTCTTTGAACTTTTTGCCATACGATATGCATTGGCAATCACTTCTGAAATCGTTTCTGGATCTTGGATTTCAGCACTGTACTTCGTAATTGGTTTAAATAATGCTGCATTGTCCATACTTTGATGCGTCAGTTTTAATAAGTCACTTCGCTTTACTTGTCCACCAATTGCTAAAACTGGATCACCTTCAGCAGTTGCTGTTACTAATCCAGTTGCTAGATTACTTGCACCAGGACCACTTGTTGCAATAACCACTCCAGGTTCACCAGTAATTCGGCCAATTGCTTGTGCCATAAATGCCGCATTTTGTTCATGACGTGTCACGATTAACTCTGGGCCTTGGTCTTCTAATTCATTGAATACCCCATCGATTTTTGCTCCAGGAATACCAAAGATATAATCTACGTGATGATTAATCAAGCTTTCTACTACAGCGCTAGAACCTTGTTTCATTTCTTTTTCCATCATACAACTTCCTTTAACAGCTTATTTTCTTTCTACTCAGATAATAAACAAGCAACATAAAGTAATACAGTTTATATATCTGTTACAAAAAATAGTATAGCATGCCTTGCAAGATTTGTTTAGTAATAAGCTAAATAAATTTCAAAAAAATAGTAACAGCTCACTCAATGTATATTCATCTACTATCTCGAAGAAAAAGGCTGATAAAGTGGCAGATTTTCTTTACCAGCTTTTTACAAGCCCCCGTTTCTTTTTTCTTTTAATTATTTTTGGCTAAAAAACATTCACGTAAAAAAAATATTTCCCCCCTAAAAAAAGCTCAATTTGCTTTCAAGACTGCTTTTATATTAAATAACAACGTTCTCTTCCTATCACGCGGTAATTTTAGAAATTTACTTTGAACATCATAGGCTTTAACTTTAGATGTGGTTGCTGGGGAATCACCTCGACCGCTACAAAAAAATATTTTATCAAGGGGAGAAAAAAATGAAGACAACAAAATGGAAAACGTTGCTAGCAGCTTCGATGGCAGGATTTACACTATTATCTTCTGCACCACTTCAAGCATTTGCAACTGAAACACAAGGGAATAATTCTGGTTTAGTGATGGATGACACAGCAAATATCATCAACGGCCTAACAGACGCACACATGTGGTCAAATGACAACGGCACTTCTTGGACACGTGGAAAAGAAAACCAAATTTTTAAAGGAACTCAAAAAGTTATCATTGCTAATTATGACGAACAAATCGCTTCAGCACAAACTTGGACAGCAAAAGCTTATGCTGGTGGTTCAATGGTCATTTATAAAAATGCACTGTGGACTAACTCTTATTGGGCAGAAGCTAATCAAGCTCCAGGATCTGCACCAATGTGGACAAAAGTAAAAGATGTTCCAGCTGGAATTGCAACATTTAATTTCAACAAATTTACAGGTGCAGCCGCTGATGACTATCAAAAGGTTCAAGCTGAAACTGTTCAAAATCAGAAAAAAGTTATTGGTTACTTCGCTAACTGGCAAGGTTACAAAACAGATTATGAACCAAATAACGCTGACTATAACTATAGCCAAGGCGTTCTTGATGGAAAAGGATATGATCCAGTTGACGTACCTTTCGATAAAATCACGCACGTAAACTATGGCTTCATGATTATTGATCCTAAGACAGGAAAATTAACTTCAAACGATGCTTGGGCAGATTTTGATGATACTGTATCAGGTGGTGGGAAAAACTATATCGGCCAAATCACTGACATGGCGGATGAAAATGACGTAGCAGCAATGGTTTCAATCGGTGGTTGGAACAATTCAGTTAACGATATGGCTTTTGATATTGTGACAAAAACACCTGAAAAAATGGATGCTTTCACAGATGAAGCAGTTAAATTTATGTTAGATCATAACTTTGATGGTATTGACATCGATTGGGAATACCCGGACAACACCGATCGCCAGACAAAATTTATTGCCTTGATGAAACAACTACGTGAAAAATTAACAGTGGCAGGAAAAGAAAATGATACATATTATCAATTAAGTATTGCTGTAACAGCTTCACACGAAAAAATGGAATTTATCGCTCCTGAAACAGTCAATGAGTACGTTGATAACTTCAATGTCATGACTTATGATTTCCGTGGTGGATTTGATACACAAACTGGGCATCACTCTGGATTGTATGCAACTGAAACAGATAAAGACCAAAAATTCAACGTTTCTTCCGCAATGAAAGAATACAGCGAAACATATAACATTCCTAAAAACAAATTAATGGTGGGTATGAGTTACTACTCACGTGGATTTGCAAATGTGGAATCTGGTGAATTAGGTGCTGCAAGTAGTGGTGCTCCAGTCGGTGGCACTTGGGATGATCCTTACCAACCAGCTGGCCTAAAACCTTGGTGGCAAATCAAAGACCTCGAAGCTCAAGCGAACGAAGATCCGAATGACAACTTAGTTGCTAAATGGGATGATCAAGCAAAAGCTCCTTACATTTACAATGCGGACACAAAAGAATTTTATTCTTATGATAATGTTCAATCTATTGAAGAAAAAGTGAACTGGACAATTGAAAACGAATACGGTGGCGCAATCGTTTGGGAACTTGGTTATGATACAACAGATGCGGAATTAGGTTCTATCGTGGACAATGTATTAACTTCTGAACCAACTGATCCGACTGATCCTCCTGTTGAAGAAAATAAATTACTTGCTGTTGGTGTCAATGAACGGACACGAAAAACATATATCAACTTAAATCTAACGACTGAACAATTTAATAGTGAAGAACGTTTCGTTGTTTACTTGGATGGTAAATATTCATTTGAAACTTATAAAGGAAAAAGTTATTACAGCAATTCAACAAACTATGGCGAGAAAACTGGTGTTGCCAAAGTCTTCGCTGGTTGGAAAGGTCAAAAAATCGAAGTCTATAGTGCACCTGGTAAACCAAGTGAAAGTACGAGTGGTAGAAAATTACTGGAAACACTTGTTTTAGATAAAGATGTTGATTTAGGCATCGAAAAAATGAATGATGCTGTTAAGAAAATCAGTTACGACGGGGAAAACATTTATGTTGATTTTGACAAATCAGCATTTGAAGGAAGTAATCGTTTCGTCGTTTGTCAAAATTACAGTTATGTAGCTGAGGTTTTTGAGAACAAAGCATACAGTAGCCAAATAACAAATCGTACAGCTGATACGATTCAAATCAAAATTAGCCAAAAATCAAAAGTTGGGGATCTTCTCGAAGTACGATTAAGTAGTGGCGTACCTGGTGAAAATTCTAGCAATTTGAAATCTCTATTAACTTTAAAAGTTAAATAATAATTAACGTCAAAAAGAGCGTACAGTGAAAAACTGTGCGCTCTTTTTTGTTAATCTATTTGGACCTGTATTTGTCAATCACTACACAAGTAATCAAATAGATTTGTGAAGCTATACCGATAAGACCACACACCCACATTTTATTCTCTCCATTTTTTTATTCAATGAAAAGGATGGAACTACTTTTTCACCAGCTAGAAATCAATTGAATTGAATTCTTTTACTTTTCATATGTATAGGGTTATTAAGCACTTTTTTATCTACTAAAGATAGATCTACCACTCTTTCAGAGTAACGGGGAAGTCATCAAAGAATTCTTTTTTTCAACGTGTAACTTCAGCTATGTTTGTAATTACTAGATTATTCAGTACTACTTTTTTACAACTGCTCTCTGCACTTCATCCTATTCAATAACTATGAAACACTAAAGGTGCTGGATATGAACAAAATTATGTCTTATCTTTACTCAACGTATTAGCTTAATGAAAAAGATGAACGATGTTAACCTCCATCTTTTACTACTTTAGTATAGCTGTTTTACTGAATTGTTTTTATCATTTATTTAATTTATTTTTTAAATTGTTGACAAAAAAACACCTTGGAAACAGCTACTATTAACTTAGTCATTTCGTCACCCAAAGCTTGTCTATTTTCACGGAAACAATTACAATTAAGCAGTAATGTAGAACGCATAGAAGAGTGGTGAAACAGACAATGGAACTATTTAATTTGCTAGAAAAAAATGGCAAAATCCAAATTTCAATCATTCATTATTTGTTAGATAAAAATTTAACGGCAGATATTCCTAAGTTACTGATTGATTTAACCATTACTTCTTTTCTTTTTAATAACAATGTTGAAGAGTTGACTTTTATCCTGAACGACTTAGAACTTGATTTAAGTCTTGAAGTCGATCACGAACAAAATCAAGTCACTTTAAAAAAAAGCAATCAAACAAGCTTGGATAAACTTTACTATTATTACTTGCAAGAATCAATCAAGTATCAGATTCTAAGGCATCTCTATTATCATTCGTCCTATTCTATCTATGCGCTATCTCAAAAGTTTTTGATTAGCGAGGCCGCTGTTTACCGTCACATCACGGGACTAAATCAGTTGTTGGACGAGTTTAATCTTAAAATTCGTCGAGGGAGAATAACTGGCGATGAATTACAAATTTGCTACTTTTTCTTTCAGTTGTTTTGGAACTCTGTCCCTTTAGAAGAGATACAAGGAAAAGAAAACGACCATAATAGTCTGTTGTTTGTCTCTTTTTTAGAGAAAAAATTAAAACAGCCATTTGGTAGCACAACTCGGCTGAAATTATATCTTTGGATTCGAATCTTAAAGAAACGAACAAAAAAATTAAATAATCCTCCTTCAGTTGAGTCAATGACCATGCTGAGTGATGATTATCTTGATGATCCTGTCTACCAATTAGTTCGTGAATCTTATTTTTTATCTGTTAGTCCGTCCGCTGAGTTTCAGTTTGAGTACAAAGCGACTTATCTCTACTTGTTTATTTCTTCTCTATTCGTTATAGAACGCAGTAATCGTTTCTTGCTTCAATCTGATGACTGGCCAACATTTAATACAAAAGTTATCGAGTTGAACAAAATGGTTGTTCAGCACGTAAAAACAGCTTATCAAATTGACTCGGCTGAAATTGATTCACGATTTATCCAAGAGTGGAAGTATTTCTTAACCCAGTTACACAGTACGATTGTTTATTTCAAAGGAAATATCACCTTTTTTGAAGAACAAATGCTATTTGATCGATTAGTTAATCAATCAATTTTTACGCCAAATTTTGAACTGGTTCAGCAAATTATTCAAGAAACCGAAGACACTCTCGGTTTTTCTCTGTTGGAAACGACAAAGCAATTAGTTACCCGAATTCACCTTTATTTTATCAATCAAATGCGACGCTTTTCTAAGTTGACGATTCAAATCGGTGTCTTTTGTAGTCGAGACAACTTACAAACAAATATCATGATGGAAAGTATCAAGAACGAGTTCGATACAAAATTTTACATCCATTGTGAAGAAGCTGAAGTTAAGAAAGACTACGACTTATTGATTTCAGACTCCGCTTTTGGAATACAACAATTTTCATTTAAAGATTTATATATCATCAATGATTTTAAAACCCAAGCGGATATCCAAGCTTTAACTCGTTTATTAAAAGACTATTCAAAGAAAGAAGGAATATAATTGAAGGTCATCGTTATCGGCGGCTCACACGCTGGGATTGCCGCTAGTAAATTTTTAAAAAAATTAGACCCAACAACTACAGTATGCCTAATCGAAAAATCAAACGTACTTGGCTTTATACCAAGCAGTATCAATTTAATTTTTAAAGGGTTGTTTTCAGCCGACGAAATGGAAAAAGGGGAAGTTGGTGACCAAGAGACCCTTGAACACTTAGGAATCCAGTTATTACTTGAAACGACCGTTAAAAACATTGATTTGAAAAAGAAAGAAGTTTTTTATCAAGATAATGCAACTAAGCAAATTACTACAGAAACATTTGACAAACTGATTTTAGCCATGGGTTCCGATCGCTTTGCGCCATTGATTCCAGAATCAGAGGCGGTCCATTCAAGCATCATCACCTACAAAAGTCGCGCAAAAACCATTGAAGCTTATCAAAAAATCAACGACAGCAATCAAATAGCAATCGTTGGTGCTGGCTTAATTGGCCTGGAACTAGCTAGCAGTCTAGCTACAAAATCGACTAAAAAAATTACAATCATCGAGCAAATGAATCGCCCAGTATTTCGTTATTTTGATGAAGAAATCACTGATATTTTGCTACAACACATTCCTGAATCCATCGATTTACGATTATCAGAAAGTTTTAATCAATGTCAAACTGTCAAGATTGATGAACGTGAGCAATTAGAAGTTCAATTCTTCTCAGGACAAACCAAGCTGGTTGATGCTTGTGTCTTTGCCGTTAATCCCAAACCAGAAGTTGCCTTAGTTGAGGGTCTGGTGGATCTTGATTTCGATCAAACCATTTTAGTGAATGACTTTATGCAAACTTCTGATCCGGATGTCTATGCCATTGGTGATTTAATCAAACTGCCTTTTGGCTTCCATGGTGAACCAGCCTATCTCCCACTGATTGGTAATGCGCGAAAAACAGCACTTGTAGCTGCTAGTCATATTACTTTAGCAGATCCTAAGCCAATTCCAACCTCACAGCGATCGATTGGAACAGAAATTTTCGGCGTCTTTCTGGGTAGTTCTGGAATCACTCAAGACGAGGCTGATTTTTATGGATTAGAAACTTCGTCGATTACCAAAACTTATACGCACTTTTCGAACTATCATCCAGTCAAAGATTTCTTTGTAACCTTCAAAGTGCTGTACGATACGAAAACGAAACAGTTATTCGGCGCTCAACTGATAAGTAACCAAAAAGATATGTTGGACCTACTCAATGTTTTGACGCAAATGATTGTCGATCAAACCAAGGTGGACGACCTTGTGTTTTCTGAACTTTATTACAATCCAAAGCTTTCGCCTTCAACTAATTTTTTGGCTGACCTTGGTTTAGAATCTTTACTCAAGTAAAAAAAGCAGTAACCCTAATCATTTTGTTTGGGGTTGCTGCTTTTTTGACAAGGTAAAACCTCCAAATAATACGTAATTAAATGAATATTAAACCTTCTAATAAAAAATAAAATACTAAAAAACTGCCAACAAAGTTCAGACATCTGACTGTCCAACTTCGTTTGCAGTTTTTTGTATAGAATCTTATTTCGTTTCTGTTTCCGATTCTTCCTCTTTTTTCCTTCTCTTAAGAAGAATAATCCAGAAGATTCCTAGCAGGATTACTCCAAGGAGAATTCCAAAGACTAGATAGATCCACATTGGAATAGTTGCTTTCTTACCGGCATCAATCGTTGCTTCGTTGATTTCTTTCGCTTGTTTAGCTGAAATTGTGAAGTTTTCATCAAAAATCCATTCATTGTCTTTCGCATCTGTTACACGCAGATGCAAGCTGTATTCACCAGCTGTTAACGGTTCTTTTTCCCAATCAATTGCAAAACGATAGGTTGAGTTTGGTGCTAATTGCATATCATTGTCATAAGTAACATGACGCACTTCTTTGTTCGTTTTACGATTTTTTACAGTTGCTTCATATTTTAAGTGACCATAAGCATCCATAGTTGGATTGTCTAAAATAGCTACTACACTCGTTTTTCCAAATGAAATAGCAGGTTCCACTTTTTTTAACGTTAACTTTCGTGGTACTTCTGTATCTGTTTCCGTTAATTTTAAACCTAAAATATAACCATAACTATTGACAATCCCTTTTTGGTCTTTAGCTGTTTCTTTCACTACTTGAATTGCTGCTAAAATTTGACCATCAAATTGGTCTTTTGGCATTGTCAAAGTAATCGGTACTTCTTTGCTACTCTTTTTAGGAACAGTTACTGTATCTGCTACTTTGGCAATCGAATCAATTGCGTAAGGATAATCATTTTTCTCTGATTCTTTTTTCTCATTGTAATCAATAAATCCTTGGCTATTTGTGTATGCTTGATTGATGTTGATTTTATACGTTGACTCCGCGTTGGAAGTATTGTTGATCTTCACGTGAATCGTTTGTTCTTGTGCTGGTTCCATTCGTAAATCAAAAAAGCTTTTTTCTTTGTCGATTTGGTTCTCTGGAATGACTGCTTGGATATCATAGCCGACTTCACCAGCATCTTCTTGTGCAAATGTTGGCAATGGTGCTGTCAAAAGCAAACTCAACAACAAAAGGAAACTACTTACTATCTTTCGCGACTTCTTTATTTGTTTGAACATTCTTGATTTCTCCTTATTTTAAACATTGAATAAAGAAGCCGCGCAAATGCGCAGCTCCTCGTCATTCGTTCATTTATTACTTGTTGTTACTAATTATTTTGCGTCTGCTGTGTTGTATAGTTGGTATTGGATGCTTCCAGCTAATGTATCACCTGCAACTAATACACGATCTGCATCAGTAAAACCGATTGACACATTGTCAACAGCTGTTTCAATCAAACCAGTGTTGTTTGCAGCTGTTTTAGTAGCTTCAGCTTTCGCTACGATTCCTTCAGCACCTGTTGCAGCAACTTCTGTTCCATTAATTTGGAATGAATCAACGGTAAATTCTTTTGAATCAGAAGAACGAGTTAATTTATTAGAAGCAACGTTGGCTTTAACAGACCATTCACGATCGATACGGTCATTGAAGACTTCGATTGTTTCATCTGTTAAATCAGCAGTCAAGTTATATGTTGCATTTTGTAGTTTTGATTCGAAGTTATAGGCAGCTGGTACTTTTTCCAAAGTTAACATTTTTTGATCTGGATCTGTTGGGTCAAGAGGATCTGTTGGATCGTCGTTATCAGTGATGACAACTTCTGTAGGTGTTTCACCTTTTTGATCGACTACTTCTTGTGCTTGAACACTTGTTGCTCCTAAAGTTGCTAATACCATTGCGCTTAATGTCATACTTACGATTTTTGTGTTTTTCATTTTAATAATCTCCTTTAAATTTGATTGTTATAAAAAATTAGTTATAAAAACTAATCTATTTCCGGTGTATTTAACAAAGTAACTAATTGTTTGCCAACAAACTCCCCAGTAGGTAAATCCGCTGGCAGTTCCAAATGAATCTTTTGTTTATCAATTTGATAATAGTACTCAGTTGATTGAGAAGAATAAGCTTCTAAGATTGTCCCAGCCTCATTTGGATCGGCAGCGATTTTCTGCGGTGTAGCCTGAACGACTTCACCGGATTGATTCGTGCTTAATTTTCCTCGTCCGAGTAATACTTTCACTTGGTATTCTTGACCGTTTGTAAATGTTGAAAGCTGATAGGTCAATTGCCAAGGGCTTTTTTTATTTTCCCGTTGGTCCCTGACAGCAATCAATAGGTCACTAGTTGCTTGAATCTCTTGTTCGTGAGCGGACTTTTGATAGGTTCCAAAAGTTGGCGCAGTCACTTTTTCTAACTTGATTGGGCTTTCCACAATCGTGACATTCATCGGTGTCTGATCTTCTTCTCCTAAAATTTCTTGAGCAAAAGCTGGAGTTGGGAGCAAAAGACAAAGTAGTAATCCGATGAAAATAAACTCAATTCGTTTCTTCATCTTCGTCTCGCCTCCTTCTCAACCAGAAAATCAAGAACACCACTCCGATGAATAATGTGCCAATAAACGAAAGAATAAATACGCTAGTTTCGTTGGTCTTAGGCAGTAATGAATGATTCTTATTTCCATCTATTACTCCAGGTTGTTCATTTTTTTCATTGACGATCCGAAAAGTGACTTGCTGTTCATCCATATCAAAGTTAGGTTGCTCACTGGCAAAAGTATCCAGACTGCTAAATAGAAAAAGTCCAAATACGATCATCAAGCTCTGAATGATTCTTTTTTTCATTCCTTCGCCCCCCTACTCTGGTACTTCTGTGTCGTAAAGGTTCCACTTCACGACAGCTTTACCACTGTAATCGCCGACACGCATATAATTACCACTTTGAAGTAAGACACCTTCTGATTCATTCCATGTTTTAGTCGTCATAAAGTCCGTTGGTGTCACGTCCCCTTTGCGCATAACAAGCACAGGGTCTGACATGATTGTTTGTTCGGCACTTGAGGCATCCTTTTTAAAGACGAAATCAAATGGTGCAGTAGCATCTGTCAACTCAGCCTGTACATATAATGACCAAGTTGAGGTATCTTCGCGACTGTCAAAGACACTGAGCGTCATTGGGTTCCCGCTATCCCTAGCCAAGGTTCCTTTTGATTCACTCGCTTTTCTTCCCGTCCAACTCAACATGTCTGGTGCAGTCTCAAAGGAAAGCTTTCCAGTAACATCTAATTTCAATTTCAACGTTTGAACTTCGTCGCCACGTTTCATGGTAATCGTATAATCGTTCACCCCTGGAACAATTTTATCTGCAGGAATATGCCAGCTATGGCTATTAAACTCGGTTGAACCTGTTGTGACAATTTGAGCGAACTCATTTGTTGCATCAGGATCATTTCGATTGATTGTGAAATTTAAAATATCACCATCATCTTCATCTTTCCAATAGAAAGTTAAATCATAACCATCTGCTACTTCTGAGCGATCTTTTGTTTCTGTTTTTTCAGTCACTACATTAGGTGTTTCCCAAGATAAAACTGTTGGGTGTTCCGGTTGTGGTACAACCCAGTAGGCTACTTCATCGCCATGGAAGTTAAGCAAGCCACCTACGTTATTTTCCCTAGCAGTAATCTGGCTTTCAAAATATGTTTTTTTCCTATCACCTTTTGCTTTTAATGAAGCAGTGAATTCCAGTGTAACTTTTTTCCCGATACCAACTGCGATACTGGGTGAAAATGTTACAGTGACGTTTCCATTGGCATCAACAGTTCCAGATGCTCCAACAACCTCTTTTCCATCCACTTTTATTGCTTTGATTCCTTTAGAAATATCATAGATTGCCGTATCTAATGTTGCATGCCAAGTTGTAATGTCGTATACGTCTTCAGCAGCAGAGTCAATTGCAAACGTTGATTTTAGTGTAACGTCATCACCATATTGTGCAGATGGTAATGACTCTGAGTATTGATCTTCTGGCGTATCCTTTGAATCAACAATTGAGGTACCATTGGCAACCACATCATTTGTGACTGTTGCACCTAAATCTACTGGAACTTGGGTGAAGACAAATTTTGTTTGACCACTAGACTCCCCATTTGCTGCGGTGAATCCCCAGTAGGCTTTTCCTTCATTTGCACTTAAATTTAATCCTTTATCAGAGTTCAAGGTATCCCATGGAATATTAACTGTTGGTGTTTTTGCACCTGTGATCGGATTTTCTAAATAATAACTAAATTGATTACTTGATTTAACAAAGTTATAGCGAAACTCATACCAAGTTCCATCTTTTACATTATCGGCTACATAATCATTCATATACTGAATATCTTTATGATAGACTTTTGCTTTATTACCATCACTCCAGCTTTCGTCTCCAAAAAAATTTCCCTCTGATCGATAGGTAAATTTATAATCTCCTGGTAAATTCCATGCCATATGCGGTACTTTCTGTGCATTACTTTGTTTGTCAAATATCCCGTCGCCACCAGTATTTGCATATAAATCAAATTCAATCGCAACTGAATTTTTAATAGCATGATAGTCAGGATACCGTAGTGCTCCAAAAAGTGATGGCTTATATGCATTTGTTCCGCCATAAACACCTAAGTTTTGTCCATCAGAATATGCATTTGCTGTTGTTAGTGCCTGATCTTTTGCCGCATCATTATGCATGACAAAAGCAAAGCCGTCTGCTTGTTCCGTTCCAAAGTTCACATACGTTCTTCCGTGAAAGTCTTGATTAAAATCTAAACGATATTTATAGTTAGACCAAACACCGACAGCACGATTGCTTCCTGAAAGAGAAATTTCATCATAAGGCATCCCATTGTTCTGATCAGATGGGCCAGGTTTAACTATGTCACCTACGCTAAAATTCGGGTCGTAATGTCCATCCTTATCAGGTCGGCTCTTTCCAACGGTTGAAAAAATACCATCTAATTGAATCGCACCTTTTGGAACAACTGGATTTCCGGTTCCTAATCCTGCTCGTGCTAAGCTACTTCTTGCCGCAACTGCCGGTGCCACAGCACGTTGTGTTGTTGAACCAGAAGTGTTCTTCGTACTTTCAGATGTTTTCGTAGTCGATGAACTCGTGGCTGATTCAGCAGAACTTGTCATTTCAGTCGTTTCACTGGCAGTTTCTTCTACTTCGCTTGTCGAGCTTTCAGTAGCTGTTGTCGATTCTTCTGTTGTGTTCGTTTCCTCGCTGCTTGTTTCTTCTGTTGCCGTAAAAGAAAAATCATACGTTTCTTTCTGGTTCAATAAAAGTTGCTGTTCCCCCTCATTTATCACTGGGGAAATTTTCAACGTGTAATCGAATTGCTGGGGAATTTTTTTTGTTTGGATCTCGAGTTGCATTGTTTGAGCTTGCTGATTATTTTCACCAATTTGATAAATACCATTTTTATCTGGTTGTACTTGTTGCTCTTTATCTGGTTGGTAAACACTAAGCACATCAGTAGGTTCAGTAACAGTGAAAGTCATTTGTCGATTCATTTCAGACGATGATTTTTCAATCAATACAGTCCAAACAAGATTACCAGATTCGACTTGTTCAACTTTTTGGAGCGAAACATTGCCAACTTGGTTCTGATTTTCTTGCGCACTTTCTGTCGTCACAGCCTGAACGATTTCTGGCGAAGCCAACATTGTCGGTGCAATGAATAGTGAAACTGTTGCTTGTAAGACCAACATTTTCGTAAACTTTTTCACTTTTTCTCCTCCCTTCTGCTCATTTTACTGTTTTGATTTTGTGCATAAACGAATTAAGCACACAGAACATTGGTTTATTCTATATGCTTAGTATATTTATTTTTTCTGTAAATTTTTATCAGATTTTTTTCATTTTTTTAAAAAACGTGAGAATTTTATTAACAAAACGTTTCAAAACCAGCCTTAAAACGACTAATATAAAGTAAGAGAATGCTTCTTCCACTCATTGAAAATGAACGTATATCTGGTTTTTTTCACAAAAAAGGTCGTGTATCTAAATGAAAAGAAATACGCAAACAAAAGAAAAAATCAAAAAATCGTTTATCCAGCTCATTAACGAAAAGGTTTTGAATCAATGACAGTAAGTGACATTGCAAAGCAGTCTCAGATCAACAGAGGAACTTTTTATCTTCATTACGTCGATAAATATGATCTAATGGAAAAATTAGAAATGGAAGCTATTTATGACCTCAAACAAATTTTGTTATTAGATACAAACCCTAAAAATTTGGAAGATCCTATCCAATTGATTCCTTATGAATCTATTTTGCACGCACTTATCTACATAAAAAATGATTTTGAGTTTATTCAGGCTTTAGCTAGTGAAGGTGGCGATCCACATTTTATGCAGATGGTCAAAGATATTTTAAATGAACTGGTTCTTTCAAAATTAGATAAGTCCAAAAGTCTTCAATTTTCTCGTAAAAATTTACCCGACGATTACGCCAAAGAAATTTTATTATCCAGTATTGTCGGCGTTGTCAATTTATGGATCAAAAAAGGTGGAGAAGAAACACCAGAACAAATTGCGACTATTATTACCAAAGCAAAAGAAATCTCCCCTTATGAACTTTTACTTTAAAGCACAAGTCTCTTGAGAGTGAGATAAAACTGGAAAACCGGTCATTCTCAGCACATTTTTCAATTTAAAAAACGTCTAAAATCAACGTTTTCAAAATGAATTTTAGGCATTTTTTCTATTTTGGCTACTTTTTCCAGACTAAAGATACTCTTTGTAAAAGCAGAGTCCAATTTAATACAAAAAAAGAGTCCTTGCTTAAGCAAGGACTCAGATTTGTCGAATAATAAATTAACGACGGATTTCTTTGATACGAGCAGCTTTTCCGTGTAATGCACGTAAGTAGTACAATTTTGCACGACGTACTTTACCATAACGAACTACTTCGATTTGAGCAACACGTGGTGTGTGTACTGGGAATGTACGTTCAACGCCCACTCCGTTAGAAATTTTACGAACTGTGTAAGTTTCGCTGATTCCAGCACCACGGCGTTTGATTACAACACCTTCAAATAACTGGATACGTTCGCGTGAACCTTCGACAACTTTCGCGTGAACACGTACAGTGTCACCAGGGCGGAAAGCTGGGATGTCAGAACGTAGTTGTTCTTTTGTTAATTCTTCGATTAATGGATTCATGTTTTCTTCTCCTTATTCCAAACATTCTTATGAGTGAACTCACAGCGGAACATCGTAATAGTTAAGTGCTTTGCACTCACCATAAAATATTATCACACTATCAAATGAGTGTAAAGTAAATTTTCATGACAAACAGTATTTTACTGCTCTGCCTCTTCTTGCTGGATTTCAGCTAAAAATTTCGCCATCTGCGGTGTTAGTTCTAAGTCAGCTAGTAGATCCGGGCGTCGTTGAACGGTTCGACGTAACGATTCTTTTAATTGCCACTCTTCAATCAGCTTATGATTACCATTCGTTAATACATCAGGGACTTTCATTCCTTTAAATTCAGCAGGTCTTGTGTACTGCGGATGCTCAAGTAAGCCAGTAGAATATGAATCTGTTTGCGCAGAAGTTTGATTTCCTAACACATCGGGAAGTAAGCGAACAGTGGCATCAATCATAACCATCGCTCCAAGTTCTCCCCCAGTCAAAACGTAATCACCCAACGAAACTTCGTCTGTTACCAAGGTTCGGATTCGTTCATCATATCCTTCATAATGACCACAAATAAATACTAACTGCTCTTCTTGCGAAAATTCTTCTGCCATCGCTTGATTAAATTGTTTACCAGCTGGGTCTAACAAAATCACTCGCTTCTTGACAGTTGGATTTGCTTCATCAATTGCTTTTAAATTGTCATAGATTGGTTGAACTTTCAATAACATTCCAGCTCCACCACCATAAGGGTAGTCATCGACTGTTTGGTGTTTGTTATCAGAATACTCACGAAAATTAGACACATTGATGTCTAGCAATCCTTTATCAACAGCTTTCCCAATAATTGATTCACCCATAGGACCTTCAAACATTTTAGGAAATAGGGTCAATACATCAATTTTCATCATCAATCAACCCTTCTGGAATTTCCACATGGACTACTCCATTGGCTACATCCACTTCCTTTACGACTGATGCAATATAAGGAAGCAACAAATCTTTTTTCTTTTCACGTTGAACTACCCAAACATCATTTGCTCCAGGAGAAAGGATTTCTTTTACTTTTCCAAGTTTTTCGCCAGCCTCATCCAAGACCTCTAAGCCGATGATCTCATGGTAATAAAATTCATTTTCTTCTAGCGCTGAAATTTCTTCTTTTGACACCTTTAAAATGCCATCACGATATTTTTCGACATCATTGATTGATGGGTGTCCTTCAAAACTCAACAAATCAAAATTTTTATGTTTACGATGACTTTTGATAGTCAATTCAACCGGTGCTTTTCCATCTTGGAACAAAGTTAGCTGTGCACCCTTTTGGTAACGTTCTTCAGGAAAGTCAGTCGTTGAAATAACACGAACTTCACCCTTTAAACCTTGAGTATTGACAATTTTTCCAACATTTAGATATTCAGTCACAATTTTTCCTCATTTCTTTTTTCTCTGCTTCATTTTAGCATGGGCGTTTAGTCAATTCTAGTTTTGTTTTTCAAAATGAATTCTTTTTTACTTTTATGTCAAAAAATAGAAAAATACGGGACATAGATTGAACTCATTTTGTGTTCTACCCACGTTTTACGTTTACGGTTGAATAAGGTAATCTTTGCGATAGAAACTTTTTAAGGACATCATTCTTTCGTAGAAAGCAAAAAAAAACTGTTTCGAAAAAATTCGAAACAGTTTTTGATTATTCCTTATCATCAACGATATTTAAACGAACCTTTTTAGGCGCGTTAATTCGTACACCGTAAACGATAGTCCGAATTGCTTTGGCAACTCGTCCTTGTTTTCCAATGATACGACCAATATCTTCTGGTGCTACAGTTAGATTGTATTCATAAAAATCTTTCGATTCAACGACCTCTAACCGAACTTGATCAGGATGAGTGACTAACGGACGAACGATTGTTAAGACTAGCTCACTTAAATCTTTCATATCCGCTCACCTTATTTCTTTGAAAATTTAGCTTCGTGGTGTTTTTGCATAACGCCTTCTTTTGAAAGGATGTTACGAACTGTATCTGAAGGTTGTGCACCTTTTGATAACCAGTTAAGAACTAAGTCTTCTTTTAAAACTACTTCTGCAGGGTCTTTCAAAGGATTGTAAGTACCTACAGTTTCGATGAAACGTCCGTCACGAGGAGAACGTGAATCAGCTACTACAATACGGTAAAAAGGACTCTTTTTAGAACCCATACGTTTTAAACGAATTTTAACTGCCATTATTTATTTCCACCTCCATTGATTTATTCACAAGATGTAGTGTAACAGTTTTTTTTTACCCTGTAAAGCTTTTTTTCTTTACAGTCTCATAAATTCCTTTTTTTTATTGATTGTAGACACTTTTTTCGATTATTTTTTTGGATCTTTAAATAGCAAGTGTTTTTATTTGCTCGTTTTACTTATTTTTTGTAAGATAGTTATGAAAGATAATTATTAGGAGGTTCTATTTATGACAAAAAAAATTGGCTTTTTTATTGGAAGTTTAAGAGAAGATTCTTATAACAAAAAGGTTGCTGAAGCTTTCGCAAGCTTACTACCTGAAGGCTATGAAAGTGTCTTTGTTAAAATTGATGATCTTCCTTTTTATAATGAAGATCTTGAAACACCAGAAAATGCACCGGAAGCTTGGACTCGTTTCCGTAACGAAGTAAAAGATTTAGATGGTGTTATTTTTGTTTCACCTGAATACAATCGTTCAATTCCGGCAGTCTTGAAAAACGCACTAGACGTTGGTTCTCGTCCTTATGGTCAAAGCGTTTGGGATACAAAACCTGGTTTAGTTGTTACTGCTTCTCCTGGTGGAATCGGTGGATTTGGTGCTAACCATATTATCCGTCAATCTTTAGTCTTCTTAAATGTGCCAACACTTCAACAACCAGAAGCTTACATTGGTAATATTGCAAACTTGGTTGGTGAAGATGGAAAAATCATTGATGGTACGATGAAATTCTTTGAAACAATTGTGAATGCGTATATTGACTTCTTGGAAAAATTGACGAAGTAAAACAAAGGTTGTGAAAGAAGTGTACGGCTCCAATAAATAAGAATAAATTTTCAGAAATTGCTTCTCAAATTTTCGTGAAATTTATTCTTATTTTGAAGGAGTTACTTCTTGAACACCGTGGATAAAGGTTGTGGCTCAAAGCGCTTAGCTCCGACAAGATAGCGAGCAATCACTCAAAATAGCTCTTCATATTTTGAAGTGGATGCAAGCTATATCGAGGAGTTGCTTTGGGAGCACCGTGGATAAAGGTTGTCGCGCAAAGCGTTCAGCTTCAAGCAATTCAGCAAAAAAAGTTGTATGCCAAATAAAAATTTGGCATACAACTTTTTTATTTTTTTCGATAATGTAATTCAAGAAACTGACCAAATTGTTGTGCACCAACATATTCTAGTCTTTCTTCATAGTCACCGGGTTCAAACAAGCGAATTCCCTCACCGAGTAAGACTGGTGTGATTTGAATCCACCATTCATCAATCAACTGTTTTTCTAACAAAGGTTTAAGCAACGAGCCTCCACCAACAATCCAGATGTCTGAGCCAGATTCTTGTCGAAGGTTTTCTACAAACGAGGCTGGATCATCATTGATTACTGTCGCGTCTGGCAGAATCAATGATCGATTTCTCGAAAATACATAATTTTTCTTTTCCGGGTATAACAATTCTGTACCTAAAGATTTCTTAGCTTCCTCATACGTTTTCCGCCCCATAATCGTTGTATCAATTGTTTCATAAAATGCTTCATAAGTTGTTTCCTCACCTGCCGGCGTATCAAATAGCCATTGTAAATCATCTTCTTTTGTTGCCAGATAACCGTCCAAACTAATAGCTCCGTAAAAAACGATTTTTCGCATATGTCTCTCCTTCACTTCGGATTTTTATCAATCAATTGATTCGTCTTCTTGAATCGTTGATTGCTTTACTTCTGAATGTCTAAAGCAATCAATGACATGATCATTAATGATTCCAACTGCTTCTAAAAATGCATAAATCGTGGTACTACCGACAAATTTAAACCCCTGTTTCTTCAGTTCTTTAGTGATTTTATCAGATAGTTCACTCGTTGTCGGAATTTCTTCTTGTGTTTGATACATATGATTCACCACTTCACCATCAGAAAACGACCATAAAAAAGTAGCAAAGCTTCCGAATTCTTGTTGGATTTTTTGAACGGCCTTAGCATTATGAATAGCAGCTTCAACTTTTCTTCGATTACGAATAATTCCTTTATCTTGAAGCAAAGATTCTATTTTATTTTCGTCATATGCCGCCACTTTTTCTAAAGAAAAATGATCATACGCAGAATCAAAAGCTTCAGTTTTATTTAAAATCGTTTGCCAACTTAATCCTGCTTGGTTAATATCCAGCATTAGCTTGCGATAAAGTCGTTGATCATCATATTCCGGAACACCCCAAATCGTATCATGATACTCTTTCATTGATGCCGTGTTTTCTGCCCAAGAACATCGTTTCATTTTCCTTACCTCCACTTTCCTTCATTAACAAAAAAGCTATGACAACATTTCAATCAATCGTTTGTCATAGCTCAAATTCATTCAATTCAGCAATTGCTTATTTACGTTTTTTCTTTTTCTTCTTGTTTTTCTTAACCATGCGATTCATCGCCATTTTTCCAAGTTTTCCTTTGACTCCTGTACCAAACATTTGGTCCATTCCCGGAATATTCATGTCACCTTTCGACATTTGTTGCATCATTTTACGGGATTCCTTGAATTGTTTAATCATGCGGTTTACTTCTACTACACTATTTCCTGAACCAGCAGCGATACGACGACGACGGCTAGGGTTCAACAAATCAGGATTTTCTCGCTCGGCAGGTGTCATTGAGTAGACCATTGCTTTTTTCCGTTCTACATCTTTTGGATCAACTTTTACGTTTTCAATCCCTGGTACTTGATTCATTCCTGGAATCATTTTAATTAGATCTTCTAATGGCCCCATTCCCATTACTTGATCCAGTTGTTCAATAAAATCATTGAAGTCAAAAGAATTTTCCCGCATTTTTTGGGCAAGTTCTTCTGCTTTTTTCTCGTCATAATCTTGTTGCGCTTTTTCGATCAGCGTCAGCATGTCACCCATACCCAAGATTCGGCTGGCCATACGATCTGGATGGAAGACTTCAAGATCTGTTAATTTTTCACCTGACCCAATAAATTTGATTGGTGCACCAGTTACTGAACGAATAGATAACGCTGCCCCACCTCTGGTATCTCCATCAAGTTTTGTAATAACAACCCCAGTAATACCTAGTTGTTGATTAAAACTGTCAGCTACGTTGACCGCATCTTGTCCAGTCATTGCATCAACAACCAAGAGAATTTCATTTGGTTGTGCAATTTCTTTGATTTGCTTCAACTCATCCATTAAGAGTTCATCAATGTGTAAACGACCAGCCGTATCAATCAAGACATAGTCATTTTTCTTTTCTTTGGCAACTTCCATTCCTTGACGAACGATTTCAACTGGACTGACATCTGTTCCCATATCAAAGACAGGCACATCTAATTGTTGTCCCAAGACTTTTAATTGGTCAATCGCTGCAGGTCGGTACACGTCTCCTGCAATCATCAATGGTCGTGCTTTTTCATTTTTCTTCAAAAAGTTTGCTAATTTCCCAGCAAAGGTCGTTTTACCAGCCCCTTGTAACCCGACCATCATAATAACAGTTGGGACTTTTGGTGACTTGATTAGTTCTGCTGTTTCGGAACCCAAGGTAATCGTTAATTCCTCATCAACAATTTTGACGATTTGTTGTGCTGGTGACAAGCTTTCAAGAACTTCTACTCCAACAGCACGCTCCCGCACACGTTTCGTGAAGTCTTTGACTACTTGTAAATTGACATCGGCTTCCAATAAAGCCAAGCGGATTTCCCGCATCATTTCCTTGACGTCAGCTTCTGATACTTTTCCTTTTTTTCTTAATTTTCCCATCGCCTGTTGCAGACGTTCTGTTAAGCTTTCAAATGCCATTTTTCTTCATTCCTTTAATTAGTTTCTAGTTTGTTACTCTTCGATATCTTGAATTTGCTGGATAGAACCAATCAGTTCATTATCTTTTGGATAGTGCTCGGTGACATAAGTCATCAGTTGTTCCAAGGCTTGTTCACGCACGATGTAATTTGAAAAAAGATGCAGTTTTTTCTCGTAGTCTTCTAAAATTTTTCCAGTTCTCTTAATATTATCATAAACTGCTTGTCGACTGACTTGATATTCTTCTGCAATTTCTCCAAGTGAAAAATCATCAGCATAATACAGTTCCATATAATTCATTTGTTTTTCAGTCAATAAGGTCGAGTAAAATTCAAAAAGTGCGTTCATTCGATTTGTTTTTTCAATTTCCATTCAACTCACCTCATTTATCTTCGTAATTTCTTGCTGTTGTGCTAACCAATCTTCATCAGATAGAACGCTCATCTTCTGTTGTAAAAAATAGGCAGTTGCTACGCCTACACCCTCTGTTAATGTACCAGAAAATGTACCGTCATATATTTGACTACTACCACAAGAAGGACTTTTTGCCTTCAAAATGAGTTGATCAATCTGTTGTTCTTTTAATTTTTGCCAAGCAAGAATTGCACCTGCCTGATATTCTTTTGTCACATCGACACCTTTGGAAGTTATGACTCTTGCTTTCCCATTCCAAACGTCAAACCCATCTCCGCCGACAATTTCTGCTGGATCTCGGGGAATCGGTAAGCCACCCAAAACTTCTGGGCAAACCATGATGGCTTCGTGTTTTTCAACCAATGCGACAAGTTGCGAAACAGCTTTTGGCTGCCCATCATAACGACATAACACACCGCCTAAGCAAGCACTGATACCAATCATTTGAATCGCTTCCTTTCCTTCCAACAAAGTGCCTAATTATTATACCATTTATTGAGTTGGTTACATAGCCCCTCCCCTTGATTCTATGCTAAAATAGGAAAGCATGAATATGTTTTAAAGGAGCGCTTATGAAAAAAATCTTAGTTGTTGATGATGAACCTTCCATCGTCACTTTATTAACCTTTAACCTAGAAAAAGAAGGCTATCAAGTTACCAGTGCAACGGATGGACGCGAGGGATTAGAACTTGCTTTAGATCAAGCCTTTGATTTTATTATTTTAGATGTGATGCTTCCTTCAATGGATGGCATGGAAATTACACAGAAGCTTCGCCAAGAAAAAAATGATACACCCATTTTGATGCTAACCGCTAAAGATGATCAGATTGATCGAATTTTAGGCTTAGAAATTGGTGCCGATGATTACCTAATTAAACCATTTAGCCCACGCGAAGTATTAGCTCGAATGAAAGCCATCTTTCGTCGAATGGAACCTCGAAGCAAGCCTGCTGAGGAAGAAGAGCCAGAATATTTAACAGTTGGTCAAATCATCGCTAACTTAACTAATTTTCAAGTCACTGTTGACGGTCGTTTGATTGAACTGACTCCCAAAGAATTTGAATTGTTAGTTTACTTTATGAAACGAAAAGATCGCGTAATTGATCGAGACACCTTGCTCGAACGTATCTGGAATTTTGATTTTGCTGGTCAAAGTCGAATCGTCGATGTTCATGTCAGTCACCTGAGAGAAAAGATCGAACGTGATCCAAAACATCCTAAATATTTAGTAACTGTCCGTGGATTTGGGTACAAATTTCAGGAGCCTCGACTATGAAAAATTGGAAAATTTTCTCAAGACGTATCCTATTCTTGGTCGTTTTCCTAACAGTTTTTATTGGTAGTTGGCAACTGATTTCAAATTATTTTCAACAGCAAATTATTGAACAACAAGAAGAATACTTGACCAAGAAAGCACAACTATTAACGCGACAACTTACTTGGGCAAATCCTGACTCAATGGAAAACAAAGAAACCTTGACAGAATTTGTTCATCAATCTTCTGAACGAATCACGCTACTAGATGCTAATGGCAATGTTTTGTATGATACCAGTGATGATGACCTGACAGGTAGCCGTAACACTCGTCCCGAAATCAAAGCTGTCCTTGACGGTGGGCGATTGGGAAGTTCCTTACGTCAAAGTGTGACTTTAAATGAACAGCTTCTCTATGTCGCTTTACCGATTAAAGAAAATGGTCAATTAAAAGCCATGATCCGAATTGCCGAGCCAACAAGCGGATTTTTACCACGCACAGAAAATTTTCGTCGTTGGGTATTCTTGTTCTTTCTTCTCTTCTTTTGCATCCTTTCAGGAATGATCGCCTATTTTGCTTATCAGCGAAATGAACCTTTGCATACCGTACTACCTGTGTTGAAAAAAATGGTCAACGACCCCGAAGAAACAGAAGTCATTATGCAAACTTCAGATCAATGGGAAGAACTTTATCAAACAATCAACGCACTAAGCGAACAAATGAGTAATATGTATCGTGCTTACGCAACCACTGAAGAACAGTTGTACACGTTGCTGAACGAATTAATGATTGGCGTCTTTCTAATTGATTCCGAATCGCATTTACGTTTACTAAATCCTAAAATGCAGATGCATCTTGGGGTTACGACTTATCTGACCTCGCAACCTTATGCTGAGGTCATTCAAGAACCTCAGCTAATCCATTTGATTCATCAGGTTTCTGCTACGAATCCGTTAGTTCAGCAAGAAATCAAATTAAGTGAAGGCAATCAAACGTTGGACATCAGTTTACGTTACTTTATCAATGCAGATGGAACTGGACAAATTCTTGGCGTAGCTTATGATTTAACCAAAGTTCGTCGGCTCGAAAAAGTCCAGAAAGATTTTGTTGGAAATGTTTCTCATGAATTAAAAACGCCGGTTACTTCATTGATGGGCTTCACGGAAACACTTCTTGATGGTGCCAAAGATGATCCAGAAACATTAACTACTTTTTTAGAAATCATGCAAAAAGATGCTCGTCGTTTAGATCAGTTGATTCGCGAAATCATTCAGTTATCTAAAGATGGTGAAAATTTATATGAATCACAAACGATTTATCTAGAATCTTACTTTGAACAAATTATTCAAAGCTACCAACCCTTTATCAAACAGAAAAAATTAAGTGTTAAACTGCTGGGGAATAATGGCGCATTTACCATTCAGTCAGAAATTTTATACCCAATTATCAAAAACTTGATTGAAAATGCCATCCAATATTCAAAAGAAGGTGGCCAAATTATTATTCGTTATCGTGTAGATGATCACTTATGGTTTTCTGTCCAAGATTTTGGAATTGGAATTGATCAAGAAGACCAGGAACGAATTTTTGAACGTTTTTATCGCGTTGATAAAGCACGCAGCCGACACTCTGGAGGAACAGGTTTAGGTCTAGCAATCGTCAAAGACTATGTCAAATTGTTACACGGCACGATTACTGTGGAAAGTCATCCCGGTGTGGGCTCCACTTTCGAAGTTACTTTATGAAGTGACTAACATGAAAAAAACAGTGACGAGAATCGATACGATTTTCGCCGCTGCTTTTTTTCATATTCTTATTTGATTTCTCCGTTAACATCACGTTCAACTTTCATTGATGTGATTGGTAGATAACCTAGATCTTTAACTGGTCCTTCTTGGACATCTTCACTTGTCATGTAATCCAAGAATTTTTGAACAGCTGCGTCTGGTTTTCCTTTTGTATACATGTGCTCATATGCCCAGATTTTCCAGCTATTGTCTGCCACATTTTTTTCCTCTGGTTTCACATCATCCACGCTCAAAGCTTGAGTTGTTTCATCCAAGTAAGAAAAGGCAAGATAACTGATTGCTCCTGGTGTTTGTGCAACGATTTGGCGAACCGTTCCTGACGAATCCTGCTCTTGTGATTGCACAGGTGTTTCGTCATTCAATCCCCATTTTTCAAAAGTAGCACGAGTTCCACTACCATTTGCACGGTTAATCACTGTGACTTTTTGATCTTTTCCACCAAGTTCTTTCCAGTTTGTGATTTTTCCTGTAAATAAATCAATCAATTCCTGTTGAGAAACATTTGTGACGCCAGTATCTTTATTGACGATTGGTGCCATTCCGACAACAGCCACTTTATGGTCAACCAATTTAGTTGCGTCGATTCCATCTTTTTCTTCTGCAAAAACATCTGAGTTTCCAATTGTCACGGCGCCGTCTGACACTTGGCTTAGCCCTGTGCCACTTCCGCCACCTTGAACAGAAATTTGATAATTTGAGTTTTCTTGGGTAAAGCTATCTTGTGCAGCATCAACTAATGGCTGCAATGCAGTTGAACCAACTGCTACAATTTTTACTTGTTCTGAACCTGCTTTATCTGATTGCGCAGTTGAGTCGGTACTTGTACCTGACGAACCACAACCTGCTAATAAGAAACCAATGATGCCTAAAGAATACCATAATTTTTTCATTCAAATACTCCTCTCTTAGTTACAAGTAAAGTGTAACAAGCTACTGTAAAGCTCAGATATGGATGTTGTAAACAATTCGTGAACTTCTGTAAATTTCCTGTAAAGTTTAAAGTATAAAATAAACTAAAAATAATTATGTTTATTATTTTACAAACAAATAGATAAAATGTTAATATAAACGCAAACAAGGAGGTTTTTGTATGGAAATTGAATTACTTTATGAACAACAAGATTATCTAAATGGCTGGACAATTGAACATGAAACTTATCAGTGCCTTTATTGTGACGTAACTTTTCAATTTGAAAAAATTTATCCAGATTTGACTACGCCTAGCGCACTTCAAACCGCAAAAGGAGCGATCACACAACATCTTCGATTGGCACATGGTGGCCCCTTGCATGCCCTACTTCAATTATCTAGAGAATCGTTAGGGTTATCCGAAAGTCAATACGAAATCATCCAACTGTTTGAAAAAAATTTAAGCGACACTGTAATCGCTCAGCGCCTAGGAATCTCCCCATCAACGGTAAGAAATCATCGATTCAAATTAAAAGAAAAAGAGCGCCAAGCCAAACGACTGACTGCTCTTATGAAGCTTTTACCAGCAAGTGGTCAAACATTCATTTCACCTCACACAGGTGCGCGAATGCTAGATGAACGATACAACATCACGCCCGCTGAACAGGAAAAAATCTTACAAACTTATTTAGATGATAATGACTTTATTCAAACTTTTCCAAGTAAAGAAAAAAGAAAAATCATTCTCTTAAATTATTTAACACAAAAATTTGATCCGAAAAAAAATTATTCCGAGCATGCAATCAATGATATTTTGAAACAACACGTCGAAGATTTCGTTTCGACTCGCCGCTACTTAATTGAATATGGATTTATGCAACGTACAACTGATGGAAAAACATATTGGCTAAATCAATAAAACTTATCCTTTGTTGTCACCAACGTTAAAAGAGATGTGAGCAAATGTACGCCCAAAAACTTAGACTTTTTGGGTTCACTACACAGCTCACATCTCTTTTTTAATTGCCTTTTAAACTTTATTTATACTGTTATTTGATCAAAAGAAAGCCAATTTTTAGAACAGTTTTCAACACTTTTTTAAATAGAAGAAACTATTTCTGTCGGTCTTGTCTTCTCAGTTCAACGAACAAATACATGATTACTGAAACAATAAATGACGCAGCCGCCAAATAAAATAATGGACGGATTGTCAAAAAATACATAGCGGAATAGTCGGATAAGTCTTTCAAGCCACTTTGACTAAGTCCTGTTGGCCCAATAATCATTCTTGGTAATAATGCAAACATCGACGTAAAAATCAACATACAAGAAAAGTAAATCAGCTTCCAATTATAATTATTAATCAGAGACCTTGGTATCAACAAACTAACACTCACTAGCAAATAAAAAATAGTTAATGTTGGAAAATTACGTGCTACTAAAAATCCGCTTCCCTGAATCAAACCTAACACCTCGGCTCCTTGAACGATTGCATTCACCCAAGTAAACGGAAGCAAAAGAAGTGGAAAAAACCAAAAAAATAAATAACTACGTCTGCCCATGATTTTCTGTCTCATTTACTTCCTCCCCAAAATAAAAATTTCTTGCCTATCACTATACAATGTTCTCTCTAAAAAAATTAGGGGGAAAAACTTTTTTTTTAGAGATAAGGGAATGAGAGTTTATTCATTTAACCTACAAATTGTGTGATAAGGTTTGCTTAATGTTTTTTTTCTTTTTAAAATATAACTATACTAAAGGTTTTTAAACAAGTATAAGGAGGTTTTTAGTTATGTTAACAAAATACCTGTCAAAAATTTTTTTGCTGCTGTTCCTGATTCCATACTTGTATCTTGTGTTATTGCTTGATTTTCATTATCACTCGGTTTCCGGCTTCATTTTTCTGATCTTTCTCGCGATCCTTGGTGGATTTCTGATGAGGATCAAAGGACAAATGCGACTGCTGCTTGTTGGAAATATCATTTCCACTATTGTTTCTTACATATATTCTTTAAAATTTTCTGACTGGCAACTTTTCTATCAACCTTTTGAACCGACACAGCTTGTACTTATTTTCGGGCTTCTTTATTTAGTTCCTCAAGCATTTGGCGCTTTTTGGGCAACTCTCTTTACATATTCGAAACAAAGTCGTAACCAGAAAATTTCACTTTCGACAATTAGAAAGAATTCACAAAAATAGTCTTTCATCTTCACCCTTTTTAATCCGCAAAAAAACAAGAGAGCTGCAACTAATTAGTTGCGACTCTCTTAGTTTTTATCCTTCATGAATATAAATTTTCTTGATTAGCAATTTATCAAAAACAGGAGAATTTGCTTCTTGTTCCCCAATAATTTCTGCAATAACGGATTGGTCCTGTTGTCTTTTTCGTAATTGATAACTGATTTTTCCAGTTTCATTTAGTTCATCCAACATGGCAACGACACCGCCAAATCCTGTTTTCTTCGTGATAAAGCCAAGTGAAACCATTCGTTCATCTAAATTTTTTGCTACGATTGGCATTCCTGTAAAGAGTACTTTTTGAAGTGTTTCTACCAACTCTTCCATTCCGGCTACCGTTGATGTCACAGGTGGTTCATTGGTTGTTGCTGCAGTTGTTTCAAATGATGGTTTTACCTCGGCAATCATCTCTGACATTTGCTGTTTGTTTGCTACTTTTTGTTCGCGTAGGTCATCTAATTCTTGAACTAATGCTTCATATTGTTCTTGAGTCAGCATAACACCTGCCACTTTTTCTCGGTTAAAAATATATACACCAGTCCCGGCTTCTCTTGCTTGAGCAAATACATCCATGGGGGATCGTTTGACTTCTGTAATTGAAGATGTTGGGACCTCTAATTTCTTTAATTCCAACGAAGTTCCCTCCTTTTTTATCAAGGTTATTATAGCATAGCACAGTAAATTTTGGCTTTATTCATCGAAGATTCTATAATTTTAGCGAAATCCATTCGTCAAGATCCTTTAACAGTTGTTCCACGCCAAGAGAAGAATGGTAAAAATAAGTTTTCTGTTCTTTAGAATAAGCTAACGGTGAAAAATGATCGGTAATAATCAAATCTGCATAATGTGGTGGTTTACTTCTCGTACACACATGAATAGACGTCCGTTTACGATGACGAAGCGCGGTATCCAAAATTCTAGCTAACCGTCTTGCTTCTTCATGGTCAAAACGAAAGAGTAAAACAATTTTTACAGAGGGTGGATGCACTTCTAAGTATCCGCGTTCTTGCATTGTTTTTAATAAATTTAGGCCCCAACTAACAGATGGATGCGTCAAGGCTTGTTGAATTGCTAATCGAAATTGATGAAGTTTTTCTTTTGCATTAGGAAAAGTATTCAATGTTTGTTGATACTCCTGAACTTCTTCGTCCGATAAACGTTCCTGGATTCCAATTGAATAACGCAACCACTCTTGATAAAGAACTTGCGTGATTCTTTGCTTGTTGAACGTTTCAAAATCACTATTTAACCAAAAAAATGAATCTAATTTTTCGGTAACAATTGTCAGCTTTCGATAGTCTTTCGTTTGTTCTAGTCGTTCCCAACGCTTTTTGGTAATCACATTACAACTTAATCTCACAATACACAGATAGTTTTTTTCTTTTACGGATAGCTTTTGTTCTTCTCGAAAAAGTAGTTCTGGAAACAATTCAAAAAACATCGTTTGGTTGTCTCCTAAAATTTCCACTGAAGACAATCGTTTTCGTTGCTTTAACAAACGAATAAAAATTTCCGAAAAAGATTCTTCTCCATCATCAACAAAAAAATGTGGAAAATCTTTCAAAAAACTAAAGAGTAAGTAACGAACTTTCCTCTCTGAACCAAAAATCTGTCCTTTTTTATAAGAGAAAGAAAGGTGATACTCTCCCAACCATTTTCGCAAACGTTCTTGTGTTGGTCGATCATAATTTTCTTGATACTTTTCTTCCAAAATTAAATCTTTCAACAATCGAAATGATGCAGAATGAATCAAAAAATCAAATAGCAGATAAGGTTCACTGTATCCTAAACTATAAATCAGCCGTACCGACTTTTTCTGGTAAATCAGTTGTACAGGAAAATCAATTACCTCTAAACGCCTTAAATGTCGATCAATTGTCTTGACATCGACACCTAATTTTTCTGCAAGATCTGCTTTTTTCCAAGTCAGATCTTTCATTTGATTCATCAGCAAAAATAAATTTTGTGAATTTTTTGATAACAATTTTTGCCATTTCATATGTTTTGGTCCAGCCAAGCTACGATCCTCTACTTCTCTGTATGCTTTTTTCGCAGGGATATCACAAAATTTTGTGGAAAATCATTTTTTGGCTAAAACAGTTGCCTCCTTTTTTGCACACATCATTAGATCACTGAGAAGAGAAACCTGTCGTAATAAACTACGCAAAAAGCTTCAACAATTTTTTATTTTCTATTTATTTCATTAAAAACTCATTTATTTTTTAATTTAGATCGATAAAACATACTATTTTAAGCAAAACTGCTTTGCTTGTAGGAATGTACGGCTTCCTTTACAATGAAAGAAACAAGTTTTTTTATGAGAAGGTGATGTGAAAAATGAATAAAAATAACGAAAATACAATACATGAAGTAAAAGAAAAAGTCGATCATTTAATAGCCGAGGTTCAAAAAGTCATCGTGGGAAAACAACAAATCATCGAATTAATGCTCGTTGCTCTGTTTTCTGGTGGACATCTTTTATTTGAAGATGTTCCTGGTGTCGGAAAAACATTACTTGTAAAAGCTTTGGCTAAAACAATACAAGGTGAGTTTAGTCGCGTTCAATTTACGCCAGACCTTTTACCGGGGGATATTTTGGGTTTTTCTTTTTATAATACAAAAACAAAGGAGTTCGAATTCCGTCCTGGACCGATTTTCACTACTATTTTATTAGCAGATGAAATTAATCGAACAACTCCACGAACTCAAGCAGCATTACTCGAAGCCATGGCAGAAAAACATATTACTATTGATAATCAAACTTATCCTTTAGATAATCATTTTTTCGTTTTAGCAACGCAAAACTCAATTGAATATGAAGGAACTTATCCGTTACCAGAAGCACAGCTTGATCGATTTTTATTCCGTTTACACATTGGTTATCCTTCTTTTGAAGAAGAACTGTCTTTATTATTGGAAATACAAGAACAGTCTTTAGCGACATTAAAAGTCATTTTCACCAAAGAGACCCTCACTTCTATCAAGCAAATTGTCTCAACAACGTATCTTGACCCTTCAGTCGCACGATACGCGCTAGAATTAGTCACTGCTACACGTAATCATCCAGCAATTAAATTGGGTATCAGTCCACGTGGTAGTTTAGCCTTTATTCAAGCGGCTAAATCCCACGCAGTCATCAAGGGGCGGACATATGTTGCACCAATAGATTTTCAGGTTCTCTTGCCATTTGTTTTTAAACATCGTCTATTATTTCATGATCGTTCGTTGACCGATGAAGAAATTGAGTTACTCTTAGCAGAAATGCTCAAACAAATCCCAATTCCGGTAAAATAGTTATGAAAAAGTACTGGAATTACCTCATTAATAGCAGTATTTTTTTAATATATTTTTTATTTTTACTCTTCACGCTTTTATTTAATCAACAATTTGGCTGGTTTTTAGTCATTCTCTTTACCTTATACATTACTTTCAGTTGGCTTTCCTTAAGCAGACGACTATCAAAAATCAAGCTGGTTCTCACCGTTCCTACACTTGTTTATCGAGACAATTCAATAACAGTCAATGTTCGCATTGCTAAGTCACAAGTCCCAACACTTTTTTTACCACGCCTAACATTACATTTTCCAGAAGAATTTATACCAGAAGCACAGACTTTTTTGATGATTTCAAAAAAAGAACAACAACAATCAGTCATTTGGACGCCACAACAAAGAGGAATTTTTGAAACAATTTCAGTCCAATTCATCGCTTATGATTATTTAGGTTTATTTCGAAAAAGTAAAACAAAACAGATAATATTCACTCCCCTAGTCTTACCAAATAACACATTACCTGAAGCACAAAAATTAGCGCGCTTTTTGACACGTAAACAACAAAAAAACAACTTCTTACCTTCTCAAAATCTTGCTGGGATTCGAGAGCATCGTCAAGGCGATTCGTTAAAACAAATTGATTGGAAGCGTTCCGCTTACTATCAACAATGGCTTTCTCGTGAGTATGAGCCTGCTGTTCAACAAACTGACTTAATCTGTTTCTTTTGGGGAACGGCAACAAATTTTGAAAAAATGCTTGATTTATATTTTTCCTTTTTAGCTTCTTATTACCAGAAAACTTATCCAAATCAACTGATTTTTGCTAAACAGAAGTACCAAGGTACACAACTTTCTCCCGCTTTCTTTGCGCAGTTACGTGCTTTAGATGATTACCTACAACAACCAGACCTTAGTGTCCGTGATTTCAAGGAGATACTTCTGTTTGTTCCAGAACTCTCTCTAGCAGTCCATGAACAACTTTCAAGTTGGAGAAAGCAAGCCATCAACGTTATCGTCATTTATTTTGAAAATAATCAACTATTTATACAAGATGAGAGTCAACGAAAGTTTCCATTAAAAAAACTTAGTTAGGAGGTGCTCAAGTTGAATCTTTCGGCGAAAAAATGGTGGCGAAGCTTTTACGCCTTCTTGCTATTAAGTGCAGGCGCTCCAACTTTTTTAACTGCGAATGATCTCACCACAAGTTTACCGTTGATTGCTACTATTGGTATCTTCTGTCTGATTATCCGACTGGTTTCTTCTAAAATTATTCGAGTAATTTTAGCTTTTTTTGCTATCTTGGTTAGCTTGTTTGTTTATTTTCCTCCAGCAACAGTCAGAAGTAATTGGTTTTTTGAGCTGACAAGCCAAATCCAATCCGAATTTAACGAATTAGTCACCAATCAGTTCCATTACTTTCCTGAATTGCCAGCATTCATTCTCATGTTATGTCTTGTTTATTTATTAGCTACTCTAACCATTGATTATGACTTATGGGCGCTTCCCTTTCTAGCACTGGTGCTTTATTTCATGATGTTAAGTATTTTCCGCGAATTTGATTTGTTAACTGAGTGTATTTTTATTGTTATCATTTTATTCAGTTATCTTTTCATTCGTCAGTTATCATTACTTCCAAAAAAGAGTAACCGATGGCTCTTCGTCTTCTTTGCTACGGTTATTTTGCTTGGCTCGCTGAGCATTAGTGCTTGGATTCCTACACGATTACCTGAAGTTACACAAATAATTGAAGCAAAGAGCGCTCCTGTCAGAGAATTCTTCAACAAACAAGGACTGTATGCCAGAATTCGTACATTTCAAGAAGCAGGACGTTCAAGAACTGGATTCAGTGAAAATGATGAAACTCTTGGGGGACCAATCTACGATCAAACGGACATCGTTTTTACGGCAGTTCAAGAATCTGGTCATTATTATAAAATCCAGAATAAAGGAGTCTATACTGGTACTGGTTGGACAGAAAATAGTCGAGATTCTTTTAAAATAAACGAGTTGCCACACCAATTACTCAATTATCCAGAAACAATCGTTGCTGAACCAACTACCCTTCAGTTGACAACAGAAGAACAGACTTTTCTTCCCTACTCTTATGGAAATTCTAGTCTTACGGCATTTCCATTAATGCAGGATAGTGCGTTATTTTTCTTACCAGATACTCAACGTTTTGTCTTAGATAAATCATCATCATTCACAGCGACATTCACTATTACCAATCTTTCTTATACTTATGAGATGTTAGTCGATAGTGTTTTAACTGGTGCAGATCAAGCAGAACATCAAACAGAGCTTCAGCTACCAGAAAATTTACCAAAACGAATAACTTCTCTTGCTGAAGAAATAACAACTACCAAAACAACCTTACTCGATCAAGTTCTTGCAATCCAAGATTACTTGAAAAGTAGTGGCGAATTCCGTTATTCAAAAGTCGATACACCACACACACCTGCAAATCGTGACTATGTCGATCACTTTTTATTTGATTCTAAAGTTGGTTATTGTGATAATTTTTCTTCGGCTATGGTAGTTTTACTGCGTACACTTGGTATCCCTGCACGCTGGACAAAAGGTTTTACTATGGGTTATCAAACAGGTAGCCACAGTAATGGGCTCAAGGAATACAGTATTTTAAATAGCAATGCTCACTCTTGGCCAGAAGTTTATTTTCCTGGCTTTGGCTGGTTACCTTTTGAACCCACACCAGCATTTGCAAACCCAGCAACTGCACAAAGTGAGCAGGAAACGACTCCCACAGCCGTTCCAGAAAGTCAGTCACAATCGTCAGCAGCCGAAACGACAGCAGTTTCCTCAACAACTGGTTCAGAGGCAATAACTTCAACAGAAGATAACCCTATTTTTTCTGATACAACAATCGCAGATAGGTCTTTATGGAAATTCGTCGTTTTCTTTCTATTCATATTTTTGCTCGTCCCATTACTCATTCCTTCCTTTCGTCAAAAAGTTCGTTGGCACATTTTTTATTACCAAGTGGCTTTTTTCGCTTCGGATAGTCAAAGAACCTATCAACAATTGCTAGCACATGTAGAAAAGCTATTTCCAAGACAACGTGCAGAAAGCTTACAGGACTACAGTTATCGTGTCGAAAAGGCGATTTCAATGCACCAACATTTAATCAAGCTAACCAAAAACTATGAAGAAACTATTTATGGACAAAATCAAGCGATGCATTTTGATAAAGAAACTTATCTGACTATTATTAAAACAATCAGTAAATCACTTCATTTCTTTTCTAAACGAAACTAAATTGTTCATGCTACTAAAAGACAAGTGGCTTTCACTTGTTTTAGAAATTAGAAAGAGACCGGAACTTGATGAGTCCCAGCCTCTTTTTTATCTGATGTAATGGTCGAACTTTTCATTACGCAACTTGTTTATCGTAGCGTTCCACATTTTGTTTGATTGCGCCAATCATTTTCGCATCGTTGATTCCTGTCACGGTTTGGATCAGTTCCTCGATATTTTTTGTTTGCTTCATTTCATAAAGTTCGCAACTTTGTTCATCGTTTGGATCATAATAGTTAAAAATAATACCCATCGTCGCAGTCAAATGTGGTGAAACAATATCTCTTTCTTTTAATTCCAAGATTGGTCGAGTAAAGCGTTCTTGATTTCCTAATTTTCTTAAAGGTGTCCGCGCAACACGACTAATTGCATCGGAAATATATTTGTTTTGGAAACGTTGAATAATTTTTTCAATGTATTGCTCATGCTGCTTTTCATCAAAGCCCCACTTCGCAATCAACAGATTTCCTGTTTCATGCAACACAGATTTTAGTTGTGCGACAACTAACGCATCTTGCATTGCCTCATCAATCGTTTGATAGCCTAGCAAAGCACCCGTGTAAGCAGCTGTTGCATGTCCAGTGTTCACGCTGAATAGCTTGCGTTCAATATAAGGTTCTAACTCGGCTACATAAAGGACACCTTCCAATTCGATTGCTGTGTTTTTTCGTTCGTGATCTGCAATCACCCATTCTTTAAAAGGTTCAACTTGAACAAACAGCGGATCCTCATGTTTTTGTAACGGAACGATTCGGTCAACTGCTGCATTGGGGAAACCAATATACTTCTCTAAAAAATCAACTTGTGATAAATGTTTACGGACTTCTTTTTCTAAAAATGCTGAACCACCAATCATATTTTCGCAAGCAATGATATCTAAAGGTGTTGTATTCTGTACTTTTTCTCGTTGCTCAATCCCTTTAGCAATCAATTCTGCGATAAAAGGCAAAATGTTGGGTCCAATCGCAGTTGTCACTAAGTCTGCTTCGCCAATCGCAGCAATTACGGCTTGAGGATTTTCTTGATTATTGATTCCAGAAACATGTTGGACTTCAATTCGTTTCTTTGACTCATCCGCAAGTTCGATAACATATCCGTTTCTTTCATTCAACGCATCAATGATTTCACGATTGACATCCACAAAAGTAATGTCAAAATCATTTTCTGCTAACACTTCACCGATAAATCCACGTCCGATATTTCCTGCTCCAAAATGTACTGCTTTCATCTTTCTCTCTCCTTATGCAATCGCTAAATTTTCACAAACCTCTTCTTTACTTAATGCATCTGCTAACTGAACAACGTTGTCAACATCACTACAATATAAGGCTATTTGTTGAACTAACGCTAAATGTTCTTCTCCGACACCTGCGATGCCGAATAACACAGTCGCAATTTTTTCCTCATTTTCTGTTCCAAAATTGACTCCCTCGGGTACTTGTACTACACAGATACCAGATTTCTTAACATATTTTTTTGCTGAATCTGTCCCATGAGGAATAGCAATAAAGTTTCCCATATAGACAGATAACATCTCATCACGTTGAATCATTGAGTCGATGTATGCTTCATCCACGCAGCCCGCCTCAACTAACTTTTCTCCGCAATAACGAATCGCTTCTTCTTTAGAAGCAAATGCTTGGTTTAATTCGATCATACTAAAATCTAGTGCTTTCATCGTTTTCTCCTTTTTTAAGCAGATTTTTTAAGCTGTTGCGCAATGGTTTCGTAATGTTTGATTTGAACCATGCTTTCAACTGGTAAGTGAAGAGCATTTGGTGCAAGCTCTTGAATTTCTTTCGTCAAATGTTCTTGAGCAAGTACCAATGAATGTTCATCATCAGCTAATTCATCAATCTTGATTTTTTTTAATGGAATTTGAATATCATTTTTTTGAAGTACTTCCTTTAAGACATTGATTCCCATCGTTGCCGATCCTGCTCGTTGGTCGTGGACAATCACGATTTTTTGGATTTTACTCATGTCTTGTGGTCCGATTTCGATTGATGGTTCGTCCATTAGTTCCCTAGTTTCGGTTGTTTCTTTTTGGCTTAATTGTTGGATTACCTCGTCATATCTCGGTGAATTCAAGAAGTTTTCAACTGCAACAAACTGTGCATGTGGTGCTTTTTGTTTTGCTCGTTCTTGCAATTCAACTTGGGTAATGATTAGCGTCCCTTCTTCATCTACTAACTGACTAATCGCTTGATTTGTCACGGTTTGTGGAAGACCAGCTTTCTGAACCATTTTTCTTAAAATTGAAGCTCCCATTGCACTTGAACCCATACCTGCATCACAGGCAAAAATAATTTTTTTAGTTGATGAAAATGCCTCTGGACGAATAGTCAAGCCTTTAGCAGTTTGTTTGGCTTGTTTCATTTCTTGAACCGATTGCTCAAAACTTTCTGATTCTTCTCGAGCATCTGCCTTTAAAATAACTACAGAAATTGCAAATGAAACGATGGTTGCAACTCCAATACCTAATAACACTGGTAGATAAGAACTAAGTGGTGCCATTGCTAAAATAGCAATAATTGATCCGGGTGAAGCTGGCGCGCGTAGTCCTGCATCTAATAATTGGAAAATGAAACTTCCTGAAATTCCGCCTGCAATTACCGACAAGAACAAAAGCGGTTTCATCATGACGTATGGAAAATAGATTTCATGGATTCCACCTAAGAAGTGGATAATGATTGCACCGGGTGCAGAAGATTTTGCTGCGCCTTTGCCAAAGAAAGTAAAAGCTAATAACACACCTAAGCCAGGGCCAGGATTGGCTTCTAATAAGAACAAAATTGATTTGCCTGCTGTTGCGACTTGCTCTGTTCCAAGTGGTGTTAAAATGCCATGATTGATTGCATTATTCAAAAATAAAATTTTCGCTGGTTCGATAAAAATATTCGTAAGTGGAATTAAGTGCGCGTTTAAAATAACTTCTACACCTTGGGCCATCGCTTGTGTCAAGCCATCCACAACTGGACCAATCCCGGTAAAACCAACTAGAGCTAAACCAAAACCAATCAATCCTGCTGAAAAATTATTAACTAACATTTCAAAGCCTGATTTAATTCGTGATTGAAATACCTGATCGAATTTTTTTATTGCATAACCGCCCAAAGGCCCCATAATCATCGCGCCAAGCATCATTGGAATATCTGTCCCCACGATGACGCCCATCGTTGCGATGGCTCCGACAACTGAGCCTCGATCACCTGCGATTACTTTTCCACCAGTGTAACCAATCAATAGCGGGATCAAGTAAGTCAGCATTGGACCAACCATTGTCGCAAATTGTTCATTCGGTAAATAGCCATCTGGAATAAATAAAGCTGTTAGGACACCCCATGCTATTAGTGCTCCAATGTTGGGCATCACCATACTAGACAAGGTACTTCCTAATTTTTGAACACGTGCTTTCAGTGAGACTTTTTCTTTGGTATTCATCGTCTGCTCCATTTTTTTAGCTCCTTTTCTTCTTTATGGCTTAATTGTATCCGCTTACTAAATACATAAATAGTCGTACTTTGGCACAAAGGTTTGTGCCAAAACATGGAGAGTATAAAAAAAAGAGCACGACGATTGTCGTACTCTTTTTTCAAAATAAACGGTGTTCCAGAAGTAACTTCTTCCAAATAAGCTCAAATTACTTAAAAATTTGAGAAGCAATTTCTGGTAATTTTTTTATTTATTGGAGTTGAACACTTCTTTCACAGCCTTCTCCTCGGTGTTCCCAAAACAACTCCTCCATATAGCTTGCGTCATTTCAAAAGATGAAAAACTATTTTTGAGTGCCTACTCGCTATCTTGTCAGAGCTAAGCGTTTTGCGCCACAACCTTCGCCTCGGTGTTCCCCAAGCAACTTCTCGAAATAATTCATAACTGTCCAAAAACATGAAAAGCTATTTTTGTCAGTTGCTCATTATTTTTTCGAAGCTGAACGCTTGGCACCACAACCTTCTTTTACAGTTCACTAATATTCATTCATTTTAACTATAAATTTTCACTCAAACTTAGTGGTGTTTTTTTCCAAAATTGCTTGCACTTCTGACACAGTTTTCGCATCGCTTAACGCAATCACTTGTTCAATTTCCGCACAAAAAAATGCCAGTTCTTGTAACATTGGTAATTGCTGTTCCTTTTTGAAGGTAACCGCAAATAGAATTGTGGCAATTTTTGGCTCTTCTTTAGTTCCAAAGTTAACCCCGTCAGGCACTTGGATAAGTGAGATGCCTTCTTTAACTACCAGTTCTTCGTTGCCATGAGGTAGGGCAACAAAGTTACCAATATAAACGCTCATCAATTCTTGACGTTCGATCATTGATTCAGTGTACCCCGCTTTTACCCAGCCTTGGTTAGTTAACCATGCCCCAATATTTGTCAGCGCATCTTGCCAATCACTGAAAGTTTGATTCAATTGAATTCTTTCTGTGGCTAATTCCATTTTTGTCTCCTCTCCGTTTCTTTTTTCATTCCTTTACTTTTTCATCTCATCAATCAAAATTTTTGCCAACAATTGATAGACGATTGCTTGATTACCTGACTGAAAAATTTCTAAGTTCAAGTCATTCATAATCATTGCTGCACTGATTTTTCCTAGTAAGCGGCTATCTGTTTCCTCAATTGGTGAGGGAGCGAGCATTAGCATCATTCGTTCAAGCGTGATTGATTGCTTGTCCATTCCTTCAATTGTGATTGGTTGCTTCAACTCGAAGATACAAAAAACTGGAGCTGCCACTGCTGAACTAGATGTGTGAAACAAGCCCATAGTTGTTTTAGGAATCCCAATTGGTGATTGTTGATACCGTCGCATTAATTTTTCTTGGACGTCTTTTTCATCTGTAAGTAAATTCGTTGGTAAAAAAGAAAGAACCTGCTTTATAATCTCACTTAGTTTGTCTTCATTACTGATTTCTTGAATAAAAAAGCGAGAAAGTAACTGATTGATTTTTTCCATCACAGCTAAAGTTTGTTCGTATTGATCTGCTAAAATTGGCTCAGATGTAGTCGTTTTTTCTGCTGGCAAAGGATGAGCGCTTCTCACTTTTTGAAAAGCTTGTTTCAAACATTTGATTTCATCTTCTAACAATAAGGGTGACACCAACAAATAATTTCCTGTATATCCCGGTAAAACGGAAGTCGAAATGACCACATCATATGTTTTTTTAAGATTTACTTTTTTGATATCTGCAATCCGATAAAATTCCAGTTGACTAATCGAAGGAAAATACCGTTTCAAGCGCATTTCTAGCATACTAGTTGAGGCCAAACCACTTGGAGAAAAAGCGGCAATACGGATCGAACTTTCTTTTGGACTACGTTCAAGTGAACTAGCAAAATGTAAAACCATATAGGCAATTTCTTCATTGGATAACTGTTTTTCTTGAAAGACTTGATTAACTGCGGATCGAATGGCGGTAGTCAGTTCCTCGTATTGAACCATGATTTTTTCAAGAATCGGATTCGTCAACGTTTCTTCTTGCAAAATCGCTCGAGAAAATACCCCAGACAAATGTGTTAGTAACATTTTATAAAGGCTTTCATCTTCATAAAAACGTACATCTGTTTCTTCGCTAACTAATGTAATCAGCTGTTTTACTAGATAAGCAAGCTGTGTATCAAAATGTTCATCAAAGAAATCTTTATCAAATGAATTAGAAAAATCATTCAACAAACTTGCAAAAAAAACAATTTCATTCACTGGATAAAGTTGTTGGCTTTCTTTTCCGATAATAGCAAAAAGTCGCTTGGCGATTTGTAAAAACTCTTTATTGGCTAAACCTAAATATGTTTCATTCGTCAAAAACTGATTTTTTTTCACCCGATCCATCGTCAGCGTCAATATCAAAATCAGATGCGCTAATTTGCGGTCACTCAGCTCATTTTTTTTGCCAATCAGCTCTTCACTAATCATCTTTCTCACTAAAAAGAAATTTTCTAACTGAATAAATTGAAAAAAATAATTTGAACTTTTTTGTTCTTTCATCAGATGAAACAATTCATATTCATTAATTTCCAATTCCAACACATTCGCCGCCAATAAACGCCGATATTTTTCTGGGCCAACGATTTCATATCCTTGGTTACGAACAATTTTTAAAGGCAAGTGTTCGATACTTGCTTCAAGTTGCTTGATATCTGCATAAAATGTTGTATTACTGACTAAATAAGTTTCCAAAAAATGTGCTAAACTCAACGGCTGTGCTGTCAATAAAATCGCTAATAAAATCGCATGTTGTCGCTCCAATGTCGAAAGCTCTTCGCCACCTTCATCATTGATTTCTGCTAATAGTTTCGACTTGGTTTCAGTTGTCGCATCAATCAAGAACGAACCACGTGTTACTTTTTTTAATTGCGCATCAACTGCTTTCAACGATAAAGCTAACTGATCTAGCTCACGATAAACTGTTCGCTTGCTAACTTTTAAGACCGTCATCATTCGATCTACGGACACTGGTGTGGAACTGTGTAACAACTCACTAATCAATTGTTTTTCCCTTGTGGACAAGTACATGCTCAACTCCTCCTTTCATCCATTGTTCATAGGTTGTTGTTAAAACGAAATGTTCAACTAAAACAATCTTGGAGAGTTCTGCTAACTGGGGATACTTGTGGAAGAAAGCAGTTGTAGCAACATAAATGGTTTCTTTTTCGCCTACTAACTGTTCAATTGGTAGCTTGCTAATGGAAAGTGAGCGTCCCTGTTTCTTCGCTAATTGTGCTAGGATCGTCATGCCCATCGTTTGTGAGCCTCGAATATTTTCAGCGTATAAAAACACGACCTTTTCAGTTTCGTTTCTGTCCATTTCTATGGCAATTTCTGCGGATTTCTCCATGTGAGTAGTTGTTAAAAGAAAGCTTTTAATCTTTGGTAAAGAATTCTCTACTTCCAAAAAGTGATCCAAGGAGAGAATTTGGCTATTTGGTGCTTGCTGTTGTGCGAGCACTGTCAGTTCACTTTGAACAATAATTAGTTGATCTGGTTGATCTTTGACTTGATAAATCGAAGCATAATCAACGCTTGCAGGTAAGTTTGCGACTTGTAGTTGTTTCTTTAATAGCGCAGCACCCATCGCACTTGAGCCCATTCCCGAATCACAAGCAAAGATAATTTTTTTATTTTTCGCTAGTTGCATTTCTTCACGTTCCTCATCATTTGACTTTTCTTGTTCAACATTCACTGCTTCTTTCCTTAGTAAAAACAATGCACAACTAAACGTCACTAGAATACTCACTAAAATACCAAAGCTAACGGCTAAAAGCTGATTTGTCGGCGTATTCGTCAAAATAACGATTAATGAGCCCGGTGAGACTGGCGCACTTAACCCTACATGCAATAACTGAAACAGAAAGGTTCCGCTAGCACCGCCCAAAATGACTGCCAATACAAGTTTTGGTTTGATTAATACAAAAGGGAAATAAATTTCATGGATACCACCAATAGCTTGGATCATTAGCGCACTCCCTGCATTGGTTTTGGTTTCTCTTCTTCCCTGAAAAAGAATCGCAAGCAACACACCAATCCCAGGCCCCGGATTCGCCTCCATCAAGAATAAAATCGATGAGTTTTCTTGTTGAGCAAATTCAATGCCAAGTGGTGTCAAAATTCCATGATTGATAATATTATTAAAAAACAATACTTTGAGTGGTTCCAACAAGACATGAGCTAACGTAAGCATTTTCATTTCCGTCAACCAAAGAATAGCTTGTGAAATCATTTGGCTAACCGAAGAAATGAGAGGCGTAATCACAATCATTCCCAGCAGACAACATACACCACCGATGATTCCTACAAGTAAATTATGAATCAACATCTCGTATCCAATCGTAAACTGTTCTTTAACTTTATTTTCAAAAAAATCATACACTTTTCCTGCTAACGTTCCCATAATCATGGCTCCCACAATTTGTGGCGCAGTTGAACCAACAATGATTCCTAGCGTAGCAATTGCGCCAACAATTGCTCCACGTTGATTTCCAGTAATTTTCCCACCTAGATAACCAATCAAAATCGGTAATAACAAATGAAGCATCCACTCGCTCACTTCATTCAGCCTCTGGGCTAATTCTCCAGAAAAATAAGGCGTTAGAAAAGAAAGAAATCCCCAAGCAATAAAAATACTTAGGTTTGGCATAATCAATTGGCTCAATTTATGTCCAAGTTTTCGTAGTCCCAAGCTTTTGGTCGTTATGTTTTCTACCAAGTGATTTTCCTCCCCACTTCCTTACACTTCAAGATGATCATCTGAAGAGTCACTATTAAAGTATAACAAAGAACCCAAAGCGTCCACAAAATTTTTATGTAGTTCACATCTAATCTATTCTTTTTTAGAAAACTTCTTGACATATAGTTAGGTACCGAACTATAATCGAAACAAGAAAATGATTCGGTACCTAACTAATTATTTTTGTATGAATGGAGGTTCTACAAATGAGTGAACTTTTACAAAAGTCGAAAAAGAAAATCCACGAAAGCCAAACACTTTCATTAAAAGAAATTGAAAAAGTAAAAATCGAGCTTGAAGCCAAAGCACGATTATTTCAAACAAGCTTTGGATTAATCAAAAAAGGAGTGATGGCCTAAGCTCATCACCCCTTGGTTTATCTAACTTATTTGATTTTCAAAGTCAACGCGTTCAAAGCAACTACGACTGTGCTGAGTGACATCAAGACAGCACCAACAGCTGGGCTTAATAAAATACCAATTGGCGCTAAAATCCCGGCAGCCAAAGGAATTGCGATAATATTGTAGCCTGCTCCCCACCAAAGGTTTTGAATCATTTTTCTTCTTGTTTGTTTTGCTAAATCTAAGAAATGCAAAATATCATTGGGATTACTATTGGTTAAAACGACATCTGCTGAATCAATTGCCACATCTGTTCCGGCACCAATTGCCATACCGATTGTTGCACGAGCTAGACTTGGTGCATCATTGATCCCGTCACCAACCATAATGACTTTTTTACCTTGTTGCAAATAATTTTGCACGATTTTCTCTTTATCATCAGGCAACAATCCCGCATAAAAATCATCGATTCCTAAATAATGTGCTACTGCTTGAGCAGCACTTTCATTATCACCGGTCAACATGACTGGTGTGATTTTGCGATCTTTCAATGTTTGGATAAATTGTTTTGCTTCTGGTTTCACGACATCACCTAGTGCAATCATTGCCACCAATTGGTCTGCTAAAAGTAAAAAGCTAATCGTATTTCCTTGTTCTTGATAGCTATGGAGTAACTCTGGTTTTACAACGAAGCCAAGTCGTTTGATTTCTTTTTCATTCACGATTTTGACTTCCTGATTGTTCACCGTGCCAGCTAAGCCAACACCTGCTAAATTTTTCAAATTTTCAGCTTTAGCTGGTGTAATTTTTTGCTCTTGCAGATAGCTCATGATCCCGATTGCTAATGGATGGTTGGCATTTGCTTCTAGCGCACCAATCATTTCAAGTGCTTCCTGTTTCGTTACAGAATCAGTTAGCATTTCAACACCTGTGACCGTAAATTTTCCTTGCGTCAAGGTTCCGGTTTTATCTAACATGATGACATCCAAATCAGTGGCTTGTTCTAAAGCATTGCGATTTTTCAACAGCAAGCCGTTTTTTGCAGCAATTGATGTTGAACGAGCTACAACTAAAGGAATTGCCAAACCTAGTGCGTGGGGACACGCAATAATAAAGACCGTAACCATTCTTTCTAACGCGGTAGGTAAATCGGCTACAACTAGCCAAATAATAAATGCTAAGATCCCTGCAATCAACGCAACGTAAAACAACCACTTAGCAACCTTGTCTGATAAAGATTCTAATTTTGATTTTTCACTTTGTGCTTTACGAACCATTTCCATTACTTTCGCAAGGTATCCATTTTCACCTGTACCCGTAACTTTGATTTCAATCGTGCCTTCACCATTGACTGATCCGCCAATTACGCGGTCATCAACTTGTTTTTTGACTCCTTTTGATTCACCCGTAACAGCTGATTCATCGACAATCGTATTTCCTTTGATGATGATGCCATCTGTCGGCATTTTATCTCCTGAGCGTACGACTAGATGATCACCTTCATGAACTTCTTTCAAAGAAATTGTTTCTTCCGTCCCATCTTCTTTGATTCGCTTAACTGATTCAGGCAATAACTCTGCTAGCTTTTGCAACGCATTACTTGCATTTGAAACAGCATTCATCTCAATCCAATGGCCCAGTAACATAATGACGATTAAAGTAGCTAATTCCCAGAAAAAGTCCATCACATGTGCATGTGGGTTAACTAAATTCGCGATAAAAGAGTACAAACTATAAATATATGCAACAGAAATCCCCATTGCAATCAAGGTCATCATTGCCGGACTCTTTTGCTCTAATTCCATTTTGGCACCACTTAAAAATGGTTGACCACCATAAACAAAGAGAATCGTAGCTAAAACAAGGACAACCCATTCAGAACCAGGAAAGCTGATTTGAAAAGGCAGTTCCAAGCCCATCATTGGTGACAAAAGAATGATTGGAATAGCTAAAACAAGGGACAACCAAAATTTCTGCTTAAAATTCCCCATATGCATGGAGTGATCCATCCCACCCATATCGTGGTCATGCATATGTCCATGCATTGAATGATCCATTCCGCTCATATCATGTTCGTGATTCATTCCTTCATGCTTCGAGTGATCTATCCCACCCATATCATGGTCATGCATATGTCCATGCATTGAATGATCCATCCCACTCATGTCATGCTCGTGATTCATTCCTTCGTGCTTCGAGTGATCCATTCCACTCATGTCATGCTGATGCTTTTGCTTGTCCATTTCTTGCTTTTCATGAGCCTCCTGACTCGCTGAATGCTGCTCATCGTGAGACATCTGATCCTGCATCATTTTTTCATGATCGTGTTTCGACAATTCATTCTGTTTTTCTGATTCTTTCATCTCGATCCCTTCTTCACTTCAATTATTTTTTCATTTTTCGATTCAAACTCAATGAATTAAGTAGCACACTGACTGAACTAAATGCCATCGCGCCACCAGCGATAATCGGATTCAACAAACCAAATGCAGCAAACGGAATCCCAATTGTATTGTAAACAAAAGCCCAAAAAAGATTTTGTTTGATTTTCTTCAACGTAGCACGAGATAGGTCAATCGTTTGCTCAACAGCCATTAAATTGCTATTCATCAAAGTAACATCAGCTGTTTCCATGGCAATATCCGTTCCACTTCCCATCGCTAAACCAACATCAGCTAAAGCAAGGGCTGGGGCATCATTGATTCCATCACCAACCATGCCGACTTTCTGACCCGTTTGTTGTAATCGTTGAACATAAGCGGCTTTCTCATCTGGCAGTACTTCCGCAAAAATATGATCTGAATCAAGCCCTACTTGTTTACCAATCACATTAGCAGCAAGTTTGTTGTCACCCGTCACCATGTACACTTCGATTTTTTGTGCTTGAAGTTTTGCAATTGCTTGTTTTGCTTCTGGTTTTACTGCATCAGCTACTGCAATCAATCCTAAAACTTGCTTCTCATCAGCCAAATACATGACTGTTTTTCCTTCTCGTTCTAAGTGTAGCGCTTGTTCTTCCAATGACGCAACTGATAGGCTTAATTGAGCTAAGCGTTTTTTTGTCCCAGCAAAATATTCTTGCTGATTGATTCTCCCACTGATTCCGGCGCCCGGATGTGCAGTAAATTCACTCACTTCATAAGGAGCAATCCCGTTTTTTTTGCTATAATCATTGATTGCTTTTGCTAAAGGATGCTCGGAAGCTTGTTCCAAACTATGAAAGAGTTTAACAACTTCTGTTGAACCAATCACATCAGTTACTTGAGGTGCTCCTTGTGTAATCGTTCCTGTTTTATCTAATAAAATACTCGTAAGTCCCGCCGCTTCTTCTAACGCTTCGCCACCTTTAATCAAAATACCATTTCGTGCGCCGACACCTGTTCCAACCATAATTGCTGTTGGTGTTGCCAATCCTAAGGCACAAGGACAAGCAATTACTAAAACGGATACGCTGTGAATCAAAGCCAATTGCCAATCACCTGTAAGCCATCCAGTTAAAACCAACGTAAAGAAAGCAACAACTAAGACTACAGGTACAAAAATACCAGAAATACGGTCAGCAATTTGTTGAATTGGTGCCTTACTTCCTTGGGCATCTTCTACCATTTGAATGATTTGAGCTAACACGGTTTGACTACCGACTTGGGAAACTTGAATTTGTACTAGACCAGTCGTATTCACTGTTCCTCCAAAAACGGCGTCACCAAGATGTTTTTCCACCGGCAAACTTTCCCCTGTCAACATGCTTTCATCCATCGCACTACTTCCGTAAATGATTTTCCCATCTGTCGGAATTTGCTCACCAGGGCGAATCACTAAACAATCTCCCACTGTAACGTCTTCGATCGCAATCGTTTCTTCGACACCATCAACTAATTTCTGAGCTGTCTTCATCTGTAGCGACATCAATTGCTTGATAGCATCGCCTGTCTTGCTTTTGGCTGTATGCTCTAAATATTTTCCTAATAAAATCAAGGTGATGATCATACTGCTACTTTCAAAATACAAATCATTGGTTGTACTTGAAAAAAATCCGTTATAAATGCTTAATAGAAAAGCAGCAGTCGTTCCAAGAGCGACCAAAACATCCATGTTTGGTGCCTTGGTTTTCAGTGCATGATAGGCACCTTGGTAAAAACGTGCACCTACGTAAAACTGGACGGGAAATGCCAGAAGCAGTTGGACCATTGGTTGATGGAAAAATTGAACAAGTGCGCCATGATTTCCTAACACCATGGCAATCATTGATGCCATTAATGGAAAAGTTAAGAGTGCGCTTAAAAATAAATCTCGTTTCATTTTTCGTAAGTACGCTTTTTTTTCTTCAGCAATTTTTTGTTTGTGTTCTTCGTCATATAAAATTGCGCCGTACCCAATTTTTTCGACACTTTGAATCAATGCCTCAGAAGAAGTCTCAGCATATTTGACACTTGCTTTTTCCGTTGCTAAATTGACCGTTGCCGAAATCACTCCTGGTTGTTCTTTTAATTCTTTTTCCACTCGTGCAGAGCAGTTTGCACAAGTCATACCAGTAATCACCAAGGTAGTCATTTGTGGTGTTTCAGTCATTCAATCACCTCTGCAGGATATCCTAGTGCTGTAATTTTTTCTTTGATTTGGTCTGATTGAATTTGACTTTCGTCGAATTTGACCATGCCCTTCGCTTTTTTCAGATTTACTTTTACCTTTTGAACACCTGGTAATGTTTGAAGTGTTTCTTCAACCTTTGCTACACAATGATTACAGCTCATACCTTGAATTGAAAATTGTTGTTTCATCCTAAATTCCTCCTTATGATTTACACGTACATTGTCCGGGGATACAATTGCAAGCAATTGTTGCCACTGGTTCTTTTTGTTGCAACTGTTCCATAATTTTATCGATATCTGCTTGTGTCAAAGTGGCTTCTTCCACTAGATCAGCAATCGTCTCACCAACTTTTTTTGCACAAATATGTGAAAATAAATTTTCTGTTGCGCTACGAACCGTTTCCATTTCAGAAACTGCCGGATGATAAATAAATTTTTTCCCCTCTTGCTGCGTCCACACAACTTCTTTTTTCACTAGTCGGCCCAGTAACGTTTTGACAGTAGCAGCTTTCCAGTCCATTGAATCCGCTAAAATTTGAGTGATCTCTTGCGCAGTCGTTTGGTTCAATGTCCAAATCACTCGCATTACTTCCCACTCAGAATCACTAATTTTAACAGGCATTTTCGTTTTTACCATTGCTTTCACCCCTCTTCGTTTACGCTTGTAATCTTTAAAGACAAACTTAGTTTACAACTGTAAACAAAAACTGTCAACTCTCTTTACTTCTTTTTTGCTCGATTAATTTTTGAAAGAAAATTTTTTGATCTCTTTTGCTTTTTAGAATGATTACTTGTAGTTCATTGGGTTGCTCCTGCAAAATTTGTTCTAGTCTCACTGCTTGGTTGTTGGGAAATCGCCAAATGTAGAGAAGAAAATCTAAGTATTCTCGATCAAATTTTTCCTGAAATGTTTTTGGCATATCTGGTCTAGAATCTGGATTATTTTTTCGTTTGATTGAACGAGAAATTACTCGAAACAAGGACAGTAGACGTGGTACTTTTAAGAGGATAAGTATGTCCGCATGTTGGAACCGTAAGTCACTTGTTCCTAAATAATTGCCATCCACGATCCAGTTTTCATTTGTGCGGATAAACTTTTCTTGCTCTGCCTGAAACCAAATTTGAGCCTCTTCGCTATAGTCTGTTTGATGCCACAAAAAATCCAGTGGCAATAAACTGGCTCCTGTTACTTGTTGAAGTTTCCGAGCAAATGTTGACTTCCCTGAACCAGAATTGCCCATGATCAAATAATTCATTGATAAATCCTCCCTCTCTATTTTCTTGATTTCATTCCTACTTATGAATATGTATAGTTTTTACGATACACAAAAAAATAGGATCTGACAAACTAATCACTAGTTAGCTTGTCAGACCCTATGGCAACTTATTCTTTCACTTTTATTACTTAATTACTGAATTATGCTTGTGGAATTGTTTCTGATACAGGAACTTCTTTGTTCTTATCACGACGTGCAATCGCAGGTAAGATCATTCCTAGTAAAATCAACACAATTGGTGTAATGATATTTGAAATCAATTGGAACCACCAAGCTTTTGGATCAGCTGCGTATTCGATTTTTGGAACCATACCTAAGATACAAGCAAATGCTGTAAATGCAAAACACCATGCACCGAAGATATAACCGATTTTAGGATTCTTAACAAATTTATACTCTGAAGTGAATTTTTTATATGCTTTATTCAACATCATGTAAGCCAAGAATACCCATAGATAACGCATTGGCATTACAACTGAGTTTAAGTTAGTCAACCATTTAACTAATTCATTCATGTCTTTGATACCGAAAATTGGTAGTAAGATAATGATACTTACTAAAATCCCTGTTAAGAAATAACCGTTGACCAAAGTCCCTTTACGATTACGTTTACGCAACCAGTTTGGTACGAACTCTGGATCAGCATCAGCTAACAAGATTTTTAGTGGCGCGTCAATTGAGAAGGCCAAAGCAGAAATTTGCCCAACCATATTTGTTAACGCATAGATAATCATTAGTGCATTTCCAATTCCATAGTAATTACCTAAAATTTGGAAGGCACTGTAAGCACCATTTGCCATTAAGTCTTTGGGAATATTGTCACTTGCAAATAGCATACCCATTGCAACTGAACCTAATACTGCACAAACACCAACCATTGCTGCTAAGAAAATCATTCCTTTTGGAAATTCTTTTGCAGGATTTCTTGTTGAGTTTACGTAAGGAGAGATTTTTTCTGCTCCACCTACTGCGAAAACTAACATTGAAACGGTTGTGAAGTAACTAAAATCAAATGTCGGAATATATGTTTTCACTTGATTCATATGTGGTGTAGCAAATTCCATTGTTGGATTGATGAATGGTGCTGTCACTGCTAGTAAGATGAATAGTAATGACATCACGAACATCGCAGTTCCTGCTAATCCACCGATTACTTTCAATGTTGATAATCCTTTAGTTGATAAGTATAAGAACGCTAAAAAGATTACTAATGAAATAATAGCAACTAATTGAACAGACATCGTATTCACGATATCTCCATTTCCTTGGACTGCCCAGCCAGCGGCAATCAAAATTGCTTGTGGTTTTTGTGCCAAATAAGGAATATGCACAACCCAATAAGTCCATGCAGCGTAATAAGCTAGTCGTTTATTGGAAGTTGTATTTTCAACCCAAGAGCTTACGCCACCTTTACTATCTTTAAATGTTGAACCTAATTGGCCAACAATCAAAGCATAAGGAATAAAATAGATTGCAAGAATCAATAACCAAGAAGTAATAACGGAAATCCCTTGTTGTGCATAGTTATTCACAACATTTCCCATACCCCAGACCATATTGAATGCAATCAATGCAACTGTGAACCAGCGCAGTTGTTTGTCGTTCATTGTCTCTCTCCTTTGATATAAAGTATCTATTGCACCATGTAATAATAATCACTTTTTTTAACTGTCGCAATAGTTTGTTATTTTAAGTGTGCATTCTTTTACCATAAACACATCATTTTAAAATTATTTTTTCATCATAAAACCAGAAAAATATTTTTTGTTCAAAAAGTTTTCGTCTTATGATACTTGCAAGACATAATTTTCTGAAAAATGAAAATACATTTTTGTTTGCTGCGACTTCTTTTAAAATTACATGAAAAAAATCCAAGAGACCAGCAACAGTAATCTCTTGGATTCGAACATACGTTATTTTTTCGAGCGATAACAAAACTTTTTTACGCATATTTAATTTATCAATATTCATTCATTTAATTTTTTCACTCGCAAACATCTCATTGCATTCAAAACAGCAATCACCGTTACCCCGACATCTGCGAAAACAGCATCACCCATTGAGGCAAAGCCTAATGCGCCAAGTAGTAAAACTAGAACTTTCACACCAATTGCAAAGACAATATTTTGTTTCACAATTCGTAATGTCTTACGAGCTACTCGCATCGCGTCTGCAATTTTTGAAGGTTCATCGTTCATGATTACAACATCAGCTGCTTCAATTGCCGCATCGCTTCCTAGTCCACCCATGGCGATTCCGACATCCGCTCTTGCTAAAACGGGAGCATCATTGATTCCGTCACCCACAAAAGCTACTTTGCCAGAACTTTTTGCAAGAATCATTTCTAATTTGTCAACTTTATCTTGAGGAAGCAATTCACTATAAACTTGATCAATTCCTACTTTTTTACCTACAGAATCAGCAATCTTTTTCGCATCACCTGTCAACATGACTGTTTCTTTGACGCCAGCTTTTCTCAACTTATTCATTGTTTCAATTGCATCCTCTTTTAGTGCGTCTGCAATCAATAGGAAGCCGACATATTTTTGGTCAATCGCAACATAAAGTAATGTCCCAACTTCTTCACTCGTAGAAAATGCAATTTGTTTACGCGCCATCAATTTCTGATTACCAACTAAAATATCATGAGCATCAATCACTGCTGAGATTCCCTCACCAGCAATTTCTTCTACTTGTTCACTCACCAATAAAGGACCTTGGTAAGCAGCCAAGACTGATTGAGCGATTGGATGTGTAGAATATTGTTCGGCACTCGCTACATACTGCATAAAAGTTGTTTGATCCATCGTTGTTTCAATTGTTTGAACTGAGAATTCACCTTTAGTTAACGTCCCCGTTTTGTCAAAAACGACTGTTTCTGTTTCTGCAAGTAGTTCAAGGTAGTTACTTCCTTTAACCAATACCCCAATCTTACTTGCGCCACCTATCCCGCCAAAGAAACTCAATGGGACAGAAATCACTAAAGCACAAGGACAAGAAATAACTAAGAACGTCAATGCTCGATAAATCCATTCAGAGAATACGGCACCAGGAACCACTAATGGTGGCACGATTGCTAACAATACCGCTAAAACAACTACGATTGGTGTATAGTAACGCGCAAATTTAGTGATGAAATTTTCGGCTGGTGCTTTCTTACTACTAGCATTTTCAACTAATTCCAATAACTTACTGATTGTTGATTCACCATAAGTTTTCTCAACACTCATTACGATAGGTTGATTTTTATTGATAAAACCGCTGAGAATCATTTCTCCACTGGTTACTTTCCGCGGAACAGATTCTCCAGTTAAGGCAGAAGTATCAACCATAGATTCACCTTCAATAATCTTTCCATCTAGTGGGACTCTTTCACCAGGCTTGATTAAGACTTGTTGTCCTAACTCAACTGCTTCTGGTGAAACATTCTTCCAGCCTTCAGAAGTTTGGACACGGGCTGTATCGGGGCGAATGGCCATCAGTTCACGAATAGATCTTCGTGATTGTTTGACCGCAAATCCTTGGAAATATTCACCTACTTGATAAAATAGCATTACAGCAACTGCTTCAGGATATTCGCCAATAATCATTGCACCAATTGTCGCAATCGCCATCAAAAAGTTTTCATCAAAAATCTGACCCTTGGTTATATTCATAACAGCTTTTTTTATTACATCAAAACCAATTAATCCATAAATAAGGAGATAACCAATTAGGCGAACAATACCAGTTGGCGAGAACCAAATCAAAAGGCCCATTCCTAATGCAGAGATAAGAATACGAAGCAAATCATTTCGACTATTATCATGCTCATGATTATGTCCGTCTCCGTCTTGGTGATTATTTGTAATCTCACTAACCGCCACATCCGGTTCGATTTCTTTAATTGCTTGCTTCGTTTTCGTTTCAACTGTTGCTAAATCTGCTTCGTTTGCAACAATTCGCAACTTACCAGTAGTAAAGTTTACATTTGCTTCCTTCACACCTTCAATTGTCTGTACTTTTTTTTCAATTTTCATTGCGCAATTTGCACAATCTAAGCCATCTAATCGATAATCTTTATTCATTTTCTTTCCCTCCTTGCAATACACATGAATAACTCTTCATAAGTAATTATAAATGAATGTGCATTCATATGTCAACTGGAAGCCTTCTCTTTTTTTCTTTTATTTGACATTTTTCTTTTCTTGTCAAAAATAGCGGACAAAACGATTTCCGTTTTGTCCGCTATTTGATCGTTACTCAAAATAATAGTGATTACTTGGAACAATTTCTGCTCCAAATGGCATCAATGCCAAACGAGCTAATTTGAATGATTGCTTACCAAATGGGATTCCCACAATCGTAATGCACAAAATCAAGCCACTTACAACGTGTGTTAGCGCCAAAGGGAGACCTGATACAATCAACCAAATCAAATTGACAATCAATGAAAAACCACTTTGATGATAAACGACTTCTTTTCCAAATGGAGCAAAAGATAGAGAAGCAAGTTTAAAACATTGTAACCCAATTGGGATTCCAACAATTGTTATACACCATAATACACCGGCAATCAGCCAGCCAAGTCCACCAACTAATCCACCAAAAATAAACCATAAAATATTTCCTAAACAGCTCATACTATTCTCCTTTGCCAAAGTTACTTGAATCTATTATCGCATAAAATGCCAAAAAGGAAGCATGAAAGTTTCGTCATGCTTCCTTTTTAAACTCTTTTTATTAAGTTGTGTTCTTATTTAAAGTGTTCCTAAAGCAACTTCCTCCCAGTAAGTCTAAATTTCAACAAAAATATGGAAAACTATTTTTAGAAAAGCATCCTTATTGCTTGAAGCTAATCGCTTGGAACCACAACCTTTATGGATAAATACGGTTCAACAAACGAGGGAATGGGATTGCCTCACGCACATGATCAATTCCTGAAATCCAAGTAACCGTACGTTCTAGACCCAAACCAAAACCTGAATGAGGTACAGAGCCATATTTACGTAGGTCAAGATACCAAGAATATTCATTTTCATCTAAGCCATGTTCACGAATTTGTTCTAGTAAAAATTCGTAATCAGTTGCACGTTCACTGCCTCCAATGATTTCGCCGTAACCTTCTGGCGCAATCATATCTGCACAAATCACAACATCTTCACGTGTAGGATGTGGTTTCATGTAGAAAGGTTTGATTGCTTTTGGATAGTTCAAAATGAAAACAGGTTGTTCAAATGAATTTGCAATAAACGTTTCGTGTGGTGAACCGAAGTCCTCGCCCCACTCAATATCATCAAATCCATTTTTCTTCAATAGTTCAATCGCATCATCATACGTGATACGTGGGAAAGGTAATTTAGTATACGACTTCAAGACTTCTTTATCACGTTCCAGTACATCTAAAGCATAATCACAATTATCTAAGACACTTTGTACTAAGAAAGCCACATATTTTTCTTGGACTTCCAAGCTTTCTTCTTGATGAGTAAAGGCCATTTCTGGTTCAATCATCCAAAACTCAATTAAGTGACGACGTGTTTTTGATTTTTCTGCACGGAATGTTGGTCCAAATGAAAAGACTTTTCCAAATGCCATTGCAGCAGCTTCCATGTATAATTGACCACTTTGAGAAAGATACGCTTTTTGATCAAAATAGTTTGTTTCAAATAAGTCTGTTGTGCCTTCTGGTGCTGAACCAGTCAAAATTGGTGGATCAATTTTAACAAATTGATTCGCATTGAAAAATTCGTACGTTGCACGAATGATTTCATTTCTAATTTGCATAATTGCATGTTGACGTGATGAGCGCAACCATAAATGACGGTGATCCATCAAAAAGTCTGTACCGTGTTCTTTCGGTGTGATTGGATAATCATGACTTTCACCAACAACTTCGATGTTAGTAATGCCAATTTCATATCCAAATTTTGAACGGCTATCTTCACGAATTTCACCAGTAACAGTGATTGCTGTTTCTTGATGTAAGTTCTTAGCTGTTTGGAAAACTTCTTCTGGTACCTCACTTTTGACAACTACGCCTTGGAAAAAGGCTGTTCCATCTCTTAGTTGAAGAAAGGCAATTTTTCCGCTTGAGCGCTTGTTAGCAACCCAAGCACCAATTGTCACAGTTTCTCCTACATGGTTTTTCGAATCAATAATTTGAATTTGTTCCACGAATGACTCTCCTTTTTTCTTCCTGTTTTACTTTCAGGATTCATTTTGACTTTTACTCTCAATAAATTGAGCAATCCTTAACACAGCTTCTTCAAGCGTTCCAAGATTTGTCGCATAGCTCAAACGAACATTTTCACTTGCACCAAATCCTTCACCCGTAACTAAAGCAACGCCTGTTTCTTCTAACAGATCTTCGACCCATTCTGTCACATTGCTATACCCACAAATAGTTAACGTTTCTTTCACATTAGGGAACAGATAGAAAGCGCCTTGCGGTTTCGCAAGTTTGACTCCTGGCAATGCTGCCACTAATGGATACAAACGGTTGAGACGTTCTTCAAACGCCTGACGCATTTCTTCTACCGTATCCTGTTCTCCTCTTAATGCCTCAACTGCAGCATACTGACTGACTGCTGTTGGATTGCTAGTCGATTGTGATGCAATCGTGATCATTCCGTCAATGATTGCTTGATTACCAACTGCATACCCAATCCGCCAACCAGTCATGGCATATGTTTTTGAAACACCATTGATGATAATTGTTTGTTCACGAATTGCTTCACCTAATGTGGCAATTGGAGTAAATTCATTGCCATTATAAACTAAACGACCATAAATATCATCTGCAACAATCAAAATATTATTTGCAACGGCCCATTTTCCAATCGCCAACAGTTCTTCTTTGGTGTAAATCATCCCTGTCGGATTAGACGGTGAATTAATAATCACCGCTTTCGTTTTCTCAGAACGAGCAGCCTCTAACTGCTCCACTGTCACTTTGAACTCATTTGCTTCTTCTCCACGAACAAAGACTGGGACACCTTCGGCTAATTTGACCTGCTCCCCATAACTTACCCAGTAAGGAACAGGGATAATTACTTCATCTGAGGGATCAAGAATTGTTTGAAAGAGCGTGTATAAGGCAAACTTTGCTCCGTCAGTAACAATGGTCTGTGAAGCTTGATAATCAAGTTGGTAATGCTGTTTTAAATAATCAACAATTGCTTGGCGCAACTCTGGAATTCCAGCAGTTGGTGTATAATAGCTTGCTTTCCCATTTTTGATTGCTTGGATTGCAGCTTCCTGAATATTCTCAGGTGTTGCAAAGTCTGGTTCACCTACTGTTAAGCTTAAGATATCTCTACCTTGGGCTTTCAGTGCTTTTGCTTTGGCTGCCGCTGCAAGTGTTACAGAAGGCTCTAAACGTTGTGCTCTCTTAGATAGTTCCATCCTTTTCATCCCTTCACAGTTAAATATTTTGAATGGTTTTCACTTCATCGCCTGATTCAAATGTAATAAGGTAATAACTTAATGAATTGTCCGTACCTTTAGCGACAACTTCCCAAACAGGCTGATCTTCAAAAATCCCTAGTGTTGCTTTTTCAATTACGGCTTCTGGATGTGCTTCTTGGATTTTTTGTTTGGCTTCTTCTTCTGTTAAACCTTTATTTTGATCCAAGATTTTCACCTTATCACCAGATTTTGGAATGACGACTACAATTTTTTGATTTTTGTCATTCGTCCCCATTAGTGAAAAATAAGTTTTTTCACGCGTATACCAGTAAAACTGATCGACATTTTCCAAATTCGCATATTTCTTTGCAAGAGCTGTTGCTTCTTTTTCCGCCTGTGCATAAGGGCGATTTGATCGCAAATAAAAAATCGAACTAAAGACGATTACTGCTAGTAAAAATACGATCAAACTAAGCAACACGCGATTAATGGTTCTTTCTCTTTTTGATTCTTTCTTCAAGGATCGTCGCTCCTTTATCTTCATTGCATTTCATTATACCAGATTTTTCTCTCAAAATAGGAAGATTACTTTGACTTTATTCTTCGTTTTTTGTTAAGAATTCACTGATTTCTTGGTAGATTACATCAATTGGTTCTTCTTGGACTTTTACTTTTTTCGGTAGAGAACGTAAAATTCTTCCACCATATCTTGCCGTTAACAACCGACGATCTAAAATCAATAACACACCACGATCAGTTTCAGTCCGAATCAGTCGTCCCAACGCTTGGCGTAATTTCAAAGCTGCTTTAGGCACTGATTCCTGATAAAAAGGATTGATTCCTTCTGATTCAAGATAGGCATTTCTAGCTTTTACCATTGGTCGTTTTGGATTATCAAAAGGTAGTCGTGTGACAACAACAATTTGGAGCGCATCTCCGGGCAAGTCGACACCTTCCCAAAAGCTATCAGCACCAAAAAGGACACTCATTTCTGACAACATGAATCGCTTCAATAATTTTTCGCGACTTCCACCAAATCCTTGTGCTAATATTTCTCTGCCTTGTTCCAGCATTCTCATATGCATTTTTTGATAGACTTGTTGCAAAATATCATGCGAGGTGAACAAGACTAAAATAGGTCGCTGTTCTCGTTTAATCAATCCCGTTAGTGTTTTGGTCAAGTATTCGATATATTCCTGACTTGTTACCTGATTCACTGCGGGTGCTTCTGTTGGCAAATAAATTCTGGCTTGGCTTTCATAATCATATGGTGAGGCAATTACTTTCAATGGTGTGCCTTCAATACCCAGTCGTTTTGAAAGATAATTCCGATCCGGTCCAATTTTCAAAGTACCACCAATGTAAAGAATGTGTTGATATCTTGGATACCAAACTGTTGTAGGTAATAACGCTGCTTGAAAATCATGTAGATGAAACATCAATTGCTGTGGACCAGTTCCAAGCACGACCCAGTGAATCAACTGTTCACGCCAATCTTCCAACCATTGCTCCATAAATTGTTGTTGCGTATCTAATTGGTCAAATAAAGCATACAAATTGGCTAGATCCAAGCGCATTTGATTTGACCAGCTTTCTTGAATGATTTCCAAACTTAATTTCAATTGTTCATGAAGCTGATAAATTTCCCGATAGAATAATTGCAGATGATCAATCGCAATCCCTGCCTCAAATGGTAATTCATCTAATAATTCTTTCGTTACCATGACCTCTTCTTGATGACTGTTTCCGTTTTGGTTCAACAACTCCGTCAGACCTTCTGCAATCGTGAACTGTGCCTCACATAAAGAAACTAATTCCTGCCGGTAAATCTGTAACCAACGAGTCACTTCATGATTATCTGGCAAATAACTGCTCATGCGATCAAACAATTGCCCTTCATCATTCAACTGCTGTACTTGTTTATAAAAATGTGCCACACTCAATCTTCGATCATTGATTTTCTCAGCAATTTCAGGCAAATGATGCGCCTCATCAATCAACAAATAGGGGCTCTCAGGTAGTAATGGCTCTTTACGCAACGTTTCTTGGACTAAAAATGCATGATTAACAATCAAAAAATTACTTTGTTTTGCTTTTTTCAATAAAAAGCGAACAAAATCTTGTTCGTAAAATGGCTGATTGGGTGCTAAAAAATGAACGCCACGATGAGCAATATCGTGGAAAAAGACATGGTTCAAATTCGTCAAATGTAATTCATCTAAATCACCGGTTTGTGTTTGTGTCAGCCAAACTAAAACCGACATTTGATACAATGCATATTGTTTTTGACTTGGTGCTTCGTTCAGTGTCGCTTTCAACCGTTGAAGATCAATATAATGACGAAAACTTTTGATGATTGTTGCTTGAATCGGTTGATCCAGTAATTGGTTTAGCAAAGGAATGTCTTTCTCGACGATTTGTTGCTGAAGGACTAGTGAAACAGTACTAATAATAGCTGGTTTCTCAGGTGTTGCCAAATAGCTTAGTGGTAACAAGTAGCCAATCGTTTTCCCCATTCCCGTCGCAGCTTCGATCATCAAGTTTTTTTGTTCCTCTTTTTTAGTGAAGTGATCATATACTGCATTCATCAAACGATTTTGTTCTTTACGATACATCAATGTTTCGCCAAACATTCGCTCTTTTGCCTGTTTTTTTCTTGGATAAGTTTGTTTACCGTAGTGAACCTGGGAAAACAGCTCCACTTGTTTCTTCTGTAGTGCAATCCCATCAATGATCTCAATCGAATCATCTAATGGCTGGACTTGCTGTTTCATCTCTTCAACAACACGTGCGATGAATCGGCTCGTATCCATCCCAGTGTATTTACTTAGCCGAACGATTTCTTCCAACGTAACTAATGGCAACTGACGCATGCGTTCTTCAATCAGTAAAAGGAGCTGACCAGTCACTTCCGCATCGCTGTCTGCCTGATGTGGATTTTCATGAATAAATCCTAAACTTTCAGATAAATCGCTCAAGCGAAAACTTGGTTCTGTTGGTAAAAAAATCTGCGCTAATTCAACCGTATCAATCCCCGGAATCTTTAATTCTGGAAGACCACACCGCATCAATTCTTGATTCAAAAATTTATAATCAAAGTAAATATTATGTGCGACAAATACTGTTTCTGCTAAGAGATTGTAAATCGTCGGTGCGACATCTTCAAAATAAGGCGCACGCTGGACGCGTTGGTTCGAAATTCCTGTTAAATGTTGGATTTGTTTTGAAATCTTTCGCCCCGGATTAATGTCGATCGAAAAGCGGGAAGTAATTCGACCAGCTTCAATCATGACGCAGCCAAATTGAATAATACGATCTTCTTTTGGGTTCGTCCCAGTCGTTTCAATATCGACGACTGCATAAGTTGTTGGTTTCAAAATAATTTCCTCTTCTCTTGCCGCTTCATTTACTTTTTTAGTACGGGTGTTTCTTTTGAAATTATACTACAAAGAAGAGGCTGCGACAAAAGTGTTTCACCTTAAAAAGAAAGAACGAACGTTCAAAAATGATTCACACTTTTTTTATCCACCTTTTCTTCCCTTCTCAAAGATTTTTTTCCTTGCTGGCTAACTTTCGTAACAAAAAAAGGCTGAGAATTTTTATCCTAGCCTCTCCCTTTTATTTTTTCTGTAAAAAATTGAATCGTTACTGATTGGATCAAGAAAAAAGAATCAACTCTGACACAATAAAAAAGCTTGGAATAATTATCAAAAGATAACTACTCCAAGCTTTTGTTTAATTTATAGGTTAATTAAGCTTTAGTAACGTTAGTTGCTTGAGGTCCACGTTGACCTTCTTCAACATCAAAAGTTACTGCTTGGCCTTCTTCTAAAGTTTTGAATCCGTCGCCTTGGATAGCTGAGAAATGAACGAATACGTCGTTTCCGTTTTCTGCAGTGATAAATCCAAATCCTTTTTCTGAGTTAAACCATTTAACTGTACCTGTTTCCATAATAAAAATCCTCCTTGTGTTTCAAACACATATTTTGCAATTACTTGTATGGTGAATATCTGGAAGATGTTTATTTGAAACAAGCTACCATAATTACCGAACAGAAACTACGACTATTAATATACCATACATCTATTGGAATAGCTAGAATTTTAGAACATTTATTTAAAAAAACTCCATTTTTTTCACAATTCCCACCTTAAGTAGAACTCGAACAATTTTCTTTGAAGTTTTTTGATTATTAAGAAAGGAAACGGATACGCAAAAAAAAAGAACAAGAAGCCAGCGTAACGTCTGACTTCTTGTCCATAGTAAAAATAAGAGAAATAACACAGCAAGCCTTTTCTAATACTTAAAAGCAGGTCACTCTTAACTGTTCTTTGTGCACTATTTTCAGCCTTATTTTCGTGGTCAAATCAAAAATTCTTTTTGTTATCTATTAAAGTGGATGGGCTTCATTCGCGCCCTTTTTCTCGGTGTTCCCCAAGCAGCTTCTTCGACAATAAGTCTTTTTTTCATAAAAACATGAGTAGCTATTTTTAGAAAAAATTCCTTATTGCTTGAAGCTGAACGCTTGGAGCCACAACCTAATACACGGTAACTTCTCCACATAGCTTTCATCCACTTCAAAACATGAGATGCTGTTTTGAATGGCTGCTCACTATCTTGTCGGAGCTAAACGTTTTGCGCTACAACTTTCCTTAATAACGCAAAATTGCCACCAAACTCTTTTCATCTGGCGATTCTTTTTGATCTAAGATAAAGACTTGTCCACCAGTTTCAATGACATCATCCGCCAATTGATTTAAAACTTGGCGGCGATCATATTCCGTTTCCGGATCTTCACCAAAGCCATCGACTAAATTAGAAGTTGCAATAAACAAATGCGAAATTTTACCTTCTTTCGCCGCTGGAACAATATCCACTAATTGATCAATGAATTTTTTATCCAACAATTTGTTATAACTTTCAGCTTCTTTATCTGCCAATTCTTTTGACAAACGTTGCGCGCCAACCTCAATATCTTTTAATGACAATTGCGCTGGTGAAGCTGAGACAGCAACATCTGAACGATAGTCTGGATTTTTTGCTACTTTTTTGAAAACAGCTTGATTTTCAGGTAAGGCAAATAAATAAATTGGCCATTTTTCTGGATTTTCAAATGTATCACGTAAATAATTATCTACCGCTTGATAATAGTTAATCCAATCGATTTTGACTTCTTCATCTTTCGTGCTGACTCCATGGAACGTCACACCTTCTTTTGAATTCCCTGCTTTACCACTCGTAATAAAGTTTAGATTTCCACCTGTTAACTCGTCGCCCAAAGCTGTTACGATATCTACTGGTGCATCTTCTGGTAATTCGATTTCTTTGACCAACTTGTTGCTTACTTCATACAACTTCATGGAATCGCGATTCAACCCTAATAAATAATAAGAATAGTTGAATTGCGCATTTTTAATGATTGCCAATAAATAAGGTAAATCACTAACATAATATTGATCATCAACTGGAATACTTAAACGGTAAATATACGATTGCTCTTCATTTAAGACAACTGCCACACTTTTTGTGCCACTACGCCAAAATGAAGCATCTTTTAGGATTTCCTCAATCTTTTCTTTAAATGGAGTCCACTCATGTTTTGAGTATTTTTTTTCAAAACGTTTTTTGGCTTCTTTCGCAAAATTTTTAAATTTGATTTGATCTTTTTCAACATCTTGATGTGAAACGTGTGTATTCAACATAATTGTTACAAACGGACCTTTTGCACCTTCTGAAGCTAATTGAGACAACAATTCTTTATCGATTTTTGTCATAAACGCATCCCTCCTAAAAAAATCATTCCTACATTTAAAGTCTACCACAACAATTTTTTTCAACCCAATAAAACGAATTGCAACCCGCAAACGTTTTCTCGTTTCTCAATAATTCATGTTTTGTTCACATTTAAACCATTATTTCCTCTAAACTTCTCAGCAAATGATTCAAAATTTACTATTATGATTAAGTTATCAAATAGAAAAACTTCAAAAAATGGATTAATCACTAACTTAAATGAGGTGAAAAAGATGCAATTACTAATTATTTTTAGTTTATTGAGTATGATGAGCTTATTCGCATTTGTCGCTAGTCGTGTCGTCGAACTTGACCCACAACCAGTTAAAATACGTGTAAAAAACGATTGATTTCTACTATAATTTTGACTCTACGTCTCCTGATTTGCTGACATCTAAAGTTTTTTTCAGAAACATTGAAAGTCCCCACACTCTCTGATAAAATTTTAATTTGTACGAAAAGAAATCGATAAGGAGACTGAATATGTCCATAAAAAAAACACGGTTAGTTGTTCTGCTTGCTAGCCTCATCTTATGTGTTGCCTCCCTTTTCCCCACATTAACTGTTAGGGCTGACGACACGTTTTCTGTTGGCGCCAAAGCGGCCTTTGCAATTGATGCCGAAACCGGTAAGATTTTGTATAACCAAGATGGTGATACACCGATGGGGATTGCCTCAGTCACAAAAATCATTGGTCTTTACATTATCCTTGACCAAGTTAAACAGGGAAAGCTTGCTTGGGATGATGAAGTATCCATTTCAGATTATGCGGAAGAATTAAGTGTTACACCAGATCTATCAAATGTGCCATTGCACAAGGAAAACACGTATACTGTCAAAGAACTTTTTGATTCTGCTGCAATCCAATCTGCTAACGCATCAATTGTTGCACTTGCTGAAAAAATTGCTGGTAGTGAACCTAAATTCGTTGAGTTGATGCAAACACAATTAAAAAAATGGGGTATCACAGATGCTACTTTAGTCAATGCTTCTGGACTAAATAATAGCTATTTGGGGGATAATCGCTACCCAGGAAGCTCTGAAACAGACGAAAATCAGCTTTCTGCACGTGATGTCGCTATTGTTGCTCGTCACCTGATTCTAGATTATCCAGAGATTTTAGAAGTCACTAGTACTGCGACTCAAATGTTTGGTGAAGATACGGTTTCCCCAGTTGAGATGGTTAACTGGAACTGGATGCTTCCGGGATTTATCAACCACAAAGAAGGCGTTGATGGATTAAAAACTGGAACAACTGATTTGGCCGGTGCCTGTTTTGTTGGTACGATCAAAAAAGATGATCGTCGTGTAATCACCGTTGTATTAAATGCTGATGGCCATGAAGAAAATCCAAGTGCTCGCTTTACTGCTACTGCAAACTTAATGGACTACTGCTATGACAACTGGTCAGAAAAAGAATTAGGTAAAGCTGGCGCAAGTATTCCAGACATGAAAACAATCGATGTTCTTGACGGTAAAGAACAAACTGTTCCAGTCGCACTTAAGTCACCAGTTAAAGTTTGGGTTCGTAATGACATGGATACAGGAAAGTTAACCATTACACCTACACTTGCAAAAGATTCATTAACCGATCAAAAAATTCAAGCACCTGCAGACAAAGGAACAAAAGTCGGTACTGTCACAATCACTTTAGCAGATGACAAACTTGGCTATTTAGATGAAAAAGATGCACCTGCAACTGATATCATCACAACTGCTAAAGTTGAAAAAGCGAATATTTTCGTTCTTGGTTGGCGACATGTCGCTGAATTCTTTACAAATCTTTTTTAATCTCCTAATTAAAGTAATCTACAATTCATTAAGCGTGAGAAACGTTTGTCACACGACAACGGCTCTCACGCTTTTTTATTTCGCTCATCTTCTTTCAATTTTTTAGTTTTATTAAAAGCTTTTTTAGAGAAATTTCGTTATACTTAATGAATGAAAAAGGAGTTGAACTTATGAATTTAACCAGAGATCTAGCTTTTATGGCTCTCTATTTTTTAGGCATTGTTGGTATTTATTATTGGCGGAAAAAACAAAAAGATCCTGCACTTTTTTTCTATGGTAGTACATGGTCCTTTGGTGTATTACTGACTTACTTGATTGTATTAGAAATTTCCTATCACTCACTCTTTTTTATGATTCCCTTATTCTTTTTTAGTGTCTTTGCCTTTTTTTATTTTACGGAGAAAAGGCGACTACTGAATGGGTGGTTGTTTAATTTATTTCTGATCAGTTTCGGTATTTACTTAGTCATGCTTTTGTTTGAAACAGAGAATGTTTTCATTGGTGGATTGCTTGCACTGATTGCTATTCCCCTTCTTTTAATCCTGTTGTTTGGATTATATATATTGATTGTCGTTTTATTTTGGAATGGCATCGTGGTATTAAAAAAAGAATCACATTCACTAGCGAATTTGTTGACATTATTGCTTGGTGTTTTCTTAACCATCTTTTTGTTAACTGAACTTTTCTTACTTCAATATCTGCCACAGTGGGCAAACGTTTTGTTCAGTGTTGTACCCATGATTTTATTCTACTTGTTTGTCGTATTTTATAATTTCTTGACGATTTCTGTTCTATATCAATTCAATCGTCCACGGTTCAACCAAGATTTCATCATCGTTTTAGGTGCTGGACTTTTGGGTGGTGAAAAAGTATCACCTTTACTTGGTCAACGAATTGATAAAGCAATTGCCTTTTATCGAGCGCAAGAGCGAGCAACACTTAATCCACCAAAATTATTGATGTCTGGCGGACAAGGAGCTGACGAGAAGTTGCCTGAAGCTGTTGCAATGAAAAATTACGCGTTGAAAAAAGGCATTCCGGAAGAACAGATTATTGTTGAAACAAATTCAACGACTACTTTAGAAAATATGCGTTTTTCTAAGGAAATCATGGATCGTTTAATGAAAGGCCCTTACCAAGCAATCTTCAGTTCAAATAACTATCATATTTTTCGTGCAGGACTTTATGCGCGACAAGCACAACTCAAAGCAAACGGAATTGGTTCAAAGACAGCTTTATATTATCTGCCAAATGCTTTTCTAAGAGAATACATTGCAATCTTGATGCTGAATAAAAAGCGCCATCTCATTATGTGTTCGTTGATTTTCGCTTTTGATTTGTTGCTAGTGTTGGTAACACTGTTTAGTTAGGTTGTGGCGCAAAACGTTCAGCTCCGACTAGATAGTGAGCAGACACTCAAAATAGCTTTGCATATTTGAAGTATCTGCAAGCTATATGGAGGAGTTGTTTTGGGAACACCGTGAATAAAGGGTTGTAGCTCCAAACCTTAATCACTCAACAAAAAATATCCACAAAACAAAAAGCAAGTCGAAGTCCGAACTGACCTCGACTTGCTTTTTTATTTTCTTTTATTGCGGAATGACTCAAGAACAGGTGTAAAAAAGATTCCCTTTTTTATGCTAACCTGTTGTGCAGAATAAATACCATTGTTGCCAGAACACATAAAGCTAACTAGACAAATCAAAAAGAAATACACGGCTGCTTCACTACCAAACAATTCAACTCCCATAATAAAGCATGCTATTGGTGTATTCGTCGCACCAGAAAACACACCAATGAAACCAAGTCCAGCTAAAAATGGAACAGAGACATGTAAGATTGGTGCCAAACTTGCACCTAATGTTGCACCAATTTCAAACAGGGGTGTTACTTCCCCACCTTGGAATCCAGCGCCCAAAGATAAAATAGTAAAACCCAGTTTTCCTAAAAAATCAAAGGGGTGCGCATTACCATTAAAAGCATCTTGCAGTAAAGGTAAGCTTAAGCCAAGATAACGTTGCGTTTGCAAGACAACAGCTACCAAAACAACAATTGCTCCACCCATAAAGTTTCGTAAAACAGGATTCGTAAACCAATTAGCATAGACTTTTTTCAAAAAGACGATTGAACGACTAAATACCCAGCCACAAAGACCAAAGACAATTCCTGCCAACATCAATTTACCAAACAAACTACCACTCCACGCAGGAATTTCTCCCATTGGATAATGGACGTGAACAATTCCAAAACTTTCTGTCATGAGATTTGCAAAAATAGCTGCAAAAAAGCTTGGAAATAAAGCCTCTGTCCGAACTTTCCCAATTGCTAAAACCTCTAAGCCAAACAAGGTTCCTGCCAAAGGTGTACCAAAAACAGAACTAAATCCTGCACTGATTCCACTGATAATCAAGATTTCTCGCTCTAACTGATTCAGTTTAAATACACGTGATAAGTTATCTGCTAATGCGCCCCCCATTTGAACAGCCGTTCCTTCACGACCAACTGATCCACCAAATAAGTGAGTCGTGATTGTTCCAAATAAAGTCAATGGAATCAATCGTAGCGGAACTCTTTCTTCCCCACCATTACCTTGATCGATAACTAAATTATTTCCACGACTTGAATTCCCACCATAATTTGTATATAAATAAGCAAAAATAGCACCACTTACGGGTAAAAGAAATAATAGCCACGTATGGGTCAAGCGCAAATTAGTTACAAACGTTAAACTGTTTAAGAAAAATGCTGAAAGGCTTCCCATTACCACTCCTAAAATGGCCGTAATCAGTAGCCACTTCAGCATATAGCCTCCTATTCTTAACACATTTGTTGTTTGTTTTTCCATTAAAACTCCTCCTAAAAAAAGACACCTACTAAAAAAGAGGACACTTATCCCGTTTTTTAGTAGGCGTCATTAGTTTATTGATAAACGTTTAAAGGCGAACACCATCACCTATTCACTTCATTTAAAAATATAGCATGATTTTCTGAAAATTACAATCAACTATCGTTCTTTTTTCACGCGGTGAACAAATTCATAAAATGGCTCAAGTTGTACCAATTGATGATTACACATATCGCTATCATGACAAATATAATTGCCTTTTTTTGTATAGGTACCGTCTGAACCAGACTTTGTCGTTGAAAGAAAGAGTGAAACATTCGATGTTTTCTGGCAAATAGCACAAATTCCTTTTGTAATGGTTGGTGATAGACTGCCGTAATCTCCTTGGAGTTTTCCTTCTTCATAGTAAAGCAAATACTTTCTTTGACTTCCCGGATCGTTGAACCCTACATAAGTGTGTTCTCTAAGATCATATGCTGACCAGGTTGGTTGTTTCAGCTTTTTCACTTTCCGAAAAATTTTGTCAACTTGTTGCTTCGAAGGTTGCTCAAAAGGTATGACATAGGATTTCAGTTCTTCCAACGCACGCTCCGCTTTTGCTCGTGTTAGCGTGACATTCATTACGATTGCTAAAAAATCGGTGATCTCAGGTAATTCTTCCTGAATGACAGAATGAATTTTTTCAGTTGCTAATGCTTGAACTGTTTGAACCGTTTTCGGATCGTTCACAGAAGAATAAGCATTAAGTAATTGTTCTACTTCACGTTGAATAAAATAATATTGATATGGTTGGATTGTTTGTTTCATTTTAAGAGTCCTTTCTTCTTTCAAAAGTCATACTTTGAAGAAAAAAGTTGTTTCAACAAAGCATGTCGTTACTTGTTCAAACCCAACTCTTTTAAATAAGATACGTTAGTGTGCATCTCATCATCACCCCCTTTAATGGTATTGATCTATGTACTTGCTTAAATGGTCATCTGTAAGTAAACACCAATTTCGCTTTTTCGTCAATCATTGCTTGTGATGTGTCCCTCTTCAAAGAAACATATCCAGATTCCTTCGACAGGTTTCAGACGCTCTCCACATTTTTGAACACATCGACTCTTTTCTCTTCCATAATCAAACTTCAGACAATAAAAAAGATGGACAAAACGTGCTTGCGTTCTGTTCCATCTTTTTGGCTAAAAAACATTTTTCGATGTTTGGCTACTGATCAATAGCTAAAAGTCTTTTTTTGGTAACAATACTTGTACGAGTATTAGTTGTTTTGACTATTCTTATATTTTTCCTCTTGGATTTTCAACAAAATCTTGGTAAGATTTCCCCAATCGACGGGGCGAGGTGGATTTAACCAGACGACAACTTGTGGAGAACTTTCCCCATACAAATTATTCATGTTGGTAATAACTACATCTGTATAAGCTGATTGTTCATCATCAACGACCTCTACATTTAGATTGATATATAAACCTAAGTTTTTCTTGATGAATTGGTTATAAGCAGATCCGTAAGAAAAATCGATACCGACTTTTACCGGATCAGAAATCAATTTGATCGGTATATAATTGATTACTAACATCAAGTAACTAAAAAACAGAAAAATTTTATCTCGAGATAATTCTTTGTACTCTTCCGTTAATAACTTGACATAATCTAACAAATAGAAGTAGAACTCCGGATAATTTTGCCTAAAAAAATAAATATTAATAGTAAATTCATCAAATTTATTGATAGGATAATACAGAATATTAAAATGAATTTTACTTAGTTCTCTACGAATTTCCCAAGTATTTTCTTCTTGAAGCGGCTTAAATCGTTCTTCAATTTTTTGGATAAAGTGATCATTTAACTGTTCGATACCCTCGTCTTTATTGTTTTCGATATACGTTCGATCTACTTTATCATTCAGATAAAGCCAAATCAGAACTAGATAGCCAAAAGTAGTTGAAGATATTTTTAATAACTTTTTTATTTTTGTAACGTCTTCTTCAGAGAAAAAATGGATAATGTTTTTACAAATCTCTAACTCTTTTGACTTCTCTGCTAATAAATTGACAGATAGATAATGAAATAATTTTTTCTTTTCATAAACAGACAAAGAATATTCATTACTTAATAAAAAAATAAATTGATTTGTTTGATCGATGACATCTCCCGGATAAACTTTCGTATAAGAAATATCTGTAACCAGAAATAATTGATAATAGAAAATGACAATATTCCTTCGATTTCCGTATAATTTTTTTTTATCAAAAAAAATCTGATGCTTCTTCAACACTTTTTTTAGCTCTTGCAAGATAGTATACGCTGAAGAATAACTGATATGGTGCTCATCTGCAAAAACTTCAAGGGTAGTGTAATCTTCTCGAAAAAATTCAATCAATAAATCTAAATAAATGGATCGTTTGATATAATTTGACAATAAAAAACCACTAGAGTAATGGCCATCAATCTCTAAAGAAACTTCTGTACCTGTCGCAAGAATCTTTAAATGTTCACTTATACCTAGCTCATCAAGATCATCATTTAAGTTTTCAATCGTTTTTTTCAAAAGGAAAGTTGATAATGATAATTCCTCTTGGATTTTCAGTATTGATTCTGACAAATTTGAGCTTTCTTCCAAATATTTAAGTAAGGAATAACTGCGATAGTCCTCTTTGCTCAAAAAAAACTCATAATTCATTAGTAATCAGCTCTTTCTTCCATATATTGCTGTTCCCACTAATTCATCAATCAATTGGAAATAAAATAGATTATCGGGGTCTGGGTCGTCACCATCAAGACCACCATTTTGTATAACATCTTTGTTGACATTAAATAGTTCTTTCGTTAAATAAATTTTCTTAGTTGGTTTCTTTTGAGCCTTTTCATTTGTTACTGAAGTTGTAGCAGAAGATTTTTGTATTTCTTTCGATTCCTTACTACTCTCTTGTGTTTCAGATACTGTTTCAGAACTATCTTCGATTGAAACAACGGCTTCATTTTCATGTGTATTTTCCAGTGGTTGGACTTGTTGATTAGGGTTTGTTGGGTCATAAATAGGATGCTGATTTTCTTCTCCATATACTACACTTGTTGCTTTTAAAAGGGAGAGAATAATAGAACTCCACAATAAAATATTTTTATACTGATTCATCATTTTATACGTATCGCCAAATCACATAGCTACCTATACCTAATGCAGTGAACATTATGAAAAGAGGTATTAAGCTATATTTCACGATACTCCTTTGTAATATTTTTTTATTTGGTGTCACATTATTCTTAGTATTCTGTAAAGTTTCTTGTTCTTCCCGATCAACTAGTTTTGCAGTCACTACAATTCGTTTATCAGTAAGCTCAGGCTTATCACAAGTAATGAGTGTTAACTGAGGTATGTTCGTACTTTCTAAAACACTAAGATTCGTTTCATTGACTGTTTCCTTTTTAATTACTCGATATTGTATCTTGTTCGTTAGATAGGTCACAGTGATTTTGTCATTGACTTGTAAATTTTGAATATTGCCCAATAGTAGCTCCGTCATGCTTAAATGATGACCCAAAAGTACCAAGTTATCCTTTAGAACATTACGCTCTGGATACATAGCCCCTACACCAAATAACATTTGTTGATTGTTTAAACCAGCAAAAATAGGTATTTTTATTTTCTGGCTGGGAATGTTTAGTTCTCCGATAGCTGTTCCAAGATTTTTGGAAGATGCTGTTAGATAACTTTCAATTGTCGGTAAAACGATTCGTTCATTCGGGTTTACTACTGGCAGTTCTTCCTTTGTTACTACTTTTGTCTTTTGAATTTTTACGATTGTAATTGTATTTTTAATAATAGGAAAAGAAATCAAACATACACCCATAATAAAAAGTAAATTGATAATGATTTTAAGTTTGTTCTTCCTCATGTTTTTTCTTTCTCCAAATCAACCAAAGTATCAGCAACAACATCAATAACAAGAAAATGATTCCTATCAGGATATAAAGTTTAGTATTATCTTTTTTGATTGTGACATCCTTCGCATTTAACTTCTGAGCAACATCACCAGCAATTGTAAAATCTTTTTCAAATTCCCAATAGTTGGTGTAGTTAACAGTCGTGTTCTCTTTTTCTCTAGTAAACTTTCCTGACTCATTTTCATTTCCAAATACAGTCATTTTTAGATTATACTCACCTGGTTCCAAGGCAGCACCACCTAGAGAAGTAGGAAAAGAAAAGTTGCTGTTTGGTGCAATCTGTAAATCTTCTTTATCTTCACGGTATAAAACTTCTGAGCGACCTTTTTTTGTAATTTTGGTTTGAATACTCACTTGGTTGATATACGTTTTTTGATCATTTTGGATATTCGCTAAAATGACATTTCTAGCATTGATTTGCCCAGGCTCAACCTCATGAAGAATTAAATTAGGTGCCACTTCATTTAAGTTTTGGCGCATCAGTAAAGCTACAACATAAGAATACTCATTTTTGATTGATAATCCTTGCTCATCTTTTTCCTTTTGTTTCTCTTCATCTTGAACTTCTTTAAATGTAATCCCACTAGCCAGTACGCCATCAAATGTTTCATTTGGCATCGTAACTTGGAAGGTAACGGTTTGATTACTATGAGGTTTCAAGGTAACTGTTTCTGGATAGTCCACATAATCTTCCAGATTAAATGTTAGGCTACTATCTTTTTTTATCTCATTTTTTCCATATTCAACTACTACATTTGAATTAGTCGTAGCACTATTTAGTGAAACATCAATTTTAACTTCTTTATCCGTATCATTTCGCAAATTAACGTTTAACTTTTCTTGTTGATTTGGTTCGAGCTGGATATCAAAATAATGGTGTTAGTATTAAATCTTAGACAACTT
>NZ_JXLE01000015.1 GCF_001886265.1 Enterococcus thailandicus
CCCCTTAAGTTAGATTTTTGGGTCTAACTTAGGGGGCGCACTTCACTGTCCTCCCACCTTTTCTTTTTGATGTGCCTTCTTACTTTTCGGTTCAGCTTCCTTACGTTTCATAATCAATATGATACGGATGTAAAGCCGTGTGATAGATAGCTTCTGAATACTCAACTAGCTGACCGTCTTCTGTCAATGAACGTCTGATTCGTTTCATTCCTAGCGGTTCAGTTGTTTTCAAGATTGCTTGTTCTTCTTTGCTTAAAAATACCGCAGAAAAATCATCCGAAAATTGATCAATTGCATAACCTTTTTGCGTTAACAAACGATATAAAGATTCTTGATGGAACATTTTTTCCTCTAGCTCAGTAACAGCTTTTGGCAAATAATGCACAAAATAAATATATGGCTTTTCGTTGAGATAATACAATCGCTTAAATCGTACCGCTTGATTTCCAAAAGAAGAAAATAATGGATCTTCTTCTGCCAAATCAATTGGGGTAAGCTCTAAAGTTTCTTTGCGTACTTCATGTTGTGAGTTTTCTAAAATTTGCGTAAAACTTGCTGCTTTAGATAAACGATTATATGGACGATTACTTAAAACCGTTGTGCCACGCCCACTTTTCTTTTCCACATATTCATCAGAAGCTAATAATTCAATTGCCTTACGCACAGTGATTTTACTTACCTGAAACATTTCTTCTAATTCATTTTCCGTCGGTAGCATGGAACCTACAGGATATTTTCCAGAGAAAATATCTGCTTTAATTTTATCTGCAACTTCTAAGTATAATACCCGCGTTCTCTTCATAGTTTCACCCTTTATTTTACTCTTAGTAAAAGAATAGCACATAAAAAATAAAATACAAAAAGAAGAACATAAAAGCCTGGGATTGAATAGATCTCCCAGACTTCTTTATTGCATATACAACAGTGATACCGTTTTTCTTTTTGAGTAATTTCGCGATTTTAGGAAAAATTTTTATCAATTAGCGTTGAGTGTTTGTATCACAATTTCTATCTGCGGTGTTCAAGAATCAACACCCAACTTTCTAAAAACATGGAAAGCCATTTTGAGTGTCAGCTCACTATCTTTTCAGAGCAAAGCGTTTTGCGCCACAACCTTTTTCACGGTGTTCCCCAAGCAGCTCCTCGAAATAATTCATAACTGTCCAAAAATATGGAAAGCTATTTTTGTCAGTTACTCTTTATTTTTTCGAAGCTGACCGCTTGGAGCCACAACCTTTTTCACAACCTTATGCTCTTTCACCATTCGTCTTAATAACTTCTTTATACCAATCAAATGATTTTTTCTTTGAACGGTTCAATGTACCAGCACCATTATCATCCAAATCAACATAGATGAATCCATAACGCTTGCTCATTTCACCAGTAGAAGCACTCACTAAATCAATACAACCCCACGGCGTATAGCCCATCAAGTCAACACCATCTGCCACCGCATCCGCCATTGCATCAATATGTCGACGTAAATAATCAATTCGATAATCATCATCAATCGTTCCATCTGGCTTTACTTCATCAATTGCACCTAAGCCATTTTCTACAATAAATAGTGGTTTTTCATAACGATTATATAATTCGTTCAATGCAATTCGAAGGCCATCTGGATCAATTTGCCAACCCCACTCACTTGCTTCTAAGAATGGATTTTTGACCCCGCCTAATAAATTACCAATTGATGTATCTGCTTCTGGACTAACTTCATCAACTGCGCTAGACATGTAGTAGCTAAAGCCAATGTAATCTACAGGATAACTTTTCAACAACTCAAAGTCTTCAGCTGTTTGTTCTAGAAGGCTCGCATCCACGCCATATTTTGCATAAGTTCGAGCGGTATATGCAGGGTATTCACCACGAACTTGCACATCCGTACAAAAGAAATTAAATTCTTGATTTTGGATCATTGTTGCAACCTGATTCACTGGGTTGGCATCAATACTATAAGTGGTCGCATAAATAATCATGCATCCAACTTCAATATCTGAACGTAATTCATGCGCAATCTTCACTGCTTTACTGCTAGCAACAAATTGATTGTGCCACGCCTGAAAAATATTTTGATAATCTGCTGCCCCATTGCTTTGGACTAAGCCTTGGCTTAAAGCAGGAAAATGGAAAGCTGAATTGATTTCATTGAACGTCATCCAGTATTTTACTTTTTCGTGGTAACGAGTCAACACTGTTTCTGCGAATCGTTCATAAAACGTAATCAATTCGCGGTTTTTCCAGCCACCATATTTTTTAGCTAAGTTCAACGGCATTTCATAATGAGAAATCGTAATCACAGGCTCAATACCATACTTCAAACATTCATCAATCAACTGATCGTAAAAGCGTAAACCTGCTTCATTTGGCGTCAACTCGTCTCCTTGAGGAAAAATTCGTGACCAAGCAATTGAGAAACGATAACATTTAAAGTTCATTTCAGCAAATAAAGCAATGTCTTCTTTAAAACGGTCATAATGTTCGATTCCTCGGTGATTTGGATAAATATATGTTTCTTCATCAATTGTCCAGTCAAAGTCCTCACTACCGATAATCGCAAATCGTTGCTTTCCACCCGGCATTGCATCGGCAACGGATAAACCTTTGCCATCACGATCAAATGCACCTTCTAATTGATTGGCGGCTGTTGCGCCTCCCCATAAAAACTCTTTTGAAAAACGTGTTGTCATCACTTATATCCTCCTAGTGTCTTTATTTTACGATTGCTAGAAAATCTTCATTCGAGATAATTTCTTTTTGATCTAGTTCTAAAACATCAGCAAATTGATCGGTATTCGTAATTACAATTGGTGTCACGGTACTGTAACCCGCAGCATGAATTGCCTCAATATCAAATTTTACTAACAGGTCACCCGCTTTCACTTGGTCCCCTTGTTTTACGACCGTTTCAAAACCAGTACCATTTAATTCCACCGTATCCATTCCAATATGCATCAAGATTTCAATACCATCCGTTGTTGTTAAACCAACTGCGTGACCCGTTGGGAAAATCGTAGTAATTTCGCCATCTGCTGGTGCAACAAGTTCCCCTTTTTCTGGCTCAATTGCGATTCCTTTTCCCATCGCACCAGATGAAAAGACTTGATCGGCCACTTCACTTAATGGTAACACTTTTCCTGTCAATGGGCTCTTTAGATTATGACGACCAGAAGAAAGTGTTTCTCCTGCTGTGGCTTTCTTCTTTGTTTCTTCTGCAGGATCTTCAAATCCAACCAATAAAGTTCCTACAAAGGCAAGAATGAAAGAAATTCCTGTCGCAATGATTGCCATCGTTACATTGGACTCTACACCATCAATTGTACTGATGAACGACGGGATCGTTAGCAAGCTGACTAATCCACTAGCAAAAGATTTTACGCCTGCAAAACCGATCAAGGCACCACCAATCCCACCAGAAACACAAGCTACGATAAACGGTTTTTTCAATGGTAATGTTACCCCATATACAGTTGGTTCTGTAATCCCAAATAACGCAGTAATTGTGGATGAAATACCTAACGAACGTAATTTACTATCTTTCGAACGAACTGCAACAGCTAATGCTGCACCCCCTTGTGCTAAAACAGCTGGTAATAGCATTGGCATCAAAATATCATAACCAAATTGATCAAGGTTCAAGAACATAATTGGGACAAATCCCCAATGCATTCCAAACATAACAAATACTTGCCAAAAGCTTCCCATAATCAAACCAGCGACAATTGGACTAAAGTCATAAATTGAGTTGAACAAGCTACCTAACGCATTCCCAGCAATTGTTCCAATTGGCCCTAAAGCTAAGAAAACCAAAGGAACCATGACTACTAAAATAATTAAAGGAACCAAAATCATCTGTAAAAATTGTGGAATAATTTTTTTCACAAGTGGTTCAAACTTACTTTGGACCCAAACAGCCAAAAGAATTGGAATAACAGAAGAAGTATAACCAGATGGCGATAAAATAACTGATATCCCAAAGAAATCTAATGCTGTTCCAGCACCAGCTGCTGCCGTGATTGCTGGATAAACCAGTGCCATTGCAATAGCTACTGCTAAAAATTGATTCGTTTTAAATTTCTTAGCTGCTGTAAAAGCCAACATTACTGGTAAAAATGTGAATACGCCATCAGCCGCTGCAAACAAAATCTGATAAGCCCCACTATCTGCAGCTAGCCAGCCAAGAACAGTTGCCAAAGATAGAAACCCTTTTAAAACCCCCGCTGCTGCCATTGCACCTAAAAATGGTGTAAAAATACTTGAGATGATATCAATAAACTTACTTAACAAATTACCTGATTTTTCTTCCTCTGTTGGTTGATCCGCCAAGCCTTCTTCATCCACAATTGCTTGATAGACATCAGCCACATTACTGCCAATCACCACTTGATACTGACCGCCACTTTGAACAACCTGAATCACATCTGGATCACTCTTCAATTTTTCTGTGTCTGCAATAGATTCATCTTTTAATTTAAAGCGTAATCGTGTTGCGCAATGAACCAGACTGTTGACATTTTTTTGCCCCCCAACTGCTTCCCATACACGTTTGCCAACTGCTTTGTTATCCATTTTTTCTTCCTTCTTTCTACTAAATTTTGATAAAATAAAAAACCTAGATTGAAAAAACGGTCACGAGCTGCTTGCTCGTGTCCATATTTTCAATCTAGGTTTTGCCTGCCTGACAGTAACAACCCTTATGATTGGATCTGTTTTTCATTCACTACACGTTGAATGTGAATCGTCAAATAAATTTGTTCTGCAACTTCCATCTCTTGCTGCTGCGTATGAACTAAATAATCATTAATTCGTTGCACACAACGAAAGGCTTGTGGGTATTTTCCCTGAACTAACGCGTAAAGAAACTCATCTTTTTCGTCAGAATTCTCACCTTTTAGGTAACGCTGTGCAAAAAATTGTAGATGTGTGATAATTCGTTGATAATTCAATGATTCTTCATCAAAAACGACACCGAAAAATTTACTAATAATGCTCAAGATATCACGTACCATGGTTGTCGCAGTCATTGTCACTTGCATATCACCATTTCCTTGCTGGCTATTCACAAAATGAAAAGCGATAAATCCAGCTTCATCTTCAGGAAATTCAATAGCAGTCTTTTCTTCAAGAAAATGCAAGGCTTCTTTAGCAATCTGATACTCTTTAGGATAAAACTTTTTTGTTTCAAATAATAACGGATTTGGCAATTGAATTTTTTCTTTTGCTCGTCCAATTGCATAATGAACGTGATCCGTTAGTGTTAAATAAATATTTGGTGAAAAGTTCACAGCTAATTTTTCTTCCGCTAAATCAACGATTTGCTTTACTAGCTCGACTTCCTCAGAGGGAATGTCAGCCATCAGCTGTTGAAATTGGTTTCTTGAAAAAGAATCCTTGAGTACAAACTCTTTTTGGATTGCTTCAGGTGAAATCGAATCGCCGGGCTTCTTTTGAAACGCCAGTCCTTTACCCATGTAGACAATTTCTTCACCTAATTCATTTTTCGAAATGACGACATTATTATTCAACACTTTTTCAATAATCATCTCGTCTTCCCCTTTCCAAAAAATAAAAAAAACCTAGAATTCGCCTGTAAATCCTCAGCTGAATTCTGGTTTTGCCTGCTAAGCAGTAACAATCCATTTCTTAACTGAATTTATGATAACACTTTCTTTTCTTCTTTGCAACCCCTTCCAAGTTTTTTTATTTTTTGTTTTGGCTTTCTTCTATTGTTAACTGTTGACAACTATTAAAATAAAAAAACTGAGAACCTTTAGTTCTCAGTTTTTAAGCCTTTCTATTCTCCAGCAACGCTCACACTTTTTATGAAATTTCGTACTAAAAAGTTTTTGTTTCTAAGTTAAAGGCTTGTTTCATTTCATCTGTTGCATCTTTTATCGGTGTTACTTTTTCTAATGCGCCTTGTACAACTAAGCGAGTTACTGCATTATTATCTCCACAAGTAATCAGGGTCACGATTTCTTTACCGTCCACTACATCTAATAACTCAGTTTCTGTTGGTGCTACTTTTTCTTTGAAAAAAGCTTTATACGTGTACACATTCTCTAAATCAGTCAAATAGATTGTAGCACCCATTGATAGATTTTCTAAAGGAGTGAACAATAGCTCTGGATTGGTTGAGCGGTGACTAGCCAGCGCATAATTTCCTTTTCCCATTTGTTGATCAGGTGATAAAGTTCCTGCACCATACAATAACGCTGTATTTGAAAGTCCCTTAAAAATTGGTAAGTTGATTGATACAGATGGAACTGCGACACTAGCAATCACTGGCAGATCCTTACTTTCAGAACTGGCCTCTGCTCGAATCACACGTTCAGAACTCATTGGTTCAACTGCATCAAAATCAAACGTTGTTTCTCGTTCGTTGTTTTTTTGCAAATCTTCTTTAGTTACATTAGCTATCGCGTATTGATCACCAGTATTCTTAACAAAAAAATCTTTGATTTGTTCATTAAAAATTAAAGCAATTCCTACCAGTAAGAGTAACAGCAAAAGTAAATTCATTAGCCAACGTCTCACGCGTTTTCCTTTTTTCTCTTTATTCGTGTTGTTGTCAGTCGCCATTGTACGACCTCCTCTTTCCACACCATATTTTCTTCATTTTAATGGATATCCCTACTTCTGTCTATCATTCAAGCGTAACTTACTACTCATTTGTTTTAGAGTTCCGTGTATTTTTCGCGCTTTCCTATACTCTTTTCGACAGGATATTTTCTATTATTTTTGATTAACTTTTCTTCAATGATTTCATCCAAATCGAAATCAAGATTATCCGCTAACATGTACGAATAGATTAAAACATCTGCTAGCTCTTCCTTAATTCGTTCTACCTGATTTGTCGTAACTTCCTCAGGTTGCTTCCATTGAAAAAGTTCCAGTAGTTCTGAAGCTTCCAAAGAAATCGAAATCGCTAAATCTTTTTCGTTATGAAATTGTCGCCAATTCCGATCATCACGAAATTTATTTACTTTTTCCATACTGTTCATTTGTCGGGCCTACTTTCTTTTTATCACTAAGTTTTTTAGTAGACAGTCTTTGATAATTGGTCTTCATATTCTTGATGCCATTTTTCGCTGACTTGTCTTGTTCCTGGTTCAAAAAAAACTGTTTCTGTTCCAACTTCATTTGCTTTTTGATAATACCATTTCTTCCAACGTAAAAAAGCCAAATTAGCTTCTAATACTTGAATTTTTGCTTCTAAAATCGTTTCTTGTTCAACAATAAAGGCATAGCGATCAGGTAGAGTCCCATCACCTTGCATACACCATTCCATAAATGTTGCAATATCTTTTACTGGAATAGCCGATTTTTTTAAACACTCAATGACATTCAAGTAACCTAAATCATCCTCGGTAAATACACGTCGCCCCGCTGAATTTTTTTTCACGAATGGCAACAAGCCTTCTTTATCATAATAGCGTAAGGTGTCTGTTGATAATTGATACTTTTCAGCAATTTCGCCAATTGTATAAGTTTTCATTTTTCCTCCTTGACTTGGAGCTAACTCCAAGTTGTATACTACGTTTATCTTAACAGAAGAAAGCAGGAAATGAAATGAATAAACCCCTAATCGTGATTACTGGAGCAAGCTCAGGCTTTGGAGCAGAAATCGCCAAATTATTTAATAAAGAAAACTATCCCATGTTATTGCTAGGTCGTCGTACAGAAAAAATCTATTCCTTACCGCTTGATTTTGATCAAGTGCTTGTTGACTCTGTCGACGTGACTGATGAACAAGCTTTCAAAGCCAGTATTGCCGCAGCAGAAGAAAAGTTTGGAAAAACTGATTTATTAGTAAATAACGCTGGTGTGATGTTATTAGGTAATGTTCAATCACAATCTCCATCGGAATGGAAAACGATGATGGACACAAATGTTTTAGGTGTGTTAAATGGTATGCAAGCTGTACTAGCAGATATGGTTGAAAGAAAGCACGGTACAATCATCAACATGTCTTCATTAGCTGGACGTAAAACTTTTGTGAATCATGCCGCTTATGTTGCCTCAAAGTTTGGTGTTCACGGATTAAGCGAAACCATTCGCGAAGAAGTTTCAAAAGATAATGTTCGTGTAAGCTTAGTTGCCCCTGGCGCTGCCGAAACGGAATTATTAACTCATGTTACAGATACTGGTGCTTTGTCGGACTATCAAGCATGGAAAGAAACAATGGGCGGAATCACTCTTGATCCTGTCCACGTCGCAGAAGTGGTTAAATTTATTTATGATATGCCACAAGAAGTGAACATCAGAGAAATTGACATTGCAGCAACACGCCAAGATGGCTAATCATTCTGATACTAAAAAAGGTTGGAACAAATGGTTCCAACCTTTTTTCTATTTAAGGAGTAGCTCCTAAAAATAACATGCTACTCTTACCATTTATGAAAAGTTTTTGGTATCTCTGTTTGATATTTTTGTCAGTTGTTCTTTCTCTTTTCGGAACTGAACGCTTGGAGTCACAGGTTAAGCCTTTTGCGCTACAACCTTTTCCCTCGGTGTTCCCAAAACAACTCCTCCACATAGCTTTCATCCACTTCAAAACATGAGATGCTGTTTTGAGTAACTGCTTGCTATCTGTTCGGAGCTGAACGTTTTGCGCCACAACCTTTTCCTCAGTGTTCCTCAAGCAACTTATTCGACAATAAGTCCACTTTTTCTTATTCCTTGAAGCTAAACACCTGGAGCCACAACCTTTCTCTCAGTGTTCAAGAAGTACCTCCTTCAAAATAAGCCCAAATTTCACAAAAATTTGAGGAACAATTTCTGGAAATTTACTCTTATTTATTGGAGCTGGGCACTTCTTTCACAACCTTTTTCTTAATAATTCAAATAACCGCCGTGCGTATGTAAAAGTTTGACTGACTTGCCTTCTTCTTGCTGCTTTTCAATTCGCTCCTCACCCCAAACAGACATTGCAACCAAAATCTCCCGTAGTGATTTTCCTTCTTCGGTTAATGAATATTCTACTTTAGGAGGCACTTGATTATAAATCTTTCGATGAACGATACCGTCTTGCTCTAACTCACGCAATTGTTGCGTTAACATTTTTTGCGTAATTGTAGGAATTTTTCGGCGTAGTTCACCCGTGCGAATAGCCCCATTTCCTAAATGGCAAAGAATAATTGGTTTCCATTTTCCGCCAATCACTTCTAAAGTTGCTTCAACACCAATATGATAAATTTTTTCCATTCACTTACTCTCCTCCAAAAAAGATACGCTCCAAATACTAGCACCTTCTATCAACTTTTGAAAGCAAAAAAACTTTTTTCAAAGACTATCAATTAATAATCAGCGTCTTAAATAAAAAATGAAAAATTTCTAATACTACAATAAAACGATTTTTTCGCGTACTTACGCAAATGTTACAAAAAAGTACCTATTGCACTAAAAAGTAGGTACTTTCTACTTTCATAAATAAGGTCTATATTTTCTATTCGTCAGGTAACAAACTTTTAGGAGGAAAAAAATGAAAAATAAAATCTCACCCACACTTACATTGATGGCATTAGTTATCAATGCCTTTGCCATTGGTTCAACTGAATTTATCAGTGTTGGCCTTATGCCTTTGATTGTAAATAGCTTTCACGTTAGCTTGGCACAAGCAGGACTGACTGTTTCCCTTTACGCAATTGGCGTTACTGTTGGCGCGCCACTCTTAACTATTTTAACTGGAAAATGGAATCGAAAATTTTTAATGATGATGATTATGTCTTTATTCATTGTTGGAAATCTATTTGCTGCATTCGCTGCAAGCTTTGCCATGTTACTAATTGGTCGTGTTATTTCTGCCCTAGCTCATGGTATTTTCATGTCCGTTTCAAGTGTCATTGCAGCAGATGTTGTTCAGCCACATAAACGTGCCAGTGCAATTGCCATCATGTTTACTGGATTAACCGTGGCTACCGTTACAGGTGTTCCATTAGGTACCTTCATCGGCCAACAGACCAATTGGCACATGACATTCATTTTTATTGCAGCTGTTGGTTTCATTGGGTTACTCGCCAATTTATTCTTGATTCCAAGTGGCTTACCTATCCCAGGGTCGGTAGACTTGAGAGGTATTCTAAGAATCTTTAAAAATAAATTTTTAGTTGGTTCCTTTTTGATCACTGCACTTGGTTATGGTGGTACTTTTGCTGCTTATACTTACCTAACGCCAATTTTGCAAGACAAAATTGGTTATTCTGCACATGCTGTCGTTATCTTATTAGTTATCTATGGACTAATGGTTGCCATTGGAAATACGATTGGTGGGCATTACTCTAACCGGCAACCTTTGAAAGCGTTAGGTGTTATGTTTGGTCTGTTAGTTCTTTCTCTACTTTTCCTATTTTTAACAATTTTGAGTGGAAATAAACTAGTAGCAACCGTTGCAACACTCGTCTTAGGACTCTTCTCTTTCATGAATGTTCCTGGGCTACAATTTTATGTCGTTCAACTAGCTGAAGGCTATACACCAAAAGATATTACTCTAGCTTCAGCATTTAATATTTCTGCATTTAATATCGGAATCGCATTCGGCTCGTTTGTCGGAGGACAAGTAACAAAAACTGTCGGCGTTGGTTACACGCCAATTTTCGGAGCAGGTATTGTCTTACTGGCTGTTTTTTTAGTTCTAAAATTGATTGCTGAAAATAAAAAAATAGAACAACTGTCTTTAACTGCACAGGAAATGAATCCTGAAAATTCAACTAGTGTCACAAAATAAAGAAGAGGACGAGCCTAAGACTCGTCCTCTTCTTGCGTTTTCTTGATGCTTTTTTCCTATACATACGTTATGTCTATTTAAGCGTTTAATCGATACTCTTATCGATAATTGCCCGCAGTACCTTTTCCCTTAACTCAATCGAATCAACGTTATTTTTTCGTTCATAACCTTGAACCAGAATATCGCAAAGATAAAGCTGAGAGATTTTTCCAGCTAAAGACGCCCCGTTCAGAAACTCTTCAATTGCTGTTTGTAAAACAAAATCGGCAGTTCGTCCAATTGGCGATTGAAGATAATTCGTAATTGCCAAAATTTTGGCACCATTTTTTTTCGCAATTTTCATTGAATCATACGTATCTTTTGTTTTCCCTGACAGTGAAAAAACAATTACTGTGTCTCCTTCATCCAATAGTGAAGCAACCTGTGCTTGAATATGCGGATCTACTACTGCATGCGCCTTTACACCAACTCTTAGAAACATAGTGGCTAAATCTAAACTAGTCGTTCCACTTGATCCCACTCCAAATATATAAATATTGTTTGACTGGCTAATCAGTTGAAGCGCATCGGCTAATGTTTCCTCGTTAAGTAATGATTCTGTTGCATTCAATGCCTCTTTTACTCCAACTGCGATTTCAGTAAAATATTTTGCTTCTTTCGGTAGCTCTTGTTTCTGGCTAAAGTCTTCTTTCGCAATTTCGATTTTCAAATCAGAAAAACCAGAAAAACCTAATTTTTGACAAAAACGAATAATTGTTGCATCGCCAACTTTTGTTTTTGCCTTGATGTCACTCATTGTATTATAAATAACTGATTTCCCAGAATCCAAAATATAGTCAGCTACTTTTTTTTCAGATTTTGTTAAAAATGGATAGTGCTCGCGAATCAAATAGGTATACTTCATGACTTCTCCTTCACTACAACGTATTCGCTTCATTATACTCCAAAACAAAAGAATTCTCCAAAATTCTCCAATTAAGGCTTTACATGATTGTAAGCGGATGCTACACTATGTTCGGAGTTATTATCCAAAAATAAAACGAAAATGGAGAATTAAGGAGAATGAAAAAACAAACATTTTTAGATGCCATTTCTGGCGGGTTGATTGTTTCTTGTCAGGCTTTACCTGGCGAAGTATTTTACAGCGAAACTGGCGGAATAATGCCTTTATTTGCTTTGGCTGCTCAAAAAGCAGGAGCTGTTGGTATTCGTGCAAATTCTGTTCGTGATATTTTGGAAATCAAAGAACAAGTTGACTTGCCGATGATTGGTATCATCAAACGTGATTATTTACCTGAAGAACCTTTTATTACTGCAACCATGCGCGAAGTTGACGAGCTTGTTGCAACCGGTGTGGAAGTTATTGCTCTTGATTGTACTTTACGAAAACGTCACGATGGCTTAAAAATCAATGACTTTATTGTTCAAATTAAAGATAAGTATCCCAATCAACTATTGATGGCGGACATCGCCACATTTGCAGAAGGTGTCAATGCTGCTAAGGCAGGAGTTGACTTTATTGGGACAACATTGAGTGGCTACACAGCAGACAGTAAACACCAAAACGAGCCAGATATTGAGCTTATCAAACAATTGGTTGATGCAAATCTATGTGTTATCGCAGAAGGAAAGATCCACACACCTGAACAAGCAAAAAAAATCAAAGACTTAGGTGTTGCTGGACTTGTTGTTGGTGGTGCAATTACGCGACCGCAAGAAATTGCACAGCGTTTTGTTGATGGATTAAACTAGGAGGAATCACTATGTTCAAAAAATTTTCACAGCTTGGTCGTGCTTTCATGCTCCCGATTGCTATCTTACCTGTCGCTGGTCTTCTTCTTGGACTGGGTGGCGCGCTAACAAATGAAAGCGCCATAAATGCCTACCCACTTTTAGCACAACCATGGCTACACACGATTTTGAGTATTATGAGTGTTGCTGGTAATGCTGTTTTTGCAAATCTAGCGTTGATTTTTGCGATTGGTATCGCAGTTGGCTTGGCAAATGGCGATAAAGGAACTGCTGGATTAGCTGGCGGTGTTGCCTATCTCGTGTATACAGCAACAATTAGTGGCTTTCTGGAACTTTTTTCTCCAGAGGGTGCCTCTTTGGATACTGGAGTTGTTGGTTCAATTGCCATTGGTGGCACGGTCGCCTTTTTGCATAATCGTTATCGAAAAATCGAATTACCACAGTTTCTTGGTTTTTTTGGTGGCTCTCGTTTTATTCCCATCGTTTCTAGTTTAGCTGCAATTCTTATCGGTTCATTTTTTTATTTGATCTGGCCGCCAATTCAAAACGGCTTAGTCATTGCTGGAGAGCAAATTGCACAAATGGGTAGTTTGGGTACATTTTTATATGGCTTTTTACTTCGTCTGACTGGTGCAGTTGGTTTGCACCACACGATTTATCCACTGTTCTGGTATACTTCGTTGGGCGGAACAGAAACAGTTGCTGGTTCAACGATTTCAGGTGCACAAAATATTTTCTTTGCTCAGTTAGCCGATTCTAGCCACACAGGTCTATTCACTTACGGAACCCGTTTCTTCGCAGGAAGATTTGCTACGATGATGTTCGGTTTACCTGCTGCATGTTATGCAATGTATCGCGCGATTCCCAAACAAAACCGTAAGAAGAATGGTGGTTTGTATTTTAGTGGTGCGTTGACCTCTTTTTTAACTGGGATTACTGAACCTATTGAATATATGTTTTTATTTGTAGCTCCATGGCTATATGTCATTCACGCATCTTTAGATGGGCTCTCTTTTTATTTCGCTGATATTTTAAACATTCGAATTGGTAATTCATTTTCTGGAGGCCTCATTGACTTCTTATTATTTGGTGTTTTACAAGGAAACGACAAAACAAATTGGTTGAAATTACTACCTTTTGGTCTTGCTTGGGCAGTTATCTATTATGTTGTCTTTTCATTTTGTATCAAAAAATTCAAAGTGGCGATTCCAGGTATGGAGTTAGCTACAGATGAAACTCCGAACGAATTTGAAAAGGAAAACAAAAAGAAACCAACTACTTTACATGACGAGTCACTAACCATCATTACTGCACTCGGAAGCCAAGAAAATATTGAATCAGTCGAAGCTTGTGCTACTCGTCTGCGTGTTTCTGTCACCGACGGACAACTGGTCAATAAACAAGCTATCCAAGAATTAGGCGCTACAGCTGTTTTTGAAGTTAAAGGTGGCATCCAAGCTGTTTTTGGTGGTAAGGCAGATCTTTTGAGTCAGGAAATCAACCAAATTTTAAATAAAGATAGTTAGCAGTTTGCTACTTATTGATTGCATAAAAAAGAAGCTCAGTTGTCCCACACTAGACAACTGAGCTTTTTCATTCTTTCATTTACTAAATACTTATAAAAACAACTCTTTTTTCGCCAAAAAATTTCTAGCTTGCAACAAATCATGAAACTGAAAATCTGCGGGTGCTGGACGTTCTCGTAAACGTGAAAGATCTTTTTTCAGTGGATAGCGCCCTTTTCTAACTGGTAGATCCGTGATATCATCTTCAACTAGAACAGAAAGAATTCCTGCACGACGCGCTGCTTCGATCCCGACTCTTGAATCTTCAAAAACAAGCGCATGTGCTGGATCAACACCAGCTTTTTGACTGGCTTTTAAGAAAATCTCTGGATTTGGTTTCCCGGCTTCGACTTCATCCCCCGCCAATAGTACATCAAAATAGTCAGTAAGTCCTTCCATCTCTAAATAAGTTAAGACTTTTTCTCGGTTTGAAGACGAGGCAACAGCGATTTTAACCCCTTGTTCTTTGGCGAAATCTAATAATGGAACCAAACCATATTTTTTATGAACTGTTTTTTCTTTCGCCAATAGTTCATTTTTGAACACGTTCATTGAGTCACGCCATTCATTATAAGGTACCTCCTCGCCATAGAGTTCTTTCATCCCTAAACGAATATCTGGATCCGTTTTTCCTGTTAAATAATAATAAACATTATGATTCAATTCATAATCATGTTTTTCTGCAGAATTGAAATAGCCTCGATAACTAAGACGACCTGTATCAAACATTAGTCCATCCATATCAAAAATAAATAATTCGATTTTATTCATAATAGCCTCCAATAACTTGAGTTGGTTCATTCTACCTCAAAAGGGAAAGAAAGGACAGCAGTAAGCGATTAAGGAACCCTCTAACGAAAAGAAAAAGCAGAGGATTCACAGCTTTTTCTACAATTATTTGCTCATTTCAGAACGTTGTTTTTTCTTTGCTTTTTCTTGCCTAACTAGTAGTCATTTCCGTCAAAAAGGCGGGCAAAACGCCTGTTCGTTTTGTCCCACCCTCTTTTTTACCCGTTTGATACATTCACAACTTTATCTGCTTGCCGTGAAAGATTGTTCTTTGATTGTTTCTATTAATTCGTTCAAGTGCTGACTGGCAGTTACTCCGTCATCTTGCTTCAAACTTGCTTCTGAAAGAATAAATGACCCACCAACTGCTACTACTTGAGGATGGTTCAAATAGTCGAGAGCATTGGTTTCATCAATGCCACCCGTTGGCAAAAATTTCACGTCATAAAATGGTCCACTCAAGGCCTTGATTGCCTTTAGCCCGCCATAGATATCTGCTGGGAAAAATTTAACCATATGAATACCATAATCCACCGCTTGCTGAATTTCACTGGGTGTTGCCGTTCCAGGAAAAACGGGAATACCTTGAGCTAAACTATATTCGATGACTTCAGGAATCACAGCTGGTGACACAATAAATTTTGCGCCATTCTTAACTGCTGCCTTTGCCTGTGCCAACGTTCGCACAGTGCCCGCACCCACCAACAATTTTCCAGATCTTGCTAATTGTTTGATGGCCGCTTCTGCCAATTCACTACGAAACGTGACTTCAACTAACGGTAACTGATTTGCTAACAGAATTTCTTCCAATCGATCCAGATAGTCAAGATTCGTTGCAGTATAAAGAGGCAATAGCTTTGCTTCTTCGATTTTTTGATAAACTTCGTTTTGAATTGTCTGCATTTTCAAGCTCGCTCCCTCACAAAACGTGATCTATTTTTTGGCTTTTGTGATTGCTTCGTGTAATCCTTGCATATAGGTAATCCCCATTGCGCGGTCATATAAACCATAGCCTGGCATCGCCACTTCTCCCCAAATCGTTCGACCATGGTCAGGACGAATCACACCATCAAAACCAACGTCCACTAATGCTTGCATCAGCGCATACATATCAAGTGAACCTTCTGTTGATAAATGTGCTGTTTCCTTGAACTTTCTTTCACCCATAAAGCCAACATTTCTAAAGTGGACAAAGTTAATTCGTTCTCCAACTTCATGAATGATTTCAACCAAATCGTTGGCTGGATCTGCTCCCAAGGAACCTGTGCATAACGTAATTCCATTGTAAGGAGAATCAACAATTGATAAAATTCGTTTTAAGTCTGCCAGGTTCTTTGTAATGCGTGGGAAGCCAAAGATCTCCCATGGTGGATCATCCGGATGGATAGCCATTTTCACATCCATTTCCTCACAAACTGGAATAATTTTTTGCAGGAAATAGGAAAGATTTTCAAATAAAACTTCTTCCGTCACACCTTCATAAGTTTCCACCAACCGATTGAATTTATCTAGGCGTTCTTTCTCCCAGCCGGGCAAACGAAATCCTTTTGATTGGCTATGGATCAATGTATACATTTCACTTGGCTGCATGTTGTCAACTACTGACTGATCATAGACTAACGAAAAGCTGCCATCTTCATTTTCATAAAACAAATTGGTCTTTGCCCAACCAAAAATTGGCTTAAAGCTATAACAAATCAAATGCACGCCACACTTCGACAAATTTTTGATTGTCTGGATATAGTTATCAATATAATGATCTCTATCGGCTGTTCCTGCTTTAATTGCATCATGGATGGCCACACTTTCAATTCCTAATAATTCTAGATTTCCAGCTTCTACAGAATCTTTTAATTCCTGAATTTCGTCAACTTCCCAGATATCACCAGGTAACTTGTCTAACAAAGTCCCTACAATTCCATTGATGCCCGGAATTTGACCTACATTTTCCAGCGGAATCGAGTCTCCTTGACCATACCATCTAAATCCCCACTTCATCTTGGCTTACGCCTCCTTTAAAAGTCATCTTCTTCATCATTTTCTTCAGTCATTGATGTATGCCATGCTTGTAAACTATCTTCTCCCTGTGCAAGGATTGCCGGAGCAACTTGTTCTAAAGGCGTTTCAATTAATTGATGATTGATCGTTTCCAATAACATTGGTAAGTTGACACCGCCAATAACATACACTTGTTCTTGAAGTGCTGGTTCTAATTGACTAACAGCTAATACTGACTGATTGTAGGGACTAGCACTTACCAAGTCTGTTAATACAATGACACCATTTTCTTGATTGACTTCATGGATTGCTTTCCCGATTTTTTCACCTAAAAGTTGTACATCATCCGCTTGGTTCAAGCGAACGGTTGCTGTATTATTCGTTGCCCCAATGATTACCGTTGCAGCATCTTTTAATCCTTCACTCAACGTACCATGTGTTGCAATCACAATTCCTAACATGATGCTTCCTCCTCGACAGACAGTTTTGGTTCATTTCTTTTGAAAAAAGTCATAACTTTTACGATATTTTCCATATTAAGTTCTTTTTGATCGAGTACTTCTCGACTTAGATAAAAGCCAGTTGTCTCTGCTTGATTTTCACCACTAAACAAATACATCGGCTGTTTTTCTAACAATTGTTCGGACACAACTTCAATGCCTGCTTTTTTAGCAGCTTCACTTGTTTTTTTAGGCGTACCCAGTACTCTCAATGGTGCCTTCGCCCCAACACTATCCAACAAGTACACTTCACAATTTCTTTTGGTTACACTTTGTAGTACCGTAACTCCTTGCTCACCAAAGCATCCTTCATCAAGCAGTGCATAAGCTGTTTTTTCATCGGGTTCTTCCATCATTGCTAGTAGCGTCAAGATCGATGACGTATTCCGAACAAGATTTTTACGATTCGACAATCCTTGAGTCACCTTGCCTAAAAAATAAAAGTAACTAGCAAAGACAGCTATTACGAGCCATGTACTAAAAGTAGTCACATCAAAAACCAATGCATGCTTCATTAAGTAAACGATCGTCGCCATTAAGCCAATAAAAATCAGGCTGACTGTGCCTAATAAAATAAATTTGGTCGTAGCCTTCGCTTGTTCTTTTCGTTGAAACAAAGTGTACGCCCCCACATGTCTAGGTGGTGTGTCATAATACGTGCAAACCACTCGCTCGGCATTTTCGACATCGCCAATGTAAATATTTCTGGAAGAGGTTCTTTTCTGTTGGTTATATTCAATTACTTGTACGTCTTCTCGCATCGGCAAAATATCTGCAATAACAGCTGAGATAAATCTTGTTTTTTGTTTGTGTGTACGCCGTAAGCGATAGACATATTGGTAACGAAACAACCAATCTTGAAAGCGTTCCTTTTTTTGCATCGTACTCCCCACCTATCCTTGTTCGTTTATTTGGGGAGTCTGGTAATCAATCCCAGACTCCATTTGCTTATCCTTATGCGTGATTTTACAAATCAAATTTGCTTAAAATGTCTTTTAAAGTTGATTTTGGCGCAGATGGCGTTGCTTGGAAATAAATATTTTCAACCCCATAGTCTTCGTTCAATTCTTTTAATTTTTGCGCATCTTCTTTATTTAAATAAACTGATTTTGTTACTAATAAATCTTTTTCTGGATCTTTTTGAGCAATCCCGCCAATATTTAATTCTTTCATTGGTATACCATGTTTGACTAAGTCATAGATCACACTCACTGTTTTGGCAATCAAGATGCAGTTATACTCTTTAAACTCATATTCATCCCAATAAAATTTTGCTTTATCGCTTGTGATGACAATCGTTTTTTGCCCCGTACGACTTCCCGCGTTTTTATAAAGATCACGCATGAATTTATCTTTTGCGACAACATCATCCACTACAAAAATGGAATTAACTCCGCTCTTTTGTGACAAAGTCACCATTACTTGACCATGGATTAAACGTTCATCTACACGTGCTAAGTTTACTTTTCCCATCAAAAACACTTCCTTTAATTTTTATAAAATTCCAATACCTGCTAAGACAATCAAAATCAATGTTAACCAGAGCAACGCTTGAGTTACTTTTAGTCCCTTTTTGTTATAGAACCAGTAAACACCCATCACGACTGCTAACGGCAACAACCCTGGAACAATTTGGTCCAAAATATCTTGAATGACGAAATCTTTACCCGAAATAACAAACTTCAAGGTTGACTCTACTTTGACATAATTACCTGCTAAAACACCCATCATGAATAGCCCTAAAACAGATAATGTTTCAATTGCTGTTTGAATGCCGGTGCTTTGCATCAAACCAGTGGCATTTCGTCCCATTGCAAAAGCTTGTCTTGCAAAGAACACCCCTAAAATCGCTTGATACGTGGCAAAACAGATGAATGGGAACAACGCGCCTAACGCACTACCTTGTTGTGCCCATGGAACTGCGATTGCAATAAAGATATATTGAACAGTTCCTGAGTCAATCGCATCCCCAATTCCTGCTAAAGCCCCCATCAAACCAGCTTTTGTGTTGTACATCAAATCATCTTGCATCAAAACTTCACTGTCAGTATATTCTTCTTCTGCACGTTGTTGTTCCATTGAAGACATTAACCCAGTGATTACACCACCACCCCAACTTAATTGGGTATTGAAGAACAACAACTGACGTTTATAAGCAGCTCTTCTAGCATCATCATCTTTATACAATTTTTTCAAAATCGGCATCATTCCATAAAGTAAGGATGGTGCCAAATAGCGTTCAAATGAGTGCGGAATTTCATTAGCGAAATGCCAACGTAAGTAGGCTTTCGTCACATCTTTTTTGGTAATCTCTTCTGGTGCTTGACTGTTTACTTGTGTTTTTTCAATTGCTTCTGTCATCATTCTTCCTCCTTACTTTGCTTAGAATCCATCATCATAGTCATCGTCATCATCATCGAACGTTGTCGTTGCAGTACCATTACCATTGTCAGCAGCTGCTTGGACATGTTTTCCTTGTTGTGATTTCACGAAAATCAAAGCAATCAATACACCAAAGATTGCGTAAGTTACCATCGTGATTTCTAATGATTTGAAGACAACACTTAAGAAATAAGCCAAGAAGAAGAACACCATATAATCTTTTCGACCAATAACATAAACTGTTGTAGCAATCCCAATTGCCGCTAAACCACCACCAACAACTTCTAAAATATGAATCACAACCGTTCCTTCTAAAGCAGTAATCACATCGGCAATAATTGGTGCCCCCAAATAAAGTGCGATAAATACTAACGGTACGAATAACAGAAATGAAGCCAAGGTTGGATATAAGATAATTGAACGTTTGATTGCTTTGTCATTCAAGTCTTCAACAGCTTTATCTGTATATTTCCCTAAAAATGTATTGATAAAGAAGCGCAATTGATATAAATAACTTCCTAATAATCCTACTGGAACAGCTACTGCAATTGCTGCCTCAGGTGAAAGATCTCCTAAAAGTGCTACTGGAACAGCCACCGCTGCTGCAATTGATGGTTCAGCTGGCATTGAACCTCCAGGTGAAAAGACACCCATATAAATCATTTGTAATGAAGCGGTGATAATCATTGCTTGTGCCACGTTTCCCATGATGATTCCGACAACTAACCCTGTCATCAATGGCGAGAATCGAAGTGTTAACGTTGCCCCTCCGCCAAGCCATCTTGACATGATAGCTGCAACCCATAAGGCAATCAATAAACTTTGTATGATACTTAAATTTTCCATAAGTCCTCCCCTAAACTTTCGTTCATTTTTGTTTTGACCTAACGACCTTTATCCTACGAACTGATTTTATCAACTGAATTTTATACTAAATAATAGCTCTGACTTTGGACCGCTCGTTCTGGTAAACGACCAGCAACAATTCGCTCGACATCTTCAACACATTTTTTTCCCATCTCTTCTAGGCATTCCCTTGTATATGCAGAGGTGTGTGGTGTCATTACAACATTTTCAAATGATAGATAAGGATGATCTTTTCTTCCCGGTTCTTCTTCCAAGACATCTGTAGCAAAACCAGCGATTTTTCCTGATTTTAGCCCTGCAACCAGTGCTTCCTCATCAATCAAAGCACCCCTAGCACTATTTGACAGATAAACCTGATCTTTCATCTTTTCGATTTCAGCCGTTGAAATCATATGATAATTTTCTTCTGTAAGATTGGCACATAAACAGATAATATCTGCTGAAGCAAGTAATTCATCCAGCTCCACTTTTTTGGCACCAAAGCTTTGTAAATACAACTCTGATTTATAAGGATCATATGCCAAAACTTCGCAACGAAATCCATTTCGTAAAATCTCGACCACACAGCTTCCTGTGTTTCCAACCCCGATTACGCCAACTGTTTTGTTGAAGAGTGCCCGACCAACAAATTGTGCACGATCTTCCCAGTGATCCTTTTTCACACTAGAATCTGCTTCAACTGTGCATCTTAAAATAGCTAACAGATTTGTGATATTGTTTTCGGCTACGGCATCTCGCTCAACTAATGCCGGAATGATTGAAACAATCGTTCCTTTTTCTTTTGCTGCTTCGAGGTCGATATTGTTGTACCCAATGCCGTGTCGAGAAATCAAACGTAGTTCATCTTTATACTCGAAAAATTCTTTGGTAAAAAACGGGGTAACACTGGCAATAATCACATTGTAGCCGTGCAACATTTCTGCCAGTTCTTTTCCAGGTATCTCACCATCTACAGTAAAGTGTTTGACGGTTCCTAACGCTTCTAATCGTTTTAAATGTTCAGGAAAAATTTTGCCAAAGCTACTTGAATTCACAATTGCGATTTGATACTTAGCCATTTTTTTACTCCCTTCACTCTTTTTTGATTACTTCATGACCACCAAAACCATTTCGCAAAGCAGAAACAACTTTTGCAGAAAAACTGTCTTCTTCCTGTGACAGATTTCTCATGAATAAACTCATCGCAATCACCGGAACAGGGACATTCATTGCTAATGCTGTTTCTACCGTCCATTTTGCCTCACCAGAAGCTGCTACGATTCCACGATAATCTGCCAATTCAGGACTTTGGCGAAATTGTTCTTCTGCGATTTCCATTAACCACCCTCGAATAACGGAACCGTGATTCCAAACACGAGCTACATCTGCTAGATCGAAATCATAATCACTTTGTTCCACCAATTGAAAGCCTTCGCCGATTGCCTGCATCATGCCATATTCAATCCCGTTGTGAACCATTTTCAAAAAGTGACCGCTCCCAGCTGGTCCAGCATATAGGTAACCGTTTTCAATTGCAAGATCTTTAAATAATTGCTCAATAGATAAAAAGATTTCTTGGTTTCCACCAATCATCAAACACGCATTGTTACGCGCACCTGAAATACCACCCGAAGTTCCACAATCAAAATAATAAATGCCATGTTCTTCAAAAATTGCTGCACGCCGAACTGAATCTTGATAATTTGAGTTTCCACCTTCAATCACAATGTCCCGCGGTGCTAAAAGTGGCAATAATTGCTCTAATACTCGATCAGTTGGGCTGCCTGCGGGTAACATCAACCAAATAATTTTTTGCTCTAGCTTGTCTTCTTGATAAGAAGCTAGTAAGTCTTCGACTGTTTGAAAGGCTTCGATCCCTTCATGACTTGCAATATTTAACGTCTCTTCAGCTAAATCTGTCCCCTTTATTTCATAGCCACGCTCTTTCAAATTGATTGCTAAGTTCATTCCCATCTTACCTAATCCAACAAAACTCACTTTCATGATAGCGCCTCCATTTCTATATCCTCATTATACAAAAAAATATTTTTTTGTAAACATAAAAAATAAAAATTTTTTCGTTTGATTTTTTTATTGAAACATTATATCCTTTATTTAGAGAGTAAAGGGGGAACACATATGTCTGTATCCATTCGCTTACAAATAAGAACCATGTACAATGATTTCAGTCCGAAAGAGCAAGCCATTGCAGATTATGTTCTAGAAAATTCAAGTAAAGTAGCCCACAGTTCCATTAGCGATTTAGCGAATGAGCTTGGAATCGCTGACTCCACTTTTTTTCAATTTACGAAAAAACTTGGTTACAATGGATTCAAAGATTTCAAAATGGCAATGCTCATTCAAGAAAATGATTTTTCTGCGATTGCCATCCACGAAAACATTGATCAAAATGATACGGAATTAACCATGGCACAAAAAGTTTTTGACTCCAACATCACAACTTTGAATGATACACAAAGGTTATTGCGACAAGAAGATTTAAAGCAAGCGGTTGATCTGATCAACACTTCTGATCGGCTCTTTTTCTTTGGTGTAGGTGGATCTGAAATCGTTGCAACCGATGCTTATCACAAATTTTTACGCTCACCAATCTCAGTTTTTCATAGTACGGATTACCATATTCAATTGATGGAGGCTTCTCTTTTAACACCCACTGATTGTGCAATCTTGATTTCTCATACAGGTAAATCAAAAGAAACCATTCGTTTAGCAGAAACCGTCAAAGCCACCGGGGCAAAAGCAATCGTCGTCACAAGTCAGGCAAATTCTCCTTTGGCTAAGTTGGGTGACGTGGTCTTTATTTCCATTGCAGAAGAAACCGAATTTCGTTCTGAAGCTTTAGCTTCGCGAATTTCTCAACTAAGCATTATGGACTCGCTTTACGTCATTTTAATGTTTTATAATCAAGAAAAAGCACGTGATTCGATTTCCAAAGTTCGCCGAGTAATTGCTCGCAGCAAACAATAAAAAATCCACCAACCATTAGCCCAGATTACTAACGGTTGGTGGATTTTTTATTTGTTCTGAAAGTAAATTGTTTATTGATGGTTTATTGGTGGCATCAAAAGGAGAAAGACAGTACACACGTGTCAAATCAGAGGCATCTGTGTTCTCTACTTATTTTTGTCTAGGTAAGAAACTACCTAGCACTATCCCACAAAAAAACAGGCAACTAAGTTTCCCCATACCATACTTCAGTAGTCAGCCTGCTTTATTGAATTATTTTTACTTAATCAATCACTTGTTTCACCTTGAACTCTTTTGTCTGTTCCGATTTTTCTTCTTGGCTCGCTAATTCAAACAATATATGTTCTCCACTTGATTCATCTTCGACAATGACCAATTTTCCCAGTGGCTGACGTTGGTCTTTCACGATTTGTGCTTCACGAATCAATTCTTTTGGGTCACGTTTTGCTGCTAATGCATTTCCTAAATTAAAAAAAACTGTTTCTTCCATCATAATCCCTCCCATTTCCACCGATATTTTGCTTTTTATCAAAACTTGAAATCTTTACGCGTTGGAACCTGCCTGTTGAAACTTCTATAGTTTTATTATACCATGCGTCAGCAAAACAATGTATTTTGGGCACACTGATTCATTTATAAAAAATAACTTGATTATAAAAATAGAAAAAAAGTAGAGCCAAACATTCACACGTTTTGCTCCACTCTTCTCTTCATCCTTAAATTTCAATCAGCATACCGTCATAAGCTGTCAACATTTGGTGCTCATCTGCTAATTCTTTCATTTCTTGATGTGTCAAACCTCCATTGTGAGAAAAATGACTAAGAACATAGGTCGTCTTTTCATCACATAACCCTCGTTCGGACAACGATTGAATCAGTCGTAAATTTTCTCCTAAATTCATGTGAATACCACCAACATACGTCATGTTTTGTCCTGTACAATCCAATGAGATCGCATCTAGTTTTAATTGATTTTCTTCTAAATAATCCAGAACTTCATCGGTTGGAAATCCTGTATCATGTGTATAAAACAAGCGTTTCCCATCACGTTCAATCACATAAATGAAACAATCTCCATTTTTTTGACCATGAACAGCTGGTAGTGTATGAACTTGATACTCACCAATTTGATACTTTTCAAATGGCGCTAATTCTTGAAACTCGATTCGTTCAGGTTCAATCATTTTTTCTAATTCAAATGCACGATCAAAGAAGCGATGAACAGTTGCATTACCATAAACGGTCAGTTTTTTATCCAAATCATTCGCATACGAGCTCATTCGAAAAGCCAAATCTTCTGCATATAAATGATCGCTGTGCCAATGTGTAATCAATAAATGTTCAATCTCATTGAAATTCAGCTGATGTTCCCGTAAATGAAAATAGCTATCTCCAGGAAAATCAATTAATAACTCACCATCATCTATTAAGGTTTGTGTCTGAGTTCGTAAGTCTTTTCCACCATGTTCTCGTGCATAACGACAAATACGACAGTTACAAAAAATCCCGGGAACTCTTTCCGCTGCCGCCGTGCCTAAATAATGAATTTTCATGTTGTTTCCTCCTACCAATAAGTTGCCCAGCTTCGATACAAACGTGTCAGTGCCTCAAAATAAAAATAGTCCCCCCAGGTAGTACATTCGTTAACTCCTGTCCCACCTGGCTTAGAGTATACGCCTTGAACTAGTAAACCATTTGATTCAGGATGACTTTTTGTCGTGTAATTCATCAGATTAACCATGATTTCCTGCGCAGCCTCTTCATATTTTTGGCGTCGTGAATCCGTTAACGGTAAGTTTTTTGCCAACTCCAACAAACCACAAACAGTAATTGCTGATGCAGACGTATCTCTTTCTTCCTCACCATCCATAAAAAACAGATCCCAATAAGCAATTTTATCTTTCGGCAAGTGGGCTAAGTAATAATCTGCTAAATAACAAGAAGACTCTAGTAACGTTGCATCACCTGTATGAGTAAAACTGATTGGAAATCCATAGATTCCCCACGCTTGACCTCTTGCCCAACAGGAATCGTCTGCGTAGCCTTGCGCTGTCGCGCCAAAACGAGGGTTTCCTGTCTCAATATCCATATAATACGTATGAAAAGTCGAATAATCCTCACGAATCAAATATTTTTGTGCCAATTTCACATGATTTTTAGCTGCTTCTCGATAACGTGGGTCGCCTGTTTCATTTGAAGCAAAATACAGTAAAGGCAAATTCATATTGCAGTCAATAATCATTCGACCTTGTTGCTCTTTATCAGAAAGCTCCCCCCATGCTTGGAAAATCTTTGCTGTTTCGTTATAACGTCGCATTAAAACATCCGCGGCTTGGAGCGCCATTTTTCGTGAAGAAGCTGTGTTATTTTCACGATAGTCGGCAACTGCTGCCAAGGAGTATAAAAAACCAATATCATGGTGGTTCAAAACAATTTCTTCATCTAGTCGTTGTTGAAATACTTCTAGCTGTTTGGTAATCACTTGCTGAATTCGCTTGTCTGGTCGATAGCCTTGAGCCAAATGCAGCATACCAATCCAAAAACCATCTGTCCAATCTGCGTTTTCAACAGCTGGATAACAATAGTTTTTAGAAACTGCTGCCGGAACTAAGGTTTCAAATGTTGTCAGGTTCTCAATGATTTTTTGATAAACAAATTCAAGCTCTTGTGCTACTTTTTCTTTCGTTAGCATATTGCCCTCCAATTTAATACAAAACAATTTTTTCTTGGTCAGTAGCTACAACCACTCGGCCATAATAATATTCTCCCTCAACACAATAGGCTCTTCGCCCATGGGCAGGCTCTTGATGCTGAATTAGAATGAGTTTTTGTGTGCGATCTTTCAACTGAACCTTGATTGCTTCCACTACTTCATCTGGTTGTTGTTCTGCTTCTGAATAAACGGGTAGCTTTTCAACTTTTGTAACCAGTCCTTGTGGGTTTAAAAGATAAGTTGTTGCGGCTGTTCCTTGAATATTTTTCTTTGCTCTCGCACAAGTGATTTTTCGCAATTCATTATAGGTTGGCGCACTATTTTTTTCGTAACATTCCCAGCGTGCTTCTTTTGCTAAACATGAAATCTCGTAGCCTAATTCTGGGAAGATTAACATACTTTGCTTTTGTTGAACTGTTGATGAATCAAAGTGAAAAAAGGTTTCAATTTCATGATTTCCGCGACAAATATAGCTGTCACTAACAAAGCTGAATCCCTCCGGAAAATGAATCACTTTACGATCGACGTACACTGGATCAGCTAATGTAAAATAACCCAAATGTCCACCTTCAAAAAACTGGATGCCTGACTTTTCGGTAGCTTTTTGATTGATTGGTGTCGCCACTTTGACACTGTCCCACGCATCTGTATGCTGATTAAAGTTTTCTTTATCAACCACGATGGTATTATGCGCTGTTGCTTCTTTGAAAACCAGTCGGTGCTTACTTAATTCGTAGCTGTATCGACCTGAATCAATCAAGATATCTTTTCCTTGATAGGCTAAGTCAATATGGAGTAAATCATCATGTCCATGCCCGCCCCCCAGAGGTCCGCATTTAAACAAATGATACGTCAGTGGGCTTTTTGCAATCATGATTCCTGCTTGCTCAAAATGATGAAAGGCTTCTTTCAATAACAAGCAATCGGTAATTGGAAATTGACCTCTTCCTAAAGAAGTTTTTGCAAAAAAGGTTAAGTCTGCTTGATTTTTTTTCACTGGTTCTTCTGGATTGGTTAAAATAACTTCTGCATATTGCAATAAGCCCGTCATATCTTCTTGATCGCTATCGCCATACATTGGTTGCTGACCATTTGGTTTCACAAACAAGCTTGCTGCTCTTGCCAATTGTTTCGCATAGTCAACCATTTTTTCTGGTACGTCAGTTGCTGTCCTTTGAGCGAGTTGTAAAATTTCCAATAAACAAAGCAAAACCTCATTGTGATACATAAAAGATTGTTCTCGTTGCATACCATCTGCTTCCACTTGTAAAGCGAATGAATGCGTTAAGTAAAAGAGACTTTCTGCTTGCCATAAATCTGCCTTCTCGAAATTGGGAAAAGCTAGACTTAAACTATACAACCCTGCAATTTCTAAAACCTGCCAGTTGCTCTGCCCTCGTTCAATTGATAAATTTTCGTAGAGATACGTTCCTTGAATCTCAAGAGCTGTTTCTACTTTTTGCTTCAATTCGTCCGAAAAAAGTGGCAAGAAGCGATTCATTTCAACTAGCTTCAACCAATTGACTACACGTAGCCCAACATCAATGGTTCGCCAGCTAGATTGTTTTGTTAGTTGATTTAGCGGATTATGTTGAAGAAACGCGTGTAAAAAACGTTCAAGATATTCTTGGTACTCTGGCTCTTCAGTTAATAAATAGGCCAATCCTACATCAACTAAAAAGCGATGACGATGTAACATATAGAGCCATTCCAAATCACCATTTGGACTAGTTGACCACTCAATGTCTGCTACTTGCCAGAAAACAGGCTCGTGGGTTCTTTCCATGTCCCATGCGTTATCAAAAAGATATTCCCCAGAAACAAACCGTTGACTCCTCGCAAGCAGTTCTTGACACTCTTTTTCGTTATTTTTTAGCAACTCTTCTTTAAATTCAAACAGCTCTTCTTGACTTGTGCAATTGAAAAAACCTTTAAAATTTTGCTCCATGTCACTGACTCCTATGCCATGATAGGCGCTTCAGAAAAATGAATTTCATAGATTGGCACACCTTCTGTTTCAAAAATAATGACTTCATTTATCCCTTTTTTCCAAAAGAAATCAGGAATGAATAAAGACTGGGTCGGCCCTGCTTGCCAATAGCGCCCGATGTTTTCCCCATTCACGAAAACAACACCTTTACCAAAACTGCTGCAATCTAAAAACGTATTTCCAACTTCCTCTAGCAATAGCTCAACCTTATAAAAACTTGGTGTTTTCGCGATTGTCGCTTTGGTAAAATCAATTTTTTCTAACTGCTCCGGTTGCAATTCTAACGGATAATGTTCCCAATCAGAGATGTAATGAATATCCTCCATCACCCCACTTCGAATCCCTTTTCGTTGACTATCTGCAACTAACTTCGGCCCATAATTATTTCGGCCCATATTTTCAACCAACAAACTCAATTCATTTTGTTCTTTAGTCAATTCGCATGCAAATTCTTGTCCTAATTCTGCCTGATATTGGGTTGTAATCAACTGCTGATTCATGAAAAACTGCACACGATCCAAACCATCAACAACTTTCATTTTGGCAATATGACGTTTGTTCAATAATTGGCTACGATACAAAGTATACCCAAAATTTTGTCCGATTTTTTCCATTGGTAAGGTGTAGTCATTGATTATCGGTTCACTGATTTCTTCCAAAACAGAAAACAAACTGACACTTTCCTTCACTGCATAAGAACCTAAGTAAATTGTCTTTGGATAAACAGGTTTTGAAATTTTAGCTGTTGGTACTTCTTCTTGAATAACTTTTTGAATAGCAAAATATTTTTCTGTTGGCATACCCCATTCTGTTAATGGCGCATCATAATCATAAGAAGTGATCTGTGGTTCATTGGTTGCTCCTGCATCTGAACAACCATTATAAAATCCAAAGTTTGTGCCACCTTGAAACATATAGAAATTAATACTCCCTTTTTTTAACACTTGGCGTACTTCTTCTGCTGTTTCTTGTGGATCACGACGAATAATTGGTTTCCCCCAAGAATTGAACCAGCCATCCCAAAACTCCATGCACATGTAAGGTTCCTTCAGTCCATTTTTTTCCTGATAATTCTGTAACCATTTGAAGTTTTCATTTGCATCAGAACCAAAATTTGCTGTAGCTAAAATACCTTCTTGTGGTAAAGTTCCAGCTTCTAAAACTTCTTCCCAGCCACCATCTGAAGTTACTAAAGGAACATCAAAGTAACGACGGAGTTCCTCTGCCAAAAATTTTAAATACATTTTATCTTCGCCGTAAGAACCATATTCATTTTCTACTTGAACAAGCAACAAACGCCCTCCACGTGTAACTTGATATGGCGCCAATTTTGGTAATAATACATGATAATATTCTTTCACCGCCTGCAAATAACCTGGATGTTGGCTGCGAATACGCATGCTTGGATCTGCCAATAACCAAGCTGGCAACCCACCAAAATCCCACTCTGCACAAATATACGGGCTTGGTCGAACAATGGTATACAAACCTAATTCTTCTGCAATATCTAAGAATTTAGTTACATTCGCAATCCCAGTAAAATCAAACGTTCCCTTTTGTGGTTCATGTAAATTCCAAGGGATATACGTTTCCACGCAATTACAGCCCATTGCTTGCAAATTCTGTAACGTTTGACGCCAATGTGTCGGGGCAATTCTAAAATAATGAACGGCACCAGAAATCAACTTGATTGGCTGCCCATCCACATAAAATTCTTCTTTGACTTCGAAATTCATCCTGCAGTTCCTCCTAAAATTCTTATTTGATTGCAGAGTCTAGACCATTTGACTTGAATTTTGATTGTAAAAACATATAAAGAAAGACAATCGGGATAACTGACGTTGCTAAGACCGCCATCAGCGCACCATAATTCAAAGGATCGTAATTGTTTTGCGTCATGTTTTGAATAATTAATGGTACAGTGAATTTTTTTGAATCGGATAAAACAATCAACGGAATCAAATAAGAATTCCAGTAGCCCATAAATGTCAGTAACGCTGTCGTAATGATACTTGGTGTCAACACTGGAACAGCAATTTTCCAAAAAATCGTCCACTCACTAGCACCGTCGATCCGGGAAGCTTCCATCAATTCATTGGGAAACTGCTGTGCATATTGACGCATCATAAATACGGAAGTTGTCGAAGCAACACTCGGAATGATTACCCCGGCAAACGTGTTCGTTAAACCAAACTTACTTAAAATATAGAAGGTAGGAATCAATGTAGCAAAACTTGGAATCATTCGCGAAACCATCACTAAATTAAAGATAAGATTGCTACCTTTAAACCGGTATTTTGCCATAACATAACCAGCTAACGTTGTGACAATCGTCGAAAGTGCTGTCCCTACCAATGTGATGACAGCTGAATTAAATAAGACTCGGATATAATTATATTTTTCTTGTATCTCACCGAGGTTTTTCAAAAAATGTGGGCCAATCGTAAAATTGATTTTTTCCCCTAAAATGACATCATTCGATTGTGTTGAAGCAATGAGCATATAAACATAAGGTAAAGCAAAGATCACTAAACCAATCAGCAAAACGAAATAAATAAGTAAAGGGTTCAATTTACGCTTCATTGTTTTTTCCTCCTACAATAAACTGAATGATTGATAGGATTGCAGCGATAATTACCATCGTCCAGGCAATCGCAGAAGCTTTCCCAAAATCAACCATTTCAAAACTTGTTTTATACAAATTCACACCAACTGTTACTGCAGAAGATTCTGGTCCAAATCCATTTTTGAATAAGATGTTTGGCACTTCAAAAGCACCTAACCCATTGATTGTCGAAAGAATCATTCCCATCAGCACAACTGGTTTTAACAAAGGAATCGTGATTTTAAAGAACTTGTGGAAACTATTTGCTCCATCGATATCCGCGCTCTCATAAATTTCTGAAGAGATATTTTGCAATCCAGCTAAAAACAAGACTGTGTAATACCCAACATTCAACCAGATTGAGATAATGATGATGGATACTCGTGCCCAAAATGGATCCGTTAGCCAAGGAATCGGCTCCATTCCCAAAGTTGTTAACACGGTATTGAACAAACCTGTTGGATTATAAAAAGTTAAAAATACGGATGACACAGCAACAATCGATGTGATTGCCGGTAAATAATACACTGTTCGGAAAAAACCTTTTCCTTTAATCGTTGGCTTATTCAACAAAACAGCAAAAATCAAAGCAAAGAAAATCGTAATCGGAATTGAAAAAATCATAAAGATGAATACATTGAAGTATGATTTAAAAAACAATGGATCTTTAAAAATAGCTGTAAAATTATCTAAACCAATAAAATCAATGGATGTCGATACTTTTGAAAAACTAAATCCTAATGACATCACTGCTGGAATCAATAAAGTAATGATGAAAAATGCTAAAAATGGCAACAACATGATGTAAGCTGTTCGGGAATAATTCGTAATGCCTTTTTTCTTTTTTGGAAATTCCATGTCCAGATGCTCCTTTTCTGTTCTAAAAATAGGTTAGGACAGTATGGCAGCCCTCACTATCCTAACCCGTTTCATTTACTCGTTTATTTCTACGTTGTATTTCGACGCAAAATCTTCTGCCTGTTTCTTCAATGCTTTATCAACAGACATACCATTATTCTTGATGTCATAGCTTGCAGCCTCAATATAATTATCTAAATCTGCTGAGTAAGGGAATGCGTAACCCTTGATACTATTTTGACTAATTTCATCTAGCGCCAATAAAATCTTTTGGTTTCCGTAATAAGGAAACTCTTTTTGAGCAACTTCACTTTGATAAGCAGTCACGTTTGCAGGCAAACCACTTAGTTCCATATAAGCATCTAAAGCATCTTTATCCGTTAATGCAAAGGTAATGAATTGTAGTGCAGCTAACGCATTATCTGATTTTTTAGGTACATAATAGCTAGAACCACCACTCATTGGTGAAAAGTTTTTCGATTCGTCCACCGCAGGAATCGCACTGATTCGCCAGTTTCCTGCATCATCTGGATAATCCGTTGCTTGATAAGAAGCCAACCAGCCACCGGCAAAGATTACGCCACACTCTTGCCCAATCACTGTATAATCTTTTGAATTACCATAGGCCACTAAATCTTCATCTTGAAGTTTTTGAATGATTTCGTACGATTTTTTAACAGCATCATCTAATAAATTCAATTTTCCATTTTTATCAAATAGAGACACACCTTGTTGTTCCGTCAAATATTTAACAAGATCTAATTCTCCTGTATCACGCATGAATAATAGCTTTTTACCCGTTTTTTCTTTTAATTTCTTTCCTGCATCAATCAACTCGTCCCAATTTTTGATAGTTGTTACGTCAATCCCGGCTTCTTTAAAAGCGGTTTCATTATAGAACATGCACGCATTTCCCCAATCATTAGGAAAACCAAATACTTTTTTCGACGGTGCAATATTCCCCAACATGTTCATTTTTGCATCATAAAAATCTTTGCCATACTCTTTTACAAAGCCAAAGTCTTCAGATGAATAAAACAAATCTTCAAACTTGTCAAAAACCGAACCAGCATTACTATCTTGCAAGAAAATCAAATCTGGCATTTTTTCGTTTGCAACTAATTTTGGCGTTACCTTTTGAACCATCGGGATGGCAGGTGCGACATCTACTGGATTCAATTCCAATTCTGTATCATACTTCTGATTGTAAAGCTCAATGGATTTTTGCAAATAATCGGTATTTTTGCCTTTTGGAACATAGACCTCGATACTTGCTTTTTTCACGCGTTCTTCTTTTGCCAAATCCTTAGCAGAATCTGCCCCGGCTTCTGCTTTTGAATCACCGCCACCACAAGCTGCCAAACTAACTACTGCCAATAATCCTAAAGCACCGCTCAACAATTTTTTGTACTTCATAAAGTACCTCCTAAATTTTTGTAAACGCTTTATTCATTCGTAGAATACACGAAAGCTAGTCAAAGGTCAATAAGTTTAGTGAACTTTTTTATTTTATTCACTAAACTTATTGGAATTAATTTTTATAGGGTCTTTTTAAATAAAAAAAAGGTATGACAAACGCATTGTCATACCTCTGGTTTCCGAGTGAATGTTGTCCCAAAACAGCTCCTCCACCTAGCTTGCAAGCACTTCAAAATAGGAATTAGCTATTTGGGGTGCTATCTCGTCGGAGTTAAGTGTTTTGCTCCACAACCTTTTCCTATTCATCCGCTTAAACAGTGAAACAAATAATCAACCATTAATCCAGTTTAATCGCCTGTACTTCCACGCAAACTGAGTTCCGTCGCAATAATTAATTTTTTAGCTACTTGTCTGCCAGTTTCTAATTTCTCCAACAGTAACTCCACGCTTGCTTCGCCCATCAGTTCTGTATGTATTCTAACTGAACTCAACGTTGGAAAAATATGTTTAGCAACACTCGTATCGTTGAACCCAATTAACGATACCCTTTCAGGTACCTTGATTCCCGATTCTAGCAATGCTCTTAATGCACCAACTGCCAAAGGATCATTTGCGATAAAAAATGCCGTTGGTAACTGTTGCCCTAAGGTAACGATTGCTTGTTTCATCATCTCGTAACCACTTTCGACATCAAAGCTACTTTGAAATACATTTTCCTCCCGATACACGTCGCGTAAACTCGTGTATTTCTCAAAAGCAATTGTTCGCTTATCTTTTCCAACAGGATGATTAGGTAATGTTTTGCCGTAGTCCAAACCACCAATGAACCCAATATTCTTATGGCCACGCGCACAGAAAAAGTCAATCACACTATTCACAGCTTGATCAAAGTCTAGTGAGACAGAATCATATTTGGTTGAAAGAATATCCATTCCAACAAAAACCAAGTTATCTGTAAAATCAATTAATGATTGTTGTTGTTCTGGCGTACATTCGCCAATCGAAATAATCCCAATTACCTCTTCGTCAAATATGCGTGTATCGTTATAAAAATAGCGCACAATCTCATAGCCTTCATCCAAAATCTTCTTTTCAGCACTCATTCTTAGTGAAAGATAATATACATCATCTAGTTCATCTTTTTCCGTCATCCACTGAACGATTGCGATTTTTCCTTTATCAATTACGCGATTCCGTTTATATTTGGTATATTCTAGTTTCTCTGCTGCTTCAAAAATTCGTTTTTTCGTTTCATCACTTACCGATAATGTTTGATCAAAATTCAATACTCTAGAAACGGTCGTCTTAGAAACGCTTGCTAAATCTGCAATGTCTTTAATTGTTGCCATGTCAGCACCTCATTCTTCAATCCTTCGTTTTAATAAAAAATCTAACATATACGAGTTCAGTAAACTGAACAAAATACCTATCACTACTGATTTTACCCCATAAGTCAAAAATCCCAAAGCCAGTACCATCACATTGATGTAACGGATTCCTCTGGCAATACTAAATTCTGGATGTTTTTTATTGATTGCTAAAGCAATGACATCCATTCCTACCGTAGAAGCATTCGCGGAAATGCAGCAATAATACCCAATCGCGATAAAAATACAAGCAAAAAGAAAATCGACAACCAAATTGATTTGCACATTGAGTTTCAGCAAATAAAACATCGTAAAGAACAGATTGTAGCAAATACTGCTAACGATTGATTTGAGAAAGTTCCCTTTGCCCAGAAAGAACCAACAAAAAATCAGTAGCAAGACTGTTACACCAGAGGTTAAATAAAAAATCGGTATTTGCGAGATTTTTTCTAAAATCATCGCGACACTTGTCACGCCTCCATTGATAATATTATTCGGTTTCATCCAATTTGCGTAAGCAAACCCTAAAAAAACATTTCCAACAATAACCTTTAAAATGTTTTTTTGTTCTGTTGTCGTTATTTTACTTTGAATCACAGCTTTTCGCATTCATACTCCCTCCTAACAAAGCGCTTTCATTTCATTCTAGTAGACTATACCATTGATTCACCTATTTTTTCAAATAGTTTAGTGAAAATTCAGTAAAATATTTTAAATGTTTTTGACCATCTATCTTTACATAAAAAAAGAAGAACGAGCGCAAACCCGTTCTTCCTTCTTAACTTCAGTCTTTCCTGCTATTCTCACTGTTTACGATTTGCAGCAACTAAATCAATAAATTTTTACAGTAGCTCATCATTTTGCGTGGCCATTAGCTAGTAAATTACCCTTACGTTATGACTATTTCAAAATAGTGAACGCCTATGCCGAAATAACTCCTCGAAATAACTCTCAACGATCCAAAAATATGAAATGCTATTTTTGCCAGTTGCTCATTATTTTTTCGGAGCTGAACGCTTGGCGCCACAACCTTTTATTCCCACTCAACTTCCAACTGACTAGATCCTCCTGTCATACCTGCTGTTTGAACTTGCGCACTTCTTCCATCTTCACTAATTGTTATATTTTCATCTGCGTGAATAACTGTTTTAACTGCTTTTGAAAAATTCAACGTCAGTGTTTCATTCGTTTGTAGCAGATTAGCAACGGTTACCTTCGCCTTATTTGATTCTTCTTTCAACAAAACGGATGCCGGATGGCTAAAGGTAATTCCTGCCACCGTTTGATTGGCTGCCCAAAGATTTGCTGCTGTTATTCCAGTGACTGTATCTTTGACACTTTGATTTGCCTTTTCATTTGATAAAATTTCGATTCGATTTTGTTTTGCATAATTCTCAAGACCTTGCTTTGTTGCATTTGGTAAAAGAACATACGCATACTTTTCATCGATTGGTTTTTGACCATGGTTAAGCAAAACTTTTTGATAGTTTTCCGTATACACTTGACTGTTTGGGAAACCTTCATTAATATCACTGTATTTTCCAGTACGCTGTTCCTTAACCAAAGTAATTGTTTCTTCTTGAGGGAAGTAATATCCAATACTCTGATTTTTTTGTGAAGATGACAATAGGAGCCACTCATTTGCTTGCATCGTTTGTTCGCCGTTGCTGGAAACTTCACCTTGATTTGTCAACAACTGGTACGTACTGTTGGAATCAAGCATTCGGTTTTCAATCACTGTTTCAATCGAAGCTGACGTCGTCCCTTGAATGCCTGATCCTAATGCAACAATTTGGTCATCAAATACAAACCAAGATTTCTGTGCTTTGAGATCCATTGGTAAAACCGTACCGTTATTTTTCGTACCTGCTTTGTTTAACGCCATTCCAATAGCGGCATTTTCCCCGTCTGTTGCACCACCTACTTGTTTTTCTGAAGAACGCACCGTCGTAAATGAGCTCACTTCATCTGCTAATTTGACTGTATCAACTGTCGTACCAGGTAATCGGTATGGGTCAATCGTCGGCCAATAGCCTTCCCCATATTGCTGGTCTTGATTGAATAAATACAGCATGCCATCTGATGTATGCCAGCCTCGTTTATTCTCTTTGTTACCTGCCTCAAATGAAGAAATTCGGTTCGAGTACATGCTAAGTCCCACACTAAAATCACCGCTAGCATACACATAACGATCCATTGCACCATACAATTTGCTTCCTAGAAACGGTTTTTCTTTTCCAAGAATCGTTTCATCGCTCATCACCTGTTTCGTTAACAATAAATCCTTGAAATCACGTGCGTTGGTATAGTAATAAGCTGGATTCTCCTTCAACCAATACTTGACACTTTCCTTCAATTGACTGTTTGCTGATGGGTCTGCAAATTCTGATACTAGCAACAAATTATACATTGTTGGTGAACCAAAACCAGTTGTTTTTGTCGAAGTTGCCCGCGAAATTGAACGCCCATTCACCATTGGCATCATTTCACCTTTCTCAATTAACGGAATAAATGCATTATTCACGTTTGTCACAAAAGAATCTGTTACATCCTTTGGTAAATTCCATTTTGAATTGGCTAAAATTCCTAAAATCTTACTTGTTCCTTTCACCAAAACATTTCCATATGAACCAGTATATGGAATATCCCAATGTTGAATAAACGAGCCATCTTTATAGAATCCATCTCCTTTTGTCACAAGTGCAAAAACTTCTTTGATACTTTCTCCGGAAACACTTAATTTATCTCCATTTTTTTGTAAAATACCCAAGCCCATGATCGTTAACGCTAAATCCGTCCGATTCGCTCCTGTCGTTTGGAAATTGGGAATAAAATGCAAATCAACAAAGGTTCCTTGTGGCTTACCATACAATTGTTTATAAGGATCTGGAACATATCGTGAAATTACTTGCGTGTATTTCGCTAATTGGTCCGGTGTCAGTTCGTCTTTCATAATCATTAGAATATCAATAAATTTTTGTGGCACACCAATCTGCCAATCCCACCAGTTGCCGTGATATTTTTTCCCATCATATTTTCGAACATCTACCATAAAATCAAGCGCCTCGACAATGTCCGTTCCTATCTGTTGATTTTGGTAAAGCGCCGTTCCCTGTGTCCCGTAAGCCCGAGCCAAAACAGAAAGATTAGCAAATTGCGTTGTTATATCTGCTGAGGCTGTGTCTGAAGCTACCTTTTCCCACAAATATGTGCGACTGGATTCTTTATTTAGTTTCCCATATAATTCATTCGCTTGTTCTGACAGCTTTTGCGTATACGCAATAACATCTGGATCATTTAACAATTCAGGATTTTTTTCAAAATCACCAACAAGATTGGTTTTCCATTTTTGTTGCAACTCTTTTGCTTCTGCCTCTGTTGGATCATTTGACTCTTCTGGATCTAAAGGAATTGAACCAATCTCCCCATTTTTTAACGCCACTACCTTCAACGTCACACGATCACCAAAAAGACGAATACCAATTTTTCCTTGCCAATCTCCATCAATGCTTCCATTGCCATTAGGATAGTTGACTTCTTGATTTTCATATAACAAGTGACCATTCAAATAAGCCATAATTTTTTTCTCTTCATAGCGCACCAACAAACGATATGTTTTTCCTTTGACCAATGGTGAACCTTTAATTGTGGTAATCCATTTTCCACCCGGTTGCCCTAGCTGCCAGTCCCCATCTCCATTGTAAGCAAAGGATTGCCAAGTCGCTGAATCAGTCTCACTACCTCTAAAAATCACCCCAAAGTTTTTTTGTCCTTCATAAAGAAAGCTCATCTCAACTTCGCCAGTTTTCTTTAACGGTGCATCTTGTAAAATACTCACAGATTCAATTGAAGTGCCTTGTGTTGTATTACTAATAACTAATTGATTCTCACTGAGACTAGTCTTGGAAGTCCCTTTGATATCTAACCAATTCCCTTTTTCTTGACTAAAATTAGTTTCAAAAATCTCCGCTGCTTTTACTGTTGTACTCTGAAACATACCAATAACAATGATACTTCCCACTAACGATAACCACTGAATCATCTTCCGTTTTTTCATCCAATACCTCCTAGATGACTTACCCACAGCATCTGCCTTTAATCCAATCGCAACACAACTAAATAAAGCGTTTTCAAAAAGCATGATAGCATAGACTTTATTTTTAGTAAACATATAAGATAATTCACTAAACTACTTCTTTCCCCCAAGTTTCTTTCGTAAAATACGGATTTTAAGCTATTTTATATACGTCCAGAACATTGATTACAGACAAAGAGCCAAACAGACTACCCTCCTGTTTGGCTCTTTTATTGTTAGAAAAACCTAATAGATTCGTTTATTGCCGTTTTTAACAAACAGCCACTCTTCATCAACATTTTTACTCACCTTTTTCAATAGTTTTAACAAAGTTTCTCTTTCATTGGCTGAAAGATCGAGTAAAGCAGCTTTTTCTGAATAGGCTTCCTCACGTTTTAAATAGTCATAAAATGCTTCTGCTTTTTCAGTTGCATATAATCGACGAATTTTTTTATTTTCAGCATCAATTTCTTTCCGAACTAAACCAGCATTTACAAGTTTTTGAACAGACTTCGAGACAGTTGTCCGGTCTTGCTTGACCAGCTCTGCTACTGCATCATTGATGATACCCGGATTTTCATAGATTCTTGTTAAGTACAGATATTGTTCTTTGTTTAGCTCTAATTCCTTGAACTCAACATTACTGATGTATGATAACGAACGGGAAATGATTCCAATTTCTCTTAAAATTTCAGACATTTTTTACTCCTCTGCAGGCAATAGATAGGTTTCCAAATTAAGCACTTCAATTATTCTATCTAAGTCTGCTACTTTCACCACCATGGTTTGATCTGGACGTCCTGGTGCGAAAACTAATTTTTCATGCGCCAATAACTCTTCGTCAATAATCACTGGAACATGTGCTTCGTAGCCAAAAGGTGATACAGCTCCAGGTTTTTGCCCCGTTTGTTCTTCCATCATTTCCGCAGAAACAACTGATACTCTTTTGCCAATCAGCTTACTTAACCGCTTAAAATCACTCTTTTTCGTTGTGAAAGTCAGAAAAATATAGTTATTCTTTTGTTTATCTTTTAGGTATAAACTTTTGGTTTCTGTGCCAGAGAATCCTTGCTCTGCCTTGACCACTAACGCATCTTCATTGGTGTAAATCGCGCGATGATTATATAACTCAAAATCAATGTGTGCTTGACTAAATACTTCTTCTAAATTGATCAAAATGGCTCACTCCTCAAAAAATGTTGAAAATTCTACATTAACTAGTTATAAACTTAACGCTTTTTTGTTGAAAAATCAACATTTTTTCATTGATGGATTGGTGATTTTTTAATCTATATTTGCAAGGAGCATAAAAAAATAACTTGTTAGAGTTACTAACAAGTTATTTTAATCATTTTCTTGTCAAAAAATTTTAAACTTTCGTTTTATACATTTCCCACAATTTCAGTAAAGCCATCTTTCAATTGTTGGTTCTCTGTCTCTTTGAAATATAAATAATTATCAGGATTTCCTTGATTCTGGCTCGTCACCAAGACTTTAGGAACACCCGCATCAATCGTAAAGAAATAAACATGCTTAGCTAATGATGCTTGCGTCTCCACATCAGAATAGACCGCTACTAACGCATAGCCAGCATTTGCTTCGCCATTTTCTGACCAAGTTAAAGTAATTGGCACATTATTGACTGTCGCTTGCCAGCCATTTGTGTTAGCAAGAACCGTATCAGGAAGCTGTAAGCCATATAAATTAACGTTATTGCCGGGACCATATTCTTTATAACTTTGTTTCATAGTTTGTCCCCAGCTAGCCATAAATGTGTTTAATTGTTGTGCCTTAGCCTCATTCCACAAAATATTCACCACTTGACTTTCTTTAATCGAAGAACTACTACTTTCCATGGTCATCTGCTGATTACTTGATTCTGTAGAGACGAAACTTGTACTTGTCTCCACTTCTTTTTTAACAGCAGCTGTCGAATTTGCCGTTGTTTCTTGAGTAATTTTAGTAGACGATGCCGTAGAATTAATCTCTTTATTTTGTTGACAAGCAGTCAACAATAATACTGTAAACAATAAACTGATGATCGACACTTTTTTCATTTTATAACTCCTCATAAAATAACTTTATTTTATCATTACAAAGTTATTATAACGAACTATATCTATTACTACAATTACCTACGAATTGTAAATAGTGAAAACTTATGCTGATTTGAAAAAGGTACTAATGAAGACAAAACAACTTGTTCTTTCTGTTCATAATTTTTGTCAGATATCTTTTCTGATTCACTTATTAAAATCAATAAAATAAGCAATTAATTCAGTAACTACGCTCTTGGTTCAAGTAAAATCAAAGTCGGTTCCGCTAGCTTTTTCAGTTATACTTGAAATAAATCAAAGACTTTTTGTGTAACCTTCAATGATAATGGTAAAATGACATAAAACGATATGGAGGAATAAAACTTGAATAATGAAAATTTAGTCCAATCAAATACCGTAGCAACTTCTTTTCAACTAAGCCCGGTTTATTTTTCAAAACAAAGACACGAAAATTTGAAAACATTCTGTATATGACAGTTACTTGCATAGTTATTTTTCTAGTTACATTTTTAAATATCTCATAAAACACTGAAATTACTTGTTCATATACTTATTAAAAATTCTCTAGCAATTTACTTCTATAGTTGGTCGTACAGAAACACTATTCTTTTCTTTATGATTATCACTAAAATCAATCAAAAATAGTTACTTATAAATCATCACCAGTGAAGTTATCTTACATAGTATCCCCACAAAAAGATCCAAGGACTCGAAAATATAAAAATATTTTCGAGTCCTTGGTTTTTTTTATTTACTATTTCTTGAATGATTTAAGTAAAATGGCTGTTAGCCTACTGAGCCTTTTTGACTATTGTCGCTAAGCTTATTTCCCCTTATTTTATCACGCACACTTAGCCTATAAAATGTCATTCTTCTTTTTTAGAGAGTCTATCCCCTAAAGTATATGATAAAATCAAATAAATGAATATTATTTAAAAATAAAAAAATGAGTATTATCATCATCTTTAGCAGAGGAGTTATTACATTGAAAAAGGTCTCACTGATATTCATAGGTACACTTATAGTAGGTCTTGTAGGATGTTCTGCAACACAAAAAGCAAGTAATAACAATGAACTTCAAGTTACAGAAGAGACACAAGAAAAAAGTTCAACAACTAATAAAGAGCAAATTACAGAAATGACACAACCAAATAAGCCAGCAGCAGATATGGCATACATCGATATATCTGGAACTTTTTATACTACATCAGGTGATACTGCACGTGTAAAATTATTAAGCAAAAACAAGTGGGAAATATTTTATTCAACTTTAGAAGGTGAAGTTAATGCTACCTTTGAAACGAACTGGGAAATTTCAGGTCAGGAAAAACAATCAAAAACACCAATGGAAAAATCTGATGAATATTCTGGATTTCATGTGCTCGTAACGTATGTAAATGAATCAGATATTGAAATTATTATGGAAGACGGTGACCCTACTCATAAAATGGTCTTCACTAAACAAAAACCAAAAGAAAATGAAAACTATGAAATTGTTTTACAGGGAGACCTCTCTCCATTTGCTGGTCAATTTTCAAGTGACTATTTCAACAAAAAAATTGTAGACTCTGGATTTACTTTAGGTGGCTATGCCCCAGATGATTATTATAATAATAGAACTACTGTATTCCCTACACTATCTGCAAATGGTTATTGGGATGGGATTACTTCCCACGGAAATTATGAAATAAAAGCATCTGATATGCCGCAAAAAACAAATGGCTATTTTGAAGTACGTGTACACGGAACTAATCCAGTAACTAATTATGGAGAGCTAGCATTCTTCTTAGTTCCACCAAATGTAAGTGGGCCTGATGGAACCTTGAGTAAGGATAGACGAGTTTTCCAAGTACTTTTTGATGGGAAGCTACGTTTACTTGAGTATCAAAAAGAAGATTGGTGGAAAGAATATCAATCACAATAAAAATTTTATTTAGCCCTCCTAATTTCTCTCTTAAAGTAATACTATTTTAACATTTTTCAGGAGATAATTGATAAAATCGAAGGCAAACAAGAAGCCAAGAATGCTATAGTAACAGCATTCTTGGCTTCTTGTTTGTTCTTTTACCCCACAGACCCTTCCAGCAAAAGGTTAGCTTTTCTCAGAGCTTCTGACAAGCTCTAATCGTTGGTATAACAGTATTCTATTTTTTTAGTAGATGCTGCGTAATTCCAGTAATTTTTGTCAATTGTAGTTAGTTTTGATTTAGTTTCAAACTGTTTTAACTAGAAAACATATGGATATTTTGGATAATTTTTAGTAAGAAAATTGCGAGCTAGAATAAATGCTAAAACAATCAACCTGATTTTAATATCGACAGACAATCAATCCTAGAAGCCAATACTCTATTTTCAAAATAGCATATTGGCTTCTTTGTTTCTGATCATTCAGCAAGACTAATTAATCACTATTCGTTTATTAAAACTAAATCCTTACACAGTTCTTTATAAAGCTCATAATCTTCTGTATTCAATAACTCATATTTAGAATTTGAAAGTTCGATAACATTATCAAAATGTTCTTCTTTAAAGTCAGAAGTTGAAAATCCTATAGTAGAAACTATTAATTGACTATCTTTATCTGATTCTTCAAATATATACTTTAACAAGGTATGTTTACTATCTCTATCAAGTTCTGCATTTGCAGGGCTATCTAAAACAATTGGTAAACGTATAGCATCCGGATTAAATTTATTTTTCACTTTCAAAAGATTAAAATACCAGACAATAGTATTTATTGGTTTATTACTTCCGCCTGCGCTTATATTAGAATCAATTTTTTTAAATTTATCAGAGTCCAGTTCTTCTAAGTTAAAATGAATTTTATCATTCAACATTAATTCATAATAAGTTTCATTTATTTGCTTTTTCAATTCTAAATATTCTTTCAAAATTTTTCTCTGTTCTTTTAACGATTCCTGAGCCTGTTTCAAATTGACCTGACTGTTCCCAATATCCATAATCAGCTTATCTCTGACTTCCATTAATCCTTTATGCTTCAAAACATTACTAATTTCTTTTGAACTTAATGCTAATTTATCTTCATATTTTTTTAGAGTATCTAATAATTGCTGATATTTTTTTTCTTCTTTATAGATATTAGCCTCTACTTTCAAAGATTCTTTTTCAAGTTCGTTAGCTAAGAACAAAAAGTCCTCTTCATTGTTTAAAGTATTGATTTTCAATTCAAGATTATCAGTAATAATGGAGTGACACTTGGGACAAGTATGACTGTTTATCGTCTTTTTGTCTTTATCATTTTTTCTAATTATCTTCCTTAAATTGGCTAGTTCTTGCTTAACCTCATAATTATCATTTCGTTGATTGATTAATCTATTTTTAGTAAGCTGCAATGAATGAACAATTTTTTCATATTGGTTTTTCGTGCTATCAACTTCTTGTTGTAAAACATCAAAATTGGTAGGAAAGCTAACTTTATCAACAAGTTCGTTTTCAATTTTTTCAAGCATCTTATAAAATAGCTGGCATTCATCATCAAGAGCTTTAATTTGCTCACTTAACTGTTCAACTAGCTTCATAACTTCATAGTATCTATCATCTAAAATACCAAAATGGGAGTAAAGTGTATTTAATTTGAAATTAGAATATTCACCAAGATTTCTGAATGAATCAAATGAACTTCCATTCATTTTATCCTGATCTGTATAATTTAAGAGATAAAAATAAGCTGGCGGTGCAATCTCTAATTTGTCTGTGTGACGATTAGGTAATTTTACAGTAAACTTAAATATTTTTTCTAAGAAAGTTGATAATTCTTTTCTCTTGAGAGTCTTAAATAATAGATTTTTCTTTAAATCAAAAATTTTAAACAGCTTATCCTGCCTAAAGATAATATATGATGTCTTGTTAACTGAAAATTCTAAAACGGATATCTTCTTTTGGACATCCCACTTATCTTCAAAATAGCAGTCTGCTCCCATAGTATAATATAAATTTTTAAGAATTGTAGACTTACCTTTCTTATTTCCAATAACATCATCTTCTGTAGTAATGATGTTTTTTCCATTAGTAAATTCAATATACTTCGCTTTATTTTCAAATGTTGAAAAAATATATAATTTATTAAATGTCAGAGTATTCATAAATATTTTCCTCGACTTTCATTAAGATTAGTAAAAAAAAGGCATATCTGTAGTCTTCTGAATACTCAATAGTGAAAAGTTTTGAATACTCAGAAACTAACAAATCAATGAAAACAGTCTCTTCAACATCATATTTCTCCAAGTTTGAAAAGATAGATTGAACAATAAGCTCTTCATTCTGTAAAACTAATCTATTGCCACTCTCAATATCGGAAACCACTTTACCAAGCATCGTTTTCATTTTCAATCTTTTTATTGGTTTGTTTATGTTGGTGTCTATAAATATTGAAGCCTTTTCTACTGCTCTATCAGTTTTTTCAGAATAAAGTGAAATTATTTTTTCAATATCATCTTTTGAAACACCTTTTCTATTTAATATGTCTGAATAGCAATTTAATTGCAATTCATAACAAGCTTTTTCAGAAATCGTTTCAACAAGTAAATTATAGAGAGCATTCGGTTTGTTTGGCTCACTTCCTGTTAATTCAAAGAAAAATTTGCTAGTCTTTCCTCTCAATGTATCATCAGGACTGAAAAGGTCAATCGAAGTATAAATAAAACTAATTTTTGACATATCAGGTGTAACGTCCGAACCTAGCTCCTCTTGAAGTTTAGATTCTATTGTTTTTTGCACTTCCTCATCTAGATTATTGAAATCCAAGTTTTCAATTGTTGTATGATTTTTTTTACTAGAGTCTTGAAATGGTTTATTAGAAACTAAATTTACATGAATATTCTTATTTTGATTATTTGCAAGGGCATAAAGCCTACCTAGAATAGAAAAACTCTTTTCTTCTTCTTCAAGTTTTTTCTTTTTTAGTAATGCTCCTTGAGTATAAACTGCTCCGTCTTTTTTAGATTTAACTTGATAAAAATCAAAGCCAGTATCTTTGTGTACTTCGATATCACATGCATAGTCAAATACCATAACAAATGACTCATTTTCATTATATATATCAAATAATTTACTGAGACCCCATAGTATCTCGTATCTAAATCTATTTTTACTTCGAGAGCCTGACAAATCAAAGGGCAATTTCATATATATAGCTTCATTTGACAAAGTTATACCTCCTCAAGTAATAAATCATCATATTATTAATAATATAGACCTATTGTGCAAATGTAAACGTAAATATATAAACAATAAAAAAGGAGTTGAACCAAAACCCTTGTCCCCACCAATCAGAAGTCCCTCTCATAACTCTAAAAACAAAAATAATTCAAGGAGGAAAAGAAACAATGACAACTAAATATAAAAAACACAAACTAGCCAGCTATCTTGCATTGATAGTAATGATGGCTAGTTTTTTTGTTACTCCTATCACTGCTCTTGCTGCTATCGTCAACTACACAAGAATTGCTGATTACGTTTCTACCTGGTATTTAGCGAATCCTGCTGGTCTTCACTGGACAGACGACGGTGTTCACATGATTAAAGCAGAGGGCGAGCCTGCCTTCTGTATTGAACATGGTACCATTTTAAACGGTGGTTCTGGTTTTGATCCATCAGAACTTACAATTGCTGAAAAAGACCGCTTGTCTCTGATTGCCTATTATGGCTATAAAACGAATCCTACAAGTGAAAACTATGGAATCACTCAAAATATGATTTGGGAGTCGTTTGGCGATCAGCTACTGTCTACCACCCTTCCCAACTATCAAAATCGGAAAAATGAAATTCTAGCAAAAGTGAATGCTCACAATACAAAACCTTCATTCAATAATCAGACGATCACGTTAAATGTTGGCGATACAATCACACTTAATGATACAAACGGTGTTTTAAGTAAGTATGGCAATCTAGCTAGTAATTCTGCTAATCTACAACTAAATAAATCCGGAAACCAATTGAAGTTAACCGCAAACAGTTCATCAAAAGAAACAGGAAAATTACAGTACAATATCGCAAATACGAATGATGTTGGTACAAGTTTTGTTTTCAACAAACCCAATGAACAAAAAGTAGCTACTTTCAAATTATCTAATGCCGGCTCCTTTCAGCTAAATATCAAAGTCAATTTAAACGGTAATGTCAAATTGAAAAAAGTAGATGAGGATACCGGACAGCCTGTCCCCAATACAAAAATGAAATTTGAGTTTAACGGACAATCCAAAGAAATTGTCACTGATACGAATGGTTTAGCTCAAATAAATGACTTAAAAGCTGGTACCAAAATAAAAATCACCGAAGTAACTGCCAGCAATGGCTTTGTAAATAAAGGCGAATCTAAAGAAATTACGATTGAACCCAATAAAACAATTGAAGTAGTGTTTGGAAATAAAGCCCAACAAGGATTGCTTCACCTAAGGAAAACAGGGCAAAAAGCTTCTAGTGTTACAGCAAAAGATTCAGACTACGGAAAGCTCCATGAAATCACTTTTGATTATGTTCCTCTGGCGGATGTAACTTTCACCATCAAAGCTCGTGAAGATATTAAAGTAGGCAACTATGTTCATGCAAAAAAAGGAGGTGTAGTTGCCACTGTTCAAACAGATAACAATGGTGAACTAACGAATATGCCAAAACTTTATCTCGGAAAATATGAAGCCATTGAAACAGCTGCACCTGCTGGCTATTTGATGAATACCACCCCGCTTCCTTTTGAATTCACCTATGAGGACAAAACGTTGAACTTGTATCTCAATCTATTGAAGCAAAAAACGATTTTCAACAACTAAAGATCACTCTCCATAAAAATGAAGAGCAAATTCAGGAATGGAAAGAAAATAAACCAATTGTAGAAGAAATCAAAGCCAACGACAAAATATTCGGTCTGTTCACTAATCAAGAATTTACAATGACAGATAAAACAGTGCTGCCTGCTGATTCTCTACTAGGATTTGGCACAGTAAAAGATGGTGAGCTTACGTTCCCTACGCAACAATTAATGGAAGGAAACTATTATGTTAAAGAATTAGATGCTGGTGAAAATCATGATATTGACACTAGCCATCATGAATTTGAGTTTACAGCTGCTGACCACGAATCCGAAAAAGTAATCGACATTTATGCTGCGAAAGAAAGCTCGGAGGATAAATCTGTACCACTTCTAAATAAGCTTCACTTCAACCAATTCTCACTAAAAAAAGTGAATGAAGAAGCCACTTTAAAAGAAAGAAGTGGCTATGATTTTGCTTTCACAGGTAATGGAAAAGGCACTATTTTCACTTTAGAAAATGAGGAAAAAGAAGTGATTCAAACAGTCACTGTAGATGAACAATCTCTTGCTACCTTTACCAATATCCCTGTGGGAACATTCTATTTGAAAGAAAAACAATCAGCTTCTGAACAGTATGTTCTATCTCCTGAGACCTATCAAATCGTCTCTACTCTAAAAGGAATTCAAGCCTATGACAGTAAAGGAACTTTACTTAGTGAAATCCTTAATGAAGAGAAGAAAGAAGAAAATCCAAACAAGCCATTAACGAATGAAACTACCCCAGTTGAGGAACCACAAACCGATCAAGAGCCACTTCTACTGCTGGAGATTAAAAATCATTTAGTCAAAGGGATTGCTGAACTAACCAAAACGGATGTTTCCAATGGAAAAGAGCTACCAGATACAGGCGTTCGTATTCTTGATAAAGATAAAAAAATCATCATTGAAGGAAAGACGGATCATCAAGGTCGTTTTAGTTTTGAAAACTTACCACGAGGAGTTTACTATTTCCAAGAATATAAAGCCCCTACTGGCTATCAAATAGACGAAACGCCGATTAAGTTTGAAATTCAAGAAGATGGTGAGGTTGTCAAATGTAACATGACAAATGAAATGATTCCAAGTAAAAAAGAAACTTCTGTAACAGGAAGCTTACCACAAACTGGTGAAGTTGTTTCTTTTGCAGGAATTATTTTAGGGAGCTTATTGTTAGCTGGAGTTGCTGGCTATTACCTTTACAACAAAAAGAAAAAGCATCACAACGATAATTAGAAAAAACGGAGGCAGTTCAATGTCTCTTTTTTATTATAAAAAAGAAAGAAGGAAAAAAGATGTCCAATCGTGTCACAAGCATTGTCTTAAAGGACAATCAATTAGGAAATAAAATCAAAGCAACCGTTAAAGAAGAACGAGAAATTTATGTAGAGGGAAAAAGAATCCCTTGTCGCATTTTTACAGCCTCCTCTGCTCTTCATCCTGACTTTGAAATTATCGTTCCAAATTTACGAAACTCCCTACGTTTTGAAGGTCGTAAAGAAGTCGAGCTGCATGAAGTTACACTTGTTCCTAGTGCCAAACGAAATAATATTGGAACAGTTAGTCGATCACTTGAATTACAAATTTTCGCTAAACAACTGCTGACACTGAACTAGAAAAGGAGAAAAATGATGAGTTTAAAATTTGAAGATAACATTGTGAAAGATTTTGATACACGTAGAACATTTGGAAAATTATTCTATTTGAATAGCCAAAAAATTTATGAAACAGATACAGAAGGTAACCGAACAGATTTTGTTCGTGAACAACGCATTACTGTCTATTCCGAAGCTAAAAATGACCAAATTGATATTACTGTTCCAGAAACTGTTGATACTACAGCGTTCTCTTATGATGATGAAGTAGAGCTTACAGGAGAAGTCACTGCACTTGCTTGGCTTTCTTCTTATACTGGTTATAACGATTCGATTCAGTCAGAGCAAGCCTTCAAAATCCGAGCAGAATCCTTAAAAAAAGTAGAATCAGTTAATGTAAAGCAAGCCAAAGGGGAGCAAAATCTGAAAAACTAATTGAATGGAGGCAACTATGAACACATTCTTTCATTATCGTGGACGTAGAATTCGTCCTCTACATCTATCTGTTTATCGTACCTACCTTCTACTAGCTTGGTTTCCTTTTCTATTATTTGCTGGTTACTATAGCTACCTTTTTATCTATCCGCTAATACAGATGATGCAACAAAGACAAATAATTGATTGGATTGCCCTCTTAGTTCCCATTGGAGGGCTTTTTTTAATACTCTTCTTGCCGTTGTTAGTTTTGGTCATGATTCGCAGAGTTTCTTTTTTAAAGGGTGGTTTCTTCTATCGAGTCTACCAACGACAAATGTTAGCTCGTCTCTTGAAAAGTAATGGATTGTATGAGAAGAAGGAACGGAAATCAAAAGAACAGGCTACTGAAAAAATGGTTTTTCCAAAAGTTTATTACCGTAATACCAAGGAAATTCTTTATTTAACGGTTCCCACAGATGGCATGAAATGGCATGATCGCTTTCAAAAAATTGCAAAGACTTTTGAAGAAATGTACATTGCTGACTTCATTGAGGAACAAAAGGAGATGGGCTTCACCACCTATATATTAATGATTGATGTGATCAGTAAGCGGATTGGAATTGAAGATTGTATCGTAACAAATGGACAAGTCAAACTCATGGATGGCGTTGTATGGGACTATGCCGAAGTGCCTCACATGTTAGTAACTGGAGGCACAGGGGGTGGCAAGTCCTACTTTCTGCTCACCTTAATTCATGCGCTCATTCAGATTGGAACGGTTGATGTATGTGATCCAAAAGAAGCAGATTTAAAAGATTTAGAAAGTCTACATTTATTCAAAAATCACGTATTTTACGGGACAAAATGGATTACGAAATGTTTAAAGAATGCTGTAGAAGAAATGAATCGACGTTATGTTTATATGAAGGCTCTTCCTAACTATATAACAGGGAAAAACTTTGCATACTATGGTATTCCTCCCTACTTTATTATTGTTGATGAGTGGGCAGCCTTTTTTGGCACCTTAACCTATAAAGAACAGGACGAAATTCTGCGATATGTAAAGGAACTTGTTCTAAAAGCACGACAAGCAGGTGTTTTTCTCATTTTAGCAACCCAACGTCCTGATGCAGATAACTTTGGTGGCGGTGTACGTGATAATCTTCTATTTCGAGTTAGCTTGGGAAAGCTATCAGAACAGGGCTATTACATGACTTTTGGATCGGATCAAAAAGGAAAAGCGTTCATCAATAAACGAATGAAAGGCAGAGGCTACTGCGATAGTGGCTCAGGAGTTCCTCGTGAATTCTATGCCCCTCTTGTTCCGAAAAAATATGATTTCCTAGCAGAACTTAGACAAATAGGTACTATGCAAACATTAAATATAAAAGAGCTTTTACAAGAAATGACTACTGAGGAAATTAATGAAGCACATTCAGCTTTTGGACTTTCACAGAAAAAATTAGGGTGAGATACTCCCTATATCAATGAAAAAAGGGAAAGGAAAAGCTTTATCTTTTGTTGCCCTTTTTTCGTTGCCTCAGCGGATGGAAGAAGCTGATACTAACCGCTTCGTTTTATGAACAAGGTTTCCTTGTGAAAGCCGCACACTTTGGTGTGTGGCGGTAGAACGAAAAGGAATAGGCAGGTTTCCTGCCTATGACTGTGCGTGGTTAGGGCGAGCAGCGCTCGCTCTAACCTGTTACCCCCGCTAAATAACATGGGGGTAACTTTTTACAAGAAAGACAAATTGGTTATCAAAATCCCTTATTAATAAAGCTTTTCTTTAAGAATAAAGCTGTAAACAATTTTCATTTATTTTGTGAACAACAAGGCAGGTGACCCATGAATAATCAAGAAATAAAAATTTTACGAAAGCGACTACAATTAACACAACAGCAATTTGCCGAAAAGCTTGATTGGAGTAAATCATACCTCTCTATGATTGAAACTGGTAAACGAACGATCCCAAAAAAATCCATAGAAAAAATACGCAAAACATTCCATTTGGACGGTGGCTTTCTACCCATGGAAGCAAAAATTGATTTTCTTCGTGTTCGATTCAAAATCCACTCCCCTTCTCAAGTAATTGAGAAAATATTACAAATGAATCCAGATGTATTCATTTACAAAAACTATGGCTTTAATCATTATACTGAAAGCTATTGTTTTAGTGACATCTTTGTTTTCTCAAATCCAGAAAACCTAGATATGGGAGTGATGATTGAACTGCGTGGACAAGGCTGTCGAGAATATGAATTGGTACTAGAAGAACAAGAAGAAACTTGGACGACATTCTTTTGGCGGCTTTATCAATCGAATATTTTTGGTGAAGGTCTAATAATTGACACCAAAATTACGCGAATTGATTTGGCTCTGGATGAACATCTCTCTCTTCTTTATCCCAATTATGATTTATTTGAATTGAAAGAAAAAGTTGAACAAGGATTAGTCGATACCACTTTTCGCAATTTTGATTTTACAGGAGGAATTGTTGTTAAGAGTGGGCAGCGGCTCAACAAAGGACTCTCTCTTTATTTTGGTTCCAGACAATCGCCGTTTTATTTAAACTTTTACCAAAAAGATTACGAACTAGCAAAAAAAGAAGAAATATCTGTTGAAATGGCTCGTCAGAAATATGGTATTAAAAATCGTTATGAAATCCGTTTAGCTGACGAAAAAGCCTATCTCTTTGTTGAGTATTTACTTTCTACAGGAGAAACAATTGAATGGATCGTCAAAGAATTAATTGATACTGCCATCAAAGTATATGATTGCGACTCAAATGGACTGCGCACTCATTACAGTCAAAATTGGCGTATGGTCATTGAAAGTATGCAAGAATTACGATTGACCATGAAGGGTGAAAAACCAAATTATGACAAAGCGTTACGCTGGCTCTCAAACTATCTTGCTCCTACGCTAAAGAAAATTTGGATTATGGATCAAACGTTTGGCAAAAATGAGTTAATGTCTAGAATTCAGCAAGCAGAGCTAAAAGAAAAAGATCAAGAAGAGCTGGCAAAACTTACAACAACAATAAAAGAATTATTGCTACAAGAAGAAGCTCAAGCAGCTACTCCCTCTTCTGTAACTGTTACACAAGATGAAGTCGAACAACTATTAGCACAATTTTTATTTAATTGAGAGGTGAAAAAAATGATTGAATTATATATCGAAAATCTTCATACCCATAAAGGGCGATGGTTTGAACTACCTATTGATTGGGAAGAGGTCAAAGAAAAAATCGAATTGGAGGATGGGCAGGAACATTTAATAACAGACTACATGGCACCATTTACCCTTTCTCACTATGAAAATTTTAATGAAATGAATGAAGTAGCAGAACAACTGGATGAGCATAGTGGACACCCAGCCATTCACTATTTAGATGAACTTGTAGAGTACGGATTTTTCAGCGATATTTTAGATGCATTTGAACAAATTGATGAAATTCAAGTCTACTCTGACTGTTATTCTTATAAAGACTATGCAGAACAATTAGTGGATGATCTTGGCTATTTATCTGGTGTTCCTGATTTAATCAAGTGGAATGTTGACTATGGGGGAATTGGTGAAGATTTACGCCAAGATGGACGCCTCTATCAAGCAAACGACAATACTATTATTGAGGTATTGTCATGAATCAGAAATATCTCAAAGAAGAACTCAAAAAATATGGCTTTTTCTATTTAGAAGGACAAATTCCCGAAAGACAAGCTCGGCAATTTCTCACTGTAAAAAAACTAACTCAACGAGAAAATCTGGTTTTTATTTCTAAAAAAGAAGTCTGTTTTGAACGAATTCTTTCTAAACACACCAGTCTTTATATTGAAGGACTAGAACGTTATAGCGATTCCGGTATTTATCTTGGTTATTCGTATGATTTTTACAAAGCTACCTATCTATTCAATTCTCAGCCTAGTCGTTTAAAAATTTATGGTACGCAACTTTCTGCAAAGGAACTCCTTTATTTGGTAAAGGGGTTCCCTTTTTTAATAATCGCAAAGGAGTAATTCAATGAAATTTATCAAAGAGAAAAAGAATCATCCCCCAGCTTTACCAAAAGAAGAAAAAGCCGCTAGTATCCGAACGACTCGTACCTTCTTTCTAATCCTAACGCTTTTGTTAATCAGCAGTGGTCCCTTTGCCTTTGTTAAATCTACCCAAATGCAAAGTCTTATTCGCAAAGAACAAACCACATTAACTGAAACGATTCACAAAGAATTAGCAAAAAAGACAAATACAGCTGTTACATCAGAATTGTATAAACAGTTTCTACAGCCTTTCATTACAGCTTACATTAATATTCCTACCGAGCAGCAAGCATTTGAAAAACGTTTTAATTCACTCCAAGAGACCTATTTCATGATTACCCTAGATGAAGAAAAGAATACGGGGACTGAACGAAAACTACTCTCTTCTGATTTTTATAATCTAATCAGTGAAAATGGACAATTGGTGGCTCAATACCGTATTGCTTATGAAATCAATGCTCAAGTTACAAAAGAACGTGATGTAAAGAAAAAAGAAGGTAATAAAGAAGTAGTCACCAAAGAAAAATATATTGACTACGAAAAAATTGAAAATCGTGTGTTGTTAAATATCCCTTTTATACAATTAAAAAATCAATCGTTTAAAGTGACTGCCTATCCTTATTTTACTCTTGAGCCTTCACTAACTTCAAAAAATGGGCAACTAAAAATGCCTGATATTTCTCAGTACCAACAAGTGGATACCAAAGAAGAAAAAATGGTTGTCAGTTTCATCCAGTCATTCCTTGATAAATATGTATCTGCTTCATTGGAAGATATGGCATTTATGATGAAAGAACCAGAAATTCTAACAGGTAATTATCAAATAAGTAATAGCCAAATTAAACCCTTCTTCAAAGACAAACAACTCTTTGCTTTTGTTACCTTTGATGTTATTGATGGCGAAACAAAAATAGGACACAAAGAAACTATGACTTTATTGTTGAAGCAACGAGAAAACACTTATTTCATTGAAACCATTCATCATTATTTAGGAGGAATTTAAATGAAACAAAAGAAGAGCACACAATCACCTCACCAAAGACAACTATTGACCGTAAAATTAACAACCATATTCAGCAGCCTCTTATTCTTTTTCTCACTATCTCCTGTAGCCTATGCGGATGCTAATGCCAAAGAAGCTAGTAATTATATCTTGAACGACTGGATTGCGCCAATTTTTGGAGTTGTTGTTGTCTATTTAGTTATCAAAGAATTTCTGAATTCAAAATGGATTCAAGGTTTTGCGATCCTCTTTTTTGGCGGTATTATTTACGCAGTTATTAAAGATCCTACAAGTGTTCTTAATTCACTTTCTAATCTAAAAAGCTACTTTGGATTATAGTCATGAATAAAGAAAAGCAGATATTAGACTATAGAGAGCCCTTCAATGCTCCCTATATGATTCGAGAAATCGCCAAAAACGTCCACTTACCTTTTGTCGTCTATGCACAGGACTTCACTGTCGCAACAATCAGTTTTGCGGTTGTGTTTAGTGCTCTCTTGATGCTTTTTGGGATAAATCAATTAGTCGTCATGGTTTCTCTAGCTATCCCTTATGGTTTAGTACAGCTATTTAACCGAGTTGAACCAGACGGAAAGCGAGCAGATATTTTTTTGAAAGATTATTTTGTCTATCTTCTTACCTTTGTATTTGGGCATAAATTGCTCTATCATGAACAACTTCACTCATTTAAACAAGAAAAAGTAATTTATGACCGCTGCACTATTGAACAGCTTTTCCTAAAAAAAGAAGGAGAAGAAAAAATGAATACCTTAGATATTGACCAATTGAAGCAAGAAATAAAAGATAGTGTTGTTCCAGAACTAATCCATGAATTTGAATCACTAAATGCTAAAGAAGAAGGTTTCTATGAATTATTTGAAACAGATGACGAAGTGTTATTAATGAAAAAGACACTCTTTCGACAATTTACAGATGGGGTTATTCCAATGTCAAAAATCCCTAAATTAAAAGAACAATATCAGTCACTAATCAAGCAATCCATTCGTAAGCGAATCACTAGATTATTATAGGAAGGTGGAAAAAAATGAAGTTTAAGCAGCCATTTCATAAGGTTTATCATAATTTATTGCTTACTACAGATAATGAAGTTTGGGCATACTTCACTTGCCCTAGCGACTATGTTATTGGTCAAAATAAAGAAATTCAAGAAAAACACAAACAAAAATGGAATCAATTTTTGCAAAGCTTACGCCGCTTTGAAGACTTTGAACTATTTCTAAATCCGCATTCTTATAATCTTAGCGAACGACTAGCAGCTTTCTCCGAAAATTTTGATGAACAAGCAAAATCAATGGGCGATAGTTTAGTTGATCGAACACTTTCCGAATTAGAAAATCAACTTCGAGTCCTTACAACGGAAAAATTTTATATTGGGGTTAAACTTTCTAGCTTATCTTCTGCAACAACCATAAAAGGAAAAGCGATGGAAGTCGTTGACTATTACGCAGGAAAACTATTATCCCTGAACCACTATCACCTAACTATTGATGAAGATTTTTTAAAACGATACCGTTCAATAGAGTCAGAAATCTTTCAACTCGTTGGAACGATTAATGGGCGTAGACTTACTGAACAAGAGGTGCTACAAGCCTGCCGTTATCCTTATGTACGTGGAATGAAGACTTCTTTTGATCTTGATTTTGTGGAAAATAGCAACTATTCATTAACAGATACCATTCTTGATCCTACAGAAGAACAAGGCTTACTAAAGCTAAGAAGCCCCGAAGGATCTAGCTACATTGCACTGCTTCCTATTCATAAATTTGCCCCTAATTTGGCATTCAATCATGTAGCAGAAGTAGTGCAAAGCCTCCCCTTTCCAGTGGAGTTTCGACTCAAAGGGCATTTTGAACCCTTAAAAGGTGGTAGAGGATTAAAAGGAAAGTCTTCTCGTGCAGCCAAAAGATTAAAAAACAGCGCAAAAGAAACAGTCTCTATGGGCGATGCTGAAATGAAATCCAGCCGCTTTAATCGTTACGCTTTAACCGACCTAAATAATAAAATAGATTTAAGAGTCCCTGTCATTAAATGGCTGGGGCTTTTTGGTGTCTTTGGACAAACACCAGAAGAATGTCGCAGTCGGATTCGTACCGTCATTTCTTTATGCCAATCTCGAAATGTAGAAATTGTAAAAGGGTTAGCCGATCAAGTCTTTCTCTTCCATCAATTTTTAGCTGGTAACAAACCGGGACAAGAAAAAAATTGGCTTCATTACACTACAGTTGAAGGCATCAGTGAAATGTTATTGGGTGTTGAAAATCGGATTGGTGATAACGTAGGGATTCCTATCGGTATGGTCTCGGAATTGAAAAATACTCGAAACCTAACACCAAAAGAAATTGCAAAAACTAGTCGAAAACCTGTTTTCTTTAATCCAGCTATTGGGAACCAAAATGATATCACCGATAAAAAAGCCAATAGTCCGCACATTGCCATCACTGGGCCCACTGGAAATGGGAAATCCTACTTGGCAAAGTTTATTTTCTTCCTTTCAGTTTTAATGAATGGAAAAGGTTTGTACGTTGACCCTAAATCTGAGTTCTTTGATTGGATTATGGAGGTTATCAATAATCCACTTTATCAAGAAAAATATCCTGACACTTGCGCTTTCATTCAACAGCATTTCCACCAAGTACGACTTGATCCAAATAAAACCAGTAACAAGGGTGTTCTTGATCCCTTCTGCTTTATTCCTAATCGAGTAGCTGCAAAAGATATGGCTCAAGATTTATTTGAAGAGCTTTATGATTTTACTAGTGCTAGAGAGAAAAAATCAAGATTGGCAATGTTAGAAGGAATAGAAACAGTATTAAAAAGAAGAGATCAAGGCGAACGGATAGGATTACTTCATGTAGTTGACTTCATGCTAGAAAGTACACAGGAAGAGGTTCGAGATACAGCCAGCTTAATCAAGAAATCGGTACAGGGTTCCATCTTAGAATTAGCCTTTAGTTATGGTGAAAATGAAGGACTGAATCTCACTAATAAAGTCACTGTCCTAGAAGTCTTAGGTTTAGAAATGCCTCGTGCAGAAACACTTAGCAGTGACTACAGTGCTACACAGAGAAAGTCGGTCATGTTGATGATGTCTATAGGAAAATTCTGTGAACTATTTGGTTTACGTGATCGAGAAGAAAGCACTGTTGTTCTATTTGATGAAAGTTGGATTTTTAATTCTTCTAAAAACGGACGTGCGATTATCAAGTCCATGCGCAGAGTTGGTCGAAGTTTCAATAATACTCTTATCATCGTCACTCAATCTGTTAAAGATACAGCAGAAGAAGATGACACAGGAAATTTTGGACGAATTTTTGCTTATGATGACAAAGATGAACGTGAAGAGATTCTTCGCCATTTAGGATTAGAAATAACCAGTGAAAATATAGACTGGTTAAAAAACTTACCCAAATACCATTGTCTTTATTTAGACTTACGTGGTCGTGTTGGGAAAATGCTTGTCTATTGTCCTTATGAAGAAATCCATCAAATGCTACAAACGGTCAAAAAAAACACAAGTGCAGATGTGGAAACAACCTTTAGCGCTTAGAAAGGAGCTGCTATGTTACTAAAAGATTTATTTGATATTGACAGTTTCCAATCCTTTTTTGAAAAAGGCGGCTGGTTTAGCATCAATGAAAATTTGCAAAGTGTGCTAAATGCGTTGCTCAATATTGCCTTTGGATTAATCAAATACCTTGTTCTAGCATTAGATTACGTGATAGATAAACTCTTTAGTTTAAATTTACTAGAAGGCGTGTTACCTGATTTATTCTCCACTACTGGTGCTATCTACAACAAGTTATTCAGTGTTGTAGGAATTCTCCTTTTTACGTTTGTAATTGTCATTTCAGTGAAAGATTTTTTTGAAAAAGGAATCAGCAAGGCATTAATCCGTTTTGGTATTTTCACCTTAATATACGTTGGCAGTATGACCTTTTTTGTCGATGGTGCCAACAAAGTTCAAGAAGTGAATACCCTCTCTCAAAATGTACAAGGACAATTAGTTGATTTAACAAGTGGCAGTCTCACGAAAAACACTGGCAATATCTCAGAAAATTTACTTGGATCAAATCAACAACTAGACGGAACAAGTAATATCCGAAATCTCATTTTTGATGAATTTGTTATTAAACCTTATGCTTTACTCAACTTTGGAAAAACAGATGTATCAAAAGAGCAATTTGAATCCTATCTTGTTAAAAGTGGTGAAACATTTGACCAAAAAAAGACCGATGAGATTGCTGATAAAATAAAAAAAGACTCCAAAAAAAATTCTTATCTCACCTCAGATCGTATGCCCGAAAAAGTTGCTGTTTTATTAAATACATTTATTATGCTAATCGTGATTGGAACGGCTGTACTAATTATCGGAGTTGCAAATATTTTAATCCAGCTATTAATTTATGGCATCCTCTTTCTCTTTCCTTCACTACTTTTTTTAGCTTTGATTCCAAACATGCACCATCTGCTAAAAAATAGCTTCATGTTACTAGGAACACTGTTTGCTTCAAAAATAGGGATTGGATTCGGTTTTGGTCTCTTGTTCTCTATTTTAAATTTGTTAGATACTTTTTTTGTTGTCACAAACATTGTCACCATGATTGTAGGACTGTTTGTCAAAGTTTTGTTAGGGCTGTTTATCTGGAAGAATAAAGGTCAGATTGTTCGTTCATTGACGAAAGGTAAAGCAGAGTTAAAAGACTTTTCTTTCAATCCCAAACAAACCATTCAAGAAAGACAACAACAACGAGCACAAAAAGAAGATCAGCAAAATCGCTATGCTGAACAAGACTATAAAACACAAACCGCAGAAAATGATTATCTTCGATCAGGAATAGAGCTAGATCACGCTTATCGTCAAAATGAACTACAGGATAATTTATTAGTGCAAGCTGGGGAGGAAGAAACTTCTCTTCATCAAACAGCAATGCCTTTTGATGAACAACCAACGGAGTCCAAGGAAGAACCACTCCCTACCGATACTTTTGATGTAAACGACCCAGAAGAATCATTTAACTATCCTGTTGAGAACACTTCTGGTTCTGTCTCAAATACAGATCCATTACTCACTGAAACCGTATTACCTACAGAAGAGGTTGATGATCATTTGGTGAGTCCAAATACTTTAACAGAAGAAGCAGAAACACCTGTTGAATCAGTCATTGAAACAAGCAATGTAAAGGACGACTCATTAGAAACAGAGCCACACCTCCCTTCTCTAGTTACAGAACAAGAAGCCCAGCTACTGGAAAAAGAAATCAGTCATCTTAGACAAGAAACCTATACTACGTCGGAATTTAGTGAGGAACAAGCCTATGAAAATGCGTAAGTTATTTCCATTGCTTTTTTTGGGCTTCTTTTTCATTTTTTTTATGCTCATTGCTGGCAGTAGTTCTTCTACTACACACACAGCCTCCGAGGAAGGACAAAATCTTCCAGAAGCAGTGCTTCGTTGGAAAGATAAGGTGATAAAAGAAGCTACCAAAAATGAAATTCCAGAAGCAGTTCCTTACTTATTAGGAATTATTATGGCAGAAACTGGAGGTAATTCAGAAAAATATCCTGATGTTATGCAATGTTCCGAAAGCCAAGGAAAGCCACCAAATTCAATTCAAGATCCAAACGAATCCATTGAGGTTGGCGTAAAATATTTTGCAGATATGTGGAAAGTGCATCGTGATTACGATGTTTTAAATATTGTACAAGCCTATAATTTTGGCGGTGGCTTTCTAAGTCATTCAGGTAAAAGCTACTCTCTGGATCGTGCGATTCAATTCTCAAAAAATCAAGCAGGTGGAAAAACAGTCACTTACACTAATCCTATAGCTGTCAACTTAGGATATGATTATCGTTATGCGTATGGCAATATGTTTTATGCTCAAATTGTTAAACAATACATCACTTCTACTTCCAACAATAATAGTCAAGGGAATTCAACTATTGTAAAAGCAGCACTTAAAGAATTAGATGAAGGACCTCATGATGGTGGGGAAAAATATTGGCGTTGGTACGGCTTCAATGGACGTGTTGAATGGTGCGCTATTTTTGTTTCTTATAATGCTGAAAAAGCTGGGGTTAAAATGGAACGGTTCGCTTATTGCCCAACAGGTATTGAAAATTTTAAAGCTAAAAATCAATGGTTGGGGAAAGGAAATTTGCCTAAAAGTGGTAATATCATCTTTTTTGACTGGGATGGTGATTCTGTTAGCGACCATGTAGGAATTGTTGAGAAAGTAGAAAATGAAGTTGTTTACACAATTGAAGGGAATTCAGGAGACAAAATTGCTAAACGTAGTTATGAAAAAGACAGTCCTTATATTATTGGATGTGGGACGCCTTAATCAATCAAATTCTATGTTACTGATTTAAATACGATCTTCAAAAAAAGAAGAGCATGGGACAAAACCAATCAAAATTAAAAATACAGTCAAATTAAGGAAATTTAAACTTTGATTTGACTGCATTTTATTTAACTGATCCTTCCAAATTTTAGTAAATTTAAGACTTTTGACCTAGACACAATTCATTTCTTTTACTTACAAAAATAAAAAATGTATATCTCAGATCATCTGTATAGTACTTTTTTAACATACAACTATCTTTCAACAATTTATTTTGATGAATAAAGATTTTTCTTAAAATATATTAAATCTTGAGCATGTAGAATCTGTTTTAACCTATGAATTAATAATTGAATAATTTTAAGAATTATCTAAAAAAAGAGTATGTAGTAGCTACATTAATTGCAGAGTTTGTCTAAGATCTATCACTCAAACAATTCACCTCACTAAGAAAATAATGATATAAAATAATATTTTTAATATTGAATTAAATGAGCATATTACAAAACTCAACACCATGCTAGATACAGAAAAAATCTTTATATTTTGCTTTGAATAGAATCAAAAACAACGTATTAAGCATTTGATTACAGTCTATTAACTGCTAAAAAAACTATCCAACCGAAAAATCAATCTAACAAGCAAGGATTTATATTTGCTTGTTAAAATACTACCACATTTAAACGTTCAAAGTAACATAAAAAATGTTATACTATAATTGTTATGTATTGTTTAATATAGGTTTCTTTGTTATTAAGTACACATGATAGGCTTAGAATTATTCACTGTAATATCTACTTTATTTGACTGACTAAGGATGTGATAAATTTGTTAAAAATCGACCTTCATCTACACACTCAAAGATGTAAAAAAGGAGATGGGTCTAAAAGAAATATCTCTCCTGAAAACTTTATTAAAAAAATGCATGAAAATGAGGTTTGTATGTGTGCCATTACGAACCATAATAAATTTGACTTACACGAATTTGATAAAATACAAAAGTTAGATGAAGAACTTGTAATTTTCCCTGGAATAGAACTTGATGTAATAAGTGAAAAGAACCAAAGCCATATTGTTTTGATTTGCGATCCATCATGCAAGGAAGCATTTTATAAAACATTCGACAATGATTCAAATAGAAACTATGATACGTTTACTTTATCAGAAAATGACTTCTTTGATAGAGTAAAGCAGTTTAATTCAGATGACATTATCGTTATCCCCCATTTTCTAGATAAAGATAAAGAACGCTCCATTGATTTTAGTTTTAAAAGTCGATTAGAAGAAAAACTAAGTGATTACGTCGTAATTTTAGAACCTGGAAAATTGGCAACAATGGGAATTATTAATGCTCATAAAGAATTAGCTATAATTGGAAGTGACGTTAAAGACTGGTCTACTTACTCTTCCAGTAATTTACCTGAAATAAAATTCAAAATCGAAACATTTAAAAAATTTGTAGAATTAGCTAAAGATGAAACTCTTTTAATTAAAACTTTACTAGACAATGCTCATAGTGAAACTATTTATTTTGATGGAGGAGAAATCTCAATTTTTAATGATATTAATATTATTTTTGGAGAAAAAGGTTCGGGGAAAACGAAACTAATAGAGCAAGAACTAATTCCTTACTACGAAGAATCCGGGAAAAAATTTATTTTTCATAAGGGGGCTGAATACAAAGAAAAATATACAGACATTCTAAACAATAAAATTGAGCGTACGATCATTGATGAAGAAACTTCTGCAGATATTGCTATTCTATTTGACAAAATATCGAATTACAAAGAACGAAAGATATCCAATTTTATTAAAACATATATTGAATGTAGCAAAAAAAAATCTAATGGTAAAAATAAGAACTTATTAAGAAAAACTGCCAGCACTTTCTCTTCATCTGGAGTTGAATTTTCAGAAATCAAAAGACAATTAAATTCAAAATTATCAAAAATCAATAAAGTAGAACAATTGAATAAGTCAGAAAAACGCGACTATGCTGACAAAGACCGTCTCTCAACGGAACTAATCAATTTAAAACAGCATATTTATTCAGAATCTGAAAAAGACTTTAAAAACAGTTTTGTTAATTCTAGTATTTCAGATTTTTTAACGACAATTAAGGGCAGCGTAGATAAAAAAACTGGCGCTAAATCTAAACCTAACAATATTGGATTTTCCAGTTTAGTAGCAAAACGTCTAGAAAGATATAAATGGAACATAGAAATTAACCAACTGTTAGATAGTATACAAAGTGATGAAAAATACAAATTAGGCTATTTGCCTGGTAAAGGGACAGTATATTTAACAACTAAAGTGATGGTATTATCAGATGAAGTTTTTTTAGACTCTCCGTTTAATAAAAGTACTATTGTTCAAAACAGAGAACTAATGAAGAAATTACGAAATTTCTCACTTTCGGATTCTTTTACTAGTATAAATAATTATTTTAAATCCAACGAAAAATATACTGGTGAACAATTTGTAAATCAAGTTATCAGGGTTTATCCTGAGCCTTCTAAACAATATCCAGATCATAAACCTTATCCAGGGATGACATTAGAAACAAAAAATTCTTCAACACCCTATAATCCTTCAGAAGGTGAAAAATCTATTCTTTCTATTGTAGCAATACTAGAAAATACAGAATATGATTGTTATTTATTTGATGAGATGGAGCGGGGGCTTGGTAACAAATATATTGCCAGTTACGTTATTCCTGCGCTAAAAAGACTTAGAGATATCGGAAAAACTTTAATAGTCTCAACACATAATGCGAATATTGCAATTTCAACATTACCTAGTCAAAGTATTTACTGTAGATACCCTGATCAAAAGGGATATTATATGACTGGAAATATGTATTCTAATCAATTAATAAATTTTAAAAATGCTAGTGAGATTGTATCATGGGAACCTCTAGCAATTGAACACCTTGAGGGAAATGAGATTATGTTTTTAAGGAGAAAAAATATATGGAATTACTAACTATTAAAACAATCATCAATAGAAATACCACTGCTGATCCTAAAGAAATATCATTATCATTTGAACAATGTTCTGAACTACCAAGGATAATACTATCAGAAACAGAAACAACTGACTTACAAGCTTTTTTTAATGCAATTTTTGACTATATACTAACATATGAAAAATTATTACAATTCCAACTATCTGATACTACAAAAGATCTATTTAATGAAGTGGCTGAAGATATCATTATGCAATTAAATTCAGAGATATCTCAATCTGAACAAAATTTTGAGGAGTTTATCCAATTAAAGAAAAAATAAATTTTGATTTCTTTCCCCATTTGTAAAAAAAGAAGCTTGCTATAAATTTGTAGCAAGCCTTTTATTTTGATGGAAAAGGTTAAGACTATTAGCGTATACTTTTTTTATATTTATCATATACAGTATTATGCACCAAAATATTCATCTTTTTTGATATACTCTTTCAGAAAATTTTACAAAAAGACTATACAATCCTTGAGTTATTTAAGCTAATTCAGTCTCACTCAAACAATCATTGCTGCTCCTAAAGAAAGACTTTGCTTACGGGTTAATGATACAACTGGTGTATCAAGATATTGCCTGGTTCTGTAGTTATTCTTTATTACGTGTCCCTCCACCAACCCATATAACTTGTTGAAAACTCTTTCCTCCAATTGTTTCCATCAATTCTTGAGAATATTTTAAATAGAAAGTAATTATTTCTACTGTCACCCTAACAAATTTTTAAAATGAATGGTTACTATCCAACAGAAAAAATTGGCTTTTTAATAGCCCTAGAAGGGCTCACTACTTGCTGCTCCGTTCAAGGTAGCTTTTTTAAGAGACCGCCAACCGCTATCTCTCTATTTTTTCTAGTCTTTATTTGCTAAATGGATCGCTATACTCACATAATATCCTTTGGTCCAAAACAATCGATTCCATAATTATATTTCAGATTCACATGACGCTCATGGATAATTACAGCACTCCTCCCTTTTAAATAGCCCATAAAACATGATAGACTATGTTTAGGTGGGATTCTTACTAACATATGAATATGATCTGGCATTGCATGGGCTTCGATAATCTCTACCTCTTTCATTTCACACAGTTTTATCAATATTTTCCCAATATCTTGTCTCAACTTTCCATAATGACTTTCCGTCTGTATTTTGGTGTAAACACAATATGATACTTACAATTCCATCGAGTATGTGCTAAACTTTTATCGTCATTTGACATAAAAAAATTCCTTTCGATTTTATAATGGTTGGTAGCCTTTATCTAGTATATCGAAAGGAGTTTTATCGCTAAAGCTACTTCTTCCACGCGCAGTACACGTGTTTTTTTTGTTCCAATGACTTTAGCGATTGAAACCGACTAAAGTCATTAATAAAATAGCTCCTATCCTCTATCTCTGCAAAGAGATTCGAGAATCGGAGCTAAAATAAAAAGCTAAAGAGAAACGTAAATAAATAAACTATAGCAGCTAAAATATATTTTCTTGGATTTTTCCATATATCTTTTTTTAAATGCCATTTTTTTATAGGAAAACGTATCTCCAATATGGTTGAAAATATTGATTCGAATAGTATTAATACTGCTATAAAAAAAACGGTAAACAAATTTGCAGTTATAATATTCAAATAAATTAGTATAAGAAAAATGAAAACATTCATCGAAGAAAAATAGACAAGCAGTAGTCTGAAATACATCATATAAATATATCTAGAATTTGGCAATGACTTAATTTGTTTTAACATTCCTCTATCCGACGATATTAATGTTGCAATGGGTGAATTAATAGAAATTATAGTAAAAATTAATGGTACAATAACATGAACATTAGTATTTTGCATTAATAGATATGCAATGAAAACCATCCCAAAAATCAAGTTGATAAAAAAAGCACCATCCATAACTAAAGAATTGGTAAAATAATTATTTTTAACAAGGCTTGATCTGCTTCTTAATTGTTCAGAAATATAGACTAAATGTTTTATTTTTACTAATTTAACCACGGCAACTAGTAATAATAAGAATAGTAGTATGAGACTATCTATCAAAATCGGAATAGTCATAGCAATTAGATATGTTATCATTTTAGAAGCTTTTTTATAAAAAATTAGACTATCTTTCTGCATAAGATCAAATGTAAAGAAGCTAATCAATATAACATACATTGAATAAACCAAACAGTATATAAATGCTGGAAAATTACTAATAAATTGACTATAAAATATGACTCCCAATATTAACAATCTTTCAAGTAAATTTACAAAGAAAACACTTGTTAGAAAAATTACATAAAAATGATTTATTGGTATTGGTAGTTGATAATAGTCAATGATCCTTCCTTTGATAAAGTATGAAAAATATGTCTGCATAGATGAGAGAAATGTAACAATAAAAACACTAAAAAAAATAATGGGCAGATTAAAATGAATAGTAAAATTATAAGAAAAATACCAAGCGGCTAATAAAGAAATTAAGGTGAATGTTAGCTTCTTTAAATTAAGCAAATCTCTAAAAGTAATAGTTATCATTTAAAGTTCTCCCATTATTTTTTTAAGTAATTGATCAGAAACTAAGTCCTGTTGCAATTTGAAACTATTTATCTTTCCGTTTTTCAGTACCATAATTTCATTACATACTCTTGTTATACTTTCAATAATATGCGAACTCATAAAAATTGAGCCATATTTTTTATATTCCATGAGTTCTTTATAAAGAAATTCTGTAGAATCAAAATCAAGACCATCCAGAGGCTCATCCAAAATTAATAGAGGCCGCCTAAGAAATAGTCCTGAAATAAGAAATACCTTTTTTTTATTACCTGTGGATAAATCTTTAATCAGAACATTTCTATATGAGGTAAAATGAAAGCCCTCAGTTAAATACAATAATTTTTCATTATCAAATACTACGTTATATAACTTACATAGCAACCGAATGTATTGATCAAAATTCCAATTCATAAATCCATTATTTTCTGTAAAAACAGTAAATCGATTTTTCTTGAATTCTAATTTTTCAAAAGATATTGGTTTGTTCAACCATTTAATTTTAGTTACACTATATTGATCAGTTACACTACTCAACGTATTAATAAGTGTAGTTTTCCCTGCACCATTTCTCCCAACTAATCCAACTATACTGTGCTTAAAAATTGTTAGTTCCTCAATATCTATTATAAATTTTTCTTTCTCATACCAAGATTTGAGATTGCTTATAAACAATAGTTGTTCATTCTCACTCATTTCGTTTGCCTCTGTTCAATAAATATACAACTGCCACCACAAAAAATACTATGGCGTAAATGTATTCTTGCTTAACCAAAAATACAATACCACCTACTAAAAAACAAATAGCAATAAGTATTCTTAATAACTTTCTATCCATAAATAGCTCCTCCTAACTTTCTAATTGTAATAGATACTATCATCAACATTCCAACTATAAACCAAACGACAATATTTTGAGACTTTAAGGCTACTAATAATAATGTAATCATAGGAATAACTAACAAATACAACGTGATTGTTCGATAATTAGCATTCAGATTAAATCTATCTATTATGCTTGTAGTAAAAAAAATCACTAAAATAGAAAAGACGTCTAAAACAGTAAGCTGAAAGATGAATAATCCCATTCCTATAAAAATAAATAACACTTTCTTCTTATCTTTTAAATTTATGATTTGCTTTTTTATCACTAATAATATACTAACTAAGAATAGAGAAATATTCAATAACCAAACTTTACTATCTAAAATCCCTATAAAAGAATTGTTGAATAAACGATTGCATAAAAGGAGCAGAGTCATGAGAAAGATTCCAATATTTATAGTACTAATTAAATTACTAAGAAAATTAGGTGTGGAAAACGATTGCTCTTTAAAAAAAATCAGCATATTACTGAACTCTAACTCTAACATCAAAATAATGAAATAAACCAAACAAACTAGATAGTTTGATACATTAGGTGGCTTTATTCCATAAATTCTTAATCCCCATACAATAAGCAACATAACTAGGTTAACTATAAAAAGAAAGACAGCTTTCTTTTTTAATATAGAAGCTTTTCCCAAGTCAATTCCTCCCAGTACTTTTCAAATTCAATTACGCATTCAAAATTTTCTATTAGATAAATCATTTCTTGATTATGAAACCTAAACTCATTTAGAAATATTTTATAACGTTTTAATATCTGAGATTTTTGGGTTAGTAGTTTGGGTAAATCTGTATTTTCGTAATATGATATTTCTATTCTTTTATTTTCCTTGTTAACATTAAACTTAAGCCCAATAACAGTGAATTCTAATATTCTTAAAAAATAGATAATTAACTTTGCAACAAAGGATTCTTTTAAAATAATATATCCTTTGCTTTTAGAAATTACAGAATTAAAAATCGAATTCATAGAAATAGGTACGTACTCTTTTCTCTTCTCATTTATTTTTTGATTATGAGAGGCATAATTAAAGTGTATAAAAGAAAATTCATTGTTTATTAAAATGTTCTGTAAAATTCTCAACTTAAATTCTTCAATTTGATCTTCTGTTCCCAAAATCTTATCGACAGATGGATAATTATCAGGATATAACTTTCTTTCCTCTATAATAATCTTTTTTTCTGTATTAAAATCTTCTTCTTGAAAAAAGGTATCTGCTGAAAAACTAATAGGAATTTCTTCAAAATCACTGTGAATAAATACAAAGTTCATCTTCTTTTTATCAGTTAATGCGTTATAAATATTATTTTTAAGTTCATACTTTTCTAACTCCACTTTACTATTTCGTATAATCATGTGTTCAAGCAAATGTAAATAACCTGGTAACATTTCAAATTTTGGATATATATATATATGATCTACTGAAACATTGATAGGAAAACTAAATTCCATATAGATATATTCTTTATTCATTATTTACCCCAATCTTTGTACATACAAATTCACTAGATAAAAATTTACATTGTAGATCATCCACATTTAATTTATCAATAACGTTGATTATATCTTCTATAACTACTTCTTTATTGAAAATCCAGAAAGGAAACAGAGTGTAGCAAGATTGATTTATACTAGAAGAAATTAGAAGGTTTTTTTTCAATCTCTGTTTTGCTTTCCTCAAACTATCGCTTGAAAACTTCGCGCTTTGGATACTTTTTCTAACGAATTCGCTTTTTTCAATACTATACTCCGCCACTGATCCTATTATAAAAATACTTAATCTTTCATGAAATTTCGCTACTGTCGAATAACAGTACCCCTTCTCTCTGATATTAAGTAACCCTCTGTTGCTTTCCCATAATTGTTCATATAATTTCAATTTTGCAAGCTCTTCATATGAATTTAGAGATTCAATATTAAAATAATTACCAATAAATGATACATTCGTATTTCGTGGTTCACCATTCAATTCAAATTTACCTAACAAAATTTCTTTGTTTGGGATGAACTTATAGTCATTCCAATTCTTAAATTGATTATTTAAAATTATAAAAGTTTTGTCAGTATTGTTTTTAATTTTTCTTTTTAAACCAATATCCTCAATTTCCAAACTGGAGATATCAATTGAACCTAATGAGTTAAATTGTTTTTTTTCTAATACTCCTATTTTTGTAATGATTTCTCTATACTGAGTTTCTGTTAACTCATCAACTGATTGAATACTAACCAGTTCAACGAATGAGCTGGAAATTGATCCTACTACAAACATTTTAACCACTATACCTAATTCAAGTTCAATATGATTAATTTTCGATATAATTTCTTTCTGTACCAAAAGAATTGTTCTTTTAGTAGCTTCATTGGGAAGATGCCTAAAAAAATACTTAGATATACATTTCATTTAGACAGCACGACCTTCCTTATATACTTCCATAAATTCAGCAAGATCATTGTGTTTTATCCAAGTACAAAATTCATTAGGTTGTTTATCAAAATTATTTTCTAATCCTTTCATATAGCAACCTAAGCATGATAAATATTTTGGACAATCTACTGAACATCCATTCTCTGTACTAGGTGGTTTTATTTTACTTAACTGGCTGTAAATGTCTTTGCTAAAAATATTTGAGAATTCTTCTTGAAAAATATTTCCAAAAATCTTGTTTTTAGGGAATATTGCACAAGGACGGATATCCCCATTAGAACCAATAAGAAAAGAATTGATCCCAGCACCACAGTTTGATGATGCTTTTAAAAAGAATTCTGATTCAATTATAGGAATAATATCCTTAAATTTATGAACTGTATCATTTAAATATTTACGATACTTCTCTGTAGATGCAATAGCATTAGACTCGTTGAACTCTATTCCTCGACCAAAATCTTCAATAAAATTATAAACAAAGATTTCTGCACCTAATCTCTTTGATAATTCTGCTAGTTTATCAATTTCCCACATATTTTTATCGAAAATCGAGGATGCAACTCTTACATGAATACCTTCATCACTCAATTTTTTTATAGTTCTACATGTACTCTTAAAAGCTCCTTTGAATCCTCTAAAAGAATCGTGTGTTTCCTCCGAAACACTATCTAAAGAAATACTAACCACTAACTTATCTTTATTTCTTTTTAGAATTTCTAGACTTGATTTTTTTAAAATTGTTCCATTGGTCAAAACTGCAACTTGAGCAAACTCTGCAAACGCTAGTTCCAAAATTGCATCAGCATCTTTATTCATGAAAACTTCTCCACCTGTTAACTCGATAGATAAAACGTTATTTTCTTTTAATTCTTTTACTAAAGGCTCAAAACTTTCATAGTCTATTGAAGTAGTTTTATTGCATGATGCGTTTAAGTAGCAATGATCACAATAAAGATTGCATTTTTCAGTAATTTCGATAGTTACATGCATTGGAGATATTAAATTAGTCTCTCCAAATATCACTAGAACGTGAGGCGTTTTGCTTGGCTTTTTTTCAACAAGTATAATTTCTTTACGAATCATATCCATTATGAATTCAGTAATCCATTGACGATCATCTTCAATAAGATTATGTTTTTTTATAAATATATCTATGATCGTATCGAATTTTTCTACTCCATTTATACTTTCAAGAATAAGTTTTCCTGTTTTGTTAACAGAAAAATAATCATATATTTTCCTTTTGTTGGAATCTTCTTTTTCGATGATTATATTGTATGCATCTTTTGTCAAAAACATTGATACCTTAGGATTAATTGCTAAATAGTTCATTTGAGACACCTCCTCTTATTAAATTACAAGTTAAATCCAACTATTACATAATACGGAGCTTATCATACTATTACTCCGTATTATGATGACACTATTATTTATAGTTAAGTAGTAATGTATTTGCTTAATTATTTTCTAACCAAATGCTGTGAAAATAGCAGATACCC
>NZ_JXLE01000016.1 GCF_001886265.1 Enterococcus thailandicus
ATGCAGATTTGATTTGGTGGCTTGAGTTAACACCCGCACCACAAGCAGCTAAAATTTTGATCATTTCAGAACACTCCTCTAATTAAAATTCTTTTCTAAAAATGTATAAATTTCCTTTGGGTCTTCATATGAGAAAAATCTTTGTAACTCCTTTTTGTCAACAGAATTGATAAAGTCCATGATGTCTGCCAACATACCCGCTTGTTCTGCACCATTTTCATTTAAAATCATAAATAAAAAGGAAGCATCCAAAGTGTCTGATGGCCGAATCATGTGATGAAATAAAATTGGGTGCGTTAATTTGATTGGAACGATTCGAGTCGTTTTGACGAACTCGCTTTCAGTATGGGGAATCGCAATATCTGGCAAAGATGAATCGATGGGCGATAAGTCTAACCCAGTTGGATAATTGGCCTCTCTTTCTAATAAATGATCGAAAAAGTCTTCAGTGACTAATTCTTTTTCTACTAAATCTAAATAAACTTCCTCAAACACCTCTGTTTGGGTTTGTTTATTTGAAACATAGACTGTTTCGGGGAAAAAGAACGTAGTAGTTGTTGACATATTTCCTCCTCCTTTGTTTGAAAATGTTTGTATATCTCAATTACACCTACAGTATAACCGCTTACATAAGAAAGTCAAGCATCTTTTCAAAAGAAAATAAACATATTTTTGCTTTTCGGTGTTGATATTTGTTTGTAAATGTTTTATTATGTCGTTGGAAAGGTGGTGCCTATGTTGAAAAGTGAACGGCAACGTTCCATTTTAGAATTGTGTGAGCAGTTTGGCGTTATTACGGTGAAAATGATTCAAAAAAATTTACCAGTGTCAGATATGACGATTCGTCGAGATTTAGATGAACTGGCTCAGCAAGGTAAAATCGAGCGTGTGCATGGTGGTGCACAGAGTAAGGGATATGCCGAATCTGCGATAACGATAAGAGAACAGCCACTGACAGGGGTTGAGTTATCTCATACTGAGAAAAAAGCCATCAGTATAGAAGAAAAAAAGTATATTGCAAAAAATGCTGCTAAAAAAATTTCAGCAGGAGATACGATTTTTTTAGGATCTGGAACAACCATCGAATTAATGACTCATTTTATTCAAGAAGGGCCGTTACGGATCGTGACGAACAGTTTGCCAGTTTTTAATTTGCTAGAAAAAAAGGAAGATCTCGAGCTGTATTTAGTAGGTGGTTCTTTTCGTAAGAAGACCGGTGCATTTGTTGGTTCTATGGCAAATGAGACGATTCAAAAACTAAGTATCGAAAAAGCATTTGTCGGCGTGAATGGTATTTTGGACGAGCACGTCTTCACCTTCAGCATTGAGGAAGGAAAGTTCCAGCAATTAGTCTTGGAAAAAGCACACAAAAAATATTTAGTAGGTGATGCGCATAAATTTGGCCATAGCGACTTTTACAATTTTTATTCACTTACTGAAATCAATGGTTTTTTTACGGATTACACAATCTCAGAGGAAATGAAAACTCAATACGAACAATATACTCAAATTTTTAATTGATTAGAGGAGGAGTACAGATGAAAATCGTCATTGGATCAGATGAACAAGGAATGAAATTGAAAGAACCGATCAAAGAATATTTACTTAAAAAGGGTTTTGAAGTGGTTGACAAAAGTGAAACCGCTTCGACTGATTTTATCGAATCAACATTAGCTGTAGCAACAGACGTTTTAGCTGAAGAAGGAAGTCTTGGAATTGCATTTGACGGATATGGTGCAGGAAGTTTCATGACAGCAACAAAAGTGAAAGGTATGGTAGCGGCGGAAGTATCTGATGAGCGTTCAGCTTATATGACTCGAGAACATAATAATGCGCGAATGATTACGATTGGCTCAGAAATCGTTGGTGAAGGATTAGCCAAAAATATCGTCAAAGAATTTTTAGCAGCTGATTATGATGGCGGGCGTCACCAAATTCGCGTAGATATGTTAAATAAAATGGCGTAAAAAGAAAAGGATGGTAAATATTCATGAAAATAGCTATTGGTTGTGACCATATTGTGACAGATGTAAAAATTGCTGTTTCAGATTTTTTGAAAGGCAAAGGATATGAAGTTATTGATATGGGGACATATGACTTTACACGAACACATTATCCTATTTATGGCAAAAAAGTAGGTGAAGCAGTTGTCAGCCATGAAGCAGATTTAGGCGTATGTATATGTGGAACTGGTGTAGGAATTAATAATGCAGTCAATAAAGTTCCTGGTGTCCGTTCTGCTTTAGTTCGCGATATGACAAGTGCGATTTATGCGAAAGAAGAATTGAATGCGAACGTGATTGGTTTTGGTGGGAAAATCACCGGAGAATTTTTGATTTGTGATATTATCGAGGCCTTTATTCAAGCGAAATACCAAGAAACACCTGAAAACAAACGTTTGATTGCAAAAATCGATCACGTTGAAAAAAATCATCCAGAGCAAGCAGATGAACATTTCTTTGATGAATTTTTAGAAAAATGGGACCGTGGCGAGTACCACGATTAAAATGGAGGTGAAAAAATGATTGTCACGATCACAATGAATCCTTCAGTTGACATCTCTTATCCGCTGGAACATTTTCAACTGGATACGGTCAATCGTGTTTCGAAAGTGAGGAAAACTGCTGGCGGTAAAGGATTAAATGTCACACGAGTCTTAGAACAGTTGGGTGCCGATGTTTTAGCAAGTGGCTTATTGGGTGGTGAACTGGGCGATGCCATCCAACATGAATTGACAAGTGCAGGGATTAAACATGCGTTTTCACCTATTAGTGGTAAGACGCGAAATTGCATTGCCATTTTGCATGAAGGGAAACAAACAGAAATTTTAGAACAAGGGCCGGTCATTTCAGCTTCAGAAGCGGAAGACTTTTTAGTTCATTTTGAACAGTTGGCAGAAGATGCAACGATTCTAAGTTTCTCTGGGAGTTTGCCGGCAGGATTACCTGTTGATTTTTATAGTGAAATGTTGGCGATTTGTCAGCAAAAGAAGAAACCAGTCGTACTAGATTGCTCAGGGAAAGCTTTGCAAGCCGTTTTGGAAAGTCAGGAAAAACCAACAGTAATCAAACCGAATCTGGAAGAGTTATCAGAACTATTAGCGTTTGAAGTGACCAATGAGTTGCCAGTTTTAAAAGAAGCATTAAGAAATGAACGTTTCGCTGGGATTGAATGGATCGTTGTTTCACTGGGAGCGCACGGCGCTTTTGCCAAGCATGGAAATACTTTTTATCAAGTAAACATTCCTAAAATCGACGTGGTGAATCCAGTTGGTTCAGGGGATGCGACAGTTGCCGGTATCACCTATGCGTTGGAACAAGGGAAAAGTGCAGAAGAATTATTGAAAATAGCCAATGTTTTAGGAATGTTAAATGCGCAAGAAGCAGTAACTGGTCAAGTAAACTTAATGAATTTCCCTCATTTATATAACCAAATCAAGGTTGCGAAAGTTTAACTAATTATTTGACAAAATACATCAAACATTGAAGTGATTGATGATGAAACTCAATAAGGACGGTGCAAAATCAATGATTGGAACTAAAGGAAAACAAGCATATATTGAGCAATTAACGGATGAAAATAAAATTATCAGTGCATTAGCCATTGACCAACGGGGCGCATTGAAAAAAATGATTGCGAAACATCAAGCAACCCCCGCAACAGATGAACAAATTGAAAACTTCAAAAAAATCGTTTCAGAAGAATTAACCCCGTATGCTTCAGCTATTTTGTTGGATCCTGAATATGGCTTGCCGGCAGCTCAAGCGCGTGCAGAGAGTGCTGGGTTACTTTTAGCTTATGAAAAAACAGGTTATGACGCTTCGACACCGGGACGATTACCCGACCTTTTAGCGGATTGGTCAGTGAAACGGTTAAAAGAACAAGGTGCGGATGCCTGTAAATTTTTATTGTACTACGATGTGGATGAAGCTACCGAAATCAATCAACGAAAACAAGCGTTTATTGAACGAATTGGATCAGAATGTGAAGCAGAAGAATTGCCATTCTTCTTAGAGCTAGTTTCTTATGACGCTGAGAATGCGGATAGCGCATCTTCAGCATATGCCAAAGTTAAACCACATAAGGTGATTGAGATGATGAAAGAATTTTCTCGCGAACGCTATCATGTTGATGTATTGAAAGTAGAAGTCCCAGTCAATATGAATTATGTTGAAGGGTATGCAACTGATGAAGTTGTTTATACACAAGCTGAAGCTGCGGCTTATTTCAAAGAGCAGACAGAAGCAACTTCATTGCCTTTTATCTTTTTGAGTGCAGGAGTGTCTGCCGAGTTGTTCCAAGAAACATTGCGCTTTGCTAAAGCGGCAGGGTCAACATTTAATGGTGTCTTGTGTGGACGAGCAACATGGGCAAATGGTGTGGAACCATTCATTGTTGAAGGGGAAGTAGCTGCACGCAAATGGTTAAACCAAACTGGTCGAGAAAATATCGAGGCATTGAACACTGTATTAAAGGAAACAGCAACGCCAGTTTCCTTATAGATAACATTTAGCTAATAACGTAACTGAGCATTTTTAGCAAAAAAACTGTAGCGATGACGAATAAGTGATCGGCTACAGTTTTTTGTTTTGATTTTTTGAAGTAAAAGCTTTATGACAAAAATTTCCGTTATTTCGGAATCAAATTGTCCTTAATAAAAAGAAACCGTTTTTATATACTAAGTGAGTAGAAAGAAAGGTGGAAGAAAGATGAAAAAAATTGTTGCAATCACCTCTTGTCCAGTTGGAATTGCCCATACATACATGGCTGCTGAAAATTTAGAAAAAGCTGGGAAAGAACTTGGTGTCGAAGTGAAGGTCGAAACACATGGTTCGATTGGTGTAGAGAACGAGTTAACAGCCAGCGACATCAAAGAAGCAGCAGGTGTCATTATCGCGGCTGATACGAAAGTTGATAAATCACGCTTTGGTGGTAAACCACTAATCAATGTGGGTGTTCAAGATGGCATTCATCATGCGAATACATTAGTTGAAGATATCTTAACAGGAAAAGCGCCTGTTTTTGAAAGCGCTCTGACAGATGTTTCTGCTGAGAACAAGGGCGAAACAGAAGGACTAGGGAAAAAAGTTTATAAAAGTTTGATGAATGGTGTTTCTTATATGGTGCCGTTTGTTGTTACCGGTGGGTTGTTGATTGCAATTTCATTGACTTTAGGTGGGACAGCGACGCCAGAAGGAATCAAAATTCCTGAAGGCACGATCTGGGCAACGATGAACAGTATTGGCGGAATTGCTATGGGCTTGATGGTTCCTATTTTGTCAGCGTTTATTGCGCAAAGTATTGCGGATCGTCCGGGCTTAGTTCCAGGGTTTGTCGGTGGCATGTTGGCAGCTAACGGTGCTTTATATGGAAGTGATGCAAACGCTGGTTTCCTAGGTGGGATCATCACAGGGTTCCTGGCTGGATTTATTGCTTTGGGAATCAAAAAAATTCCTGTACCGAAAGCTTTGCAATCCATTATGCCGATTATCGTCATTCCGATTTTAGGTTCACTGGCAGTTGGCTTTGTCTTTATCTATGTTATTGGTGAACCTGTTGCACTTTTGTTTAATTCATTGACACAATTCTTAGCAGGTATGCAAGGTGGAAGTGAAGTTGTTTTAGCGATGATTCTTGGTGCGATGATTGCTTTTGATATGGGTGGACCATTTAATAAAGTTGCCTTTTTATTTGGATCAGGATTGATTGCTGAAGGAAATTACTCAATTATGGGGCCAATTGCAGTTGCAATTTGTATTCCTCCTTTAGCGTTAGGTTTAGCTTCATTGATCTTGAAAACGAAATTTACAAAAACTGAGCGAGAAGCAGGAAAAGCTTCGTTAGCGATGGGCTTGTTTGGGATTACAGAAGGTGCGATTCCATTTGCCTCAACTGACCCATTACGTGTTATTCCAAGTATTGTAGTTGGTGCGATGACTGGTAGTGTAATTGCGATGCTTTCAGGTGTAACTGACCACGTTGCACATGGTGGACCAATTGTAGCGGTGTTAGGTGCAGTTGATCATGTGGCAATGTTCTTTGCAGCAGTGATTGCTGGAATCGCAGTAACTGTTTTAATGTTAAGAATCTTGAAACCAACTTTACAAGTTACACCAGTTGTTGCGACACCAAACGGAGCAATGCACCTAGACGAAGTAGAAGACGCAGAAACTGAACCAACGATTGCTCCAGAAAATTTTGATTCAATCACAGAAATCATGACAGATGATACGATTGTTTTAGACACAACTGAAACAACAAAAGATACCGTTGTTGAAGATTTAGTACAACGTTTAGGGAAAACAGGTCACATTACAGATACAGCAGGGTTTAAAAAAGCAATCTATACTCGTGAAAATGAAAGTACAACTGGAATTGGGATGGGTATCGCAATCCCTCATGGTAAATCAGCCCATGTTACCAAGCCAACACTTGCTTTTGCGAGAAGTCAACAAGGAATTGATTGGCAATCACTCGATGGTGAACCGGCGCATTTGATTTTTATGATTGCTGTTCCAGAAAATAGCCAAGGAGATATGCACTTAAAAATTCTCCAACGTCTTTCACGCAAATTAATGGATGATGACTTCCGTCAAGCATTGATGGAAGCCCCAAATAAAGCGGCTGTTAATCAATTATTAAGCGAAATGTAACATAAGATGAAAAATCGACTGTGATGAGACATAATAGATGTGTTATCATAGTCGATTTTTTTATTCAGAAGGGAGCTTCTTTTCTTAATGAATCAACGCCAGCAATCTTTAATTTATCAATTAATAAAAAATAATAGTTATTTAACTACCAAAGAATTAGCAACGTGCTTCCAAGTTTCTGAGCGCACTATCCATAGTGATTTAAACAAAATCGAAGACTGGTTGAATGCGCACCAATTACCTTTAATTATTGAAAGAAAAAAAGGAACAGGTATTTTACTAGTTGGCTTACCTCATGAAAAAGATCAGGTCAAACGTCTGCTGAATGAAAAGACTGAAACGGAACTGGAGAAAAGCCAGTTAAGGCAATTGTTGATTTTTCATTTGTTAGTTGCAAAAGACGGTCTCAGTCTTGAAGAATTAGCAGAGAAATTATTTGTTGGTCGCCGAACAGTCAGAAAAGAATTAACAGATTTGCAAAGTTTTTTCCAACAACATCATTTAGTGTTAGTGTCAAAAACAAAACTGGGCACATTTATCACCGGTGACGAGCAAGAAAAAAGGCGACTGCTGGTGAAAACATTGCGTAATATGCAAAAGGCAGATCCACAAAGTCCATCCTTGAAGGAATTTTTTGCAAAAGACACACTAAAAGTAATTCAACATACGTTACGAGATGTCTTCTATGAGAATCAGCTAGAGGAACCAGCAGGCTTGTCTACTGTTGAGATTCATATTTATTTTATGTTAGAACGCATGAAGCAATTGCAAAAAGTCAAATTGAGTGAAGATGAAAATGAAGCAGTCAATCATACGCAAGCGCAAAAAATCAGTAGCCAAGTCTTAGCCAAGTTAGCAAACGTGTATCCAATTGAATTTTCACCGGATGAAATCAACTATTTAGCGTTAAGAATTGCTAACTTATTTTCTAAATCTCAGTCTGCTGCACGCTTTCAAGGTGAAGCAGATGAATTAGCCCTTCATTTGATTGATCAAGTTGAGCAATTCTTAGGTTATTCATTGAAAGAAGACCAGCTTTTGGCACAAAATTTAAGTTCTCATTTATCTTCCACTTATTTTCGTTTGAATTATGGATTAACGATTTCAAATCCGTTAACGAAAAATGTTTTTAGCACGTATACGCAATTATTTTTAGTTCTGCAATTGATTTTGGAGGATTATTTTGATAAAGAACCCTTTTATGTGCCGCAAGATGAGATTGCTTATTTGACGATCCATTTCCAAGCGGCAATCGAGCGCCACCAGCATCAAAAAAGTCGGAGATACCAAACGATTTTAGTTAGCGAATACTCAAAGGCAATGGCAACTTTTCTTGAAGCGAGACTTAATCGAGAACTTCCTGAATTGACAATTTTGGATTTAGTTGAGCATAGTTCTGAGCTGAATGCTGAAGAATTTCCACCGGTTGATTTTATTTTGACGACGCTCCCTTTTCAACATGAAAGCATTCCTGTAATCGAAATTTCACCGATGATTACGGAAACCGATTTATCGAGGTTGGCGAAATACATGCTAGAGCATGTGCCAAATAAACGAACAAAAACGTTTGATTTGGCAAATTTCACGAATCCATTCTTGATTTTCCCACATTTAGACTTAACAGACCCTACAGAAATCTTGTCTTTCATGGGAAATGTCTTAGTTGAAAATCAATATGTTCATCCGGAATTCATTGAATCTGTGTTAGAGCGAGATCGCCATTCGAGTACGCGGGTCGCATCACTAATCACGCTTCCCCATGGCAATCCATTTTATGTGAAGCATTCAACGATTTCGATTGCGACGATGAAGCAACCAATTACTTGGCACGGTGAGCAAATCTGTGTTGTTTTGTTGCTGGCGGTCAAGAAAAATGATTTGAAACATCCAGAATTCAAAAAATTATTCTCCGTCATTCATTATTTAGAGAAGCAGCCTGAACGTATGAACGAATTGTTGCAAACAGATCATCCGTTAGAAATTTTAACTTTGTTGTCTAGCTATGAGTAAAAGATATCCAAAGTTAAGAATAGTTGAACATATTTTTTTGGATAATAAATGTTTTTTTATATCTGACATTATTCCGTATAGGATGTTCAAATCCATTTTGCTACTTTATTAGCGAAATATTTGTATTATAAAAAAAGTATGGTATCATTAAGTTAGTTCAAATTATTAGATTTTCTTAAGGTAACACTGCCCGTTAGTGAAGTTTCAGGCAGTGTTACTTTTTTTGTTTATTTATGAAATAAAATTAGTTAAAATGTTATTATAAAAAAAACATTGTGTTTTTTTAGTAAAGAGTTCTTTTGTTAATTATGGCGATCATTTTGATGAAAGTAATATGTTAATTAAGTTTGGGTAGGACTGAACGTTATTGCGTACATAATAATAGGAGATAAAATTGGAAAAGTTAGGGAATATAGGTGAGCAAAATGAATCATTTAGTTGACGGGATGTTTGAAACCTTATTTTTTGAGTCAAACAGTCGAAACAAACTTCATTTATTTAAATATTTGATTGTGCAAGAACAAAAAGTTTCGTTAAAAAGTGTAGCAAAACAGTTTAATCTTTCCTATCAAGGAATACAAACATTGACGAAAGAAATTATTCAAGATGAGTTACAAGAACATGGTCAATCGCAATTTATCTTAAAAACGGGAAAGGTTCTTCAGGAGCAAGAAGTACAATTATTTACGATTGACAGTTATCGTTTATTTTTGCTAAAAAAAGAAAGTGTCACGTTTACCTATTTGGTTTATAAAGTGCGTCATCCTAATAAAAATGAACTCAGTTATGCGCAAAAACATTTGATTAGTATCTCAACTTTTCACCGGAAAATTCAGTTGCTAAAAAGCGTGCTAGCCGTTTATCAAATGAATCTAACGCTTAAAACGACAAACGATCTTCAAGAAACGGCTTATCGGACCTTTCTTTACTTTTCATTATGGTGGGGATATCGCGGTCAAGAAAATTTATTTACTTATCTAGGTAATGAAAAGAAATATCAGGTGATTGCGAGTCAAGATAGCTCATTTATCACAAAACAGCAGCTGGTTTTGCTATTAAATGTGTTGGAAAGTCGCTATTTATTAAAAAAATATTTAACGAATTTTGAGTTACAGGACGGATTACATACCCTCTTTTACGATTATGGAGCTCCTTATGCTGAATTATGGCATCACACACCGAAAAAGGTCAGAAGTGCAGAGAAAAAATTCTTGAGCACGTTTATCAATTTGTTTATCTTGAATGAGCGAATCGCCACGGAACAAAAGAGAGTATTTGCCAGACAACAATTAAAACAAAACAAACAATTAGCCGAGTTTGTCAAAACGTACCTGAGATTACTTGAAAAAAATCAATTTGAAATCATCAGTGACAGTGAGTTTGTGTATGATGTCTTGCTTTTTTCAGGAATGGTCAACAACTTGATTGGGGAAGAAGCCAAAGAAATTATCCAGCTTATTCAACAATTGTTACCAGCTAGCTATCAAAAAACGTTAGTCGCATTGAAAGGAAAAGTGATTGAGCAGGAAGAACTACAACTCGCAACAAAAAGCAGACCTTTATTGGTGCTCTGTGTATTGTTGACACTTCACTACCGTAAGTATCGCGTGCCATCAGTGACCGTTGGTTTACCTAAAGAATTGGGAATCATATGTATCAAGGATTTGCAATCATTTTTGGGAAGCTTTGGCTTTGTCAAAGTCATTATTCTTGAGGATATTTCAACTAACTCCTGTGATTTACTTTTAATCAATTATTCGCTCATGAAACAAAAGGTGCCAAAAAAACAACGATATTATTATTGGGATCAAAGTAATTTTCCAGAAAATTACACCGCACTTGAAAGAAAAATTTTTGAAGAAAAAAATAGAAGAACTACTGAAAATCATTGAGTTTTCAGTAGTTTTTTTATTTTTTTAAAAGATAAGTAGAGACTGATTCCATGAAATTTGAAAAAGTGTAATTTATTTTTTGAATTTTGAAGAGGAAAGCATAAATTATGCTTGTTATACTAATTTTCGTTGGCTGACTTCTCAATATCTGAAAAAAATTTTTTAAAATAATGGGAAGTTGACTATCCAAGAGGGTGCTACTATTTAATAGAAGGACAGGAGGAATTTTAATTGTTTACGTTACCAAATTATTTATTTGAACCGCTATCTTGGATTTGTACAGCGTTGATTGTACTTGTTTTTGCAAATCTATTATTTTTTACAGCATTATCTGTTTTTGGTCTCATCACGCCAAAAAGAGATTATGAAATAGTTGCTCCGAAAAAGAAATTTTTATTTTTGATTCCTGCGCATAACGAAGCGGCAGTAATCAAAGAAACTGTCGAAGCGTTAGTTCATCAGGATTACGATCCTAACTTATTTGACATTGTGGTGATTGCTGATAACTGCACTGATAATACAGCAGAGATTGTACGGAGTATTGGCAAAGCAAAAGTGTTTGAAAACACATCGAAGCCTGATGAACCAAGAGGGAAACCACATGCAATTGCAAGCTTCATCAATAATGAAAGTTGGCAAGAGTATGATTATATTGCATTTATTGATGCGGATAATATTGTGGAACCTAACTACTTAACAGAAATGAATTCACAAAGTATTGCTCATCCGGAATTTGTAGTCATCCAAGGATATTTGGGTATGAAAAATGTGTTTACATCGATTACAGCATCTGGTTATTCTGCTGTGTACTTTATTACTAATCGTGCGGTTCAATTTGCCAATTATGTTTTAGGCTGGAATGCAGCGATTGGTGGCACAGGATTTATTTTAGACACAAAATATTTAATGGAACGTGGCTGGAATCCAAGAAGTTATACCGAAGATTTCGAGTTGCAAGTGGAGTTGTCAATGAATGGGTTAAGAAGTGGTTGGAATCAGTTTGCAGTTGTCCATGATGAAAAACCAAATAGCTTTTTAGCAAGCCATCATCAACGAACACGTTGGGCGCAAGGACACTGGTATGTAGCATTTTCAACAACTTTTAAACAAATTAAGTCGTTATTTAAATCAAAACACTTCAATGAACTAATGAGTAAGATTGAAACCTTATTTTATTCTTATTCAATGGTTCGTCCGGTAGCTTACTTAATTATTTTAGCATTAGGAATTATTGATATTCGTTTGTTGAAATACTTACCTAATTTGTTTTCTGTTATCACATTCTGGTTAACAATGGAAGCATTCAACTTTTTGATTATACCGACCGTTTACTTTATTGAAGAAGGTAAGGACTATTTCCAATTGAAAAACACTTGGTGGAAAAAAATCCTGTTTTTCATTCGCTTGGTTTACTGCTTTATTTATAATTCGTTAACGTATATGATTGCGCAAATCGTAGGCTTCTTTACGTGGTTCAAGCCACAAAACAAATGGAACAAAACAGTACATTCCGTACAATACAAAGATTTGGAAGGTGAACAATATGCAAGCACAAAATAATTTGAAGTTAGATCAAAAAACAAGTCGTCATCAGACGGAGAAAGAACATCGCGCAGGTTATTTCGGAAAAAATTTGGTTTATTTAGTGGTAATTGCAGGAATTTTAGCATTTTTCTTTATCAGTGCATAAGTCTTAACTAGCGTAATTAGCTTGTGAAAGTTTATTCATTCTTTGAAATTGAAAAATTTTTTTAAATATTAAAGAGGAAAAGGTTTTTTATGATTAGTACAATGGGTTTGTAAGTAAATAACAGCGAAATGTTATTTAGGTGCAATACATTTGAAGGGAGGTGAAAGAAGTGAAAAGTTCAGCATATAAGAAGTTTGTTTTATTAAGTAGCGTGTTTCTAACTTTATCAGTAACAAATGATCTTGTAACAATTGTTTATGCAGAAACAGCTGACCAAACAACTCTCTCATCGGAAGCAACAGAAACAACAACCACTCAAACCTCTGAAAATTTAAGTGAGACAACAAATACTTCCGAAAAAGAGTCCAGTGAAAAAAATATTTCAAGTTCCATTATAACGGAAACTGAAACGAGTGCAACAGAAAAAGAAACAACAGCAGATGATGCAATCAAAAAAGACGTTCTCCCCGGAATAACTCCAAAAATTGCTACCGGCTCTGTTTCTTATAAAGCTAACTCTAGTGAATATACGTTAAATACAACTTATACAGGGACGATTACGTTGAGCAACAAAGATGGTGATTCGATTCCTGCAGGTACAACAATCGTTATTTCTATTCCGTCAGAAGCAATTGATTATAGCACGATTGATTTAACAGATGAAAACATTTCAAATTATTTTGATGTAACAATTGATGAAAGTGCGGGAACGCTCACGTTCGTGGTCAAAAAAGATATTGTTGGTAATACTACAATTTCGGCTGATTTTCATACAAAAGTAATTGGAACCCCTGGAACAACGTATAATGTGTCTGCAACGACGACATCAAACGGACAGGACATACCAACAATTGTTGGCACGCCTAAGTTAAAAGTAAATACCAATACACCGCCAATTTATAATTATGTTAACTCTTATTGGGGGATTTCAAATAGTAATCCTGGAAATTTTGTTGCAAGAGATGGCTCTGATATAGGTGGACTACCAACTGGTAATTTTAATCGTACGTCAGACGTGATTCAAAACTTTATTGAGGTAAACTATACTGGAGAAAACATTTTGCCTTCTGATTGCTTTTATCGTTTTGCTTGGTACATCGAACCAGTAGGAAACGGAAAAGTGACTATTACAGACGAAGACATAGCGAATATTGTTGTTCGAGATACGTTAACACAAGCAGTGATTCCTAAACAATATTACAAAGTGTATCGGGATTCTGGAAAGCCAGACAACAATGAAATTTGGATCGATTTACAGTCTGAAGACGTTTCGGGAGGCTATATCAAACGAGATGGTCGCTACGAAGCAAGTGTCAGCGCACATGCTAATAATGATAGTATCACTTACCCAAGTCAAGCTTATATCTATATGGCTACAGCTAATGGTGGGAATATCGGTGGTGGCGCACATTTTGATTTGAATAACCGGTTCTTGACGACTGGTGACAGTACCGTTTTTGCTAACTTAACTGTTGAAGATAAAACATTTTATGTTGGTGATCTAACAGACGAAAATATTAAAGAAAAATTATTAGAAAATATTACGGCTAGAGACACTGAAGATGGCGATATCAGTAAAGATGTGACAGTTGATTATAGTAGTGTTCAACCGAATACGCCAGACAAGTACCAAGTCACTTATTCTGTGACAAATTCTTCTGGACATCTCTCAACGAAGACGGCAACCGTTACGATTTTGGAAAAACAAGATGGTGCGCCAGTTACTGTGAAGTATGTTGATGAAGATCAAAATGAAATTGCTGAAGCAAAGGTTCTAAATGGAAAAGTTGGCGATCCTTATACTTCTCAAGCAGCAACAATCGATAACTATACTTTATTAGATGAACCTGATAATAAAGAGGGGCAATTTACAGATAAACCTCAAACAGTCACATATATTTATCAAGGCAAACTTCTCTTTGTTGATGCGCCAACTCAACTGCAATTTGGCGAGCACACCATTTCAGCAGGAGATGAAACTTACTCTTTAGAATCTTTGGATAAGAACTTACTCGTCCAAGATTTACGTAAAAATGGATCTACTTGGAGCTTAACTGCAAAATTGAATCAAGAATTCATTGGCACAACAACGAGCAAAAAATTAGGTGCTACACTGTATTACAATAATCCGACACAAGGTAAACAAGCAATCACAACAGACGAAAGTGTCGTTATCCATAATCAAACAACAAGCAACCATGATGAACAGAATGTGTCTCAAGACTGGCAGTCAAAACCCGACACTCTTCAATTATTCGTTCCTGGTGGAAAAGCTGTTGCGGATACGTACGATGCAACGATCGAATGGGATCTAAACGATGTTGTAGCAAATGAATAAGGGGATAGAAAGCTATGAAAAAAAGAAACAAGCGATTCGCTGCATTACTATCCTTGATCTTATTCTTTGGTTTTGCTTCACAGGTTCAAGCAGAGCAAGTCGCTGATTCTGGTGGAAGTAAAGCAAACGTTGGTTTTTACAAAACAGAGGATAGTAGTACAAGTGATTCACAAGAAGATTCAAACAATCAGATCATCAATAATAACGATCAAACAACAAATAATACAGTGAACAACGATACAAGACAACTTGTTCCTGATACGACACAATCAGGTTCTTACAAAATAAGCTCTGGCATCCTGCCCAAAACAGGTACTGTTAACTCAGACCCGATTACACTTCTTGGAGTTGCCATGATGATTATTGGGGTCATTTATTTATTAAAAAAACGAAAAGAGGAATTTTAAAATGAAAAAAGCAATTATGGGAATCGTATTATCTGCAACTTTATTATCTGCAACAGCTGGGGCAACTGTTTATGCTGCTGACATTGATCAAAAAGATACAACTGGTGAAGTTGGGTTTAAAGCACCAGATACTGGCGCTTTGACACTTGTAGAGGCTGCTGACCTAGACTTTGGTATGCATGAAATCTCAGCTACTGACCAAAACTATACAACTGAATCAGATACTTTCAGCAAAGTTCAAGATTTACGTGGTACTGAAGCTGGTTGGGCATTACAAGTTTCTGAAGCTGGTCAATTTAAAAATAACACACATGAATTAACAAATGCACAAATTACATTAGTTTCACCAACGATTGATACAAGTTCAACAGCAGTTGCTCACGAAAAAGCAGGTGTTGTTTTGAAGACTACCAATGAAGCAGCAGTCATCATGGATGCTCAAACAGGTGAAGGTAATGGTTTAGCAATTGAAGATTTTGCTAAAGGTGCTGCATCTTTAAGCGTTCCTGGTGCAACAGTTAAAGTGGCTGGTCAATATACTACTACGCTTAACTGGGTATTGACAGATGGAGTTGCAAACAACTAACCATTTGTAAACGTGTAGGAATAGACAGTCATCCGGCTATCTATTCCTATTTTTTTGAAGGAGAAAAAAGATGAAAAACAAAGTCAAGGCTTTTTTATTATGTGCTATTTCAGTAGGTACGTTTTACTCATTTCAAAACGTGTCTGCTTCTGCGGTTGATTTTCAAGTAAATCCATTACCTTCTGAGAAACAGGTAGATAAGTCGTTATCGTATTACGATTTACAGCTGAAACCGAAAGAAGCAACAGAGTTAGTCGTTCAAGTGACGAATAATGCCAACCATCCAATTGTAGTCGATACAAATGTGGATCATGCATCAACAAATAGTAATGGTGTTGTGGAATATAAGAATAGTCAACAGTTTGAAGTAGCAAACTTAACAAATGATATGAAACAGTTGGTGAAAGTCCAAGTCGATAAAATTGCGCTAAAAGCCAATGAAACAAAAGAATTAACTTATACAATTACTGCGCCAGAAAAAACGTTTGATGGAGTTGTAGCAGGCGGAATCAATTTGATAGAAGAGATTTCTAAAGAAACGCAAGACAGTGCTGCAAATAAGAGCAGTATGGCAGTCCAAAATCAATATGGATACACGATTGCACTTATTTTACATGGCGAAAAAGAAATCACAAAGCCGATTGTCGAAGCTGGCAAAATCAAGGTGGAACAAATTAACGGCCGAAATAGTATTAAATTCCCTCTAAAAAATACCAGTGCAATGTTTATCAATAAGTTAAATGTGAAGGGGGACATTCGCAAAGCCGATGAAGAAAAGGTGTTATACACCACGAAAATCGAAAACGGGCAACAAGCGCCAAACTCAGTGTATAACTTTGATATTCGAACCGATGGAAAAGAATTGAGTCCGGGTAAATACACGGCAACTCTGACTGCTGAATCAAAAGGAGAAAAATGGGAATTCAAACAAAATTTCACTATTTCGAAAAAAACAGCAGCTGATTTAAATAAAACGGCAATAACTAAGGAAGAAGATCACACGATGCTTTACCTGATTCTTCTAGTATGTGGTATTTTATTACTTCTTTTTATTATTATCTTTATCTACATTCGTAAGAAAAATCAGAAAATCAAAAAATTAATGAATGAACTACAGAAAGAAGATAGCGCCAGCTAAATAGTAGCTATTTTAAAGAGGAATCGTATGAAGGAACTATTTGAAAAAGAGACGTTAGCAAAGCTGATGTTATTCTCATATATTGATAATTTAGACACTGACTCTTTTGCAGTCAAAGATATTGAAAAACAATTTGACTTAACTTATTTTCGGGCAAATAAACTTTTAGGTTTATTAATCGAAGACTTTAAAACGATGGAGCTGGATGATTACTTCTTTATCTCCAAAAATAAAAGTAAATATATTTATAAGAAAAACTGTTTGGATTCTATCAATCGTTTGATTTGGAAATATGGTAGAGAATCTTATTTATTTAGTCTTTTAGATTACTTCTTAAAAAATGGTATGAACACCAAAGAAATAATGGAGAACTATAGCTATTACCACTATGTAAGTGTTTCTTATTCCTATGTCATCAAAAATAAATTGGAAGCATTTTTGGAGATGCACCAAATGAATTTTTTGGTTGAAAATGTAAGTGAAAGCAAGTTACGCATTTTTTTAGCACAGATTTATTTTTATATTTTTAAAAATTATGAAAATCCTTTTTCAGCGGAAGAGTGGACAACTGCGCAAGCTTTTATTGAGGAATTACAAGAATTAAAAGTAATCGAGCCAATTGAAAAATTGAAAAAAACAAAACTTCTGTATTATTGTTTGGTTTCTTTTTTTAGGGTAGAAAACAAGCAAAATAGTGGCGATGAGGTATTGCTTGTATCAACTGATGAACGCTATATGGAACCAATTATCTTAAGTTATCGCAAATTTGCGGAAAATCGGGATGAAGTCAAAACTGAAGACGTCATCACGTTGATCAACTATTTGAGAGTCAACCATTATCTTTTTCAGGAAAAAGACAGTAGCTTAAAAAAAGAAAATGATCTTATGCAACTAACACGCAATTTGTTAACTACAGTAGGAATCGAACAACCAGATGAAAAGCTTAATAACCAGTTATACGAATTGTTGTTTAAATTTTCTTATTACAAAGATAGTCTATTAGACGGTCATTTTTATGTCATCTTAGATTTCTTTTTTGATGGTTTTGGTCAAGAAGCAGAGCGAATTTTACAATTTTTGCGTAATAAAGAAACGATTGCGGTGATTGGTAATCAAGCGGAAAGCCAACAACTATTATTAGAAACACTTTTACTTATCATCAACAGTCAAGCCTATCGAAATCAAAAACAAGCAATCACAATCACGATTGATTTCACTTTAGGAGAAGAATACAACAAGTACATTGCCAATAATATTGTGCATTTGCCGTTTGTTACCCTAAAAGTCGATAATCAGTACTCGGCTCAAACAGATATCTATCTATCAGATGTTCTATCCGAAGTAGTTGAGAGTGAATACTTAATTTGGAATAGTCCGCCAAGTTCAAAGGATTGGAAAGTCTTTGGGAATTTGGTATCAAAAATTTATGGAATGAGAAATAGCTTATGAAAAAATATTTAATCGTTTTTTTGTTTAGTTCGGTTATGATGATGAATGGTGAAAAAGCAAGTGTTCCTAAACTTTATCATGCAGAAGAAGATGTGGTACACGAAGAAGAGCATACCCGTGAAACAAGTGTTGGCTTCTATGAAAAAAAGTTGAGGAAGAAAAAATCAGCACAACCAGTTGTTGGTTTTGCACCAAGTAATGGGATTAGTAAGAAGAAAGTCGCGAATTTTGGAAGTAGCTCAATCCCGGTAACTAAATTGGGGAATGTTTTCGAAAGTCTGTCCGGTACGCTTATCTTTGGAGGAAAATCGAATGAAAAAGAATAAAAAAGTTTATTTTCTGCTGTTTTTCTACATTGCTTTAGCGTTGGTCGCTTATCGGTACATTGAAAATTCAATTTTTACACAGCACATAGTAACTGCCGAGTATACGGTGGGCGACAACGTAGCAAACTTACCAACGATTCCATTTGAAGAAGTGCAGTCTGCGACGATGAATGATGTGTTTACGTTGAAAAATGAGGAGTCAACGGCAATCGGTGCATTATCAATCCCTGAATTAACATTAGCTGTTCCGATTTTTCCTGGAATCAGTCAAAGTGCTATGCTTATCGGTGCAGCGTCTATGTATCCGAGCCGGAATCCATTGAAAGAAAATATGATTTTTCTAGGACATCATTTAAGCGAAAAAGGTTTATTGTTTGGAAAATTAGTAGATGCGAAAAAAGGACAGCATATTGATATGACGTATTTAGGCAAAAGCTATCACTATGTAATAAGCGAGAAAAAGATAATTGATGAAAAAGAAGTCAATTACATCGAAGAAAATCCAGAAAAGACAGTAACGCTATTGACGTGTGATAAGGCAGCAGCAACAACAAAGCGCATTTTAGTTAAGGCAAAAATGATCGAGGATACACAAACAGCATTAACAAAAAAACAACTTTCAGCAAAAGAGCCACTTCAAATGATTGAACAGGTGAACAAAAAGGCAATGCATAAAGTTTATTTACAAATCGCCTTGTTTGGTTTGTTTGCAATCGTTGGAACAGGTGTCGTTTTATTTAGCAATAAGATTTGAGGTGTCACAATGAATTATTATGGAAAAATATCAAGTTATAAACAAAGATATTACTTGGAAAGAATTGCTAGCTTGAATCAAAAACTTCCGCGAATGGGTGCCTATAATTACCAAATAGAAACAATATTTTTAGAAAACTACTGTCCAGTTACATCTATTTCACTTTATCAAAAAAAGAAATGGATCAAAACTTGGCGAATCAGTGTTCAAAATGATGCCAATATCATTAGAAAAACAAAGGATGATTTTGTCATTGGCATTGATGGTCAATGGACGAATGCCAAAAATAAGATTTTAAATGATGCAAAATCGATTATTTTACAATCATAAATAACTTAAAAGTTGAAATGCCCGATATGAATTGTATCAGGTATTTTTTTTATTGTTTCAAAGCGTTTTTTTAATATAAATCATTAGTTTTTATGGTTTTTAGTTATTTTAATTATAATAATTATTTTTAAAGTATATTTTCATTCGAATAAAATAACTTTTATATTTTAATTTTTTGTTATATTTTAATATTGATGTTTCTTTTTATAGGTGTTATATTAGTTGTTGTAAGCGGTTGTTACATAATTTGTTTATTTTTTGATATTATCGTTATAACTGTAATTACATAAAAATAAGTGTAGAGGTGTTTTGTTATGAAAAAATCATCAATTATTTTATCGTTATCAGGAGTTCTTTTTTCAGTCGCGCTATTAGGTCAAGCGCAATCAGTTAAAGCCGAGACAAGCCAGCCAGCTATTGAGGTTAAACAAGTAGAAAATAACGTAGATGTGTCGACGTGGGAAGAGTTTAAAGAAGCAATTAATGATGACACAGTGACAGATATCAGCTTGTCTTCCGATATCACAATGGCGACGACAGAATCAATTACGAACTTATCGAAAAATATTCATGGTAACGGACATACGATTGATGCCGACTTACATCAACTTTATTTTACGAAAGCAGATGCGGTTGGTTTGATGGAAAATGTGAAAATTATCAACACAGATATTTATGGACTACTTTGGAGTTCACATACAGCAAATATTACATATAAAAACGTTGAACATACAGGAAGACAAATGATTTATTTACCAGAAGGAAAGCTAACTTTAGATGGTAATGTATCTAGTGTTTCTACAACAGAAGAAGTTTATCAAGGAAAAGAATTAGAAGTGAAACCAGGTGCCGTAATTAACTTTGAAAATGAATCAACGGGACTTGCAGCGGTACATATGGCATATGCAGATGGAACTTTATTCGTTGGCAAAAATGCTGAGGTCACGATTAAATCTAATTCAACGGCTATTCAAGGAGGAAGCGATTTCTCATTTGTCAATGAAGGAAAGATTGAGTCAACTTCCACAGATGATCGAGGAATTAAATTGGGAACCGGAAGTACGTTGGAATTGAAAGATGGTAGTTCTTTAAAAGTACATACGGACGATACAGTTTATGAAAGTATTTTAGTTACTTCTGGTAATTTCTTCGTACGAAAAGGTGCGACTGTTGAAGCTGATTCAAATGGTAACCACAGTACAATCATCGCAGGAAAAGAAATCGTTTTCGAAAATGGGTCAAACTATTCAATTACCAATCATCACTCAGAGGGCCCTATTTTAGGTGGCTATGCAACAACAGCGCATGTAACTTTGGATTCACCAACAGGCTACAATCTTTGGTGGATTGACAGTGTAGAAGAAGCAACGCCTGAAGAAGTAATTGCGGGGCCGGTAAAATCGTCATTTAATATCTCGGGGTATACACATACAGGAATTAAGACCACGGATTTCTCATCAACTGATTCACATTTTGAAACGACACCATTTACAAATTACGGAAAAATTCAAGGGGGGTCATTTGTTGATGATGGCATCGTTATTGAGAAACCAGTTTTCAATGCAGTAACGGATCAAGACAAAGAGTTAACTGGAACAGGAACGCCGGGGGCGACAGTTAATGCGTATGTGAATGGTGACTTGATTGGAACAGGAACAGTGGATTCAGAAGGAAACTGGACAATCACAATTGATCCACAGGCAGAAGGAACGAAAGTTGATGTGAATCAAGTTGTTGATGGAAAAGAAAGTGAAATGGTTTCACAAGTAGTTACTCATGAAGAAAAAGTTGATGCGCCTGTTTTTAATGTTGTCAATGATAAAGACAAACAGTTAACAGGACTTGGCGTACCAGGTGCAACAATCAATGCTTATGTAGATGGCGTATTACTTGGAACGGGAACCGTAGAAGCGGATGGTCGTTGGACAATCACGATCGAACCACAAACTGAAGGAACAAAAATTGACGTGAATCAAGTCATTGATGGAAATGAAAGTGAGTTTGTTTCACAAATTGTTAGCCACTTAGATCAGACTGTTAACTTCTTCAAAACAGGTTATTGGCAAAGTTATGGGTTGATTTTAGAAGGATCAATGGATAACGGGAACTTAGATTTAACAAATCAAGATGCTGCGAAGAAAACGCTTCATTTGACAGCTGCAGACGGAACAGAGGTTGGTACGATTGCCTGTGCAAATCAAGATTGGTATAATCATGGTGTTTTCAATGGCTATCAAGGCATTATTGACAACACATTACTAGGTGGATTAGAACCCGGGGAATATAAACTTAGCGTAACGTTGCAAGTTGGCGACTTTGACGAAACACAAGATTTAAATGTAACAGGATCTGTACGTGATGATTATCAGCATGTGTTTACAGACATTGAAGAAACGACAGTTGGTAGTCATACGATTTCAACATTGGACAAAGATGGAATTGGTTATTTAGTTGTAAAATAAAGGAATAATCAAAAGAAGCATTTGGGACAACAGATAATGTTCCAGATGCTTCTTTTTTTTAGGTAACGACAGCTTTAAGCGTTGCACAGATAAAGAAAATTTTTTTGCTATAATTAATCTGTAGAGTTGGTTTCTTTTTGACGTAGTGTTCGAGTCAATGTGAGGGTTAAGATTTCTGTGTGGTAGTGATAGTCCATTTGCTTCAAAAGTTCGATTGCAGCTCGCGCTTTTTTTTCGCCGTTTGGGTGGTTGGTAAGAATCTGCCAAAGTCCTAAATAAAAATGATAATAATTTCGAAAAAACATCTGGTGCGCTTTATCTGAAAAATCATATAAAGTAGTTAGCAAGGCTGGAATGCCTTCTATATGGAAATCTTCAATTAACTCATGAATCGCGTTAACTAAGAGCACACAAATCACATTCCGTGCTTTTTCAAAATTTTTGTAGCGATCCATTGCTGGTAATATGGACTGAAAATAAAGTACACGATCAGTTGAGTCAAGTAAATCCAAGGTGTTAGCAAAAAATCGAAAATCTTCGATTGTCCAAGATTGGATACTACTTAACGTTTGTTTTATTTTTGTTGTTGTTTGTAAGCTGACGCTGTCTTTTGTTAGTTTATTGGTTTCTTGATAATAAACTAACTGATCTAAGCGAGCATCTAATTGGAGTTTCCAAGGATGATCGGCTGAATGCTCTGTATATGTCTTTAAATAATGTTCCTTTAAAGAGAATAAAGCTGTGCTATCTGTTTGGTTGCCGCGTTTGCTAAATTCTTCGTAGAACCACTCTGTTTCAGATTCTTGATAATTCTGATGAATATAGAGAAACTCATCAATCTCCATTGGAAAGCGTGCCAAAATTTTGAGCAATAAATAAAAAGAGATATCGTGTTTTCCTTGTTCCAATCGAATGGCATATGATTTCGATAAAATATCTTGGTAGAGTACTTTTTGAGGCATATTTTTTTTTAAGCGAATCGTACGAATTGTTTCACCATAATTTTTCATGATTGCTACCTCCCTAACATGGATTTTAGCATCTAGGTAGTAAATAAGGTACTTTTCAGCTTGAACTTTTTTTTGGCAGTATAATTATGCCATTCCATAGCTAGCAATGGCTAAATATTGTTCATCAGTACAATGTAGTTGTGGAAAGGATGAGAAGAATAGGAGGAACTAAGATGGATTACTTAGTTAACGTGAAAATTAAATGGCAGCAATTAATAATTGGTAGCGCACTTTTGATTATGGGGTTCGGTTTATTATCACTATTTGAATGGACTTGGTGGGCATTGTTTTTTACGAGTATTCTTGCGTGGGTCGTTGTATTTGGTCCTGCTAGCAAAGAGATTTTTACTTTTCCAAGAAAATTTTGGGTGATTCCTTGTGCGGCACTTTTTTACTTGATTTTTGGCGGGGTCATAAGTGCGCTAACAAAAAGTATTGGATTTGACTGGACCAGTAATCCAGCAACAGGTAATCTGATGCTTTTGATCTTTAAGTTACCTTTTATGTTAATGGGGGAGGAATTATTAGGAATTGGTGTTCTGGAAGTTGCACATAATAAAGGCTTTTCCCTAACGATTAGTAATTTAATAAGTGCACTAGTTTTTGGGTTGATGCATGTATTTGTGTATTGGGACGGATCCATCATTTCAACAGTAATCCATGTATTGTTGTTGCAAGGTGCCGCACGATTAATTTTTAATTATGTCTATATTATTACTGGAAGAAGTATTTGGGGATCTTGGTGTACACATGTTTTAGTGGATTTAGTTGCATTAAGTCTGTAAACAAGTATACGAATGTTAAAAAGTTTATGAGATTACGCGGAGCCGTTTATTTCATAAACTTTTTTTGTGTTTTTAAAAATTAGACTCTTACTTATAAGTTTGCTGGGAAAAGTTTAAAGCTTGTGAGATTCTGTTGCAAATGTCTTAGCTGTGATAAACTAAGGTGGAGTAGGAAAATGGAGGAATGAATGCATGCAAGATTACCAATATCCAATTGATTTAGATTGGACAACGGATGAAATGGTGACCGTAATGAATATGTGGGAAGCGTTAGAAAAAGCAAACGAAGCCGGCATTAATAATGAAAAATTTTTAGCTGCGTATCAGCAGTTTAAAACAGTGGTGAAATCTATTGGAGAAGAAAAGCGTTTAGGTCGAGAATTTGAAAAAGTTTCAGGCTATTCGCTGTATCGAACAGTTCAAATGGCGAAAAAAAATCAGAAAAAAACTTTGAAAATGAATGGGTGAACCAGATGGAACCAATAATTCACGAAATCAAAAGTTGGCTGCTTGAAGCGGGAGAACAAATCAAAGCAAGTGAAAGGCAACAACTAACTATCTTTGAAAAAACAAATCGAAAAGACTTAGTCACAAATATGGATCGAACAGTTCAACAATTCTTAGTTCAGAAGATTGCTGCATTCGATCCAGATGCAAGAATTCTAGCGGAAGAAGATGGTTATAATGAGTTAACTGACTTAACTGGACGAGTATTTATTATTGACCCCATCGACGGAACGCTCAATTTTGTGATGGAAGGCGAAAATTTTTGTATCATGCTGGCTATGTATGAAAACGGCGTAGGACAGTTAGGGTTTATTTATGATGTGATGCAAGAAGAACTTTACTGGGGCGGACGTGGAATAGGCGTCTATCAAAATGATTTGCAGCTTTCACAACCTGTGAACAAAACGTTAGAGGCTGGATTGTTAGGAATGAATGGCTATTTATTTGCGCATAATAAGTTTAATATCCGAACAATTGGTGAAAAAAGTATGGGGGTCAGAATCACTGGGTGTGCCGGCTTGGAAATGATTGCAATGCTAAAAGGAAATCATATTGGCTATTTGTCAAACTTGAGTCCATGGGATTATGCGGCTGGTTGTGTTTTGTTAACAGAATTCGGTTTCTTCTATAGTAATATGAATGGTGAGCAGTTAGCATTTCATGGGCGTGAATTATTTGTAGCAGCAACTCCGAAAGCGTTCCAGCAAATCCACTCATTCTTAGAAATCTGAGTAGGCAGGTACAAATGAAACTTAAAAAAGCTGTGAAACGGAATTTTTCGAGATGAAAATGAAAAAAAGTTGATAGTTTATTAAGTTTCGCGAAAAAATGAAAACATTTCACTATATTTCATGAAAAAAGTTTGCTATAATAAGCAGTCGAGTAAATTGCCCTGTCAGAAATAAACTGATAAAAGAAGGAGTTAGTTACATTGAATTATAGAAACGATATCCGTAACGTAGCAATTATTGCCCACGTCGATCACGGAAAAACAACATTAGTTGATGAGTTATTGAAACAATCAGATACATTAGACGCACATACACAATTACAAGAACGTGCGATGGACTCAAATGCATTAGAAAAAGAACGTGGAATCACAATCTTAGCTAAGAATACAGCTGTTGATTATAAAGGTATTCGCGTAAACATCATGGATACACCTGGACATGCGGACTTCGGTGGTGAAGTTGAACGTATCATGAAAATGGTTGATGGCGTAGTTTTAGTTGTTGATGCTTATGAAGGTACAATGCCTCAAACACGTTTTGTTTTGAAAAAAGCTTTAGAACAACACATTACACCTATCGTTGTTGTTAATAAAATTGACAAACCGTCTGCTCGCCCTGAACACGTTGTTGATGAAGTTCTTGAACTTTTCATCGAATTAGGAGCAGATGACGACCAATTAGATTTCCCAGTTATTTATGCTTCTGCATTGAACGGAACTTCAAGCTTATCTGATGATCCTGCAGATCAAGAAGCAACAATGGCACCAATTTTTGATACAATTATTGAAAAAATTCCTGCGCCAGTTGATAACAGTGACGAACCTTTACAATTCCAAGTTTCATTGCTTGATTACAATGATTACGTTGGACGTATCGGTATTGGTCGTGTGTTCCGCGGAACAATCAAAGTGGGCGATCAAGTTGCTTTGATGAAACTTGATGGAACAGTTAAAAAATTCCGTGTAACAAAATTATTTGGTTTCTTTGGTTTGAAACGTTTAGAAATCGAAGAAGCAAAAGCTGGAGATTTGATTGCTGTGTCTGGTATGGAAGATATCTTCGTTGGAGAAACTGTTACACCAGTCGATCATCAAGATGCTTTACCAATCCTACACATTGATGAACCAACTTTACAAATGACTTTCTTAGTTAATAATTCACCATTCGCAGGTCGCGAAGGTAAATATGTAACAGCTAGAAAAATCGAAGAACGTCTAATGGCTGAATTACAAACTGACGTGTCTTTACGTGTTGAACCAACAAATTCACCTGATGCTTGGACTGTTTCAGGCCGTGGGGAACTACATTTATCAATTTTGATCGAAACAATGCGTCGTGAAGGTTATGAATTACAAGTTTCACGTCCAGAAGTTATTGAAAAAGAAATTGATGGTGTAAAATGCGAACCTTTTGAACGTGTACAAATCGACACACCAGAAGAATACATGGGTAGTGTGATTGAATCACTAAGCTTGCGTAAAGGTGAAATGCAAGATATGGTTCATACTGGAAATGGCCAAATTCGTTTGACTTTCTTAACACCGGCGCGTGGCTTGATTGGTTACTCAACAGAGTTCCTTTCAATGACTCGTGGTTATGGTATCATGAACCACACATTCGACCAATATTTACCAATGTTAGCTGGTCAAATTGGTGGACGTCACCAAGGTGCATTAGTTTCTATTGATACTGGTAAAGCAACTACTTACTCAATCATGAGTATTGAAGAACGTGGAACAGTCTTTGTAGAACCAGGTACAGATGTTTATGAAGGTATGATCATTGGTGAAAACAGCCGTGATAATGACTTAACAGTTAACATTACAAAAGCAAAACAAATGACTAATGTTCGTTCTGCTAACAAGGATCAAACTTCTGTAATCAAAAAACCTAAGCAATTAACACTTGAAGAATCTCTTGAATTCTTGAATGATGATGAGTACTGTGAAGTAACTCCAGAATCAATTCGTTTGAGAAAACATATCTTAAACAAAAATGCTCGTGAAAAAGCATCTAAAAAGAAAAAATAATTCATTGATGAATGAATAATCTTAAGACCAGCTCGTTCAAAATGAGCTGGTCTTTTTTTACCTGTGGAGAAGTGAGAAAGAAAAGGAAGAAAAATCTCGTAAAAACAAATAAGAACTTTTAAAAGTTTTCTTAAAGTTTTAAAAAACCAGTGAAAATGTTTCATATTTTATGTTTGTTTCACGAACAAAACGAGTACTTGTATTGCTCCAACTCTCGAAGTAAACTAAAAAAGAAAGGAGTCACAACATGTATGAAGTATTAAAAAAATATTTTGGCTATGAACAATTTCGTCCTGGACAGCAAGAAATCATTCAAAAAATTTTTGAACAACAGGATGTATTAGGAATCATGCCGACTGGTAGTGGGAAATCAATCTGTTATCAACTCCCGGCAATTATGATGGATGGACTAACAATTGTTGTGTCACCCTTAATTTCCTTGATGAAAGATCAAGTCGACGCTGCCAACCAACTAGGCATCCCTGCTACATTTATCAACAGTTCGCTAACAGGAAAAGAAACAGCCGAAAGATTTCAGTTATTGAATCACGATCAGTGTAAATTACTTTATGTTGCACCAGAACGTTTTATTATGCCTGATTTTCAGCAGGCAATGAGCTATTGGAAAGTTGAATTGATTGCAATCGATGAAGCACACTGTATTTCACAGTGGGGACATGACTTTCGTCCAAGCTATTTGCAAATGGCTGAAGTTTTAACTCAATTACCAAGTCGACCAGTAATTGTAGCGTTGACAGCGACGGCAACCATTCAAGTTGCTGCAGATATCAAAAGACTTTTAAAAATCCCTGATAGTAATCATATTCAAACTGGTTTTGCTCGGGAAAATTTGACCTTTCAAGTAATCAAAGATCAAAAAAAGGAACAATACTTAATTGAATATTTAAAAATCAACAAAAATCAATCTGGAATTATTTACGCGGCGACCCGAAAAGAAGTTGATCGTGTGTATCATTTGCTGCAAAAGTTTGGGTTTTCAGTTGGACGCTATCATGGTGGACTAAATGAACGTGAGCGGACCGAAATGCAAGAAGCATTTTTGTTTGATCGTGTTCAGCTGATTGTAGCAACCAACGCATTTGGTATGGGAATCAACAAAAGTAACGTTCGCTTTGTCATCCATTATCAAATTCCTGGATCCTTAGAAGCTTACTATCAAGAAGCAGGTCGGGCTGGTCGAGATGGATTACCAAGTGAAGCAATTTTATTGTTTGCTGCTCAAGACATTCAAGTTCAAAAGTTTTTTATCCAACAATCACAGCGTGACGAAGGACAAAAGCAAAAAGAATATGAAAAATTAAAAGCAATGACTGAATATGCGTATATTGAGTCTTGTTTGCAGCAATATATCTTAAATTACTTTGGTGAAAAGAGTCTACCTTGCAATCGATGCGGAAACTGTTTAGACGATCGCGAGCTGATTGAAGTAACAACTGAAGCGCAAATGGTCTTGTCATGCCTTAAAAGAATGGGTGAAGCTTACGGAAAACAGCTTTTGATGAAAGTTTTGGCGGGTTCTAAAGAACAGAAAGTAAAAACGTTAGGATTTCAACAATTATCGACCTACGGGCTATTGAAGAAGCAATCTCAAAAAGATATTTTACAACTCATTGAGTATTTGATTTCAAGCGGTTATCTGTTATCTGTGACGGGTGAGTTTCCAGTACTTAAGGTGACTGATAAAGGAATCCGAGTGTTGAAAAATGAACAGAAGGTTTATCGAAAAGAAGCGAAGAAAGTTCGGCAATTGGCAGAAGATGATACTTTGTTTGAACAGCTTTGTGAGTTGCGAACTGACTTGGCTGCTGATGCAGGTGTGCCACCTTATGTGGTTTTCTCTGATTCAACATTGAAAGAATTGAGTCAGGTACGTCCAACAAATCGACTAGAAATGTTACAAATCAAAGGTGTAGGACAAAGTAAATTAGATAAATATGGCGAGGCATTTTTAAAAATTTTGAATGAAACAACTTAAAAAAATAACAAATAACTACTTGTTTTACAAAAGTGATTTTTTATTTTGTAGAAAAGTTTGTAACCTGAAAAAAATTTGTGTCTATGTAAGAAAAAATGGATAAAAAAAGCGAGGAATCCCTTGATTTTACTGTTCGTTAAAAAATCAAGTATGTTATAATGAATAAATTAGAATAGGGGGTAGACATAGATGGATTCTCTAACCAAAGAATTCGCCGTTCATGTATTAAAGGAAGATGCAAATCGGATCAAACGATTGATTCGCAATCAAAAAAACAGTTTGTGTATTTCACAGTGCAAAGCATTTGAAGAAGTTGTTGATACGCAAATGTATGGTTTTTCTCAACAAGTTAGCTTTGCTATTCGTGTGGGAATCATTGAAAAAGACGAAGGACAGCTAATTTTGAGTGAACTAGAGCGTGAATTGAATCAGTTATATAATGATGTTTATCAGGAAAACTATGAAAAAAATGAAAGTGGCAAGGAGGAATAAACTTGCCTAAAAAAGTAAAAAAACGGCATTTAATGGACTATACGATTTTAATTCCCTATTTGATTTTGTGTGCACTAGGCTTGATTATGGTCTATAGTTCTACTTCATATTTATTATTAGAAAATGGTCAAAATCCCATGTCATCGGTGATCAATCAAAGTGTCTTTTGGGTATTGAGCTTAGTGGCAATCGCACTTTTATACAAGATGAAGACAGATGTTTTGAAAAATCAGCGACTCATTATGATTGCTTTTGTTGTCTTGGGACTCTTGTTGATAATCGTGCTATTTTTTGGGAAAGAAGTAAACGGAGCCAAAGGTTGGCTAACAATTGCAGGTTTTTCCATTCAACCAGCTGAGTATTTAAAAATCATTGCCATCTGGTATTTGTCATTGACGTTGGCAACTCGTCAAAATGGTGTGCAGAAAGATTTTGTGGGTTCGATTAAACGACCCTTAGCATTGGTTCTCGGATTGACAGTTATCGTGGCTATCTTACCCGATTTTGGGAACGCAACAGTAATCTTCTTGATCGTTTTAGTTATGCTTTTAGCAAGTGGTGTAAACTACTACTACACTTGGATTGTCGGAATTGGTGGAGTTGGCTTAAGTATTTTTGTTATTTGGCTGATGAATGTTACGCATGGGAAAATTTTACCTGCGCGTTTGCAGTACATTTATAGCCGCTTTTCGATTTTTCAAAATCCATTTGCTGATGAGCTGGATAAAGGACATCAAATGGTCAATGGTTATTATGCAATTTTCAACGGTGGTTTGTTTGGCCGCGGTTTAGGTAATAGTATTCAGAAAAAAGGATTTCTGCAAGAGGCACAAACAGACTTTATTTTCGCTATCGTTGTAGAAGAACTTGGGTTGATAATGGCAGTCTTGATTTTAGCTTTGCTATTTTTCATGATTGCTCGCATTATTTTAGTTGGAATTCGCTCAAGTGATCCATTTAATTCATTGTTATGTATAGGAATTGGCGGAATGTTTTTGATCCAAGTGTTTATCAACTTGGGTGGGATTACTGGCGTTATTCCTTTAACTGGGATTACCTTTCCCTTTTTAAGTCAGGGAGGATCAAGTTTACTGATGCTCTCGGTGTGTGTCGGATTTGTACTTAATATTAGTGCAGATGAAAAACGGAAAAGTTTAGGATTATACTAAAAAAGATGTAGGAGTGGTTCGATGAAAAAGGTTTTAGTTGCTAACCGTGGAGAGATTGCCGTGCGAGTATTTCGTGCTTGTACAGAATTAGGAATTAAAACTGTTGGGATCTACGCACAAGAAGATGAATATTCTGTCCATCGCTTTAAAGCGGATGAAGCTTATTTGGTTGGTAAAGGGAAAAAACCAATTGATGCGTATCTTGATATTGAAGGAATCATTGAAATTGCGAAAGAATGCGGTGCGGATGCCATTCATCCTGGTTATGGATTGTTATCAGAAAATTTAAGCTTTGCTCGTCGTTGTGAGGAAGAGGGCATTATTTTTGTGGGACCTAAACTTCACCATTTAGATATTTTTGGTGATAAGATTAAAGCAAAAACTGCTGCAATTGAAGCTGGAATTGCTTCCATTCCTGGGACAGATGGACCAATCGCAACTGTCGAAGAGGCATTACAATTTGCTGATACTTACGGTTATCCAATCATGATCAAAGCTGCCCTTGGCGGTGGCGGCCGTGGGATGCGTGTTGCTTATGACGAAAAGAGCGCTCGTGAAGGGTATGAACGTGCTAAAAGTGAAGCAAAAGCTGCTTTTGGTAGTGATGAAGTTTATGCAGAAAAATATATTGGTAATCCCAAACATATTGAAGTCCAAATCTTAGGTGATACTCATGGAAATGTGATTCATCTTTTTGAACGTGATTGCTCTGTTCAACGCCGTCATCAAAAGGTTGTTGAAGTTGCACCATGTGTATCTTTAAGTGAAGAACAGCGCCAAAAAATTTGTGAAGCAGCTGTTCAGTTAATGAAACATGTTGGTTATGTGAATGCAGGAACTGTTGAATTTTTAGTGGAAGGGGAGAACTTCTACTTTATTGAAGTCAACCCACGTGTCCAAGTTGAACACACGATCACTGAAATGATCACTGACGTAGATATTGTAACTACCCAATTATTGATTGCCCAAGGAAAAGATCTCCATAAAGAGATTGGGTTGCCACAACAAAAAGATCTTCAATTGAATGGTTCAGCTATCCAGTGTCGAATTACAACGGAAGATCCATTGAACCACTTCTTGCCAGACACAGGGAAGATTGATACTTATCGTTCACCAGGTGGATTTGGTGTTCGTTTGGATGTGGGTAACGCCTATGCTGGTTATGTCGTTACACCTTATTTCGATTCATTGTTAGTAAAAGTGTGTACGCATGCGGCGGATTTTGATACAGCAATCCAAAAAATGGAACGTTGTCTGAAAGAATTTAGAATCCGTGGGGTCAAAACGAATATTCCATTTATGCTAAATGTGATTACTCACCCGGAATTTCAGTCTGGCCATGCCAAAACGACGTTTATTGATAATACACCTCAATTATTTGAATTTCCACGTTTACGTGACAGAGGAAATAAAACAATGAAATATATTGGCGAAATCACGGTGAATGGCTTCCCGGGAATCGAAAAAATGGAAAAACCATTTTATGATGAACCAAGAATGCCAACTTCATTGGAACTTCGTCAAGACTATGTGACAGCAAAAAATGTTTTAGATGATCAAGGTGCAGATGGTCTGGTTGATTGGATTACAAATCAAGAGAACCTTCTGTTAACAGATACGACATTTAGAGATGCACATCAAAGTCTGTTAGCTACGCGTGTAAGAACGCAAGAATTCAAGAAAATTGCTCGCTTAACTGGTGAGGCGTTACCTGAATTATTCTCAAGTGAGATGTGGGGTGGCGCAACCTTTGATGTTGCTTATCGTTTCCTAAATGAAGACCCATGGCAACGACTTAGAAAAATCCGTGCATTGATGCCTAATACATTACTACAAATGCTCTTTAGAGGATCAAATGCTGTTGGTTATTCTAATTACCCAGATAATGTTCTAGTTGAGTTCGTACAAGAAGCAGCGGCACAAGGAATTGATGTTTTCCGAATTTTTGATAGTTTGAACTGGACACCACAAATGGAAAAAAGTATTCAAGCAGTTCGTGATGCAGGAAAAGTGGCTGAAGCTGCAATTTGTTATACTGGTGACATCAATGACCCAAGTCGTGCAAAATATAATGTGCAGTATTATAAAGATATGGCAAAAGAGCTAGAGCAATTAGGTGCCCATATCATTGCAATCAAAGATATGGCAGGTTTATTAAAACCACAAGCAGCTTATCGCTTGATTAGTGAATTAAAAGCAACAACAGACTTACCAATTCATTTGCATACACATGATACTAGTGGCAACGGGATCATTACTTACTCTGCTGCTTCAAAAGCAGGTGTTGATATCGTCGATGTGGCAATGAGTGCAATGAGTGGAAATACGAGTCAACCAAGCATGAGTAGTTTGTATTATGCTTTGGTAAACGGTCCACGTTTACCAGAAATCAATATTGAACATGCCCAAAAACTGAATCATTATTGGGAAGATGTCAGAATGTATTATAAGCCTTTTGAAAATGGCCTGAATGCTCCTGAAACAGAAGTGTATATGCATGAAATGCCTGGTGGACAATATTCGAATCTCCAACAACAAGCAAAAGCTGTTGGTCTTGGCCATCGTTGGGATGAAATCAAGAAAATGTATCATACAGTTAACCTGATGTTTGGGGATATCGTAAAGGTGACACCTTCTTCTAAAGTAGTAGGAGATATGGCGTTATTTATGGTTCAAAATGATTTAACAGAAGAAGCTATTTATGAAAATGGGGATAACTTGAGTTTCCCTGAGTCAGTCGTAACATTTTTCCAAGGAGAACTTGGTCAGCCTGTTGGTGGATTTCCAGAGAAACTGCAAGCAATCATCTTGAAAGATCGTCCAGCATTTACGAAACGTCCAGGATTATTAGCTGAACCAATTGATTTTGAAAAAGTAAAAGCAGAATTGGCAGAAAAAATTGGTTATACTCCTCGCAAAGATGAAGTGTTAAGCTATTTGATGTATCCACAAGTCTTTTTAGATTACCAAACGTCCTATAACCAATTTGGAGATGTTACGTTACTGGATACACCGACATTCTTCCAAGGAATTCGTTTGGGCGAAACAGTGAATGTTCAAATCGAGCGTGGGAAAATCTTGATTATTCGTTTAGATGAAATTGGGGAACCTGATATTGATGGAAACCGAGTATTATTCTTTAATTTGAATGGACAACGTCGTGAGATTCTCGTTAAAGACAATTCAATTATCAGCTCAGTTCAAACGAAACGTCGTGCTGAACCAACAAATAAAGAACAAATCGGGGCAACGATGTCTGGGTCTGTTTTAGAAGTATTAGTGAAAAAAGGTGACGTAGTCAAAAAAGGTGATACGTTATTGATTACAGAAGCAATGAAGATGGAAACAACGATCGAAGCACGTTTTGACGGAAAAGTCGAACATGTCTACGTGAGTGCTGGTGAAGTCATCAATTCAGGTGATTTGTTAATCGAAGTGACCGAACAATAAAATTTGATGAAGGGTGGAATTAAAAACGTGAAAAGAGTAGGATTGTTTACTGCCATCTTCTTTTTGGTAGTTGTGGCATTTTACATGGAACCTGTTTTCTTTCCACCTAAGACAGAAATCAAAAATGATCGAACTCAGCAAATAGAAGAAAATCAAATGACAACGTGGAAATATCAGGAGCTTCAAGCGACTGGTTTTTCCACGTACATAGACCAACCCGTTAGCAAGCTTGAAGCGGATTTTGGCAGTGCGCATGATCGATTAGCCAGTGGATTTGGATTTGAAATCAGATATTACCAAGATGCCGAAAAACAGCTTCTCTTAGAAGCAAATATTCAAGAGAACAAGGTGAAAGCCGTTAAGGTACTAAACAGTGCGAATGATCAGATTGCACCATTTTCTTTTGGCATGACGATGCAAGATTTAACAGCTTTTACAACGATTTATACGAATTTCACATTTGATTATCAAAAAGAAGAAATTGGAATCGAATTGATGGAAGAAGATATGAACTACCGTCCCTTGATTGCTTTTGATAACGATACTTTTGCAATTATGTTTTTTGATCAGACAACAAATGGTCTATTTGCCGTAACATATTTGGATAAAGAAAGCTTGCTGAAATTGCTTCCTTATCAAGTTTTTGGTGACAATCTGCCAACCTATCAACTAGATAAAGAAGCAGACTGGGATAAAATCAATCGGGTAAAAGAACAAAAAGGAACAGAACTACTTAATCAACTGAGAGAAGAAGATAGTTTACCTGCTTACCGACAGATGTTACTTTTTGAAGAAAAAACAAAACATGTTTTATCAAGCTTTTTGACTAAACCAGAAGATTACTTAACACCAGAACGAGTAGGAGAATGGCAAGCAGCAGTGACTTCTTCTAAAACAATGAAACGTTTCTCTCTGACTGGTGATGAGTTGACGGATATTCTTGAAAAAAATCAATTGAAGCAAACAACTGGCTTGTTTACGCACCCGATGATTGACCCAACCTTTTCTTTTTTACAGTGGTATAGTGATCCGTATACACACGAGCGTTTTATGAGTGAATCGGCTGATACATTAGCAATTGCCTTTTCAAAAGAAAATGTGTTAGTCTTATTGCAAGAAGAGCAGGAAGAAAGTAGTGATAGCAGTGATCATTAATGAAGAATTATTTTGCTTAGAAGATCAATGTCAACAAGTGGTTCAGCGTATTCGTGAAAGTGAAACATTTCGTGCATATCTGATAAGTAAAAGAGTCATGAATCACTCTGATGAAGTTGAAGAGCTAAAAAAAGATTTTTTAACGAAAAAAGCTAGCTTTGAGCAAATTGCCGATTATGGGAAGTATGCCCCTGATTTTCGAGAAAAACAACGTGCAGTCAGAGCTGCAAAAAGAAAACTAGACTTAACGGATGAAGTGTCAGAGTTTCGGGTAAATGAAACACAATTACAAGGGATTTTGGATGAGATAGGGCAACAACTTGCAAGCGGGATTTCCAGTGAAATCAAAATTAATGCAGGTAGTCCGTTTTTTGAAACAAGTAAACATGCTGGATGCGGAGGGAACTGTCATGCAAGTTGATAAAACTAACTTTGAAATAACGAAACGTCGTGGAATAATCGTTTGGGTATATAGCTTAAAACAATTAAAAAATCTAAAGAAATTTGGGTTACTCCACTATGTCTCAAGAAGAATGAAATATGTTGTTCTTTACTTAAATGAAGAGACATTTGAGCAAACACAAGAGAGAATCCAAAAGCTTCATTTTGTTCGGCGAGTAGAACCTTCTTATCGTCCTGACATTGAAATGAATTTTGCAGAAAAAATTGGTTCTAAAGATGCAATCAAAGATGATGGCTTTGAAATCGAAGAACTAAGCACAGAAATTCGTTTAGCTGAAAATATTTAAGTCATACTTTCGTAGATAAAAAAGAGTGAGGACTGTAAGTTACTAAGAAATTGTTTGGTGACTTGCAGTCCTTTTTTTGTCAGGTTTTGGTATACTAGTAAAAGCGAGAAACAAGGAGTGAGCATATGCGAGTTATTTCCGGAGAATACGGCGGACGCCGATTAAAAAGTTTGCCTGGTGCAAATACGAGACCAACAACTGATAAAGTCAAAGAATCGATTTTTAACATGATTGGCCCTTACTTTGACGGTGAGCGAGTATTAGATTTGTTTGCAGGTAGTGGTGGATTAGCAATTGAAGCTATTTCACGAGGCTGTTCACACGCTGTTTGTGTGGATAAAAATTATCAGGCTTTAAAAATCATCAAAGAAAATATTGCAATCACCAAAGAACCAGAAAAATTCACTACATTGAAATTAGATGCTGATCGTGCAATCGAACAATTAGCAAACCAAAAGGAGCAATTTGATTTTCTTTTTTTAGATCCCCCCTACGCAAAACAAAAAATCGTGGATCAAATTGAGAAAATGCTAGAACTTCGTTTGCTCAAACCAGATGCGATTATTGTGTGTGAAACAGATAAAACAGTTGAGCTTCCTGAAACGATTGAAAGTTTGACACAAATCAGACAGCAAAATTATGGGATTACTGCTGTAACTATTTATCGAAATGAGGCGAAAGCATGACACGTGCATTATTTCCTGGAAGTTTTGATCCTTTAACAATGGGGCATCTTGATACAATTGAACGAGGAGCAGAGTTATTTGATGAAGTCATCGTTGGCGTGTTCGTCAACACATCAAAGAAAAGTTTGTTTTCGGCAGAAGAACGAGTGGTGCTTATTACGAAAGCTGTTGCACATTTACCAAATGTTCGCGTGATTCACCAAGAGCATCAGCTAACTGTAGAAACAGCAAAAGAATTAGGTGTTAAAGCGTTGATTCGTGGGATTAGAAATGTGAAAGATTTTGAGTATGAACGAGGTATTGCTCAAATGAATCACCACTTAAATAGTGAATTAGAAACAGTTTTTCTTTTAGCAAAACCTGAGTACAGCCATATTAGTTCAAGTTTGTTAAAAGAAGTACTCTATTTTAATGGTGACGTAAGTATTTATTTACCACCAGTAATCAATGAAGCTTTAGCTAGAAAGCAGGATCAAAATGAAGCTTAAACCATGGATCAAAAGTGTTATTATCGTACTGATTGGGCTAGCGGTGGCAGCCTTTGTAATTGTTCCACTGCCATTTTATATTGAGGCACCAGGGGCAACAATCAATTTAAAAGAACTGATTACTGTTGATGGAAAAGCAGATGAGTCATCAGGTTCGTTTTCTTTGACCTCTGTAGGTATTCGTCAAGCAACAGGTTTATTAGCAGTTAAAGCAAAGTTCACCGATTTTGAAGATATTATTAGTAAAGAAGAATTGACAGGTGGAGCAACGAGTGAAGAATATAATCAGATGCAAAAGTATTATATGGAATCTTCACAAAATGCGGCTATCGAACAAGCGCTTAAATTAGCAAACCAATCGTACACAATGAAGTTCGAAGGCGTGTATGTGATGAGTGTTGAAAAAAATTCAAATTTTTATGGCAAACTGGCTGTGGGAGATACCGTAACAAAAGTCGATGGCAAAACATTTAAGAGTTCTGAAGAATTTATGAAGTACATCAAAAGCCAAGAAGTTGGGCAAAGTGTAACAGTGACATTCTTACATGCTGGAGAAGAAAAAGAAGCGACTGGCGACTTAATTAAGTTATCTACAGATAAAAAGCCAGGAATTGGGATTACTTTGACAGATCATACAGAGATTTCATCTGATACAAACGTAAAAATTAATGCTGGTTCCATTGGTGGTCCTTCAGCAGGATTAATGTTTACCTTAGAAATTTACGATCAAGTAACAGGAAGTAATCTTCGACAAGGAAAAGCGATTGCTGGAACGGGTACGATTAACAGTTCGGGAGAAGTTGGTCGAATTGGCGGAATCGATAAAAAGGTTGCAAGTGCAAATCAAGCAGGTATGGATATTTTCTTTGCACCAGATGATACGCTAGATCCTGCAATTAAGAAAAAATACCCAGAACTAAAATCAAATTACGAAGAAGCAAAAGCTGCTGCCGAAAAACTGGACAGTAAAATGAAAATCGTTCCGGTTAAAACGGTACAAGATGCGTTAGATTATCTAAAAAAGATGAGCTGATTTAAACACTAGACGAAAAGTTCGGACAACTTGTTCCGGATTTTTCGTTTATTTTTTTGAAAAACAAATGCATTAAGAGCGATGAGATTGTCAAAAAATTGCGAAATAAAAAAATAAAATCTCATTTCGACGTAATTAATTGTGAATGGGGAAGTACCAAATAACAAAATGGGAACAAAAAAGTGGAGAGGAGCGATTTCCAAATGTTGGCAAAAGTAGTTGCATCGTTGAAAGCACAATTAGCCCAGATCTATCATAAATTTGTCGAATTCCCTAAACTTGTGGTCAGTCTTTTTTTAGGATTAATATTACTTTGTCTGGGTGGAGGGATCTATTTTTTTCAAATAAATACAATGAAAAAACTTCCAGCGGCAACGATAGACCAAACAATTTTAACGACCGAGACGACAGCCAAAGAGCAGAGGAGTAGCGCAGTCGAAGAAATATATGTGGATATCAAAGGAAGTGTTAAGTATCCTGGTGTTTATTCTGTGACGCAAAGCCAACGTATAAAAGATTTGCTAACTAAAGCTGGTGGATTGACCGAAGACGCAGATGCGAGTCAACTTAATTTTGCTGCGAAGCTGGTTGACCAACAATTGATTTATGTTCCGAAAATCGGAGAGATTCGTTCACATCCGCCACAGAGTCAAACATCAACAGCCACAGAGTCAAAAATCAATATCAATACGGCAGATATTTCGGAATTGCAAGAATTATCAGGGATCGGGGCAAAGAAGGCGCAAGACATTATCAACTATCGTGAAGAGAATGGGCACTTTAAATCAGTAGAAGAACTACAGGAAATATCGGGAATCGGGGAAAAGACGGTTGAAAAACTAAAAAACTTAGTTACAATAACAATAGACTAACTCACAGAGGTGAAGAAAATGAGCAATGATCGAATTCCTTGGGACCAGTATTTTATGGCCCAATCTGTATTATTATCTTTACGTAGTACGTGTACACGATTAGAAGTCGGAGCGACTTTGGTTAGAGAAAAACGCATCATTGCTGGTGGATACAACGGCGCTGTAAGTGGCGATGTTCACTGTATTGATGAAGGATGTTACATTGTCGACGGTCATTGTCTGCGAACAATTCATGCGGAGATGAATGCTTTACTTCAATGTGCAAAGCTAGGAATCCCCACAGAAGGTTCAGAGATTTACGTGACCCATTTCCCATGTTTGGCTTGTACGAAAGCATTATTACAAGCTGGTATTACTAAAATCAATTATCTACATGATTATCGAAATGATGCTTATGCACTTTCGTTGATTGATCAAATGGGTGCATCAATCCATCAAGTATCACTAGATTCAGCCTACTTCTCTAAACTACAAAGAGAGCTATCTGGTGAACACGTTTAGTTTAAAACTTTGTCTTGTCCAAAATCGCTTGATTTTTCCTGCGTTGATTTCTGGCTTGATTAGTTTAAGTTATTATACAGAAAGCTGGCAATATCGTTTGATTTTTGCCAGCCTTTTTTTCTGGATTTGTTTAAAAGAAGATCGTTCGATTTTGTTTTTAAGCTTAGTTGGTGGCGCTCTGGTATTTTCATCTTGTTTATTTTTAGAAAAACCAGCGATTCAACCAAAGGTGTCAACTTCCAGTAGCTTCATGATTAACACTGATACAATGCGTGAATCAGGTGATTTTATTACATTGATTGGAACACTGATAGATGAAAAACAGCAAAAAATTCAGTTGAGTTATCGAGTCCAGTCTGAAGAGGAACTGATTCAAATTAAAAATCTTCGAGGAACAGCTTTTATTTTATGGGCAAGCGGTGAGTTCGAAGAGCCTGAACGAGCGCGAAATCCTTATAATTTTGACCAAACCGCCTATTTTAAGAGCCAACGAATAATGGGGAAATTTACAATTCAAAAAGTAAAAAAAATTCAAGAGCATCATACTTGGCGTAATTTTTTACAACGAAAAAGAGCTGCTGGAATCATGCACGTCAAAAAACATTTACCAGATAAAGTAGGGGTGTATGTCAACGCTTTACTATTTGGTTACAAAGATGCGACTTTCACTGACTCCCAAGAAGTGTACCAAGAAACGGGCTTGCTTCATTTATTCAGTTTGTCGGGACTACATATCCAGGTCTACTTAGGTTGGATCTATTATGTTTTTAGACGACTGGGAGGGACAGTGCAAGAAAATACTGGTTTCTTGCTGATTATCACACTATGTTATGTTGTACTATCCGGGGGATCTGTGTCTATTTTACGTGCGAGCTTCTTGTTTTTACTTCGTCTAGTAGGGAAGTGTTTTAAGTTACGATTATCTGCAATGGATCGTTTCGCAGTTGTTATGTGGCTATTGTTGTTGCTGGAACCTTTGACACTTTATCAAACTGGAGGTCAATTAAGTCTTTGGTTTAGTTTTTTGTTTATTATTTTGCCGTTATCGGAAAGAAGGCAAGGCATATTTCAATATTTTATGAAGTTGGCTATCTTTAGCATAGTCATGATGCCATTAATCATTTGGCATTTTTTTCAATGGCCAATTTTTGGGATGTTCTTGACACTACTCTTTTTACCGTTATTTGAATACTTATTGTTGCCGCTTGTAGTTAGTATTTTCTTTTTACATAATTATCTACCAAGTAGTCTTTTATTTGCTTTAAATGAAGGACTAGGCTATTTGGAGCAATTGACGAAGCAACTGACATTTGGCAATTTGATCGTTGGGCGCCCAGATAGTTTACTCTTTTTGTTAACTATGGTATATCTGTTATCTCTTCACACTATTTCTTTTCGAAAAAATGATTTGTTTAAACGGATGATCCTTTCTTTTTTTGTTCCGTTCATTTTGTGTCATGGAACAAAGTTTGATTTGACAACCTCAGTTACTTTTATTGATGTTGGCCAAGGAGATAGCATTCTTTTAAAGGCACCTAATGGACGAGAAAACGTTTTGATCGATACAGGTGGTAAGTTATCCTTTAATAAAGAAAAGTGGAGAGAACGTCCAAAACGAGCATACTCTGATTATAATCTCGTTCCGTTTTTAAAAGGACAAGGAATCAGAACAATTCATCGATTGATTTTGACCCATGATGATACAGATCATGTAGGTGAACTTGCTAATTTAGCAAAACATTTTATCATTGAAACTATTTTTATCGGTAAAGGGTCTGGGAAAACGAAAGAGGTCAAGAACCAGCTGAATCAACTAAAGAAACAAGGGACAATTGTTCAAGAAATAGGTGCGGGGCAAGAAATCACTGGTTATTTTGGACTGCGCGTATTGGCACCTTTGAGTCAAGGAAAGGGGGAAAATGAGGACTCTGTTGTTCTTTTAGCAGAAGTCAACCAACGAAAATTTTTATTTTTGGGAGATTTAGACCAAACAACAGAGGAAAAAATAGCGAAGCGATACCCTCTGTTAAGAGCGGATATTGTCAAGTTAGGACACCATGGAAGCAGAAGTTCAACCAGCCCTTTATTGATGTCACAACTTCAAGCAAAATTAGCAATTATTTCCTGTGGAGCAAATAATTTATATGGTCACCCACATCAAGAAGTGTTAACTAGTTTAACGAAACAACACATTGCCTACCGTAGAACAGATGAGGAAGGAATGATTCGTTTTCTTTGGAAACCATTTGATGTAGCAGAGGAAATTCAAACGATGGAAGGCTGGTAATTCAATTCTTGAAATGGTAGGATAAGTTTTGAAAGTGGTGAATAATTTGAGCGTGCAAGCAGACTTACAAAAAATTCGCAAAGAAAAATTACAACCTTGTTACTTAGTTTTAGGAACTGAAAAATTTTTACAAGATCAAGTGCGAGAAGAAATTTTGAAAAAAATACAAGTTGATAGTAAAGATGACTTAAACTTTTTGAGTTTTGATATGGAAAATGCTAGTTTGGACGAAGTAGTCGCAGAGGCGGAAACTCTTCCATTTTTTGGAGAGCAACGATTAGTATTCGTAGAAAATCCTTATTTTTTAACTGGTGAGAAAGTTAATAATGGGATTGAGCAAAATACCGATTTATTAGTCGATTATTTAAAAGCACCATTAGAGTCCACCGTGTTGGTTTTCTTTGCACCGTATGAGAAGCTAGATGAACGAAAAAAAGTAACAAAGCAGTTAAAAAAGACAGCAATCACAATTGATGTTAAGCAACTAAATGAAAAAGAAGTCCGTCAATATTTGATGAACACGCTAAATAACTCAGAAATTGAGATGGATCGTTACGCAATCGATTTATTTTTACGATTAACGGATCTAGATTTATCAAAATTGATGCGAGAACTTCAAAAATTAATGCTTTTTGCACAAGACCAAAAGAAAATCACGACCAAAGAAGTGGAACAGCTTGTGCCTAAAACGCTGGAGCATAATCTTTTCGATATGACACAATATGTGTTAACTGGGAATACAGAACAGGCATTGCGACTATATGAAGATTTAGTCTTGCAAGGAGAAGAAACAATCAAAATCAATGCCATTTTATTGGCACAATTGCGCTTATTACTACAAACAAAATTTTTAATTAAAATTGGCTACCAGCAAGCAAATATTGCAGAAACATTAAAGGTCCATCCTTACCGGGTCAAGTTAGCGATGCAAGAAGTTCGTCGTTTTGACGAAGGATTATTGATACGACTATTTGATCGATTGGTGGAGTTGGATTACCAAATCAAAACAGGGCAAATTGATAAAGAATTAAGTTTCCAACTATTTGTTTTGCAAGCTGGACAATTAGTTAGGAAGTAGACAAAAACATAACTGAACATAGAATTCGTGACATAAGATTCGAGAAAAAAAGTGTATGAAACAATACGTAGTCATTTTTGTTTGGCGCGCTGATTTTGCTTAAATTTATAGACGTGTGTTTAATAAGTCAAAGAAAACAATCAAACAGGGGGTTAGGACAAAACATATTGGTTTTGTCCTAACCCCCTGTTTGATAATCAGCAAATAAAAAAATCGGCATCAGCCGATTCTTTTATTATTTAGCAATTTTTTTGCTTAAACGAGATTTGTCGCGGTTAGCTTTGTTTTTGTGGATTAGACCTTTTGACTCAGCCATGTCGATTGCTTTAACAGCTTCTTTATATAACGCATCTACGTTTTCAGCACCTGAAGCAACAGCGTCTTCAAATTTCTTGACAGCAGTACGCATAGCGCTTGTTTGAGATGAATTCTTTACATTAGCGTTTTCGCTTGTGCGAACGCGTTTAATTGCAGATTCAATGTTTGGCATTAGTTTCACCTCCGATAATTTAAGTTCTTACGCGAGTTACCGCATAATTCAACATTCATTATTATACCTAAAGGAAGCTAGCTTTGCAATATGAACATGACAAGTTTTTTTCCTTAACAGTAAAAGAACGCAATTTTTTTGGTTGTTTATCAATAAATGAATAAAATAAAGCACCTGACAGTGAGCTAGGGAAGTAGGCAACAAAAAAACGCTATTGTGGGAGACAATAGCGTTAACCAAACTAGATTAGATCTATAGTTTAAAACAAAATTTGAATGGGAATGTTTGGTACATGGATATTATATAACAAGTGCTACCGTTTGCAAAGTATTTTTTGAAAAGGGATTACATTCTTGATTTAATAAATGTTTATGATTGAAATCATTAGTTATTTTATAACTTTGAAAATATCATGAAAACAGTTACTCAGGCGTGCCGACGATTTTGATATATTCATCAATATTTTTGATGATCATCTTTTTGATAACTAATTGATTTCTACGGTTCCATTTTCCTGAAACTTCTAGGACATACTTGTTCAATGGTAAGCGTAAAATATATTTAGCTAAATAACGATCTTTTAACAAGCCGTTAATTACGCGATCTTCAAGCTGAAGATTGATGCCAGTTAGCATCATAGGTTGTTCTTGTAGTACATAAGTATCTATTAAAAGACCTTCAAAGGTTTCCATGAGCGTCTTCCTTTCTATTAATTGTAACAATCTGACATCATTTTCTGATGTTCTTAACATTTAGTATAGCAAAAAAAGTGCATTTGAGCCAAAAAAGAAAAGAGTTGTCACCAGAAGTCTTTCGGCTAGGCAGCAACTCTTAAACGAACAAAAGATTGAGAAAAATCAATCGTTGTGATTTAAAATTTAAATTGGAAAACATTTTGGATCAAGTCAGGAAAGAGAACATATGCTAAGCCTAAAATCAATAGAATAGCCAAGACAAACCAGCCAATAGTACCAAAGAAATATTTTATTTTTTCTAACATTGCATTCACCTCCCTATCAGTATACCATGGATTTTGCATAATCATTTATTAAGAAACAGCAAAATATCAATGTTCTTGTTGAAAACTAAGGTGCATTACACGAAAATATTCGTTACAATATGAGAGAAAAGGAGTGGTTTGATGTTTATTTGGTTTGTTCGTTTGTTGACAGCCGCTGTCATGGTTGTCACATTCATCCCAGATACTCCATTAGTTTTTTTACCAGTTAACACGTTTCTTGCGTATCTTCCTATAGAATTATCCTACCAGATTTTGCGAAATAAGACCAAAAAGAGTAGTAATGTATTGTTACCAATCTGGTTACTCTTTTTTCCTAATATCCCTTACTTATTAACTGACTTTGTTCACGTAAAGAGACTGCACATTTATGCGCCAGCCGAGTTAGCTGGGATACCAGATGTTAGACACTGGACGCTGTTCGTGATTTTAGCGTTATTGGTTTTTACGTATGTTTTATTAGGATTTACTTTAGCTGAAAAAATCATTGAAACGTTCCCGCTATTTGGGCAAACGAGAGCATTGAAAAATTGTTCATTGATGATTTTTTCATTTTTATCTTCGCTTGGAGTGTATGTAGGAAGATTTCCACCGAGGATTCATTCAATTTATTTGTTCAAAGAACCTTTGAGGGTCATTCAAATTGTCTTTTTTGAATGGAGCTTTGAAAAATTATTGATTATTTTGTTATTTACTGTTTTTCATCTTTGGTTATTTTTTATGTTTTGGCTTATAAAAAAAGTTGTCATGGAAGCAGAAGGTGTCAAATAAATAGAAAAAAAGCTTATCTTAGTGTGACTCAATCGTCGAGATTACGACTTGTTTTGGGCACACCAAAGATAAGCTTTTTTATTTTCCGATTGAAATGAGTTGTAAGATACAATAGGCGATGCCAGATGCAATAACAGGCCCAGCAGCAATTCCTTTTAGGAAAACAACTCCAAGAATTGTTCCAAAAACTAAAGCTACAGTAATCTGAGGATCAGAAGCAATCAGACCAACTCCCTTTGAAGAAAGGACCGCAACCAAACCACCACAAAAAATAGCAACCCAGCCCATTGGTGATTTAAAAGCTTCTAACAAGTCTTTTAAACCAATTTCGCCCGTAGCGATCGGAATCAAAATTGTTGCAGTAATGATGGTAACTCCGATATTGATCCCTTTTCCTTGAAGCCAAGGATAGATATTTTTTGAAAGGGGAATCAATTTAAGTAAGAGTACAAAACCTGTCGCAATCAGTAAGCTTTGGTTTTTTGCAATAAATGCAATCAATAAAATAAGACCAAGAAATAACCAGCTTTCCATTAAGAGACCTCCTTTATTTAGAAGTTAATCATACCATTTCAATTATCCAAACAAAAGTGGAGATGTGGTGAAGCAATGAGAGAATAGAAAAAAGTTCGTGGATTGAAACACAAAAAGGCTGTGAGGCTCGTTCGTGCTTTAAATAATCAGAAAAAAATTATTTCTTAAAGGCAAACGGGGGTTCACAACCTTTTTAATTTTAATGTGTAATTGCCGCTTGGTACAATGGACAAGGTGTGCATCGTTTAGAATCATCGTTTTTCAAAGGCGCTAATGGTTGTAACATTCGTAGTCCGTTGAGAATCACTAAAATAGTACTGCCTTCATGACCAATCACACCAAAAGGTAAATTTAAAAATTGAAGGAAGTTTGAAAGAATCAATAAAACAATTACACCAACAGAAAAGACGATGTTTTGCTTAATGATTCGTTTTAATTTCAAGGAGAGACGATGACTGTATACTAATTTGTCTAAGTCACTATTCATTAAAACGAGGTCGGCAACGTCAATCGCAATATCAGTTCCTTTTCCCATAGCAATACCAAGGGTCGCGGTAGCTAAAGCTGGTGCATCATTCACACCATCACCAACCATTGCATTTGTCTGATACTTTATTTGTTCTTGTTTGATGAGCGCTGTTTTTTCTTCAGGCGTACACCCGGCATGAAAAGCGGAAAGACCTACTTGGGTAGCAATTGCTTTGGCAGTCCCAAGGTTATCGCCAGTAATCATACTGGTATGAATAGCAGATTCGTTGAAATAATGAATAGCAGCTGCCGCATTTGTTTTGGGAACGTCTAACAGACCAAGAATCGCTAATAGTTCATTTTCTTTTGAGAAGAAAATAACAGTTTTGCCTTGCTTCTCTAGTTCTTCAACAAGACTCGCCAATTTTTCATCTTTTTTAATCTCAGCTAGTGAATAAGCATGCTTTCCGACATGCCACTGACTTCCTTGATAGTTGGTGGTAAGGCCAAAACCAGTGATTTCTTCAACAGTCAATTGTTGAAATTCTTTAGTTGATTGACTTCCAAAATGAGTTGTAATTGCTTCAGCCAATGGGTGTGTTGTTTGGCTTTCCATAGCAACTAAAACGTTTTTGCTGACTGGATCATCTGTTAAAAAGAAAGAATCCGTTACAATTGGTTTTCCACGAGTCAGTGTTCCAGTTTTGTCAAAAGCAACTGCCTTTAATTCAGCCAACTGTTCTAAGTGAATCCCACCTTTGATTAAAATCCCGTTTTTAGCAGCGTTTGATAACGCAGCTAAGGTTGCGGGTGTTGCAGAGGCGACGAGGGCACAAGGTGAAGCGACAACAAGTAAGACCATTCCTCGGTAAAAACTTTCTTCCCATGTCCATCCAGCCAAAAAGGGAGGGAGAAGAATCATCAGCGGAACGCTAAGCAGTACGAGTTTGACATAAGTGTTTTCGATTCGTTCGATGAAGGAAGCTGTTTTTGTTGGCGTATTTTGAGCTTCCTCAACAAGTTGGATAATTTTAGCAAAAACTGTATCCGAACTAAGTTTCGTCACGGTCATCGTAAAGGGGTTTCCTTGATTCAACGTTCCTGCGAAAACTGGATCTTGCTGTTGTTTTTCCACTGGTACGGATTCACCGCTGATTGCTGCTTCATCAATTGTTGCTACTGGGCTCGTTAATTGACCATCGATTGGAATTGCTGCACCTTTAGGAACAAAGACTTTATCGTTGATTGTTAACTCAGTTACATCGACTTCCTTTGTTTCGCCACTTTCAAAAAGTTTTAAGGCACGTTGTGGTTGCAAATTCATCAAAGCGGTAATTTCTTTTTGACTTTTATTTGTCGTATATTCTTCTAACGCGCCACTTAAACAAAAAATAAATGTCAGCATGGCACCTTCAAAATAATTTCCAATCAAACACGCACCAATAGCGGCGAGAGCCATGAGCAAATCGACATTTAATGTATGGTCGAAAAATAATTCAGTCAAACCTTCCTTTGTCTGCTTAAAGCCACCAATTCCAATTGCCAAGAGATACAAGAACGGTGCAAAGGGGAGGGCAAGTTTAGTAAAGATGAAGCCTAAACTCATGAATACAAAACAAAAAATCGTAAAAATAAATGCTTTTCTTTTAAAAAGTTCCATTGGGCATTCCTCCTTCTCAAAATTACTATAGCATAGTCAAAATCTAATTGATAATAAAATATGCTAATTGAGAACGATAATGGTTATCAGTTGTATTTGCAGATTCTATCTATTATTCAAATAATAATTATTATCAATAAAACAATAAAAAAAGAAGCTGGGGTCAAGAGAAACCCCAACTTCGTTTCTTATTTCCTACATACTAATAAACCAATAACCAATTAAAATAATTCCTAGAATAATTCGATACCAACCAAAAGCAGTAAAGTCATTTTTCTTCAAGTAACTTAATAAGAATTTGATTGCTAAAATAGAAACAATGAATGAAACAAGTGTACCGACTAGTAAAACGACGGTTTCTTCAGTTCCAAAAGTATTTCCTTCCATCAAATACTTCACGATTTTCAACCCGCTAGCTCCAAACATCACTGGAATGCCTAAAAAGAATGAAAATTCAGTTGCAACAAAACGTGAAGCACCAATAATGATTGCACCTAAAATTGTTGCGCCTGAACGAGAAGTCCCAGGAACAAGTGCCAACACTTGGAATAAACCAACCATCAAAGCTGCTTGATAAGTAAAATCGTTTAATGATTCCCAACGTGGTTTTCTTGTTTTGTTTCTTTTTTCAACGATGATAAATGCAATCCCATAAATAATCAAAACAATAGCGACTGACAAGAAGTTATGAAAATGTTCCTCCAACCAATCATCAAGTGGTAATCCAATAATTACAGCTGGTAGACAAGCAACCACCACTTTGAACCATAAAGACCAAGTATCTTTTTTCTCAATTGCTGTTTTACTAGGTGAGAACGGGTTTAACTTATGAAAATAAAGAACTACGACGGCTAGAATCGCACCTAATTGGATGACCACGTTGAACATTGACATGAATTGTGTGCTAGCATCCAGTTTGATGAATTCGTCAGCTAAAATCAAATGGCCAGTGCTACTAATAGGTAACCACTCGGTAATGCCTTCGATGATTCCCAAAATAACTGCTTTAATAACATTTGCAAAAAACATAAATTCCTTCCTTTCCAAACAAAATACATGTTATAGTATACCGTTCTTTTTTTTGAAAACCAAACTGTTTTAAAATATTAAGAAAAAATTTCTAAAGTTCCTTTCAACGCAAAAAAACAACTACGTCAAGAAAGTCAACGTAGTTGTTTTTTCGAGTATTTTTGATTATAGAAAAGAATCATGAGTAAGTTCTTTTCCTTTTTCAATATAGCTAACATCATTGATCCCTAAAATAGTAAATTTTCCATCTTGATAAGAAACCTTTGTCACGCTACCATTTTGCAAACCAGCACGTACAGGTTGTTTTCCATCAATCAAATTTAGTAAGAAGGCAATCGTTAAACCATGTGAAACGACTAGAACATTTCCGCCACCGTGTTTCTCGCAGTGATGTGCGATATCTTCGAAGCCATTCCAGACACGTTCTTTCAGTGTTTGATAAGTTTCAGCCCAGCCTGCAGTATCTAAATCATAGACAGCATTTGCAATCTGTTCAAAGGTCACATCAGTGGTAAACATTTCATCAGGTGTTTGAAAATTCAAGACACGAGGGATGACACCCCACATTTCTTTATCATAGCCACCTTCAAGTGAACCAAAACACCACTCGCGAATTCTTGGGTCGATTGAATATGGAATTTCTTTTCCTTTTAAATGCTCCCCTAAAATCGTACGAGCAGTTTCGATTGCGCGACCGCTATCACTTGAATGAGCAAAAGCGAATTCAATTTCTTTTAATCCACGTCCCAGATGACGTATACCTTCTTTTCCTTCACGTGTGAGTGGCGTATCACACCAACCTTGGACACGCTCGATCGTATTAAACATGGTCTTTCCATGTCTGACAATATAAAGAGTTGTTTCAGTCATTTGAACATTCCTCCTAAAATAGATTATGCATTGAAAAATGGATTTGTTTGTTTTTCATGTTCGATGGTAGTCGCGTCACCATGCCCGGGATAGACCGCGAATTCATTTGGTAAAATAAATAATTGCGTTTTGATACTATCTAGTAATTGTTCTAGATTACCAGTATACAAGTCTGTTCGTCCAATACTTCCCCGGAATAATGCATCACCAGAGACGACAAAGTCATCAAAAATAAAACTGACACTTCCAATTGAATGTCCGGGGGTAGGTACGACCCGAAAATGAATGTCACCGAGTGTATATTCTTTCATTTCAAATTCGTATTCAGCAGGGGCAACGATAATATTATTGATGTCATCGTGACGACCAAGCCCAGAAAGGTTAAGGATCGGATCGCCTAACCAAGATTGTTCTAGTGGGCTGACATAAACAGGGATGTCATAAAAATGACGTAGTTCTTCCACGGCACCGATATGATCATAATGCGTGTGTGTCAACAGAATAGCTACAGGTTGCTGAGTGGTTTTAGCGATTTGCTGACGAATCAAATCAGCGTCTTCTCCGGGATCGATAATTAGTAGTGCCTCGTCGTTATAAACTAAGTAACAATTTTCTTCGATAGGCCCAGTTTTTAGACGTTCAATGTGCATAAGAATTCCTCCAATATGTTTTCAAGCAAGTCGAATTACTTACTATAGTATAACGTATTCATCCTGATCAAACAAAAAAGCTCACTTATCTGAATTATCAGACTATATGAAAAGTATTTATAGATTTTAAACGGAAGGATAGTGAGTTTTCATCACATTTTAATTTGTCCTTGTTATATTTAACTCATCCAAAAATCCAAATTCTATATCCTATATCCCTGCCCATCCAGCAGGGTGTTTTTTTTTGCCAAAAAACGAAAAAAATGTTCGTTTATTGTATTTCATCCTTTGCGAATGAGTTTTTTTCAGGTAATCTTATAGACGAAAGAAGGAGGCGGATGTGGTGAAACAATCAAAAATCTCTGTGCGAAATCTTGTTGAATTTATTTTGAAAAGAGGAAGCATTGATAATCGCAAAAAGAGTAACCATACCGCATTAGAAGGTGCAAAAATTCACCGGAAGTTGCAAAAGCAAGGTGGAGATACTTATGAAAAAGAAGTATTTCTTAAGAAAACGGTGGATTTAGACGGTTACCAATTAACGATTGAAGGCAGAGCAGATGGAATTTTTCAAAAAGAAGGTATTTATTATATCGACGAAATCAAGACTTCTGAACCACGCTTTGAAGATTTGGAGAAAGAACAAGTTGAATTGTTCTTTCATCAAGCACGAGTGTATGCTTATATCTATAGTCATGAGCACGACTTGACAGAAATCAATTTACAATTAACTTATTTTCAAACAACGGAAGAAATTATTACTCGGAAAATCGAGCATCAAACGATTGAAGAGTTAGATACTTTTTTTACAAAATTAGTAGCGGATTATCAAGAATGGCTGATTTTTTCTGAGAATTGGCGGACTGTTCGGAATGCGTCGTTGATGGCATTGAAATTTCCTTATGAACAGTACCGAAAAGGACAACGTGAACTTGCAGTTGCGGCTTATAAAACGATCCGGACAAAACAAAAACTTTTTGTCGAAGCGCCCACAGGAACAGGAAAAACGATTTCAACGTTGTTTCCGAGTCTGAAAGCAATTGGCGAAGGTGAAGGAGAACGACTTTTTTATTTAACAGCCAAAACAATCACGCGGCAAGTGGCGGAAGATGCTTTAGTTGCCTTGAAAGATGTTGGAGCACAAGCAAAAAGTGTAACGATTACTGCAAAAGATAAAATTTGTTTTCTAACAGAAACAACGTGTAATCCAGACCAGTGTCCTTATGCCAATGGTTACTATAATCGGATCAATGAAGGTTTATGGGATCTACTGAATCACGAAAATCAGCTGACCAGAGAAGTGATTGAAAAATATGCAAAAAAACATACTCTGTGTCCGTTTGAATTGTCTTTGGATGCAAGTCTTTGGTGCGATGTGATTATTGGTGATTACAATTATTTGTTTGATCCAACTGTTTATTTGCGACGATTTTTTGAAGAAGAAAAAAATGAAGAGAACCTTTTTCTGATTGATGAAGCGCATAATCTGGTGGGGCGTTCAAGAGAAATGTATTCGGCAGAAATCTCCTATGCAAAAACAAAAAAAATAAAAAAAGAGATTCCAAAAGAATACGCAAAGTTACGACGACGTTTTACAAAAGTAGAAAAGGAATTCAAGCAAATTGAACAAGCGTTAGATACCAAAACATATCATCATCAAAAAGCTTCTGCAGATTCATTGACCAATGCGTTGTATCAAGTCAGTGAACATATCAAAGAATGGCTAGCTGAATATCCAGAGCATCCAGTGCAAGAACAGTTATTATCCTATTATTTTGAGGTGTTGCATTTTTTGAAAATCAGTGAGTTTTATGACGATCATTATGAAACAACAGTTGAGAAGAGTTTGTATGATTTGGTAGTGAAAGAATTTTGTATCGATCCAAGTTATTTTCTTGAGCAGTCATTAGCGAAAGGACGAAGTAGCTTGTTGTTTTCTGCTAGTTTTTCTCCGTTATCTTACTATCAAGAAACATTGGGTGGAAAAGATAGTTTGGCATATCGTTTGCCAAGCCCATTTCCAGAAGAAAATCAGCAAGTGATTGTTGCAAGTTATCTTGAAACCACTTATCGAAAACGAGAAACAAGCTTGCCGGCATTAGTTGAAACGATTGCACATTTCACGCAGGGAAAAACAGGAAACTATTTTGTTTTCTTTCCTTCTTATAGCTATCTAGATCAAGTAGTAACGGTTTTTAAAGAACAGTATCCTGAGGTGGAAGTACTAATTCAAGAAACAAAGATGGATGAGAACGAGCGCGAAACATTTTTATTGAATTTTCAGGAAAATCCTCAGGAAACCTTGATTGCATTTTGTGTATTGGGTGGTATTTTCTCAGAAGGCATTGATTTAAAAGGAACGCGCCTGATTGGTAGTATGATTGTTGGCGTTGGGTTACCTCAAATGAATCACGAACAAGAATTGATTAAAGAATACTATGACGAAAAAGAGCAGTTGGGATTTGCTTACGCGTATCAATTACCAGGGATGAATAAAGTATTGCAAGCTGCTGGTCGAGTGATTCGAGAGATGACCGATCAAGGAATTATTTTATTAGCAGATCGGCGTTTTGCTAGCCCACAGTATAGTCAACTGTTTCCTAAACATTGGCAAAATGCTGCAAAGGTCCAAACTTTAAGCGGGCTTGATGAAACGGTAAACCAATTTTGGCAACGAACGACAAAATAAACATCAAAGAAGGATCTCAGGACAAAACGGCAGTCGTTCTTAACACATTTTTCAATTAAAAAAAGCCTAAAATCAACGTTTTCAAAAACGAATTTTAGGCTTTTTCTTTATTTAGGCTACTTTTGTTCCAGCCTCTTTTTTGTTAGTGAAGAAAATCAATCTTTGCGTTAGTTCATCGAAAGGAAGTGAAGCTAAGCTTCTGTGGCAACTCTTGCAAGTAACTCAAAATATGTGTTTGCAAGGGTTGTTTTTTATTTGTTGACGCTAGGCGCTTTGCGACATGATCTAATACGCGATGTTCCCCAAGCAACTCCTTGAAATAATTCATAACTGACCAAAAATATGAAAAGCAATTTTTGTTAGTTGCTCATTATTTTTTCGGAGTTGACCGCTTGGAGCCACAACCTTTAACGATAGTTAGTAAATTGCAACTCAATCGGCAAATCAAGTTTTCTTAATAAAGAAATTACTTCTTGCAAATCATCACGGCTTTTACCCGTCACACGAATTTGATCTTCTTGAATTTGTGCTTTTACTTTTAACTTGGCATTTTTAATTGCGGTAGTAATTTTCTTAGCATTTTCACGGTCAATTCCACTAACTAAATCAGCATTTTGCTTAGCTTTTCCACCAAGTGCGTGTTCAGAATCAGAAAAATGAATGTTTTTAATTGGAACACCACGCTTAATCAATTTACTTAATAAAACATCTTTGATCTGTTCTAATTTAAAATCGTCATCACCTAAAACAACTAAACGATTTTGCTCTAATTTGATTTCAACAGTTGAACCTTTAAAATCAAAACGATTAGTTAATTCTTTGGTTGTTTGTTGAATGGCATTTTTTACTTCTTCCATATTGACCTCGGAAACGATATCGAAACTAGCATCTTTTGCCATGGATAATCCTCCTTATTGCTACAATTAGTTTTCTTCATTGTAGCATAGTACCGCATTTATAAAGTAGCCTTTGTTAAAATTCTTCTCATTTATCTAACAGGTGTTTTATTTTAATTAAGAAACTGTTATTCTTACATTTGAAATAAGGTGTAGAGGAGAGGTGCTCGTGAGCAAAGTGATGACTGTCTATCAAAAAAATGAAATGCTGAAGAAATTAGTGGTGATTTTGATAACCGGAGTAACAGCAGCTGTTGCTTTGAACTATTTTTTGATCCCAGCAAATGTTTTTTCTGCGGGGATGAATGGGATTGCACAAATCATCGCTTCTTTGTTGTATGAGTGGTTTCATATCCAAGCTGATACCGGAATCTTTATCTTCATACTAAATATTCCTGTGTTTATTTTAGGTTTTTTAAAAGTTGGTAAAGGATCTACGATTTTAAGTTTTATCAATGTTCTCGGTGTGTCGTTGATGACAACCATTATGCCAGTGGGACACGTAACAGATAATATTTTGATGAATGCTTTAGTTGGAGGCGTTTTGCTTGGGGTTGGCGCAGGACTTTCTCTTAAAATGGGGTTTACGACTGGTGGAATGGATATCATTTCTTTAGTTCTATCGCAAACAACGGGGAAGACTGTTGGTAATTATATGTTTATCTTAAATGGTATCATTGTTGTCATTGCTGGCTTCTTTTTCAATTGGGAGAGTGCGTTATATACAATTATTTCAATTTATGCTTTGACACAAGTCGTTGACGCGATTCACACAAGTCACCAGAAAGTAACGGCGATGATTGTAACGGTCAAACCAGACCAAGTAACCGAAGAGTTAATGAAAAATATGGTACGCGGACTCACTTTATTACCATCAGTTGGCGGTTATTCAAAAAAAGATGGCAAAATGATTATGATGGTAATTACACGTTATGAGTTATACGATTTAGATCAAATCGTTCATGAGGTCGATGAAGAGGCCTTTATTAATATTTTGCCAACACAATCTGTTTTTGGTCGTTTTGCAAACGAGCAAGAACAAAAGACGTATCGTTCAACCGGTGTCTTGCCGGAACCTAAAAAGAAACAAAATCGTAAAAAAAGATAAGTAGTTAATAATAACTTTAATATAATAACTTGGTAATTAAAAAAATTCTTAGCTAAACGAGAACATAGCATCACAATTCTCATTTACAAATAATTAAAAAGAGAGTATGATAAACGAAAATCAGATGAAGGAGTGTCGACTATGACAGAAGCAAACCAAGACTGGTCTGCACAAGAAACAGAAGCAATCAAGGAACGAATTCTTTCTGCACTAGAAACGGTTATCGACCCTGAATTGGGAATCGACATCGTGAACCTAGGCTTAATTTATGATATTGAATTCAACCCAGAAGATGGCGACACAGTAATTAAAATGACGTTAACAACGATGGGCTGCCCGCTAGCAGATATCCTAACAGACTCCATTCACGATGCTTTGCGTGAAGTCGAAGAAGTAAAAAAAGTCGAAGTGAAACTTGTTTGGTATCCCGCTTGGACGACCGATAAAATGAGTCGTTATGCACGGATTGCACTAGGAATCAGATAAAGAAAAAGTACGCGCTTTTTCGTAAATAAACTCGCAAATAGAACTCCTCTACTCGCCTTAATAAGAAAGCTAGTAGAGGAGTTATTTATACCTAAATTGGTAAAAAATGTTAGCATCAGAGACAAAGCTGAAATGGAAGGATTTAAAAAATTGATCAAAAAAATAGAAGAGATAACGGAAAAAGAGCTACAAGAAATTATCAGTATATGGTTAGAGAGTAACATCCAAACGCATCACTATATTGAGAAAAGTTATTGGGAAAAAAATCTTTCTGTGGTCGAAAAAGAATTGCCTAAAGCAGAAATTTTTGTCGATAAAATAGATGACAAAATTGTTGGTTTTATAGGAATTATGGATGGCTACATTGCAGGTGTTTTTGTGGAAGAAGCCTATCGAAATCAACAAATAGGGAAAAAACTTTTAAAAAAAGCAATGGAATTGAATGATCAGTTATCTTTAAATGTTTATGAAAAAAATAAACACGCAATTGATTTTTATCTAAAGCTAGGTTTTAAAAAGGCTCACATGAACATCGATGAAGAAACCGCTGAAAAAGAATTAGTTATGGTATGGGAAGCAAATTGAGTAGTAAAATTGGATGTTCTTCTTTCTAGTTAACTTTTTCATTAGTAAAACTTCGATAACTGTAACCTCAAAAACGAGAGTAGGGCAACACTAAAAATCTAGTCGTTTTTAATCCATTTTTCAATTAAAAAAAGCCTAAAATCAACGTTTTCAAAAACGAATTTTAGGCTTTTTTTCTGGTTAGGCTAGTTTTGTCCCAGCCCCTATTTTAGTGTCGTTTTTTCAATATTGTTAATAAATAAGTTATTCCAGTTGCTAAAAATACCATGAGACCTGCAAACAAGAATAAAAAGCCAATTGGAATCAAAAAGAAATTTTCGTGTAAGATACCGGATGAGTCGATATACTCGACTGAGTGTCCCTTGATGAAAAAGCAAGCAAAACCAAAGAGTAATAAGAAAGTTCCGATGAGAGTAGTAAATAAGTTGAACTTCGCTCTTTTTGTTTCACTGCCATCGTTGATAAGTTTTTCAGTCAGATTGTTCATGTTTGTTCCTCCTAAAATCAATTCATCAAGTGAAAGGTGAAAGAGATCTGCAATCATAATCAACAGTTCTAAATCAGGAAGGTTTCGATCGTTTTCCCAGTTCGAAACAGCTTGCCTTGTCACGTTTAGTTGTTGGGCAAACTGCTCTTGTGTTAATGCATTTTGTTTACGAATTACTTTTATTTTTTGTCCGAATTCCATGAGTGATTTCCTTTCATTGATGTGCTTTTAGCATAAGAAAATTATTTGATAAATTCGAGAAAGCATTGCTTGCTTACTGATAAATCAAAGGAAAGAGCTACTTGCGTCATTTATTTTTGTCAAATTCTTCATTCAGTGTGTATGTTACTGTATTATAGGACAACTGAGCGCTAAAGAAAAAGGATATTTTTAGTATAAGACTAGGTGAAGATAGGTAATGTATTTCTTTATAGATGAGAAGAATTTTAAATATATGTTGATAAATAACGCTTGTATTAGGAATAAATTAGAAAATCGGACTATACCTTGAAACATTTTATTCATATGGTACCCTTGAGAGCAGAAAAGGGGTTTATATATGAAAATCAGTAGTTTATTGTTTGCATCATCATTACTAATTGGTCCATTGGCAAGTCTCGGAACGGTTTTTAATCAACCGACACAAGCAGAGACGGAAAGTAGTTATGTTTCTAACTGGGCGCAGTCAACATACGGAAATGTTAATAACATCAAATTTACAGGAGATTTTTCTGACTATAATTCTGGTGTGAAAAAATTAGCGGTGGGCGAAACAATTAACATCAGCGCATCAATCAGTTTTTCGGGTGACAAGGAAGCGATTGAACAAGCAATAGTTGAGTTTGAAAATGTAAATCCTAACTTGACGATTAACTATAACAATGATTTAGAAATTACTGGGAATAGTGGTACGTTTAGTTTTTCCGTTACGTTAAACACGTATTCTAGTAATCCTTGCTTATTTACTATCAAAATTCAAGACGGTGTACCAGGAGACAGCAATCATTTAACTCCATACTCTCAAACCGAAATGATTATTGCTGGAGAAAATTCAGATTCAAGTAGCACGACGGACTCAAGCAGTACAACGGATTCAAGTAGTACGACGGATTCAAGTAGTACGACGGATTCAAGTAGTACGACGGACTCAAGCAGTACAACGGATTCAAGTAGTACGACGGATTCAAGTAGTACGACGGACTCAAGCAGTACAACGGATTCAAGCAGTACAACGGATTCAAGCAGTACAACGGATTCAAGTAGCACAACAGATTCAAGTAGTACGACAGACTCAAGCAGTACAACAGATTCAAGCAGTACAACAGACTCGAGTAGTACGACAGATTCAAGCAGTACAACAGATTCAAGTAGCACGACAGACTCAAGTAGTACGACAGATTCAAGCAGTACAACAGACTCGAGTAGTACGACAGATTCAAGCAGTACGACAGACTCAAGTAGCACGACAGACTCAAGCAGTACAACAGACTCGAGTAGTACGACAGATTTAAGCAGTACAATGGATTCAAGTAGCACAACGGTTCCTATGGATAGTATTTCTGACACAAGTAACTCGGTAGTGGGAACAATGGTGTTAGTATTAAATCTTAGACAACTT
>NZ_JXLE01000017.1 GCF_001886265.1 Enterococcus thailandicus
AAAATTTGTCAAAAAAACTGTTGCCATTCCAACACCTAATTTGTTTAAGATATGTTGCATATGCGTGGATATTGTCCTTTGACTCATGTACAACTGAATAGCGACTTCTTTTTGCGTCTTGCCATCCGTAATCATTTGTAAGATTTTGTTTTCTTTAGCAGTTAAGCTTTCCACCATAAGTTCTTTCTTGGGAAAAATCCTGTTCCCTTTTATAACTAGCCTTAATTTTGTAATAAAATCTTCTCTGGAACTTCTTTTAGAAATAACAGCAGCTGCACCGATACTAATCATTTCTTCATAGCATTGATTAAATGGATACTCTGTTAAAAAAACCACTTTCGATTCTGAATTTGATTCTACTAGCTTCTTTCCTTCTTCAAATCCATCCTTTCCTTCCATATGGATGTCCATCAAAACAACATCTGGGTTCTCTCTATGTACTGTGGCTATAATATTACTAGAAGTGGGAAATGTACGAAAACTAGCGACTTCTTGTGTAAGAACTTCCTCTACTCCTTTTGAAAATAACTCTTGATCATCAAATAAAATTACTTTCATTATTTACACCTCAATATCTCTTTTTCTCTCAGTGCACTTTTTCAAAAATGTGGTTCAAAAAATTAGTTGGTCTCGCTGCCCATCCCTCCCCTTAGAATCATTTAATACGTCATATTTTATCACGCTTCAATACATGGCATACGTAAATAGAGAAAAAAAGATACATTTTTTACGGATGAAATAAACATTTTTTTAGTTAATAATAAAAAAGAACACCACCAAACTTGGTAGATAATTGGGCCTATTTATCAGCATAAAATTAGTTGTTAAAGAACGAGGGACATTTAAATGAAAAAAATGATAATTACAATGGTTATGTGTTTCAGTTTTTCATCAATAATTTTGTCACCTATTACTACTACATATGCAACAGAAACTAGCATAGACAGCTATTCAATAACTAGAGAATCAAATAAACAATGGATTGGATTTGAGCAAGAGTTTAATAATCTACGGGCTAGTCAACTATGCCAGTCTGGTACACTCGATTTGACTAGAGATCAACTTCTTTATTTAATCAATAAATATGATAATGCAGAATCTACTGTATGTATCAATGGTAGAGCCTCCTTTTCAGAAGTATTTTTCTCCGGTGGATACAATGCTTTCGCTTCTAATAAAACAGCTATGGTAAGTTTACGTGATAATCTAGGTGCGAGTGCAACATTATTACAAGTAAATGGCACATTAGGTGGTGCCCTTGCTGGTGGACCTGCGGGGGCTCTTATTGGACTAGTAGGAGCTACCATTCTAGCATCAAGATTTAGAGATGGTAACAATGATAGGAAAAAATGGATTAGTGTTGACTCAGCTAAAGGAGGAATCCGAATTACTCTTACCGATGAGTTCCCAATTGCTAATTTAAAGACAACGACTCAAAGTCCAATCAAAAAGTTGTAATTTTATGTTACTAACGAAGTATCTAATGTTTCTTATTTGTCTGATGACATTTGGAACCTACTACCACTTAAAAATCAAAAAAAAGAGAGAAACGGTGTTAAGCAGAGAACTACTTGTCATTTATCTTTTAGTAAATTTACTATTTATTGTATTGCATCTCTGATCTAACCCTTCGCAAAAAGAGCAGCCTCTGAGTCGTTTACTCAAAAGCTGCCTTTTCTTTTACTTAGTTGTTTTCTATTTAACTACGTTGAGAATCTCTTGATAAATATTTTCAATATTCAGCAAACCATAGTCTCTCTTTGATATTTCAATCACAGGAATTTTAGGAAATTGTTTTTCAATGTCTTTTTGCGCAAAACTAAATGACGGTGTCAATAGAATAACATCTGCTTGTTCTCCGTACTTATTTATTTGACTAGATTCATAGGTGTCTACTATGACTTTTTTTCCACTTTTATTCATTAGTGACTGTAATTTACTATTCAAAATTTGTGTCTGTAACAAGCCTTTATCACTCATAAAACTACCACTTAAATCAAAAATCAGGACTTTTGTATCAGTTGAAACTTGCTCTATATTCGTGTTTTGAGAATTTTCCATCTGCTTACCCCTTTTCATTTTTGAAAAAAGAGAATCAAAAAGTGTCTGCTTAGTATTACCTGAAGTATCAGTAACGGAAACATCTAACGACTAAGTCTTAAACGTATTTGAAGATACGGATTACTTAACGTTTTGCTCCAACTTAGATACTTGCTTGAGGTGTAACATTCAAGATTTCTGCTAATTCTTTTTGCGTCATTTCTTTTGATTGTCTTAATTCTTTTATTTTCTTTCCTATTTCTACTATCAATGTACTCCTTGAAAAATAGTTTGGCAATGTACGCTTTGTTGCGCTCACTTTTTTGACTCAACGAACAGTTGAATCATTACTTACTTCCACTATAAGTCATTTCTACACCACTTAACATTCATGGAACAACACATCTAATAAAAATTCTCCACTATTTGATGAAAAATAAAAAATCAAACTACTATTTTGTTTTATCTATTTTTGACTTTCTTCTTATCTCGTCTCCAACCAAAATTTGATATATCAAATTTTGGTTGGCTATATTTTATCAATAATTCTATGTACGATCATATTCAGATGGTTCTTTAGACGATGGAAGTTTTTTAGGATAATCTGTTCGTCCCAGTAAAAAATCACTATTCGTATCATAAAAATCTGATAATATGACCAAATATTTAATCGGAATACTCCGCTCATCACGTTCATATTTTGAATACAAAGAGAAGTCACAAACTAAAATATCAGCTAACTCTCGAATGGTTAATTGGTGTTCTAATCGTAATTTACGTAAATTATTCATTATTTTCTTCCTTTTTGTTTATTGTAACTCATCTATCTCAATATAAGAAAACAGTTCCCCCCTCTCTACTAGCCTGGTACCCTTTCAACTAAGCATTTCTAGTGTTTAGTACCTTAGTTTAATCCTTAATTTAAATACCCCCTAACGGTATGTGAGATACTGATATATCCCCTTATTTATTCTCTTGTTGCCAACTGTCTATCACTTGTATGCTGTAAAGAAACGTTATTCAATCATTTACAAATAACGCATATTTACTTCTGAATTTTGTCATTCTTCCAGAGTTATCCACTGTGGAAAACTCTGGTTCTTTTATTTAATCCACAAAAGAAAGGTGTAAGACTATTGTCCCACACCTTTCTTTTCATCGAAAATACTGTTCCACTTTTTTTATTGGAATAATCCACATCAATAATATCAATACATTCACGATCAAAACTGCAATAGGAGCGACTAACCACCCCAATAATAACCCTAAAATATTCAGTCCAATAGATAGATAAGATTTCCGATAGTCAATCAACAGTTCTTTCACGATGCTTTCTTTTTTATTTACTTTAGCAAGTTCTCTCGCTAAAAAATAATAGGTGACATTAGCAAACAATGTGACTAAACCATAAATAAGCTCAGGCACGAGACTATTTATGTATTCACTGATCCAAGCAGTCGCAAAAGGGAATAACGATAAAGAAAAAATAAAGATACTATTTCGCCACAATACTTGTCCGTTGATTTTTTTGACCACTAAAAACAAATGATGGTGGTTATTCCAATAAATAACCAGTGTAAAGAAACTGATAACATAAATTAAAATTTTATGTTCGAGTCCAATCAACGCCGACCACGTATCCGAACCAGGCTGATGTAATTCTAAAACTAAGATGGTCATAATAATTGCAATAACTGCATCTGTAAATGCTTCTAAACGATTCTTTGTCATAATTTTCTCTCCTTTCGCTTATTTTATATGGAAACATTCAAAAAAAGCAAAAGATAATCATCTGAAGTCTGATGAAATAATCAGTCTTTAGTTGGACGTGAAAAAAGTAAAAATTTGTTAAACTTTCTATATAGAAAAAAACATATGAAATGAGGGAATAGTTCATGGGACAAAAAAATATACTTGGAAAAGTATTCTTGTTAATTCTTTTTCTAATCATCGCTAGCTCTATCATCAGTCTTTTTGTTGGTTTATTAAGCGGATTCTTGTGGTTTGCAATCAAATTACTTATCCCATTGGCTATTGCTATTTGGCTAGTTCGATTGATTACAGGAACGTCCGGTAACAATAGACGATACTACTAGTTATTGCACGAAAAAACTGGCTATAGCTTACAGGACCCTTTCGAGCAATCACTAAAAATGCTGCAATTTTATGATTCATTATTTAACAGAAAACAACCAGAGAAAAATTTTCTCTGGTTGTTTCTTTGAGCAAAACTGCCGTTACATTCATTTTATCCTAATGCTACATCTAAAATCATCATAATCATAAATCCAAGCATGACACCAAATACAGCAAAGTGTCGTCTGCTTGATAATGTTTGTTGTGCCTCTGGAATTAACTCTTCTACAACAACGTAAATCATCGCGCCTGCGGCAAAAGCCAATGCATAAGGCAACAATAGTGATACTTTCGTTACAAGCAGTGCACCTAGCACACCTGCTATTGGTTCAACCACACCTGAAGCCTGCCCATACCAGAACGCTTTTCTTCGACTTAATCCTTCTTGTCTCAATGGAATCGATACTGCTGCACCTTCGGGGAAGTTTTGAATACCTATTCCTAAAGCAACCGAAATGGCCGCCAACGTTGCTGCCTTAGGATCACTAGCATTGGCTGCTGCGCCAAATGCCACCCCTACTGCCAATCCCTCTGGAATATTGTGTAGTGTAATCGAAAAAACCAATAAAATTGTTCGTTTCAAATGTGTTTGAAACCCTTCTACTTCATGCTTTGGACCAAAGTGCATGTGAGGTAACGTCTTATCTGCTATGTAAAGAAAAACGCCACCTAAACCAAATCCAATACTTACGACCAACCAGGCAATGTCGCCATTTTCTTCTGCTTTTGAAATTGCTGGATCTAACAATGACCAAAAACTAGCAGCAATCATTATCCCCGAAGCAAATCCCAACATCAAATTCAATAACTCTTTCTTAATCTCTTTAAAGAAAAATACAAGTGCTGCGCCTAGCGCTGTCATAAAATAAGTGAATCCTGTTCCGACTAATGCTTGTTGCCATGAATCCAATCCTAATAACCAGGTAACCATTGATTTCTCCTTTCTCATTTACTTATTCATCATACTAAAAAAAAGAGTTTTTCGACACCTATCACGACTTATTATGTGAAAAAACGAATTAGTTGGGACAAAACAAAGAAAGAGTTATACTGTGTCTAACAAAGCAAAAGGAGTGATACATCATATGTCAACAATTAATTCAGGCGTAGCTATGGTCAAAGTTTTAGAAAGTTGGGGCATTGATCATATCTATGGTATCCCTGGTGGTTCCTTTAATTCCATCATGGATGCTTTATATCAAGAAAAACACTCTATTAAATATATTCAAGTTCGTCACGAAGAGGTAGGTGCACTAGCAGCTGCAGCTGACGCTAAACTAACTGGTAAAGTTGGGGCTGTATTTGGCTCAGCTGGTCCTGGGGCAACACACTTAATCAACGGGCTGTACGACGCACAAATGGATCATGTACCAGTAGTCGCCTTTCTTGGACAAGTCGCTTCAAGTGCAATGAATTATAATGCTTTCCAAGAATTAAATGAAAACCCTATGTTTGCTGATGTTAGTGTCTATAATCGAACAGTAATGACACCAGAAAGTCTCCCTCATGTAGCTGATGAAGCAATTAAAGCTGCTTACAAATACAATGGTGTAGCTGTGGTAACTATTCCTGTTGATTTTGGTTATGCAACTATTGAAGAACAAGAATTCAGTACAGCCTCCACCTATCAAAATAATGTTTTGTTACCAAAAAAAGATGAAGTAATCAAAGCTTTACCATACATCAGCGAAGCGAAAAAGCCTGTGCTTTATATTGGGCAAGGAACTCGTGGAGGATTTGAACAGATCAAAGCTTTCTCAGAACATTTTTCAATGCCTGTTGTTTCTTCTGTTTTAGGAAAAGGTATTGTTCCAGATAGCTATCCTAATTTTCTTGGTTTTGCTGGTCGTGTTGCTACCAAGCCTGCAAACGAAGCTTTGGCTGAAGCAGATTTAATTTTCTTCGTAGGAAGTGATTTTCCTTTCGCCCAATACTTCTTTAATCCTGATGCAAAATTTGTCCAAGTAGACATTGATGCTTCAAAATTTGGTCGTCGGCACCAAACTTCGCTAGCCATTTTAGGTGATGCCGTCACAACATTGCAAACGTTGGTTGAACTTGGAGAAGCACGACCTTCAGATAACTGGTTGCTTGCTAACCAAAAAAATAAAGAAAATTGGGTAAATTGGCTTCAATCGTTTGCAACTAAAGCTGATAAGCCAATCCGTCCCGAAGCTGTGTACAATGAAATCAATCGTATTGCAGAAGAATCAGCTATTTTTGTAACAGATGTCGGTAATACCACAATCCAATCTATTCGTTTATTAGATTTAAATGGTCAACAAAAACATACAACATCTGGTTGGTTTGCCACGATGGGTTACGCTGTTCCGGCCGGGCTTGCTGCAAAATTAAGTTATCCTGAACAACAAGTTTTTACACTTAGTGGTGATGGTGGCTTTGCAATGGTCATGCAAGATATTATTACTCAAGTAAAATATCAATTACCTATTATCAATGTTGTTTTTTCAAATGAATCCTTTGGTTTTATCGAAGCTGAGCAAGAAGATTCTGAACAAAATAAATTTGGTGTCTTTTTGGAAGGTGCTGACTTCGGAAAAGTAGGGGAAGCGCTAGGTGCTGATGGTTTCACAATCACTGAATTTTCACAATTGCGCCCTGCATTTGATGCTGCAGCAAAATCAACTCGTCCAGTCGTCATTGATGTCAAAATTTCAGACAAACGTCCACTACCAGTTGAAGATTTACATTTGGATCCTCGTCTCTATTCAGCTGAAGAAATTGAAAGTTTTAAACAAAAATACGAAGTACACGACATGCCCGTCCTTCATGAAATTTACGAAAATCTATAAAACTATAAAAAATAGCGTATGCTCAAAAAGCATACGCTATTTTTTCATTTATTATCTAAATGCATAAACAATATGAGTGATTCCAAACATCATGAAGTAAAAACCAACTAAAAAACTCAAAGTCAATGCTGAAGAAATTGGGTTAAATAGTAACACAATTCCTAAGAAGATTCCTAAAATATTGATAATAACTGTAAACCAATAATATCCTGTACTAATATTTTTTGCCAAATCAGTAACAAATAAAGCAAATATCGAATCAATGATGAACCAAACAGCAAATACAAATGGTAAAGCCATCACACCTGCATTTACATTAAACAGGAAAAAAATCCCAATTAAAATATCAATAATCCCAACTACTAAAGGCATTTTTGCTTTATAACCAGTTAACTCTTTCAATCGATTACGTCCAATAATTTCAAAAATTCCCTTTAAAAAAGCAAACACTGCAAACACCATAACAATAGCCACTAAATTTCCGACAGGATCTTGAAATGATAATAGCGATACAATCACAAACAAAACCCCTAACAGCAAGGAGCCCCAATCAACCGATCTTCTATTTTCATTCATTTTCATACCTTCTTTCTTTTATTTACATAACTAATACTAAACACTCTTTCGATATACGTCAAAATTTATGCTGTCTATCTGACAAAAAAAATTTTGATCAATTTTTTTACGTTCCACGTGAAACACAATTAAAATTGGTATTACCTTGAAACTTTTACCTTTCCCCTTTATAATTCTATAAGACTCAAATTCGTCAAAACTACTATAGATATAAGTGAGGAAAAAAATTGATTACTGTAAATGATGTAAGTTTGCACTTTTCAGATCGCAAACTATTTGATGACGTTAATATTAAATTCACTCCCGGAAATTGTTATGGATTGATTGGTGCAAATGGAGCAGGTAAATCAACTTTCCTTAAAGTTTTATCTGGAGATTTACAACCGTCAACTGGGAACGTTACTTTAGGCCCTGATGAACGTATGGCAGTATTGAAACAAAATCATTTTGATTATGAAGAATATACTGTTTTAGAAACTGTTATTATGGGTCATAAACGATTATATGAAGTAATGAAAGAAAAAGATGCTTTATATATGAAAGAAGACTTTTCCGATGCTGACGGTATTCGTGCCGCAGAATTAGAGGGAGAGTTTGCTGAGCTAAATGGTTGGGAAGCTGAACCCGAAGCAGCAGTTTTATTGCAAGGATTAAATATCCCTGAAGAATTACATCATCAATCAATGAGTGAATTAACGGCTGGTCAAAAAGTCAAAGTTTTACTAGCGCAAACACTTTTTGGTAAACCTGATGTATTACTACTTGACGAACCTACCAATGGGCTGGATATCCAATCAATCAATTGGTTAGAAGAATTTTTAATTGAATTTGAAAATACTGTAATCGTAGTATCCCATGACCGCCACTTCTTAAACAAAGTTTGTACACACATGGCAGATTTAGACTTCGGTAAAATCAAACTTTACGTCGGTAACTATGATTTTTGGTTAGAATCTAGCCAACTTGCAACAAAACTCCAAGCAAATGCAAATGCAAAAAAAGAAGAACAGATCAAAGAGCTACAAGAATTTATTGCGCGTTTCAGTGCAAATGCTTCAAAATCAAAACAAGCAACTTCACGTAAAAAAATGTTAGAAAAAATTACTTTAGATGATATTCAACCATCTTCAAGACGCTATCCATTTGTTGGATTTAAACCTGAACGTGAAATTGGAAATGATCTTTTACAAGTAGATAATGTGAGTGTAACCATTGATGGTAAGCAAATCTTAAAAGATATATCATTTACTTTGAACAAAGAAGATAAGGTTGCTTTCATAGCAGATAATGATATTACAACTACTACCTTATTTAAAGTAATCATGGGTGAAATCAAGCCTGATACTGGTACTGTTCGCTGGGGTGTTACAACAAGTCATTCTTATTTAGCAAAAGATACTACAAAAGAATTCAATAATGACTTAACGATTCTTGACTGGTTACGTCAGTATGCAAGCAAAGAAGAAGATGACAATACATTCTTGAGAAGTTTCTTAGGTCGAATGCTCTTTTCTGGAGAAGAAGTCCTAAAACCAGTTAACGTTTTATCTGGTGGTGAAAAAGTTCGTTGTATGCTTTCAAAAATGATGCTTTCAAAAGCGAATGTCTTAGTACTCGACGACCCGACAAATCATTTAGATTTAGAATCAATTACTGCTTTAAACGATGGATTGATGGCTTTCACTGGTTCTATCCTATTTGCTTCCCATGACCACCAATTCATTCAAACACTAGCAAACCGCATCATTGCTGTTTCTGATAAAGGTGTAATTGATCGTGCAGATACAACCTACGATGAGTTTTTAGAAAATCCTGATATTAAGAAAAGTATGGACGCATTGTTCTCATAAAATAAACACAAAAAGCGTAGAGACAACTTAACCGTCCTACGCTTTTTTGTTATGGATTATTGATATTGATTAACGACTCGTTCCCATTGAAAAGATAGCAATACAACCATAACCAGTATGGCTAGCAATCGTTGGCCCTAAGGGGTAAAGTACAATGTTTTTTACTTGGATTTTTTCTTCTAATTGTTTCTTAGCTTTTTCGGCACTTTCTAAATCACCAGCGTATGCAATATAAATGGTTTGTTCAAGAGGCGCTACGATTGATTGGATCGTTTCATCAACAATTTTTTGAATGGATTTATTTCTTCCACGAACTTTGTCAACATTTGTTAAACGTCCAGCTTCATCAACGGTAATGATAGGTTTTACACTTAGAATGCTTCCTAAGGTTGCACTTGTCTTAGAAATTCTTCCCCCACGCTCAAGATGTTTTAAATCATCGACAGTTACCCAAGAACGCACTTTTAAATAATTATTATTCAACCACTCTAAAACTTCTTCAAGTGGCTTGCCTTCTTCTTTTAATCGAGCTGCCGCTAAAACCAACAGTCCTTCGCCAACACTAGCTGCTTTCGTATCAAAAACATAAATTTCTGGATTTTCATACTCTTCCTTCAATAACTCAACAGCTTGCATTGCACTACTATAAGAGCCACTCATTGAGCTAGAAAAAGCAACATAAAGGACAGGAATCTTTTTTTCAACATATGATCGGAAAAATTCTAAATAGCCCCCCACATTTATTTGAGAAGTTGTTGGCATTGCTTCGCCTTTTAATTCATTCATGTATTTTTCATAATCAAAAGTTTTTCCTAAGTCGTCAATTAATTCTTCGCCATTTAGCTGAATCTTCATTGATAAAAAATCGACATTTATTTCTTCTAATACCTGATAAGGTAAATCACAACAAGAATCAGTCACTATTTGATACACATTATTCAACTCCTTTTTATTCTTAACCCGCCTAACTACTACATTATAACAAACGTCTTGCAATCAAAAGGAATTTATGGCCAGTATTTACAAAAAAACTTGAAGCAACATGAATAAATTCAAGGTTACTTCAAGTTTCAGCTGTTTTTTATTAAAAAGTTTCCCCAAGATGATAACTCACTTCTAAAAGAAATGTCCTGATTCAGTTATCTATGTGGGCTGAAACGTCCTAGATTTGCGCCCATACGCTTTCTAAGATGTTTGTTTGGTTTCTATCTGGTCCAACTGAGAAAGTAGAAATACGCACGCCTACAAGCTCTGAGATACGTCTCACATAATTACGAGCATTTTCTGGTAATTCTGCCAATGTTTTACAACTTGTAATATCTTCAGACCAGCCTGGTAATTCTTCATATACAGGCTTGCAACGTTTTAATTCTTTCAAGCTAGCTGGGTAATGATAGATTAACTCTCCATCTAACTCATAAGCTGTACAGATTTTTACTGTGTCTAAGCCACTTAACACATCAATAGAGTTAAGTGAAAGGTTTGTAATCCCCGATACACGTTTTGAATGACGCATAACAACCGTATCGAACCAACCAACACGACGTGGTCGACCAGTTGTTGTACCATATTCGCGACCGATTTTACGAATTTGTTCACCAGTTTCATCAAATAATTCAGTTGGGAAAGGACCATCACCTACACGTGAAGTATAAGCTTTACATACACCAACCACTTTGTTGATTTTAGATGGGCCAACACCACTACCAATTGTTACGCCTCCAGCAACTGGATTAGATGAAGTAACAAACGGATAAGTTCCTTGATCAATATCCAACATAACTCCTTGTGCACCTTCGAATAACACACGCTTTCCAGCATCTAACGCATCATTTAAAATGACTGAAGTGTCTGTCACATATTGTTTAATTTGTTGCCCATATTCATAGTATTCTTCAAAAATCTCATCAAATGAAATTGGCTCAGAGTCAAACATTTTAACAAATTGACGGTTTTTGTCTTCCAAATTCATGCGTAAACGTTCTTCAAAAATTTCTTTATCTAATAAATCTGCAATTCGAATCCCTACACGTGCTGCTTTGTCCATATATGCAGGTCCGATTCCTTTGATCGTTGTTCCAATTTTATTCTCACCTTTAGCATCTTCTTGCAATTGATCCAATTTAATGTGATATGGCAAGATGACATGTGCACGGTCAGAAATTCTTAAATTGTCCGTCGTAATATCTTTTTCGTGTAGATAGGCAAGCTCTTTTACTAAAGATTTAGGATTAACAACAACACCATTTCCAATCACACTGATTTTATCTTTGTAAAAAATTCCAGAAGGAATTAAATGCAGTTTATACGTAACACCACTAAATTTAATTGTGTGTCCTGCATTATCGCCACCTTGGTAACGTGCGATTACTTCTGCGTTCTCACTAAGAAAGTCAGTGATTTTTCCTTTCCCTTCATCGCCCCATTGTGTACCTACTACTACTACAGATGACATTCGAACACCTCATTTTATATTATTTGATCCTGAACTATTGTACCAAGTTATGCCTATATATTCAAACAAAATTCGAATGATATTTTATTTTTTTTTGTAAAAACGGTTTATTTACGAACGTTTTACAAATTATTTAAAAAATTTCCATAATAAAAAAAGCTTGGCTTTACTGTCTACACAATAAAAACAAACTTTTTTTCAAAAAAATTTATTAGAATTCTTCCCTCGGTGAAAGTGAAGAAAACTTATTATATTCTTTAATAAATAGTAGCTCAACAGTCCCACGTGCACCACTCCGGTTTTTCTCAATGATTACTTCGATTACATTATCATTTTGTGGTTCTGTCGTTTCTCCGTCTTCTCCGCTTTCACGATCATAATAATCATCACGATATAAGAACGCTACGATATCGGCATCTTGCTCAATAGATCCAGATTCCCGAATATCACTAAGAACTGGACGTTTGTCTTGTCTCTGTTCTACACCACGTGAAAGTTGGGATAACGCAATTACAGGTACTTTTAACTCTTTTGCCAATTTTTTCAACTGACGCGAAATATCAGACACTTCTTGTTGACGATTTTCTCGCCCACTCCCTTCAATCAATTGTAAGTAATCAATCAAAATCAATCCTAAATTTCCTTTTTCTTGTGCTAGTTTTCTACATTTCGCACGAATTTCAGAAATTTTGATACCAGGAGTATCATCAATATAAATATTGGCTCGTGATAAGCTTCCCATAGCAACAATTAAGTTTGACCACTCTTCCTCTGATAATTGACCTGTTCGTAAATGACTAGCCTCAATGGATCCTTCTGCACAAAGCATACGATTTACTAATGATTCCGCACCCATTTCTAAACTAAAAATTGCTACAGCACGATCTGTTTTTGTTCCAACATTTTGAGCAATGTTCAGAGCAAAAGCTGTTTTACCTACCGCTGGACGAGCGGCAATGATAATTAATTCTTCTGCTTGAAAACCTGCAGTCATTTTATCTAACCCTTGATACCCTGTCGGTAACCCGGTAATTTCTTCATTATTTTGTGCTAGCTGATCAATATTTTCAATTGTGGAGTTCAAAACTTCAGCAATTGATAAAAAACCACTACGATTTCTTTTTTCAGATACTTCTAAAATACTTCGTTCTGCGTCGTCCAAAATCGACTGAACTTCTTCACCTTGTTCAAAGCCCTTAGTTACAATTCCAGTTGCTGTTTGGATTAAATTTCGCAACAGAGATTTTTCTTCAACAATTTTGGCATAGTAAGCCACATTTGCAGCTGTAGGGACCGCCAAAGCAAGTTCTGAGAGGTAACTTAATCCCCCAGCATCTTCTAAAAGATTTCCTTGCTCTAATCGATCCTTCACAGTTACAACATCTATCGCTTCATTGCGATCATTCAACTCAATCATTGTTTCAAAAATAATTTGATGACCACGACGATAAAAATCTTTTGGCTCTATGTATTCCATGGCATCAATGATCGTTTCTGCATCAAGAAAAACAGAGCCTAAGACTGCTTGTTCCGCTTCAATATTTTGCGGTGGAATTCGATCCTGCCACACTTCACTCATACTTATCGCTCCTTGTCTTCGGTTGCTTCATTTTACAAGAAAATAACTGAAATGTACACCGCATAAGAAAAGAGGTGTGACAAAAATCTTGTCATACCTCCTTTTTCCGAATAAACAGTGTTCCAAAACAACGCCTCACTATTTGTCAGAGTTAAACGTTTTGCGTCACAATCTCTTTGTACTCTTATTCTTGCACAACATGTACTTTAATCGTCGCAGTTACATCATGATGCAACTTAACTGGTACGTTTGTGTAACCTAAAGCTCTGATTGGTGTTTCCAATTCTATTTTTCGTTTATCGATTTTTACTTTATATTGTTTGTTCAATCCTTCTGCAATTTGTTTTGATGGGATTGATCCAAACAAACGACTGTCTTCACCAGCTTTTGCTTTAATTTCAACAACTGTGTCTTCTTTTTCAAGAAAATCTTTTAATTTTTTTGCTTCAGCTAAAATTTCGGCTTCATGCTTTTCTTGTGCCTTTTTTTGTCCAGCTAATTGACTAATGCTACCTTTATTAGCTTCCTTAGCTAAATTATTTTTCAATAGATAGTTTTGTGCATATCCAGTTGGAACTTCTTTGACGTCCCCTTTTTTGCCTTTTCCTTTTACATCTTGCAAGAAAATTACTTTCATTTGGCCTACTCCTTGTCATATATTTGATTTATATTCTCATGAATTGCTGCTAATAACCGCTCTTTTGTTTCTTCAACTGTTGTATTTTCCAATTGTGTTGCTGCATTGGTAAAATGACCTCCACCACCTAAAGACTCCATGATGAGTTGGACATTGATTGTTCCACTGCTTCTTGCGCTAATTCCGATCAAACCATCTGTTCGCTTAGTGATAACAAAGGCAGCATTAATATCAATCATTGACAGCAACGTATCAGCTGTTTTAGCGGCAATAACACTATTATACTCTTTCTCATTTGTTCCTGCTGTTACCACAATATCTTTTGTAACATACTCACTGTGAGCAATTAGATCGCTGATTTCTAAATAAGTATCTAAATCAGAGCTTAATAAATATTGTACTAATGACGCATCTGCTCCGCAAGACCTCAAATAACTTGCCACATCAAATGTTCGAGCCGTAGTTCTCACATTAAAACTATTCGTGTCTACGGTCATCCCAGCGAGTAAAAGTGTTGCTTCAAAACGATCAAGTCTATTGGTTCTCGTACTTTGATATTGAATCAATTCTGTTACCAATTCTGAGGCTGATGACGCAGATGATTCAATGTAAGTTAATAATGGTTTATTTGGAAATTCTTCTCCACGTCGATGATGGTCAATGATAACAATCTTATCAAATTGGTCATACAGGCTCTGTGAGATTGATAATGATGGTTTATGATAATCTACCATAACTAATAAGTCATTGTCTTGTTTGATCTCCATCGCTCGCTCTGGCGAAATTATTTGAGCTTCTAGCTCTGGATGCTTGTGAATTTCTTCTAAACACCTAGAAACATCTGGAATAATTTCATCTTCATTAATCACAACGTATGCTTTTTTCTGATTGAAGCGCGCCAAACAACTGACACCAAAAGCAGAACCTAAAGCGTCCATATCTGGAAAACGATGGCCCATAATAAACACATCATTTGTTTCTGTAAATATTTTCCGTAACGCAGTACTCATTGCACGAGATCTTACTCTTGTTCTTTTTACGTTTTTCGCTGACTTACCACCATAGTAAGTTGGTTTTGATCCTTCTTGGACTTCTTTTACAACAACTTGATCGCCCCCGCGAACTAAAGCAATATCTAAATTATTCTGTGCTTCGTCGCCAATTTCTTCTAGCGTTTTTTGCCCATAAGCAACACCCATACTTAGCGTAATCGGTAAATTTTGTTTTTCTGCTTCAGCTCTCAGCCGGTCTAATAAGTCAAATTTCTTTTCCATCATCTTTTTCAAATCAATCATTTGTGCAAAAAAGAAGAAACGCTCTGCATTTATTCTCTTATAAAAAATATGATATTCATCCATCCAATCAGAAATCAATGTGGTAACAAATGAATTTAGATAAGAAATCTCTTTATCATCTAATTTATCAATTGCATCTGCATAGTTATCAATTGATAAAATTCCGATTACGGGCTGTATATTTGTTTGATGCAATTTTAATAATTGATTTTGTGTGACATCACTGAAGTAGATAACTCCTTTGACCGTATCTAGATCAAACTGAAAGGTTTTGTCTGCTAAATATAATTGATTTTTCTTTTTTTCTTTAGCAGAAAAAAAGGCATCTAATAATTCAGTTTCCGATAATGCACTCTTATCTTTTATATCTAGAGCAAAGGGATTTAACCATTCGATTTTTTGTGTCGTTGGTTGGTAAGCGATTACTCCTACAGGCATAATCTCTGAAACATATGCGAGATTAGTTTCTGCCACAGTCGATGCTTGTTGAATTTTCTCTCGGTTTCTTAAAACTAACCATCGACTCATCTTTAACCAATAACGGAAACAAAGTGCATTCATGACAAATACAATTAATGCACTAATTAATCGAAACGGAAACACTAGAATAACCAAAACTTCTATTAGAATAAACAAAAAAAAGAAGAATGGTCTGGGGGTAAAGTTTAAATTTTCATCTTCCATATTCTCCCTCCCACTAATAATTAGTTCAATTTTACCATATTTTGGTCAATACAAGCGACTAACATCTATATCTGCTCCCTAAACAAAAAAAAGAAACTATAATTCTGCTTTTATATAAAAAAGAAGCAACAATCCTTTGGGATTATTGCTTCTTTTTTTACAATTTATTAGTCTTCACTAACGAAAGGTAGTAAGCCCATAATACGAGCACGTTTAATTGCAACAGTAAGTTTACGTTGGTTTTTAGCGCCTGTACCAGTTACACGACGTGGCAAAATTTTACCGCGTTCTGAGATAAATCTTTTTAGTAATTCGATATCTTTATAATCGATATATTCAATATGATTAGCAGCAATATAGTCTACTTTACGACGTTTACGTCCGCCTCTTCTTTGTTGTGCCATTCTATTTCCCTCCTATCAATTCGTTTAGAATGGTAAATCATCATCTGAAATGTCAATCGTTGAACTTGAACCAAATGGATCAGTTGTGTCACGATCAAAATCAGGCATACCGTTGGATGATTGAGATGTTTGATTAAAGTTATTGTTTCCACCAAATGTGTTTGTTGATTGGTTTGAGCTTTGGAAACCGCCACTTTGTTGACGATTTTCTGATGCAGAACGAGATTCCAATAATTGGAAGTTATCAGCTACTACTTCTGTAACATAGACTTTTTGTCCTTGTTGATTATCATAAGAACGTGTTTGAATACGACCAGTAACACCTAAAAGTGTACCTTTACGTGCATAGTTAGCCATTGTTTCTGCTGATTTACGCCAAATAACGCAGTTAATAAAGTCAGCCTCTCGATTTCCACTTTGGTTTGTAAAATTACGATTTACGGCCAGAGTAAACGTTGCTACTGCAGTTCCGTTTGATGTGTATCGTAAATCCGGATCTTTAGTCAGACGTCCAACTAGTACAACATTATTAATCAAAATAGTCATCTCCTCTCATCGTTTTCCTTTGTTCCATGTGAAACAAATTAAGCTTCTTCTTTAACAATCATGTGACGAACGATATCGTCATTGATTTTAGCAAGACGATCAAATTCATTGATTGCACTTGCATTTGATGGAGAAGACACTTTAACGATGTGATAGATACCTTCACGGTAACCGTTAATTTCATAAGCTAAACGGCGTTTTTCCCAATCTTTAGATTCGATAACTTCAGCTCCGTTATCTTTTAAGATTGTATCGAAACGTTCGATTAAAGCAGTTTTTGCTTCTTCATCAATGTTTGGACGAATAATATACATAATTTCATATTTCGTATTTTCCATTGATTTCACCTCCCTATGGACTTTAGGCTCTTGTTATTCCAAGAGCAAGGAGAGTTTTCTAATATAATTAGACTACTCACAATCTTTGATTATACACGCATTACGTCTTTTGCGCAACAAAAAAATAAGAGCACCTTAAAATTTAAGGTACTCTTATTATAGATTGTTTTCAAAGAAAATTTTTATTCCTCTGTTGTTTCTTCTGCATCAATTTCTGAATTTACTTCTGTTACTTCTTCAGTCGCTTCAGGTTCAACTGCTGCCATTGTTACAACTTTTGTATCAACTTCCATTTTCATTAAACGAACGCCTAATGTTGAACGACCAGTTTGAGAGACAGTTGACACATTAAAACGAATAATGACGCCTTTATCTGTAATCAACATAATATCTTCTTCACCAGTAACAGTCGTTAATCCAGCTAAAGGACCATTCTTCTCAGTAATATTGGCCGTTTTAATTCCTTTACCACCACGACCTTTTACAGGATATTCAGATACTTTTGTACGTTTTCCATATCCTTTTTCTGTAATTACAAGAACCTCATGATTTTCTGTCATCAAAGCTGCGCCGATGACATAGTCTTCTTCTCTTAAACGAATTCCCCTTACACCAGAAGCAGTTCTCCCCATATCACGGATAGCTTCTTCTTTGAATGTAACTGAGTAACCATTGTGCGTTCCAATGATAATATTCGATTCGCCATTTGTTAACAAGACATTGACTAACTCATCACCATCTTTTAAGCCAATGGCAATCAAGCCATTACTTCTAATATTAGAAAAGGCGGTCACTGCTGTCCGTTTTACAGTTCCTAGACGAGTAGTAAAGAATAGATAATGTCCTTCTTCTGCTTTCCCTGTTACAGCAATAATTGCTTGGATTTTTTCACTAGAATCAATTCCAAGTAAATTAATGACGGGGATTCCCTTGGCAGTTCTACCATATTCTGGAATTTCATATCCTTTTGCACGATATACTTTTCCGTTGTTCGTGAAGAATAATAAAGTGTCATGTGTTGAACAGGAAACAAGATTTTTTACAAAATCATCGTTATGAACACCCATGCCTTGTACACCACGTCCGCCACGTCTTTGTGCTCTAAATTCATTATTAGCAACACGTTTGATATAACCATTATTTGTCAAAGTAATAACGATTTCTTCTTCTTCTATTAAATCTTCATCTTCTAAGCTTAAGACTTCACCAACTAAAAGTTCTGTCCGACGTTTATCACCAAACCGTTGATTTAACTCAGCAAGTTCTGTTTTGATAATTTCAGTAATTCGTTCAGGTCTTGCCAAAATATCAGTTAAATCTGCAATCAATTTTAATAATTCTTGATATTCATTTTCAATTTTTTCACGTTCTAAACCAGTTAGTCTACGAAGGCGCATATCTAAAATTGCTTGTGCTTGACGATCTGACAAAGCAAATCGTTCAATCATTGTTGCTTTTGCAATATCATCAGATTTTGATCCACGAATAATAGCAATAATTTCATCAATGTGATCTAACGCAATGCGTAAACCTTCTAAAATATGTGCCCGTGCTTCAGCTTTTTCTTTATCAAAAATTGTACGACGTGTGATTACTTCACGCTGATGTTCAACATAGTTTTCAAGAATTTCTTTCAAGCTTAAAACTTTAGGAACACCTTTTTCAATTGCTAACATATTAAATCCAAACGAGTTTTGCAATGAAGTCATTTTATATAAGTTATTTAAAATAACAGAAGCACTAGCATCACGGCGTATATCAATAACAATACGCATTCCTTCACGAGAAGATTCATCCCGTAAATCAGTAATTCCTTCAATTCGTTTATCACGATGAAGTTCAGAAATTCGTTCAATTAGTTTTGCTTTATTTACCATGTATGGTAATTCTGTGACTAAAATTCTTTCTTTGCCATTCGGCATTTCAGTGATTTCAACTTTTGCTCGAACAGTAATTGATCCTTTACCCGTTTCATAGGCACGGCGTATTCCAGATTTACCCATAACTAGACCGCCAGTTGGGAAGTCTGGTCCAGGTAACACTTCCATTAACTCATTTGTTGTAACTTCTGGATTTTCTATCAACAAATCAATTGCCGCTACAACTTCTGATAAATTATGTGGAGGGATGTTCGTTGCCATACCTACCGCAATACCAGTTGTCCCATTGACCAAAAGATTGGGGAACCGAGCAGGAAGAACTTCTGGTTCCTTTTCCGTATCATCATAGTTACTTTGGAAATCAACTGTATTTTTGTTAATGTCTCTTAGCATTTCCATAGCAATCTTACTCATTCGGGCTTCCGTGTAACGCATTGCGGCAGCTCCGTCACCGTCCACAGAGCCAAAGTTTCCGTGACCGTCAACTAGCATATAGCGATAGCTGAATGGCTGAGCCATCCGAACCATGGATTCATAAATAGCACTATCACCGTGGGGATGGTATTTACCCATAACATCCCCAACAATTCTGGCTGATTTTTTATGTGGTTTATCTGGTGTAACACCTAATTCATTCATTCCGTACAAGATACGACGATGAACTGGTTTCAATCCATCTCGAACATCAGGTAATGCACGAGCTACGATAACACTCATTGCATAATCGATGAAGGAGTCTTTCATTTCATTGGTTAGATTGACATCATGGATGTTTTCACTAAATTTTTCACTCACAATTCTTTTCCTCCTTCATGATTAAATATCTAAGTTTTTAACGTAATGTGCATTTTCTTCAATGAACGCACGACGAGGTTCTACGCGATCTCCCATCAGCATTTCAAAAATTTGGTCTGCAGCAATTGCATCGTCTACAGTTACGCGAGCCATCATTCGATTAGCAGGATCCATGGTTGTTTCCCATAATTGATGATCATCCATTTCCCCTAGACCTTTATAACGCTGAACGCTTGGTTTAGGCGATGCAGGTAAGGAAGCAATAACATTTTTCAAGTCCTCTTCTGCGTTTTTACCTGGTTGAACATAAGTGATTTTCTTTCCTTGTTTTACTCCATACAAAGGTGGCTGTGCAATATAAACATAGCCAGCCTCCACGATTGGACGCATGTAACGATAAAACAATGTTAACAGCAGTGTTCTGATATGAGCACCATCGACATCGGCATCGGTCATGATAACTAATTTATGATAACGTGCTTTTGCTACGTCAAAATCTGCTCCAAATCCTGTTCCCATTGCTGTAAACAGTGAACGAATTTCTTCATTGGCTAAAATTTTATCCATACTTGCTTTTTCAACGTTTAAAATTTTCCCACGAATTGGTAAAATAGCTTGAAATTGACGATCACGTCCTTGTTTTGCTGATCCTCCGGCAGAATCTCCTTCGACGATAAATAGTTCGCATTTTTCAGGATCATTACTTGAACAGTCAGCTAATTTTCCTGGCAAATTACTAATTTCTAGTGCGCCTTTACGTCGAGTAACTTCACGTGCGCGTTTAGCAGCTAAACGTGCTTTAGATGCAAGTAATCCCTTATCAACGATTTGTCGTCCAACACTTGGATTTTCAAGTAAAAATTTCATGAAATGTTCGCTGAACAATCGATCAGTTACAGTACGAACTTCAGAATTTCCTAATTTTGTTTTCGTTTGACCTTCAAATTGTGGATCTGGATGTTTAATTGAAATAACAGCTGTTAACCCTTCACGAACATCTTCTCCAGTTAGATTGTCGTCATTTTCTTTCATCAATTTTTGTTTTCTTGCATAGTCATTAACAACGCGTGTCAGTGCTGTTTTAAATCCAGATTCATGTGTTCCACCTTCATATGTATGAATATTATTGGCAAAACTCATAATGTTTGAATGATAACCATCTGTATACTGCATTGATACTTCGACTGTGATATCTTGCTGTTCACCTTCCAAATAAACTGGTTCTGGGAACAAAACATTTTTACTGCTATTTAAAAATTCAACGTAGCTCTTAATCCCGCCGTCATAATGATATTCTTTAATAACTGGTTCTTCTTCACGCTTATCTTCAATTGAAATATGCATTCCGCGGTTTAAGAAAGCTAGTTCTCTAATACGCGTTGCTAATTTATTAAAGTCAAAAACAGTTGTTTCAGTGAAGATTTCTGGATCAGGAATAAAATGGACTGTTGTTCCGTGACGATCGGTTGTATCAATAATTTTCAAATCATCGACAACAGCACCTCGACGATATTCTTGATAATAAACATTTCCGTCTTTATAAACTTTTACATCTAATAGCGTAGACAACGCATTTACAACAGAAGATCCTACACCATGAAGACCACCTGATACTTTATATCCGCCACCGCCAAATTTACCTCCGGCATGCAAGATAGTAAAAACTGTTTCCACAGCTGGACGTCCCGTTTTAGCTTGGATATCAACAGGAATACCACGACCATCATCAACTACTGTTATACTATTATCTTTTTCAATAATAACGTGGATAGAAGTAGCAAACCCAGCTAATACTTCATCGATTGAATTATCAACGATTTCCCATACTAAGTGGTGCAATCCTTCAGAACTTGTTGTTCCAATGTACATCCCTGGACGTTTACGAACGGCTTCCAGTCCTTCTAATACTTGAATCTGACTGGCATCATATTCTTTAGCGCGATCCACTAAACTTTTTTCTTCCGTCATTCAGTTTCGTCTCCTTTTATTTTTCCCTGTTGAACATAAAATATTTCTGGTTCAACGGTCATTTTATTTTTTACATGATCAAGTGTTGTCGTTGTTAAAAAGGTTTGGACTTTCCCTTCGATTGTCTCCAACAAATGTAATTGGCGGTTATCATCTAGTTCACTCATCACATCATCCAATAGCAAAATTGGGTACTCACCTGTTTCCTCTTTAATCAAATCGATTTCTGCCAATTTAACACTTAAAGCAGTAGTTCTCTGCTGTCCTTGTGACCCATAAACTTGAACATTTTTTTCATTGATAAAAAAATGAAGGTCATCTCGATGTGGTCCTACAGTTGTCGTACCTCGAAATAGATCCTTTTTTTGATTTTTTGCTAATTCTTCTAAAAATTGTTTTTGAATTTGTTCTTGCGATTGGCTCTCCAAAGAATTAAGCGTCGTCACATATTCAATTTTAAGGTGCTCTTTTTGATGCGTGATTTGTTGATGTAGTGAATTAGCCCAAAACTCTAACTTTTTAATAAACTGGCTTCTAGCTTTCAACACTTTACTTCCAAAATCTGCTAATTGTTCCGATAAAATATCTAAATAAAGCAAATCTGACTGCTTTTTTTCGCTTAATTGCTTTAAATATTGATTTCGTTGTTTCAAAATTGACTGATATTGAAACAAATTATATAGATAAATAGGATTAATTTGACCTAATTCCATATCTAAAAATTTTCGACGTACTTGAGGACTACCTTTTACTAATGATAAATCTTCTGGTGCAAATAAAATGACATTTAGTTGCCCAACATAACTACTTAATTTTTTTTGCTCAATATGATTAATCTTGGTTTTACGCCCTTTTTTAGATAATAAAATCTCTAAAGGAAGTTTAGAAGAACCTTTACTAATTTCACCTTGAACAAGTGCTTGTTCTTGTTCCCAGCCAATTAGTTCTTGTTCACTAGTTGTACGATGACTTCGTGTCATAGCAAGTACATAAATACTTTCTAACAAATTCGTCTTTCCTTGAGCATTTTCACCTAAAAAAATAATCAAATTCTTGGAAAAATCTATAGTCAATTCATCATAGTTTCTATAATTTTTAAGGTGTAGCTTATTCAGCCTCATTATTCACTTTTCCTTTTTTTACCATAAAAAAAGTTCCTACATCTGGAACTTCAATCATCATTCCGGGATAAAGTTTTCTTCCTCGACGGTTTTCTGGTTCACCGTCAACTAAAACAGTATTTTCAGCTAAATACCATTTTGCTTGGCCACCACTGCCAATAACAGTAGTTTCTTTCAACATTTGGCCCAACGTCATAAATTCTGTTTCTAAAATGACTTGTTGTTTCAATATCCATCCCTCATTTTCATTATTAAACATAGCATTATTATACCTTTTTTTGAGGAATAAAACAAATTTTCCTACATATTTTCAAATATAAGAAGATTTGATTCTAAAAAGGTCTTTTGAATAAAAAGAAACAGAAAGCCTTAAAATTGATTTTAGGGCCTTCTGTTTCAAAATTTATTTTTTTGATTTTTTTCAAAGTATTTTTCAAAAGGATGAAAAAAAGATTAATTTGTCCGAACCGGCGTGATCAACTGAATAAATTGAACACCTTCTTCAGCAGGTTCTAATGTGAACGGACGGATAGCTGAAATGAATTTAACTTTGATACTCATATCTCCAAATGCACGTAGAGCAGCTTTCATGTAGTCTGGATTAAATGAAATTTCTAATGGATCTCCACTGCTAGCCGTATAATTTAGGCTTTCTTCTACTTTACCAATTTCAGGCGAGTTTCCGTATAACACAACTGAATCTGAATTAATTGATAAACGAACAATGTTATTGCGGCCTTCGTGAGACAACAATGAAGCACGTTCAATCGCAGCTAATAAGCTTGGTACTGAGAATTCAACTTCCGTATTAAAGCTTGATGGAATTAAACGATTAGTATCAGGATAATTTCCTTCTAGTAAACGAGAATAGAAGAACATTGTTTCAGTTTTAAAAAGCACTTGGTTTTCCATGATACTAATTTCAACAATTTCTTCTTCATTGGTTAACGAGCGAGAAAGTTCAGTCAAACTTTTACCAGGAATAACAATATCAAAATGGTCAGCTGTTTGATCTACTGGAATAACACGTTGGCTCAAGCGATGTGAATCTGTAGCAACTGCTAATAATGATTCATCCGATAAAATTAAATGTACTCCAGTTAAAATTGGGCGACTTTCATGTTGAGAAACAGCAAAAACTGTTTCATTGATCAATTTATTTAATACATGAACAGGTAATTTCATTTGGTTGTGGCTTTCGATAACTGGTAAATGTGGGTAATTATCTGCATCTAATCCATTAACAGTAAAGTTGGCTTTACCAGAAGTAATTGCTACCTGCTTGTTTTCTAAAACTTCTAAAGTAAAGTTTTCTTCCGGTAAACGACGAATAATCTCGCTAAAAAAGCGTGCTTGTAAAACAATTGAACCTGTAGATTCAATTTGCATTTGAGCCTTTTCATTTTCAACAGATAAAAGTGTTTCAATTGAGATATCTGCATTGCTCCCTGTTAACGTTAAACCTTCATCAGTTAACGTAATTTTGACCCCAGTTAAAATTGGGATGGTCGTCTTACTTGAAATAGCTCTTTGAACAGTTTGTAGCTCTTGCATAAAGCTAGCTCGATTTAAAGTAACTTTCATGATGAATCTCCTTTTGCGTAGTTAATTTATTATTAGTTAATTAAAATAATAAAAGTAATAGGGCATGTTAATTTTGTGGAAAACTATTAAAAATATAATAGTCCGTAGAAAAAATCGCTGTGGACAAACTGTGGATAAAAAAAGTAAAACTTTTATCTTTATCCACAAGCTAATTAAGTAAGAAATTTTTGATTTCTGAAACTTCATTTTGCATGCTCATGCTGGAATCCATTAAATGTTGGATTTTTTCATGTGCATGGATGACAGTTGTATGATCTTTCCCACCAAATTCAGCACCGATTTTTGGTAATGAGCTATCTGTGAGTTCACGTGCAAGATACATCGCAATTTGACGTGGGACAACGATAGACTTGACACGTTTCTTTCCTTTTAGATCTTTTAGCTGGACATGATAATACTTAGCAACTTCTTCTTGGATTTGTAAAATAGTCAATTGAGAATGACCTTTTCCAGATTTTAACGTTTTTAAAGCATCAGCGGCCAAGCTAGTTGAAATATCTGCGCTATTAATTGCAGCGAAGGCTTGAACTCGAACCAAAGCACCTTCAAGTTCCCGAATATTTGAATCAATTTGGCCTGCGATATAACTTAAAGTGTCATCTGGAATTTCTAATTGTTCGGCAGCAGCTTTTTTACGTAAAATAGCTGTTCTAGTTTCAAGATCTGGAGGTGTAATATCGACAGAAAGTCCCCAAGCAAAGCGCGAAACTAGTCGTTCTTGCAGTTTTGGAATTTCATTGGGCAAACGATCACTTGTTAAGACGATCTGCTTGCCCTCGTTGTAAAGTGCATTAAATGTATGAAAAAATTCCTCTTGAGTAGCCTCTTTTTCTGCAAAAAATTGAATGTCATCTACTAATAGTAAATCAACATTTCGGTATTCTTGACGAAATTCTTCGGCAGTTTTATTTTGGATCGAATTGATAAAATCATTTGCAAAAGTTTCACTGCTTACGTATTTTACTTTTGCATTTGGCTGGCTTAACAGCATTTGGTGACCAATTGCATGCATCAAGTGAGTCTTCCCTAAACCAACACCACCATAAAAGAAAAGTGGATTGTAAATTGATCCAGGATCTTCTGCTACAACTAATGCTGCAGCATGTGCCATTTGATTTCCTTTACCAATGACAAATGCATCAAAAGTATATTTAGGATTTAACATGGCTTTTTTGATTGGCGCAGCCATGGTGGGCTTCTCCATTTTTTCAGTAATGATTTCTTCTTGTTCAAGCTCATCCCCAGTGACAAAACGTGGAATAATTTCATCTTCAGTCAGCATATAGCCAACTTCAACAATTTTTGTAGCTAGATTTTTTTCCCAATATTCTTTGTGAATCTTACTTGGAACCTCTAAGACAAATTGATGATTGTCTAATGAACGAGGTGTTGCAGTTTCAATCCAAGTATTGTAACTCGCAGGAGATAAATCTCTTTGATAAGTAGTTTTTAATTCGTTCCATAAAGCATCGAGGGATACCATAAGGCTTCCTCCTTCATTAAAAAGTGAATAACTAGTACTAATTTAGCATTTTTTCAGATAGTTTTCCACAGAAAGAAAAGAAAAAAATAAATTTATTTGTATTATCCACAAAATCCACGTCAGAAAAAAAGAGAAAATCACAAGAGAGGAAAAAGTTTATCCACAGGAGTAATCAACAGGTGGATAAGTCAGCTAATAAAAAAGTTTTTAACAAGCGCTTGTGGATAAAAAAGTTAATATTTATAAGCGATTGAATAAACAATTCACAGAAAAGAGAGAGTCTGTGGATTTCTTTTTTTACATGTGTTTATTCTGTGTAAAAAATGGGCTAAAAAAATTGTGGATAATTGTTGTTGATAACTTTTTCCACAAAAAAATCACACAGCAAAAAATAATGTTGTGGATAAGTTTTAAGAGAGTTAATATTATTTTATATTGACAAAACAGCATTCTAGTCGGTATACTATCAAAGTATGTCTGTGTTTATAATTAGATAAGAAATTTTGGAGGTGGAATACATGAAAAGAACATACCAACCAAATAAACGTAAACGTCAAAAAGTTCACGGATTCCGTAAACGTATGAGTACTAAAAATGGACGTCGTGTTTTAGCAAGCCGTCGTCGTAAAGGAAGAAAAGTTCTTTCAGCTTAGGCCACTGGGGTTTCAGTGGTTTTTTTTATGCCCTTTTTTAGGGAAATGATGAACTGATAACAGTAAATATGGTATGATGGTTCACGTAAGTGAGAGATAGAAAAGGAAAGAAAACTAATGAAAAAAGCGTATCGAGTAAAAAAAGAACGAGAGTTTCAAGCCGTCTTTAAAACAGGGGCTTCCTTTGCTAACCGTAAGTTTGTTGTTTACCGATTAGATAAAAAAGACCAACTTCATTTTAGAGTAGGACTTTCAGTAGGTAAAAAAGTTGGAAATGCAGTCTCCCGCAATGATGTAAAAAGAAAGATTCGTGCAGCGATTTATTCTTTTAAAGATGAAATCGATCCAGAATTAGACTTTATTGTAATTGCAAGACCAAGTGTTGAAGGACTGACTTACGATGAGATTCGCTCAAATTTAGTCCATGTCTTAAAGCTTGCAAAAATAATCGATAGAGAGGTAACGAGTACGTGAAGAAATACAAACGTTTACTTTTGATGGCTGGCATAATTAGTTTAGTTGTCATCTTGTCTGGTTGTGGAACTGGAGAAGTGAGTGCACAAAGTACAGGAATTTGGGATCGCTACATTGTTTATAATTTTGCTCAAGCGATTAAAGGCTTATCATTTGGGAATGCTGGAATCGGGATTATTCTATTTACATTAGTGATTCGGGTAATTTTATTACCATTAATGCATTTTCAAACAAAAAGTATGCGCAAAACACAAGAAGTTCAACCGAAATTAAAAGAGCTACAACAGAAATATTCTTCTAAAGATCCTGAGACTCAAAGCAAATTGAGAGAAGAACAACAACGGCTTTACGCTGAAAATGGTGTAAATCCATACGCTGGATGTCTTCCTTTGTTGGTACAAATGCCAATCTTGATGGCATTATGGCAATCAATTTCTCGTGTACCAGAATTAAAACAGGGACATTTTCTTTGGCTTAATTTAGGTGAAGCAGATCCAACATTTATTTTGCCAATTTTAGCTGCAATTTTTACTTTTGCAAGTACTTACTTATCTAGTATGAGTCAAATTGAGTCAAACCCAACAACAAAAATTATGAGTTTTGCTATGCCAGTGATGATTTTAGTTATGGGTGTTAACTTAGCAAGTGGTCTTTCATTATACTGGGTAGTTTCAAATGCCTTTCAAGTTGTTCAGACATTGTTGATTAATAATCCGTTTAAGATCCGTAAAGAACGTGAAGAAGTAGCAATGAAGATTCGTGAAAAAGAAAAAGCGTTGAAAAAAGCCACAAGTCCTAAGAAAAAACGTAAAAAATAAGGGAGGTAATGCTAATGCCGATTTATAAAGCTGCAACAGTAGATGAAGCCATTCAAAATGGTTTGAATCAATTAGGTTTGACTAAAGATCAAGTTGAACTTGAGATACTTGACGAAGGAAAAAAAGGTTTCCTTGGAATGGGCCGTAAAGATGCTCAAGTGTCTATTGAGCCCTCTGTTAGTGAAACTATTTCAGAAGTAGTGGAAGAAACAGTTGAAGACGTTCTAGAAGAAACTCCTGTAGAAATCACAGTGATTGATGAAATTGAAGTAGAGTCAGAAGAAAGTTCAGTAGAACAAGAATTAAGTGACTTGGATGATGAAGCAGCTTTAACGGAATTGGCACTTTATCTTACTGAAATTTCTAAACATTTGGACGCGCCTGCTCTGGTAAAAATGGAGAGAGAAGCAAACTTAGTTGTTTTTCACTTAGAAACACAAAAACAAGGAATTTTAATTGGTAAACATGGGAAGACACTGAATGCTTTGCAGTATTTAGCACAAGTATTTATCCATCGGGTGGCTACAAACAAATTATCAATTGTTGTTAATGTAGGAAACTACCGTGAAAAGCGCCAAGAAATTATTCAGCGTTTAGCTGAGCGAACAGCTGATAAAGTCATTCGTACAGGTCAGCCAGTATTTTTAGAACCAATGCCGGCTTTTGAGCGAAAACAGATTCATGCAGCACTAAGTAAAAATGACGGAGTAAAAACACACTCTGAAGGTGAAGAGCCTTATCGATATTTAGTTGTTGAGCCAGCAAAAAGATTCTATTAAAGTGAAATAAAAATCAAAAAGGAAATGTCACAAGTCAGTTGACTTGTGACATTTCCTTTTTTGTTTCTATTTTTGTTTCTATATATATAAGATAATAAAGAAAAAAGAACACTAAAATAATTTTTTTATGGCTAAATGGTGTGAAGAAATAAAATCAGATTGACAAAATTTTTTAAACCAAGTATATTTTACTAGAAATCATTCTTATCGAAGTATACGATCGTAGTAGTCTAACTTTGATAAAAAGAAGTACAAGGCATTTGCTTTGTACTTTTTTGCTTAAAAATAAGGTTAGAGACTAGTCAATCAAAAGAACTTGATTCATTTTTAGAAATGTGATAGTCTATGACAAGAATTTAATCAAGAACAAGCAGTCAAAGTGCTAAGTTCACCTTTTTATGTAAAGGGTGGAGTGGGCGCTTTTTTTGTGCGTAAAATTAAAGGAGAAGTGAAAAAATGGCTGAAATTACTTTGGAGTTTGACACAATCGCAGCAATCTCAACGCCACCAGGTGAAGGTGCAATTAGTATTGTACGCTTGAGTGGTGATCATGCAGTTCAAATTGCCAATAAAGTTTATCGTAGTGGAACAAAAACTTTACTCGAAGTACCTAGCCACACGATTCATTATGGTCATATAGCTGATCCAAAAGATAATCATCTAGTGGATGAAGTGATGGTCTCAGTAATGTTAGCACCGAAAACTTTTACTCGTGAAGATGTGGTTGAAATTAATTGTCATGGTGGGATTGTTGTAGTCAATCAGGTACTTCAGCTTTTACTTAGAGAGGGTGCGCGTCTAGCGGAGCCAGGAGAATTTACAAAGCGTGCATTTTTAAATGGACGGGTGGATTTGTCACAAGCAGAAGCTGTCATGGATTTAATTCGTGCAAAAACAGATAAGGCAATGGACCTAGCAATTAATCAATTAGATGGAAATCTTTCTTCATTAATTCGTGCATTGCGCCAAGAAATTTTAGAAACGTTAGCACAAGTTGAAGTCAATATTGATTATCCAGAATATGATGATGTTGAAGAAATGACAACTAAATTATTACTTGAAAAAGCGCAAATGGTTCATCAAAAAATTGAAGAGCTATTGGCAACTTCAAAACAAGGAAAAGTTTTACGAGAAGGGCTAAGCACAGCAATTATTGGACGCCCTAACGTAGGGAAATCAAGTTTGCTAAATCATTTATTGCGAGAAGAAAAAGCAATTGTAACTGATATTGCCGGAACGACACGTGATGTGATTGAAGAATATGTCAATGTTCGGGGGGTACCTTTGAAATTGATTGATACAGCTGGAATTCGTGAGACGGATGATGTTGTAGAACGAATTGGTGTAGAAAGAAGTAGAAAAGCTTTGTCTGAATCTGATTTGATTTTATTAGTTTTAAATCAAAGTGAAGCTCTAACAGCAGAAGATGAACAATTATTAGAAGCAACCAGTGGATTAAAGAGAATCATTCTTTTAAATAAAACTGATCTACCCGCAAAAATTGAACTAGATAAACTAGCAACATTTATTAATCATGAACCTGTTTTTCCAGTTTCAGTCACAAACAATGATGGTTTGGATCAATTAGAACTTGCTATTACTGAACTGTTTTTCGGTGGGAAAACAGGCGAGAAAGATGCAACTTATGTTTCAAATACGCGACATATCGCATTATTAGAAAAAGCAGCTATTTCATTAGATGAAGTGGTCACAGGAATAGAGGCTGGTATGCCTGTTGATTTAGTTCAAATCGATATGACACGTTGTTGGGACTATCTTGGAGAAGTAGTTGGAGATAGTGTCCAAGATGAATTGATAACACAGTTATTTAGTCAATTTTGTTTAGGAAAATAGAGGAGGAACATCTTTTGAATCAATATCAAGCAGAGTCGTATGATGTCATCGTTGTTGGAGCAGGGCATGCTGGATCTGAAGCAGCGTTAGCCTCGGCTAGACTAGGATCGAAAACATTGCTATTAACAATTAATTTGGATATGGTTGCATTTATGCCTTGTAATCCATCAGTAGGCGGACCAGCTAAAGGAGTGGTTGTTCGTGAGATTGATGCTTTAGGCGGAGAAATGGGAAAAAATATTGACAAAACGTACATTCAAATGAGAATGTTGAATACCGGAAAAGGACCTGCAGTTCGTGCTTTGCGCGCACAAGCTGACAAGCATGCCTATGCCTCAGAAATGAAACATACCATTGAAAAAGAACCTAATTTGACGCTACGACAAGGAATTGTTGAAGAAATAATTGTTGAAGAGGGTGTTTGTCGTGGCGTCGTTACCTCTACAGGCGCACGTTATAGCGCGAAAGCTGTTGTTATCACAGCTGGAACAGCTCTTCGTGGTGAAATTATTATTGGTGAATTAAAATATTCATCAGGTCCAAATAACTCACAGCCATCAGTAGGCTTAGCCAATAATCTAAAGGAATTAGGGTTTAAGATTGAACGATTTAAAACAGGAACACCACCACGTGTAAAATCAAGTACAATTGATTATTCAGTCACAGAAGAACAACCTGGTGATGAAAAACCTAATCATTTTAGTTTTAGCACACCTGATAGTGCATATAAAATTGATCAAGAGCCTTGTTGGTTAACTTACACTGGTGAATCAACGCATCAAATTATTCGTGACAATTTACATCGTGCACCGATGTTTACTGGAATTGTTGAAGGTGTGGGCGCACGTTACTGCCCTTCAATTGAAGATAAAATTGTTCGCTTTGCTGATAAACCACGTCACCAATTGTTTTTAGAGCCAGAAGGATTAAATACAGAAGAAGTATACGTCCAAGGGCTATCCACATCGTTACCAGAAGATGTTCAAGTAGATGTATTGCATTCAATTGCTGGTTTGGAAAAAGTGGAAATGATGCGTACGGGATATGCCATTGAGTATGATGTCATTGAGCCACATCAATTACGTCCAACACTTGAAACAAAAGTAATTGAAAACTTGTATACAGCTGGTCAAACAAACGGAACAAGTGGGTATGAGGAAGCGGCAGGTCAAGGTCTGATTGCTGGAATCAATGCATCATTAAAAGTCCAAGAAAAAGATCCTTTCGTAATTAAACGTAGTGATGGCTATATTGGTGTGATGATTGATGATTTGGTGACAAAAGGAACAAATGAACCTTATCGTTTACTTACTTCTCGTGCCGAGTATCGTTTGATTTTACGACATGACAATGCAGATTTACGTTTAACTGAAATGGGCCATCAAATTGGATTAGTAAAAGAAGAACAATATGATTCTTACCTATCGAAGAAAGCAGCGGTTGAGCAAGAAATCAAACGATTAATGAGCATTCGAATTAAGCCAACAGAGGAAGTCCAAGCTTTCTTGAGTAGCATTGAAGCAGCACCATTAAAAGATGGTGTCTTGGCAAGTGATTTCTTGAAACGTCCAGAGATTTCTTACGCAGATTTGTTAAAATTTATTCCAGAAAATGATGCACTGACACATAAAGAAATTGAACAAGTTGAAATTCAAATTAAATATGAAGGTTACATCAAAAAAGCCATGGAAAAAGTTGAAAAATTAAAACGTATGGAAGCTAAAAAAATTCCAGAAAATATCGACTACGCAGCAATCAATGGTTTAGCTACAGAAGCAAAACAAAAATTGCAAAAAATTCAACCTGAAACGATTGCGCAAGCGAGTCGAATTAGTGGTGTAAATCCTGCCGATTTGAGTATTCTGATGGTGTATATCGAACAAGGGAAGATTGCGAAAGTGCAGGCTTAAAGCATTGATACGAAAGGACTCATGTTAAAAAATGAGTCCTTTTAGTATACGCTGACTCCGTTTTTGACTCCGCCTATCAAGCGTTCATATAAGAATCGAATAATTGGACTGTCTCCTCTTGTCGATTTGTCGATACTTGGATATAGATATCCATGGTTGTTTTGGATGAAGAATGTCCGAGTCTATTCTGTACATCTTTTACTTGTGCACCCGCTTCAAATAGCAAGGTGGCATGAGTCTTTCTAAAACCGTGAACTTTGATTATTTTCATATCAGGGAACTTCCTAGCTACTTTACTCATTACATGATTAGGGTAGCCCTTATACAGGAAGTCCCTTTTTTTATTTGCTTTAATAGTGCTGATAACAGGTACATCATCTATATTATCGATTCTGATACCTCTAGAGAGATTCTTTTTTATGACGGTACGTTTCCACTTCTTAAGAATAGTCAAAGTCCCGTCGTCTATTGTGATTGTTCTCTTAGATGACTCTGTCTTTGTAGGATTGATACATAGAGAGCCATCAGATAGCTCTACTAGCGTTTTATTGAACTGCACAGTCTTTTTATCAAAGTCGATGTCTTTCCACGTCAGCCCCAGTATTTCCCCCTTCCTAGCTCCTGTATAAGCAGCTAGTCTAAAAAATGCTAGAGCACGATCATCTTTCAGCTCTTGCAAGCAATCAAAGAATTGTCGAAGCTCTTCTTTTGTGTAAAACTCCGCTTCGATCTCAGCAGAGTCATGATTAGACTTAGGTGTAATGGTACGTTCCATGGGATTGGTCTTGATCACGCCAATCAATATACCGTAGTTGAATACCTGTGAAGTGTAACTCTTTATTTTCTGGTAAGAATGATACTTCATTGACCATTCAGTTAGTATTTTTTGACATGTAGCAGGAGTAATAGCCTCTAACTTCATTTTTCCAAAAGAGGGAAGAATTTGGTTCGTGAAGTGATTCTTGATCCGTTGTTCTGTTGTGTTTCGAATATTTTTAACGTGTTGGCTCATCCATAGATCATATAACTCACTGAATGTCTTGATAGAGTGTTGACTTATTCCATTAGATTCGATTTCTAACTGGAATCGAGCCAAGTCTAAAGAGGCTTCTTTTTTTGTTTTGAATCCTCTACGTGTCGTCCGTTTTTCTTTACCTGTCATCGGGTCTTTGCCCATGTAAACTTTGTAAAGCCAAGCTGTGGTGCCATCGCTTTTTTTGTATTGTTGTATAGTTGGCATTGTAATTCCTCCTTGAAGAAGCCATAGAAGCCCGCTGAGAGCTTATTGGCTATAAAGGAAAATCATTGCATCCCACCTTTCAAATTAATTTTCTAAATAATTACGAATTGATTTCAATAAAGAATCTATGCCTTTGTGTGATAAACTTTTCTTTTTTATTTTTGATAATGAACTTTTTAGATCATCAGGTAGTTCTACTATGTCTTGTTTGGATAACGCATCTTCCATGGTTAACATAAAAGAGTCAAAAACGTGCTTTAATTGTGAGTAGATTAATAAATTTCTTCTAGCATAGTCGTTAACCACTTGCTTGACTATATCTGTTCTTGTTTCTGTCGTAGCCTTCTCGTATCGTTCAAATAAACTTACATTGTTTGCACAGTGGTTCGTGTAGAAACTCTTTAACTGAGTGTAGATTGAAGAGTCTATTGTTGATAAAGACAATATATATTCTTCTATATCTCCGTATACAATCCATTCCACAGTTGTTTTACCTAAAAGAGCAATCCATTCAAGACTATCATCGCTAGGAAATCTTTTTCCTGTTTCCCAGTTATAAACCGCTACTTTGGTTGTTCCAATCAATTGACCAAATTGTTCCATCGTACAATCGAAATTTTCACGTATAGCTTTGATTCTCTTACCGATAGCAGATTTGTCAAAGAAATAATATTTGTGTTCTTTCATATTCATCACCTGTATTTACGATAGCATATTACTGTTTACTTTGTAAACAATATTTTTTTGACATGAATTTTTTTATGTTATATAATATTTTCAATAAATAAGGGTTTGGGTGAGACAGATTAGGGCTATTGACAAAAAACAATAGCCCTATTTTTGTGCGTTTTTTTATAAAAAACAGGCTTGCGTAGTAAACGGTATGAGTATATTATGTTGGCATGGAAGTTGTTCTTTTAATTGATTTTTAGGAGGTTTTTTTATGGAGTTGTTAGTAAACACTGACGGGCTGTTAGAGGAAATGAAAAAAGAGATAAGCATTATATTTGAATCATGGAATCAAGATAGTTCTCGGTATAGAGAGTATTTGACTACGGAGGAGACTAAAGCTTATTTAGGGGGGATATCTACTAATAGCTTGACTAAGCTAAGAAGAAAAGGTTTAAAACGGGTTACTATAGATGGTTTATGTCTTTATAAAAAAACTGATATCATTCAGTTTTTAGATGAAAATAAGTATTAGGTAACTGATGAATCAACCATTTATAATTGATCAAATGAATATGTTTTCTTAAAAACAAAATAAGGGCTTTTAAGACCTTGGGGCTATGCGCCCCAAACCCCCACAATCTTTCAGATTGACCGAGGGAGGGGCAGAGCCCCTCCTGAGTATAATAGTTTTTTGATATATGTATATAAATTAAATATTTAACTAGGTATTTATCTCATATTTTAATAACAGAAGTGATATTTATATATGTATGAAGTTACTAAATTAAATATTGTTCTTATTAATTATTGACCTTTTCATAATTACTAGGGGCGAAAAAACATAAAAACAGACAGAAAGTAGGTAAAAAAATGAAAAAAAATATTACTAAGATAGATACAGGACGATTCCAAGATATCATTTGGAAAATAAAGAAGACAAAAAAAGGTAAGTGGGTTCTCAAACATCTTATTTCACTTTTTCTCCCATATCAACGTTGGGACAGAGAGACTATAAAGGCGGAATTTGATTATAGTTTATTCTATGAGTTAAACAATGGAAAAAAGCGGTATAGTACTTTAAGTTACGGACTTTCTTATGAGGACTTTCTTTTAAAGGATTGTTCAGAAAGTGAACTTGAAATAAAAAGAATCTTATCAAATTCGCAACGTGCAACAAAAGACAGGTTTTTCGAAATGGAACTTAACATGAAAAGGCGAAGTCAAAAAGATCGAGAAAAGGAATTTGAAAAAAGATATGGCAATTTATCAATTGAGATGCAAGAATGGATTAAAAAAAATCATTTATCTAGTATAAGTAGATATGAGGAGAGACTGTCTACAGTTAGTACACCAGACAATGTATCAATCGGTGTTCTTTCTGACAATGTATCTAGTCACCAAAGAAATATAGAAATGAGAGAGGACATTATGAATGGATTAAATACAAAAGACATTATACTTCTAACAGATATAGTAACAATGGTACCAGAAAAAATCGCAAAAAAACAAGGTATAAAACTGGAGTCAGCCAACAGACAAATTGCTCGATTGCATAATAAAGTCATCAATATACTAAAAGAAAGTGCTTAACATTTCGTAGTAAGCTCTTTCTTTAAGCAAATTCATTTCGTTCAAATTCTTGCTTTTTTAATAATTTCATATAATCAATTGTTCTCTCTCTATCATGGGGGCTGAGCGATCGATACAAGGTCACAAAGTCTTCCTCCGTTTAATCATCTCTTCATCTAGAAAATGGCTTACAGGGGTTCCTAGGGCTCTAGAAAGAGCTGTTAAGCTATCAAGGTTAGGTTCTGTTACAGAATTTTCCCATCTTGCTACTGCCTGTTGTGTAGAGAAGATTTTTTCAGCGCAATGTGTAAGTTCGTGGCAAACAGGGAGAACGATTCCTAAACCCTATCAAATGAAAATGCTTTCTGAGATATTAAGTGTACCAATGAATGAGCTGTTTTCTGATGTATTTAATAAAGTAAACAGTTAACTAATAAACAATTGAATGTTTTTAGGAGGAGAAGACATGTATTGTAGAAAATGTGGCAAAGAAATAACAGATGAAAGTAAGTATTGCCAGTTTTGCGGAGCACTACAAGAAACAGATGAGACAACCGGAGCAGACGCAGTAAAGAAAAGTACTGAGCAGACAATTAATGAAATGAAGGAACAAATCGTACATGGACAAGAGACAGGGAAGCTGTATTTGATTATTGGTTGGGTTTCTACGGTGGTATCGTTGGTATTCGTTCCTGTTGCGTTTGGTGCCGTAGCTGTTATTATGGGGTACTTATATCGAGATAAAGATGAAAAAATGGGTACGGTTTTGATGATAGCAGGGATAGCCGGAGCAATCTTGGGTGTACTTTTAGGGATGTCAACGGGTTACTGATGAGAGAAAATCATTTTGGAGATAGGAGATAAAAAAATGAATAAAGTAAATATGGATAAGAAATTTGTCATTATAGGTATCGTTGTATTGGCTATTATTATAAGTATTATTTTCTCAAGAATGACAGGCTCATCTAATTTAGAGAAGTCATCTAAACCATTGGTAACACAGATTTTACAAGAACAGTACAACTTAAATCGTTCTTGTGACGACGTGACTATCACTCATGAAAATGGTGATAACACGTACCGAGCTAAAGCTACGTTAGACAATGGAAGTGCTATCAATATAAATATCGAGTACTATCCAAAGAAAGACCGTGTATATGTAGAGATACCATATACAGAGGTGTTAATGCTAAATTGATATGAAATTTATTTAGCCTCTTTATTATGCATATTGTCCCAAAAGAAACTCTCAAAACTACAATCTTACTAAAGATTTTTGTTTGATTTCCTATAAATAAAATACTAATAAAGATGAGAAGTAAATGTTATAATAATTAATGTAAAGTTTTTAAAAAAGCTTTAAAAGAGGAGTCTTGTGATGAAAAAGAGTTATTTAAAAATAGGTATGTTTTTGGTCATAGGAACCATACTAGTTCTTCAATTATCGGGGTGTAGAAATAAAGATAAAGATTTTTATGGATATTGGTCAGGAACTGAGGATGGGCTCCCTATAGCTTATGATTTTAAAATAACTAAAGACAAAGTAATAGAACTAAAAGAAAATGATGAATTGGTGGACTATAAGTATACTCTAAAACATGAAAAGATAAATACAGGTTCATATAGTGTAATAAAAATATCAAAAGATGAATTAGTTAAAGGGATACCGGAAATAGAACAAACTACTGGGGAAAGTAAAGTATCGATTATGCGTATGGAAGGTGAGAAGGATAAACTAATGTTGATGGCAACATTGAACGGGAAATTCTCAACAGCAGTTCTTTATAGAACTTCAAAAGATAAGAGTCCGATTGGTAAGATAGAAAAGGAAAATGATATAATATCGAAACAAACAACAGATGAAAAAATTGATTCATTCATAAAAACGTATACGGCTATACCACCTACTTGGAAACTTGTAAATGAAGATAAAGGAATCACGATAAATACTGATACAGAGATTTCTACAGATGCTCAATCTTTATCAGATTTATTAGCCAACCTAACAGGAATCAGTAATGCGGTGACAGAGCAAGTTGGTAAAGATGTTCCACTTAGGTTACTTGAAAATGGGAAAAAAGATTATTCTGTGGTATTTAAGAACGGACAGGTAACTGATTACAACGAAGTATTTAAAAAAGTTATTGAATAATGATTCTTCCATCTTTTTCATTCATTTACCCTACCCCGTTGTTATATGACCGTACTTATACATCTCCAGTAGCTTAGGATAAGCTACTGGGGGTGTTTTTTTTTTTCGGATTTGGATCCCGACTATATTTATTTGTATCTGAAATGAAACGGAGATAGTTTCATTAAACGTTGATATATAAGTGTTTTCAGGTAGTGATTTTAGTGAAAAAATTTTTAAGAAATTTGTATATTTTATACTACTAGACAGTACTGTTTTTTTATGAAAAAATCATATGTAATTGTTTCATATGTATCTGAAATGGTTCTAAAGATAACTATGTAGAAATATAAAAAATAAGTTAACGATCAGTCTAAGTTATATCAAACAACGTTAGGCTCCTTTCACGTAGTTTATTAGCAAGAATAAGTTTTTTTCTTTTTCTAAAAGGGAGTATGCTAAAATAATAGGGTATATAGCAACTTTAAATAAGAGATAGGAGTGTATCTTTTTGGGTGCAGAATTAAATCAAAAATTATTTAGTGCGGCAGATAATCTCCGTAGTAAAATGGATGCGTCAGAATATAAAAATTATTTATTGGGGCTGATTTTCTATAAATATTTATCCGACCGTTTGTTGGAACAAGTGGTTCTTTTAGCAGATGAATCCTTAGAGGAATATGACACAGTAAGCAAACAAACAATGTTGTATCGTGAATTACTTTCAGATGAAGAATCAAAAGAAGATCTGATTGCCACAATCGTTGATATTTTGGGGTATGCGATTGCGCCAGAGTATCTTTTCAACGTCTTAGCGGATCAAGCAAAACAAGCAACGTTCCAATTGAATGATTTAAATAAAGCCTTTGTGCAATTGGCATCTACCTACAATCAATTTAATGGGTTATTTGATGATGTGGATCTCCAATCAAAAAAACTAGGGACAGATGAGCAACAACGAAATGTGACGATTACCGAAGTCATTAAGAAATTGAATGACGTGGAAGTTTTAGGTCACGATGGGGACGTGATCGGGGATGCTTATGAATTTCTGATCAGTCAATTTGCTTCAGAAGCAGGGAAGAAAGCCGGAGAATTTTACACGCCTCATATGGTTTCTGATATGATGGCACAAATCGTGACGTTGGATCAAAAAGAAAGTCGGTTCTTTAGTGTTTTTGATCCAACGATGGGTTCAGGTTCATTGATGTTAAACGTACGTAGCTACTTAACTCACCCAGGTAACGTTAAATATCATGGGCAAGAATTAAATACAACGACATACAATCTAGCAAAAATGAACTTGATTTTACATGGGGTAGATGCCGAAGAAATGAATCTCCGCAATGGGGATACGTTGAATAAGGACTGGCCAACAGATGAACCTTACACATTTGATGCAGTAGTGATGAACCCACCCTATTCAGCAAAATGGTCAGCAGATACGACCTTCTTAGATGATTCTCGGTTTAATCGTTATGGAAAATTAGCACCAAAATCCAAAGCAGATTTTGCGTTTCTTCTTCATGGGTTCTATCATTTGAAGGAAACGGGTACCATGGCTATCGTCTTGCCACACGGAGTTTTATTCCGTGGCGCTGCAGAAGGGATCATTCGTCAAAAATTACTAGAAGACGGCAGTATTTATGCTGTGATCGGTATGCCTGCGAACTTATTCTTTGGCACGTCGATTCCAACGACGGTTATTGTATTGAAGAAGAATCGTCAAACTCGCGATGTATTATTCATTGACGCTAGTCGAGAATTTGTCAAAGGAAAAAATCAGAATAAATTATCGGAAGAAAACATTCAAAAAATCCTCGAAACATATGCAGAGAGAAAAGACGTAGATAAATATGCTCATTTGGCAACCTTTGATGAAATCAAAGAAAATGACTATAACTTAAATATCCCACGCTATGTCGATACGTTCGAAGAAGAAGAACCAATTGATATGGTTCATGTCGGAAATGACATCAAGAAGATACGACAAGAACAGCAAGTGCTAGAAAAAGAACTTTTAGAAGCTATCTCTTCCCTGCAAACAACACCTGAAAATGAAGCGTGGTTGCAAGGTGCGCTGGAGGTGTTCAAACATGAGCAATAATACACAACCAGAAATCCGTTTCCCAGGATTTACGGAAGATTGGGAAGAGCGTAAGTTAAATGAGTTAGCAGAGTTCAATCCCAAATCAGACTTGCCTGAAAGATTCGAATATGTTGATTTAGAATCTGTGGTTGGAACAGAGTTGGTCGGACATAGAACGGAAAATAGATATTCCGCTCCTTCAAGAGCCCAACGCTTAGCTAAAAAAAATGATGTGTTTTATCAGACAGTGCGCCCTTATCAAAAGAATAATTATCTCTTTGACTTACCTTATGATAACTATGTTTTCTCAACAGGTTATGCACAAATGAGACCTATAGGTAATGGCTACTTTCTTTTGACTCTAATACAAGAAGAAAAATTTGTAAATAGAGTTTTAGAAAGAAGTACAGGAACAAGCTATCCAGCTATAAATTCAAATGATCTTGCAAAGTTACCTGTTAAAGTACCAGCTGACATTCAAGAACAACAAAAAGTCGGCACTTTCTTTAAACAGATTGACAATACCATCACCCTTCATCAACGTAAGTTAGATTTGCTGAAGGAAACGAAAAAAGGATTCTTACAAAAAATGTTCCCTAAAAACGGAGCAAAAGTGCCAGAAATTCGGTTTCCTGGATTTACGAAAGATTGGGAAGAGCGGAAATTGGGAGATGTTTTCTCTGAACGATCAGAACGTAGTAGTGAGGGAGAGCTTATCTCGGTTACAATTAACTCAGGAGTTATAAAGGCAAGTGAACTTGATAGAAAAGATAATTCTAGTGATAATAAATCAAATTACAAGAAAGTTGAAGTTGGTGATATTGCGTATAATTCAATGCGGATGTGGCAAGGCGCAAGCGGATATTCTTCTTATGAGGGGATTCTAAGCCCTGCATATACTGTTATTATTCCTAAAGAAGGAACTGATTCAAAATTCTTTGCGTATGATTTTAAGCGATATGACATGATTCAAACATTCAAGAGAAATTCACAAGGCCTGACATCTGACACATGGAATTTGAAATTTCCAACACTAAAATTAGTCAAGATAATGGTTCCTAGCATTGAGGAACAGAAACAGATTGCTGCATTTTTTGAGAGGCTTGATAATACTATTGCCCTTCATGAGCGCGAATTAGATGTACTAAAAGAAACGAAAAAAGGCTTCTTGCAAAAGATGTTTGTTTAGGGAGGGAAGAAGAATGAAAATTAGTCACCGTGAGGAAGCGGAAGTCGAAGAACAGTTGATTCGTGTACTTGGAGAAGGGCATAATCAGTGGACGTATCGTCCGGATCTAAAATCAGAAGAAGATCTTTGGGTTAATTTACGTCAAAAAATCATCTCAAACAATCAAGCGGAACTGAATGATTCTCCTTTGACCGATAAAGAGTTTGAAACGATCAAAACCGAATTATTGCTACGGACGAAAACCCCATTTGATGCTGCGAAATGGTTAAAAGGTGAAAATGGGATGGCTCGGATCACGATTGAACGGGAAGATTCGCAATTAGGTTCTGTCTCACTTATCCTTTATTCCAATCAAGACATTGGTGGAGGAATCTCTACTTATGAAGTGGTCCATCAAATTGCAAAACGTGGAAGTAACATAGAAGCACGGGATCGACGTTTTGACGTCACCTTATTGATCAATGGATTACCGATTGTTCAAATCGAGTTGAAACAAGTAACCGCAAAAGATGGTTTTCATCAGGCCTTTAACCAAATCAAAAAATATGCAGAAGAAGGCATGTTTCGGAACAATATCTTTTCGACCTTACAGTTGTTTGTGGTTTCTAATGAACAAACGACTCGGTATTTTGCAAATGCCTTACCGAAAGACTTGCACCCTAAGTTTTTATTTAGTTGGCGAACGAAAGACAATGAAAAAGTAGAAAACTTATATGAGTTTTGTAAACAAGTGCTAAATATCCCGGATGCCCATCGCTTGATTGCGGATTATACGATTGTCAGTGAAGATCAAGACAATAAAACCCTCATGGTGTTACATCCTTATCAAGTTCATGCGATTCAAGCCTTGTTTATTGCCGCAAATAAACATCAATCAGGGTATGTGTGGCATGCGACTGGTTCAGGAAAGACGTTGACTAGTTTTGTATCTACTAAGCTTTTAGCGCGAAAATCGGGGATCGATCGAACGATCATGTTAGTGGACCGCAAAGATTTAGATAATCAGACCACCGCAGAGTTTACGAAATTTGCTTCGGAATTTAATACTGGGATTTCTTCCGGGAACGCCAAAGCGAATAGCTTGATCGTGGGAACAGGAAGTGCCAAAGAGTTAAGTGAAACCCTGTTGGCAGATGCCAATGCAAATGTTGTGATTATTACAACCCGTCAAAAGCTAGATGCGGCGTTGAAATATGCAAAGAAACAAGAAGAGAAAAAAGGAACCAATCGCTTCCAAAAATTAATGGGGCAACATATCGTGTTTGTAGTAGATGAGTGTCATCGAGCATTAAGTGCTGAAAATATGGAAGAAATCAAAAAAATGTTTCCGAAATCCACTTGGTTTGGCTTTACAGGTACACCGATTTTCCCTGAGAATCGGAAACAAGCCAAAGGGCAATTGGCACGTACGACCCATGATCAGTATGGAGAGGTCTTGCACACCTATACCATCAAGAATGCGCTAGAAGATGGCTCGGTTTTAGGATTTCAAGTAGAGCATGAAAACACCGTGGAGCCGACTTCATTAGAGAATAAAATCTATCGGAAATTAAAAGAAGTAGAAACATATGCAGAGTATTCACCGGAACAGATCAATCGTATGATTGATCAAATGGAGCCGGTTAAAAAAGAAAGTTATTTGGACCCTACTGTTTTTGAATCAGATGAACATATCCAAAAAGTCATTCATAAAATGTTCCGTCCAGACAATGCCTATACAAAATTTGATTTTCGAAATGGCCGTCCAACGAAGTCTGCGATCTTAACCACGAGTTCCATTGACATGGCCAAAAAGTATTATCGAGCGATCAAAGAAATGACGAAAGAACCTGACTGGTTAACAAAAGAGTTTCCTAATCAGCCCATTCGTGAAGGAAGAACGATGGAGGATCCTGATTTTCCACGAATCGCTATTACCTATTCATTAGAAGAAAACAGCCGAGATTCAAGTGTCCAACAAGAAGAAATGCAAAAAATTATTGAGGAATATAATCAGTATTATGATACTTCCTGGTCATTAGCAGACATTGAGCGTTATAACGGAGACATCAATAACCGTTTGGCACGAAAAAGAGCGGAATTCAAACAATTTGGGAAACAAATCGATTTAGTAATCGTAGTGGATCGTCTATTGACAGGTTTTGACGCACCTACGATTCAAACCCTATTTGTGGATCGTAATCTAGAGTATGCAGGATTGATTCAAGCTTTTTCACGTACGAACCGTACGTATCCTGAAAAGACAAAAGGATTGATTGTGACGTTTCGTAAGCCAGCGACAATGGAGAAGAATGTCGAGGATGCGACAAAACTGTATTCAGAAGCAAAAGAAGAATCGGGTTTGATTTATCCAAGTTATCAGGAATCCAAAAAAAGATTCAAGCAAGCATATGGTAAGTTAAAGGAGGTTTCATCCATGGAATCCATTGATGAACATACGCCACTTGAAATCCGTATCGAGTACGTCAAAGCATTTCAAGAATTGAATCGTGCGTATGAATCGTTAGTGACTTATGACGATTACAATGATGACATGGTGAAATCTCCAACTTTGAACAATCAAATTCAACTTTTGGAAGAACAAATTGGCGTGTACGAGACCGTGAAGGGTTCATTAATAGAGGAAGAACCAGAAAAAGAGGGAGAAGATTTTTCAACGATCGAATTTTATAGTGAAAATACCACGAAGTTGTATGATATTGATTCAACTTATATTGATCAATTACTAGGAACTTATGCTGCGAATAGTTCAGATGCACGAGAAGAAATTGAAAAAGCTTTGGCTAAATTGAATAAAACAGAAGGAGTCAAAGAAGTTTACCGACAAATTTTAAATGCATTTGATGTGGGGACTTTAGATAGTAATGAAGATATCTTTGTCATTAAACGTCGCTATTTTACACAAGCAAGTGATGATTTGATTCATGCCTTTTCCAATGAGTGGTTTGTCTCTGAGAAAGAATTACATGCTTCTAATCTGCAATATATGCTAGGTGAAGATCCAATTCCTAATATGAAAGCAATTATCTACAGTAAGGATTACGAAGGATATAAAGCCAAACATCCAGAAGCGAAGCCATTTAAATACACACAAGAAATGAAGCGAGCATGGCGTAAAATGTTAGATGATGAGTTGATTCCCCTTGAAAATGAATTGAGGTAAACGAGAAGAGTTAAGAAAATTGTACGATTCAAAGATGGTAGTAAAGTGGAAGTGTAGAAAATAGGGGTAGAGGCATTCTGCAGTTGCAGGATGTCTTTTATTTGTTCACATTTTATAACGAAGTATTTAAGACAGCTATTGAATAATGTTTCCTCCACCTTTTTCATTCATTTACCCCACCCCATTGTTATATGACCGTGTTTCGAGAGGAACCTATAAAAAGCATAGGCTAACTAGGGGTTCCTTTTTCTTTTGTTTTTTTGGAATCCGCTTAAGTGAAATGTATCTGAAATGAAACGGAGATAAAGTGATTTTTTGTTGTAATGACAAGGTTTTAGCTGTTTCAGATACCATGTAACCCAAAATAGTTTATTGAGAAAATAGGAGAGTATTTGATACTAACTAGTAGGAAAAAATGAGATAAAAAGTAAATGGAATCATTTCAGGTAATCTCAAATAAAAAAATATACAGTCCTGTGGCACTTTACCTATGGGACTGTATATTTTTTACTCTCAGCGGGCTTGTTTTGACTCCGTGTCTGACTCCGTCGTATTGATTTTAAATGATATTTGATGACCATTTAACAGGTCATTTTTGAAATTTTTGTCTCTATATGACTCAGTTTGATAATTATTGATAGATCAATTTGGGTCTATATCGAACAAGGGAAGATTGCGAAAGTTAACGCATCTGCCCAATAAATTTTTAAAATAAAAAGAGAACTTGAGCTGTAATAATTTATATACTTGCTCGAGTTCTTTTTTGTTCGTTTTTTAGTGCGAATTTTTTTAAGATTGTCCAAGGAAGCATTGCAAGAAAAAGAAAATTGCGTTAAAGTAGGAGAAGATTCTGTGAAACAATTTCTGTTTCACAATGAAAGGACTAATTATGACACCAGAAGAATTTCGCCAAGCATTAGCAGAAAAACAAATTCATTTATCAGATCATCAGATGGAGCAATTTACCACGTATTTTAAAACACTAGTTGAGTGGAATGAAAAAATGAATTTAACAGCTATTACAGATGAAAATGAAGTGTATTTGAAACATTTTTATGATTCACTGACACTGGCTTTTGAAGTTGACTTTACCGAGAAGCTTTCTTTGTGTGATGTTGGATCAGGCGCAGGCTTTCCAAGTATTCCATTAAAAATTGTTTTTCCAGAGCTACAAATTACAATTGTTGACTCATTAAATAAACGAATTACTTTCTTAACAGAATTAACTAACTTATTAGGTATTAGTGCTTCTTTATACCATGATCGCGCAGAAACATTTGGGCAAAACATAGAATTTCGTGAATCTTTTGACTTAGTTACTGCAAGGGCTGTTGCTAGATTAAACGTATTGGCAGAATTATGTATGCCACTAGTCAAGTTAGGTGGTCATTTTTATGCATTAAAAGCTGCTAAAAGTGAAGAAGAATTGACTGAAGCAAAACATGCAATTGCTATCTTGGGTGGTAAATTTATCAAGGAGACAGCAGTTGATCTGCCAAAAATTTCGGATCAACGTCATATTCTTACTATAGAAAAGAAAAAAGTCACACCAAAAAAATATCCAAGAAAACCTGGATTGCCTAATAAGCAACCCATTAAGTAGGAGGAGAAGAGATGGCACAAATTATATCTGTTGCAAACCAAAAAGGTGGAGTTGGTAAAACGACAACTACAGTTAATCTAGGTGCTTGTCTTGCTAGCCTAGGAAAAAAAGTACTCTTAGTTGATATGGATGCGCAAGGAAATGCTACTAGCGGTGTGGGTGTCCGAAAACCGGATGTTAAGCAAGATATTTACGATGTATTGGTGAATGAATTGCCAATTGCAGAAGCAACGATTGTAACAGAACATGAAAATTTAAATATCGTGCCTGCTACTCTCCAATTAGCTGGAGCAGAAATTGAATTAACTTCTATGATGGCTAGAGAATCTCGATTAAAAGGTTCTTTAGCAGAAGTAAAGAATCAATATGATTATATTTTGATTGATTGCCCGCCTTCTTTAGGCCACTTAACAATCAATTCGTTTACTGCTAGTGATGCAATTTTAATACCTGTCCAGTGTGAGTATTATGCTTTAGAAGGCTTAAGCCAATTACTTAATACCGTTCGTTTAGTACAAAAACATTTTAACCCCGACTTAGAAATTGCTGGCGTTTTATTAACGATGTATGATGCAAGAACGAACCTTGGGACAGAAGTTGTTGAAGAAGTTCGTAAGTATTTCCGTGAAAAAGTCTATGATACGATTATTCCAAGAAATGTTCGTTTATCAGAAGCACCAAGTCATGGTCTACCAATTATTGACTACGATCCACGTTCTCGAGGAGCAGAAGTTTATCAAGCATTGGCAAAGGAAGTGGTTGATCGTGAAGAAAAATAAAGGCCTAGGTCGAGGAATCAACGCGCTATTTCAAGATTTAGAAAATTTAGAAAGTGTTGATGTAAAAGACGAAGCAGTTATTCAATTACCTTTGAACGAGCTACGTCCTAATCCTTATCAACCACGAAAAACGTTTGAAGAAGTATCTCTACAGGAGCTAGCTAATTCAATTGAACAATCGGGTGTGTTTCAACCAATTATTGTTAGAAGATCTACGGTAAAAGGGTATGAAATTATCGCTGGTGAGCGACGTTTTCGTGCTTCAAAATTAGCTGAAAAAGAAACAATTCCAGCAATTGTACGAGAATTCAATGAAGAAGCAATGATGCAGGTTGCTGTTTTAGAAAACTTGCAACGAGAAGATTTAAATCCTTTAGAAGAAGCAGAAGCTTACGAAATGCTGATGAAAAATTTGAATTTGACACAAGCAGAAGTAGCCAGCCGTTTAGGGAAAAGTCGTCCTTACATTGCGAACTACTTACGATTGTTGTCTTTACCAGATCTAGTGAAGGAAATGGTTCAAGATCACCGTTTATCAATGGGACAAGCTAGAACCTTATTAGGTCTAAAAAATAAAGATCTTATTTTGAAATTAGCTAATCGTGTAGTATCTGAAAACTTAACTGTTCGTCAATTAGAACAAACAGTGTCTGAATTAAATCAAAATGATGGGAAAGAAAAGAAAAAAATCCCACGTTTGGCAAAAGAAAAACCTTATTACATTCGTGAAAGCGAAGATCGTTTGATGGATAAATTTGGTACGAGTGTTGCAATTCAAGAAAAAGATGGCAAAGGAAAAATTGAAATTGAGTATCTTTCACAAAACGATTTAACAAGAATTCTTGATATTCTTAACATTCAATTTGATGAAGAGTAGAAACAGGAGGCTATTTTATGTATGATTTAGGCGATATTGTTGAAATGAAAAAACCTCATGCTTGTCAAACAAATCGTTGGGAAATCATTCGTATGGGAGCAGACATCAAAATTAAATGTGTGAACTGTGGCCATATCGTGATGATGACACGTCGCGATTTTGAAAAAAAACTAAAAAAAATACTTGAAAAAAAGGCAAAGAAAGAGTGAATTAATTTATGGCATTGACTGCTGGAATCGTTGGCTTGCCCAACGTAGGAAAATCAACTTTATTTAATGCAATTACAAAAGCTGGAGCAGAAGCAGCGAACTATCCTTTTGCAACAATTGATCCAAACATTGGAATGGTTGAAGTACCAGACTGGCGTTTACAACGCTTAACAGAACTTGTACAACCGAAAAAAACTGTACCAACGACATTTGAATTTACTGATATTGCCGGTATCGTTAAGGGCGCAAGTAAAGGTGAAGGATTAGGAAATAAATTTTTAAGCCATATTCGCCAAGTAGATGCAATTTGTCATGTTGTTCGTTGTTTTGATGACGATAACATCACCCATGTTGAAGGTCGTGTAGATCCTTTAGGCGACATTGATACAATCAACTTAGAGTTGGTTTTAGCTGATTTGGAATCAATTACTAAACGTTATACACGTGTGGCTAAAGTAGCAAAAACAAAAGATAAAGAAGCTGTGGCAGAGTTAGCTGTGTTGGATAAAATCAAACCAGTTTTAGAAGAAGGCCGTTCTGCCCGTTCAATCGAATTTACGGAAGAAGAACAAAAAATCGTTAAGAGTCTATTTTTACTGACAACTAAACCTATTTTATATGTGGCGAACGTATCAGAAGATGATGTTGCTGATGCAGAATCAAATCATTATGTTCAAGAAGTGCGCAATTTTGCAGCAGAAGAAAATGCTGAAGTTATCGTAGTTTGTGCCCGAGCAGAAGAAGAAATTGCTGAACTAGATGAAGAAGACAAAGCAGAATTCTTAGAAGCTTTAGGAATTGAAGAATCTGGTTTAGATCAATTGATTCGTGCAGCCTACGGATTACTTGGATTAGCAACTTATTTCACAGCAGGTGAGCAAGAAGTGCGTGCTTGGACTTTCAGAAAAGGAATCAAGGCACCACAAGCAGCTGGAATTATCCATACGGACTTTGAACGTGGCTTTATTCGTGCAGAAACAGTTTCATTCGATGATTTGAATAAATATGGAAATATGCATGCAGCTAAAGAAGCTGGACGTGTTCGTTTAGAAGGTAAAGAGTACATTGTACAAGATGGAGACGTTATGTTGTTCCGTTTTAATGTATAAAAGGGCTATCATAGTTTGCTAAAAATATGTTAAAATATTTTTTGTGACGACCGTTAAGCAAACTAACGGCTAAGGAGGACTACTAGATCATGGAACCAGAGCAATTACGTGAAATGGTGAAAGAAAATAATAATTTAGAAACACAATTAACGAAGCGAAACCAACAGTATATTTTTGATTTGAAAAAATCTTTAGAAGCAGCAAACTTATCTGAGGCAGAGAAAGTTAATGCGCTTCATGATATGTTACCTGTCTTGGTGAAAGAACAAAAAGGCGGCAAAACTGCACGTCAGCTTTTTGGAACAGTTTCTGAGCGAACAGAATCAATTATTAGTAAGCCAGTAGCACCTAAAAAATCTTCTACACCAGTTTTGATGTGGTTAGATAATACATTATTGTTATTAGGTTTATTGAGTATCATGATTGCAATTACAGGTTTCTTTTCACGTGAAACAGCTCCAGCTTATGGAATCTCAACACTTCTGTTTGGATCAGCTATCGGTGGTTGGGTATTTTATATGATGTATAAATATATTTATCAATATGAATATCCAGGTGCAGATAGAAGCAAGAAACCAGGAATGTTAAAAACATTATTGATTTTAGGTGGTTCAACACTTGTGTGGGTAATCGCATTCTCAGCGACAACGTTACTTCCACCAGTTCTTAACCCAGTGTTAAATCCAATTGCAGTAATTGTGATTGGTGCAGCAGCATTAGCACTACGTTACTACTTGAAGAAAAAATATGAAATCGTGGGCAGTCTATCTGTTCCAAGAAGATAATTAGCAAGCAACGTACGAAATTATTCGTGCGTTGTTTTTTTTTATATTTTCTTTCGTAACAATGAGAATAATCAAAATAAAATCTTTGTTTTATGAGAAATAAAGCAGCAGTTGCTTCTTAGTTATTGACTTAAAGGATAAAATCGCTTATTTTAATAGATAAACTAAATTAGAGGAGTGGTACTAACAATGTCCAACTGGGAAACAAAGTTCACGAAAAAAGGTTTTACTTTTGATGATGTCTTATTGATACCAGCAGAAAGTCACGTGTTACCAAACGAAGTGGATATGAGCATACAACTAGCAAAAAACATTAAGTTAAATATTCCAATTATGAGCGCAAGCATGGATACAGTAACTGATAGTAAGATGGCAATTGCGATGGCTCGTCAGGGTGGTCTAGGTGTTATTCATAAGAACATGACAATTGACCAACAAGCAGAAGAAGTTCGCAAAGTAAAACGTTCAGAAAGTGGCGTCATCATTGACCCATTCTTTTTAACACCACAACATCTAGTTGCTGATGCTGAAGAATTAATGAGTAAATATCGAATTAGTGGTGTTCCAATTGTTGAAACTTTGGAAAATAGAAAATTAGTAGGAATCATTACTAACCGTGATATGCGTTTCGTAACAGATTATCATATTCCGATTGACGATGTGATGACAAAGGATAACTTAGTTGTTGCCCCAGAAGGAACTTCTCTAAAAGATGCAGAGAAAATTTTACAAAAACACAAAATTGAGAAATTACCAATCGTCGATGAAGATGGTCGTTTAAGTGGCTTGATTACTATCAAAGATATTGAAAAAGTCATCGAATTTCCTAATGCTGCGAAAGATGAACATGGTCGTTTATTAGTTGCTGCTGCTGTAGGCGTAACAAGCGATACTTTTGAACGTGCTGATGCATTGTTAACTGCTGGTGTAGATGCAATCATTATTGATACAGCTCATGGACACAGTGCAGGTGTAATTCGCAAGATTAAAGAAATTCGTGAAACTTTCCCAGCAGCAACACTGATTGCTGGAAATGTAGCAACTGCTGAAGCAACGAAAGCACTTTATGATGTTGGTGTTGATGTTGTTAAAGTTGGTATTGGACCTGGTTCGATTTGTACAACCCGTGTTGTTGCAGGTGTCGGTGTTCCTCAATTGACAGCAATCTATGATGCAGCTTCTGTTGCGCGTCAGTATGGTAAAACAATTATTGCCGATGGCGGAATCAAATATTCAGGTGACATTGTTAAAGCACTAGCTGCTGGAGGACATGCAGTTATGTTAGGTAGTATGCTAGCCGGAACAGATGAATCACCAGGTGAATTCGAAATTTTCCAAGGTCGTCGTTTCAAAACATATCGTGGAATGGGCTCATTAGGTGCGATGGAAAAAGGATCAAAAGATCGTTATTTCCAAGGAAGTATCAATGAAGCAAATAAATTAGTTCCCGAAGGTATTGAAGGACGTGTAGCTTATAAAGGAAGCGTAGCAGATATTATCTTCCAAATGATTGGTGGATTAAAATCAGGAATGGGCTATGTCGGAGCTGCAAACTTACAACAACTACGAGATGATGCACAATTCATCCAAATGAGTGGCAGTGGACTAAAAGAATCACATCCACATGATGTTCAAATCACTAAAGAAGCACCAAACTACTCAGTTGAATCATAAATAAAAGAAAAACTTCCACCAAAATCATAATTGATTTTGGTGGAAGTTTTTTGTTTTAGAAAGTAAATTTAGTTGATTACTCTTAAATTACCCATATATGGCACTAAAGCTTCAGGAATAGTTACTGAGCCATCTTCATTTTGGTAGTTTTCTAAGATAGCTGCAACTGTACGGCCAACAGCTAAACCAGATCCATTCAATGTATGAGCGTAATGAATTTTTCCATCTTCATCACGGTAGCGAATCATTGCTCGACGTGCTTGGAAATCTTCACAGTTTGAACATGAACTAATTTCACGGAAAGTATCTTGCGCGGGAATCCAAACTTCTAAATCATACGTTTTAGCAGCAGAGAAGCCCATGTCACCTGTTGACAAAGCAACGACACGATAAGGTAAGTTTAATTTTTGCAAAATATCTTCAGCATCATTAGTCATTTTTTCTAGTTCTTCATAAGAATGTTCAGCATCAGAAAATTTAACCATTTCAACTTTGTTAAATTGGTGCAAACGAATCAGACCACGAGTATCTCTACCAGCACTACCAGCTTCTGAACGGAAAGCAGGGCTAAGAGCGGTAAAGCGAATTGGTAAATCTTTTCCATCTAAAATTTCGTCATTATAATAGTTGGTTAAAGGAACCTCTGCAGTAGGAATCAATGTTAAATCGGTATTTTCTAATTGGAACACATCTTCTTTAAATTTTGGAAATTGACCTGTCCCGAACATTGCACGACTGTTAACAATGTAAGGAGTAATCATTTCAGTATAACCATGTTCATAAATATGTTGATCAAGCATAAAATTATACACGGCGCGTTCTAGGCGTGCACCTAATCCTTTATAATAAACAAAACGGCTTCCTGAAACTTTTGCGCCACGTTCAAAATCTAAAATATCAAGATTTTCTGCGATTTCCCAGTGTGGTTTAGGTTCAAAAGAAAAGTTTCGGGGATTGCTCCAACGACGAACTTCTACGTTATCGTCTTCATCTTTTCCAATTGGTACTGAGTCATTAGGCAAGTTTGGTAAAGTAGTAGCAATCTGAGTAAGTTTTTCATCAACATCAGCAATTTCTGTATCTAAGGCTTTGATGTTGCCACCAACTTCTTTCATTTCTGAAATTTTTGCAGAAGCATCTTCTTTATTACGTTTTAGTTGTGCAATTTCTGCAGAAACATCATTTCGATATTTTTTTAATTCCTCACTTTTTACAAGCAAATTACGACGACTTTCATCTAATTCCATAAATTCAGCCAAAGTTTCTTTTTTTACGCCACGTGTCATTAATTTTTCTTGGACTGAGTCAAAGTTCTGACGCATCATTTTTACATCTAACATTAATTAATTCCTCCTTTATAAATAAAAAAAACTATTCCTTCCCAAAAATCTTGGGACGAAATAGTTTTGTATTCGCGGTACCACCCGAGTTCAGCTTTAATTGCTGCTCTTGTTTACAGATAACGGCTGTTAACCGGCTTTTCTTATTTCAAAAAGCACACATCATAGAACTGGAACTTCCAAATTATTTTTTGCTGATTTGCAGCGACCATCAGCTCTCTGTTAAAAAATAAAGTGTACTGGGTTCTGTGTTTAGTATTCACTAATTGACTTAAGAATATCGAAAAATGAGATATTCGTCAACTGATTATTTTTCATCTTGAGGAAGTTTACTATTTTTTTTCAAAGGTAGGTGCATAATAAATGAAGTCCAACTTTGATCTGATTTTGCATAAATGTACCCACCGTGTAATGCAACAATACTTTGAGCAATTGCTAGCCCAAGTCCTGTTCCGCCAGTTGCTTGTGATCGAGATTCTTCCACACGATAAAAACGATCAAATAAATTATCAAGAGATTGTTTTGGAATCATTGCCCCATTATTTTTAACGACTGCTACAACTTCTGTTCCGACACGTTCGACTTCAATGATAATATTTGTAGCTCCTTTACCGTACTTCAGGGCATTTGTAATTAAATTATTAAAGACGCGGACCAATTTTTCTGTATCCCCATCCATAATCAGAGAAGACTCTTTAGATTGAACAAGTATTTGAATATTTTTTTTTGCAGCTTCCAACTCAAAGTCAGCAGCAAGCTGCTCGATTAATTGAATCAAATCAAATGCTGAAAAGTTAACAGGCACTGCTGGCTGTCGCACTTTTGTATATTCAAAAAGGTCTTCAACTAAGGATTTCATTTGTTTTGCCTTTACATAAGCAGTATGTGTGTACTTCAAAAGATCTTCTTGAGAATGATATTGTCCATCTTCAATCAGACCTAAGTAACCAATAATGGATGTTAAGGGTGTACGAATGTCATGGCTCACGTTTGTAATCAGTTCGTCTTTTGATTTTTCAATTTTTCGCTCATCCTCAATAGCAGCAACCGTACTATCTACTAAGCCATTGATACTAGTAACAACTCTACTAAGATCGCCACTAAGTTCAAAAGGGATTCGATGATCATAATTACCATTAGCAATGAAATGTAGCTCACTGATAATATGACGTAATTGCATTTGTCGATAGCGCCGAATCAAGCGCCAATATAAAACTGCTACATCTAATAGTAAGAAAAGCGGAATAATAAAATTCCTACCATTCCAAAAAAGATCAGAGCCAAGTCGCTGGGCAAAAATATTTTTTGAGTCCCAAATTGCGTTTGTGAGAGAAGGAGAGCTGTTGATGACAGAACTAATTACTACTAAAATAGCGACATTTAATAGAAGTAAAAGAATAACTGTGATAATTCCTTCTGCTAAAAGTTCACTGATTTCTTTGGAAGTTAAAATGATACGCCGTCGTTTCTCTTTTCCCACGCTCTTATCTTGCGTCAATTTTATATCCAACCCCCCAAACAGTTTGAATTACTTTTTCTCCACCTGTAGCTTCTTCAATCTTATCTCGTAAATGGCTCACGTGAACCATAACTGTTTTTGCTGAGACAATACTTTCTTGTTTCCAAACACGTTCAAAAATTTCATCCGCACTAAATACACGATTTGGGTGACTAGCTAAAAGATATAAAATGCCAAATTCTAAAGCAGTTAATTGGATTTCTTTCCCGTCAATTGTTTTTACTTCATGGGAGTCTTTGTTGATTATTAATGAATTTACTTCTAATACATCCGGTTGTTCAGCAGTTATTTGCATTTTTGTACGACGTAATAAAGATTTTACACGCGCCATAACTTCCAATGGATTAAATGGTTTGGTTACGTAGTCATCTGCACCAGCAACTAACCCTTTGATTTTATCCATATCAGTTGTTTTTGCTGTTAACATAATAATTGGAATTTGAGATTCTTTTCGTAATTCTTTTACAACTTGCATACCATCCATTTCAGGCATCATGATATCTAAAATAAGCAATTCAATATCGGGAATAGTTCTAATTTTTGATAGTGCCTCTTTTCCGTCATAAGCTTTTACTGCCTCGTAACCTTCATTGTGTACATAGATACTTAATAACTCTACAATTTCTTTGTCGTCATCTGCAATTAAAATTTTCATATAATGAATCCTCCAGAATAAGTGTGTTTACTATTATTCTAGCAAAAAAAAGCAGAAATAGATAAAAGCAACACTTTGTTAACAAAAAATTTAGAAGAAATCACTGTAAATCAAACATAATAGAAAAAAACTGAACAATTATTACAGATGTAATATAAAATCAAGCGAAAATAGTGTAAAAAGCGAATGATTTTAAAGCAGAATTAAATAATGATCGAACTTGTTATAAATGTTGTTAAAACAGCATTTTTATTATTGACTTTAGAATTTTAAGTTGGTATATTATTATTTGTTCAACAAGAGCAATTAAAATTTTGTTGATTAGTCGTTAAATAAGTTGTTGACATGTTCATTATGGCATGATAAGATAACTAAGTTGTTTAAAAAGAACTGCTTATGAAGCTTGATTTCATCAAGGAAAACTTCAAAAAAAGTTCTTGACAAATAACAAACGATGCGATATGATAAATGAGTTGCTGAAAGATTTCTCAAACGAAATCAAAAAAAACTTTTTTAAAAAGAGTTGACATTCAAACGTCACTCTGA
>NZ_JXLE01000018.1 GCF_001886265.1 Enterococcus thailandicus
ATGTGTGGACCACTTTTCAAGTGAGTGAATCTCATGGCGGTACGGATATCATAAACAATGAATCAAATGGTGAGACCTTGTATTTAGGCTCAAAGAAGAGTCAGTGTCGCTTTTGCTTTTATCAGAAGGATTATGAACAACGAAAGCGACGAGGAATTTCTTTAGAAGAAGCAGAAGTAAAAAATCGCTTTGAACTACGGTATCGAAAAGAGAAAGCGCAAAGCTTGGCAAAGATTATTTCAAAAACCCATGATTTAACCAAACTATTCTTTGAGTTACTTAATGGGGCAATTTGTTTTTATGACCGTGCTCCAAATGATCCAGGTGCAAAAGTCGATGCCAAATGGGCAGCCTTTATTGGCAATCATGGCGCAACCACCATTTCTTTAGAAACAATTCCTCAAAGCTTTGAGAAAAGTATGAATTGGTTAATTCACAGCGTTTCTCCCACCCTCGCATTTATTCAAGAGGTAGATAATCATTTTGATTCAAATTTGATTAACGAGATTATTAGCTGTGGGGAACTTAGTTCAAGGCAGCAAAAAATATTAGAAAATTTGATTGCTGAGCCTGATTATTATCAGGAAGAAGTAGAATTTTATATCCAGTGTCTTCAAAATATGAAGGCAGAAAAAATACACAAAAAAAGCAAAGCACAGCTTACACATTAAAATGTATAAACGTACTCCGCCCTAGACAAGTTGAGTATAGCACATTTCCTTGTGTCAGCCAAAAAACATTTTTGGAAAGGAAATAAACTATGAAAAATACAATAACTACTTATGAATTGCCCTATCTACTTACTAGAGAACAAGCTTCTCATTTTTTAGGGATCGATCCAAAATCTTTTGATAAATTCGTTCGCGCAAACGATGAGTTAGAGCGTTTTATGATAGGAAGACAAGAACGATACACTGTCACTTCCCTCATTAATTTTATTAAGACGCACTCTATCTAGCTAAAATATCGTAGGATGGTTGATTAGATGCTTTTCGCCATGTAGAATGACGGTGTATTCAACTAGCATTTATCAACCATCTTTCAGTGAAAGGATTTGTTATAAATGCCTAGTATAATTAAACGTGGTAACTCATATAGAGCTCAGATCTCACTTTACAATCATGGTCAACATAAGAAATTGACAAAATCATTTAGCTCTAAAAAGGAAGCAACTCGTTGGGCTTTGGAAAATGAATTGGAGAAAGGAAATGGAAAACAATTAGCAGAGCGTACAACAACATTTGCTGACTTCTTTGAAAACTGGATTCATATCATAAAGAAAAACGATGTAAAAGAAACGACTTTTCAAAATTATCAAAGGACTTCTCAAGTGGTGAAGAAATTATTTGGCGATATACAGTTAAAGGATTTGAACGATATTGTAGTACAACGAAAAATAGATAAGTATGCAGAAACTCATTCTCGTAAAACCACTCATGAAGTACTATTGAAAATCAAAACGGCATTACGTGATGCTTATGCTCGTGGCTATCTTGCTACCGATTTTGCAAATTTAGTCAAAACACGAGGGAAAGTTTTAGATAAGAGAAACCGTGCACTTTCTATTACCGAATTAAAGAAACTGCGTACTTATGTCATTAATCATCGAGAAAATGAGTTTAACATTCTTGTACTCCTTGCCTTAGAAACTGGCATGAGACGCGGAGAGCTTTTAGGTATACGTCCCGAAGACCTCTTTGAATATGGTATCCATGTCAGACGTTCCCTTAGTCCAACTTCTGAAGATACCTCGTTAAAAACAAAAAATTCAAGACGAGATATTTCCATTAATCAAGAAGTCTACGATATTCTAAAATCTGTCCCGATTAAAGATAATGGATATTTTTTTGATCCTGACGGCTTTCAACAATCTGCTAAGCTCGCCAGATTACTGAAAAAACTAGATATTCCAAAAACTACCTTCCACGGCCTAAGAGATACTCATGCTTCTTTTCTATTTTCACAAGATATTGATATTGCCTATGTATCAAAACGCTTAGGTCATATCAATATTCAAACAACGCAGAACTATTATCTTGAATTGATGCCAGAAAAAAAGCACCAGCAAGATGCTGATGCTTTAAACCTCTTAAATTCTTTGTCAAATTTATAATTTGAACCAACTTGAACCAAAAAATTCTTGTAAACGTTGATACAATAAGGAATTGATTAACGTTTTGAAAATTGAGATGCTTTACGAGCTTTTTTAAGACCTGGTTTTGCTTATAAATAACGAAAATAGATTGATTTCCGTTCAATATCAAGGATTTTATAGATTTTCTAAAAATCTAAATATCAAGAGATTTCAACCTATTTTAAACAATTCGTACATCAAAACGTACACCAAAAAAATACGCAAACCAGAACACGGCTACTATTTATAAATAACATAGAAACATTCTAGAAATTATTAATCGCTTCACCCATGATTTTTAAGAAATAACCTTTTTCAGGCGCCTCTTCCACACAGTATAGAACCAACGATTTTCTTACATAATTTGCATGGTCTCGTAAAAATTTGGAGTTTAGCGGAAAGCCTTTTGCATTTGCAAACAAGCCAGCAAACCGAATAATCGTCCGCGTGTTCCCTTCTCGAAAAGGATGAATCAACCATAACTTAGCAATCAGATCAGAAAACAGCGGTATCGTTTCCTCCAGACTAATCTCTGACCAGGATACCTGATTCAATTCATCAAGAATAGCCACAATCTGTTCAGCTAACGAAGAAGTTTCCCCATATCGTAAAGATACACCACCTAAAACCTCTTCTTCCTTAAAAATATCAATCGTTCTTAGCTGCCCAGCCCAAGGATATAAATCACCAAATATATACTCGTGAATCGCAAGGAGCGTTTCGTAGTTAAGCGGCTTATCCTCAAACCAAGCGTCAATATCTAGTAACTTTAAGTAGGTAATATCTGCCTCTGCCTTATCAAGAAGGACTTTATCAGTTATCCCTAAATGATTCTTCAAAACATCTGTACCTGGAATTACATAAGGATCAAACATTTTGTAGGCCCATATTACGGTATTTCTCAATAACCGTTTCTAAAGCATCCGCAATTTCAATATTTCCAGCTACGTATTCTTCTACTAATTTCATCGTATCTTCTGAAGGTGCTGCTGCATCTAATGTTGAGTAACTCAAAGCGACATTTCGCAATTTTTCCCGCTCAATTTTTGTGGTGTTTTTTATTGAATATTTGTAATCAGACATATATTTCAACTCCTTATCCAATATGCTAGTTACTATTATACCATGAGTCCCTAGCTTCCATACGCGCTAGAATCCGTTCTATCGGAAAACTAATGCTATAACTATAATATCCAAATACTCAATCACCGTCTTACAAAAACATGCACAAAAATATTGTGTGGACATAAGGCACATGTATCGTTTGATGTTAAAACATTGATTTAACGGAATTTTATCACTTGGTGGAATCATACAAACTGGTAAAGTTATCCGCTAAAATCCCGCCAGAGACTTTAGAAAAACAAAGTCGATTAATGAAAGGCTTATCTTCTACTACTATAGATGCCTAGATTTTTATTTATTATTTTCCCTGTTCTGTTATAATTTATCCTGAGGGAAGTTGAATATGAGTTGTGTAACTGCGACTTAATAAATTAATGTTGGAGATACGTCTTCTGCAGCAATTTCGATATATATATACTAGTATTAAAGTAGGCTGCTTTGTGAACTGTTCCCTACTATGTCTCGAAAACGGTAGAGCTTCCCTCAATAAAATAAGGACTTTTTGAAAATGCGACTACAGGAATTTAAATCATTTGCTGATATCGCAAGTTCGCTTAATGTTACAACGGGACACTTAAGACGCTTGCTTTTTGAAGAAAAAAATAATCTGTACTTCGAATTTGAAATTCCAAAGAAAAATGGCACATTGAGAAAAATATACGCCCCTAATGATAGTTTATTGTTCATTCAAAAAAGATTAAGCGAGATTTTAAACAGTAGCGTAAAACTTCATAATAAGGCTTACGGTTTTATCCACGAGAGAAGTATCGTAGACAATGCTCAGCTACATTTAAAAAAAAAGGTCTTACTTAATATTGATTTAGAAAATTTTTTCCCAAGTATTTCTTTTGGACGAGTAAGAAGCATGTTCATGAATTATTTCAAGCTAGATAAAAATGTTGCGACTACTTTAGCAAACATATGTTGTCATCCTGACGGTTTTTTACCTCAAGGATCACCTACGTCCCCAGTAATATCAAATATTTTATGTAAAACTCTAGATAAAGATTTAGATAGATTAGCAAAAAATTCATTTGGTGCTACTTACTCTAGATATGCTGACGATATAACATTTTCAACTAAAACCAGCTTTAAAGAAAATATTGTTATTGAGAAGAATGGCGAGATAATTTTAGGATCTAGTCTAGCAGATATAATCATAAGAAATGGGTTCAAAATAAATTCAGATAAAACAAGATTACAAAAAGCCAATCAGCATCAAGAAGTTACTGGAATAATTGTGAATCAAAAACTTAATGTTGATAGGCGATACATCAGAAAAATTAGAGCAATGCTCTACTCAATAGAAGAAAACAAAAAAAATCTGTCTATTCCCTTGAAAAAATTTGCTGAAGCAGGCTACGAAGGGGATAGTATAGAAAATATATTGAGAGTAATCAAGGGTATGATAAATTATGTCAGCATGGTAAAAGGAAAGTATGATTCCGTATTTGAACAACTAGCAAAACGTCATAATGCTATTTTAGAAGATCTTGCGATAGAAAATGTAAAACCGATTTTTATACCCCCTAAAATTTGCCTTGAAGAATCAGTATGTGTAATAAAACAAACCGAATTAACTTTATTCTCTAAGGATAAAAAAGATATGTTAACTATAGATTACGGTCAAGGAACCGGTTTTCTTTTGAAGAATCACGGAATCATATCTAATTATCATGTGTTCGAATTTCTTATTGAAGAAATTTTGAACGGATTTTCTCCAATAAAAAACGAGTTCTTTATAGAAATGTTTTTTGGCGAAAAAACTTCAAAACATGTGAAAGCTAAGATTGAAAAATATAGTAAAGAAAAAGATTTAGTATTATTGGTTCCAGAGAACTTATCATTACTAGATTCTGGATTTGAAAAATTCCAAGGCGTATTGGAACAAAATGCCGAAGTTTATTTGTTAGGCTATCCTGATTTTGAAGACGGAGACCAAATGAAATTTGAGAAAGGGCATTACCTTCGAACTATTAACAGCGACAAAATGCGAAAATACGAAATAAGTCAGATTATTTTTGGTGGGAATAGCGGGGGACCAGTATTAGATAGGGAAAACAGGGTCATAGGTGTAGCTACAGAAGGAAAAAGAACTTCCACAAACAGAATTATTCCTATTGAATATTTGAATGATTTGAAAAAAATCTGAAATAATACTAATTGATGCTTATCACAAAAAGAATATACAAATCAAATCTCTGTTTACATCAGAATATGCAGCAACAAGTCATTCTAAAATAATCCGAGCACCGACCACTGCTACCTCCAGTATTTATAACTAGGGGGTGAATAAAGTAGTACCTCACTTGATTGCGAAATATTGATTTAACAGTTTCTTAATTCACTTAGAATGGATAAAAAGGACTGTTTTAACTATACTTTCCGCCAAAATCCCGCTAGAGAAATCTGACGGGATTTTTGATTTGAGTCCTGTTTAGCACAATTTTTATAGGCAGATTCAAAAAAAGTATTTCCGCATACAAAAGTATAGAAAAAGATATTTTCTAAAATTTATGAAATATCATAAGGAAATTAGCTTTTTCCAGTTACTAAAAAATCGTTACTAACAATCAGAGTATCAGCAACGATTCTTTCATAGCTATTCTTAAATTTTATTCATACCTCAGGGCTTCTATTGGATTCAGACGTGCTGCACGATTAGCTGGAAATGTCCCTGCTAGAAATGCTATACCTATGATAACCAAAATGATTACTACTATTGATGGAGCCGAGAATTGAATTAGCTTTAATCCATCTAAGCCATTAAGAAAGGAATCTACAGCTATCTTATTAATAATTAGACTGGCACCTATTGATGCAAGCACTCCCAATACAGCTCCCCAAAAACCTATTAATAATGCTTCAACGCTAAACGATAAAAATACCTTTCCTCTTCCCATTCCCATGGCTTTCATTAATCCAATTTCTCTAGTTCGATCTTGAACAGACATATACAATGTATTAATAATACCAAAACTAGCAGCTAACAATGCGATAGCTCCAAATAAAGTCAAAACTCCAGTAATTCCATTAATTGTCGAATGAATTGTTCCCAACTCATCTTCAAATGTTGTTGCAACAAATCCCTGTTTATTCAGTTCTTCTTTAATTCTAGTGATATTCTTATTGGTGGGATCAACTACTGTAGCAGTTAAATTATAAAACTCGCCTTGCACGGTTGGTGGCATTCCTTCTTGATTTATCTCTACAATTTTATCTGCTAATGCATTACTCACTACCGATTGTCCATTATTAATAATACTTTTGTTCCGAACACCTACAATTGTGACTTCTAAAATCTTTTGTTTGTTAGTAGCTTGAGAAGTCGCAGCAATTTCAATTTTTTTGTTTAACGCTTGCTTAGCAGTTGAGAATCCTAAACTTTTAACATACTCCGGTGCAATATTGATTTCATATTGACTTCCACTCTCAGACACCTGTTTTCCTGCTTTTAAATCGACATTCATTCCAGCAGCTGAACTAGCTGAAAGAACATATTTTTTACCTTTTCCTTGAATGTAGTCAATTTGAAAAGATTTATTTTCAATTACTTCACTAAGACCAGATACGGTGGTAACTTTCTTTGTATCTGAATCCTTCATTAGATACTCATCACCCGCACTTTTACTAGAATCATAAGTATCAGGAGTATCTTTACTCTGCGATTGCTCAACTTTTTTGACAATACTCAACTGATCTTTTCGACCAACATTTGCCACTTGTTTATCAAGATACTCATTTATACCAGTATTGATTCCAGTTGTAATTGAAATTGTGAACGCGCCAATAAAAATAGCAATTATTGTTAAAATAGTTCTACCTTTGTTTCGCCAAAGATTGGCACTAGCTGAAAGAATAGAGTCCTTTAAATTCATCAGACTGCCTCCTTAACAATTAAGCCATCTTTTATTTGGACTTGACGATCACAACGAGCAGCCAACTCTAAATCATGAGTAACAATAATTAGTGTGATGCCTCTTTCATGGTTTAATTCGAATAATAAATCCTCAACTTTTTGCCCAGTACTAGAATCCAAATTTCCTGTTGGTTCATCCGCAAATATAATTTCTGGATTATTAATTAATGCTCTGGCAATGCAAACTCTTTGTTTCTGACCACCTGATAAGTTATTGGCCTTATTTTTAGCTTTGTCCTCAAGCTCAACAGATTGCAAAGCACTCATTGCCAGCTTCTTCCTTTCTTTTCCAGAAATACCAGCTATCTTCAAAGGAAGCAAAACATTATCCATTACTGTGTCTTTAGAATTCAAAAAAAACTGCTGAAAAACAAAGCCAAATGTCTTATTACGAAGTCGATTGAGTTCACTTTTTTTTATTAATTGAGTATCCTGCCCTAATAAAACGACTTTACCATTTGTTGGCTTATCCAATAATGCCAAAATATGCATCAATGTAGATTTACCTGACCCACTCTTTCCCACTATTGCAATGGATTCCCCTTTTTCAACTGAAAGACTTACTCCATTTAATGCGTTAAATAGAGAATTTCCTGTTCCGTAAGTTCGCACAATGTTTCTTGCCTCCAAAACCTTCATTCTTTATTGTTTCTCCTTTAGATTGTTTTTTAGTTACTTTTATTATTTAACCTCGACCTTTAAACTTGTATCCTTTGCATTCTGTATATGAATTTTCATATTAAAATATCCTTTATTCAAAAAATCCAAGGATATTTTTTCTTTAAATCGACCTTGCTCAACCTTTTGTTTTCTTGATTTATTTCCCTGAACAATTTCAATTAAAAAGGAACCTTTGCTACATTTACCATTAATATAAATCATTTCCTTTTTGCTTGATAATTTAAATCTTTTCTTTTCAACGAATCCATCAGTTGCGGATTTAAAATCAAGGGTTAGCTGATTGCCAATTTTATTTTCATAATTCAAAAAGATTGTACCAGTATTTACTACATCATTTTTTTCGATTTCTCTAATCAGAGAACCAAAGAATAAAACTCCCCCTATTAACGAGATGATTATTAATAATCCTAAATTTTTCCATCTTTTCAAAATGACTGTTCGATAAATTCCTATAATTGGAACAATACTGGATAATATACCCCAAACTACAGCATTTTTATTATTCTCACTTATCTCCATCTTCACTACTATTACCCCAACAACAAAAGAAATCATTATTAGCATCAAAGTTAAAAAGCAAGCAGTTAATGAAACTCCAATATTTTGCGACGAAAGGTTCCAACGCAATATTTTCAATACTAAAAATAGGTAAAGCAACAACTCACATATCAAAAAAATAGACCACTGTTCTTTCTTCTTATCCATAAGATATCACCCATCTCACATTACTGTTACTTACTAGTATTGGTTATTTATAAAATATATAGCTTACACTGTCATAATCAACAATGTAAGCTATATATCGTTATGAAGCTTTAGCTTGCACAAAGTACTCCACAAACCCCACCGAGACAAACCGCACCACAAAGCACTCCAATAATTCCAACTCCAACAGTTGGATCAATTTCTGTTACCATTTGAACTTCTTCCATAAAAAATCCCTCCAGTTGATTTTTACTATGAACAAAAGATTCCACTAGCACAAAGTACTCCACACAAGAAGCCCATGGGTTCTACTTGTTCATAATCATTGTTATCAGACATAAAAATTTGTATTTCTTCCATTATCACACCTCCTTAACTCGAACAACGACAACATCAACAAAAAATCCCACTGAAACAAAGTACTCCACAAAGAAAACCATAAGGTTCTGGAGTTTGGATGTCTTCATCCAAGTAAGCTGAAACATATACTTCTTCCATCATTAGTCCCCCCTAATTAAAGATTTTTAATAACGCAATAAATTGCGACTATTATCCTAATTCATTTGATAGATTTGTTTCTCCTTAATCAAAAATTTCGCAACTGCATTTTTAGCAATATTAGTATCATGTGTAATTAGAATCACCATTTTTGAAAGACTCAATCTATCAATGATTGCCTTAACTTTTGAACTATTACTTGAATCTAATGCTGATGTTGGTTCATCAAAAACAATTATTGATGTATCCTTGGCTAATGCAATAGCTATGGATAATCGTTGAAGTTGTCCTACAGAAAAATTATTTCCGTTTTCTAAAATTTTTGTTTCATACTGTTTAGATAAATCCATAATCTCACTATCAATACCACATTCTGAACAATATTCTCTGATTTCAGAAAGTTTGATTTTAGGGTTAACATATCGGAAATTGTCAATAATCGAACCACTAAATGAAAAAATTTGTTGATTAACTAATGAGATTTCATCTCTTAATGATTTTTCAGAGATCATATTAATACTTTTTCCGTTTATTAATATTTCTCCCGATTTAACATCGTATAATTTGAGAATATGATTAATAAGTGTTGTTTTCCCACTACCACTGTCTCCCATGAATACGTACAATCCAATACTATTAATTTCTAAATTTACATCATCCAAAATAATTCTTCCCATTTTTTCACACTTAACATCGATCAACTTAAGAGATGGACTTTTCCAGTGATTAACAAGACTATCTCCAAAATTCTCATCGTCAGTTTTATTATTTTTTATAGACTCAATCCTATCCAAACTCACTAAAAGTTGTTGATAATTTCCAGCGATATTGGTAACAGACAAGCTAGATGAATTAAATTGTTGACTATAGGAAGAAAACTGAATAAACCCTTCAACAGTAAGACTTCCAACAAAGACAAAATAACCGCCAAGCAAATAATTAGCTATCTCCCCTAATACACCTAGCATAGATATGAGCGTTTGAAAAATTACTATAAACGTTTGTAACGAGTATGAATTTTTCTTTTTTAAATTCACCAAATTAGTAAACTGGATATTTTGTGATTCCTTAACTCCAAGTGTTTTAACAATTTTCATTCCTAAAATTGATTGTTGTATAAAAGATAGGACTGAATCGTTTGACTCTTTCACATTTACCTGTTGTACCCTAACTTGTCTCATTTTCTTGTTATAATAAATAATAATTATCGGTAACGATAATAAGCTAAATACGGTCAGTAAGAAACTTAGTTTTAACATAAGAATCAAAAATAAAAGTACTTGTAAACAGGAAACGCTAGCTGGAAGTAACTTTCCAAATAAAATCTCAACTGCCTGCTCAATATCTGTAGATAGTACGGATATTGTCTTTCCTATGGGTGTACTATCAAAATACTTCATTTGTTTGTGTAATAATTTTTGAAATAGATTGTTCTGTATATCTCTAACTAAGTTTACCTTTAGATAGATTGTTACTCTTGACTGAAAATAGGAAATAAGTAATTTTAAAAGATAAAATATCACAGCTATAATCAACGTAAACTTAAACTGTTCAAAATTTTTTCTATAAAGTGTTGATAATAGACTAGACCAAATAATCGGTTGAATTGCTAGTGTAGATAGTGTCAGTAATATACACATAGAAAGCATACAACAGTGTAATTTATAGTTTTTCAAGTATCTACAAAAGCTAATAACTAATTGACCCTTCGGATTCCTTTTTCCATCTTTCTTCAATTAAATTGCTCTCCTTAGATTTGACTGAAAGCTTGACCATGCCTCGGGATTAGATTTTAATAATCCAATATTTATTAACGACTGTTTCAAAATTTCATTTATCGTTTGGCAAAAAACAGGATTCGTTAATTCAATATTATCTTTATTGATTACAAATCCACCTAGACAGGATGAACATACAGTTCTAGCAGGACAAATCATGCAATCGTTCGATTTCAATTTATTATTAACTTGGTTGTCGAATGAGATTGCTTTTTTAACAATTTCGTTTGGATCTTCACCCACATATCCATAAGCTGTTTCATCTTGAGAGGTATACATAAAACATGGGGATAGTTGGTTATCATGACTTAGGGAAAACGTTTGAATACCGGCCGGACAGATTCTGGGTTCTTGTATTTGATTGATTAATCTAAAAAGTATTCCCAGTACAAGACTTATTGAAGTCACTTTTTCACCAGTAGTAACTTGTGCAAATGTAAGATTCACAATATCTCTTACATATTCTCTATATTTATCAACATTCTTTAAAACACTTAGTTCATTATCAATATCGATATTAACGGGAACGATATGCGTCGCCTGTGAGCCAAAAGTTTCAAAAAAGAAACGGGCTAAATCTGAATATGATATTCCTCGATTAATATGTTCATTAGTATAAGTACATTCAAACCCAATATTTTTAATACCAGATTCAATGAGTAGTTGATAATTATTTACAATGTCTTTGTAATGACCTTTTTCGCGTATATCATATCTCAGTCGATCATTTATCTCTTGAGGTCCATCAAGACTAATAGTAATAGCAAAATCATACTGTTTGTATATTTGTAAAAGTTTTTGTGGTAGGATAACGCAATTCGTTACAATTCCAAATATAGGAAGTTTTGATATATTCCCCTCCTTCTTTTTTTGAGCAAAAAAATTTACTACAAACTCAATTTGCTTTGTACAAAGAGAGGGTTCCCCTCCAAAAAATTGAATTACCTTAATTTCTTTGAAATTGGATACTAAATAATTTAATCCGTCGTATAATTTTTCTTTAGTAAAATTACTTCTTTTTTCATAATCATACATGCCAAAGTTGGCATAACAATATTCGCAACGCAGATTACAATCACTTGTTAAGACAAGGCTTAATTTACCAATAGAAAAGTCTTTAGCCTCTGTGCTAATCTGTTTCAAGCTATTGCAATCTAAACAGTTGAATTTTTCTTCTTTTTCATTGGAGATATCCCTCAGTATTTGGTTAACCGCACTTTGAGAATTTTGGGAGATAAAGAAGTCTCTCATCTTTTTTGATAATTCATTATCAGTAATCTGAAAAATTGAACTACTAGGAATATGAAGTAAAATATCTGAATCTTCGTTTTCCAAAAAATAGAAATCATTTCTAAAATTATTTTCTTTCATTATTTATCACCTCATGACGAAAATATAATTCATCATTCCAATAAAAAAAAGGGACTATGCAATATGTACATTTTTTTTGCACTATTTACAGTTTACGACGAGCAATCTATACTGATATTCTATAAAAAGGAATGAATCTCAGTTAAATGATTCGAACATGAGGAGTACATATATGAGAATTTTTATTTGTGAGGACGAAAAAGATATTTCGTTAAAATTACAATCAATCTGTGAAACTATCCTCTGTAATCTCAATCAACCCGATTATGAAATCGAAGTTTACAATGATGGAGAAACACTTGCACAATACTATCAATTAGGTAAAAGAGCTGACTTAATATTTTTAGATATTGAACTTGGTAATAATTCTGGCATAGATGTTTCCAGAAAAATAAGACAACTTGATAAATCTGTAAAAATTGTCTTTGCTACAAATTATAGAAATTACAAGGATGAAGCATTTTCAGTACATGCTTTTGGTTATATTGAAAAACCATTTCATCAAATTGATATTGAGACAATTATCACGGAATTTATTCAATATTCCATAGATGAAGAAAAAACACTCATAAAGTTAAGTGGAAATAATGGAGATTTTTTGGTGGATAAAAATGATATTTTATATATCGAGAACCGGAATCGCAAACTAATACTAGTTTGCTTTTCAGGTTCCTATCCCATAACTGGAAAAATAAGTAAATTGGGAAATGATCTAAAAGAATTTGGATTTCACAGTCCCCATGTTAGCTTTCTTGTCAATCTTGATTATGTAAGAAGAATAAAAAACTATACTGTCTATATGACTAACGATTGTGAAATCCCACTTTCTCAAAAAAAATCATCTATTTTTCGTAAAGTAATAAGCCAACATTTACGTCATATTATTCATAGCCATAAGGGGGAAAATAAATGAATTCTATATTACAAATTTTTTCATTTCTTATAACAGGTCTCACTATGACTATTGTAGTTTTTGATTTTTTCAACGAGTTGTTTAAAAAAAAATACGAAAATAATTTTTTCTATTTTATCTGCTATTTCCTTTTTTATATTGGATTTCTAGTGTCTATGCTCATCCCAACTCCAATTATTCGAATTTTCTTTCCAGCGGTATTCCCCTTTATTTTTGGAGCTTTTTTATATTCAAATTTTTCTTTTCCACTTACCTTGTTTCTGCTTATTGCTATTGAGTTTTGTGAAATTACAATTGAATCTCTAACAGATTTCATCTTTGGAGGTGGGTTTTTAATTATGCCTAGCAACCTCCTTCGAAACCTAATCATTTTTTTCTTATACCAATTCATCATGCTTTACATAAAGAATAAAAAACAAAACTTTTCATTACCAAAAAGAAATTTTGCTATTTTTATTTTGCCTCTACTTAGTTTAATAATTATAAATCTTAGTACGTTATTTACAATTCAATCCCAAGATTTTCATCTAGTAGTTATCTCTACCATCGTAGGTACGGGATTGCTTTTTAGTAATATTTTCATGTTCTACTTATTTAAACAACTTCAAGTTTACTCAGAGAGAGAAAATCTTTATCGTATGAAGAGTCAACAATCTAAATTACAATATCAATATGTAAAGGATCTTGAATCTAAGAATTTAGAAACAAAAAAAATTCTTCATGACATAAAACGACATTTAGCTGTTCTTTCAACCCTTAAAGATACTCAAGACTCACCTGAATATATTTCTAATTATATAAATCAAATTAATCTCAGTATCGACTCAGTTGAGATCACCAACTATACAGACAGTCCTATTGTTAATCTATTGATAAACAACAAAAAAAATATAGCGAAAGAAAATGAAATTAATTATACAACTAGAAGTGAAAATATCTCTTTTGATTTTATGGAGGAAATTGATCAGACAACTCTGTTTTCTAATATTTTAGATAATGCTTTTGAAGAAGCAGCAATAGTCACTTCATCAAATAAATTTGTTTCAATAACCATATGTACAATTAATGATTTTAAAATAGTTAATATTTCGAACTCATATGACCCTGATAATCATAAAAACAATAAAAATCACATGGGATTAGGGTTACATAACGTACAAGATGTCGCCAGAAAATACCAAGCGAATTTAACTATAGATGATAATAAAAAACAAGGAATATTTGAAGTTCAACTATCTTTTTTATAGCGTTAGTTAAAAAAAATTTTTTGGAGCATACTACCTCCTCCCCGCTAGTAACACGGGGGTACCAAACTCATTGGAAATCCCTCTAAGGGTTGCTACGAAAGGCCTCACGAGCATTCTTCAAAGATTCGATTTTTGTCAAAATTAGCTAAATAGAAAAGCAAAAGACGTGTGAACGGACCGGCTGCCAGCGGCAGAGCCGAGTTCGTTTACACGTCTTTTTTGTGTTTTCTCAAAAAAGAAACTTTTTCGAAATGAGGCGATTGAAAAGCAAATAGTTTAAGAATCTCTTACAAGTTAATTCAATTGCCTGTTGTTTCGAAAAATTGCCCTACTCAGATTGTAGTAGTAATGGAAGGGAAATCATCCATAAAGAAAATTATGAGAAATTCCACATTTTTTGGAAAATAGGGGGTTCCAAATTGTTCTTGTTAGTGAAAGGAGGAAATTTTATGCAACTGATTCGTGCACCCACTCTACTTTGTTTCAACCAATTAAAACAAAGACTAAATTCAAAACCAAAGGAGAAATACACATGTCAAAAAAATTAATGATCCAAAAAGGAACCAGTATCTCACTAAACGATTCAGAAACTGTCAATCTAGCCAGTCTACGTTTCGATCTCAAACAATTCAAACTCCCGCAACGTTTTGTTGTCGCCAAAAGTGATATTCAAATGCGGATGGAACGTGAACAGAACCATGTTGGCGAACGTGTAGAAACCGGGCTAATGACCCTCACCTTCAAAGTCTATGATCAGGCTTTTGTCGAACTGGTTCTGAATAACGGCGGAACAGAACTCGGCTCCCCAATTACCATTGTGGTCGAGCATCAAGAAGAACTGCCCATTTTAGATAACTATGAAGACGGCGAGTTGATTCCCATTCGTTTTAATGGTTTAAATGTCTATCCCCGAAAAATTCAGAAAAAATCATTTGTGGGAGAAGGTCAACCAATGATTGACACCTGGCAATTTGCAGCATTGAAAATCAGTGCCACCTCCTATCAACTAGGAGATGTGAATGAACCAAATACCCCGGCAAAGTAACGAATGTCTGATCGATTTTCTACGTTTTTCATTACCGGATGCTTCAATGGAAAAAGTTGCGGACTTATTGGGAATTGCCCTTTCTGACTTCACTTCGGAAAAGAAAGGGAGCCCTTTTCCCACTTACGATTCTCACTATTCCTTTGCAGATATTATCATTCACCAAAGTGACCACCACAACAATCTGTTAGTAAACTTATCGGGTCAAGGGTGTCGCCAATATGAAGAATATATGTCTAGTGTGGAGGGTTGGCATTGGCAGAAATTCTTAGCCACCATTTTAAAAGCCAAAGGAACCATTACTCGTGCCGACTTGGCAATGGATTTATTTGATGGCTCTTCCCCTCCTGTGTCTACTTTGCAAAAATACGTGAAGAACGGCCAACTCAGCTCTCAAAGTCGCCACTTTCGGGAAGTAAACAGTGGTCAACTACAGGAAGGCATTCTGACTGGTCATACGCTTTATATTGGCGCTCAGCCACAACTACTGCGGATTTATGACAAAAAGCAAGAAATCCGCGATAAAACGGGGGAAATTGCCCAAGTCCACGAGTGGGTTCGCTGGGAACTGGAATTAACCGATCAGAAAGCTCGGCAAGCCGTAGAAAAGCTTGCGAAAGGAATACCACTCAATACGGTAATTCGTGGCATTTTAGCTTCCCACTACAGCTTTAAGACCAAACCCAAAGGCCCCGTCAATTATCACAACAAAGCTCGTTGGCCGAACATGAAATGGTGGGATAAATTTGTGGGGGGTATTCCCAAAATCCCCTTACGTGTAGTTCGTGAAAAGCCAACCTTTTCCAAGAAGAAAGCATGGTTAGAAAATGCCACTTCGAAATCGCTCGCCATGATTTACGAAGCTTTTCTACAAGCTTATGGCCCAGAACAAGCAGAAGTTTATTTGAGAGAATTACTAGCCACAGGAAAAGAAAAATTCACGGAAACAGATCAGACCTTTATCGAACAAAAAATACTGGAATTGGAAAATGAAGATTCTTACTAGAGAAAGGAGGTTGCCTATGCACGAAGTTCAATTTTTACTGAACGATGAGCAGATGAAACAGCTAGGAAATAGTGTTTACACACTTCTTCTAAACAATGTGAATCAAGTACGACAAGATACTGCGATCGACAAACGCTATTTAACCAAGAAAGAAACTTGCCAATATCTCCATATTGCGAACAACACTTTGGATAAATGGGTTGAACAAGGACTGCCAAAAATCACGATTCAAGGTGTTGTGCGTTTTGATCGGCAAGCTATAGATGAATGGCTCCATTGCTATACTCGCTAGAAGCGGTTTATAATCAGAACGTAGTCATTCCTACGTTCTGGTTTGCGTATAAGAAAGTAGGAAGTAACATGGCAATTACTAAACTGAAAAACAACCACTACAAATTGGAGGTGTTTTACCCCAAGGAGGTGCGACAAATTCTCGGTGTCACTACCGAGCGCTACCGCAAAACATTTAGGACGAAAAAAGAAGCGGAACAGGCTGAAAAAGACGTGTCTCAAAAAATTCAACGTGTGCTTAATGAAAAGAGTGGTCGTTCATTTGAATTAAGCGGGCATATCAAATTCAAAGAGTTTTATGAAACAGTTTGGTTGGATATGTATATCGCTGGTTCTACTGGACGATCTAGGCAAATACCAACTGCCACAACCATTAGCAATACGAAAGATGTCTTCCGTCTTCATATTCTACCGATGTTTGGTGAATATTCCATCAAGTTCTTAAACGACAATAAAGACTTTGTGCTTCGTGCTTTGATGAAAAAGTCCCAAACTTATGCCAATATCAAAATCATCAAAAGTTACGTCAACCAGATTTTTGATATTGCGGAGTTATTAGAGTATATCGAATACAATCGGATTGAAAAAGTGATTCGGTATGTGGGTGATCCCAAGAAACAACAACTAAAGGCGGAACGTCAGCTAAACGGTGAAGCACTGACAGCCGAAGAATTGATTGCTTGGTTAGACGCAGCCAATGAGGATTACAGCAAAGGTTTACTAATCATGCAAGACTATGTTCTCTTGATGCTAACGTTGAACCTAGGGGACCGCAAGAGCGAATCCTATGCCCTTCAGTGGAAGCATATTGATTTTGAAAATGGTTATGTCAGTTTGATTCAAAGTAAGGATAAATTTGGTAATTTAAAATCCACAAAAGGTCGAAAAGCCACGAAGTTCAAGATTCCGACATTCCTTATTAAACTATTGAAAGAATGGAAGCAAAAACAAAAGGAAGAACTTTTACAACTTGGGATTAAGCAGACAAAAGAACAATTTCTTTTCACTTATGCCAATCGAAGTGGCGAAGTAAATATTCCGGTTCATGTGGATTACTTAAATTATCGGCTAAAATCCATTCGCCGAAGACATGAGGAACTAACCCAGACAAATCCACACAAGCTACGACATACCTTTAGCACGTTGGCTCGTGAAGGTGGTGCAACAATGGCGCAAATTTCTCAAGCCTTAACCCACTCGGATATCAAAACGACAGAAATATATGTTAATACTCCAAATGTTGTCGATCTTTCCACTTATGAGAAATTCGAGAAACGCCTAGATGAAGCGCGACAAGCAAAATAAACAACTAATTAAAATAACAATCAAACAACCTAAAAAGAACGATGATATAGTGTCTGACCTAGGTCTTAAAAACAGCCAATTCAAAATCTCGTACATTTTTTCGTACCTAAGCGTACAAAAAAAGACACTTCCCAAAAATTGGAAAGTGCCTGAAACGTTGATATATAAAGGATATTAACGCTTAGAGAATTGAGAAGCTTTACGAGCTTTCTTAAGACCTGGTTTTTTACGTTCGACCATACGTGCGTCACGAGTAAGTAAGCCAGCACGTTTAAGAGCTGCACGGAAGTCAGGATCAACTTCTAGCAATGCACGAGCAATACCATGACGGATAGCTCCTGATTGTCCAGCATAGCCTCCACCGTTTACGTTAACAAAAACGTCATATGCGCCTTTTGTTTCAGTAACAGCGAAAGGTTGATTGATAACTTCACGCAAGTCAGCATGTGGGATGTATTCTTCAACATCTTTTTTGTTTACAATAACTTTACCAGTTCCTGGTACTAAACGTACGCGAGCAACTGCATTTTTACGACGGCCTGTGCCGATATATTGAACTTGTGCCAATGAAATTCCCTCCTATTAGATTAAGTTTGTGATATCTAAAACTTCTGGTTGTTGAGCAGTATGTGGATGTTCTGAACCACCATATACGTTCAATTTAGTAAATTGTTTGCGGCCTAAAGTGTTTTTAGGAAGCATTCCTTTTACTGAAGTTTCGATTAAACGACGAGAATTTTTAGCACGCAATTCGCCAGCTGTGACTGATTTCAATCCACCTGGGTAGTTGCTGTGACGGTAATAAATTTTGTCAGTCGCTTTTTTACCTGTTAATTTCACTTTATCTGCATTGATAACAATGACGAAATCGCCAGTATCCACATGAGGTGTGAAAGTTGGTTTATTTTTACCACGTAGTACAGATGCAACAACTGTTGAAAGACGTCCCAATGGAACATCAGTTGCGTCTACTACATACCATTTACGTTCTACTTCGCCTGGTTTGGCCATATATGTTGTACGCACGTTAGTTTCCTCCAATTTAAGTTCTGATGTTTGACATACACTTCGAGTTTCCGGGGCTCTTTGTGGGGCAAACAATACCATTTAACATATTACCTGCTACTTTGCATAATGTCAACGTTTTTCTGCTCGCATGAAAAATTTTCCAAAAGTTTACACCTCTTAGCTATTTTCATTTCCCTGTTACATTTAAAATTCTATTTTTTGTATAAAAAAGAAAGAAACTACATTGTTTTTTGTATATTAAATAATTTATTTATAATATAATGCATATTTATTAAATAAAAGTATTGCTTTTTTATTTTTATAATGCTATTATTTGAAGCATCAATTTTCAAAAAGAATGCAAAGTAAGGGGAGTTTTTTATGAAAGAGAAAATTATTTTAGCTTATTCCGGTGGATTAGATACATCTGTTGCAATTAAATGGCTGACAGATGAAGGGTATGACGTGATTGCTTGTTGTTTAGATATTGGTGAAGGAAAAGATACTGCCTTTATCAAAGAAAAAGCCTTACAAGTTGGCGCTAGTGCTTCTTATGCAATTGATGCTAAAGAGGAATTTGCACAAGAATTTGCTTTGGTCGCGCTTCAAGGACATACTTTCTATGAACAAGCTTATCCATTGGTTTCTGCTCTTTCACGCCCCTTAATTGCGAAGAAACTAGTCGAGCTTGCTCGAACAACAGGAGCTACAACCATTGCTCATGGCTGTACTGGAAAAGGAAATGACCAAGTTCGATTTGAAGTTGCAATCAATGCGTTAGCACCTGACTTAAAAATCATTGCGCCCGTTCGTCAATGGCAGTGGTCTCGTGAAGAAGAAATTGCTTATGCAAAAGAAAATGGTATTCCGATTCCTGCAAATTTAGATAACCCCTATTCAATTGATCAAAACCTTTGGGGTCGCGCATGTGAATGCGGAATTCTAGAAGATCCTTGGGCAACACCACCAGCAGGAGCTTATGAGTTAACGACTGCTTTGGAATACACACCAGACCAGCCAGATGTAATTGAGCTAACGTTTGAACAAGGTATCCCAATTGCATTAAATAAAGAAAAGATGTCTTTATCACAACTAATCTTGACATTAAATCAGCTCGCTGGTAAACACGGAATCGGTCGGATTGATCATGTTGAAAACCGGTTAGTTGGTATCAAATCTCGTGAAGTTTATGAATGTCCAGGTGCGGTAACATTGATGCAAGCGCACAAAGAATTGGAAGATTTGACTTTTGTTCGTGAACTAGCGCACTTTAAACCACTGATTGAGCAACAACTTGGTCAAATGATTTATGATGGTTTATGGTTCAATCCTTTAACGGAAGCTTTATTACAATTTCTAAAATCAACTCAAATTTATGTAAATGGTACCGTTCGGGTCAAGCTCTTTAAAGGAAATATAATTGTGGAGGGGCGGAAGTCATCCAATAGCCTTTACAGTGAAGAACTTGCTACTTATACATCGGCAGATACATTTGATCAACAAGCCGCTATTGGATTCATCAAACTTTGGGGACTACCTTCTAAGGTTCACGCAGAGGTACAATCGCAGCAAGAAAACTTGTCACAAATAATTTAAATATATTAGCCAATGAAGATTTCTTTACGTTATAACAGGAAAAAGAAGTCTTCATTGTTTTACATAATTTTTTGGGAGGAATAGACATGGAAAAACTTTGGGGTGGTCGTTTTCAAGGAAAAAGTGAACAGTGGATTGATGAATTTGGAGCATCGATTTCTTTCGATCAGAAGTTAGCAGAGCAAGATATTCTTGGTAGCTTAGCTCATGTCAAAATGTTAGGACATACAGGAATTTTAACTAAAGATGAAACTTCAGCAATTATTTCTGGTTTAGAAACTTTGCAGCAAAAATTAGCAGAAAATGAGTTACAGTTTACCATTGAAAACGAAGATATCCACTTAAATATTGAAACGTTGCTTCATCAAGAAATCGGTGCGGTTGCAGGAAAGTTACATACCGCTCGCAGTCGAAATGATCAAGTTGCGACAGATATGCATCTTTTTCTCAAGGAAACTGTTTTGGAATTAATCACCAAACTTCAGCAATTACGAACAACTTTGGTCAAGACAGCAGAAGAACATGTTGAAACAATTGCCCCTGGATATACGCACCTTCAACATGCACAACCAATCTCCTTTGGCCATCATCTGCTCGCCTATTATCAAATGCTGACCAGAGATACGGAACGCTTTACAGAAAGTTTAAAAAGGATTGATTTATCGCCACTGGGCAGCGCTGCACTGGCTGGAACTACCTTTCCAATCGACCGTCAATTTTCTGCAAAAGAATTAGGTTTTTCTGGTATTTATCAAAACAGCTTAGATGCTGTAAGTGATCGTGATTTTATCTTAGAATTCCTAAGTAACTGTTCCCTTTTAATGATGCACCTTTCGCGCTTTTGCGAGGAATTGATTTTATGGTGCAGTCATGAGTTTCAATTTGTTGAATTGACAGATACTTTCTCTACGGGAAGTTCTATTATGCCCCAAAAGAAAAATCCAGATATGGCTGAGCTCATTCGAGGGAAAACCGGGAGAGTTTACGGAAATCTTTTTGGTCTTCTAACATTGATGAAAGGTCTGCCTCTTGCATATAATAAAGATTTTCAAGAAGATAAAGAAGGTATGTTTGACTCAAGTGAAACAGTCCTAGCTAGTTTAACGATTATGGATGGCATGATTGCGACAATGAAAGTCAACCAATCACGTATGTACACCTCCACGCAAAAAGATTTTTCTAATGCAACAGAATTAGCCGATTATTTAGCTACCAAGGGAATCCCTTTCCGACAAGCGCATGAGATTGTCGGAAAACTTGTACTCCACTGCACACAAAAGGGCTGTTTTTTGCAGGATATTCCGCTAACTGAATACCAAGCAATCAGTTCATTAATTGAAGATGATATTTATGATACATTGCGCTCAGAAGTAGCCGTTAAAAGACGAACTTCTGAAGGTGGCACTGGCTTTGACCAAGTAAGAGCACAAATCAACCACGCATTTGCTCAATTAGCATCTGAATCCATTCACTTACCTTAAATTGTTCTGTTGAAAAGTTGTTATTATACATGGACGACCCACCTCATTCGCACAAAAAGACACGCGACTTATTCAAGCTGCGTGTCTTTTTTCTTCTATATTATAGAAATAAAAATTTAAGCATCGATTTCTGGTGCTTTTCCAAGGTGTGCTTGGATCATCCAGATGCGTTTTTCAGTTGCTGTTTTAAATTCGATAAAGATATCTTGTGTAGGATCGTCGCCTTCTTCACCAGAAACTTCAATTCCTTTTTGGTAAAGATCAGCTAAATAACGATAATTTTTCACTAACGTTTCTAAACGTTCTGGAATAGTACGATCCCAGCGTCCCACTTCGTCAGAAATTTTTGTATTGTCTGCAAACTCACGTAATGTTGAGTAAGGTGCGCCATCAAGCGTGATCAAACGTTCTGAGATTTCATCTAATTGATCATTCAGATCATCCATGAATTCGTCCATCATTGGGTGCAAAGTAAGAAAACCTGGACCTCTCATGTACCAATGTGTTTGATGCACCACAACAGACATTTGGCTTAAATCTGCAACTAATTGGTTCAATACTTCTTTTGTTTTTGGAAATTTCATTTTGTTACCTCCCTACATTTATTTACATATAAAATCATAGTCAATTTTCAATTAAATGTACACTAAAACCAATTACCTGAGAATGATTTTCATCCCAATCAATGTTCAACTAAAAATTTTTCTGTGTAACTGCCGAAAAAACAAATGATATATCATTTGTTTTTTCGATAATTTTAATTAAATAATTTTCTGCGTTTCATTTTACGTATTTCATTTTAGAAAGGGGCAAATCAGATGATACTTCATTTTATTATCGGTAGTTGTTTCGGATCATTTTTTTGTTTAATTGCACAGCGGCTTCCCGTTAACGAATCCATTCTATCACCTGGCTCACATTGTAATCACTGTCAAACACGCTTGGTCTGGTATGAACTGATTCCTTTATTCTCAATACTTTGGCAAAAGTTTCGTTGCCGCTATTGCCATTGTAAATTGTCAATCAGTTATTTTTCAGCTGAGACACTTTGCGGAGCTTTATTTAGCTGGCACTTTTACTTTTATCCGTGGGAGTTTCTTCCTTTATTTTGGATTAGCACAGCTTTTCTGTTAAGCCTAATGGATGTCTTTTATCTACTGATTGATTCGTTACTTCTTTATCTTTTTTGGGGAGTCCTGTGGTTTTCATGGCTTTTGACTGCCAGTTTTCACTGGGAGAGTGTCATCCTCGTCGTTTTTGTTATGTGCTTGCTTTTAGCATTTGTACCTAGGTCGTTAGGAATAGGTGATTGCTTACTGTTGATCTGTTGGAGCGGCGGATTATCAGTTGCCTCTTTGGCTCAACTATTATTTATTGCGAGCTTACTAGGCGTGACGTTCTTCATTTTCTATTATTTACGTTACCAGAAACAACTCGTTCAACTTCCCTTCATTCCTTTTTTAACTATGGGATTAATAATTGTTTTAAGCAGTCCATAAATAAAAAACGATGCCCAGAGCCATCGCTTTTTACTTACAGCTATACAAAACAGAAATTCTTTTCATTATTTTTTAGAAATCTTATCTGTCCAATTTTTTCGGATAAAACCAGCACGGCCTGAACCTTCACGATATAAATTATAATGTACACGATTTTTTTTATAATAATCTTGATGATATTCTTCTGCTGGGTAAAAGGGAGCTCTTGGTTCAATTTTAGTTACAATTGGTTGCTCAAATCGACCACTCGCTTCCAATTGCTGCTTAGACTCCTCTGCTAGTTTTTGTTCTTCCTCATTCCCATAATAAATAACTGGTCGATAGGAGTCTCCTCGATCAGCAAATTGCCCGAAAGCATCCGTTGGGTCTGTCTGTTGCCAATAAGTGTCCAGTAATCGTTCATAACTGATTACTTCAGGATCGTATTCAATTTCTACAGCTTCCGTATGTCCTGTTGTACCCGTTGTTACTTGTCCATAAGTTGGATTTGGAACGTGTCCGCCAGTATAACCAGAAGTGACCGAAATAATTCCTGGTTGCGTATCAAAAGGTTTTACCATGCACCAAAAACATCCGCCAGCAAAAATTGCTGTTTTCGTTTTACTTGTCATTTTAAGTCATCTCCTTTTCTTTATCATACTCATTTCTCAGAAAAGGGACATTATTTTGCTTGAAACAATGGCGCACAAAGTCTTATTTGTTTTACCCTCTAGGGGTATATTCCAAAAGATGTACGCTACTCTTCTTCACAAATAATAGAAACTAAGTTTTCCACATGTGGAAATTCTATTTCTATTTTTATTTATTGTTCTTGTGGATATTTCTGTCTGTTTCTAGCTCCTTTTTTATCCACAAAGTACAAAAGAGGTCGAACGTCAAGACGTTCGACCTCTTTTTATTTCAATCCAAAATTCTCAAGTGAATGATTTATTTTGTTTGATTATTGTTCATTGCATCTTCAGCAGCCATTTGTGCTTCAATATCAGAGATACTGTACACATTTTCGCTAGCCACACCAACTTCTTTTGGTTCCATATCACGGTAACGTTGCATACCAGTACCAGCTGGGATGATTTTACCGATGATAACATTTTCTTTCAAACCAAGAAGCGGATCTTTCTTACCGCGAATTGCAGCATCCGTCAAGACACGAGTTGTTTCTTGGAATGACGCAGCAGATAAGAAGCTGTTTGTTTCCAATGAAGCTTTTGTAATACCTAGCAAGACTGGACGAGATGTCGCAGGGACACCACCAGCAACTAAAGTATTGTAGTTTTGATCTTTGAAGTCTGCAATATCCATTAAAGTACCTGGTAAAATTTCTGTGTCACCTGGGTCCATTACGCGAACTTTACGTAACATTTGACGTACCATTACTTCAATATGTTTATCGCCGATTTCTACCCCTTGCATACGGTACACGCGTTGTACTTCACGCAATAGATAATTTTCAACAGATAAAACATCACGAACTTGCAACAATTGTTTAGGATCGATTGAACCTTCTGTTAATGGAGCACCACGATGGATCATATCGCCTTCAGCGACTTTCATACGTGCTGTATAAGGTACAGTGTACGTACGAGTATCTGTTTTACCTTTAATTGTTACTTCTTTTGTACGTGTTGCAGGATCTTCTGAGATATCAATAACATCACCAGTTACTTCAGTAATCACAGCTTGTCCTTTTGGATTACGTGCTTCAAAAATTTCTTGGACACGAGGAAGACCTTGAGTAATATCATCTCCGGCAACCCCACCTGTATGGAACGTACGCATTGTTAACTGTGTACCTGGTTCACCGATTGATTGAGCAGCGATTGTACCAACTGCTTCACCTACTTCAACATCAGAACCAGTTGCAAGGTTACGTCCATAACAATGTTTACATACACCATGTTTTGTATTACATGTGAATACTGAGCGAATCGTTACAGTTTCAACGCCAGCATCAACGATTTGTTTTGCGATATCTTCAGAAATTAATTCATTTCCTTCAATAATTAGTTCGTCTGTTTCAGGGTTACGGATTTCTTTACGAGTGTAACGTCCAATTAAACGATCTTCTAATGATTCAATGATTTCATTTCCTTCACGAATTGCACGAATTTCAAGACCACGATCAGTACCACAATCTTCTTCACGGATGATGACATCTTGCGCTACGTCAACTAAACGACGAGTCAAGTAACCTGAATCGGCTGTCTTCAAGGCAGTATCGGTCATCCCTTTACGAGCCCCATGGGTTGAGATAAACATTTCTAAGACAGATAGTCCTTCACGGAAGTTTGAAATGATTGGCAATTCCATGATTCGACCATTCGGAGCGGCCATCAATCCACGCATACCAGCAAGCTGAGTAAAGTTGGAGATGTTACCACGAGCTCCAGAATCAGACATCATGAAGATTGGATTTTTTGCTTCCAAACCTTCCATCAGTTTTTGTTGGATTTCATCTTTGGCAGCATTCCAAACAGCGATTACGCGTTCATAACGTTCGTCATCTGTAATTAGACCACGACGGAATTGTTTTGTAATTGTTTCAACTTGTTTGTGTGCATTTTGGATAATTCCTTGTTTTTCTTCAAGAACACTGATATCCGCAATCCCTACAGTAATACCTGCATGAGTTGAATGTTTGTACCCTAAGTCTTTCATACGGTCAAGCATCTTAGATGTTTCAGTGACTTTAAAACGTTTGAAGACTTCAGCAATGATATTTCCTAAGTTTTTCTTCTTGAATGGCAAGATCAATTCTTGTTCTTTGATGTGTGCAGGAATATCTGTACCCGCTTCAACAAAGTATTTATCTGGCGTTTGAACAGTTAAGTTAAAGTCAGTTGGTTCATTCAAGTAAGGGAACTCTTGTGGCATGATTTCATTAAAGATAATCTTACCAACAGTAGTAATCATTGTGCGTTCTTTTTGCCAATCAGTAAATGGTTTGTCACCTAATGTGTTAGGGTTCACACCAATACGTGAGTGTAAATGAACGTAGCCGTTACGCCATGCAATCACAGCTTCATTTTGATCTCTGAAGACCATTCCTTCGCCTTCACGACCTTCTTCTTCCATAGTTAGGTAATAGTTACCTAAAACCATATCTTGAGAAGGTGTTACAACTGGTTTACCGTCTTTTGGATTCAAAATATTTTGTGCAGCAAGCATTAACATACGTGCTTCAGCTTGCGCTTCTTCATTCAATGGAACATGGACAGCCATTTGGTCTCCATCGAAATCGGCATTGTAGGCTTCACAAACAAGTGGATGCAAACGAATTGCACGTCCTTGGACCAATACTGGTTCAAACGCTTGAATACCAAGTCTGTGAAGTGTAGGTGCTCGGTTAAGTAATACTGGGTGTTCTTTGATTACGTCTTCTAAAACATCCCAAACTTCATCTTCTTGACGTTCGATTTTACGTTTTGCATTTTTGATGTTTGATGCAAGTTCACGTTGGACTAATTCACGCATTACAAATGGTTTGAACAATTCGATAGCCATTTCTTTTGGAAGACCACATTGATACATTTTTAAGAAAGGACCAACAACGATAACTGAACGACCTGAATAGTCAACACGTTTACCTAGTAAGTTTTGGCGGAAACGACCTTGTTTCCCTTTTAGCATATGAGAAAGAGATTTCAATGGGCGGTTACCTGGTCCAGTAACTGGACGGCCGCGACGACCATTGTCAATCAATGCATCAACTGCTTCTTGCAACATACGTTTTTCATTTTGAACAATGATTCCTGGTGCGTTCAAATCTAATAAACGTTTCAAACGATTGTTACGGTTGATTACTCGACGATACAAATCGTTTAAATCACTTGTTGCAAAACGTCCACCTTCTAATTGAACCATTGGACGTAAATCTGGAGGAATAACAGGAATAACATCCATAACCATCCAGCTTGGTTCATTTCCAGAGGCACGGAATGCTTCTAAAATATCTAAGCGGCGAATAGCACGTGTACGTTTTTGTCCTTGTGCTGATTTTAATTCTTCTTTTAATTCTGCAACTTCTGCATCCAAATCAACATTATCTAGTAATTGTTTGATTGCTTCCGCACCCATTGCAGCTTGGAATTCTTGACCATACTGTTCACGTTTTTCACGATATTCACGTTCAGTCAATAATTGTTTCTTCTCTAAATTAGTATTACCTGGTTCGATAACTACATAAGAGGCAAAGTAAATGATTTCTTCTAATGCGCGTGGACTCATGTCTAAAACAAGACCCATACGTGAAGGAATACCTTTAAAGTACCAGATATGTGAAACAGGAGCAGCTAATTCAATGTGACCCATACGTTCACGACGAACTTTCGAGCGAGTAACTTCTACTCCACAACGGTCACAAACAATTCCTTTATAACGGATACGTTTGTATTTTCCGCAGGCACATTCCCAGTCTTTTGTAGGACCAAAAATCCGCTCACAGAACAACCCTTCGCGTTCAGGTTTTAAGGTACGATAGTTAATCGTCTCAGGCTTTTTAACTTCGCCGTAAGACCAGCTTCTGATTTTTTCGGGAGAAGCCAAACCTATTTGCATACTTTCGAATTTATTTACATCGATCAAAAGGGGTTCCCTCCATTTCGTTTAATGGCAAAACCACAAGGCGGCTGATCATCGACCGCCTCGCAGCCCATAGACCGGATTAGTCTAATTTATCTTCTGCAGTTTCAAAGTTTTGAATCGCATCTTCATGCACTTCTTCAACTTGTTCTGCAGCTTGTTTTTCTAATTCTTTTGCAGATTGTTGTTCAGCAAATTTTGTTAAAGCATCTACTGTAATCAAATCATCATCTTCGTCATCCATGTCGCGTAATTCGATTTCTTCGTCTTGGATATCTAAGACACGCATGTCTAAACCTAATGATTGTAATTCTTTAACTAATACACGGAATGATTCTGGTACACCAGGTTTTGGAATTGGTTCGCCCTTAACGATTGCCTCGTATGTTTTCACACGACCAACAACATCATCTGATTTGTATGTCAAGATTTCTTGTAGGGTATAAGCAGCACCATAAGCTTCCAGTGCCCAAACTTCCATTTCCCCAAAACGTTGTCCACCAAATTGAGCTTTACCACCCAATGGTTGTTGTGTAACCAATGAGTAAGGTCCAATTGAACGAGCATGTAATTTATCATCGACCATGTGGGCAAGTTTAATCATATACATAACCCCAACAGACACACGTCCATCAAAAGGTTCCCCAGTACGTCCATCATAAAGAACTGTTTTAGCATCGCTAGCCATACCAGCTTCACGAACTGTTGCCCAAACATCTTCATCAGTCGCGCCATCAAATACAGGAGTCGCTACGTGGATTCCTAATTGACGTGCAGCCATACCTAAGTGTAATTCTAATACTTGTCCGATGTTCATCCGAGATGGTACCCCTAATGGATTCAACATGATATCGATTGGTGTTCCATCAGGTAAGAATGGCATATCTTCTTCTGGCATAATACGGGATACAACCCCTTTATTACCATGACGACCGGCCATTTTATCCCCTTCATGAATTTTACGTTTTTGAACGATATAAACACGAACGAGCATGTTAACACCTGGTGACAATTCATCGCCAGCTTCACGAGTAAAGATTTTTACGTCGTGAACGATTCCGCCACCACCATGTGGTACACGTAATGAAGTATCACGAACTTCACGAGCTTTTTCGCCAAAGATTGCATGTAGCAAGCGTTCTTCTGCTGATAATTCAGTTACACCTTTTGGAGTGACTTTACCAACAAGTAAATCGCCATCTTGAACTTCCGCACCAATGCGGATAATGCCCATTTCATCTAAGTCTTTCAAAGCGTCTTCCCCAACGTTAGGGATTTCGCGAGTAATTTCTTCAGGTCCTAATTTTGTATCACGAGCTTCTGATTCGTACTCTTCAATATGAATTGAAGTATAAACATCATCTTTTACAAGACGACGGCTCATGATAATCGCATCTTCATAGTTGTAACCTTCCCAAGTCATGAAACCAACTAAAACGTTTTGTCCTAGCGCCATTTCACCTTGTTCCATAGAAGGTCCATCTGCTAAAGTATCACCTTTTTCAACGCGTTCACCTAAAAGGGCGATTGGGCGTTGGTTATAACTTGTTCCAGAGTTTGAACGACGGAATTTTGTTACAACATATTTATCTAATGCTCCGTTATCACGACGAACACGGATTTCTGAAGCATCTACATACTCAACGACACCGTCATGTTTACACAATAATGCAGCACCTGAGTCATGCGCAGATTTATATTCCATACCAGTACCAACCCATGGTGATTGCGGATTGATCAATGGAACAGCTTGACGCTGCATGTTGGCACCCATCAAGGCACGGTTGGAGTCATCGTTTTCCAAGAAAGGAATACATGCTGTCGCAACAGCAACTACTTGCTTAGGAGAAACGTCCATGTAGTCAACTTTATCAATAGAAACTTCTAAGTTTTCACTTTGTGCACGAGCCATTACAACGTCTTCAGCAAATGTACCATCTTCATTTAGAAGGCTGTTTGCTTGGGCAACGATATAGTGGTCTTCAATGTCAGCAGTTAGGTAATCAATTTGATCAGTAACACGCCCTGTCGCGCGATCAACTCGGCGATATGGTGTTTCAATAAAACCAAACTTATTAACTTTTGCATAACTTGACAAACTGTTAATTAATCCGATATTCGGACCTTCAGGGGTTTCAATCGGACACATACGACCATAGTGAGAATAGTGAACGTCACGAACTTCATAACCAGCACGGTCACGAGTCAAACCACCAGGCCCTAAGGCTGATAGACGACGTTTGTGTGTTAACTCACCCAATGGATTTGTTTGGTCCATGAACTGTGATAGCTGTGAAGAACCAAAGAATTCTTTGATACTTGCTACAACCGGACGAATATTAATCAATTGTTGTGGTGTTAAAGTCTCTGTGTCTTGAATAGACATTCTTTCACGTACCACACGTTCCATACGAGCTAAACCAATACGGAATTGATTTTGTAATAATTCACCAACTGAACGGATACGACGATTACCTAAGTGGTCGATATCATCAACATTCCCGATATCTTCCATTAAGTTCAAGAAGTAACTCATTGAAGCAATAATATCTGCAGGACGAATTGTCTTAACAGCTGCTTCTGGGTAACCATTACCGATTACGTTAACTTCACGTTCTGGATCTTTTGGTGAAAAGACTTTGATCACTTGAACAGTCATTGGATCAGTTACTACACCGTCTTCAGATGGGTAATAAGTAACTGAGTTTAAGCCATTGTCAATAAATGGAGCTAATGTTTCCATCACTTGGTGAGTCAACACAGTTCCTTTTTCAACGATGATTTCACCAGTTTCTGGATCAACTAATGTTTCAGCTAATGTTAAGTTTAATAGACGTGTTTTTAAGTCTAATTTCTTATTTACTTTGTAACGACCAACATTTGCTAAGTCGTAACGTTTCGGATCGAAGAAACGAGCATTTAATAAGTTACGAGAACTATCTGCTGTTTTTGGTTCTCCTGGACGTAAACGTTCGTAAACATCTTTCAAACCTTCTTCTGTACGTGAATCACTTGCATTTTTGTGCAAGTCTTTTTCAATAGTGTTACGCAATGTTTCGCTATCGCCGAAGATTTCAAAAATCGTATCATCAGAACCAAATCCTAATGCACGAACCAAAACAGTCAAAGGAATTTTACGTGTACGGTCGATACGTACATAAGAAATATCTTTTGCATCAGTTTCCATTTCCAACCAAGCACCACGGTTAGGAATAACTGTTGAGCCAAAGCCTTCTTTTCCATTTTTATCTACTTTCCCATGGAAGTAAACACCTGGTGAACGAACTAATTGAGAAACAATTACACGTTCAGCACCATTGATAATAAATGTACCTTGTTCAGTCATTAGTGGGAAATCGCCAAAGAATACTTCTTGTGCTTTGATTTCACCTGTTTCACGATTTGTTAAACGCAAAGTAACATGTAATGGTGCAGAATAGTTAGCGTCATGTGCGCGAGCTTCTGCTACTGTATACTTAGGTTCCTTAAGTTCATAATCCACAAATTCCAAAGATAAATTGCCATTAAAATCATCGATTGGCAAAATGTCTTCAAACATTTCTCTAAGTCCTTCATCTAAGAACCATTGGTAAGAGTCTGTTTGAATTTCAATCAAATTTGGTAATTCCAACACTTCACTGATGCGTGCGAAACTTCTACGTTCGCGATGTTTTCCGTATTTTACTACGTGTCCAGCCAAGCTCTTCACCCCTCTAAAATGTCATTCAAAAAGACTACCCGACTAATTGTTACAAAAATATTTCAAATATTTTTTTTAGGTAACAACAGACATTTTTTGCGGCTTTTAGGCAAAAAAAAACCAAAAATAGAACAATCTCTTGAAAACTTACTTTCGTGAGCTCCTACTTTTGTTTCTCTTATAAAGCCGAAACGGACAATATTTCGTTTCTGCCTTTCATTCATCAGATAGTTTTTGCAACTTCATATAATACACGTATTTCGTACAAAAGTCAACCTCTCATCGCTTACCTCACTTGCTTTCGCAACCTTTTCTTAATTTTTCATCTACTACCAATTTTTTTCATTGTTCACTTTTGTGTTGACAGACCAAACCTCCTTTGCTAAGATTGAGAAAATTCATTTTGTGGAGGAACTACTATGATTACTAATCGAATAACACCAACACAACTGAATAACTTTTACTTTAGCTACTTTAGATAGGTTTGTATTCATCATGATGGATACAAACGTTAAACAACTTGTTTGTATCTATGATGGCTAAAGAACTTTGTATTACGCAAAAAGCCACGTAGACATTACGCTAAGTGGCTAAGCAAAGAAAATACAAAGTATTTCTGGTACCATACTTTTCTATTTATTTTCTCGCTTTTTCGAATCCATTTAGACGTCATGTCTGAATGGATTTTTTTGTTTCTTAAAACTAAGGGGGAAATCAAATGAAAAAGAATGTATTAATTGGACTTGGACTAACAGTATTACTTGCACTAGGCGGCTGTGCTCAAAAAAGCGAAGCAAAAAATGGCGATGAAGAAATGAAAACCGTTGGCGTACTTCAACTTGTACAGCATAATTCACTCGACGATTCCTATAAAGGATTCAAAGAAGGCTTGTCAGAAGGTGGCTACGTTGAAGGTAAAAATTTAACGATTGACTATCAAAACGCTCAAAACAATCAGGATAACTTGAAAAGCATGAGCGAAAAATTAGTCAAAGAAAAACCTGATTTATTATTGGGGATTGCAACACCTGCTGCCCAATCATTACTAAATGAAACAACAACTATTCCAATTACTGTTACTGCGGTGACTGATTTAAAAGAAGCAAAACTAGTTTCTTCCAACAAAGAACCTGGCGGGAACGTCACTGGAACTTCTGATATGGTTCCAATCAAAAAACAAATTGATTTATTACTAAGCATCGTTCCTAGCGCTAAAAAAATCGGAATCATGTACAACAACGGTGAAGCAAACTCTAAGCTTCAAGGCGATCTTGCTCAAAAAGAATTAGAAAAAGCGGGAATCAAAGTAAAAGTCTTAACTGCCAACTCCACCAACGATGTTCAACAAGTAACGAAAAGTTTAGCCAAAGATGTTGATGGTATTTATATTCCAACAGACAATACATTTGCTAGTGCCGCAAGTGTCGTTGGTGAAGTCGCAAAAGAAACGCAGACCCCTGTCGTCGCTGGTTCAGCTGCACAAGTAAAAGAAGGCGGACTTGCAACTGTCGGCATTGATTATGAAAAACTTGGAAAACAAACTGGAATCATGGCTGCAAAAATTCTTGATGGAAAAGCAACACCCGACTCACTTCCTGTCGAATCTGCAGACGATTTAGAACTAGTTGTGAATGAAAAAATGGCAGATGCTTTAGGGATTGATCCTTCCAGCATCAAAGTAGCCGAATAGCAGACAATAGGAGGAACAAAACATGTTAAATCTACTTTCAATTTTCTTATCATCTGCCTCACAAGGTGTTCTTTGGGCATTATTAGCAATTGGTGTTTATATTACGTTTCGTATTTTAGATATTGCTGATTTAACTGCTGAAGGAAGTTTTCCTTTAGGTGCTGGAATTGCAGCAATGAGTATTACACAAGGAATTCACCCTTTGCTTGCCTGCCTGCTAGGTTTTTTAGGCGGTGCGTTAGCTGGATTAGTTTCTGGCTTGCTTCATACCAAACTAAAAATCCCTGCATTACTTGCAGGGATCATTACCATGACAGGTTTGTATTCTGTGACCTCACGAGTGATGGGCGCACCTAATATCTCATTGCTTGGACAGCCCACTATTTTTGAATGGGTCGAATCATTGGGTGTTTCAAAAACAACTGCCGTTTTAATTGTCGGTTTATGTATCGCTTTACTGATTGTTTTTCTACTAGTGTTTTTCTTAAGAACAGAAACAGGGCTTGCAATTCGAGCAACGGGAGACAACCTAGCGATGAGTGAAGCAAATGGAATCAACACGGATAACATGAAAATCATTGGCTATATGATCTCCAATGGTTGTATTGCTTTAGCTGGCTCATTGCTTGCACAAAACAATGGCTTTGCTGACTTAAATTCTGGAATTGGCACAATTGTTATTGGCTTAGCTTCGATTATTATTGCGGAAGTTTTATTCCGTAACCAACCTCTACTTTCACGTTTCTTAACAGTCATTCTTGGTGCAGTGATTTATCGCTTCATTTTGGCACTCGTTTTCGAATTGAATGTCGAACCTAGTGACTCTAAATTAGCTTCTGCATTAGTTTTAGTTATCTGTTTATCTTTCCCACAAATTCAAGAAAAATTGCGCATTCCTAAATTCAATCGAGGAGGGAACAACAAATGAGTCCTGTATTGACAATTAAAGATTTACATCATACTTTTGAAAAAGGAACAACAAACGAAAATCATGTACTAAAAGGAATCAACCTCGCACTCCAACCGGAAGATTTTGTAACAATTATTGGAGGAAATGGTGCTGGAAAATCTACCTTACTTAATAGTATTGCGGGAACTTTTACTGTCGATCAAGGGCAAATTCTCTTACGTGAACAAGACATTACCAAAAAATCTGTAGTAGAACGTTCCAAAAATATCAGCCGTGTATTCCAAGATCCCAAGCTAGGGACAGCTGTTCGTTTAACTGTTGAAGAGAATTTAGCTCTTGCAATGAAACGAGGCAAAAAACGTGGTTTCTTTCGTGGCGTAAAGCCTCAGGACCGCCAATTTTTTAAAGAACAACTAGCAAGCCTAAATTTAGGATTAGAAAATCGTCTGACTACAGAAATTGGTTTATTATCTGGCGGGCAACGACAAGCAATCACATTATTAATGGCGACGTTACAACGCCCCGAATTGATTTTATTAGATGAACATACTGCTGCACTGGATCCGGCAACTTCTGCTACTGTAATGGAATTGACTCAGAAATTAATTCAGGAACAAAAATTAACAGCTTTCATGGTTACACATGATATGGAAGATGCCATTCGTTACGGCAATCGCTTAATCATGTTGCATCAAGGACAAATCGTTGTTGATATTGCAAATGAAGAAAAACAACAATTAACTGTTACTAAATTACTTGATCTTTTCAAAAAGAATAGCGGTACAACACTGAAAGAAGATACTGTTCTTTTAGCTTAATTCAATAAAAAGAAAAGCAGCTGAAATTAACTTTTTACTATTGTATACGAAGAAAGCCAGAATTTGATACAATAACAAAAAAGGAGTTGGATAATCAGATGGCTACAAAAGATACTGTACTTCGTTTACTAAAAAATTCAACGACATTTCTTTCTGGAGAAAAAATTGCCCAAGAACTACAACTTTCTCGTACCAGTGTTTGGAAAGCAATCAAAGAATTAGAAAAAGCTGGCTATCAATTTGAACATGGGCCAACCGGCTATCGGTACTTACCCTCTGATGTACTAGACGCAACAGAAATCAAACAGGAACTTCAGAACGACCAGCCACATTTGCACGTGCAGACAATGGCTACTTCTGAATCAACGATGCAAGATGCAAAACTAATTGCCGCAAAAGGAGCAGACTACCCTGCATTATTTGTGGCAGACATGCAAGAAAATGCACGTGGTCGTTTCGGCCGACCATTTTTTGCCGAACCAGAACGTGGCATTTACATGAGTTTACTTTTGCATCCCAACCAAGAGTTTGATGAATTACCTCAATACACTTTAGTTGCAGCCAGCGCTTGTGCTAAAGCAATCGAAAAACTTACGGGGGCATCAACTCAAATCAAATGGGTCAATGATATTTATATCAATGGTAAAAAAGTTTGTGGTATTTTATCAGAAGCGATTAGCGATATGGAATCTGGCAGAATCAGCCACGTAATTATTGGGATGGGTATTAATTTTTCATTACCACAAAATGAATTTCCCCAAGAAATACAGCAAAAAGCAACTTCTATATTTCCTGATGGTCATGCAACGATTACTCGTAATCAATTAATCATTGAAATTTGGAAAGAATTATTTGCTTACTTACGTGAGCCAGCAAATAAAGAATACTTATCCTTCTATCGAAAAAAATCATTTGTTTTGGGTAAACAAGTTTCTTTTACTCAAAAAGGTATCACGTATCATGGCGTTGCTAAATCAATTACGGATACAGGTGAATTAGTAGTTCAAACCCCTCAAGAACTTAAAATATTATCTTCTGGGGAAATCAGTCTTTCATCAATCAATTAAAAATACGCATACCTTATGACAAATTTTCTATCATAAGATATGCGTATTTTTTATTAGATGTTTTGACAAAGAATAGTTAACAATAATCCTAAAACATAGCTACCATTAAACAAAATCATGTTTTTGATGGAATAACTAAAACTAATTGGTTGTGGCAAACTTTTTTTGAATGCTTGCAAGTTCCCGTGAATTTTCGGAAAAGTTGCTAAGATAATCAAGATTGGCCATTCAAATACGCCCGTCAACAATCCTAATAATATCGCTACATAACTAGCATACATCAAGCTTTGAAAAAGAACTGTTCCCACTGGGCGACCAATATAAAACACTAACGTATAACGATGATTTTCAATGTCTCGATCAAGATCTCTTAAATTATTGGCTAGCATGATATTGGCAATTGTAAAAACTAATGGTAAAGAAGCGAGAACAATAGCCGCAACTGCCCAAAAATTTCCTTCCAACGCAAAATTACCAGTTTGGAAATCAATCATTAAATCATAGACATTCGTATTATGAGTATTGACATAAACAACCATTGCAAAAATCCCCAGCCCCATCGTAAATCCACTAAAAATTTCTCCTAATGGCATACGTGATAAAGGAATGGGACCAAAAGTATAAAACACACCAATAAAACAGCAAACCGCTCCCATCACTAACAGTAACCAGCCCGTTTGGATTGTCAAAATGATACCGATAATAAAAACAAATGCAATCATCCCCAAAATCATATTTCGAATAATTTTTGGTGAAGTATTTGTTCGACCAATTACGTTTTCTTGATATTTATAGACTTCCGAATGCGCTTTTTGATAATCCATATAATTATTGATTGCTGTCGTTGCTAAATCAAAAACTAACATTCCTATAAAAAATAAAAGTGTACTTAACCAGTGTACTTCATGAAAAAAAGCGATAGAGAATAAGACCCCTATCGCAAAAGGAAATACACTTGCCACTTTTGTTCGAATCTCAACGACTTCTAAAAAAATGTTCAGTGACATCTGCTTACTCCTATTCTAGCTTCGAACGATCACCCATTGAGTAATCTGAGTCTTCCGCTAATTTGAATTCATCTTTGATTGGATCAGTCACATAGACTTTTCCTTCTTTGGTAACAAAAATAGCATTTGTTCCATTGTCTAATTCTTCAACATAAGATAACCCTTTTTTCACACCCATTGAGAAAACTGCTGTTGAAAGGCCGTCACCATCAATTGATTTATTTGTGATGATTGTCACACTAGCAATATCATTGTCAAAAGGATATCCTGTTTGAGGATCAAATAAATGATGGTATTTCACACCATCTACTTCCAAATAGCGTTCATAAATTCCAGAGGTTACGAGCGTTTTATTTTTTTCTTTGATTGTCCCTAAAACCGAACCACGAGCAAGATTAGGATCCTGAATGCCGACATTCCAATCTTGATTTTCTCCACGAGGACTGTGTCCTAAAACATATACATTTCCGCCTAAATCAACAATTGCTGTTGTTACGCCGTTATCTTTTAGTACCTTGACAACTTCATCCGTAATGTATCCTTTAGCAATTGCCCCTAAGTCAATAATCATTCCTTTTTCTTTTAAGTAAACAGTTTTTTCTTCATCATTCAATTCAATTTTATGATAGTCAACTAATTTTAAAGCTTGATCAATTTCTTCTTGTGATGGTTTTCTGGCATCATCAAAACCAATGCGCCACAGTTGTGTTACTGAACCAATTGCCATGTCAAAACCGCCACGAGAATCTTCACTATATTCATATGCTTTCTTCACAAGTGAATAAACATCATCAGAAACTTTAACAGGTTTAATACCTGCTTGTGCATTGACCTCATCAATCTCGGAACCTGATTGATTGATTGTAATTTTGTCGCCTAATTCTTTTACTCGATCAAAGGCTGGTGTTAATACAGATTTTTTTCCTTCATCATACACTCGTATTCGTACATAAGTTCCTAACAAGAATTTTTCTTGTGCATATGGTTCACTCAAAATTCCTTTGGCTGGTTTATCGCTATCAGCTGTCTTTTCAGATGATGAACCACAACCAACCAGTGCAACTAAGGTACATACGGCTATTAAGGAAAGTAGTAATTTTTTACGCATAATTTTCCCCTTTTTACTTATTCTCAAGTTATCATACCTTCTTTTTTTCTAAATGAAAAGGTCGACACCAAAAAGAAAGAGGCTGATCCCAATTAAGTGATCAGCCCGTCATCATTTCTTGTTTAATTATTTAGTTACGATGTTGTCAACTTCAATTGTCGTTGTATCGCCTTTTTCAGCAGCATTGATCAATTGTTGACCATACATAATAAATGAATGTGAGCTATGTGTAGCACCTGTTACTACTTCTACATCAGCTGGTGAACCGTCTTCTTCACTCATCACTTTAACTAATTCTTCGTTTAGTTCTGGGATGTATGTTTCTGGAGCAGTTCCGCTTTTTTCTTTCATTGATTTGTTGTATTCAGCGTCATCTTGTTTTGATTTTCCATCTGCATTGATGTAATCAAAGTTTGATTTTGTAACTTTACCATCAGCTACAGTTAATTCAAATGTTGTACGGTAACCATTTTTTTCATTTTTTTCTTCTAAAGTATAAGTACCATCTTTCAAGTCAGCACCATTATCAATTTCAATTGTTTCTGTGTTTCCAGCTTGAGCAGCTTGGACTAATTGTTGAGCGTAATTTTGGAAGCTTTCTGATGAATGAGTTGCTCCTGTTACTACTTCTACATCACCTGGGTTTTGTGCTTCAACAAATTTTTCATTTAATTCAGGAATAAATGCTTCTGGATTTGTACCAGATTTTGCTTTCATATTTTTATTGTAATCAGCATCTTCTTGTTTTGATTTTCCATCTTCATTTACATTGTCATAGTTTGACTCAGTGATCTTTCCATCTTTAACAACGATTGTGAACACGGTACGATAACCATTTGAATAATTTTTTTCTTCTAATTTATATGTGCCATCTTGTAATTCTCCACCTGCGATTACAGTTGCAGTTGATTCAGTTGTTGAACTTTGTGAAGATTGTGCAACTGAAGATTCTGAAGTTGAACTTTCTGAACTACTGTTGTTGTCTGCTCCACAAGCTCCTAATACCAAGGCTGAAAACGCTAAAACAGCAAATCCAGTTACAAAACGATTCTTTTTCATTATTAACCCACCAATCCCTTTTTATAATTCTTATAAATAATTTGTGATTCATTATACATTCTAATGAATCACACCAATAAGTCAACCGTTTTCTTAAAAAAATAACATGAATATGTAAATCGTTTTCTTTCAGTAACTTTCGTTAAAAAAGCGCTTAATAATCTTTTGATTAAAAAATGGAAAAGGAGTTAGACAAATTTACATAACGTATATATAATGTAAAATGATTGTGTAATAATTATCAAACTGAAATGTTTACTAAGGAGCGGATTATCAATGACAAAGCAAAACATTGTCGTTGTAGGTGCAGGGTATGCCGGTGTGTCAGCAACAAAATTACTGGCAAAAAAACTTAAAAAAGAAGACGTAACGATCACTTTGATTGATCGCCATTCTTATCACACTATGATGACAGAACTACATGAAGTTGCCGGAGGACGTGTTGAACCAGAAGCCATTCAATATGACTTACAACACTTATTCTCTCGCCAAAAAAATGTGCAATTAGTTACCGATACAGTAATTGGTATCGACAAAGAAAAGAAAATTGTTAAAACAAAACTAGGTACTTATCCATTTGATCAATTGATTTTAGGTATGGGTGGTGAACCAAATGATTTCGGAACTCCTGGAGTGAAGGAACATGGATTCACACTTTGGTCATTTGAAGACTCAGTAAAAATTCGTGAACACATTGAAACAACTGTTGCTAAAGCAGCAATTGAACCAGATGATGCCTTACGAAAAGCAATGCTAACATTCGTTGTCTGTGGTTCTGGATTCACTGGGATTGAAATGATTGGTGAGTTAATCGATTGGAAAGCTCGTTTAGCAAAAGACTATAAATTAGATCCAAACGAAATTACTTTAATGGTTGTTGAAGCAATGCCAACAATTTTAAATATGCTTGATCGTAACGACGCTGCTAAAGCAGAACGTTACTTACAAAAGCACAACGTTGAACTATTGTTAAATTCACCAATCGTTGAAGTGGATGCGGATCACATTAAATTAAAAGACGGACGTCAAATTCCAACACACACATTAATTTGGACTGCTGGTGTCAAAGGTACAACGGATGCTGCTGACTTTGGTCTTGAAACAGCACGTGGCCAACGTCTAGTTGCTAATGAATACATGCAAGCTAAAGGATATGAAGATAAAAACATTTATATCATTGGTGATTTAGTATTCTACGAAGAATTTCCAAATACACCAACTCCTCAAATCGTTCAAGCGGCTGAACAAACAGGTCATACTGCTGCTGCAAACATCGTCGCTTCTATTAAAGGCGGCGAGAAACATAAATTCAAAGGAAATTATCAAGGATTTATGGTTTCAATTGGAGCCAAATGGGGCGTTGCAAACTTATTTGATAAAATTCATTTAAGCGGATTTTTAGCTATCATTATGAAACATATCGTTAACTTAAAATATTTCTTCGATATTCGTTCTGGTTACTATATGTTCCAATACTTGATGCATGAGTTCTTCCACATTAAAGATGATCGTAATGTTGCCCGCGGACATTCTTCACGTTACGGAAATGTTTTGTGGAGTGTTCCTCTTCGTGTTTTCTACGGACTGGTATGGTTTATAGAAGCTGGTAAGAAAATTGTTGGTGATGGTGAAGTACTAAAACCTAGCACTTGGTTTGGTGAAGGTTCATGGTTCCAAGGAAATAGCGTATTCCCTTGGACATGGGAATACAACGTTGCAGATGTTGCAAGTGGCGCATCAGCAGCCGGTGATGCAACAACAGCTGCGAGTGGTGCTGGTGAAGCAACAGCAGAAACAGCTACACAAGCTGCACACTTTGGTTTAAGTTACGCTTATGGCGAACAACCAATGGCAGTTATCGAAAAATCACCAAATTGGTTTACAAAAATCATGCAATTTATTATGCCCAATAATGACGTTGCAATGTTCTTCCAAAAATTCATGGTCTTCTTCGAAATTGCTTTAGCATTAGCATTGATTGCAGGATTATTTACATGGTTATGTAGTGCAACAACAATCGTTCTTGTCATTACTTTCTGTCTATCAGGTATGTTCTATTGGGTAAACATTTGGTTTATCTTTGTAGCATTCGCACTTATGAATGGTTCTGGTCGCGCAATTGGTTTAGATCGTTGGGTTATCCCATGGTTACAACGTACACTAGGTAGTTGGTGGTATGGTAGACCAAAAGCTCGCTACGGTGAAAAATAAAATGATTTTAGAAGAAAGTTCTAGGGGAACCTAGGACTTTCTTTTGTTCCTATGCTAAAATTGGAGCAGTTATTCTGGAACAAGGGGGTCAATTACAGAATGAAAGATTTTATCAAGAAAAGTTTACTCAAACCATGGGATATTTTCATCATTATGCTTTTGATTGTCCTTTCTTTTCTACCAATTATTATTTTTGGGAGTCAACAAAGTCAGTCTGTTGCAGAAAAAGAAGCTGTTTTACGCGTAGATGGAACAGAAATCAAAACGTTTCCTTTAATCAGTGGAAATAAGAGCTATACTTACACATATACAGATGCAGATGGCGACTACAATATTATTGAGATTGCCGGTGATAAAATACGAATGAAAGAAGCAGATTGTGGGGATCAAATTTGTGTTCGTCGTGGATGGGTAACGAAAAACGGCGAGACAATTGTTTGTTTACCTCATAAATTAGTGATTGAAGTTCGATCAACAGACGGGAGTGAGGCAGACAGCTTGATTTACTAGCTGGAAAAATTATGAGCAAACTACAAAAATTAATTTATATCTCCTTACTCGTGGCTCAAGGAGTCATTATTGGTTTATTAGAGAATATGATTCCTTACCCGTTTGCTTTTGCTCCTGGTGCAAAATTAGGATTAGCAAATTTAATTACCATTGTAGCCATTTTTACAATGAAAAAAAGAGATAGTTTCCTCTTGATTTGGTTGCGCTTATTTTTAACAACTTTACTTGGCGGAACGATTTCAACTTTTCTTTATAGTATGAGCGGTGCTTTATTGAGTTACTTTGGAATGCTTTTGATAAAACAATTAGGGCCAAAACGCGTCAGCATTATTGGAATCAGTGCTACAGGTGGTTTTATGCATAATGTAGGTCAATTAGTCACTGCATCCTTTATTGCTCAATCTTGGACAGTTATGCTGTACCTACCTGTCCTTTCAATTTTTGGCATTTTATCTGGAATCGCAATTGGTATTGCCGCAAATTATTTATTACAGCATGTCCAAACACTTCAACGATTCCAACTGGATTATGAACGGGAAACCAAACAAAAATGGAGCCCAGTGTTTTTAAAAAAATAATCGTTATACGAGGAGTTTTTTATGAATCTACATCCAATGTGGAAAAATTACCCAACTTTAGCTTTAGAACTAGAAGCTACGTTAACCAAAATGGAACAAATCATCAATCTTAAAAATAAACCTGTCGAGCAAGCAATTCGTGAAACAATTCATGCTGGTGGGAAGTTATTACGACCAGCTTATCAATTACTTTTTTCACAATTTGGATCAGAACGTGATCGTGACAAAGCAATTTCGCTTGCTGCGTCAATTGAAATGTTACACACAGCAACACTCATCCACGATGATATCGTTGATGAGTCAGATTTACGCCGCGGAAAGCCCACTTTACGTAATCAATTTGGGAACACCGTTGCCGTATACGCGGGCGATTATTTATTTGTTTGTTGTTTCAAGTTATTATCAGACTACTCAACATCACTTAAAAGTTTACAACTAAACTCAAGAAGTATGGAAAAAGTACTCGATGGTGAACTTGGACAAATGGATGACCGTTATCACTACAATTTATCTGTAAAAGAATATTTAGAAAATATCTCAGGAAAAACCGCTGAACTCTTCCAATTGAGTTGTTTTATTGGTGCCTATGAAAGTGGTACATCTGAATATTTTGCTAAAAAAGCAGGTGAAATTGGCAAAAATATCGGACTTGCTTTTCAAATCATTGATGATATCTTAGATTACACACAAGACAGTGAGGAAATTGGTAAACCGGTTTTGGAAGACATGCGTCAAGGTGTCTACTCACTACCATTGATTTATTCTTTGCAAAAGGAACAGGCTGCCTTACTTCCTTATTTAGAAAAAAGAGGAGATATGACTCTTGAAGACGTCAACACAGTCCGACAATTAGTTCATGAATTTGGTGGTGTTAAACACGCACAACGATTAGCTGCTAAATATACCGATGCTGCTTTGAAAGATATTCAAAAATTACCTCAAACAACTGAACAAACCAAAGAAAATTTATTAACTTTAACACAAACAATTTTGACTAGAACAAATTAAAAACGTTCAAGCAAAAAAATCAATAGTGATTTTTTGCTTGAACGTTTTTTATTTTATGAATTTTCTAGCGCATAGTTACGAATTCTTCTGCACCAGTTGGATGAATAGCCACTGTGTCATCAAAATCTGCTTTTGTTGCACCCATTTTGATGGCAACAGCAAAACCTTGTAACATTTCATCTACACCTACACCAATAGCATGTAGCCCAACGATTTTTTCTTCTTTTCCAACACAAATCAGTTTCATTTCACATTTTTGACGATAGTCACTCAGTGCAAAGTACATTGGAGTAAAACGTGAGCGATAAACTTTGATTTCTTTTTCACCATATTTTTTCAATGCCTCTTCTTCTGTCAAACCAATCGTAGCAATTGGTGGATGTGTAAAGATCACAGTCGGAACTAAGTTATAATCCAAATGTTCATCTTTCTTGTCATTAAATAAACGCTCTGATAACCGGCGTCCAGCAGCAATTGCCACTGGTGTTAGATCGATTTTCCCAATGACGTCACCCACAGCAAAAATATGTTCATCTGTTGTATTTTGATACTTATCAACTTGAACAAAACCTTTTTTTGTAAGTGTTACATTTGTATTTTCTAGTCCAAGATTTTCAGTATTAGGTACACGACCACCCGCAAAAAGCACACAATCACCCGTTAACGTATTACCGTTCTCAAAAACAACTGTATAGTCTTCTTCATTTTTGATAATCTCAACCGCTGTATGATTAGCAAAAGTCTTCATTCCTGCTGATTGGTATATTTCAATCAGGTTATCTGATAGCATCTTATCAAATGTGCGTAAGGGTCTTTCTTTTCGATATGCCCACATCACTTCACTACCAAACCCTTGCAACACGCCAGAAAGTTCTGCAGCAATATATCCTGCACCTAGTACAACTGTTCGAGCTGGTAACTCAGTTAATTCAAAGAAACCGTTAGAATCAATTGCGTATTCACCACCAGGGATTTTCATTTGACTTGCACGACCCCCTGTCGCAATTAAAATTTTAGGTGCTTGGTATTGTTCACCATTTACTTCAACTGTTTGACTATCAATAAATGTTGCATATCCCTTAATTGCATCTACTTGATTACTGTCTAATCCTCGTTGATAAGCTCCATGTAAAAAGTCGATATATTTTTGACGTTTTTCTACTAATTCGGAAAAGTCAACCTTCGTTACATCTGCTTGAATTCCATAGCTTGATGCATCTCGCTCAATTGTTTCTAAAATCGTGCTTGCTTGCCACATCACTTTTTTAGGTACACAACCGACATTTACGCAAGTTCCGCCAAGTTCATTACTTTCAATCAATAAAACTTTCGCGCCATACATACCCGCACGGTTCGCAGAAGCAATCCCGCCGGATCCTCCACCAATCACGATATAATCATAGGTTTTCATTTTGTTCCTCCTAGAAAAGACGAGTTGCCTCGGTCATTATTCTTTCTTTTTACGAATCATATCACCTGGTTTAACTGGTTGCTCAACCGGCATTGTTAAAATCATCATTGGATTTGGTGCACGGTCAATTGATTCGCCGTCCTCATTATACATAACTTCTACCGTTTGATAAAAATGATTGAACCCAGGACCATAAAACTCAATTTCATCCCCAATAGAAAATAAGTTTCTTTGACGAATTGTCGCCATTTTCGTTTCAGTATCATAAGCTAAAACTTCTCCAACGAATTTATAAACAGGGATTTTACGTCGCGCACCAAATAATTGCTCGTTCTCACTCGGCGTATCATAATAAAATCCAGTTGCCAGTTCTCTTTGTGCAACTTTCCACAATTCATCAACCCACTCTTGTTTACATACATAATTTTCTGGATCAGCCATATAACTATCTACCGCAGCTTTATAAACATTTGAAACCGTAGAAACATAATGAATTGATTTCATTCTACCTTCGATTTTAAAGCTGTCTACGCCGTTTTCGATTAGTTCAGGAATATGTTCGATCATTGACATATCTACAGCACTCATTGAAAATTCTTCTTCGATTTCTCCAGAATCTGTTAAACTATTACGTTCTTGACCAAACGGCATATCAAACAAGCCATATTTCCAACGACATGATTGTGAACATCCACCACGGTTTGCATCACGCATCGACATGTGATTAGATAGCGTACAACGACCAGAATACGAAATACACATAGCTCCATGGATGAATGCTTCTATCTCAATGTCCGTATTTTCACGAATAGCTGCAACTTCTTCCATTGATACTTCACGAGCCAAAACAACTCGTTCCAAGCCTTCCTCTTTCCAAAATTCCAAAGTTTCAAAATTGGTAGCAGAAGCTTGTGTTGACAAATGAATTGGTAACCCGGGTGCTTCTGTTGCACAAATTTCAATTAATGCTGGATCAGAGACAATCACAGCAGAAATACCAACATCACGTAAACTACGGAAAAATTCTCCCGCTCCTTCTTCGTTTCCTTCATGCGTAACCATATTTGCAGCTACATAAACTTTTGCTTGATGTTCTTTTGCAAAAGCAACACCTTCAGCCATTTCTTCATAAGTAAAATTACCCGCGCGGCTTCGTAAACCATAAGCATTTCCACCGATATAAACAGCATCAGCACCATAATGAATAGCCGTTTTTAATTTTTCTAATGTTCCAGCCGGAGCTAAGACTTCCGGACGTTTTAATTTCTTTTTGGTTGTCATTTTTCTTTCGTCATACTCCTTATTTGATTGAAGTAGGATCAATATAAAAGAATCCTGTATCCAATTCTCGATTTTCTGGATGTAACTTGCGAACTTTCTCTGTTAATTCGTTTGCTATTCCTTCGTTCCAATTTCCTGCTAAAATATTATTTTTTGCTTCGACAAATAACTTAGCAATTTCAACAAAAGCTTCTCCTGAAGTGAATAAACCATCTAGTTTCCAAGTTTGATAATGATAAGTATTTAATTGTTCCAACTCGTTCATTAAATTCAAATCATTACTTGCAAAAATATGTGTGCCATGACTATCTTCGTAAATCGAATAGTGAGTTTCTTCTTTCTTAGGTTCAGAAATAAAAAGACCTCTTTCACGTCCAACTTCTTCTGTTTGTTGTGTATAGTTATAATAATTTTGTAATAGTGGTCGTTTTGATTGATGGATACAAGTAGCACCGTATACTAAAATTTCTGTTGGAACTGCTAGTGATTCTGCCATTGCTTTCATCTCATCAAAAGGAACTTCTCTCGATAAAACAGCACCAACAGCTCCTTTTTTACTCCAAAAATTAATTTGGCGTGAGCTCGTTACCAGTGTTTCACCATCATAAATAAACGGCAAACGTAATTCTGGATTTTTCTTCATTGTATAAATAATTCCAGTGTCGCCTACCGTAATGACATCTGTTCCAATTTCTTTTAAAAATTGAAGATATTCTGGTACCTTTTTCATTTTTTCTGGATGAATAATACCGTTAACAGCGATATTCGCTTTTTTTCCATATTTATGTGCTAATTCAACTAATTCGCGCTGTTCTTTTCTAGTAAATGAAGCCGGCAAACGTAACCCGAATTGTTCTTCACCAAAATATAAAGTATCAACACCTGCTTTTAGTAATTCTTCTGCTTGGTTAAATGATTCAACAGTAGTTATGATTTCGATCATAGTTACCTCCTTCTACAACCTCATAATAGTAGCATAGGTCTAAAAACTTTCCAATAGTCCGTTATATTTAAAGTTGGATTTTCGAAAATATATTTTGGTTTTCTTAGTTAGAAAGTAAAAAAAATGACACAAAAATCAAAATTGATTTTTGTGTCATTTATCCAATGTAAATTCAGACAGAAACGATTTCCTTTTTAACTTTCGGTTCTCTAACATTCAAAGTGATTTTCCCTTTCGAACCACCAATAGTTACTCGATCACCTAGATGAATCTCCCCACTAAGCAAAGCTTCACTCAATCGATCTTCGACTTCTTTTTGAAGAGCACGACGGATTGGACGAGCGCCATACTCTGGATCAAATCCAGCTTTACCAATGATATCAATTGCAGCTTGGGTAATTTTCACTTCAATATCTTGGTCTGCTAAACGTTTTACAATCGCTTTACTCATAATTTGAACAATTTCACGAATTTCTTCTTTGTTCAGAGAATGGAAGACTACTGTTTCATCAATTCTGTTCAAGAATTCGGGACGAAAGGCTTTCTTTAATTCTTCCAAAATTCTTTTTTGCATTGCTTTATGATCTTTTGTTAAATCTTGAACGTTAAATCCAACATTTTTTTCTTCTCGAATTTGTGTCGCTCCAATGTTCGATGTCATAATTAGAATTGTATTTCTAAAATCAACTTTTCTACCCTTTGAATCCGTCAAATGACCATCATCAAGTACTTGTAATAATAAGTTAAAAACATCTGGATGTGCTTTTTCAACTTCATCTAACAAGATAACTGAATACGGTTTTTGGCGAATTTTTTCTGTTAATTGTCCACCTTCATCATAACCAACATAGCCTGGAGGCGAACCAATCAATCGACTAGTACTATATTTTTCCATAAATTCAGACATATCTACACGAATTAATGATTCTTCACTACCAAACATTACTTCGGATAAAGCTTTTGCAAGTTCTGTTTTTCCAACACCTGTTGGGCCAAGAAACATGAATGAACCAATTGGACGCTGTGGATCTTTCAACCCACTCCGTGCTCGACGAATTGCTCTAGATACTGCTTTAACCGCTTCGTCTTGTCCTACTACTCGTTCATGTAATAATGTTTCTAACTCTAACAAACGGTCGCTTTCTTTTTTCTCCAGTTGTTGTAATGGGACACCTGTCCATTCAGACACAACTGTTGCAACATCTTCATCCGTTACTCGATTAGCGTAACCACTTGTATTTTTTTCTTCTATCAACAAAAGTTTTTCAAGCTTTTGTGTAGCTTTCTTTTCTTGGTTGCGCAAATGAGCTGCAGTTTCAAAATCCTGTTTTTGAATTGCTCTTTCTTTCTCACTAATTAAACGGTCAATCTCAGCTTTAACTACAACTGACTCGCTTACATCACTCGTTTGATCTAATCGAACTTTTGCTGCCGATTCATCAATCAAATCAATTGCTTTATCTGGAAGCTGTCTAGAATTGATGTAGCGAATAGAAAGGATAACTGCAGCGCGTAAAGCTTCATCAGTAATTGCTACACCATGATGTTCTTCATAACGTGAACGTAACCCACGCAAGATTTCTTCTGCTTCTTCAGCTGAAGGTTCCTCTACCTGAATACGTGCGAAACGTCTTTCTAAAGCAGAATCCTTTTCGATGTACTTTTGATATTCATCTAAGGTTGTCGCACCAATTGTTTGAAGTTCACCGCGCGCCAATGCCGGCTTTAGAATATTTGATGCATCAATCGCGCCTTCAGCACCACCAGCGCCAATCAATGTATGTAGCTCATCAATAAACAAAATAACTTGGCCATCATTATAAATTTCGTCAATTACTTTCTTCATACGATCTTCAAATTCGCCACGATATTTTGTTCCTGCCACTAAAGAACCCATATCTAGCATCATCAAGCGTTTTGAACGCATTTCTTCAGGTACTTCACCTAAAATAATTTTCTGAGCCAATCCTTCAGCAATGGCTGTTTTACCAACGCCTGGTTCTCCAACAAGAACAGGATTGTTTTTTGTTCGTCGACTTAATACTTGGATTACTCTTTTCACTTCTTTTGAACGACCTACAACAGGGTCTAATTTATTTTCTTTCGCTAATTTAGTTAAATCACGTGCTAATGAATCTAAGGTCGGTGTTCCTTTAACGGTCTGACGTTTGTCTTGCGGACTTCTCCGACGACTAGCATTATTTTTAGGTCCTTCATTCATACCCATTTTTCGTTTAAGCATTTGGCGAACAGTAGAAACATCGACCCCTAGATTAATAAGAATGCGTGTAGCCATAATACTCTCATCTTTTAGTAAGCTAGCTAAAATCTGTTCTGTTCCGATTTTTTGAATATTCATTTTTTTTGCTTCGCTATTAGCTAATGCAAAAATTTGTTTCATTCGTGGTGAGTATGGGAGATAAATTCCTTCTGCATACTTATTTACGCCACCATAACCAATTAAATGTTCGATTTCTTCATAAATATCTGTTTCATTTACACCTAATTCACGTAACACTTTTCCAGCAATTCCATTAGGTTCTAAAACTAAAGCTAACAAAATATGTTCAGAACTAACAGATTGGTGTTTTAATCTTTTTGCTTCATCTTGCGCAATTTCTAAAACTACTTGGGCCCGTTCATTAAAAAGTTCTTCCATCAATCTTCACTTCCCATCTTCATAACTTAACCGTTCTAAAAAAGATCGTAGAATTCTAGCACGAATATGACCTTCTAAGTCACTGTAATTTAGAGTACTTTTTGCAATAGCACTAAGCATTAAGTTTCCTTCTTTTTTTGTAATCATCTTATCTTCATATAGTTTTTGGATAATTGAAAATGAATCTTTTTCACTAATCGTTTCATCGAATAGCTGATTAATTTGGTCCAACATATGTCTCTTATCAGAAATTCGAACTTTTGCAATTCTAATATAGCCTCCACCGCCGCGTTTACTTTCTACTAAATAACCGCGTTGGATAGTAAAACGAGTATTTATAACATAATTTATTTGCGAAGGAACGCAGTTAAAGAGGTCTGCCATTTCAATCCTTCGAATCTCAATCATTTCATTTTCTTCTAGAATTTTTTTTATATATGACTCAATTAAATCCGAGGTATTTTGATGTGCCATCTTCTTCATTCCCTTTGACTAATATTGACCTTAATTATAGCTAATTTAAACAAAGAATGAAAGGAGAATGCCTTTAGTTAATAAAAGTTTCAATAAAATACTATTTTAGAACAAAAAAAATACGGAATAATCTATTCCGTATTAACGCGCCCAAGAGGAGTCGAACCCCTAACCTTTTGATCCGTAGTCAAACACTCTATCCAGTTGAGCTATGGGCGCATATTCAATTAATAAAAATTATAAAACAAATTTAATAAAAAATCAATAAAAAAAATCGGGAAGACAGGATTCGAACCTGCGACCCCTTGGTCCCAAACCAAGTGCTCTACCAAGCTGAGCTACTTCCCGAAAAAATAAAAAGACTACGCGCCCAAGAGGAGTCGAACCCCTAACCT
>NZ_JXLE01000019.1 GCF_001886265.1 Enterococcus thailandicus
GCAATGAAATAATCATCAGTAACAGAAAAAACACCTGAAACACTCGAAGCCTTAGTTTTATATTTCGTTTAAATTCCATAAAAATAGTCGTCAAATCCAACCGCAGCCGGAATTCCAGCCGCAGCAGAAATTCCGGCTCTCCACCACCATCTGTCTTTTTTATAGCTGGCCGCTGTCAAACCGAACCTGTTATGAGCCTCTTTCGCTGCCCAATGTCCCGCTGCATATCCTACTCCAGCTATTGCGATTAATGCTAATACATCATCAACACCAAAGAAACGTACCTTATCATGTTGAAAAATCAGTTTATCTAATTTATCCTGTTGCTCAGGATTCAATTCAAAAGATTGAGTTTTATCAATTGAATCTAGATAACGTTCAGATAAATTAAATTGTTCTTTTATATCACTTTTTTCTTTTTGAGATTCTGAATAGTCAATTTTTTGATTATCCGTTATTTCTGCTGCGAAGGTAGTTAGTGGTGTCAAAGTAGGTCCTAAGATTAATGATAAAACTAATACTACCCCTCCTTTAGTTGCAAAATTTTTTTTCATTGTACATCCTCCTAATATGATAAAATTGGTTTTGAAGTTACAATGAAATTATCGATGATATCACTATAATTTACTGTCAAAATCCTTTGACATTTATTTGGAATTGCATTTTGGAGGATAAAAAATGGAAAATAGATTACGTAATTTACGAAAAAAAAATAATTTGACTCAAGAAGAACTTTCGCTACAACTAAAAGTTTCTAGGCAGACAATCTCAAATTGGGAGCGAGGATATTCTCAACCAGATATGGAAAATTTACATCTACTAGCAAGTTTTTTTAAGGTTACGGTTAGTTATTTAATTGATGGAGATACTATCACAGATGCGTCTCCTATCTATGAAGCTAAGCAACCACAAACAGTATCTTTGGACAATCAAAAGCTTTCACTTCTCAAATTATTGACGTTAGCATCCTGTTTAACTCCACTTGCTGCATTCGGGTTATTATATCTGGTAAATGAATATAAAATTGGATTGAGCGAGAAACAATATAGATTCTATTCAAAATTCGGAATTTTCCTCTCGGCTATTAACCTAGTAATAATTGTATTGGTAATATCTGATTTAACTATTTTCTCTTATCTGTAAATTAGATAATTTTCTCCTGCTGTCATCGTAATTTCTAAAAATCACTAAAATAAATTCTGAAGACGTGTAAACAGATCGGCTAGCAACGCAAAGCCCGGTTCGTCTACACGTCTTTTTTAAGTTTTACAAAAAAGGGAATACCATGTCCTTCACCTTATTGAGGATATAAAAGCTTAAGAAACTCTTACAATCAAAATGTCTCCCCCCTTTTTTCGAAAAATGCCCCTCCCAAATTGTAGTAATAATGAAGGGTAGTCAGATAGCTATCTAAGTTTTTGATGAAAAATGAATAAATTAGTATCAAAAAGCAAATTTAAATTGTTTTTATTAACGAAGGAAGAAAAGAAAGGTAGCTACCAACATTCTATGAAACCCTTCAACATATAACTAAGGAGGGCTATTATGCCAATTAAAATCAACGATCTCACCTTACCAAAAGAAAAACTCGAAAAAGAATACCAAATCGTCAATGTTACTCGCTGGCAAAAAGATGGGGAAATTCTAGGTTGGAGTTACGAATGTATCCTACCTAAACTCCGCTACGAGAAAATCAGTGTCAAAGTCAAATCTGAAAATCCTGTGATTACTCCGGAAGAACTTATCCAACAAGGTTTAGCCATGGTTACATTTGCCAATTTAGTGATTGCGCCTTGGGGACGATCAAATGGTCAATTCGTTAGTTACGGCTTATCAGCCACGGCAGATGCGGCAACTTTGATTCCGAAAAAGCAAGGTAACCCTACGCAAAACTAATTTTCCTATGGGTTTGTTGGGCGGTTAGGACGAAACGGCGGGGCAGCGCCATAGAGCCGCTTCTGTCCGTTAAGACCGCCCAATAAACACATAGGCTGGAAGGACCGCTTTGCAGGACTTCCCCTTAACTTGATTTATAGAACAACATCAGGCGAAAAATGATGATTCTTTGACAACTGAATACACACACATCAAGGAGTGATGATTTTGAAAGCTTATAATCAGAAAATCATTGAAACTCCCACGTACCTTGAAATTTATGATTATGAAGCAATCATTACTCCTAAACAAAAAGCAGACAAAAATGAAACCAGCCCAAAACGAAAAAAAGAATTAGCCTGGCTTTATGAAGAAGAAAATACGACTACTGATAAAGGAAGAAACTATGATGACCTATCTGCTCAAGGGCAATACGACAGCTTAAAACGAAAACAAAAATACTATCAAAATATGCGCTTTGAAATTGCCCGACTCGTGGATATGAACTTTGACAATCAGACAAAATTTTTAACCCTCACTTTCAGAGAAAACATTCAAGACATTGTCTATGCGAATAATGAATTCAAAAAATTTATCAAACGACTAAACTACGAACTCTATCATACAAAAAAAGCAAATCTAAAATACCTTGCCACGTGGGAAAAACAAGAACGAGGTGCTATCCATTACCATATCATCCTATTTGACTTTCCCTTTATATCCGTCAATCGTCTTACTACTATCTGGGGACATGGATTTGTCAAAATCAACAAGATTGATGTCGATAGTATCGAAAATCGTGGGCGCTACATCAGCAAGTACTTCGATAAGGCTTTAGATTTGAAAGAGCATAAGAAAAAAGCGTTCTTCAAATCTCGCAACCTCAAAGTGCCCAGCGTTACAAAGCTACTCGTGGATCAACCTTTTGATGCCACCAATCAAGACGTACTTTATACCAATAAGTATCTCATAAACAAGTGATGGATTTTCAAGAAATCACTGTTCGCTATACAAAAATAAAAAAAAGAATTTCGAAAGAAAGTAGGTAAAAATATGACAGTTAATGTACCAATCGAACTTAATCAAGAAATAATTGACGAACTTGTTCAATTAACGAAGCAACGAATTGAGGAAGAAAAACAACAACTAAAGATTGGTGATACTCGCCTCAATAATTGGATTGATCATGGGTTAAAAGTCATTCCTTTTGGTAAAGAAACCCGCTTTGATCGTGAAGATGTAAAACTATTTTTAGATAGTCTAAAAATCTAACCTTGACTTACCTGTTTCCGCTGTCTATGATACCGATAAGAAAGGAGCAAATCTTCTCTTTGATATACTGGCGAGTGAATCAAAGGAGACAATTATGATCAAAAAATATAAAAAGAAAAATGGGATAATCGCCTATATGTTTAAAGCACATCTTGGCATTGATCCGGTTACAGGAAAAAAGAAATACACCACCAAACGTGGTTTTAAATCACCACAAGAAGCTAAGAAGACTTATAATCGCTTGATGGTGCAAGTAGAAGAAAATGATGCGGTAACAAATTCACAACGTCTTTTTTCAGAATTGGCAGATGAGTGGTTTGAGCAATATAAAAATACGGTTCGTGAAAGTACCTACGTTGCCCAAAAATTGGCTTATAAAAAGCACATCTTTCCTCTTTTTAGAAATTTGAAAATCTCAAGGATTTCAATTCCTTATTGTCAAAAACAGGTAAACCACTGGTATAGCTATTACAAAAAATATTCCAACTTGATTGGTTTAACTTCATCCGTTTTCAAGTATGCTTAGAGTTTACGGCTCATTCGAAGTAACCCTATGGATGCTGTGATTCACCCTAAACGTAAGAAAAAAATTGACGAAGAACGGTATGCAGCACCTTACTATGAAAAAGAAGAACTATTGGAATTCCTTGACATTGCTAAAAACTATCCTAATCCAATTTATCCAATTTTCCGGATTTTAGCTTTTACCGGGTTACAAAAAGGTGAGCTATTAGCCTTATGTTGGAAAGATATTGATTTTGAGAAAAACACACTCTCTGTCAAACAAACTTTAGCTACTTGTGATAAATGGGAAATCAAATTCCAAGTTCCCAAAACAGAAAAGAGCCTTCGAACAATCTCGATAGACTCTGAAACCTTACAAGTAATAAAACGATGGCAATTAAAGCAAAAAGAATATTTTTTAAAAATGGGAATTAAACCGGCAAAGAACGGTGAACAACTCTTATTTGTATCAGAAGAAAACAAACCGCTTTATTTAGACTATGTAAATCACAACTTGAAAATTATTATTAAAGAGAATAACTTAAAACGTATCACACCTCATGGTTTTCGTCATACTCATTGTAGTCTGCTATTTGAATCCGGAGCTTCTCTTAAAGAAGTTCAAGTTCGGTTAGGACATACAGATATTAAAACGACTATGGATATCTACACCCATGTCACGAAAAGGCAGACAGAAGAAACCGCAAATCGTTTTGCGGATTTCATGAGTTCCACAGAGGAAAAACAAGGAAATTTACAGAGGGTCAAAAGTATGGTCAAAAGCGAAAAAAAGCAGACTATCCCTATCAGATAGTCTGCTAAACGTTGATTTAACAATGTTTTGATTATTCCGCAGCGTTTGTATCTTTGAGACCGTATTTTTTGTTGAAACGGTCCACACGTCCGTCTGCTTGTGTGAATTTTTGACGTCCAGTGTAGAATGGATGTGAGTCAGAAGTTACTTCGACACGGATTACTGGGTATGTATTACCGTCTTCCCATTCAACTGTTTCTTGTGAAGATTTTGTTGAACCTGACAAGAATTTGAAACCAGTTGTTGAATCCATGAATACTACTGGATGGTAATCTGGATGAATGTTTGCTTTCATAGTTTTTTCGCTCCTTTGCCCTGCTTCATTTGCTGAACCAGAGTTGATTTGTCGATTTACAACAGTAACATCTTATCATGTTTCATTCAAGGTTGCAATTATCTTTTTTGATTTCTCATTTGATTTTTCTTACCAAAGGAAACATCTTGAAACTCCGCAAAAAATTGTTGATTGTTCTTCGTTTTTCGTAAGAAACGAATCAATTGCTCAGTGTATTCCAAAGAATCACCAATCATATTTTTCCGTAGCTTCCAAATTTCTTCTAATTGCGCACTTGGAATCAATAACTCTTCTTTACGAGTTCCTGATTTTTTGATGTCGATTGCTGGGAAAATTCTTCTTTCTGCCAATTCACGTGACAATTGGAGTTCAAGATTTCCCGTTCCTTTGAACTCTTCGTAAATGACATCGTCCATTCGACTACCCGTATCGACTAAAGCAGTTGCTAGAATCGTTAAGCTCCCGCCTTCTTCGATATTACGTGCCGCTCCAAAAAATTTCTTTGGTTTGTACAACGCAGCTGGATCAATCCCTCCACTTAAAGTTCTACCACTTGGCGGAACAACTAAGTTATAGGCTCTGGCAAGTCGCGTGATACTGTCCATTAAAATGACAACATCTCGCTTATCTTCAACCAAACGCATTGCACGTTCTAAAACTAATTCCGCGACACGCGTATGATTCTGTGGTTGTAAATCAAACGTTGAAGACACCACATCACCTTTTACGCTACGCTCCAAATCGGTCACTTCTTCTGGTCGTTCATCAATTAATAAAACAATCAATTCAACATCAGGATAATTCTCAGTGATACCATTTGCAATTTCTTTTAAAACCGTTGTTTTCCCTGCTTTAGGTGGAGCAACGATTAATCCACGTTGACCAAAACCAACAGGAGAAAAAATGTCAATCATTCGTGTGGATAATCGATTAGTAGTCGTTTCTAACGTTAACTGTTCTTGTGGATAAAGAGGTGTTAGTGCTGGAAAATGAGGGCGCTCTTTCGCTTCTTCTGGGTCTTTTCCATTGACACTTTCAACATGCATCAAGCCATAATAACGTTCTGATTCTTTCGGTGGGCGGGCTTTCCCGGCAACTTTATCCCCATTTCTCAAACCAAAACGGCGAATTTGTGAAGCAGAAATATAGATGTCTTCTACACTGGGACCATAATTAATTGGACGTAAAAATCCATACCCATCTTGTCCTACGATATCTAAAATTCCTTCCATATAATAGAATCCTTGTTTTTCTGCTTGTGCACGAATGACAGAGAGTGCGAGTTCTTTTTTATTCATTTTACTGTAATAAGGAATTTTAAAATCCTTTGCGTAGCTGTAAATTTCTTTTAACGTTTTATTTTCCAGCTCCGCCATTGTCAAATAATCGCTCATTCGGCCTCCACTTCCTCAATCATTTCAATTGATGCACCTAAAGCAGTCAACTTTTCAATAATATGATCATAGCCACGTAAAATATATTCGACATTATAAATTGTCGTCGTTCCTTCTGCTAGCAACCCAGCAATAACTAAACAAGCTCCTGCCCGAAGATCAGATGCCACAACTTCTGCCCCATGTAACTTACTTGGACCATTTATAATAATCATGTTTCCTTCAACTGAAATGTCTGCACCCATTCGCGCTAGCTCAGGTACATGATTGACACGCTTGGCATAGATCGTATCAATGATTTCTGCGGTGCCAGATGTCATTAACAATAATGGCGTCAATGGTTGTTGCAAATCTGTCGCAAAACCTGGATATGGATAAGTCATCACATTCACAGCTTTCAACTCCGTTGCCGGATAGACTTCAATCTCGTCCTCACTGATTTTCATTTTGACACCAATTTCTTGTAATTTAGCAATGAAGCTTTCAAGATGCTCATAAATAACGTTTTTTACTTTTATTCCATCTCCTGCAGCTGCTGCAAGAGCTAAGTACGTTCCCGCTTCAATTCGGTCAGGAATCATGAAATGACGACAACCATGTAATTCATCAACACCGTCGATACGGATAATGTCCGTACCTGCACCACGAACGTTTGCACCCATGTTGTTCAATAATGTCGCAACGTCAATAATTTCTGGCTCACGAGCCGCGTTTTCAATGATTGTTTGGCCTTTTGCTTTTACTGCCGCAAGCATGACATTGATTGTCGCACCTACAGAAACAACATCCATAAAAATTCGATTTCCTTGCATTTGGCCATTTTCAGTTCGCAAATACATTGCGCCATGTTCATTTGTAACTTGTGCGCCTAGCGCCTCGAATCCTTTAACATGTAAATCAATTGGTCGCGGACCTAAATAACAGCCACCAGGCAAGCCAACTACAGCTTCACCAAATTTTCCTAATAATGTTCCCATAAAATAGTACGATGCACGTAAACTATTGATTTTCCCATTTGGCATTGGCACAGATACGATTTCTGTTGGATCAATTTCTAATACGTTATTTGAAAAAGTAATCTTTGCACCCATAATTTCTAAAATTTCAATTAATGAATGGACATCCTGAATATCAGGGACACCTTCTAAAATCACTGGGGAATTTGCTAAAATAGCCGCCGGAATCAATGCCACAGCACTATTTTTTGCCCCACTAATCGTTACTTCACCTGTTAGTGAACGGCCACCATTGATAACGATTTTCTTCATAAAATCCACCTATTCTTAATTTATTCATACTCGCTAATTTTACCATAGACTGTCATTTTTCAAAAGCTTGGGATCATATCTACACATAAACAACTTTTTATTGTCCCTTTCGACCACTTTTTTACAAAAAAAAGAGACTGAAAAATAATTTTCCAGCCTACTTTCTATTTAGTAATTTGAACTATTTTTTCTCAAACATTCTTTGAATAATCAAGTGCTTTATTCACTTTGTCACTTGACGATGAATTTGATAAACAGCACCAATCATGCCTGCATCATTTTGCAATTTAGCTGGGCGAACAGCAGCAATCGTTTTGTTTTTAAGATAATGAATTGATTCGTGACGATTCATCACTTCTTCCAAACGTTTTTGAAATCGTTGATTAAATTCCTCGTTGGAACTGATTCCTCCACCAAATAAAATCAGTTCTGGATCAAAAAAACTAATCAGATTCAACATTCCCACAGATAGATCTGTTAAAAATTGTTCTACTATATTGATTGCCAGCACTTCTCCTTCTGCCTCTCTTTGAAAAATTTCTCGAGCATCTAAAATCATTGGTGCAGCTGCATCTAATTTTTTTTGGCTCAAATTATATTGATAACAGAGACCGCCAACGGTTGCTGCTCGTTTGTTCCACGAAACTTCTTCGATATCGCCTTCTGCTGGTAAGTGATCAATGATACTCCACCCAAATTCGCCAGCCATCCCATGAGCGCCTCGAAAAACTTCCCCATTGAGCACGATTCCTCCGCCAATACCTGTTCCTAAAACAATGCATAAATAATTTTCTAGCCCTTGTGCATTCCCAATCCAATGTTCTGCAATCGCTGCGGCATTCGCATCATTTTCGATAGAAACAGGCAAGCCAGTTAGTCGTTCCAGTTCTATTTTGATATTGGCTCCATAAAAAGGTCTAATTGCACCAGCAGTAAGCATGTATCCATCTTCTTGGATAATACCTGGCGCACTAATACCAATCCCCTCAATTTTTTCATATCGTTTTTGAGCATCTTTCACGATTGTATCTAGCTCAACCAAAAAGTCTGCCAACTGATAATTTGTTGGAATTGCAGATTTTTCTAAAATATTCCCAACTTCATCTAGAACACCATATTTGACAGTCGTTCCACCAATATCAAATCCTACATACATATGATCAACTTCCCTCTTCTAAATTCTCGTACGAATGAAAAACGCCCAACAATAACTTTGCTTTGATAAAAATGATCGTGCCGATTCCTAAAAAGAGCCATGCAAATAATAAACTTGGCAAATAAAGAGGCAGCATTATCCCTCCACCAATTGTTATAAAAAACAACAGGATACTACTTGGTAAATGTTTTAGTGATAAGATGCAAGCATTGACCAATGTTCCTGTTAAATTATTTTCAAAACGAGCAATTAACGGAAACAGATATAATCCCATCAAAACAAGTAATGTGACAAATAACATTACTAAATAATAGGCAATTTTATTTCCAATCAATAACGGTTGAATGAAAGGCAACAGAAAAAAAACACCACTACTCACACCCAAAATCAGCAACCACATTTTCGTTGCCAGAACAAAATTTTGTTTAAACTGATGAACATATTCTTTATACAAGACACCTTCTCTATGATCGACCATTTTATAAGCAGTCCCATAAGCACTAGCCATCGCCGCACCAATTGTGAGTACTGGTAAACAGGAAAGTATAAAAATAATCGTCAATAATAGCACTTGATAAATTCGTTGCATTCCTTCGTAGATTTTACCTTCTGTACTAAAAATTTTTTGCATTTTTTTCCCTCCTGAATAATCCTGTTCATACAAATCAAAAAGATGGTCACAGATTAGAAATGTTTCGTTGCTCGCGTTTTAACTTTTCGTCACAAGGTAGTTCAGTCATTTCGCCTCAATTCAAAACTATGGCACTTATTTTGATTCTTTGAACATTTTTAGCCGTCATTCAGCTAGCTTATTTGAACGAACTCTGTTTATTTCGTAGGTGTTCACAGACTCCTTTTTCAAAAAGAAGTCGAGCTTCTCGAAAATTGATGCGTACATTTTTGAGAAGCTCTTTTTTATTTAAGACTTCTTTTTTATTTTTAAAGATTACATCGCTAATTTTTCTTTATTCTCTTGAATTTTCTCATTACGAACTTTATTCACATCATCGATTTTGTTTTCTTCTTGGAACGTTTTGTACTTAGCTAATAAATCATCTAGTTCTTTTTCATCTTTGGCACGTAACATACCAACCAATGTTGTACTCCAGTTTGTTTGGATGGCACTTAAGGCACGCGCTTCTTGACTTCCAGCATCTGGTCCAATATTTTCCGTTAAGAATTGAGAAGTTAGTTTGCCTTCTCCCCATTGTTGCATTTGTTTAACTGCATCAACGTAGGAATCATCGTTCATTGCTTTAAAACGGTCATGACCAAACTGGATAAATTCACCCATTCGATACTCCAATTGCCACTTTTCTGGATCTTCTTGTTGAATTTTTCTTGCTTCATCTGTCCATTGTACTTTATCACCATCTTTGGTATAAGTTTCGCCTTCAATCCCAAAGTTCGTTAACATTTCGCCTTCATCACTTAGCAAATAAGTAAATAATTGGATTGCTTTTGCAGGATCTTGACAATTTTTACCAATATAGTTGATCATCCAACCAGAGATACCTGCCTGTGTTAACGTTGGATCATTTCCTTTGGTGCTTTGAATTCCATCAACTGCAATGTATTCAGAATCAGGATTAGCAGCTTTAAATGTTTGCAGCGGGATACCTTGGTTAACAAATGAACCAATCATTACAGCGCCATATTTTCCAGTTTGTAATTTTTCTTTGAATTTATCACCATCATCAGTAAACGTGTCATCCGAGATATTTCCATCTTCATGGACTTGGCGGAATGCTTTGACCCATTTGATATAATCTTCGTCTAAATTACGATCGTAGTAATCATCACCATCTGTATAAGGAACACCCAGCATATCTTGAACCACACTATCCATTGAACCATTGGATGAACCATCTTTGGCAAAGTCATTAAATCCAAACGGAATCAATTCAGGAAACTGTTCTTTGATTTTCTTCATTCCAGCAACAAAACCATCTGGTGTAGTGAAATCTGGTTTGCCAATTGCTTCATAGACATCTTTTCGAATAATGAACGCATCACGGGCAAAAATATCACCACTGTCAAAATCTGCTTGAACATTTGAATAATCTGGATAGCCATAAGATTTTCCATCTGAGAGTTTGTACCAGTTTAATGTTTCTTGACGTGCCACTTGATTGAAATATGGATCATACTTTTCAGCTAGATCTTGTAATGGAAGCGCCCAAGAGTTGGCTTTTCTAGCTACTTGTGAATTTGAATCAAAGACAGTCACGATATCTGGCATGTCACCACCAGCAAAATAAGTATTTAATTTTGTGTCATCACCTGTGATGAATTTAATATCAATATTCAAGTCTTCTTTTACTTTTTTTGTCACCATATCTTTCCCAAATTCAGTATTCCACCAGTCGGCATTGACATACCAAGTTAATTTCGTTGCCTCTTCTTTTTTATCTAACTTCCAAGCAGGTGTATCTTTCTCTGGTGTATAGCGATCTTCAATTGAGGGAAGTTCTACTGTTTTATCTGCTGATGCTTCCTCTTTGCCGCTACCACAAGCACCTAAAGCTAGTAACACCGTACTCGTTAATGCCAACATACCTACGACCTTTTTCTTTGAGACTCCAAACATTGATTATTCCTCCTATTCTTTGACTGCCCCAAGCATCATGCCTGAGATAAAATGTTTTTGTAGCAATGGATAAATGATTAAAATTGGAACGGTCGTAACAACGATCGTTGCCAACTGTACTCCTTTAGATGTAGTACTGATTTCAACAGCAGCATTCAATCCTTGCTGTGAGGCTGCCTGAGATTGTGTAATGATTTCATAAAGTTTCATTTGTAATGGATAGAGTGCTTTATCCGTAACATACAGTTTTGCTGTCATGAAATCATTCCATTGCCAGACACCGTGAAAGAGGGCAATTGTTGCAAGTGCTGGCTTTGATAATGGCACAAAAATTTTTAAGAAAACGCCCCAATCGCTTGCGCCATCAATTTTTGCTGACTCTTCTAGTGAAGTCGGTACATCACGGAAAAAATTCATTAAAATAATAACATCATAGTATGACAACAACGCTGGGATAATATAAACCCAAAAAGTATTCAACAGGCCTAACGATTTGATTAATAAATAGGTTGGGATCATTCCCCCTGAGAAAAACATCGTAATAATTCCCATTGTCGAGTAAAGATTGCGGCCTTTTAAATTGCGCTTAGACAAAGCATAGGCCATAATTGCACAAAAAGCCGTATGTGCTAACACACCAAGAACCGTTTTTCCAATCGAGATAATCAATGCCTGCCACATAGAGGAATCGCCAAGCACTTTGCGATAGTTATCCATCGAGATTTCCGAAGGCCAAAAGACAAAATCTCCTTTTGCCAAAGCATCACTTGAAGCAAAAGAGGAAGCAACAATATTCCAAACAGGTACGATAATCATGATTGTGAAAACTAGCAAGAGCAAGACATTGACAAAGTTAAAGATCTTACTGTCTTTGTCTTGTACAACGTTACTCTTGGGTTTTGATAAAGATAATTTTCTTTTTTCCATCGTCTTTACTCCTTTCTTATAAAACGGACTGATTATCGTTTAATTTCTTAGTTACGATATTCGTTGCAACCAGTAAGATAACTGAAATGATTGAAATACCTAATCCAACAGCCGTGGCGTAAGAAAAATCTCCCTGCATTAAACCAACTCGATAAACATATGAATTGATTACTTCTGCTTTGGGTTGATTTTGTGAGTTCATTAAAACCAATGTCTGATCTAAATTCGAATTAAATAAACCGCTTACACTAAGGATCAAGTTTAAAGAAATAATATTTCGGATCATCGGGATCGTGATACTCCAAATTTGACGCATTCGAGTGGCACCATCCATTTTTGCTGCTTCGTAATACGTGGGATCAATTCGTGACATCGTCGCAAGGTACAAAATCGTTCCCCACCCGGCTTCTTTCCACACATCAGATAAAGAAGCAATCCACCAATATTTTCCTGCATCCAACATATGGTTTTGCTTCGCTTGGATACCAATGAAATTCAAAAGTTCATTAATCATTCCGTTAGAAGAAAACCAAGTAATCAACATCCCACCGAGTATAATCCAAGAAAGGAAGTGTGGTAAGTAAGAAATCGTTTGGATCGTCCGTTTAAAGACGCTGTCTCTTAATTCATAAATCATCACCGCAATAATAATCGGTAGGACAAAACCAAAAGCTAGTTTTAAGCCACTAATTCCTAACGTATTGACCACTGATTGCCAGAAATATTTATCTTCCATAATAATTTTAAAGTTTTCCAGTCCCACCCATTGTGCACTTTCAATCGTATCAATCACTGTATAATTTTTAAAAGCAATCACTAAGCCATAGATGGGAATAAAGCTGAATATAATCATGTAGACAATACCTGGAATCGCCATCGATTGTAATTGCCACTGGCGACCAAAATTTCGAAACCACTTCTTGATACGAACGTTTAGTGTTGGTTTTACTTTTGCTTCCAACTGATCTTCCTCCTCGTTGTTTTTCCTTTTAAATCTATTACGCTAACTTTCGTGTTTGTTACGCAACTCTTTCGCTGTTTCTCCCGCAATCAACTGGCAGTCTAAACTTTTATTCTCACCAGTTTTTTGGTTATCAATCAAATGCAATAGTTCAATAACTGCTTGACGTCCCTGCTCACGAATCGGATTCCGAATCGTCGATATCTTTGGTTTGAAATAACGAAGTAATTCAATATCATCAAACCCAACCACACTAAAATCTTCTGGTACCGACATTGCTAACCCTTCGATTGCTTTGATAACGCCGATTGCACTTAAATCATTTCCAGCAATCCACGCTGTAGGCCAGCTGTTCTTTTCTTGCATGTTTAAGTACTGTGTCATATTGTTAAAACTAGCTTTTTCTTCAAATAATCCTGGGATAATCCACTGTTCGTTAATTGTCAATCCAGCTTCCTTCATGGTCTCTTCAAAGCCTAAATAACGTTCATCACTATCATAGACACCTGGATGTCCGGGTAAAAACCCAATTTTTTGATGTCCTTTTTCAATTAAATACTGTGTCGCTAATTTTCCAGCCTTTCGAGAAGAAAAGACCACACTACTGATACTTTGATCCTCAATTTCTCGATCCATAAAAACAGCTTTGATTCCTTCTGACTGAATCGTACCTAGTGCTTCATCATCAATCAGATCTTCAAATCCGATAAACCCATCAACCATATTTCCTAATAGATGCGAGCTTAGCACCTTTTTATCGGAAGAAATAATTACGTTCACACCATAGCGATGCTGTTCCGCTTCCTTCACGATTGCTTCGATCAGGGTACTAAAGTAAGGACCGATAATCGTATGCGTATAAAAGCCAATCATATTGGTGTGTTTTGCTTTTAAATTTTTACCAAATAAATTCGGTGTATAATGCAGTTTTTTAGCCGCAGTCAGGACTTTTTCTTTTGTTTTTGGTGTTACCACATCAACATTATTCAATGCTTTTGAAACAGTCGCAATTGAGACATTCGCTTCTTGAGCAACTTCACGAATAGTTATTCGTTCTTTCATAACTCCCTCCAAATAAAAACGTTTTTATTTTTCTTAAATAAGTAAAGAAGTCTTTTTTACATTCACATCATAAATAAAAACGTTTTCAAAAACAATAACTTGTCCTCTTAATGGTTTTCGTTTCCCACTTTTGAAAAAAAAGTCATAGTGGCACAAGCTGTACCACTAAGAAAATTATGTTAGGAGAAATCGGCTTTCTGCCACAATATTCGCTACACTTTCCCCTAAAAATAAACGAAATCCGCCCGATTCAATCGTCTTTTTTAAATCTATATGACTATAGGCCAATTCAGCTGGCGAAACTACAAACTCGACTTTCTTCGTTTCGCCTGCAGCTAGTTCAACTTTTGTCCACTTCAAAAGTTCGATTTTTGGTCGAATAACTTCGGTAACCTCATCTTGGAAATAAAGTTGTGGTAACGCCCACCCTTTAATCTTGGAGTTATTCATCACTTCAAAACTCACTGTCAACTCTTCCTCTTTCGTTAGCGTATCACTTGAGAGGGAAAAATTTTTATATTGAAACTCGCTATAAGACAATCCATGACCGAAACAGTACAATGGATGGTTTTCTTCATCCATATAGCGTGAAATATATTTTTCATGATAGTTTTCTTTTGTTTGTGGCCGTCCAGTCGACATCTCTTGATAAGAATAAGGCAGTTGCCCAACACTACGAGGAAAACTCATCGGTAAGTGTGCCGTAAAATTTTCTGCACCACTCAAAAGCATCGCTAAAGCATCTCCTGTTTGGCTACCTAAAAACCAAGCAGAAACAATAGCATCTACTTTCTCAACGACATCTGTCAGAACTAATGGCCGTCCACTAAAGGTCACTAAAATCTTTTCAATCTCATATGTCGCTAATAAATCAATCAATTCGAGTTCGATCGCTTTTAATTTTAATTCTGCGCGACTTGCAGCTTCGCCCGCTTCTTCGCTTTTCTCCCCAACTGCGATGATAACTTTATCAGCGACTTGGATTGCTTGCTCAATTGCTTTTTTGTCAAGTTGGTCAGTCACTGAAATAAGCTGGACTTCAGAAAATTGCTGTTTTAGACCACTAGCAAGTGAAATGGCTTTTTTCGAATCGCCAATCCATGACCATGCTCCAAGTACGTCTTGTGTTGTTGCTTTCGTACCGATCAATAAAATTTTTTCTGTTGATTCTAAAGGAAGAACAGCATTATTTTTCAAAAGTACAGCAGAATTAAGAGCTGCTTGATAACTTAATTCTTGGAGTTCAGATAAATCAACCGTCACGTCCAGCCCACGATACGGATTTTCAAATAAGCCTAACTCATTCTTCAAAGTCAAGATACGCCAAACTGCTTCATCTAATTTTTTTAATTGCTCTTTTGTTTCAATCATTTCTGCAAGCTCATTTAAATAGCAATCTGTCATCATATCGATATCAACGGTTGCCTCGAAGGCTTTTTTTGCTGCTTCACGTGGGTTTTCAGCTACGCGGTGATTCATCAACTCAGCAATTGCTGCCCAATCTGAAATTACGACACCGTCAAAACCCAATTCATCTCGCAAAATGCCTTTAATCAGCTTTCGATTTCCCGTTACTGGTACCCCATGTAAACTATTGAATGACGTCATAACCATTTTTACGCCATTCGCAATTGCTCCTTCAAAAGCAGGCAGATAGTTTTGGTACAACTCAACATCAGAAAAATCTACCGTATTATAATCACGACCACCCTCGGCAGCTCCGTAACCAACAAAGTGCTTCACACAAGCCGCTACACGATGTGATTCTGTTGCTAAATTTGTTCCTTGATAGCCTTTGACATACGCTTCTGTTAATGCGCGAGAAAGTCTAGGGTCTTCACCATTACTTTCTAATACGCGTCCCCAACGAGGATCTTTGACATAGTCTGCCATCGGAGAAAAAGTTACTTGAATACCCTCACTGGCAGCTTCTGCGGCAGATGCCTTTGCTACTTTTTCAATCAATTCAGGATCAAAACTACTAGCTAGCGCTAATGGAATCGGAAAAATCGTTTCATAACCATGAATAACATCTGCCATAAACATTAAAGGAATCTGATGTTGACTGCGCGCTAAATAATCTTCTTGAATTTTTCTGACTTCCGTTCCTCGGTGGGTACCTAAAACAGATCCTACTTGATAAAGCTGATCCATCCCCATTGACCACTCTGACATTGGGCCAGTAATTTCTCCTTGATTTCCAAAAAAATTAGGCGTTACTTGAGCTAATTGCCCAATTTTTTCAGCTAGACTTAACTTGTCCATTACTTTTTTTAGTTCACGAATTTCCATGATGTGCTCCTTTAGGCTATTGATTTTCTTGAATCAATTTTTGATACCAAGCAAAGGAATCTTTTTTCAAACGAACCAAACTTCCCTTGCCTTCATTATCTTTATCAACATAAATCATGCCGTAGCGTTTTTCCATTTCACCGGAACCAAAGCTAACTAAATCAATGATCCCCCAAGGTGTATAGCCCAGCAAATCAACACCATCAACATGTACAGCCAGATTCATTTGCTCAATGTGTTTTTGCAAATAGTCAATCCGATAGGTATCATGGACTTGCCCATCTTCTAATCGGTCGTAGGCACCAAAACCATTTTCAACAATAAAAAGAGGTAGATTATAACGTTCATAGACAACATTCAAGGTATAACGCAACCCGACTGGATCAATTTGCCAACCCCAATCACTTGCTTGAACATAAGGATTTCGAACGACTTTTGCACCTGGAAAATCAGTGATGTTTTCCCCTGAAATCTCTGGTAAAGTCGTTACTGCACCAGACATATAATAACTGAAACCAATATAATCAACTGTTCCTTCTTTCAAAGCTTGTGTTTCGTCTTCGGTAATTTCGATTTGATACCCTTTTTCTTCCCAATATTTTTTGGCATAAGTAGGAATAACACCACGAGCATGAATATCAGAATAAAAGAAGCGACGATCCATTACTTTGACGGATGCCATTAAATCTTCTGGATTACAAGAATATGGATAAACTGGTACGTACGCCATCATGCAACCAATTTGAAACTCAGGATTGATTTTATGTCCTAGTCGAACGACTTTTGCACTGGCAATCAACTCATTTAAACCTGCTTGAAAAGTCAATTCTTCTTTATTTTCACCCGCCTGAAAAAGCATGGCAGAATTGGTCCAAGTGTGTAGCTCATGTTGTCCGTCTGCCTGATTATTGATTTCGTTAAAGGTCATCCAATATTTCACTTTTTTCTGATAGCGTGTCATGACTGTTTCAGCGTAATGAACGAAGAAATCAATCAACTTTTTGTTTTTGAATCCACCGTATACTTCATGTAAATGATAAGGAATTTCAAAATGTGATAAAGTAATCACCGGTTCAATCCCATTTCTCAATAATTCATCAAATAAATTATCATAGAATTGCAAACCTGCTTCATTTGGCTCTTCCTCATCTCCATTCGGAAAAATTCTTGCCCAGTTGATTGATGTTCGAAACACGTTTAAGCCTAATTCTTTAAACAAAGCAATATCTTCTTTGTAACGATGATAGAAGTCGATTGCTTCATGGTTGGGATAATTTTTACCAGGGATCACACCTTTCGTAATTTCTCGTGCAACCCCATTTGCACCAGCTGTCATTACGTCAGCAATACTGATTCCTTTGCCGTCAGCATTCCAAGCACCTTCAATTTGATGAGCTGCTACTGCGCCACCCCATAAAAAATCTTTTGGAAATTTATTTGCCATTATTGGTCACCTCAATTAGTTAATGCCCTTAGTATAGTTAGGAAATCTGACTTACTCAATGCCTGTACAAAACTCTGGCATGAAATCCAGTAAATAGAAAAAAACACCATCATGGTACATTCTGTACCAAAATAGTGTTTTCCAAAACGCCATGTACCTAAAAGTAATAATCTTTTTAGTCGCGTTGTTGAAGTCGATCCGCGAGTTGTTCAATCAAAAAAATACAAGGTATCTGACTTGTTAAATCTTCATGTTTTTTTACTCGGCGAACATCCACATGATAGTCTAGCACATAATCAGACATTCGACTCAAGGTCGAATTGATATCTGAAGTAATGGCAATCGTCAAACAATCGTCTTGATTTCGGAAACCATTCACTACTTCGACCACCTCATTTGTCATTCCTGAAACGGATAAGGTCACTAGCACATTGTCACTCGTATTTTGCAGTTTCGATTTAATTGGATAAGTCGGATCAATTAATGGATAACTATTGTACCCCATCAAAGCAAAACGACGTGCCGCATACTCACAAATCGCCCCTGATGCTCCCATACCAAAAAAGACGATATTCTCACAATATTGGATTTTTTCCACAACTTGATTTAATTTACTTTCAATATCTTTACGAAAACTATCCCGACTCAAAATTGTCAAAGCCGCGTTAAAATCTTCTCCTTCTACCACACTCGTACTAAACTGACTGCGAAATTCAGTATAACTTTCATAACCTAGCTTACGAATCAAACGCATCACGGAAGATGCCGAGGTATGCGATTCTTGTGCAATGTCTCGCACGCGCATATACGGAACTTTATCCACATTGCTACTCATATAATGATAAATTGCTTGGTCGGTATCAGACAAAGCATTAAAATCAATATTACCAAAAAAACTCATTTGTTCTCCCCCTAGTTGCAACTAAATTCAAATTTTCCCACTTATTTCTATTTTTTCAAGTAGCGAAAAAACGGTTACAAAGCTTATTCTAGAACAAAATAACTCATAATAGCTAGCAAATCAAGTAAGGAATAATTTTTTAAATAGTTCACGATAAGATTTTTCAGATTTTTTGTTAAACAATTCAGGAACAAAGGAACAAAAATGTTTATGTAAGCCTCGTTTTATTTCGCCATTAAATCAATGAGGCTTCAATTAAGATTAACTCGTCATCTTCCATTTTGTGCATGTCAGCAACCTCTTCTTTTTTTAATTTAGAGAAACGAAAATCTTTAGTAAACAAAAAAGAGTGAGACAAAACGAATCCGTTTTGTCCCACCCTTTTCATCAGTCAACAAAGGAAGCAAATTAAGCTTTGTTTGCTGAACCGAACCAGTCAATATGAGATTCTGCATCTTTAACGATTGCAGCTTTACCTGGTGCTAATAATTTACGAGGGTCAAATCCTTTACCTTCGCGGTCTTTACCAGCTTCGATGTATTCACGAGTAGCAGCAGCAAATGATAATTGGAATTCAGTATTAACATTAACTTTTGAAATACCCATTGAGATAGCTTTTTCGATTTGGTCTTGAGGAATACCTGATCCGCCGTGTAATACTAAAGGCATGTCTGGACCTACAGCATCAGCAATTGCTTGTAAGTGATCAAATGCTAATCCGTTCCAGTTTTCTGGGTATTGACCGTGGATGTTACCGATACCACATGCTAAGTAGTCGATACCTGTAGCAACCATTTGTTTACATTCTTCAATGTCAGCTAATTCGCCGTTACCGATGATTCCGTCTTCTTCTCCGCCGATTGAACCAACTTCACATTCTACAGAGATTCCTTTAGCGTGAGCTCTTTCAACAACGTCTTTAGCTAATTTCAAGTTTTCTTCGAATGGTAAATGAGAACCATCGAACATAACTGAAGTATAGCCGATTTCGATACATTCTAAAGCTGCATCGTAGTCACCATGGTCTAAGTGGATAGCAACTGGAACAGTGATGTTCATTGCTTCAACTAAATCAGTGATTAAATCTTTACATACTTTGTAACCACCCATGTATTTAGCTGCACCCATTGAAGTTTGGATAAGTACTGGTGCTTTTTTAGCTTCAGCTGCTTCAAGAATAGCTTGAGTCCATTCTAAGTTGTTTGTGTTGAATCCGCCGACAGCGTAACCGCCTTTACGAGCAGCTTTTAAAAATTCAGCTCCTGATACTACTGGCATAATAAAATTCCTCCTAAGTTTTGTAAAAACTAAATTTGTTAAGACAATTCTTAACCAACGACCTTATTTTACCAAACATTGTGGTACTTTTCTACTAAAATCATTGAAAATGAAAATTTTCAACAAGTTTTTTGTAAAAAAGAAACACAATAACGAACCACAATTAGATAAAAATACTGTTTTATTATGTTTCTTCTTCTCATTTAATAACAAAAAAACAAATAGAAAAAATCATTCTTTTTTCATAAACCCGCATTTATTTCACTTAATTCCTGCTTTTGACTCTTCCCGCAAAAAAACAGAGCAGTTTATGAAAACTACTCTGTTTGACCTATTTCTTATTTTGCTTCGCGATCTGCTAGCGAAGCACCAACAAATGCTTTGATTAATTTTTGTGGACGATTTGGTCGTGAAATCAACTCTGGATGGAATTGGCAACCAACAAAGAATTTCTTCTCAGGAATTTCAACGATTTCAACCAAGCGATTGTCTGGTGAAACACCAGAGAAAACCAATCCTTGTTCTTCAAACATTTCACGGTATTGGTTGTTGAATTCATAACGATGACGGTGACGTTCTTGAACGACATCTGCCTCTTCATATGCTGTTGCTGTTTTCGTTCCTTTTTTGATTTTACATGGATATAAGCCCAAACGAAGTGTGCCACCAAGGTTTTCAACGTTTTCTTGGTCGGCCATCAAATCAATAATATTATTTTGAGCATCAGGATTTGTTTCAGCTGAAGCTGCGTCAGGAAGACCCACTACATTGCGTGCAAACTCAACACAAGCCATTTGCATACCTAAACAAATACCTAAAAATGGAATATCATTTTCTCTGGCAAAACGAATTGCTTCAATTTTACCTTCAACGCCTCGATCACCAAATCCACCAGGAACTAAAATTCCGTCAGCATCTTTCAAACGTTCTGCGACATTTTCTTCCGTTAATTCTTGTGCTTTGACCCAATCCAATTCAATATCTGCATCATAAGCAAAGCCTGAATGCTTCAAAGCTTCTACTACTGAGATATAAGCATCAGGTAACTCAACATATTTACCAACTAAAGCAATACGGACTTTTTTCTTCAAGTTCAAGACACGTTCTTCTAATTCTTTCCATTCCGTCATGTCTGCTTCTGGTGTTTCAAGTTTCAAGTGTTCGCAAACAATTCGGTCCATCCCTTGTTTTTGTAGCAATAATGGAATGGAATATAATGTATCCACATCCGGTGATTCAATCACGGCTTCTGGTTCAACGTCACAAAATTGTGCTAATTTATTTTTTACGTTTTGTGAAACAGGTTGTTCCGTACGAACGACTAAAATATTTGGTTGGATTCCCAAGCCACGTAATTCTTTTACACTGTGTTGTGTTGGTTTTGTTTTCATTTCACCAGCAGCTTTTAAATAAGGAATCAATGTTGTATGCACGTACATTACGTTATCTGCACCAACATCAGCTTTCATTTGACGCAAAGCCTCCAAGAATGGTAATGATTCGATATCACCCACTGTTCCGCCAACTTCGGTGATGATGACATCAGAGTCTGTTAATTTTGCGGCACGCATGATCTTTTCTTTGATTTCATTTGTGATATGTGGAATCACTTGGACAGTTGCTCCTAAGTATTCCCCTTTACGTTCTTTACGCAATACTTCAGAATAGATTTTTCCTGTGGTAACATTGGAGTATTTGTTCAAATTGATGTCGATAAAACGTTCATAGTGTCCTAAGTCTAAGTCTGTTTCCGCACCATCATCTGTTACAAATACTTCTCCATGTTGATAAGGACTCATTGTTCCTGGGTCAACATTGATATACGGATCAAATTTTTGGATAGTTACCTTTAGGCCACGATTTTTCAACAAGCGACCCAATGAAGCTGCTACGATCCCTTTACCAATCGAAGATACAACGCCGCCAGTTACAAAAATGTATTTTGTCATAAATTCAAAAACTCCTTCTTGTTTTATCTGCAGGAAAAGTCCCAGAAAAAATAAAGAAAGCTCCCTATTCTTCTAACAAGAATAGGGAGCTGAAATTTCTGTAAACTTCTGACCCTTTAAAAGGGTGCCCAAGGAGTATAATACAAGCTCCAGAATTGAAAGTCAAGACATCAATTTGATGATTGCGATTTCAAAAAAATTTGTTGGTGTTGGAAGTATTCTAAACAACGTAGCTCTAAAACCTACCCATACAATTATCTAATACAACATCTGTTTTGGAAGCATTCTAAACAACATAGCTCTAAAACTTAAGAATCGGTTTCGTGCAAGTCCGTATAAGTTTTGGAAGCATTCTAAACAACATAGCTCTAAAACTGGTCAATTGGTTTTCCTAAAGTCCCATCCGTTTTGGAAGCATTCTAAACAACATAGCTCTAAAACTTAAGAATCGGTTTCGTGCAAGTCCGTATAAGTTTTGGAAGCATTCTAAACAACATAGCTCTAAAACTGGTCAATTGGTTTTCCTAAAGTCCCATCCGTTTTGGAAGCATTCTAAACAACATAGCTCTAAAACATAAATAAACTGGTTTCTATAATAGTTAACTGTTTTGGAAGCATTCTAAACAACATAGCTCTAAAACTAAATACAGTCACAGAAACAGAAAATAAGAGTTTTGGAAGCATTCTAAACAACATAGCTCTAAAACGTTTTTGATGAACATGAAGAGTTAACGCAAGTTTTGGAAGCATTCTAAACAACATAGCTCTAAAACCCTCGCAAAAAAATTCAAGGTTTCGTAATCGCACTACTCGTCCATAGCAAAACTTCAGTTAAAGTACTTCAACAATTGTTTTTTCTTATTATATCATGGGAAAATAAACCTGTGGGAAACAAAACATAATGGATGAAAAAACACAGAGACAAAAGATTGCCTCTGTGTTTACTACTTTTTTGACTTAATAAAGTTCTAAATATTGTTCTCTTTCCCACTCAGAAACTGTTTGACGGAAAGCTGCCCATTCCAAACGTTTCGCTTCAACAAAGTTTGAGAAGATGTGTTGACCTAGTGCATCGATCATCACTTCATCTTTACGCAATTCTTTAATTGCGTTGTGAATCGTTGAAGGTAAATCTTGAATTTGCGCTGCTTCACGTTCTTCTTCATTCATCACATAAATATTACGGTCAACCGCATCTGGCGGTGTTAATTCACGACGGATACCATCTAAACCGGCTTGCAATAATACGGCCATTGCCAAGTAAGGATTTGCAGATGGATCAACTGAACGTAATTCTAAACGAGTGGATACGCCACGTGATTCAGGAACTCGAACTAATGGTGAACGATTATGCCCACTCCATGCAACGTAAACAGGTGCTTCATATCCAGGAACTAAACGTTTGTATGAGTTCACTGTTGGATTGCAAACAGCTGTGTAAGCACGCGCATGATGCAACAACCCACCTAAGAAATGATAAGCGGTTTGACTTAATTCTAATTCGCCATCTTTATCATAAAAAGCGTTGCCGTCTTCATTAAACAAGGACATATTACAATGCATTCCTGATCCATTGATTCCATATAATGGTTTTGGCATAAAGGTTGCATGTAGGCCATGTTTTCTAGCAATTGTTTTGACAACCAACTTGAACGTTTGAATGTTATCACAAGCATCTACTACATCTGCATATTTAAAATCAATTTCATGTTGTCCTGGCGCAACTTCATGGTGAGAAGCTTCGACTTCAAATCCTAAACTCTCCAATTCTAAAACGATATCACGACGACAATTTTCCCCTAAATCTGTTGGGGCAAAATCAAAGTAACCGCCCTTGTCATTTAATGTCGTAGTAATTCCGCCATCCTCATCAAGTTTAAATAAGAAGAATTCAGGTTCTGGGCCTAAGTTGAAAGAGGTAAAACCAAGTTCTCTCATGTCTGACAACGCACGTTTTAAGTTTCCACGAGGGTCGCCAGCAAACGGTGTTCCATTTGGGTTGTAAATATCACAAATTAAACGTGCAACTTTTCCATGCGCACTCTCCCATGGGAAAATCATCCAAGTTGAAAGATCTGGATACAAATACATATCGCTTTCTTCAATTCGAACAAATCCTTCGATTGAAGAACCATCAAACATCATTTTATTTTCTAAAACCTTGTCAATTTGACTTACTGGAACTTCAACATTTTTGATTGTTCCTAAAATATCTGTGAACATTAAACGTAAAAAACGTACGTTTTCTTCCTCAATAATTCGTTTGATTTCTTCGCCAGTTATTTGTTTCTTTACCATGGTATCCCTCTTTCTCTTTCATTTTTATTTTTTTATTTTATTCAGTCATAGAATTGATGTTGCATTCCTTGCGACTGATAGTGCCCAGTTTTACTTAGCCCACCTTGTGATAACATTTCATCACGAAAGATTTGACGGACATCATGATCGGTCAATGGTCGTTTTTTCTTGGCTTCTTTTTTCTTCGCCTGCGCCATTTCATATACACGTTTGATTCCTGCCATATTCAGACCATCCGAAAGATAATCTTTGATTTCCAACAATGTATCAATATCATTCAACGAATACATACGACGATTTCCTTCGCTACGTTCAGGATGAACAAGCTCTTGCTCCTCATAATAACGAATCTGTCTCGCAGTTAGATCAGTCAACTTCATAACTGTACCAATTGGAAAAACTGACATTGAGCGTCGTAATTCCTTTTCTCCCATCAGATGTCCCCTTTCGTTTTCTAAGTTGAGAAAAGTGTACCAATTTATTTTTTACTTGTCAACGATTCATGTTAGGTTTTCTAACATGAAAGATAAAAAATTTTTCCGTACAAAAAAATGAGCTCTTTCTTTGCTAGAAAAAGCTCATAGATAGATTGATTATTTATTGATGGTAAACAGCATTCACTGCGTGAGAAACCGCAATTTTTACATGTTCAAAGGTCAAGCCACCTTGAATATACAGAGCATAGGGCTCTCTCAAAGGACCGTCTGCACTTAGTTCAATACTCGCACCTTGGACAAAAGTACCTGCTGCCATAATAATATCGTCTTCATATCCAGCCATATAAGAAGGAATCGGCGCAACAAATGAATCAATTGGTGAAAACTTTTGGATTGCTTGGCAAAACGTGACCATCGCTTCCGCATTTTCCATTTCAACTAATTGAATCAAATCCGTTCGTGGCTCATCCCAACGTGGTGTCGAACGTAGTTGATAACTCTCTAATAAAGCTGCCGTAAATACTGCACCTTGAATCGCTTGACTAACTACATGTGGCGCTAGGAAAAATCCTTGCAGCATATCATAAACATTCCCTAACATTGCGCCCCCTTCTGCACCAACGCCTGGTGTAGTCAAACGATAAGCCGCACGCTCAACAAACTCTTTTTTTCCAGCAATGTAACCACCCGTTTTCGCAATTCCACCACCAGGATTCTTGATTAATGACCCAGCAATGAGATCCGCACCAATTTGAGTGGGTTCCATTAGTTCAGCAAATTCTCCATAACAATTATCAACGAAAATGACCACATTTGGATCAATTTCATGCACAAATGTACACATTTCTTTTATTTTTTCAATCGTAAAGGATGGACGCGTAGCATAACCTCGTGAACGTTGAATCGCAACCACTTTTGTTTTGCTTGTCATCTTCTTTTTAACTTGTTCAAAGTCTACTTTTCCATTTGTTTGCAAGTCAACATGATCGTAGCCAATCCCGTACTCTTTAAACGAACCAATCCCGTTTCCGGCAACACCGATGACTTCTAATAAAGTATCATATGGAGTTCCTGTAATATAAAGCAAATCATCCCCAGGGCGCAATACACCAAAAAGGGCTGTCGCAATTGCATGTGTCCCCGAAACAATTTGTGGACGAACAAGTGCAGCTTCCGCCCCGAAAACTTGAGCATACACAGCTTCCAGAACGTCGCGACCTAAATCGTCATTTCCATAACCAGTTGATGGTAAAAAGTGAGTTTCTGATACTTGTTGCTCTCGAAATGCTGTTAATACTTTTGCTTGATTCGTCAATGCTACTTCTCGAACCTCCGCTAATCGCTTAGCAATCTTTTGATCCACTTCATCCATTTTTTCAACTAGTTCAGGCGCTAACTCAGCTGTCCAACTCATCTGTCATTCTCCTTATCCATTTCGAAGTACTTTTAGCAAAGCCTCTGACTTCATAGCTATTCTTTTCTTCGATAAATTCCTCACTTAACACCAAGGTTTGCCGCTTGATTTCACTTAACTGTTGCCCTGCCTCACTTGGTAAGAAAAGCGTATAGGGGGTTAGTAGTTCCATGATTTCTCGCTTGATTGCTCGTGTTAATTCTTGTTTTCCCGATTCACTTTTGGCTGAAATTAAACGATTAGGAAATAAAGTTGGTGTGAAAGCTCCACGATTGACTTGGTCTGCTTTATTATAAACAGTCAAGATTGGTACATCTTTCATTTCAAGTTCATCCATTAATTTCAAAACCGTTTGTTCCTGTAAAATTCGTTCAGGTGCGCTAGCATCTACGACATGTAGAAGTAAATCCATGTTTTGGCTTTCTTCTAACGTTGAATGGAACGCATCAATCAGTTGTGTTGGCAAATCTTGAATAAAACCAACAGTATCCGTCATCGTTACTTCAAACCCTTCAGGAAAATGCCATTTTTTTGTCAATGGATCAAGTGTTGCAAATAACTGATCTTTTGAATACGTATCTGCTTGGGTCAACAGATTTAAAATCGTTGATTTACCAGCATTCGTGTAACCAATTAGACCAATTTGAAAAATCTCATTGTTTTTTCGTTGTTGTCGATTGCGCTCACGATGTGCCTCAACTTCTTTCAGTTCACGTTTGACTGCATAGATTTTGTTGCGAATATGCCGACGATCCGTTTCCAGTTTTGTTTCCCCAGGTCCTCTTGTCCCAATTCCCCCGCCTAAACGAGATAAAGTCTTCCCTTGTCCCACCAATCGCGGCAACAAATATTCAAGTTGTGCCAACTCAACTTGCAATTTACCTTCTCTTGAACGCGCACGCATCGCAAAAATATCTAAAATCAATTGTACTCGGTCGATCACCGGCAATCCTACGGCATCCGAAATGATTTGGCTTTGTCGTGGCGTTAGCTCGTGGTTAAAAATAATCAAATCAGCTTCATAAGCAGTTGCTTGCTGGATTAATTCTTCTAATTTACCTTTACCAATCAATGTTTGGCGATCAACTTGTGGTCTTTTTTGTGTAAGCGAAAAAACCACTTCTCCCGCCGCGGTTTTCGTTAATTGAATCAATTCTTTCATTGATTCTGCAAAATAAGATTGATTTTTTTCCGTTTCGACCCCGACGATCACCACTTTTTCTTTCTCTTCAATCATTGTGATTCCTCCAGCCATTTTTGAATTTTCGTTTCAATTACTTGCTGTTTTTCGGGTTGCTCCACCAAATCAAACCACTGGGCAGTTAGTCGATTTCTAAACCAAGTGAGTTGTCGTTTTGCATAACGTCTGGAATTCTGTTTGATTTGTTCTGCGACTTCTTCTAAAGAATTCTGTCCATTAAAATAAGGGAAAAATTCTTTATAACCAATTCCTTGACTCGCTTGTGTGTCACCTAATTGATAAACAAAACGTGCCTCCTCTTCCAAACCAGCTTTTAGCATCAAATCCACGCGTAAATTGATTCGCTCGTAAAGCTTTTCTCGGTTCGTATCCAAACCAATCATGTAATAATCATAGAATTGTTTTGGCTGTTCTTTGGGAGCAGTAATACTGAAGCCTGTCATTTCTAAAACTTCCAGTGCCCGGACAACTTTTCGTTGATTGTTCCAATGGATTTTTTCTGCTGCTTCTGGATCTTTTTCCTTAAGCATCGTCCATAAAGCTTCGTTTCCATACTCGTCAGCAAATGCTTCGTATTTTTGGCGAACTATTTTTGTTTCCTCTTGCTGTTTGTCTGCAGCGCCTAATTGATAATCATAAAGTAAAGACTGAATATATAACCCCGTACCACCTGCAATAATTGGCAAATGACCTCGAGCCGTGATTTCAGCAATCAATTGTCTAGCAGACCGCTGAAAATCAGCAGCTGAGTAGCGTTGTGTCGGCTCAATCACATCAATTAAATGATGTGGCACGCCCGCCATTTCTTCTGAGGTGACCTTGGCTGTTCCAATGTCTAGTTTTCGGTACACTTGCAAAGAATCACCGCTAATAATTTCTCCATTAAATTTTTTTGCTAATTCAATGCTCAAAGCTGTTTTACCAACAGCCGTTGGGCCAACAATTACTAATACTTTTTCCATAAACATCCTACTTTTTCATAAATTGTTTCAGGCGAATGGCTCTCTCTGGATAATCGGTAATGATTCCTGTCACTCCAAGTCCATAGCACCAATTGATTTCTTCTTCTGTATTGATTGTCCACGGTCGAATAGGCTTGTCAAAGATTCCTAATTGTTCGGGCTGTTCTTGCAACCAAGTTTTCTTAGGATGAACGCCTTCGATAAATTTGTTTTCCTTTGCATACATGATTTTATTTTTTGAAGTCCCTGTCAAAACATCTAATTGAACATCGGGTTCTAGTTTCGCCATGCGCTCCAAAGAAGCCAGGTTAAAACTGCAATACCCATGTTCAAACGGCCAAGACTGTTGCAACAAAGCAGACACTTTTTCCTCGATTTGAGGATACTCATACTTGTCTGTCTTTAATTCAATCATTAATACACCGCGATAATTTTTTTGGAGCAAAAGGTTCAGTACCTCTTTTAACGTTGGCACTTTTGCCGCAGAAAAATCTTTGCTAAACCAACTACCGGCGTTCAACTTTTTGATTTCTTCCAACGTTTTTTCGCGAAGCAATCCTTTACCATTCGTTGTCCGATCGACTTCCTCATCATGCATCACAACTATTTGGCCATCTGCACTAAGATGAACGTCTAACTCGATTCCATCTGAACCAACACGAACTGCTTCAGCAAATGCTGGCAAAGTATTTTCAGGATGTGTTCCGCTACTTCCACGATGTGCGTAAATCTGTACCATATTCATTCACTCCAATCGAGTACTATTGTAACATATGGAAGAAGTTTCAGCTCAAGCACTGAGCTAGTTGAACAAGTACATAAGCAGTTCAAAGAACTTTCCCTGTTTTTAGATAGCTACGCATTTTTTGGATTTCTTACTTTAAAAGCTCACGAGTAAATTTGTTACTAAAAAACATTCATTGCGCAAAAACAAAAAAGAACCCTGACTCTCGTCACGGTTCTATTGCTAGTTGATTTGCTAGTTAGCTCCACACGTCGTCTTTTGAAAAGAAGCCAATTGGTTGTTTCGTCAGATTTTTTAATTGCAATTTTTTCTCGTTAATCATCTCAGTCAAATTATCGCTAAAGTTTTCTAAAATGACACGACCACCTTTGTACGCGTACCCGCCTACTTTCATCGTTTCATCAGGTGAAAGAATTACTTTTCGATGAGCGATTGTTTTGAATAATTCATCTAAAATGTAATTAGGTAAATAAAAATTGTTTTGTGTCGCATATGATTGCAAATAAGCAAAGTCATCAATCGTGATGTAACAGTCATCAAATGCATCAAAGCTGACGTACTCTTCCATTAAAGTCGAACGTTTTTGCAAAATCTCATTAACCTTCTTATTCAATTGATTCAACGTTTCAATTTCTTTGACCTTTAGTTCTAGTTCACGTCGACGTGTTTCTTTATTTTCTAAATGACGCATCTGGATTGCCATGCCAAGATAGACAACCAACGCACCCAAAAGAACGCCAATAAATCCTATGATTCCCACTTCCAAATCTACTGCTCCCCCTTGTTTCTATTCTCTTTTTATCATAACATAAAGATGACTTTCTTCGATTAATTTATCGAAGTTTTTTCATTTGACCTTTGTTGACCAAAAAGGTATACTTCTTCTTAGGTATTAAGAATACTTTATGTTACACTAACTTTGAAAGAATTTTAAGGAGGAAATTTAGAATGAATTTAATTCCTACAGTTATCGAACAATCATCTCGTGGTGAAAGAGCCTACGATATTTATTCTCGCCTATTAAAAGACCGCATCATCATGTTGAGTGGACAAGTAACAGATGATCTTGCAAATTCAATCATTGCACAATTGCTTTTCCTTGATGCACAAGACTCTGAAAAAGATATTTATCTTTACATCAACTCTCCAGGTGGATCTGTGACAGCAGGTATGGCTATTTATGACACAATGAACTTTGTCAAAGCAGATGTTCAAACAATCGTTATGGGGATGGCTGCTTCAATGGGTAGCTTCTTACTAACTGCTGGTACAAAAGGGAAACGTTTTGCTTTACCAAACGCAGAAATCATGATTCACCAACCACTTGGTGGCGCGCAAGGCCAAGCAACTGAGATTGAAATCGCTGCTCGCCATATTTTACAAACCCGTGAACGCTTAAATAAAATCTTGGCTGAACGCACAGGTCAACCACTTGAAGTCATCGAAAAAGATACTGATCGTGACAACTATATGACTGCTCAACAAGCAAAAGATTATGGCTTGATCGACGAAGTAATGGAAAACAATTCTGCTTTAAAATAAGCATAAAAAGACTGGGACAAAACTAGAAAACCAAGTCTTCCGTAACACCTTTTTCAATTTTAAAACCGCCTAAAGTTCGTTTTTGGAAACGAACTTTAGGCGGTTTTTCTATTTAGGATATTTTGCCTCAAACTTTTTTTACGAATAAACAGTGTTCCGAAAACAACTCCTCAATATAACTTGATAGCTTGCATTTACTTCAAAATATAAAATGCTATTTTTAATCCCTGCTCGCTAGATTGTCAGAGCTCAGCATTTTGCACCACAACTTTATCCACGGTGTTCCCCAAGCAACTCCTCAATATAATTCATAACTGTCTAAAAACATGAACAGCTATTTTTGTCAGTTGCTCTTTATTTTTTCGAAGCTGACCGCTTGGAACCACAACCTTTTCATTTAATATTTGCCTGCTAAATATTCTTGCCCTAACTCAATATAGTGTTGGATATTTGCTTGATTTTTTTGAATTTCTTCCTCCGTTAACGGACGGATCACTCTAGCTGGTCGTCCAAATGCCAAAACATTTGGTGGAATCACTTTGCCCTCGGTTACCAAAGATCCTGCCCCAATCAAACTATTCTCTCCGATTTGAGCATGGTTTAGAATTGTTGAACCCATTCCAATCAACGCACCTTTTTCTATTTTACACCCATGGAGCATACATTGATGACCAACAGTAACATTTTCTGCAATTTCTGTCGGCGCATCATGATCCACATGGATGATTGTTCCATCTTGAATATTGGTTCCTTGTCCTACCTTAATCCAGTTACTATCTCCTCGCAAAACGGCTTGATACCAAATCGTTACATCCTTTGCTAAAGTAACATCACCGACTACTGTTGCATTTGGTGCAATAAAGAGTTTCTCCATTTGTCCCCCTCCTTCACTCGTTATTTGTTCAAAGTATAGCAATACTTTTCAGTGAATACTAGAAAAACTAGACGAAAAAAGGTTGCAACAAAAGTCCACCGACTTCATGTTACAACCTTAAACTTCGTTTGAATCTTATAGTTGTTCTAAAACAGCTTCATAAGCTTCAACTTGTGCTAATAAACGTTCAATTTGTACTTCGTTTTCGATAAAATTGATTGAATTGCCTAGTTCTTCTTCTCGGCGTGTTGTCAAACGGTCGATTTCTTTTTTTGCTTCAGCAATTTGTTTGTTTAGGAATTGTTCCATTATTTCCATCTCCGTTTCTTCTTGATACTTTAACTGTATCACCAAGTTTTTGGAAAAACAAAAATTTCGCATCGAAAAATAATGTCTCATTTAACAAGTTAACACTACTACTCGACTTCTTCTGCAAATTGGCTGTTATAAAGTTTCTCATAAAAACCACCTTGCGCAAGCAAACTTTCATGTGTTCCTTTTTCGATAATTGATCCTTGATCCATTACTAAAATCAAATCCGCATCACGAATCGTCGACAATCGGTGCGCAATCACAAAGCTCGTGCGCCCTTTCATGACACGATCCATTGCCTTTTGAATCAAAGCTTCAAGACGTGTGTCAACTGAACTTGTTGCCTCATCCAAAATCAAAATCTTAGGATCAGAAATCACAGCACGGGCAATTGTTAATAACTGCTTCTGTCCAAGAGAAACATTGTCACCTTCAGCATTGATTTCCATTTCATAACCGTCTGGCATTGTACGAATAAAGTGATCGACATTCGCTGTTTTCGCTGCATCAACGACTTCATAATCAGTAGCATCTAATTTCCCAAAGCGAATATTATCCGCAATGGTTCCTTCATATAACCAAGCATCTTGCAACACCATTCCAAATAATGAACGGACATCACTTCGACTCAAGGATTTTGTGTCAATACCGTCAATTTTGATCGCACCGCTATTCACATCATAAAAGCGCATCAATAAATTAATCAAGGTCGTTTTCCCTGCACCAGTTGGTCCAACTACAGCAACCATCTGTCCTGCTTTGACTTCAAAATTCAAGTCTTGAATCAACGGCTTACTTGGATCGTATGCAAAGTCAACATGTTCAAACTTGACTGCACCTTCAACAACCTCAGGTAAAATCGCATCAACTTCATTTAATGGTTCTTCTGGCTCATCAAGAATTTCGAATACGCGTTTTGTTGCTGCAGAAGCACTTTGCAATACAGAAGAAAGTTGAGTGATATTCCCCATTGGTTGACTGATTTGCCAAATGTATTGAATAAACGCTTGAAGTTGCCCCACAACGATTACACCAGTAATAACATAAAAACTTCCCATAACAGCCATACCAATATACGTTGCATAAGCAGTCAATTGAACTAATGGCATCATTAAACCAGAAATAAAGGCCGCTTTAAACCCAAAGTATTTTAGTTGATGATTGACAGCTTTAAAACCATCTAATGTTTGTTTTTCACGTCCATAAACTTTTAAAACAGTAAATCCTGTCATATTTTCTTGGACATATCCGTTCAAATCACCAAGTGAATTTTGCATGTTTTGGAAATCTTTTTGCGAAACATTCACGATTTTTTTAGAAATCCAAATGGAAGCTGGAATCATGATCATTGAGATAAGTGCCATGATTGGTTGGATATAAAACATCATCACTGCAGCCATTGCAATCGCAAGTACAGCATTGACAATTCCGATAAAAGCTTGCTGTAATGCACCACTCACAGCATCCACATCATTGGTTACCCGAGATAAAATATTACCTTGCTGGTTTTTATCAAAATAAGATACGGGCAAACGATTGATCTTTTCTTCAATATCACGACGTAAATCTTGCATCGCACTTTGCACCACATTCGTCATCAGCACACCTGATAACAATTGCGAAACACAGTAACCGATCCCGACAATCGTGATCCAAATCAGACATTGAATAATATAAGAAAAGTTGATTGGTTCATTGTTTGCTAAATTTCGGCTGATTTCCGTTGTTGGTAGCCCCGTTACATAAGGAAGAGCCGCATTGAACGCAACCGTTAAGACCGTAAATAAAAGAACTAGCATAAATGTTGCTTTATAAGGATTAATATAATGTGCCAGTCTTTTTAAAGAAGAAAATGTTTGTTTCATGCTAATTCCTCCTTCGATAGTTGAGAGGCAGCAATATCGTAATAGATTGGGCAATTTTCCAGTAATTCACGGTGCGTACCCATTCCAACAACTTCCCCTTCGTTCAACACAACAATTTTATCTGCGTGCATAATCGTTCCGACACGTTGCGCCACAATCAAAACAGTGGATTCCGTTGTTTCTTTCTTCAAGCGAGCACGAAGTTTCGCGTCTGTTTGGTAATCCAAAGCAGAGAAACTATCGTCAAAAATGTAAATTTCTGGTCGGCGGATAATTGCGCGGGCAATGGCTAACCGTTGCTTTTGTCCACCAGAAAAGTTTGCGCCTCCCTCTGAAAGATGTTCATTGAATCCATCTGGTTTACGAGAAATAAAGTCAGTGGCTTGTGCAATATCTGCTGCTTCTTTCATTTCTTCATCTGTCGCATCTTCTTTTCCGTAACGGAGATTTTCTGCGATTGTTCCAGTAAACAACAAGGCTTTTTGCGGAATAAAACCAATCTTGTCACGTAAAGTGCTTAAACGATAGTCTCGCACATCTACCCCGTCAATCAGAACTTCGCCTTCACTCACGTCATAAAATCGCGGGATCAGCTGGATCAAGGTTGACTTGCCACTCCCCGTACTTCCGATAAATGCAACCGTCTCACCTGGTGAAGCGGTAAAACTTACATTACGAATGACTGGTTCTTGTGCATGACCAGGGTAAGCAAATGTTACATTCTTAAATTCAACAAATCCTTTCGTTTTCGTTTCCGAAACACCTTCAGGATTTTCTGAAATCTCAGGTTGAGCATCTAAAGCTTCTTGGATACGCGAAGCAGAAACAGCTGCCCGTGGATACATCATAAAGACACTTGCAAAAAGCATGAACGAGAAGAGCGCGTGGAAAATATATTCGATAAATGCAATCAAGTCCCCTACTTTTAGTGACCCAGCATCAATTTGTAGTGTCCCGCTCCAAATAATCAAGACCATTACAATATTAAACAGGAAGTAAAAACCTGGTTGTGCTACTGCCATCAAACGAAATAAACTTTTTGAGCTTGATGCATAATTTTCATTGACTTCGCCAAAACGTTTTTCTTCGAATTTTTCATTCACAAAAGCGCGGATAACACGCAGACCAGATAAATTTTCTCTTAGTATACTGTTGATTTTATCTAAATTCTTTTGTTGCTTTTTGGATAATGGTTCAGAAACTTTCGCAATCGCTATCACTGCGAGTAATAAGAAAGGGAGTGCGCCGACTACATACAACCCTAATATCGCACTTGTCCGAACAACCATATATAGACTGACTGCAAACATCATCGGTGTCATAAAACCAATTCGCAAAATGTTTTGTAAAAACAACATAATCTGATACGCATCATTCGTCGTACGCGTAATCAGAGAAGAAACACCTAAATTTTCATACTCTTGATGCGAATAACTTTGAATTTTTTCAAATAAATCATCACGAATATCTGCAACAATATTCGTCGTGATTCTTGAACCAAAATAGCCTAAAAGAATATTTAAAATAATTCCGATAACGGTGATTACAATCATGACAATCCCTTGTTGTTTGACGTAATCAAAATCATCTTGTAATATCCCAAAGTCAATCATTCGTGCCAAAATCGTTGGTAAACCTAATTCAATGAGGATAAAACCAAATACACAAATAAAATTCAAAAGTAAGAATTTCTTGTACCTCATTGTGTAGTGCCACATTAACTTCACTTTCTCATCTCCCTTTTAAAAATTTCATTTTTTTGCCATTAAATCCCATGATAGCACACTAAAAACCTTATTAGAACACTTCACGTTCAAAAAATTACTGGAAATAAATCCTCAAGATTTTTTAGGACTCTGCTGTTGATTTCTATACTTATTCCCCAATTTGTGCTAGAATAACAAGTAATTATTGTATAATTTTTTATACAAAGGTACGGTTGAAGAAAATTCCGAACAGAACAAGCAAAGCGAGGCTTGTCTCTTTGATTCAAATAATTAATTTGAGTCAAAGCATATCAAAATTCAGGTGGCTTGCCCACTCGTTTTGTGTTGTCTAAAAAATCAACTAGCTAAATTCCTGCGTATGCAGATAAAGGAGACAAAATAAATGATTTACAAAGTTTACTATCAAGAATCAAAAATCCGTAACCCTAAACGGGAAGAAACACAAGTGCTTTACATTGACGCGAAAGATGATGTCGAAGCACGTCAACGCGTTGAAGAAAATACCCCATACAATATCGAGTTCGTTCAACTTCTAGAAGGAAATCACCTAGAATACGAAAAAGAGAACGTTCAATTTACTTTAGTGGAGTTTTAAGATGAAACTTTCCATCAAAAATAATGAGACAGGTGTCTTTGCAATTGGTGGATTAGGTGAAATTGGGAAAAACACGTATGGGGTACAATTTCAAGATGAAATTATCATCATTGATGCTGGAATTAAATTCCCAGAAGATGATTTACTTGGAATTGACTATGTGATTCCTGACTACAGCTACATCGTTCAAAACTTGCACAAGGTGAAAGCTCTTGTGATTACTCATGGCCATGAAGATCATATCGGCGGTATTCCTTATCTTTTGAAACAAGCAAACATTCCTATTTATGCTGGACCTCTTGCATTAGCCTTGATTACAAATAAATTGGATGAACATGGCTTGCTTCGTGATGCTGAGCTTCACGAAATCAATGAAGATACGATTATTCGTTTTAGAAAAACATCAGTTAGCTTTTTCCGTACAACTCATAGTATTCCAGATGCTTTAGGTGTTGTAGTTAAAACGCCATCTGGAAACATCGTTGCAACAGGTGACTTCAAATTTGATTTCACACCCGTTGGCGAACCAGCTAACTTACACAAAATGGCACGTATCGGAGAAGAAGGTGTTCTATGTTTACTATCCGATAGTACGAACGCTGAAATTCCAACCTTTACAAAGTCAGAAAAAACCATTGGCTTATCCATTTTAAAAATCTTTGAAAAAATCGAAGGACGCATTATTTTTGCCAGCTTTGCTTCAAACATCTTCCGTTTACAGCAAGCCGCAGATGCAGCAGTCGCAACGGGTCGAAAAATTGCAGTCTTTGGTCGAAGCATGGAAAATGCAATCGTTAATGGACAACGTCTAGGCTACATCAATGTTCCTGATGGTACATTTGTCGATGCTCATGAGATTAATCGTTTGCCTGCAAATGAAACAATGATTTTATGTACTGGTTCTCAAGGTGAACCAATGGCAGCTCTTAGTCGTATCGCTAATGGAACTCACCGTCAAATTCAAATCCAACCAGATGATACTGTGATTTTTTCAAGCTCACCAATTCCAGGAAATACAACAAGTGTTAATCACTTGATTAATTTGTTATCTGAAGCTGGTGCTGAAGTTATTCACGGAAAAATCAACAACATCCATACTTCTGGTCATGGTGGCCAAGAAGAACAAAAATTGATGTTGCGTTTAATGAAACCAAAATATTTCATTCCCGTTCACGGTGAATTTCGAATGTTAAAAATCCATGCTTCCTTAGCACAAGATGTAGGTGTTCCTGCTGAAAACTGCTTTATTATGGAAAACGGGGATGTCTTAGCATTAACTGCGGACTCTGCTCGACCAGCCGGTCACTTTATTTCTGGCGATGTCTATATTGATGGTAGCGGAATTGGTGACATCGGTAATGTTGTCTTGCGTGATCGCCACACCTTATCTCAAGAAGGACTTGTGTTAGCTGTCGCTACAGTTGACATCAAGAAAAAAGAAATCTTGGCTGGACCAGATATCTTATCACGCGGCTTTGTTTATATGCGTGAATCTGGTGAAATGATCAACGAGGCACAGCGAATTTTATTCCACGCCTTACGAGAATGTTTGAACGCACCTGATTGCTCAGAACATAAATTAAAAGAAGCAATGACTAGTGCATTACAACCTTTCTTATTTGATCGAACAGAAAGACATCCAATGATTTTACCAATGATTATGACTCCCGATATGGGCGAATAACTAGCAACTTACTCCCACAAAATAAGTGAGAATAAACGAAAAAACACTTCTATTCCCTTCATTTTAATAATGAAGAAAGTAGCGGTGTTTTTCTTTGTCTAAAAAAGTAACTTGTTTTTCCTCTTATTACCACATATTCACCTAAAAAAAGACAGTAACCACATGAATTGTAGTTACCGCCTTTTGAATATTGAGTGAATTAAGCTTTCTCAACGTTTGTAGCTTGTGGTCCACGATCTGAATCTTCTACATCAAAAGTTACAGCTTGGCCTTCTTCTAATGTTTTGAATCCGTCGCCTTGAATTGCTGAGAAGTGAACGAATACGTCGCTTCCGTCTTCACGTGAAATGAAGCCAAATCCTTTTTCAGCATTAAACCATTTAACTGTTCCATGTTCCATTATATAATAGCCTCCTCGTGCATAAGAGCACTTATTTGTTTGTAACATTGCTCGTGTACGATAGAGGTGAACAAATGTCTAACTTCTATTCCCAAACAAAATTACACTATAATTGTACACTTGCTCAGTTTTTTTTGCAAGAATGTCACTTACTCCTCTTCCAGTAATCCCTCTTCTCTTAAGCTCAAATATTGCTTCGTACCAATAATCAAATGATCTAATACTTCGATTCCCATCAACTCGCCACACTCTCTCACCCGTTTAGTAAAATGTAGATCTTGTTTGGATGGGAGAACATTACCAGATGGATGATTATGCGCCAAGATGATTTTTGCTGCAGAAACTCTCACAGCAAAATGAAAAATTTCTCGTGGATGAGCAATCGACTGATTTAAAGAACCAATAAACAACGTTTTCTTCAAAATGAGTTGATTCTGGGTATCCAAATAAATACATACTAAATGTTCTTGTTGAAAATCACGCATCTCCATAATCAGCTGTTGCGCAAGGTCATAGCTTGAGCGTATCAGTGCACTTGCTGGTCGGGCTTCCACTTGAATGCGTTGACCTAACTCAATCAACGCACAAATTTCTAATGCTTTGACTCGACCGATTCCACGAATTTCCCGCAACTCAGTTAATGAAGCTTGTCGTAATGCAGTTAAATTAGCAAATTTTTTCAAGACCTCACCTGCAATATCCATTACATTATATGGGTGTTGTCCTGTACGTAGTAAAATCGCTAGCAATTCTTGATCAGACAAAGCCTCTACAAAGCCTCTACACCATAAGATTCCATTCGCTCTCTTGGAAGTGATGTCGTCGGTACTTCTTTCATCAATCGTTTCCCCATAAAAAAACCTCCTATTCCGTTCACTATAACTTACGAAAAAAGAGGTGTTTTTTATCAAATAAATGTTGGAATTTCATGTAATGAAGAGACCACAGCAACTGTTTTATCTGCAAGTTCAGCAGATGGCTCCAATAAATCTGGTACCATAATAACAGGTATTTCTGCTGCTTCTGCTGCTAAAATCCCATTTTGTGAATCTTCTAAAATTAAGGTATTTTCTTTAGTTGTTCCTAACTTTTGTTGCGCTAATAAAAAGATTTCTGGATCTGGTTTGGCACGTTTTACATTTTCAGCAGAAACGATCATATCAAAACGAGTCAATAAATTATTTTTTTCTAATAAGAGTTCGATCACTTTTCGTTGATTGCTAGAAGCCACCACTTTAGGAATATCTTGTTCCTCCAAGAAATCTAGTAGTTCCATCACACCAGGCTTTAGTTGAACATTTCCGGAAGCAAAACGAGTAAGCGTTTCCTGGAAAGACTCGTCAATAAATCGCTGAACGGTTTCTCGGCCATACTCAGCAAAAATCTCATGATAATTTGCCCAGACTTCTTCATCAGAAACACCGAGAAAGCGCAAATAAAATTCTTTATCGTACGGAAAACCCATTTGATCGGCTACCATCTGAGTTGCTTCATAATAAACCATTTCTGTATCAAACAATAAGCCATCCATGTCAAAAATCACTGCGTTAACCTTCATCATTTCCTCCTAATTCAACTAATAGTTTACGAACTTCTGAAATAAAGTAAAGAGAACCTGTTACCAGTAATACATCTTCGTCTGTCATTTTTTCTAAAATTTCCGCTAATCCAAATTGCCAAAGTGAAACGATTGACACTTTTTGATTGGCTAAATCTGCTACTTGATCCAGTTCAATTGCTTTTGGATACTCAAATGTAGTGAGATAAATATGGGCGTTAGGAATATCTTGTAATTGTTGCAACATACTATTTACATTTTTGGTAGTCAATGCCGAAAACAAAATATTGATTCGATAACCAGAAAATTCTTTTTTCATATTTTGAACCAATCGCTTCATCGCATGGGGGTTATGTGCACCATCTAAAATAACTAATGGTTCTTCACTTAAACGTTCCATTCTGCCAGGCCAGTGTGCTTGTTTCAAGCCATTTTTGACTTCTTTTTCGCGAAACGGCAATTTTTCCATTTGGCAATAAAGTGCATACAATTCAATAGCAACGCCTGCATTTTCTACCTGATGTTGGCCCAACATACTTGTACTTAGACCGACCATTTTTCCGGATTCATTATAAAAGTCAAAAACTTCACCCCAATTTTTTGCTGGATGTTGATAGATGACTCGATACTCTTCACCAAATAAATAATGTTTCGCATTTTTATTTTTAGCTGTCTCATTAATCACGGCTAATGCATTTGGTTCAATTTTCCCTGTCACAACGGGTATACCTTGCTTAATGATTCCCGCTTTTTGTGCTGCAATTTCTTCTAGTGTTTTTCCAAGAACCTCCGTATGATCCAGCCCAATCGTTGTGATGGCTGTCAGCATTGGCTGGGCAACATTAGTTGAGTCCAACAAGCCACCTAAGCCAACTTCAATAATTGCGATATCGACCTGTTTTTCTAAAAAATAATCAAATGCCATTGCAGTTAAAGTTTCAAACTCCGTAATTCCAGCAACCACTTCAAATTTATCAAGATGTTCAACCAGCGGCTGATACTTTTCCACTAATTGAATCAATTCTTCATCAGGAATTCCTTTCCCATTGATTGAAATTCGTTCATTAAATGTTTCAATGTAAGGAGAGGTAAAGGTTCCTACTGTTAACCCTGCTTCTTCTAACAAACAACGTAGATATGTCACAGTTGAACCCTTGCCATTGGTCCCAGCAATATGAATCGTTTTGACTTTTTTTTCTGGGTGATCAACGACTTCCAGTAATGCATTCACGCGATCTAAACCTGGACGTGAGCCAAAAGGTAATCGGCTATGGATCCAAGCAATTGCTTCTTCAATTGTCATCAACAATGCCCCCATTTCTCTTTCATTATAGCAAAAAGAACGGCTGAAAGAAGTGTTCCGCTTAAAGAAAACCGAAAAATCATTCAAAATCAGCTTTCTACTTTTTTATTTTGTCTTCTTCTGAGAAAAAGACAAAAAATTTCTTAGTCTTCATTTCAAAAAAAGAGAAGACCAAAAAATTCTGGCCTCCCCTTTATGCTTAAATTTCTTTAGTTGTAAGCATTATTTTGTTGAAAGTAGTTCTTTTTTCACTGTTTAGCCAATCGTACGCAAACTTTCAATACGATCTTTAACAGCGGCTTGTTTTTCTAAATAATCTTTTTCTTTTGCACGTTCTGCCTCAACAACATCATCAGGCGCATTGGATACAAAACGTTCATTACCAAGTTTTCCTTGAACTCGTTTCACTTCACCTGTCCATTTAGCTAATTCTTTTTCAAGACGTTTGATTTCTTCTTCAATATTGATCAATCCAGCCAATGGTAAGAAAATTTCAGCCCCTGTTAGGACAGCAGACATTGCTAAATCTGGTGCAGTAATCTCACTTGAAATAACTAATTCTTCCGGATTACAGAAACGTTCAATATAATTGGTATTCTCAACCAAGAATTGATCAATTTTGGGATCCGTCGTCTTAATCAATAGAGTGATTGGTTTTGATAACGGTGTATTCACTTCTGAACGAATATTACGTACTGCACGAATCAACTCTTTTAGAACTTCCATTCCTTTTGAAGCTGTTTCGTCATCAAATTCAGGACGAACAACAGGATAGTTAGCAACAACCAATGAAGTACCTTCATGTGGGATATGTTGCCAAATTTCTTCCGTTACAAATGGCATGATTGGATGCAACAGACGCAAGATTTGATCTAACGTGTGGACTAAGATGCTACGTGTTGTTTGTTTTGAATCAGTATCATCTCCGTAAAGAACTTCTTTACTCATTTCGATATACCAATCACAAAAGTCATCCCAGATAAAGTTGTACAATTGACGACCTGCTTCACCAAATTCAAAGTGGTCAAATAAATCTGTTACTTTAGCAACTGTTTCATTTAGACGTGTCAAAATCCAACGATCAGCAACTGATTTTTCACCAGTTAGATCAATGTCGTTAATTGTCATGCCTTCCACATTCATGATAACAAAACGTGAAGCATTCCAAATTTTATTGATAAAGTTCCAAGCAGCATCCATTTTTTCATAACTGAAACGCATATCTTGTCCTGGCGCAGAACCATTTGATAAGAACCAACGAAGTGCATCAGCACCATATTTTTCAATGACTTCCATTGGATCAATTCCGTTGCCCAGTGATTTACTCATCTTGCGACCATCTTCTGCACGAATCAATCCATGGATTAAGACGTTATTAAATGGTCGTTCCCCAGTAAACTCTAAACTTTGGAAAATCATTCGGCTAACCCAGAAGAAAATAATATCGTAGCCAGTCACCAATGTGCTTGTTGGGAAATAACGTTGATAGTCTTCACTCTCTGTATCGGGCCAGCCCATTGTTGAAAACGGCCATAAAGCAGAGCTGAACCATGTATCTAAAACATCAGGATCTTGTACCCAGTTTTCGCTATCTGCAGGTGCTTCCATTCCAACATACATTTCGCCAGTTTCTTTGTGATACCAAGCAGGAATTTGATGTCCCCACCATAACTGACGAGAGATAACCCAGTCATGCACATTGTCCATCCAACGTAAGAACGTCTGGTCAAAACGTGGTGGGAAAAACTCTACGGCATTATCTGTTTCTTGGTTTTCAATTGCTTTTTGAGCAAGTGGTTGCATTTTAACAAACCATTGTGTTGATAAGCGAGGTTCAACAACAACTCCTGTACGTTCAGAGTGACCGACACTATGCGTCATCGTCTCGATTTTGATTAAACGCCCAATTTCTTTTAAGTCATTGACAACCGATTTTCTTGCTTCAAAACGATCCATACCAGCATATTTTCCAGCTAACTCGTTCATTGTGCCATCTTCATTCATTACATTGACACGAGGTAAATCATGACGATTACCAACCTCAAAGTCATTCGGATCATGTGCTGGTGTAATTTTAACAACACCTGTTCCAAATTCCATATCAACGTACGTATCCGCAACAACCGGAATTTCTTTGTTAACTAATGGTAAGATAACTGTTTTGCCAATCAACTCTTGGTAACGTTCGTCATCGGGATGAACGGCTACTGCTGTATCCCCAAGCATTGTTTCCGGACGCGTTGTTGCAATCTCAACGACACCAGAGCCATCAGCTAGTTCATAGCTCATATGGTAAAATGCGCCTTCGATGTCTTTGTGGATTACTTCAATATCAGATAACGCCGTTCTAGCTTGTGGATCCCAGTTGATAATGTACTCACCACGATAGATCAACTCTTTTTCATATAAAGTCACGAAAACTTTACGGACAGCTTCTGACAAACCATCATCCAAAGTGAAACGTTCACGACTATAGTCTAAAGACAATCCCATTGTTGCCCATTGTTCCCGGATATGGCTAGCATATTCTTCCTTCCAATCCCAAACTTGATCGATAAATTTTTCACGCCCTAAATCATAACGAGAGATTCCTTGCTCACGAAGCTTTTCTTCTACTTTTGCTTGCGTTGCAATTCCTGCATGGTCCATTCCTGGTAACCATAATGTATCGAAACCTTGCATTCTCTTTTGGCGAATCAACATATCTTGTAATGTTGTATCCCAAGCATGACCCAAATGTAATTTACCTGTTACATTTGGTGGTGGAATAACAATCGAATAAGGCTTCGCTTTCTTGTCGCCACTTGGTTTGAATAAATCTTGATCTAACCAGTTTTGATAGCGACCAGCTTCAACTTCTTGCGGATTGTATTTTGTTGATAAGTTTTTTTCTTCCGTCATCCTGTTTCCTCCTTTAAAATAAAAAAAGTCCTAAAATACTTTCGTATTTTAGGACGTATAATTTACGCGGTACCACCTAATTTGTACTAGCAAGTTTTGCTACTACCTCTCAAGTGAGTTAACGATCACGACTCGTTTATCTCTACTCCCTCATTGAATAGCATAATGAGATTCAAGACAAAGACTTCCAAGCTACCTTCACCAGCTATTATTAAGAACGTTTCAGCTATTCGCTCTCTCTCTAAAAATAAATCACTAGTTACTCCTCTTGTTCAACGTCATGATTCATTCTACATTCCTTTTTTTTATGTGTCAACTAGACTTTATTATTAGCTAACATTTAAGAGAAAACAGTTGAATAATTTTCGTCAAAATAAATCAGGGTTTGCAGTTCTGTTGTTAAGTCAATGTACTGAATATTGATATGCTCCGGCACAACGACCCGGTCAGGTGCAAAATTTAAGATAGCTGTAACTTCACTTTTGACAATTTCATCAATAGCTGACTGTGAGTATTTGCTTGGCACAGTGGTAATCGCTACGCTGACTTGCATTTCTTTTGAGACTTCGGCAAAACGTTCGATTGGATAAATCGTTAAGCCATCTATTTCTCGGCCAATTAGTTCAGGATCATTGTCAAACACACAAACGATATTTAAGTTATCATTCCGACGAAAGTTATTATGTCGTAAAGCTTTTCCTAAATTTCCATAACCAACTAACGCGATTCTTTTTTCTTCACGGGTATTTAAAATACTATTAAAAACTTCGATTAGGAAAGGAACATCATACCCATAACCACTTCTTCCCAACTCGCCAAGATGTGAAAAATCTCTTCGAATCGTTGCAGGCGGTACTTGCGTAATCTCACTAAATTCTTTTGATTTGATGCGAACAATTCCTGAATCATCCAACATCTTTAAGTAACGTAAGTATAACGGTAAACGTTTTGCTGTTGCTTTTGGTAACGTTTCAGATTTTTTCAACTCTCGCATGTTCAAAGCTCCTTGTTCATATTTTCACATATTTAGTGTATCATGTTTGAATCGTTGGAACAAGCTTTCATCCCAATGAAAAAAGCAAAGGACAATAAAAATCATCCTTTGCTTTCTAGTTAGTCAATCCATTAATCATCTAGTTCTTTGCTATTTTTAAAAAAATACCTGCTTGTTATTATTTGATTTCGAAGTAACCCCTCGAAATTACTCATAACTGTTCAAAAATATAAAAACTATTTTTGTCAGTTATTCATTATTTTTGGGAGCTGGAAGTTTTGCGCCACAACCTTATTTACGGT
>NZ_JXLE01000002.1 GCF_001886265.1 Enterococcus thailandicus
TTTTTCTGTCTAGTTAATTGTAGCCTATCCAATTGTCTTAGAAGAAAAACATAGTTATCGAGGAGACCGCTCAGCATTTCTGATTCGTTCAAGTCTCCCGCGTTTTAAATATAAGGAAGAATCAATTGTGCCAACAATTTGTCCACCGCTAAAGAGAGGCGATATCGTGATCGGAAATGATTGTTTTGGTCAATACAAAGGAGAATTGCACATCATTTTGCAGGACATTCCGAATGACAGGCAAAGATGTAATTTGGTAGGACATTTGACGGAAGAATCAGTTGATTTACTATCCAAATTAAAGCCTTGGTCAAAATTTAAATTAACAGAGTAAGGAGAATAGTGATGAATAACAACGAATTGGCTAAAAAGATTTTAGATGGTGTTGGTGGAAAAGAAAATATCAGTGATGTCTTTCATTGCGCAACGAGGTTACGTTTTCGTTTGAAAGATAAGCACTTAGCAGCTAAGTCAGAGTTAAATAAAATACCAAAAATAATCCAAATCGTTCAAAGTGGCGGACAATATCAAGTCGTGATTGGAAATGAAGTGAGCACTGTTTATGAAAGCTTGATAGAAGTAATGGGGGGAGAAGTAACAAGTGGTGATACTGGCAACGAAAAACAAGGAATCGTTGCCAAGATTATTGATATCGTTTCTTCGATTTTTACGCCATTTTTGACTGTGTTAGCAGGGACAGGGGTATTAAAAGGATTTTTAAGCTTGGCTGTCTTTCTGTCACCAGGATTTGCTGAAACAGGAACGTATATATTATTAAATGCTGCTGGCGATGCATTCTTTCGTTTCTTGCCAATTGCAATCGCTTTTACAGCTGCAAAAAAATTCAAAACAAATCAATACATTGCCATGGCATTAGCGATGGCAATGGTTTATCCAATTGAAAATACGGCTGATTTAACTTTTGTGGGATTGCCAGTTATTTATGGTGCAGGCTATACGTCAACAGTCTTTCCGATTATTTTAGCCGTTTTTATCCAGCGCTATGTAGAAGGCTTTTTCAAAAAAATCGTACCGAAATTTTTAGTATTTGGTGTTACGCTGATGACCTTAGTGATCATGGTTCCTTTCACATATCTGTTGATTGGGCCACTGGGAACAATCATTGGTTCGATTTTAAGTAAAGGTGTGAATGGACTCTATGAGTTTAGTCCACTACTTACAGGAATTGCATTAGGTGGGTTATGGCAGATTTTAGTGGTTTTTGGAATGCATTGGGGATTTGTGCCATTAACGTTACTTAATTTTTCAACATTGGGGTATGATCGTTTGTTGCCAATGTCAATTGCAGGTGTGATTGCCCAATCAGGTGCTGCATTTGGAGTATTTTTAAAGTCAAGAAATAAGAATTTAAAAAGTTTGGCTGTATCTAGCTCGCTAACAGCTTTGTTTGGTATAACGGAACCAGCAGTATATGGTGTCACCTTACCCTTGAAAAAACCATTTGTTGCTGCTTCCATTGGTGGGGCTGTCGGCGGCGGAATCATTGCATTCTTTGGTGTGAAATCATTTGCATTTAGTGCAAGTATTCTTGCCATTCCTAATATGATTGGTCGAAATGGCGTGGAATCAAGTGCAACGATAGGAGTTATAGGATTAGCTGTTGCATTCATTATTGCAGCAACACTATCATTTATTTTTGGATTTGATGAAACGACTCAGGATGAAAAACTGGCAAACGAACTGGTTGAAGGAGAAGCGGTAACGATTGACGGAAAAATAACTGTTTTCTCGCCGATGAACGGAAAAATTCTTTCGTTGGAATCAATCGATGATCCTGTTTTTTCTTCCGGTTCGATGGGTAAAGGAGTAGCTATCTTACCAGAACAGGGAAGAGTGACCTCACCAGTGAATGGTAAAGTGACCCTTTTGTTTCCTACAAAACATGCGATTGGCATCACATCAGAAGAAGGTGCGGAGATTTTAATCCACGTTGGTATGGATACGGTTGAATTAAATGGAGAAGGTTTTACTCCATTAGTTAAGCAAGGCGATGTTGTTACACTTGGTGAAGAACTACTTTTGTTTGATGAACAATTCCTCAAAGCACAGGGAAAAAGTACGGTTACCCCGATTGTGATTACTAATTCTACAAACTACAAAAATCTTCAATTAGTTGCTGGCGATACTATTTTAGCTGGTGAAAAATTATTTGTAAACGAATAAAGAGCCCTCAAAAAAGCATTCACTAACGAGAAACGTTAGTGAATGCTTTTTGTGTTGTTAGTTGTTTTATTTGATTGTTGAGATCGTACCAGTTACGTTCACTAAAGTAGTCTGAGAAGCAAATAACATTTTTTATGCATTGAGGTGTATCAGCGATTGAGGTGACCAAAATAGCCTCATCGGGAATCATAATCAGCTCATCGTCCATCATTAAATGACAGTTTATATGGTAACGGCAATGACTTTCTAATTCTTTTTTTATAAACAGTGCATGTTCTAAATCAGTATCAACAAAAATATAAATAGCAATACATTGCTCAATTTTATGCAGACAATTGTAAAGCTCGTACCAATGTGTCAGTAGAATGTAGATCAACTCATTGATTTCAGATTGAGGTGCAGCGGGAGCAAGAAGATTGATTACATAAGCAGATAAATAGTCCTTTAGATGAGGGTACTTAATGGATAAATGTTCTAAAAAAGTTGCTCTGCGATCGTAAAGCAAAAACGTTCGAGGACTTTTAAACTGCAAAATATTGATAAAATCCAAAATGAGCATTTGTTCCGTTGACTCAGGCAGTCTGATTCCTAAATCTTGAGAAATGGTCTGCAAATTTGTTTTGATTGTTTGCATTTTCTCTGTTACTTCTATGGATTGCTCGGCCATCGTTTCAACCTGACCATAAGAATAGTAAAGGTAATAATTATTTAGTTGGTACAACAAATCGTTGATTGTTTCTAATGTTAGTGGAATCTGAAAAAGGTGCTCGAATTGATGGATAAATGTTTTATCTGATAATAAGCTACTTGTTTTGAAGCGATTCTTTTTTGGGGTGATACGATGACCGTACTTGATTCGAACGGCATTTAGATACATCCAACGAATATATTTACTGACTTGGTTTTTATAGATTTTTATTCCTCTTTGCTGAAATAAATCCTGAACTAAAGCATGTAAACATTGTCTTTGTTCCGTTGTCAAAAATTCTAGGTTGAAATACTTTTCATCATAAAAATAATTAAAAAATTGTCTTATTTTTTCTTCTTCTCCCTCAATGGCGGCATTGTTATTTGAAATCAGGATGTCTTCCCTTTTTAAAAGTGGTTTAATTCTGGTAATCGCTCGTTTCACCGTTGAGAGACTGACAAAGTTTTTTTCGGCTAGCTCTTCTAAAGTGAGATTTTCGTTTAAAAAGATTTGTTGAAGAATGGAAAACTCAAGGCTATGTTTCAATATGATACTGTAGACGTATCGGAAAGAATGTTCTTTGGGGATGATCAGATGCACTCCGCGATTGTCAGAGGAGATGTAGATGGGCAACTGGTAGCCATTGAACTCCTGTATATATGTCGATAACGTACGAATAGGAATAGCTAGTGTTTGACTAAGTTCTTTTAAGGAAGTGGTTTGTCGATTTCGATTCAACTCTTCCAGCAAGGTCAATAGTTTAAGGTCATGACTTGATAGCAATTTTTTCAAGGGATAAGCTCCTTTTTTACCAACTAAATGATTAGTTGCCGTTCTTTCTTATATCGTTTAGTTTATTATAACTTTTGCTATCTAATTATCCAACACTTGCATGAAATTGCTTACAAAAAATTCTCCTCATTCAAAATAAAGAGAGTTAAACATTTTTTTGTCAACAGTTATTGAAGTATCAATAAAATGATTCATTTGCCATTCTTGTGTACGAGCGGCAGTCTTGTTTAAATCGTGTACCCAAGTGGGATAAATTCGCATCGCCATTTTCCCATTTGAAGTTTTGCTTTTGAGAATCCCTTTTTTTAGTAACACCTCTTTCGGAAAAATAAATTTCCCGGATAGTTGTCCGTCAAGAATAGTAATAATCAGTTTGTCGGGGCTATTTTCGTATAAGAATGGCTGATTTTTATCAGTAATGTCCTTTTCCCAGAACGCAACAAAATAGCCTTTTTTCTTGGGGGTTGATTTGGCGAGTCGACTACGAAATGTGTGGGTATTTATTGAAAAAGTTGTACCTTCATACTCTTCATTTTGTCTTTCATAGTGAAGATTTTCGAAAGAAAAGTCATTCAATTTTTCAGTGATGAAACACAATGATTTATACAACGGTGGTCCTCCCTAAATGTTTTTGTAACTGAAATTCTCTCATAGAGGGAAAGTCATTACAATGTTAATGCCTCGAGTGTAACTTTTATTTTTCTTTCGCTCACCAAGGAAAATAACGTATCATTAATTAAATAAAAACTACTATCAGCAAATGGATTCACAAGAAGACCGATTCATGAGCTTAAAAAAACAACGGTTATCAAACTGAAACCAGATTCAAAGTCCTTTATTCGTTAGTTAATTCAAGAAAAAATAAATGAAACTAGCATTAATGAACGGCAAAAAAGAAGGTGATGAATTTGGTTTGAATAAAGAAAAATGATTCAGGTAAAATAACTCAAAACGATTTTAAAGGTAGAAAAGAAGTGAGTAAATAAAAAACATTTAAAAAGAAAGGGCTTGCATTTGTGTTCAGGCACAGTTACAATCTGTTTGTAATTATTAATTACGTATCAATATACAAAAAAATGTACATTCATTTAGGAGGACTTTTGATGAAAAAAATCGTAGTAGGTGGCCAAATTGATAAAAGTGAAGTGAAAGAATTAGTTGAAAAATTCAGTGATGGAAAGTACGAAATCACAGTGAAAAGTGATTTGGATGCAGCGATGGCTGTAAAAAATGGTCAAGCCGACTATTATGTGGGGGCTTGCAATACTGGTGGTGGTGGAGCATTAGCAATGGCGTTAGCTTTATTAGGTCATGACAATTGTGTAACCGTTTCAATGCCAGGGAAAGTAATGGCTGAAGAAGAAATTCGCGAGAATGTTCGTTCTGGTAAACAAGCGTTTGGTTTTACTGCCCAACACAAAGAAGTAGTTGTGCCAATCATTATGGATGAATTAAAAAAACAATAGAATGATCGTGGGGGAAAGAAGATGGATTCGTCAAGAATAATTGAATTAATTGCTATCGCATCATTGGGTGGTTTATGTGCGGTATTAGCGAACAAGGGAATTGCTGTCTTTAATGATGGCTTGCGCCCAATCGTACCAGAGTTTTTAGAGGGGAAAATTGGGAAAAAAGAAATTGCTGCGACAAGTTTTGCGTTAAGTTTTGGTTTGGTTATCGGATTTGGGATACCAGTGTCGATTGGTGCATCAATTTTGTTAGTTCATAGTGTGTTATTGATGACAGATATTATCGGCTCTTGGGCACCCGAAGGAAAAACAGGCGTAATCATTTCGGCAGTGGTGGGTGCACTTTATGGGGTTGGTTTAGTTTTAGGACTTCAAGCAGTCGTTGATTTATTCGCGATGATGCCGGTCAACTTTATGGATGCACTTTCTTCGGTCGGGGCACCTGTAGTCATTTCCTTTAGTATTTTCCCGGCAGTAGCGATTACAAGCCAACATGGATTTAAAAAAGGTGCAATCTCTTTTGGTGCGACATTATTAACTTTATTTGTTGTTAAACGTTTCGGTACATTCAACTTAGGAAATGGAGCAACTTTGACGCTTAGCGCAGAAGGTATGTCTTTACTTGTCGGAATGATTTTTATGATTGTTTACGCAATTCAGGTCAAGAGTGATGGTAGTAATTCAAACGAAAGTTTAGTCAGTGTCTTTTTGGAACGTGTGAATCGTATCAAGAAAAATTGGATTTGGCTATCCATTACAGGTGGTTCTGTAGCGGCTGCGACTAGTTTAATGATTATCGCTGGTGATCCAATTTCATTGAATTTACTTTCTGAAGGAAAAATGAGTGAAGCAGCTTTAGCCGCATTTGCTAGAGGAATTGGCTTTATTCCATTGGTTTTCTCAACAGCAATCGTTACCGGCGTTTATAGTCCGGCTGGAACAACTTTTGTTTTTGTAGCAGGAATATTATTACATGATAAGCCAATCCTTGCGTTTATCGTTGGTGCGTTATTGATGTTTGTCGAAGTACAACTTTTGACATTGATGGCAAAAGCTTTGGATAAATTCCCGGGAATTCGCGAAATGGGTGAATATATTCGAACAGCAATGAACAAAGTTTTAGAGGTTGCTTTACTAATTGGTGGGGCAATGGCATCCGAACAAATTGCTCCCGGCATTGGCTATTTCTGGGTGATTGGCTTGATGCTGTTGAACAGAAAAGCAAAAAAACCAGTAGTAGAGTTAGCAGTTGGTCCAATTGCCGCAATTAGTTTAGGCGTGATTGTTAATATTCTTTACTTACTTGGTCTATTTGTGCCAGTCGTTGCAAATTAGGAGGAATCAGATTAGATGTTACTTGATGGAATTACTTATATGCATGAGCACACGACAATTGATTTGTCTCGCTTAAAGAATATTGATGATACAAATCTGAATTGTTTTGAAGAAACTGTTTCAGAATACAAAAAATTGTATAATAAAGGTGTACGCAATATCGTGGACGTGACCAATATGGATATGAAAAGAAATCCAGCGTATGTACAAAAGGTTGCGGAATTATCTGGAATAAATGTCGTTCAAGCAACGGGTTTTTATCAAGATAAATTTCTTCCAGAATTTGTCACTGATGCAACGATTGATGAGTTGACAGAATTTATGGTGAATGAAATTGAACACGGAATTGCAGGCACTGCAATCAAAGCACAAATTATTGGTGAGGTAGGAACAAGTAAAAACTTGATGACTACACGTGAACGAAAAGTTTTTACCGCTTCAGTCATCGCACAAGAACAAACCAATGTTCCGATTACGACCCATACAACATTAGGAACTTATGGTCATGAGCAAGTAGCTTTTTTTAAAGAGCAACATGCGAATTTAGAAAAAATCGTTATTGGTCATGTAGACTTAACAGGAGATATTGATTATATTTTGCAGATGTTGGATCAAGGAGTCTATGTTGAGTTCGATACGGTTGGCAAAGAAAACTATCAGCCAGATTTAGTCAGAGCCAAAATGTTAAAAGAAATCGAAAGACGAGGATACGAAGACAAAGTGTTTCTTTCAATGGATATTACTCGCAAATCAAATTTAACCTATCAGGGTGGAATTGGTTATTCCTACTTGTTAGATCAATTTGTTCCATTGGCACTTGAAAATGGGGTTTCTGAACAATTCATCCAGAAGATGCTACGTTTCAATCCTCAAACCTTTATGAAATAGGAGTGAAACTTAATGGAAACATTTCCTTTACCAAGTTTATCGCTTGATGAAGCGATGGAGCTACAATTCAAACTAGTTGAAGCTGTGACCAATCATTTTTCTGGTGCTGAGATCTTGACTCGTGGAGATCTTGGAGTAGTGAAAGGCTTGAATCAGCCAAAAACAACGAATAAAGTTGAAAAAGTTCTTGCAGAATTTTTCGATGCAGAAGCTGCAATGCTGGTTCGCGGATCAGGAACGAATGCGATTCGACTTGCACTTCACGCGAGTGTGGGTACGGGGAAAACGTTGCTCGTTCACGATGCACCTGTTTACCCGACAACACAAGTTTCAATTGATATGCTAGGAATTAAGCTAGTATACGCTGATTTTAATGACTGGGTTAACGTTGAAGCAGCATTAAAAGAAAACCAAATAGATGGTATATTAATTCAAGTAACACGACAAAAGATGGCTGATTCCTATGATCTGCGTACATTGATTACCCAAATTCGTTCACTGGATCAAAAAGTGAAGATTCTAACGGATGATAATTATGCTGCTTTAAAAACGAATGGCATTGGGTGCCAATTCGGTGGCAACTTAGCTTGTTTTTCGACATTCAAATTATTAGGCCCCGAAGGAATTGGCTGTATTGTCGGTGAAAAGTCACTGATTGACCAACTGAAAACTGAAAATTATTCAGGTGGTGGACAAGTTCAAGGTCACGAAGCAATTGATGTAATAAGAGGAATGGTTTACGCACCTGTTTCATTAGCCATTTCCGCTCAAGTAGGTGAAGAAGTCTGCCAACGAATCAATCAACAAGAAGTTGTCGGATTGAAAGAGGCATTTGTCGTTAATGCACAATCGAAAGTAGTCGTAGTGAAGCTAGCAAGCCCCATTGCAAAAAAGGTCATTGAATCAGCAACCCAATATGGTGCCTTGCCAAATCCAGTTGGAGCAGAGTCAAAATATGAATTTGCCCCATTGATTTACCGTGTATCAGGTACTTTCAGGAAGGCTGATCCAGATGCAGAAGACACCATGATCCGTATCAATCCAAATCGAGCAGGAGCAGAAACGATTATCCGTATTTTGAAAAAAGCAATGGCTAGTGTTCAACAGTAAGGAGTTTACTATGGGAGAAGAATTTTTAAAGAAAAAAGGAATTATCGTAAATTTTTTAGCTTCTGATTTATTACAGAAGAAAAAGGGTGATCGAGTACCGAGCGTGACTGACTATCAAACCAAATATGAAGTAGCACGAGGGACGATTCAAAATGCATTGTCTTTCTTAAAGGACAGAGAAGCAATCAAAGTAAAAAGTCATGGACACCTTGGTACCTTCATTGAAGAAATCAACTATAGCATTTTACAGGAGTATGCGTTGTCCGATACGATTTTAGGAACGATGACATTACCATATTCGAGACTGTATGAAGGTTTAGCGACGGGTATTTACGATGTGTTTAAAGAAAATAATATCAAATTAAATCTCGCCTATATTCGTGGTTCGAAAGAAAGAGTACGTTCAATCGTTAATAAAACCTATCGCTTTGCAGTTATTTCAAAATTTGCGGCAGAGCAAGCAATCTCAACAGGTGAACCAATTGAGATTAGTCTGGACTTCGGGAGCCGTTCTTACTTAAGCAAACATGTTCTCTTGTTCCGAGATAAGAATCAAAAACAAATCGAAAAAAATATGAAGATTGCTATTGATTATAGCTCAATTGATCAACAATTATTAACCAAATCTATTATTAAAGACGAGCAAGTCGAATACGTTGAAATGCAAGGACATCAGATTATCTCTGCACTACAAAATGGTCAAATCGATGCGGGAATCTGGAATTATGATGAAATACGTGATAAAAATCATCAGGGATTACATCATGTTTTATTGGAAGACAGCCAGATGGAAAGAGATATGAGCACTTCTGTCATCATTACACATGTAGATGACTCTTCAATGAATGCTTTTTTCCTGAAAAGTGTAGACAAAGAAAAAATCTTGTCCATTCAAAAAGATGTTTGTGCTGGAAAAATCATTCCACAATACTAATTCTTCTTACTAAAAAAGCATCAAAAAATAAAAACTTTGTTGGAATTTAGGGGGCGTAACATGATTCGAGAGAAATTAACGATATTGCTAAGTTCAAATGTCATCGACCAAGAAACACATGAGTATGTCTTACATGTGTTAGATTACCTATTAAAAAATGAAATCATTCAAAATGAACAAAGAGCAGATGTGTTTTTGACACATCTGGCAATGGCTGACATGCGTAGGAAAACAAGTGAAACAATCAATGATTTGGAATCCTTTATTCGAGTAGAAATCGAAGCAGATACGAAATATCTTCATTCAAAAGAGTTATGGCAGGATTTACAAAAAATGGCTAAGGAAAAGCAGTTTACCAATGCTGAGTTGGACTATTTTTACCTTCATATCATTAATATGTTGAGGGAGGAATAGGATGTTTTTAGATGTTACTACCCGAAGAAATCCCAAATTAATTGAAGCAGCAGTTAACTTACATCAAGAAGGACTGATACTTCCTGATACGTATATTTTGGATCTCGATACGATTGAAAAAAATACGAAAAGTTTAGCACGTGATGCCAAGGAACAGGAAATCGAACTGTTTTATATGACGAAACAATTTGGTCGAAATCCTTACGTTGCACAAAAAATCCATGACGCAGGAATTGAAAAAGCAGTTGTTGTAGATTTCAAAGAGGCGCTAGTTATGATGGAACAAGGATTACCCTTAGGAAATGTTGGCCATCTTGTCCAAATACCACAACAATTGTTAAAAAAAATCATGAGTTATGGAACAGAATTTATCACAATTTACTCACTGGAAGCCTTACTCCAAATTATTGTTATAGCAACTGAATTAGCCATCAAACAAAAAATTTTAATCAAAGTGATTGAACCCGACGACCAAATTTATGAGGGGCAGTTTGGAGGTTTTCATCTAGCTGAGCTGGCTAGTGTTGCTGAACTAGCAAATGAAACCGATTTAGTTGAAATTGCAGGAGTTACTTCATTTCCTTGTTTTTTATTTGATGGTGTTTCGCAATTAGTCCCAACAAAAAATAGCGGAACCATTCGAGCAGCAAAAGAAATTTTACAACATGAAGGAGTAGTTATCACAGAAGTGAATATTCCATCCGCAACTTGTCATAAGACCATTCCTTTGATTAAAAAAATGGGCGGAACACAGGGAGAACCTGGACATGCCTTGACAGGGACAACGCCTTTGCATGCAAAGTTGGATTTGCCTGAACTACCAGCGATGGTATATGTCAGTGAGATTTCTCATAATCTGGATGGCCAAGCATACTTTTATGGTGGAGGTTATTATCGACGAGGAAATTTGGGCTCCGTGCTGATTACCGAGGAAGACGAGTTACTAAAAGATGACGTGATACCTTTTAGTAATGAAAACATTGATTACTATTTAGCAACTGCTCAAGAACATGCAGTTGGTTCGACCGTCATCGCCGCTTTTCGCACACAAATTTTTGTTACCCGAAGTGACGTTGCCGTGGTTTCTGGTATCCAAAAGGGGATGCCAAAAATCGAAGGGATTTATGATAGCTTGGGAAATTTAATTAGAAGGTGAAAGAAGAATGGGAAGATTTATCGTAATTGTATTAGATAGTTTTGGTGTAGGTGCAATGGCTGATGTGGCAAAAGTCCGCCCTAGAGATTTGGGTAGTAATACCGCTGGTCATATTATTGAAAAAAACGAAAAAATCCATCTTCCAACATTAGAGAAACTTGGTTTAATGAATGCGTTGGGGTATGAAATAGAGCATCATAAGTTTTCAAAAACTGCAAACTACGGAACCAGTAATTTAGCACATTATGGAGCAGATTCTTTTTTAGGACACCAAGAAATTATGGGAACAACACCAAAAGTTCCATTGATTCAGCCGTTCAATCAAAAAATCGATGTTGTTGAAGAAAATCTTCGAAAACACGGGTACAACGTCAGACGAGTAGGCGAGCTGGGAGCGCAGATCTTAGTAGTCAATGAAGTTGCTACAGTGGGCGATAATTTAGAAACAGATTATGGGCAAGTTTACAATGTATCCGCTTGCTTGGATTTGATTTCTTTTGAAGCTTTGACTGAGTTGGGTCATGCTGTTCGAGAGGTTGTCCAAGTTTCACGAGTAATTACCTTTGGTGGTCAGCAAATTACTTTAGCAGATTTGTTACGAGCAAGAAAAATCAAGAATAATGAAATTGCAGGTGTAGATGCACCTGAATCAGGTGTTTATAATCATGGTTATCAAGTTGTTCATTTAGGTTATGGGATAGATAAGAATGTCCAAACACCAACGATTTTAGATAAAGCTGGAATCCCAGTATCCTTTCTTGGTAAAGTTGCTGATATTATTCAGACAAATAGTAAGCGCTTATCTCCTGGTGTGGATACAGAGATGCTGTTTGATTCCTTGATTAACGAAGTGAAAGCAATAACTCATGGTTTTATTGCTCTGAATATTCAAGAAACCGATTTGGCGGGTCATGCTGAAGATGTAGAAAAATATTCGGATCGTCTAGAGGTCAGTGATCGACGAATCAACGAATTACTTTCTTACTTGAATCAGGAGGATATATTGATTGTGATGGCCGATCATGGGAATGATCCAACGATTGGTCATAGTAACCATACGCGAGAACGTGTGCCGTTACTGATTTATAGTCCAGAAATGCAAGGAAAAACGATTGGTGAACGAACGACTTTAGCAGATGTTGGAGCGACAGTATCCGAGTATTTTCAAGTGGATGCACCACAAAACGGTCACTCATTTTTAAAAGAGTTAATGTCAACTGAGCATAAATCTGACTAAAAAAGTTAAATGCCAGTCTTCTTTTAATGATTGATCGATAAGTAGCATTTGCAAAAGAAGAAATGAATATTTAACAAAAATGTGAGCAATAATTTCGAAGCCAGTAGTTTATTTTTGATGCTAGGTCACCGGTTATTCCTATTTTATGGAGGTTCAGGTATGGAAATGAAAAGAATTCAAGAATATTCAAGTAAGACCAGTCTGGCAATGGCAAATGTTTATCACTCTGTAATGAAAGTTTACCCCAACTGTATTTCTGACATCAATTCTGATAAGGATTATTATCTTGGTGTCAAACAAGCCACATTGATTTCGCCTGCCTTGCTAGCATTTTTAGGAGAAAATGGTTTTCATTTTCATACATTAGATAAAGCGAGCCACAAAGGACGAGGAATTGATTTTCAGTTGAAAAATCCACTAACGGGCAAAGCAATGACGGGTTCTTCTAGCGGAACAGCATTGAATGTTTTTTTAGGTATCAATGATATTGGTATAGGAACAGATGGTGGTGGCTCTGTGCTTTCACCTGCAGCGACGTTGAATTTAATAGGAATGATTCACCCAGCATTTGGCGCAAACTGGGTCGATTTTCAAATGTATAAAAAAGTTTCAACAGATAACATTGTTTTCACTCCATCCATTGGCTTTATCAGTCGAAAATTACAGTTGGTTGAAGAAGTCGCCACTTTATTTGTTGAAACAGAAATGGAAAAAAATGAAGTGAAAGTAGCGATTGATGCTGATATCGAGAAAGAAAAGTGGGCATCGTGGAAAATAGCCGCAGACATTCGTTCAAGAAATTTTGCGTATAAATACGAAGCAAGTAGGGAAGAACTGATTGATGAGGTGGAGGCACTTTTTACTGAGGTAGATATTATTGTTTCAAAAGAGGGGCCAATTGATGTTGATGGCATGGGTGAAACCCTTTTCGGCCATTTTGATACCCAGACAAGAGCGACACAAGTCCAAGGAAAGAAAGGCTTTGTTCGCGTCATAAATATGTGCAACGCTATGGGGTTGATTGTCCCTGTTGGCGAATTGGCAACAGGGTATCTAATTATCGCTAGACCACAACATGGGCTAGAAAAAAAGGTCTTTCAATTGGCTGAACTGCTGATTGCAAAAGAAGATCCGTTGGTTGCTAATTATTTTTTAGATCATCATGCCTATTTTGAAGAGGGGTATAGTTCATAATAAGGGGTCAAGAATGTTGCTTTACTAAAACGAAAAAGCTGGAAACAAGTGATTGTTTCCAGCTTTTTTTGTACATGCTAATTTAGAAGCAGCTTAACTAGCTGTTTAAAAAGTGATTCTTCAGTGATGTCTTGGATGATAATTACCTTTGCAAAAAATAAGTCGAGTCATGAACGGATCTCATTTTCAGAATCACCGGTCATCTGCAAAATGATTTTTCCAGTAGCGCGACCAGATTGCGAATAGCTGAGAGCTTCTTTTACTTCAGACAATGGAACAATTCGATCAATCACCGGTTTAATTATTTCTGCTTCAATCAAGTGCCGTAAGACATCTAGCTGTGTACCACTTGGTTTCATGAAAAGAAAAGTATAAGAGGCTTGTGTTTGCTTTTCTAATTTTGTTAGGTTACGTGTCACCATTTTGAAAGCAAACTGTTTCCAAAGAGGGACACCGTATTCTTTACCAAAGCGATAGTTAGGTAATCCTGCGATGCTGACGACTTTTCCACCAGGCTTGATAATTTTGAAGGCAGCTTCTAATGTTGCACCACCACGTGTATCAAATACATAATCGTAATCTTGCAAAACTTCTGCAAAGTTTGTTGTTTGATAATTAATTGGATAATCAGCACCTAATGATTTCACGAGATCAAAATTATTTGCAGAAGTAGTCGTCGCAACATAAGCGCCTAAGTATTTTGCAAGTTGGATCGCAATCGTTCCAATCCCACCAGATCCACCTTGAATCATGACTTTTTGTCCAGGCTGAATCTGCATAATATCATGTAGCGCTTGGTAACTTGTCAGTCCGACCAAGGGGATAGAAGCAGCTTCTTCAAAATTGATATTTTTAGGTTTGAGGGCGATAGCTCCTTGATCGACAGCAATGTATTCGGCAAAGGTTCCAATTCGATTTTTTTGAACGCGACCATAGACAGCATCTCCAATTGAATAGTTGGTCACTTTTTCGCCAACGGCAGTGATGATTCCAGCAAAGTCACTTCCCATAATAATAGGCATATCGTAGCTAAGCAGCATCTTAAGTCCACCGTCTTTGGTTTTGATATCAATTGGATTGATGCTCGCAGCAACGATTTTTACTAAGACATCATTCGAGCGAATGTCTGGGATAGGAACTTCTTTTATTTTAGGCGTCGGTTGTTTGTAAGTATCAATAACAGCGGCTTTCATTGTGTTTTTCATGGTTATTTCCTCCAATTTATACGTGTTTCATTTAATCGTTCAATTTTTTGAACGATTCACTTTCACGAGTTTAGTTCATTGGTTTAAAAATGTCAACCAATAATTATCGACAACTAAGAGACCAAAAAAACGAGCCACCTATACAATTTCATCTAGGTGGCTTGTTTCGTTAGATAGTTAGTTTTTTTTAAGGCTTATGAACGTTTTGAAGGAAACTATTTTGAAAGAAAAAGATTCCCCTTTATACTTATCAAGAGAGAGGAGCTTGCGATGACTAATTGAGGGGAACAGTGGCAATAGATTCAGCAAAAAAAGTTTTTTAGGAGGGCGAAAGATGAAATTAGATATGATTGGCATCATTACTAAAGACATGGAAAAATCAATTGAATTTTATGCGTTGTTAGGGTTCATCGCGAATGGAGCTACTACCGAAGAATACGTTGAGCTAGCACATGAAGGTATTCGAATTTCTTTAAACACTAGCAAAATGATTGCTGGTATTTATGGATACGAACCGCAGACAATTGGAGACAAAATCGAATTAGCTTTTTTGTGCGACTCTGTGGCAGATGTTGATGAGATGTATCGAAAAGTAAGTGATGCTGGCTATGAGACTTTTAAAGAACCATGGGATGCTTTTTGGGGTCAACGCTATGCAATTATTAAAGATCCTGACGGAAATCTCCTCAGTTTATTTGCGAATTTTCCGACAAAATAGTGAACGAAAAAGAATAGAAATAAAAAAACAACTTTAGTTCAGTGCTAAGGTTGTTTTTTGTTTATTCAAAGTAAAAATCCACACTTTTTTTGGACTAATTGTATAAAGTTTATCAAATCATCAGCAAACAATGTTTTTCTATTTCTTGTATCTTGATAAAAATAACTATCAAGATGGGCATATACATGTGCAAATCTTCATTTGAATAAATTTTCATGTTATTTTTATGTTGACAAAGTAAAACTTACTTGATAAAGTGTCGTTGTCAAATCGTAACGATTACGTTTTGCTATAGACAAATCGAAAAAAAAGGAGTGTCACCACTTATGGCTAAAAAAGCAAAAATCGCGCGAGCAAGGAAACAACAAGAGTTGATTGAGCAGTATGCAGAAATCCGACTTCAGTTAAAGACTGCCAATGATTATGAAGGTTTGGCAAAGCTACCCAAAAATGCGAACCCAAATCGTTTGAAACGACGCGATCAAATAGATGGCAGATCTCGGGGGTACATGCAAAAATTTGGTATGTCCAGGATAAAGTTCCGAGAATTAGCGCTTCAAGGTTTGATACCTGGAGTAAAAAAAGCAAGTTGGTAAAAAAGAAGAAAAGAAATCTGGAGGAATAAAAAATGGCAGTTCCAGCAAGAAAAACATCAAAAGCAAAGAAAAAATTGCGCAGAGCGCATTTAAAAATAGCAAAACCTGAAATTTCATTTGATGAAGAATTAGGCGATTATCGTCGTAGCCACCATGTTTCACTTAAAGGTTATTATAAAGGACGTAAAGTAAGCGGCAAAGAATAAGGGAGGATTAGAATGAACATTATTTATCCACCACTAGTTGAACAAAGCTTCCAATTTTATCAGAAAAATAGTAACGAAGACTTCAGTAAAACGGATCTTTATCGTTCAATGGTCGCTAATCAGATTATTACTGAGAATGGTAATCCAACAGTCGAAGCAATTGAAAGAGGACTTGTTCGAGATTTTTATGAGGAACAGGATCTTTCGTTTGAAGAATTTTTAGCAATTTATCCAATTTTTACTACGTATGAAACAGAACTTTTTCAAAAAATTGATGGTTTTTGGGAGATACCAGTTTCATTGAAAAATGAATTGATGATCCAACTTGAGCAAGGGAAATTTAACTATGATGAACAGGTTCAAGTTGAACAGTTTTTATCAGAAAGATAAATCAGAAATGAAGGTGAAACGATTGAGACAAACAATTATTCTAGCATGCGAAGAAACAGGTGAACGAATTTATTTAACAAGTAAAAATAAACGAAATACACCTGAACGTTTAGTACTAAAAAAATATTCACCTAAATTACGTCGGCGTGCAATTTTTAAAGAGATGAAGTAAGCATTTTTGAAGAAGAGAGGTGATTTCTTTGGGAATACCGATAACAATCGTATCCGGCTTTTTAGGAGCTGGAAAAACAACCTTGATTAATCAGGCATTAAACGCGACTGAGCTACCAAGAGAAGAAATAATTATTATTGAAAATGAGGTTGGCCAAACAGGAATCGACCACGAACTCTTACTGCACACCAAGGAACATGTCCTGCAATTAAACAACGGTTGCATGTGTTGTAGCCTGAGAGAAGATTTGATAACAACGTTAGCAAGTATTGAAGAAGTAACCAAAGAATGGCAAGTTCCTTTGTCACAAATTATTGTTGAAACAACAGGAATTGCTGATCCTCAGCCAATTATTCAAACTATTTTAACTACACCTGTTCTGCGAAATACCTATTATATTGATAGTCTTTTAACTGTTGTGGATAGTCAAAATAGTTCGATGTATCAAAATGAACCTGTCAGTCTGAAACAAATCGCATTGGCGGATCGAATTTTCTTTGCTTTAAAAGAAGGAGATACTGTCAGCAATTGTTCAGAAATACTAGCAAGATTGATCGAAATCAATCCATTAGCTGATTTTATTTATTTTTCGGAAACAGCGCCGATTTCTGCAACCGACTTTTTTCACTTAGACAAATTTCAGGCGACCGAAGTGTTAAACGAGCCGGTAGCAACCCAAACTGAAATGGAATTGACGAATGAGTCGCATCACAGAGAACATCACCACAAAGTTCATTTACAGGGTCACACACATGCAACAACTGTTCATCAACAGAACAATCATGGTTTTCAAACCGTTTTGTTGACTGCAAATAGCGAATTAAATGAAGCCGCATTAATACGTTGGATTGATTGGTTATTATTTTTTAATCAAGAGTTGTATCGTTTCAAAGGAATTGTTGTGCTAGAAAATCGTGAATTGGCAGTTGCTGTACAAGGCGTTAATCAGCAAGTTCGCTTTCAACTGACTCCACTAGAAAAATCAACGACAAAAATCGTACTCATTGGAAAAAATTTAGCATCAAAAGAAATAGAAGAAACCTTTAATCAATTGTGCATTGCTTATAAACAGTAAAAAGGAGAAATCAATGGAAAAAACAGACATTTCAAGTGCGTATCGACGATTAAAAAGTCCAAACATCAAGACAAGAAAACGAGCATTAAAGATTATCAAAGAATATAAACGAAATAAACAGCGAGCTAGTTGAATGAAAAGGAGAAATCGAATGAAAAAATGGAAAGTTGGTTTATTTAGCCTACTATTGGTAAGCGTGCTGGGTGCGTGCAGTACGAATGGTCAAACTAGTAAAGAAACCGGAAAAGAAAAGCTATCAGTTATCACAACTTTTTATCCCATGTATGATTTCACGAAGAACATTGTAGGTGATGAAGGTGAAGTCAAGTTGCTGATTCCAGCTGGAACGGAGCCACATGATTATGAACCATCTGCTAAAGAAATTGCAAGTATTCATGATGCAGATGTTTTTGTTTATCATAATGAAAATATGGAAACTTGGGTGCCACAAGCCGAGAAAAGTTGGAAAAAAGGTTCACCCAATGTAATTAAAGGAACAAATGGGATGGTGTTATTACCTGGAAGTGAAGAAGAACACGATCATGACCACGGCGAAGAAGAGCATCATCATGAGTTAGATCCGCACACGTGGGTTTCACCTAAGATGGCGATTAAAGAAGTGACATCAATCAAGGAACAGTTAGAACAACTTTATCCCGAGAAAAAGAAAACTTTTGAAACAAATGCAGAAAAGTATCTAACAAAATTAAAAGCACTAGATGAAGAGTATACAGAAAAATTAAGTGTAGCTAAGCAAAAAAACTTTGTTACGCAACATGCTGCTTTTGGCTACTTAGCCTTAGATTACGGATTGAATCAAGTTCCTATAGCAGGTTTGTCTCCAGACCAAGAGCCTTCACCAAGTCGCCTAGCTGAGCTAAAAGAATATGTTCAAGAAAATGAGATTAAATACATCTATTTTGAAGAAAATGCTGAGGATAAAATTGCAAAGACGTTAGCAGATGAAGCGAAAGTTAAACTCGAAGTACTAAACCCTGTCGAAAGTTTAACTAAAGAACAAATAGCAAATGGAGAAGATTATCTCTCGGTGATGAAAGAAAATCTGACGGCTTTAGAAAAAACAACAAGCGTTGCAGGCAAAGAAATCAAACCAGAAAACGTAACAGAATCGACTAAGACGGTTGCCAATGGTTACTTCAAAGATGAGGCAGTCAAAGACCGAACACTAGCTGATTATGCAGGTGAGTGGCAATCACTTTATCCTTTGTTAAAAGAGGGCGCTTTAGATCAAGTTTTCGACTATAAAGCAAAATTAAACAAAGATAAAACTGCGAAAGAATATAAGTCTTATTATACAGCTGGTTATAAAACAACTGTTGATAAAATGACGATCACAGATCATACGATTGACTTTGTTGTCGATGGCGAGCACCATCAATATGAATACAACTATGCTGGTTACAAGATTTTAAATTATGAAAAGGGAAATCGTGGTGTACGTTTCCTTTTTGAAACGGCTGACAAGGATGCTGGGGAATTTAAATATGTGCAATTTAGCGATCACAATATTGCACCAGTTAAAGCGGAACATTTCCATGCCTTTTTTGGTGGAGAGAGTCAGCAAAAGCTTTTCAATGAACTAACTAACTGGCCCACTTTTTATCCAGCTGATTTGACTTCGCAAGAAATCGCACAGGAAATGATTGCACATTAAGACCTATTTATGACAAATAAACGAGGACTTTTGAGGTCCTCGTTTTTGTTTTAGTGTGCGTATAAGAAAGCAGATAAGAGATACAAAATAGCAATATGTGCAGGGTAGAAAATATAGAAGAAATACTTCATTCCTTTTCCTTTTTGACCGTTGTAGAGCAAAATCGGAACGATTGCAAAAATCATCATCCATTGCGTAGAACCTAAGAAAAAGTAAATGGTTGCAACTACTACGATCATTAAACACTGGATTTGCCGATTATTTCTAGCGAGATACAGTAAAGGAATCAGCAGTACCATGACATTGTTTTCTGCCAAAAGTAACGCTGGTAAAGTCGCAGTAATTGTTAAAAAAACAAATTGATTTTGGATAATCATGGGGCTTTCCATTAATAGTGGTAATAAGAAAGAAAACAGGATTGGAAGAATAAATAGAATCGTCCCACCAAGCATTTTTTTCAAATTAGTTGCATGTTTCCCTTCGACAAAAAGATCAATAGCGAACATCATCAGTGTACCTATAAAAAGATCTCTAAAAATATTGTTCATCAAAACAACTTGATCATACCCCACAAGTTTTTCGAGAGTAAAGGTAAATAAGGTCATCAGAACCATCGACAGGTAGAGTCTTGACATATATTTTTTCTTGTTGTGCGTATGACTAAAGCCAATAACACTGACAAAAAAGAAAATTGTTGCGACAGGTCTACCAAACCAGTCTAGCCAGTTAGGTGCTCCAAATGGAACAAACATCTGATGGATATGATCAATAAACATTAAGACAATGCCTAACATTTTTAAATCAAATGTTGATAGGCCTTTTTTGGGTGTATCAATCGTCAAAAATAATTCCTCCTAACTAATAATAACTATATGTTAACAATATGATTGATTGAAAGGCTAGTGAAATAATATAGAACGAGCGAACAATTTTGTCACAAGAGATTTTTTTGTTATCGATCATATACTGGTCTTTATGAGGAAAGAGTTGGGTAGTTGGGGTAGTGAATTCATGGTATACTAATAAAAAAGATCCTTGAAATCTAAATAAATAGATACCAATAGAAGCATCCAAACTGAAGCCTTGCTATGGGCAAATAGTGCGAGTACGGAACCTCAAAAATTTTGAGCCGAGGTTTTAGAGCTATGCTGTTTTGAATGCTTCCAAAACTACGGAAGACTGGATTCGAACCAGAGATATGTTTTAGAGCTATGCTGTTTTGAATGCTTCCAAAACGCTTTTTAGTCGTCTAAATGAAAAGCTTACGTTTTAGAGCTATGCTGTTTTGAATGCTTCCAAAACTACGGAAGACTGGATTCGAACCAGAGATATGTTTTAGAGCTATGCTGTTTTGAATGCTTCCAAAACGCTTTTTAGTCGTCTAAATGAAAAGCTTACGTTTTAGAGCTATGCTGTTTTGAATGCTTCCAAAACTATTTGTCATTGAACTTCTCTTACGTTCCTGTTTTAGAGCTATGCTGTTTTGAATGCTTCCAAAACGGGAGGTTTTATCAAAACAAACTTCCTATTGTTTTAGAGCTATGCTGTTTTGAATGCTTCCAAAACATATATGTTTTTCCTACTGTGAATACATTTGTTTTAGAGCTATGCTGTTTTGAATGCTTCCAAAACTATCTTGTTTACATCTATTATAATAGCATGGTTTTAGAGCTATGCTGTTTTGAATGCTTCCAAAACCTTTCATTTTTCCGATAATGTCATTTGCTGTTTTAGAGCTATGCTGTTTTGAATGCTTCCAAAACTTACAAGTTGAATGGTTGGCTAATTGGATTGTTTTAGAGCTATGCTGTTTTGAATGCTTCCAAAACAATAGAAAAGAAGGTTTTTCAATGCTCTACCTGTGTATATTTAGGGTATACTCAAAATATACGATAATGTTCTATTTATTGATAATTATCTTCCTTAATTTTGAAATGGCAGAAATCGATATCAATGAGAGGATAGATTTTTTCTTAATCCTAAAAAAATTGAACAACAATTTCCGGAGTTTTTTAAAATCTCTGAGTTGTACTATTTGAAGGGAAAAATATGTTGGATACTAGAGAGTATGAGCTAAAGCTGCAGCAGCCGTAGATTTTCCTTGTAAAAAGGTTATTAAAGGTTTAAAAAGAACGCTTGAAAGAAATTGGAATACCAGTTCCAGAAATATATCAAGATAAAATAAAAAAGATGTAGCCGAACAAATGCTTTGAAGAGGGTATAAATCCTGAAGATTATTAGGCTATAAGATTATATAGTTAAATATTAAATGTTATTTTTTGTGAGTGTACATACTTAATAAACCTTGTTTTTTAGCGTGTTTAGGTATTGAAATTGAATTATCAATAAATTTTAAAAATGTTATCGTAATGACACCGATTTATAATTATCCCTTTTTCTAAATATCATGCATACATTTCCAAATTAGTTTATTATACTTTTTGTGAACGTTTACAAACTAAATGAATGAATGGAGAATATCAAATGAAAAACGATGTTGGTAATTATTCTAAAAGTGTCTATGCTTTATTTTTCGCAATTCTTTTATGTTTAGGTATATTTTCACCCACGGTATCAATAGTGGTGGCTGCAGATGAACTTACTGTACCTGAAGCAAGTTCAACAGAAGTGGTAAAAAATGCAAAATGGGTTGCATTAGAACAAGAAATGGCTACACCACAATATCAAGTAGCTTCAAAAGCTAACCCTGAAGGCACTGCAAGATATATTCTTAATAAATATGAGGGAGCAGAAGCATTCGCTGCGGGATTAGGTCAACGTATACAAAATGGCGGTTGGAATGTATATTATAATTCAGCTTCGGGCAAGCAAACTGCTCGTACATCTTATAACGGTATGTATGTTGCAGCAGCAGGAGCCGGTAGTCTATCTACCGTATTAGCAAAATTTAGTGCTTCTGGTGGTGCAGTAATTGTTGGAGCTGCAGCTCTTTTAGCAGGTATAGCAATGGGTGCACTTAGCGTTTACTCGAAAGATTGCAGAGATAACATTGATAATCATGGAAATACTGGTACTGCACGGATTACACTTACTGAATCAAGATGGTCTTCACAATATGATCATCGTTGGTAAATTGATAATTTAAACTGGAAAACAATCTCTGTCTTCATTTATTGTTGCAATAAATAGAATAACAGAGGTTGTTTTTAATATAATGAGGAGGTGGGCGATGAAATCTTTGGGTTTTATTAGACTTTTTCAATTTTTTCTTTTAATTGCAAGTCTTTTTTTTGCTATGAAACACAATTTATTGTTAGCTTTGTTTATCTGGGCGCTATCTGGTGGGTTAAGTTTCACTGTCCCCCAAAAATATCGTTTCCCTTTTTGGTCACCTTATAAAGGCCTATTATTTCCAGTATGGATTGAAAATATTATGGATTTAGTCATAACAATAGGCGTGCTATTATTGGTAATATTTTTTTCATGATTTGTTTTAGTGCTATGCTGTTTTGAATGCTTCCCAAATAATAATAGCTGTGTTTATCAATGGTACCCAACTGAGCCATTTGAAGGAAACGAGTTTGCAGTAATTATCCAATATTCGTCAGAAAAGTATCAACTGATTTTTTGATACCAATTTCAACAAAAAACCACCAACTAGTTGGTGGTTTTTTTGTTGGGTAAATATTTGGGAATAACTAACATGAGAAGATATCATACGAATAAATTGAATTGGAAGATAGGGATAATTTATTCGTACAATATTATTATAACGTATTAAAAACGCTTTTATAATTTGTTTTTGCTATAGCTATTATTATCTTTTTTACTTAAATCAAGTTGCCTGAAATTGGCTATTGTAAAGTGAACGATAGAGTGTTGGACGTTTCAACAGTTGCTTATGCGTTCCTTTTTCAATGATGTCGCCCTTATCCATCACTAAAATCAAATCAGCATTTTCGATGGTGGAAAGGCGGTGAGCAATGACGAAACTTGTCCGATTTTGGGTCAACGAGTTCATTGCTTCTTGAATTTGTAATTCTGTGCGAGTATCCACACTAGAAGTTGCTTCATCCAAAATAACCACTGGTGGATTTGCCAAAATGACACGAGCAATGGTCAACAATTGTTGCTGCCCTTGTGAGAGGCCCCCACCATTATCACTTGTGACGATGGAATCATAGCCATTAGGAAGCGTCAGGATAAAGTGATGACACTGAGCGATTTTAGCTGCTTGGATAATTTCTTCTCGTGTTGCATCCATTTTTCCATATGCGATATTTTCAGCAATCGTACCTTCAAATAACCAAGTATTTTGTAGGACCATTCCAAATAGGGAGCGAAGATTTTCTCTTGGAAGATCAGTGGTTGGAATGCCATCGAATTCGATTTGGCCAGATTCGATGTCGTAAAATCGCATAAGTAGATTGACTAGCGTTGTTTTGCCTGCGCCGGTTGGTCCAACAATGGCAATCTTTTGGTTTGCTTTCGCATCAAAGTCAACTTTTTTCATCAATGTTTTGTCGGGGGAGTAGCCAAAGCGAACATCCTTGAATCGGATATTTCCAGCAGGATGTTGAATGGTTGTTCGACTTGTATCTGCTTGCTCTTCTTCATGATCCAAAATATAGAAAATCCGTTCAATCGAAGCCATGGCAGCTTGAATCGAGTTAATGACGTAAGAAGCTGTTGAAATTGGTTCGGAAATTTGATTGATATATTGTAGATATGCTTGCAAGAAACCAATCGTGATTCCGCCACTTAATACGGTCATTGCACCAAATATCGCACTAAAAATAAAAGCTGATTGGTTAATAACACGGGATAAAGGGTAGATAGCAAAGTTCAAGAATTGAGCACGTTTAAATACAGTATAATGTTCATCAATTGTTTGACTGATAGCCTCTGTTTGTTGATTTTCTTGGTTAAAGGTTTTTGAAACAATGACACCAGAAAGATATTCTTCCATTTCATTGTTGATACTACCAAGTTTCACCTGTGCTTTATCGGCCACTTCTTTATTGATCATTGAAAATTTGTGTGTTACCAGTCCGCTAAGAACCAATAAACCAATCACTAAGATTGACATTTTACTGTCGATGTAAATCAACATGATTCCCGCAAAAAGAATGGTAACGACGGATGTGAATAGTTGGTTAATACCGGTCAATAATACTTGAGAAAGCTGATTCAAGCCTGTAGTCGTCCGACTAATTAGATCGCCAACTTGATGATTATCAAAAAAGGACATCGGTAATTTTTTGATTTTTTTCGTAATTAGTTTTCGAGTATTCAAAGTAAGTCGTTCACTCAATGTCGCCATTGCTCGTTCTTGCACGTAGGAAAGTCCACTACTGATTAGCGAAAACAGAATTAACAGTAAGACAGTTGGAAGCAATTGTTCTGTGAGTAAGTCAAGTGTTACTGACAAAGATTCTTTCAATTGAATGACCGCGACGATTTTATCAATTCCTAGCGCCATCATGAAGGTCATTGCAACCACTAAAATATTTCCAACCAAACTACAAAACATCAATAGATAAAAATATTTATGTTCAAAACGATGTAATTTCCAAAAGCGATACATCAGATGTTTTTTATTCGGCATCATGTTGTTCTGTTTCATATTATCACTCCTTCATTCCTTGCGAAGCTGCAATTTCTTGATAAATTTTGTTGGTACATAACAATTCTTGATGTGTGCCTTCACCAGCAATCTTGCCATTTTCCATGAGGATGATGTGATCGGCATGGGCGATTGTACTCAAGCGTTGGGCAATGATTACTAATGTTTTGTTCGACAGTTCTTTTGTGAGAGCTTCTCGCAAAGCGGCATCTGTTTGATAATCTAAAGCAGAAAAACTGTCATCGAAAACATACATTGAAGCGGGCTTGATTAACGCTCGCGCAATACAAATTCGTTGTTTTTGTCCACCAGAGTAGTTGCTGCCTCCCTGTGCAGTGAATGACTCATATTTATCGGGTAAAGTATCTACAAATGATTTTAACTGAGAAATTTTTGCTGCTTGGTCAATTTCAGCTGGTGTGGCATCTGCTTTTCCCATTAAAAGATTTGATTTAATTGTTCCTTTGAATAAAAATGCTTTTTGTGGAACATAAGCAACCTGTTTACGAATACTGCTTTGTGTCAAAGCAGTCGTTGGGACATCATTCAATTTGATTTCACCACTTGTAGGGTCATTGATTCGTAAAAGAAGCTTCATTAACGTGCTTTTTCCAGAACCAGTTGCGCCAACGATAGCGGTTGTTTTTCCAGCTGGGATTGTAAATGAAATTTTTTCAATCACTGGATTGCTTTCTTTTCCGTACGCAAAAGAAACGTTTTGATAGCTTGCAGCACTAGCATCTCTGATTTGAAAAGAAAACGGCTCAGGGTCACTGATTGACGGTTCAAAATCCATCACTTCTTCCAGTCGTTTCAATGAAGCAACGGAACGAGGGATGACCACAAAAACCATTGCTGCAAGCATAAGGTATGAGAGTGCCAAAAGCGCATATTCCGTAATTGCTGCGATGTTTCCAATTTGGATGGTCTGATTGCCCACGAGGTAACCACCGACCCAAAGAATGGATGCATAGACAACACCCATAATCAGAAAAGCGGTAGGAGTGATAAAAGCAAAAATTTTATTCACTTGAATCATTTGATTCGCGTAGTTGGTAAATGATTCATTCGTTTTCATTTCTTCATGGTCCTGATTGTTGAATGCACGAATCATGTTGATTCCAGTAAAAAACTCTCTTAGTTTAGTAGTGATTCGATCCATTTTTGGTTGAATACTTAATGCAATGGGTGTTCCTTTTTTCAGTAAAAACAATAATACGACCAAATAAAAGAGGATAGCTACCAGTGGAATCCACAACAAGTTTGGCGCATTGAGATAAGTCATGGTCAAAGCAAAAACAGCAATGATTGGAGCAGGTAGGATCAATTGGCAAAACATCACAATCATTTGTTGCACATTGTCCACATCGTTCGTCATACGAGTGAGCAGAGTGCTAGAACCAATTTTATCAATATCAGAAATGCTTAGTTCCTGAAATTTTTGGAAAAACGATTTTCTGATTTGGCGACCGAAACGTCCGCCAAGAATTCCTGACAGGTAGCTACCAATCACGGCGGCAATCGTACCTAAAACCGTAACGATAATCATTTGAATGGCAATAAGCTTGATTGCGTCAAGATCATTTTTTAAAATGCCAAGATTGATTAGCCGTGCTACTAGCATAGGCACGCCTAAGATTCCGATGATTTGTAAAACAATAAAACTGCTAGTCAGAGCAACAATGCCCTTATTTTGCAACAAGAAATTTTTTAGTACTTTCATAAGTCGTGCCTCCTTAGTTTTGACAATAATGGAGTATACAGGTTAAAGTAGCTTTAAGGTCAAGGAGGTTTTAAAAAAAATGAATAAAACATTTTCTATTGGTGAAGCTGCGAAATTTTTGAACTTGCCAACATCTACGATTCGTTATTGGGATTCAATTGGTTTGCTAACGAACTCCCGAAATGAAGCCAATGATTATCGGACATTTACCTATGATGATTTATTTGCATTGTATGATGTCAAATTCATTCGAAGTTTGGGTTTATCAATCAAAGATGTTCAAGGCATTTATCGAAAATCAGAAAAAGAAGTTTATGAAGTTCTGGAGCAGACAGAAAAACGTTTGGCAGAAGAAATTGAAAGATTAAAAGGCGAAATGGCACAAATCGAGCAACGAAAACGACATCTTTCATCCACTGGGTTTGATTTGACTGGAACACATGATTTGAAAATCGACTTTACGAAAATGGTTCGTGCTGATTTAGATGAAAACTTTACTGCACGAAAATATTTAGAAAAAAATTGTAACTCAGGGATTATTTGGCAACAAAAAGGTCAATCGCTAGAATATGTTTTTTGTATCGGCACATCTTTTGAAGACGAAATTGAAGAAGAAATCCTTTGGGAATACAACCCAGCGTTTGATTATCAACCAGTAATCATTGAAGTAGATCCTGCAGATAGCGACCGAAATAATCTTCAAGAGGTCGTTCGTACGTTAACAGCTAAGGGTTATGATATTCAGCAAGTTATTGGCGAGTTTCTCGTAAGAAAACAATATGAGCACACTTCTGATAAGGAGTATTATTTATCTTGGATTGAAATCAAGAACAAAGGGAAACAAAACAAATAATAGACAGTTCGATAAGTCTGTCTAAAAGTAAGATTCGTAAATTCGCCTTATTCGTTGTAGGATAAAAGAAACAAATGAGTTATGATGAAGAAGGGATAAGATGGTTAAACACAAGCAAGAAGCTGAGGAACCTGTTGATATCTGGGGACGAAGCCCTTTACAACTGTACGAAAAAATTGGAACCCCTATCAAAAGGGCAACAACAAGTATGAATCGTTCAAGTAATGGCGAATTAATCCATGATTACTTTGTCGTATTTACTGATAGAAAACCGGATGTACGTGGCTACCGAGAATTGTTGCAAGCAGCTGAATGGATCAACTACGGCACAAAAATCTATCGAATCAGCACGACTAATTCTTTCGCAACAATTGAAAAATTAGTTACAGAAACATTTGATATTCAAATCAAGACAGATTTCTTTGTTTCTAATTCAACCGTTGATCCGAGATTCATCAATTAGTGTGACTGTTACTATGAGAATTGGACTGATAAGAAATTGTTACTGTTTTTATAAGTGAGGAGCGTGTTTGTAATGAAAAAGAAGATTTGTTTTGTCTTAGCGGTAGACGGTGGATTGTCTTATTCCGCACTCCCTATAGGCTTAAGAAATCAGCAACATTTAAAAGAGTTCTTTTCTAAAGACTATGATGTTTCGCTGAATTACCTTCGAGATAAAGAGCAGGTAGACTATCTGATTGTACCGAGACAGTTAGCACCATTCATCAATGAAAAAAAGCTACCAATTATTGAAGTGCCATCAAATCTCTTTGTAATCAAAGATTATCAAGGAATAAAAGCAATCATCGATTACTATTTTAAGCTGGAAGATGAATGATAGAAGTGTTTCTAGTTGAAACAATTATCTAAACGTGCTAACGTTATGTGTGAGGGATGGTGCTCCCTCCTAAACGCTGAGTAAATCAGCTGATGGCGCCTATTGTAAACTAATTACTTATCCAAGAGTGTATTTGTTGTACTCTGTTTTTAAGTAATTGCTTTACAATAGGCGTTTTTTTATTGCATTTTTGTAAAAACTAGGAGGAAAAAAAGATGACAGTAGTAATTGAACAAGTAAAAGCAAGAGAAATTTTTGATTCACGCGGAAATCCAACGGTGGAAGTCGATGTGATTTTATCTGATGGAACATTAGGCAGAGCCGAAGTGCCAAGCGGCGCCTCTACTGGTGATCGTGAAGCCGTGGAATTACGTGATGGCGGTACTCGTTTATTAGGAAAAGGAGTTAGTAAAGCTGTTGCTAATGTCAATGGAGAAATCAATGATGCATTGAAGGGAACTTCACCTTTTGACCAAGCAAAAATTGATAAAATGATGATTGATTTAGACGGAACATCAAACAAAGGACGACTTGGAGCAAACGCGATTCTTGGTGTTTCAATGGCGGTTGCTCGCGCAGCGGCACAAAGTAAAAAAGTTCCATTGTATCGTTATCTTGGTGGCGTTGATTTAGAGCTCCCTCAACCATTTTTCAATGTAATCAACGGAGGTGTTCATGCAGATTCTGGTATTGATGTGCAAGAATTTTTGATTACGCCCATTCAACGAACCACTTTCCGTGATGGCGTAGAAAAAATTGCTAACATTTACCATACATTAAAAAATATTTTAGCAAAAGACGGCTACGAAACAGCTGTCGGAGATGAAGGTGGCTTCGCACCAAAACTAGGAAGTACAGAAGCTGCGATTGAAATGCTTTATCGTGCAATTGAAGAAGCAGGTTACGAACCAAAAACGGAAATTGGTATCGCACTTGATCCAGCTTCCAGTGAATTCTATGAAGATGAAACAAAAAAATATCATTTTGAAGGAAAAGAATTAAGTTCTGATGAAATGCTTGCTTATTACCAAAATTTAGTTAAAAAATATCCAGCAATCATTTCTATTGAAGACGGATTTTCAGAGCATGATTGGGACGGATTCAAAAAAATGACGGATGAAATGGGTCAAACCATTCAACTAATTGGTGATGATATCTTTGTAACTAATCCAACGATTTTTGCTGAAGGAATTGCCAAAGGTGTTGCCAACTCGATTTTAATTAAACTAAATCAAATTGGAACAGTGTCAGAGTCCATTGAAGCCATCAAAATGGCACGAAAAAATGGCTACACAACGATGATTTCTCATCGTTCTGGTGAAACAGGAGACACATTTATTGCCGATTTTGCAGTTGCGATGAATGCTGGTCAAATTAAAACTGGTTCGATGGCACGCAGTGAACGTGTTGAAAAATACAATCAATTTTTACGTATCGAAGAAGAGCTAGAAGGCTACGGCGCACTTGCACAGTTTCCTAAAGTCCAATAAAAAACAAAGAATTAGCTAAATTTAATTAAAAAAGGGGTTCAAGCGAGAGAAAGTTCACTTGAACCCCTTTTTTCTTTTTTCAGCTATTATGTGAGCAGCAAACACGCTTGATTCGTTGAAAATGCTAACTAAAAGCAAAAGAAAGTCTGAGATAGAAAAAGAAAGAACAAATCGTATTGACAGCGCTTTCTCTAAATGGTAATTTATTTGTATAGTAAATTGAATAAGCAAAGAATAATAGGATTGTTATTATTAAGTTAAGCAAGACCTGACCAGTTTCGACTGGTTAGGTCTTTTTTTGTGTAATTCTATCTGAGGATAGTTGGTAATAGAATTACTAGTTGCTAAAACGAAATTTTAGTAACTAGTAGCTTAAAGAAAGGAGCATTTTGATTATAGCAACTCGCTATCACTAAAAAAGAATGTATCAAGAAGTACATTGTTAAAACGTTCGTTGGAATTTTTTGACATGTGCTTAAAAATGGAAGGGGATAGAAATGAAAAAGTGGTTGAAAGTAGTAGGAATGATTGGATTGATGTTTTCTTTATCAGCTTGTCAAGAAACAAACTCCGCAACAAGTACTGAAAAAGAGGCAAATAAAGCGCCAGATCAAGTAGAAATTTATTTAGCAAGACATGGCAAAACTATGCTGAACACAACGGATCGCTCGCAAGGCTGGATCGATGCACCGTTAACACCGGCAGGCATCGCTGTTGCAGAGGACTTGGGGAGGGGATTAGCAGATGTAGATTTTGATGCAGTTTATTCTAGTGATAGCGGACGAGCAGTCGAAACAGCAACCTTAGTATTGAAAAATAATGGACAAGAAAAGCTTTTAGATACATTACACACTGACAAACGATTACGTGAATTCAACTTTGGTACCTATGAAGGAATTCCCAATCCTGAAATGTGGAGCGAAATTGCCAAAGAACAAGGAAAAACGTTAGAAGAGTGGCAAAATGAAATGGGTGAAGAAGGATTCGTCAAAACAATCCAAGGTTTTGCAGACACTTTACATGAATTAGATGAAAAGAAACTTGAAGAATTAGGAAAAGAGCATGATGTCGCTGCTGATGAAGTGAGTTGGCGAGCAGAGGATTATCAAACAGTTATTGACCGTGTTTCGAGTGCAGTAGCTGACATTGTTAAAACAGCTGAGGAAAAAGGGCAAGATAAAATCTTAATCACTTCACACGGTATGACAATTGCTTCATTTGTCGCATCAATTGATGAATCGGCAGAAGTTCCGCCAACTGGCTTAAAAAATGCCAGCGTTTGTAAAATTATTTATCAAGATGGTAAGTATACAGTGGAATCAGTTAATGATTTATCTTACTTAGAAAAAGGTGCAAAAGATAAATAGTCTGCAGATGAAAAGTAACTTGCTCAAAAAAGTTGTGGCTCCAAGCGTTCTGCTTCGAAAAAATAATGAACAACTGACAGAAATAGCTTTCCATATTTTTGGACAGTTATGAATTATTTCGAGAAGTTGCTTGGGGAACACCGTGGATGAGGTTGTGGCTCCAAGCGGTCAGCTCCGGAAAACTAAAAAATAACTTTTGATTTTTCACAAGCAAATGGTATGACAGATAAATTCGTTCGTACTATTCTGGAACTGTGGGGGGAAGTTTATTTTTTATACAAGGAAGGAGATTTATCGTGAGTAAAAGAAAAGTTATCATCGTAGGTGCATCACATGGCGGACATCAATCTATTTTAGAATTATTATCTAGATATGGTGAAAATGTGGAGATTACGTTATTTGAGGCTGGAGATTATATTTCGTTTATGTCGTGTGGAATGGAACTTTATTTAGAGGACCAAGTAACGGATGTAAATGATGTCAGAAACTTTCGACCAGAAAACTTTCCAGAAGAAAATGTACACATTTTGAATAATCATTTAGTAAAAGCAATCAATGCAGATCAAAAGACAGTGACTGTCACCAATACACTGGAAGATCAGACTACTGATTATGCATATGATAAATTGATTCTAAGCTCTGGTGTCACACCAAATTCGCTTCCAGTTCCAGGTACCGATTTAGAAAATGTTTATTTGATGCGTGGGTATAACTGGGCAACGAAAATCAAAGAAAAGCTCAATGATTCTGATGTTAAACATGTAGCAGTTATTGGTGCTGGATATATTGGTATTGAAGCAGCCGAAGCTTTTTGTAAAGCTGGGAAAGAAGTAATTCTTTTAGATATGATAGACCGTCCATTAGGCACTTATCTGGACCAAGAAATGACAGATATTTTAGCAGAGCATTTAACAGAAAAAGGAATCCAAGTCATGACCGGCGCAAAAATTGAAGCATTTTTAGGCGAAGGAAATGTTTCCGCTATTCAAGTAAACGGTGAAGAAATCCCAACTGATTTGATCATTCAAGCAGCAGGAGTAAAAGCCAATACTGAATGGTTAGAAGGAACCGTTGACTTAGATCAACGTGGTTGGATTGTAACGAATGAATACCTTCAAACCAATCTTCCAGATGTGTATGCCATTGGTGATGCAACACTTGCTTATTCGATTCCGGCACGTGCCAAAATGCCAATTGCTTTGGCGACAGTTGCCAGAAGAGAAGCACGTTATGTTGTGCAACATTTATTTGAAAGCATTCCAAGCCAACCTTTTGGCGGAGTAGTTGGTTCATCCGCATTGAGTGTATTTGACTATCATTTTGCTGCAAGTGGTTTGAATAGTTTTACAGCGGGTAAAGCAGGAGTAACAATTGCCTCTGCTTACTTTGAAGATACTTTACGACCAAAATATGTACCAGAAAAATTTGGAAATACGAGAGTTTCTGTTCAACTATTTTTCGATCCAACGACCCATCAAATTTTGGGTGGAGCTGTGTTATCAACTTATGATATTACTGCTCAAGGAAATGTGTTAGCTTTAGCAATCCAACAAAAATTAACACTAGAAGATTTAGCTGAGGCAGACTTTTTCTTCCAACCAGGATTTGACCGTCAATGGAGTCTGTTGAACCTAGCAGCACAACATGCTTTAGCTGAAAAAGAATTTATTGAATAAAGCGAAAATTGAATCAACCTCCAAAAGTAGTCAAATGGACAGGCTTTTGGAGGTTGATTTTTTCATTTACAATCAAATGATAGCCAGTATAGTGAAAAGCTTATTGTTTTCCAACTATTTTCGTTGCAAACAAGGTTTCATGCTATACTAAAGAAAAGTGTTCCTTGAAATAAGAATAACCAATGACGTTAACGAAGAAGCATTCAAACTGGAGTCTTGCTATGGGCGAATAGTGCGATTACGGAACCTCAAAAATTTGAACCGAGGTTTTAGAGCTATGCTGTTTTGAATGCTTCCAAAACTGATTTTGATACCCTCCCACATCAAACCAAGTTTTAGAGCTATGCTGTTTTGAATGCTTCCAAAACTGAAGCTAACAATATCTGAATGACTTTATTGTTTTAGAGCTATGCTGTTTTGAATGCTTCCAAAACATATAAATTAGAAGAGTCTTATTTAACTACGTTTTAGAGCTATGCTGTTTTGAATGCTTCCAAAACCAAAAGGCGATACGCACGATTGGGAAGACAGTTTTAGAGCTATGCTGTTTTGAATGCTTCCAAAACTATGATGTTCGCTTTGAAAAAGATACCTATGTTTTAGAGCTATGCTGTTTTGAATGCTTCCAAAACTATATTCAAAACAATCATCCAAACTCGCGCGTTTTAGAGCTATGCTGTTTTGAATGCTTCCAAAACCAGCCAAAAGGACAATTACGTATCGCAGGTGTTTTAGAGCTATGCTGTTTTGAATGCTTCCAAAACGCAATCTGCACGAATGAAGGCATACAAATTGTTTTAGAGCTATGCTGTTTTGAATGCTTCCAAAACTGAGATGTTCGCTTTGAAAAAGATACCTATGTTTTAGAGCTATGCTGTTTTGAATGCTTCCAAAACTATATTCAAAACAATCATCCAAACTCGCGCGTTTTAGAGCTATGCTGTTTTGAATGCTTCCAAAACCAGCCAAAAGGACAATTACGTATCGCAGGTGTTTTAGAGCTATGCTGTTTTGAATGCTTCCAAAACGCAATCTGCACGAATGAAGGCATACAAATTGTTTTAGAGCTATGCTGTTTTGAATGCTTCCAAAACTGAACTAATATGTACTGCCCCTCAATATTGGTTTTAGAGCTATGCTGTTTTGAATGCTTACTTTTGACTGAAACTGTCATTGTTTTAGTATGTGTTTATAAAAAGTAGCAGAAAGAATACGTGATATTGACTCAAGAATAACTGATGATAATTTGCAGTAAAAAAGAACGCAGTTTCATGTAGTTCCTTAAAAGTAGGGAGCTATTCATGAAACTGCGTTTTTTTGATACCTAATTTAATTAACGAATAGTACCTAGAAACATTTCAAAATTTTGCGTATCAGCTATTTTTTGTTGTAGTTTTCGGTCTTCTACAAGATCAGATAAATACTCAAAAAAAGCTTGGAGTTTGTCTTTGTCATCTTCAGCAACGGCAAGTAAAAAGATGATTTTTACGGTTGCATTCGGACGCCAAAAAATCGGTTCTTTTGAGATGTAAACAAAAATTTTTGTTTTCTGGATGGAGGCATCAATAGCATGAGGGATTGCGATCAACTCAGTGATATTTGTTGGTGCAATTTCTTCTCGATCAATCACTTTTTCAATAAAATCTTCAGCGACAATGTCTTGTTCTTGTAAAATAGTTCCGATTGACTGGATTAATTCGTCCCGTGTGAGTTGCTGATTGTTGACAACGAATAAGGCTGGATCAAACAAGCTCAAAAAATGACGTTTTTCTTCTTCAGCAGCTAAAAGTTTTTCAATTTTGCCCATCCCTTGTTTAATATCTAAAAAGTCGATTTGGATAACAGGAATCTGTTTATCTTCGAGAGGAACTGTTGAGATAAGAAAATCAACGTTTGTTAACTTTTTTGTTTGATAAGTTGCATAGGAAATAGTATCGATGATTTCTAATTGATCAGAAAAACGCTTCTTGAGCATCGCTTCAATCAACCGACTTGTCGAAACGCCTTGACCACAGACAACCAAAATTCGTTTTTTATCTGCTGTGTGTGCTTTTTTTCGCTCAATCGCTGCCGCAATGTGTAAAGCTAGGTAACCAATGTCATCTTCGGTGAACTCAAAGGTGCTTAGCCACTTACTATTGTTTGTTGCCAAAACAGCTAATTCAAAGGCATACGAAAAATTCTTTTTGATCTCCGATAATAGGGGGTTTTTTTTATTTTTCATAATTTCCTTTAATGTCAGGTAACTAGAAAAATGGATAAAGAGATCTTTTCGTAAAATCTCATCTTGTTGCAGGTCTTCACCAATCATTTCATTAAGTTCCATCAACATCTGATCAATGATTTGGTAGATCTTAGTTGTTTGGCTACTGGAATGTTGCGGCTGTTGTAAATCTAAAAAGAGATGGTTCTGTAACCATATTTCGTCTTGAAGGTCAAAGCTGATTTGATTCTTTTTTTCGATAGCTGTCAAAAGTTCTCTGATTGAAGACTGAATCTTTTCATCAATAATAAAAAAACTCGAAACAGATTCAAGATGATGCTGATTTTTCACTCTAAGGATAGCAATGGCTAGGTGAATAACAAAATTTTTTCGATGATAGTCAGAAATTTTATACAGATTAGGTGGAAAGTAATCTGTTACTAACTGTGATAGTTCGACTAAGTTGATTTCGTGAAACAGTTCATACTCATTACGAGAAAACTGCGAGATATAGCTCTCAAAATTTTTTTCAATTAATTGATCTGAGATTACCTGCCGGATAGCTGATTCTTCCCCAACGATTTTATACCCAATGTTTACTTTTGAAGTGATTTTGATCTCATAAGAAGCAAGTAATAAGCGAAGCTGGCGAATATAACCTAAGATTGTCGTTCGCCCGACATATAATTGATTGCACAGTTCATCTAGTGATATTTCTTTCTCTGAAAATAAGAACAGAAGTAATAATTGCTTGATTCGATCTTCAGAAGTTTCTAGTTGATGGGATGGGGTGGTTGATTGTGAATGCAGCTCGGTAAATAGTTCTTGAACATTTTCTTTGTGTAACATTTCGTATCCAATACCTCTTTTGAGCACGACTGTGGCATCGTATTTCGCTAGAAAATCATTTAACTCCTTCAAATCATTTCTGATTGTTCGTTTAGAAACTGAAAAGTCCGAAGCCAGCTGCTCACTGGAACAATTTTTTTCGGTATAGAGACGTTGAAACAGCTGGTTTAATCTTTTATACGCAAACATAATTAGCTCCCCCCTTAATTGTTATCATATATAGGAATGAGCTGAATTACAATTGGCAGATTTTAATAAGAAATCCAAAAGAAAGAAAAGGCTTACAGTTCCAAGGCACGATGGATTCGTTTGAAGGTGGTCAAATGATTTCCATTTAATAACGGAAGTCATTGAACTAAAAAATTCAGCTCTTTCCACTTTGAAAAGGAAAGAGAAGTGGTATCGAATGTATGCGATTTCATTTATAGTATGGATAGCGAGGAGGTAATCGAGTGAAAGAAATCGAACAGCACTATTTATGTGAAAATCATCTAGCATTCAAATCAAAGGTTGCTAACTGGGAAGAGGCAGTGAAGTTAGCCGCAGAACCTTTACTACGAGAACGAATCATTGAAGAAAAGTATATTCAGGCAATGATCAAAAACGTTCGAGAAATGGGTACGTACATGGTATTAGTACCACGAGTTGCAATGCCTCACGCCCGACCAGAAGCGGGCGCATTAGGAACAGGATTTAGTATTTTGAAATTAGTTGAGCCGATTTCTTTTGGTGATGTAAAAAATGTGTACTTAATTATTTGTCTAGCAACGGATAATAATGAGGCTCATCTGGCAATGCTTCAAAAAATTTCCGCACTAATTGATGAAGAGGAAAAAATCGATGCATTATTAGAAACATCGACAAAAACAGCATTTATTAAACTAGCAGAAAAGTTTATCAAAGAAGAGGAGGAATTATAATGATCAAAATTATTACAGTGTGTGGGAATGGAATTGGTAGTAGTAATTTATTGGCAATGAAAATCAATCAGATTGCGAAAAAGAATGGGTTTGAAGTTGATGCGAAATCCAGTGATTTTAATGCAGCGTTGGGAGAAGAACCCGATCTGTTTGTAACAGTCGATGAATTTGCCAAACAGTTTCCTGCAAACAAAAAAGTCGCTGTCGTTAGAAGCTACGCAGACAAGAAAAAAATTTCGGAAGACATTTTACCAGTATTGGAAGAATTAAGTAAAGGGTAATCATTTATCTTATATGGCCATATGAGAGGATTAAATAGATTCAATAAAACAGGAGGATTCATAATGGAATTTTTGGAATTTCTCAAGGATATGTTTAGTGAACCAGCAATTTTGATGGGGTTAGTTGCTCTGGTTGGCTTGGTTGCAATGAAAGCACCTGGACACAAAATCTTAACCGGAACATTGGGACCAATTCTTGGTTACTTGATGTTAGCCGCAGGTGCAGACGTTATTAGTGGAAACCTTGATCCACTTTCTCAGATGATTGAAAAAGGATTTCACATTACAGGAGTAGTGCCAAATAATGAAGCTGTAACTTCTGTCGCACAAAAAATTCTTGGTGTTGAAACAATGTCGATCTTAATCGTTGGACTGATTGTCAATTTGTTAGTCGCACGCTTTACCCGTTATAAATATGTCTTTTTAACTGGTCATCATTCATTCTTTATGGCGTGTTTATTATCGGCAGTATTAGGTGCAGTTGGCTTTTCTGGAACCTCTTTGATTTTAGTCGGCGGGTTTTTCTTAGGTGCATGGAGCGCAATTTCTCCAGCAATTGGTCAAAAATATACGCTTCGTGTCACTGATGGTGATGAAATAGCTATGGGACACTTTGGCTCGATTGGTTATTACTTATCCGCTTTTATTGGGAGCATCGTTGGAAAAGGTTCAAAGTCGACAGAAGATATTCAAGTGCCAGAAAAATTTGGGTTCTTACGAAATACGACAATTTCTACTGCATTAACGATGGTGATTTTTTACTTGATTTCCGCTATTGCGGCAGGACCTGAATTTGTTTCGACTTTATCAGACGGAAAATCACCCTATTTATTCGCGATTCTTTGTGGATTGAAATTCGCAGTAGGCGTTACAATTGTTTATTCTGGTGTCCGTATGATTCTTGCTGATTTATTACCTGCGTTTCAGGGAATTGCTGATAAAGTCATTCCAAATGCTGTGCCAGCTGTTGACTGTGCGGTATTTTTCCCATATGCACAAACAGCAGTTATCATTGGGTTTATTTCAAGTTTCGTTGGTGGCTTGATTGGTATGTTTATCCTTGGCGCTTTTGGTGGTGTATTGATTATCCCTGGATTGGTTCCGCACTTTTTCTGTGGTGCAACTGCCGGTGTTTACGGTAATGCAACTGGGGGACGACGTGGTGCAGTGGTTGGCTCATTCGTCAATGGCTTATTCTTAGCCTTTTTACCAGCACTTTTATTACCAGTTTTAGGCCAGCTAGGATTTTCAAATGCAACCTTTGGTGATTTTGACTTTGGATGGATTGGTATTTTATTAGGAAAAGTTGGTGGTCAATTTGGACAAACGGGAATCTACGTCATCATTGTGGCAGTTCTAGTCGCTTTGATTGCTCCAAGTATTATTCGACCATCTAAAACAGCAATTAATAATGAAGAAATGGAGCTTGATTAACATGAATTTTAACCTTGATATTTATTCAGATGGTGCAGTGATTGAAGAGATGTTGAAGATGAAAGCTGCTGGAATCGTTTCGGGATTTACAACTAACCCTAGTTTGATGAAACAGGCGGGAATTACGAATTATGTTGCTTTTGCAAAAGAAGTATTGGAAAAAGTCGAAGGATTACCTATCAGTTTTGAAGTTTTTGCCGATGATTTTGCAACGATGGAAAAAGAAGCTTTGAAACTCGCTGCATTGGGCGACAATGTTTACGTCAAAATTCCAATCATGAATACGAAAGGTGAGTCATCAACTGAATTAATCCAGCGATTATCAGAAAAAGGATTGAAACTTAACATCACAGCTATCATGACTTTAGAACAAGTAGAAGCCACAGTTGGTGCATTAGCGAATGGCACTGAAAACATCGTTTCTGTATTTGCTGGACGTGTTGCTGACACAGGAATCGATCCCTTACCATTGATGGAAAAATCTTTGAAAATTTGTGGCCGTAAAGAAGGAACTAAATTACTTTGGGCAAGTTCAAGAGAAGTTTACAACATCGTGCAAGCAGAACAGTTAGGTGTTGATATTATTACTGTGACGCCTGCAATCCTTTCTAAATTGTCAATGTATCACATGGACTTGAATGAACTTTCGTTGGAAACCGTCAAAATGTTCAATCGAGATATCCAAACTCTAGGATTTACTATTTTGGATGAAGAATAACTTAAGCAATAAAAAGAGAAGCTTGAAGCAATCGACTGATTGTTCCAAGCTTCTCTTTTTATAAGATTTATTGGACTAGTTAGTAGTAACTAGTTTATTATTTACTTTCTCGGGTAAGTCTTTTTGATCAATTGTATTGGGACCTTCGATAATCCGCTTTTTACTCATTTTTACTTTGACATATGAATTTGGAATCAATGGTTCCGCATTGTCATTAGAGATCTGAATCTCTCGTTTTTCAGTTGAGCCGTCTTCTTTAACAAAAGTAAGGTCGTAGTCGTAAGAAAACCAAGGACTATTGTCACCAATAGCACTTTCACTTTTATGTTTTACTTTAGCCGGGACTTCGTTTGGCACATGGGCATAGGCAACTTCACCAACATAAGTATCTTGATAATATTGATACCCTTTAAATCCACCGAATGCCAATAATGCTAAAAATATTACGCCAATCACTTTTTTCATCTTATCACCTTTTTCTCCTAGAAATATGTTCTAGTATACCAAGGGTGATCCAAGATAGGGCTAACAGGGTGCTAACAGTTTTGCAAGATAAGCAAATGCAAAAATAAACTAGATCAACTAAATTTGCGAAGAAGTGTTTATATCGTTTTCCTTATTTTTGCCTTCGGTTTAAAAGTAAAAATGAAGGTTGAAGTGGATAGAGGGTGTATATGAGATATAAAAAAAATCACTGAGAAAAAACAGTGATTTTTTTTACAAACAAATTTAGTTTTAAAGCTAATTTTTTAATCTATTAAAAGTCAGACCAATCAGACTCATCATTTTCTACCGCGTTTGGTAGTGGCTCTGAAGAAGCTGTTTCTAACCCAGTAGAAGGAGAGAGACTTTCTAAGTTTTCAGCTTCATTTTTAGAATTGCGTTCAGCAGAATATTTATCTCTTAAATACTCTTTTAAAGTATCTCGATCCCACAATTCAACATTTCCCTCTAATGCAAGCTGTTTTGCACTTGCAGAAAAATAGTTGTTTGAAATTACACTAACTTTATCAAGCTTGTAAAATGTTTTGCCCGCCAGTGCTTGTTGAACCACGCTGTTTCCAAGTACACTAGAGTGTTTTCTGCATTGAAAACCATAGGATGTTGTTCCCATTGTGGCAAGCAAATCCAGTCCTTGATTATCTGAATTAACAGTATTATTAATGTCACTGTAGCCGATTTTTTCTAAGAGTTTCTCACAATATCGACCAAATTCAACTTGAGTTAGTTGATCGATTTGTTGTAGTTCATATTCAAAACTCTTACGCTGTACACGATCCATCTCATGGACTATTTTCTTTTTTTGTTTGTTTAAGTCTTGAAGTTCATTTTTTATATGTTTTTTTTCAGCAGTTGAGTTCTCAATTTCTTGATTGATTTTATTTAGGTGATTCAATCTTGAATGATCAAATCCTACTTTCTCTAATAGCATTAATCGAAGAAATTTTGGCAGAATAAAGTAAGCAAATACAAGGCTAATCCCAAAACCACCAAGACGTTCACTTAATGGACTACTTGCATCAAATAAAAGAGCAAACCCCGAAATACCAAAAAGTGCTGCCATAATAATTCTAAAAGTTTTCATTTAATATGCCTCCAGTGTTTATTTTCTTTTTCATAGTAAGAACATAACTATCTAATCTTTTAAATAGGCATTAAGAATTATTTGTATTCCTAAGATTCTTATTTTCTCATAAAGGAGAAGAAAGGGGGGCTAAATAAAGTGAATAATTCGTTTTCTTTCCTAAAAAATGGACTAGAATATTTAGTTATCAAAAAGCATCGTTCTTGTTATTTCTTTTTTTAATTATACACTAAAAAATTTTGTGTTTTAATAAAATAAAGATTTATGTAGCGATTAAAATTCAAAATATAACAGCTTACAAAAAAAGCAGACCAACAAGTAGTCCACACTTAAAGTCCTAAAAACGTTCTTCTCTTATATCTTTATTATACCGCAAAAAAAATTGTAATTGTAGCCTTGTTTTTGATTGGATGTGGCTGTAAACTGCTATTCCGTAGATAAAACATTTACGGATCATTTTTTAGTAATTTAATAAATAGGCAAAGGGCGTGTTTTCTTGAAGAATGTAGAGAAAAAAGAACAACAGCATTTAACGTCAGTTTATCAAGAGTTGAAAGCAGAAAAAAAACGATTGCTGCAGTTGATTCAACAAAAAGATCAGCATGGGCGACAACACATTGAAGAAATGACTGGTGATATTCGTTTAAACATGGATAATATCACTGATAATTTAGACACCTTTGCCAATATTGAAGCCTTGAATCGGCAAATTGACCAGTACAATATTCAACTGGATTCCGCTAGAAAGAATTTAGAAAAGGTTGAGCGATTACTAGCTTCGCCGTATTTTGGTAAAATTTCCGTGGATTTTTTGGAGGAAGAACCAGATGAAGATTTTTATATTGGAATCAATGGTTTTACCACTGAAAAAGGATCGGATTTAATCTACGACTGGCGTTCACCGATTGCTGAACTATTTTATAATAATGAGCTTGGGAAGTCTCATTATCAAGTGAACAACCGAGAAATTGAAGTAGCAATTGAAAATCGCCGACAGTTAATTACTAAAGCAGACCAACTAATCAATTACTTCGATACTAAGACAACCATTCAAGATGATGTATTGCTTGACGTATTAGCGCAAAATACTTCGAGCACGATGCGAGATATTACGGCGACAATCCAACAAGAGCAAAATCGAATTATTCGTGATCAAGAAGCAAAAAATGTACTGGTCAATGGGGTAGCCGGCAGTGGTAAAACTTCAACAATCATGCAACGGATTGCGTATCTCCTTTATCAAAATCAACAAACGTATTCTGCAAAAGATATCTTGATTTTTTCACCTAACCAAGCATTTGGTCATTATATTGCAGATGTCTTGCCTAGTTTAGGAGAAGAAAATCCACCGACCTTAACTATTTTACAATTGGCAAGAGACTTTTCAGAAGCTGAAGTGGAAGATGAAACAACTTATTTTCAACGTATCAGTCGACAAGAGGCAACCAGACAAGAACGCGTCTTACGAAGTCAAGCATTTATCACATTTATTTTAGAGAATACTCGTTCACTACAGGTCACCTTTAACGAGGTGAATCAGAAGAAACAAGTCTTCTTTACGCCTGAACAAATTGCTGAGTTGTTTAACTCTACACCAACAGACTATGACTTACGTGAACGAATTGCAGGCACTAAAGAAAAAATGCTTCAGCAGTGGGAACATCACTTGTTGCAACAAAGCCAAAGTGCAAAGTTGAGAAATCAGTTATTAGAACTGACGGAAAAACAGCAACGAGAATATTTTGGTAAATTATTAACGGAACAATCAGAAACAGCGTTAGCAAAATACGCCGAAATCTTATTGAGGAAAAAATATCGGAGAGTAACAGAGCAAATCAATGAGCTAGATTGGTTGGATAGTACCAACTTGATTGTTCAATTGTATCAAGCATTTACAGGGGAAGAATATCTGTTACAAGAAATTTTGACCCTCGATGAAGCAATAATCCAATTGTTCATTCAGCATACATTAGTTGAAAAGCTTGACCTTTTGGATTACAAAGTTATCTTGATTGATGAAATTCAAGATTATACACCTGCGCAGCTTCAATTGATACGTCATTTTTGGCCACATGCTGATTTGACAATGGTGGGAGACGAAAATCAAGGGATTTTTAACAGTCAGATTTCTTTTGCTGAAATCAGTGAGCTGATAGGAGACTCCGTTGTTTATTATCAATTAACGACAAGTTATCGTTCAAGTGGCGCAATCACGAAACTATTTGCATCATTATTGGAAAATCCCGAAGAAATGCAAATTACACCTATTCGTCCAGACGGAGAAGCAATTCAGTGGCTCCCTTATGACCGACTGTCAGTGTTTATCCATCTGATTGAACAACTGGATTCTGAGAAAATTTATACAATCCTGACAAAAACATTAGCAGAAGCAGATGGTTTGCGGGCAGAACTTTCTGATCATGTGACAAAAAAAGTACGGATTCTACCAATTGAATTAGCAAAAGGATTAGAGTTTGACCATGTCATCTTGTTTGATGTTTCCGACAAAAATTATCAGACAGAGCAAGATCAACGATTGCTTTATACAGCGATTTCTCGTGGAACGCAAGCGGTGTGGATTACGTATGAGGGAGAATTGACAAGATTTTTAACGGAGCAGTTGAAGAAAAATTGAATTGATTGAGGATTAAAAATTGAAGCGCGGGGCAAAACACGAGTCATTCTTGTGTTTTGTCTCGCGCTTCTTAAAAAAAATTAGAGGACGCAATCATTTTGTTTACTTTCTGCAACCATTTTAGACAAGAGTTCCTTCGCACTTTCTAAGTCATTTTGCATGGCAGTTATTTCCTGAATCTTTTCTTCTGTAAAAGTAATTCGTTCTTCCTTTGTCAAATTTTGTGCGTCACTGGTCAAGTTTTGCAAATCAGAAATAGTAAATCCAGTAGAAGCTAGCATGCTTAATCTTTTTAAATAGGGAACGACCTCCTCCGCATATACACGGTAATTATTATTATCTCGTGAAATATATCTTTTGGGAATCAACTGTTGTCGTTCATAAAAACGGAGTGTAGAAATAGGAATCTTTGTCAGCTCTGAAACAGTTTTTGTTTTCAAAAAAATTTCTCCTTTATGCTTGCTATAAACAAAGGTTCATAGTTTAAGATAAACACATCTTATTGATTGAACAATAGGATGTCAAGAAAAAAGGAGAGAAATCAGATGAAATTAGAACATTTAAATGACTTTAACAAAATTATCGCTGAACGAAAATCAATCCGAAAATATGATCCTGAAGTTAAAATCTCGAAGGTTGAAATGACAGAGATGCTAAAATTAGCTAGCACCGCACCGTCAGCTGCCAATATTCAACCATGGCGAGTGGTGGTCGTTGAGTCGGATGAAGCAAAAGCCACACTTGAACCCGTATTGATGGGAAATAAATTGCAAAATGAAACTTCATCAGCGATGCTATTGATTTTTGGCGATTTATTAGCTTATGAAAATGTAGAGCGAATTTATGATGAGGCTGTTGAGAAACAAATGATGCCTTTAGAAGTACGTGAACAACAAGTGAGTACTATTCGCGCAGGCTACTCTTCATTACCAACAGAAGTGCTTAGAGAAGTGGTCAAAACAGATGCAAGCTTATTCGCTATGCAGTTGATGTTAATCGCTCGTTCGTATGGTTATGACACAAATCCGATGACCGGTTTCTACCAAGATCAGCTTGCTGAAACTTTTTCATTAGATCCTGAAAGATATGTTCCAGTCATGATCCTTTCCATTGGTAAGGCAGTCGAGGAAGGTTATCGTTCAATTCGATTAACTGTTGATGAATTCAGCAGTTGGAAATAACAACATCTACTACAAAGTAAAACTCCCACCCAAATTTTATCGGGTGGGAGTTTTTTGCTTAAAAAATCCTTGTGACAGAGGTTATTAGCTTTAGTAAATAGAAATTTTTGTAAATTGCTTTTCAAATTTTGTGAGATTTCCACTTAATGTCATTGTCGAAGAAATTGCTTTGGGAACACCGTGAATAAGGCTGTGAAAGAAGTGTCTAGCTCCAATAAATAAGAATAAATTTCCAGAAGCTGCTTCTCAAATTTTTGTGAAATTTATTTTTATTTTGAAGAAGTTACCTCTTGAACCCATTTATCTGGAAAAAGGGATGCAAGACAAGTATTCTCACATCTCCTTTTACTTTAGAGTTAAAGAGTACTCGTCTCGTGTTTATAAATTTCATTAATCAGTAAGAAGTTGATGACTTACTTATTAATCGAAGTAGATGAACATGTTGTGGTTAATAATAAAGAAATAGCAAAATGTTTTCTTGACTTAGAGTGCACTCCAGATGATTGAATGGGATTATCTTAAAAAAGGAGTGAAGAATAGTGAATAGCAAACTATTAAACAACGGAAAAAAAATGCCACAATTAGGTTTTGGTGTCTATCAAATCCCACTAGCAGACACTGCTGAAGCGGTCTATCAAGCAATCAAAATCGGGTATCGTTTAATCGATACAGCTATTTCATATGGAAATGAGGTTCAAACTGGTCAAGGAATCCAACGTGCAATTGCTGAAGGGCTTGTTCAACGAGAAGAACTCTTTATCACAACAAAACTTTTTATTCAACAAATGGGAGAAGAAAAGGCAACCCAAGCTATCCAACAATCACTCATCAATATGAATCTGGACTATCTGGATTTGTACTTGATTCATCAACCTTATGGCGACATTTATGGTGCATGGCGTGCCTTGGCAACTGCACAAGAAAAAGGTTTGGTTAAATCAATTGGACTCTCCAACTTTGATTCGGCAAAGCTAATTGAATTTGTCAAAATGAATGAAGTAGCCCAACCACAAGTCAACCAAATTGAGGTTAATCCTTGGAACCAACAACAAGAAGCTGTCAGTTATCATAAAATGTGTGATGTTCAAATGGAAGCATGGGCACCTTTTGCGGAAGGACGGCATGAGCTGTTTACTAATGAAACGTTAGCCGGAATTGGTCGAAAGTATAACAAAACAGTTGGGCAGGTTGTTTTGCGCTGGTTGATGCAGCGAGGAATCATCGCCTTGGCAAAATCTGTGAATCCCGAACGAATGGCAGAAAATTTTGCTATTTTTGATTTTGAATTATCAGCGGAGGATTTTGCGTTGATTGCTCAATTAGATCAAAAAGAATCAGCATTTTTTGACCATCATGATCCAGAAAGAGTAAAATGGTTTATGGAAAGACTTTGATTTTTAATCAATGTAGCTGCAAAATGATCAATTGCCGGAGGGAAACAACATGAATATCAAAGAAGCAGCCAATCTAACAGGACTATCGAATGATACCATCCGTTATTATGAACGAATCGGAATCATTATGCCCGTACCAAGACAAGAAAACGGGCTACGTGATTTTTCAGAAAGAAGTATTAATCAGTTGAAATTCGCAAAAACGATGCGGAATGCAGGAATGGGTGTGGAAAGCTTACGCGAATATGTGGCGATGATTTATGAAAACGATGATTCAACGATCCCAGCTCGCAAAGCATTATTACTGGAGCAAGCTGAGCTGATGCAAGAAAAAATAACTAAAATGCAAGAAGCACATGATTATTTGCTATTTAAAGTCGGAAACTACGAAGGGCACATGCGCGAGTCTGAACAAAAGTTACAATAAATAACGAAAAAAAGCCCACTTTACTGCACCTTTTGATAGGGTAAAGTGGGCGAAACAATTCAAAATTATTTGTTGATTCGCGTTCGATTTGTCATACTGACATTTCCTAGATAGCGGTATAAGGGTAAGATATCCGTCTTTTTAGGAAATTCAAATTTATGTACGGCATGCACTTCGTTGTTTGAACGTTGATTAATATTTTTAAGATAAGTAATTGTAATCTCACTGTCATCTAATCCTGTTCCAGCAGTTTCCATATCGACTTCGACAATTGAATCAAGATGTATCGAGTGGAAGGCGGTTTTCTTACCAGTTGCTCCTTGCTTATCAACAAAAATCACTCGATGATTGGTAAAAATCAACGCATCCCTAACCAATTGATAGCCCATCGTAATTTCTTCATTATCAAAAAGATATGCTCCATATTCTTGAGTCAATTGTTCTGGCGTTTTTTCTGAGTAATTTCCTAAAGCTCCTTGTACAAGATTATTAAATAATGCCATATTGATACCTCCTAAGTTGTTGTTTTTTGTGTCTAAACACTTAGTATGATTGACTGTTTAACTAATCATACCTTATTTTATCGTACCACGTCGCGCATAATTATAGTATATATTTTTAGGGTATAAGTCTGATTTTTTTATTACTAGAAAGTGAACGAAATACTTAGTGGTGCTATAATAAACTTACGATAATTGAAATGAGGTCTGCAAAATGATGAATGAAACATTTTTAGAGGTAATGAGACATGAGGGAGCAGTAACAATAATTTCTTCGAGTGAAAATGCTCCGGGCTTTCATGCTGTGAACACTTGGAATAGCTATGTTCAAATCAGTGGCGATAAATTATATATTCCTGCAGCTGGGATGCACAGTGTTCAACAAGATATCAAAAAAAATAATCAAGTGATGTTAACCGTTGGAAGCAAAGAAGTCATTGGTACAGTAGGACCTGGTGCAGGATTCCATTTGCACGGAACCGCTGAGTTTATCACAGGGGGACCAATTTTTAATGAAATGAAGGAAAAGTTTCCGTTCTTAAGCCGTGTGCTACAAATAACTGTCACTGAAATTGATCAAAAAATTTAACAAAAAAAGGACCAGCTCTCAATGGGCGGTCCTTTTTTATCATACATTTAGCCAGTCATTCAAAACAGCATAGCTCTAAAACATTTGAGTAGCTTGTTCAGCAAATCTATTAGTTTTGGAAGCATTCAAAACTAATAGCTCTAAAACAGCAGCAAAGTCATAATCCAAAACACGACAGTTTTGGAAGCATTCAAAACAGCATAGCTCTAAAACGTTGTTGTAGTCTACTCTTGGATCGTATGGGTTTTGGAAGCATTCAAAACAGCATAGCTCTAAAACGTTGTTGTAGTCTACTCTTGGATCGTATGGGTTTTGGAAGCATTCAAAACAGCATAGCTCTAAAACGTTGTTGTAGTCTACTCTTGGATCGTATGGGTTTTGGAAGCATTCAAAACAGCATAGCTCTAAAACGTTGTTGTAGTCTACTCTTGGATCGTATGGGTTTTGGAAGCATTCAAAACAGCATAGCTCTAAAACGTTGTTGTAGTCTACTCTTGGATCGTATGGGTTTTGGAAGCATTCAAAACAGCATAGCTCTAAAACAATGACGGTTTCATCATTACATCTTAAGCAGTTTTGGAAGCATTCAAAACAGCATAGCTCTAAAACAAGCACCTGCAAAGTCACCCTCAAAAATCTGTTTTGGAAGCATTCAAAACAGCATAGCTCTAAAACCTCGGATAAATTTTTTGAGGCTCCGTAATCGCACTATTCGCCCATAGCAAGGCNGCACCTGCAAAGTCACCCTCAAAAATCTGTTTTGGAAGCATTCAAAACAGCATAGCTCTAAAACCTCGGATAAATTTTTTGAGGCTCCGTAATCGCACTATTCGCCCATAGCAAGGCTTCAGTTTGAATGCTTCTTTCTATTTATTTGGTAATATGTTGGCTATTTGAATGTCAACGAACAGTTTTCTTTAGTATAGCATAAACTGACTTTCTGTCATAACCAGTTTTTGGTTGCTGAATGAGTCTGAGCTACAGGGATATAATTGTTTAAAGAACTAACAAATCAATATCGTAATTAAATCCATTTTCGTCACTTAGTTTTTTATAAAATTCGCCACTTTTTTTGATTGTTCTTTTTTGAGTAGGTAGATCTAAGGAAACTAGTCCGTAACGATTTTTGTACGAATTGATCCATGACCAACAATCAATAAATGTCCATAAATGATATCCTTTGATGTTACAGCCGTCATCAATTGCTTTCCAAAGATAAACTAAGTGGTCTCGAATAAATTCAATCCGATACTCATCAATTACTTGTCCATCTTCATCCATAAATCGTTCTTCGTTTGCAACACCCATGCCATTTTCAGAGATAAATGCTTCAATATTTCCATAGTTATTCTTGATATCCATACATAAATCATAGATTCCTTTTTCATAAATTTCCCAACCACGATATTCGTTCATACGACGCCCGGGCATTACATGATTTTCAAAGAACCATTCAGGTAGGAAGGGGCTTTCGGGATTGATTGCTGTTAGACGAGCTTTTACTCTGCGAGGTTCATAATAGTTCAATCCTAAAATTTGGGCGGTATTCGCTTGAATCGTTGCTAAATCCTCCTGAGTAAAGTCGAGTGGTAACTGATCATATTCGGTTAAAAGTTCAACCAGTTTGGGCGGGAAGTTTCCTTTCACCATTGGATCTAAAAAGCTTCGTGTATAAAATAAATCTGCAATCTCCGCGGCTTTGACATCAGCGGAATTATTACTTCTTGGAAAAGTTGGGCTAAGATTTAAAATGACACCAATCTTGCTTGATAAATTATATGTTTTAAAGACTTCGATTGCTTTCGCATGAGCTAAGATCGTAAAAAATGCGGCTTGGCTTCCGCGTTTAAAGTCAACCAAATTGGGATAGTGGAAGTCTTCTAAATAAGAGCCTAAGATTGGGCCAAGTGGTTCGTTAAACGTAAACCAGTGAAAGACTAAATCGCCAAATTCTTCAAAACACGTTTTTGCAAAATGGACATAAGCCTCAACAACATCCCGTGACTCCCAACCACCTTGATCCTGTAACTTAGCAGGCATATCAAAATGATAAAGATTAGCAAAAACTTTTATTCCGTTTTTATTCATTTCAGTAAATAAATCACGATAGAAAGCAATCGCTTGTGGATTCACTTCTCCTACACCATCTTGCGGAAACATTCTTGCCCAAGAAATAGATACTCGAAAAGAATTATGCCCGGTTTGTTTCATCAATTGAATATCTTCTTTATAACGATGAATGTGATCGGTTGTGATTTCTGAGCTGATTCTTTGATAGAAGCGATTAGGTTGTTCTTTATACCAACGTTCCCACACCGTTTCAGCTTTTCCTGTTTCGCCACGACCTTCAGCTTGTTCAGCAGACCACGCAGATCCCCACCAAAAATTTTCTGGAAAGGATAATTTTTTGATTGTACTCATTGATAGACCTCCTTTAAATTCATACCAATCATAACACCGCTTTCAAATAAAATAAACATCTTTTTGTAAAAATATATACTTTTACGACAGGAGCTTATTTTTTTTAGTTAAAAACAGCTGAAAGTATGGTAAAGTATATGAGAAGCTATTGTTTTAAGTGAAAGGAGGATAAGTATGAAACAGATTCCCAAATATATGGAGATTTATTTAGATGTTAAGCGAAAAATCATGGATGATAAATATCAGGTTGGAACAAAATTGCCGACTGGTGACCAATTGGCGGAAGAATACGGAACAAGTAAATTAACTGTAAAAAAAGGAATTGATTTATTAGTATCCGAGGGCGTGTTGCGAACACGTAGCGGATTTGGGACAGAAGTCTTACGTAAACCAATTGATAATTCAAAAGTTTTCGGTCCAAACGAAGGTTTATTGAGCGCGATGGGAGAAGAACATGTTGACTCTGAAATCCATACTTTTTCGATTGAACTTCCTTCAAAAGAAGTGGCGGAGATGTTGGAAATCAGCGAAAAAGATTATATTTACAATATTATTCGAAGTCGATTTATAGACCATCAACCTTATTCGATTGAACAAACATTTATGCCATTGGCTGTTATACCTGGATTGGAACCTAAGCATTTGAAAAAATCAGTTTATGCTTATATCACAGACGAATTAAATTTGGAAATAAAATCCTCTCATTTATGGATTAAGGGAGATATCGCCAATGAGTTTGATGCAAAAATTTTAAATATCGAGCCCGGTGAATTTATGATTGAAGTAGATAAAGTCGTTTCTTTGTCCTCAGGAACGCCGTTTGAGTATTCGTTATCCAGACATATTTATAAGGACTTCATTTTTGAGGCAATCTTTGTTGAAAAATAAAAATCGGATATACAATCAAAATAAACAGCAAGTTAAGCTTAACTTCTTGCTGTTTATTTTTTATTTTTCGACAAAAGTATATATTTTTAAAAAAAGATATTTACTTTATTAAAAAGACGAGTTATTATCTAGGTGAAAGCAATCGCTTACAAATGAAGGGGGAGAGTTTTATGGGTAAAAATAAAAAAGAGATCATTCTTGAAAAGTTTGGGATGGTCGCAACAAAGTTAGGAAACCAGATTCACTTACGAACGTTGCGAGATGCATTTGCAACATTCATGCCTTTTATGATGCTGGCAGGATTTGTCACTTTGATTAACTATGTCATATTGGAGCCGACCGGTTTTCTAGGTCACTTTATTCGACCGGCTACTTTATCTACAATTCAAGAAATCGGAATTTCAATTAGCAATGGTACACTTAGCATTACTACATTGTTAGTCGTAGCAGCAGTTTCTTATCATATGTGCGTTAGCCGCAATTATCAAAATTCAATCGCTGCAGTGTTGGTTGCTATTTCTACTTTTATTGTCCTTACACCAATGGTTACGATGTTCACTCCAGAGAACAGTCAAAAAGCAATTGAAGTGAGTGGAGTGATTCCGATTGCTTACACTGGAGCTTCAGGCATGTTTGTCGGTATTTTTGTTGGTCTCGCAGCAACAGAATTGTTTATTAAGTTATCTAAAAATGAAAAACTTCAGATCAATTTATCTGGAAATATTCCACCAGCTGTTTTGAAATCATTTAATGTCTTGATTCCGATTATGTTGACGATCACAGTATTTGCGATTGGTTCATTTGCTATCAATCAGTTGTTCCATATGGATGCCAACACATTGATTACTACGATCATTACAAAGCCTTTAAGTAAAATCACTACTGGACTACCAGGATTCTTATTGTTAACATCTATTGCAAATCTATTTTTTGGTTTCGGAATTCATCAAGCTGTCATTTCAGGTTCATTATTAGATCCATTCTTGATTCAAAATATGCAAGAAAACATGGCTGCGTATGCAAATAAAGAAGAGATTCCTCATATCATCAATATGGCATTCAAAGATACTTTTGCTGTAATGGGCGGCTCTGGTAATACAATTGCTTTACTTATTGCGATTTTTATTTTTAGTCGTCGTAAGGACTACAAAGATTTTGCTAAGTTATCTGTTACACCAGCTATCTTCAATATTAGCGAGCCGATTATTTTTGGGTTACCAATCGTCTTTAACATTAGTTTGATTATTCCATTTGTTTTAGCACCAATTTTTTCGTTAACCGTCGCCTATTTTGCGACTGCAGTTGGATTGATCAATCACGTCGTTGTCCAAATTCCTTGGACGACACCACCAATCATTTCTGGTTTCTTAGCGACTGGAGGGGACTGGCGTGCTGCAGTTCTTCAAGTGATAATTATTGCAGCTAGCGTGTTCATCTACTTACCATTTTTACGTATTGATGAAAAAGTTACGTCTGATATGACAAAATAAAGTTCAGAAATCTTAAAAAAGCGAACAGTTCAATGGTTCGCTTTTTGATTTGCTTAAACAAAAAAATTTTTTTCACTTCTGACGAAAGAAAAAATATGTTATGCTAGTCGGGTAAGTAAAAAATAATAGAATCTACTCACAAAGGGGAGCCTTTCGAGGCTGAGAATGAGTTTACTCTAAACCCTCCGTACCTGTTTCGGTCATACGAACGTAGGAATTGTGACGAGTGGAAGTGTAGCTAACACTTCTCCTTTGTGAATTGTGGTGATTCTAAAGGAGGAGTTTTTTTATGCATTCAGAAACAAAAGTTTGGATTGAGGGGACAATTATCGCAGCATTAGCTATGGTGCTTTCATTGATTCCACTAGACATTGGAAGCAGTTTTACTTTGTCGATCGGGCAAATTCCAATAACTATTTATGCTTTACGTAGAGGTCTCAAGGCAGGGTTAGGTGCTGGCTTGATTTGGGGTCTATTACACTTTTTAATGGGGAAAGTTCAATTTTTAAGTATCCCACAAGTTTTAATTGAATACCCAATTGCATTTACCTTTGCTGGATTCGCTGGATTGTTTACTTTATCTTTGCATCGCGCAATGGTGAATGGAGAGACAACCAAAATTTATGGAATCCTAATTGTCTCATCGGTGGTTGGAACCTTTACTCGCTTTTTCTGGCATTTTGTGGCTGGCGGTATTTTTTGGGGAGATTACGCACCAGAAGGTATGAACCCTTGGCTTTTTTCATTTGTCATGAATGGCGCAAGTGGCCTTGCTACTGCAATCGCTGTAGCAATCGTTGTCGGTATATGTTATCGAGTTTCACCAAAATTATTTGATCCTTTGAAGTAAAAAGGAATTGAAAACAAAAAAACTCTTAAAAGACTCAGAATGAACAAGTCTTTTAAGAGTTTTTTTGTTATGCCAGTGATTTCTTTGCTAGTTGTGAAGGAGAGACGCCGTAATATTTTTTGAAGAGCTTACTAAAATGATACGCATCTTGATAACCAACAGCTTGAGAAATTTCTCGGATAGTTAGTTGCTCGTTTGCTAGTAGTTCCTTGGCATGTTTTAGCCGAACTTGGATAAGATAATTGATGGGGCTCATACCTGTAGACTCTTTAAAAACTTTTGATAAATACGTAGGACTAACATACAACGTATCAGCTAATTGCTCTAAAGTAATTTCTTGCGTGTGATGGTTTTCTAAATAGTAAATGGCATGATTGACTAAATACTGTTTTCGTTTGGCATTTTTTGAAAGGGCTAGAGTGACTGTATTATCTTGCACTTTTTCTAGGCTTCTTAAAATAAGTACTAACATTTCGATAATTAACGCTTTGACCATTAATTGAAACTCAGGTTGCTCTTCACTATATTCTTTAACTAGACGCCACGCTTTGTCGAGAAATTCCCATTGGTATTCCCCAAGATTAAGAATTGCTTTTTTAGTTGGTAAGTGATTTCTCTTTAGTCCGTCTAATGAAATATTCGTTAAACCAATATGAAGTTGATGTGAATAAGTTCCTGTTCTTTGTTCTTCACCGTGATGGGTGCCAGGGTTAAAAAGCATAATTTGACCAGCATTTAATTGAAATTCTTGTTCCTCGATGGTGTAGTTCGCTTGGCCTTCTAAAACAATACTGATTTCTAGAAAATCATGGGTGTGGATGTCACTTTTGTTTCCTTCCTCATTCCAAGGATCAAAAGCGTAAATAATTTCTGGGTTAAATATTTGGGCATTTGCATAACTCATAAATGAAAACCCTTTCTTGTGGATTTGATAATATTGTACATCAAAACAAGTAAGAATAACCATTTTCTTTCAAATTTATTAAAGATAAGCTAGTACTTGATTGAGAAAAGGCTTTCGTATAGGAGGGGAAATAAAATGAGCAATTATCAATGGATTTGGCAATATGTAAAGAAGTATGCAAATAAAGGATTTCTGGCAATTATTTTTTTAATAATCAATGCGCTTTTAATTGTAGTCAACCCATTAGTGGCTGGTGAGATTGTCGACAAAGTAATTGAAAAAGGTGAAGCTAATTTATTGATTCCTTTATTAGCATTAATGATTGGTATCACGATTTTTCGAACGATCATTCGATATACTTATCAAATTTTATTTGAACGTATTGGTCAGAACAGTTTGTTTGAATTACGACAAGAAATGTATCAAAAGTTACAAGAACTTGATTTTGATTTCTTTAATCACACTCGAGTTGGGGATATTATGGCTAGAATGACAGGGGATACAGACGCTATTCGTCATTTTGTTTCGTGGGTCGTTTATAACATCATTGAATGTATTTTATGGTTCAGTATTGCTGTCATCGTAATGGCGACAATTAATTGGCAATTGATGTTGGCGTTGGTTGCAATCACACCAATCATTTTCTTGCTTACCCAGAAGATGTCGAAACAAGCACGACCAATCTTTTTTGAGATTCGTGAAAGTTTTTCCCGTTTGAATTCGATGGTTGAGGAGAACATCGGGGGAAATCGAGTCGTCAAAGCTTTTGCTAGAGAAGACTTTGAAATTCAAAAATTCGTTGAGCACAACGAAGATTACAAAGTACAAAACATGAAATCAGCCGAGGTGTCTATGAAATACTTACCTTGGTTAGATGGACTAGCTGGAAGCTTGAACGTGATTACGTTAATTTTAGGCGGGTTATTTGTTATTCAAGGAAAGATGACCTTGGGTGATTTGATCGCATTCAATGGCTTTTTATGGATGCTGAATCAGCCGATGAGAATGAGCGGCTGGTTGATTAACGATGTTCAACGTTTTTCGGCAGCTTGTATCAAAATTCGTCAAATGTTAGGAACCAAACCACAAATTCCTGTATTGACTCATGATGAAGCAAAAAAAATCAAAGGGCATGTTGAATTTAGAGATGTTTCATTCCATTTTTCTGATGACCCAAATACATTAGTTTTGAAACACATCTCATTTAAGATTAGTCCAGGGCAAACGATTGGTATTTTAGGGGAAACAGGTTCTGGGAAAACAACGTTAGTTAACCTAGTTGGTCGTTTTTATGATCCAACTTCAGGTGAAGTCTTGATTGATGGAAAGAATGCAAAAGAGTACCCTGTTCGTCAATTACGTGAAAACATCTCGATGGTTATGCAAGATGTCTTTTTATTTTCTAACACGATTGAAGATAATATTGCTTTTGGTAATCCTTTAGCAAATGAAACGTACGTCCAACAAATGGCACAGATTGCTGATGCACATGAATTTATTTCACGGATGCCCGAAGGATACGAAACAATTGTAGGTGAGCGTGGTGTAGGACTTTCTGGCGGACAAAAACAACGCATTTCTTTAGCAAGAGCTTTAACGAAAGACCCATCAATTCTTATTTTGGACGATACGACTTCAGCTGTGGATATGGAAACAGAATTCAAGATCCAACGTGAGTTAACACAACTAACAACTGAAAAAACAACATTCATTATCGCTCATCGTATTTCTTCTGTTCGTGAAGCTGACTTGATTCTAATGATGGAAAAAGGACAAGTAATTGAGCAAGGAACACACAAAGAATTACTGGAACAAAGAGGGCGATACTATGAAGTTTACCAAAAACAATTAGGTATCCAAGAGAAGGAGGGGAACTAATGGCACGTAATAAATTTGATGTGGATGAAACACTGGAGCAAGAATTCAATTGGTCACATTACCGTCGCTTAGCCATTTATGTTAAACCCTATAAAAAAGCGATTTTCAAGGCTTTGTTCGTCATCATTCTTGCCAATACTGCCGGGATGTTGGGACCTTACTTTACCAAAATTGCCATTGATGATGTGATTCCAAAAGGAAATACCACATTATTGGTCCAAATAAGTGTGATCTTTTTAATTTCGCTAGTGGTCATTGGCTGGTGCATGCGTTATCGAATTTATGCAATTACCGAGATTGGTCAAGATATTTTAAAAGATATGCGTTATGCAATCTTTGAACATCTACAGCACTTACCATTTTCCTATTTTGACAATCGACCTCATGGGAAAATTTTGATTCGTGTCGTTAACTATATCAATACGTTAAGCGACCTGCTAAGTAATGGTCTGATTAACTTGATTTCAGACATTTTCAATGTGCTAATTACTCTAATATTTATGCTTTTTATTGATGTCAAATTAACCTTGTATAGTTTAATTTTACTGCCAGTTTTATTTGTGATTGTTATGGTCATCAAAACGAAACAACGTAAAGCATATCAAGTGTTGAGTAATAAGCAATCAAATTTAAATGCGTATATTCATGAAAGTATATCCGGTATAAAAATCACACAATCTTTTGCTCGTGAACAGGAAAACTACGAGATTTTCAATGAAGTCAGTGATGAGTATCGTTCCTCCTGGATGAAAGCTGTCAATGTTCAGTTCATGCTGTGGCCGGGAGTTCAAAATATTGCAGTAATGACAACTTGCTTGATTTATTTTGTAGGTATTCGTCAAATCGGGGTTAATGTTACAACAGGGACATTGATTGCGTTTATCGGTTATATCAACAATTTTTGGAATCCGGTAATCAATATTGGAAATTTTTATAACTCACTGATTACTGCAACAGCTTACTTGGAACGGATTTTTGAGACAATGGATGAAGTACCTGATATCCAAGATGAACCAAATGCACAGATTTTACCACCGATTAAAGGAAATGTTACATTCGATCACGTCACATTCCGTTATGAAGAAGGCAAGAATATCTTAAATGATGTTAACTTCCATATTAACGCAGGTGAGAGTATTGCGTTAGTTGGCCCGACAGGCGCGGGGAAAACAACTATTATTAATCTTTTGAGTCGCTTTTATGACGTTAATGAGGGAAGTGTCCAAGTGGATGGTCATGATGTTCGGTCAGTCACACTCGCTTCATTACGAACACAAATGGGCGTCATGCTACAAGATACGTTTGTTTTTTCTGGGACAATTATTGATAATATTCGTTACGGAAAGTTAGATGCAACAAAAGAAGAGATAATTGCAGCTGCTAAAATCGTTCGAGCTCATGATTTTATCAAAGAGCTAAAAGATGGCTACGATACCGTTGTCGAAGAAAGAGGTAGCACACTTTCTGCGGGACAACGCCAACTAATTTCTTTTGCCAGAGCGCTATTGGCAGATCCAAAAATTTTGATTTTGGACGAAGCCACTTCAAGTATTGATACTAAAACAGAAGAATTACTACAAGAAGGTCTGCAGCAGTTATTGAAAGGGCGCACTTCCTTTATTATTGCTCACCGATTATCGACAATTAAAAATAGTTCTCAAATTTTTTATGTCGCAGGTGGGAAAATTGCAGAAGCAGGGACACACGAAGAATTGATGGAGAAACAAGGTCTTTATCATCATTTGTATCAATCACAATATGATTTACTTCAAACAAATTGATAACGAAAAAACAGCAAGGAGCGTACGAGGCAGTTCGTATCTTCTTGCTGTTTTTCTTGTAAAATGAACGATAGCCCTCTCTGTTAAGAGAAGGCTATCTAACTAATCAATATTTATTATTCTAAAGTTGGTGGTGACTATTACTAACAATTAATTTTTCTCATTTAAACGATGTATTCCCTAACCTCTAATACATCCTTGTAACTCCAAGGTTACGCCAGTGTTGATTAAATTTCATCAAACAAATTAACAATTCGCGATAAAAATATTTTTCGTGTTAAGAACAATAATAGCAGGGAATATCCTTAATAGCAAGAAATCTAATTACAAATTAAAGAAAACTGAAGAAATAGCAGAACCAAAAAAGCACCTACTGTATTCATCCAGTAGGTGCTTTTAATGACTAGAACTGCAATCATTCATATGAGATATCTCTCCTATAGGGATTTTTTCAATTCTTGTACAGCTTGTTCAATCGTGACACCTGTAGCTACGTGGTTTGCATTGTCTTTATCAAAAACGATAAATAGATTCAAATCAGTATTTAAAGTAACACGATATTGTAAGTTTTTGTTATAGAATGTCATAATTCATTCTCCTTTCTTAAATCTTAACGAAAGGCAACTACTACGTTGATAACGAAATTCCACAATTAATATAACATAAAAGAGAAAAAACAGCTAGTAAAGAGTTTCTTAAGATTAATCCGTGAGTATTCTTTTTTCAATCTTTCTTGTGTCAAGGAACCAATAATCATGATAATCGCCAATTAAAGCAGAGAAAGGAATAGGTGTTTTTCCTTGCTCAATTAATTTTTCGATTAAATAATTTTTTAGAATCCAAGGTTCTTCGATTGTAGCTGGTTGTAGTAGCAAAATGGCTTCTATTTTCTCCGGAGAAATTCTTAATTCATCAGCAATTTCTTGAGTCGATGAACCTAGTAAAGCAAAGTTTTCTTGAAATTCATTTAGTGTATTTATTTGTTGCTGTTTTGTTAAAGACATCAGACCATCTCCTTGATTTAATAGTAGAAATAATAGTCCTAATAAATGAAAAATACAAGTAAAACCTGTGATTAAACGTGATTCACTATTGGAAAGCTTAACAATATGCAGTAAAGTAAAATTAGCAAGGAAACGAGGAAGACAAGAACAAAAAAATTAAGAGGTGAAAAATGAAATTAGTATTGGAAAACATAACGAAAAATTTTGATGAAAAAGTGATTTTTGATGATGCTAGCTTTACCTTTGAAAAGGGAAAAATCTACGGTTTGCTTGGACGAAATGGTTCTGGGAAAACAACCTTGTTCAATTGTATTTCAAAAAATCTATTACTTGATAATGGAACGATTGGCCTTGAAAAAAATGGCATTCTCAACACAGACTATGACAATACTGAAATCGGTTTTGTTTATACGATGCCACATTTACCAGCATTTATGACAGCATATGAGTTTGTGAAGTTTTTTATTGATATCAATCAAGATCGGATTGAAGAAATCAAACGGCCAGAAAATTATCTAGATTCAGTAGGGATCGAACGTCAAGACCAACACCGTTTGTTAAAAGATTTTTCTCACGGAATGCAAAACAAAGTACAGCTTTTGGTTTCACTTATGGTCCAACCACCTGTTTTATTATTAGATGAACCATTAACGTCTTTTGATGTTGTTGCCGCCCACGAGATGAAAGAGTTGATTTTAAAGATGAAAACGAACTCGGTTATTATTTTTTCGACTCATATTTTACAATTAGCACAAGATCTTTGTGACGAAATCGTGTTACTACACCACAAAAAATTGATTGGTATTGCATCAGATAAGATTCATGACCAAGATTTCGAAGAGGAAATCATTGATCTGTTGTCTGATAGAGAAGAACGGCCTACTTTTACAAAGGAAGAGGCGTAGTCTATGAATCGGATGTTTGATTATTTGCGCGACTATTGGCAATTAGAACAAGTTTCAGTCACTAAAAAGGTCAATGGACTTGTTTTTTATTCACGAAAAATACCTGTTATTGGAAAATTCATACCTACTCGTTTCTATCAAAGTTATGAATTGAAACAAATTTTAACCGTCATTGGTTTGATAATTGAAAATATCCGCAGTATTCTCGCCAAAGGTTTATGGTTGGCTCTTTACTATGGACTCGCGATACTATTGAGCGGAGCAGATTTATTTTCCGGTAAAGCATTTACTCACCACACTGGCAATCTTGGTTTATTTTTGTGGTTCATGGTAGTGGTTGTTTTGTTTAATTTTTATGATGGGTTCGTTATCTCAGGAGAGAAGAGAATTGTTGACTTTATTGAACATTTCCAACGTCCTAAGCAGAGGATCATCCGTGGATATAAACTAACTGACAGCTTTATACATGGCCTAAGATATCTTCCTGCTGCCATCATTTATGGTTTTGCTATCGGTGAACCGATTAAAGTAACTTGTTTTATTTTTTTAACGTATGTTGGTTCTCGCTGTTTTTATCTTTATTTAGGTAGAATTATTTTCACTTGGCACTTATCAAAGCGCCAACGGGTGATTTTTGGTAGTGTAGTGACTATTGTTGTTATTAGTAGCACGGTGATTCTTGTCTGGGTAAAATTAGCAGTAGCTGTGTTAACATTTTTCCTTTCTTGGGTTGGAATCACGCTATCCATCGTTTTTCTCATCTTCAGTTGGTATGCTTTACTCCACTTTAAAAGGGAACTGGACTATGTCTTTTATTGGAGTGAGATGACTACTTTGTCGAATGTTGCCAGTCAAGAACTTGCTTCTGGTAAAAGTTATCTTAGTGATGGATTAGCCATGCAGAAAAAATTAGTGATGAACCAGGAGGAACGATTCGCTCATTTAGATGGTAACCAATATCTGAATGCTTTATTATTTAGTCGGTATCGTAAAATACTGAACCGTGCTTTTCGATTACGTGTGTATACGATAGTTGCTGCATTAATTGTTGTTGTTATTCTTAGTTTCTTTGATGTTAGAGAAGCTTTGACTGAAAAAGAGATGACAAGAACCTTAAGTCTGCTATTTTTTATCATGTATGTCATGAGTTTTGGAAAGAAAGTCGTTCAAATGGTCTTTGTTAACTGTGATGTAGCGATGCTCTATTATCCATTTTATCGTGAAGCAGGAACAATCATTCATGGATTCAATTACCGTTTCAAGCAGACTTTTTTCTACAATGGTTTATTATCAATCGGAATTTTTAGTGTCTATCTTCTTTTATCGGTGCTTAATGGGTTCTTTTTATCTTGGACATTTTTTGGTGTTTTAGCCTTATTATTACTGGCATTATCTGCCTTATTTTCATTTCATGAATTATTTATCTATTACTTGATTCAACCATTCACTAGTGAGATGGAAGTGGTCAGTCCGCTGTATAAAATCATTGCCATACTTTTTTATTGGATAGCGTATGGGAATCTACAATTAAAAGTATCAGGATTCTTTTATGCAATCATCGTGTCGGTGGCTTGCTTACTCTATGTCGGGATTGGTTTCGTGATTATTTATAAAAAAGCACCTAAAACATTTAGAATCAAAGATTAATTCCAAAGAAAAATAAACTTATTAGCAAAAAGGTTGCTTTCAGCCAGTGCCCATGGTATAGTAAACAAGTAATTTATTTTGAAACGTAATTTGAGCTGTATGGCACATTATACAAAACTCCTTTTGCTTATCAACAATTAATTGCAACAAAAAGCGTACTTGATACGTAATTAGGAGGAACTATAATATGAATAACGGTACAGTAAAATGGTTTAACGCAGACAAAGGTTTTGGATTTATCACTGGTGAAGATGGAAATGACTTATTTGCACATTTCTCAGCTATCCAAGGTGAAGGTTTCAAAACTTTAGAAGAAGGTCAATCTGTGACTTTTGATATCGAAGAAGGTCAACGTGGACCTCAAGCAACTAACATTGTAAAAGCTTAATTATTACATTGACTGTTAACCGTCTCGTCTGAGGCGGTTTTTTTGTGTCTTTATTTGGGTCGAATATTTTTCTATATCTACTAAAAAAAGCAAGACATTACAGTGTATTATTTATGTAATATTTACATTTCTGAACGATCCATAATTAATTGTGCTTTTTTTATAATAACTTGCGTTTTTTTGATATAATAGATATGGCTCAAAATAGTTAGCTATAATCAAAAGAAATGTAAACAAAACGGTTGTAGTTAGGGAAATAGGGGGAGAATATTTTGGGAATACCTAGTTTCATCATTTTGGCTATGATCGTTGGACAGTTAGCAAGTATGTTATTTGTCCTAGGCTATTTCAACGATGAATTAACAAATAAAAAATATCTATTGTTTTGTGTTGGGATCATGATAGTCTATGTGCTAACGTATATGAAATTAGATGTGGTTTCAACCGGAATGTTATGGCTCTACATGTGTGGTATTCTATTGTACTTTCGACGTGGTTATTACTGGTCTTTCTTTTCGTCATCCTTGTCGATTTTATTGTATATCTTTGCTGATAATTTATTCGCTACTGGTTTGTACATGGCGGGACTTGATTATGATAATCAAGTAAATCAAGTTCTTCGTTTAGCAATTAACACACTTATCTACTTTTTGTTCGCTTGGATATTCAAAAAAATTATTATCAAAAAATATTTCGGTAATGACTTAATCTTGAAAGTTAGTACAACCATCGTCACATTGACATTTATGATGTACTTTGCTCTAATCGTAATTGATCGCTATCCCTCACTAAATGAATATTTTGGACACGCAAATGCATTTTTTATTGTTCTATACGGAATGTTATCTGCCTTGATTTGTTTTTCAATCATCTTCGTCAAACAGGCGGAATACGAAGCAAAAGAGCAAAGAAACCGAATGAATTATTTGATTGATTACAGTGAACAAATCGAGAAAAACTATTCAGAACTCAGAAAATTTAAACATGATTATAAAAACATTCTGATTTCTTTAGAAGATTACATCGAAAATGATGATGTAACTGGTCTGAAAAACTATTTTTACTCCAGTATCAAAGGAACTGGGACAATCTTTGATCAAGAAATCTTAAAAATGGCATCCGTTAGTCATTTAGAAATTAGAGAAATCAAAAGTATTATCATCAGTAAACTGTATAGTGCATATGAACAAGGAATTCGCGTTAATATCCATGTGCCAAAAACAATTGACAAAATTTCAGTTCCATCGCTGATTCTAGTTCGGATGCTGGGGATTATTTTAGATAATGCGATTGAAGAATCACAAAATGTTGACAATCCCGAAATCGAATTAACCGTAACCATTCATAATCAGGCGTGTTTGTTTATCATTAGTAATCGCTGTCGGGAGAAAATTCCTAAACTACATGTTTTAAAACAAGCGAATTTTTCAACTAAATCTCAGAATCGTGGAATTGGTTTAACAAACTTAGACGAATTGGTCCAAGCCCAACCAAATGTGTATTTAGAAACAAAAATTGACAACAATCAATTTATTCAAATCATTACGATTTTTGACAAATTGAATTAAGCGAATCAAAAGTGCGCACTTTTTCTTAAAAAAGGCGCACTTTTGATTGTTTAAGGTCTATATCACTTTTCTTATTATAATTTTTATAGAGTAGTAGCAAAACACGCTATTATTTTACTATTGAATTAGGGGTGGAGAAGACATGAAAAAATTTTCAAATGTTAAGATTCAAATGTTAAGCATGGTATCAGCTGTTGCGTTGGTTGCCTATGAACTAGTTTCTACAACTAGTATTTGTTTATTAGCTACTTACGAACCAAAAATGCCAGAAGCGTTAAAAAATGAAATGGAAAAATAATTACCTTTAAGAGCTTTTGCCAATAAGGTGAATGCTTTTAATCGTAGTTGTTTTATCGACATAGCATTGTCAGCCGACAGTGTTATGTCTTTTTTTATGAGCTTTTGATTGGTATTCGGTAAGCCTTTTTTTGTGATGGGTTGCCTTTTTCAGAATAGCGTTTACTATGAAGATAGACCTATTGAATTACTTGAGAAGTATTTCACAAAATAAAACAAAACTATGATACAATAATTTACCCAAGCGCTAAAAGTTTGGGCGTTTCGCTTAATAATAAAGCGGTAAAAATGAGAGATGAAGTGGGGCGATAGCTGTGTTGAAAATCTTTGTTTGTGATGATGAAACAGTTCATAGAAATCGAATTACCAAAATTGTAAAAAACTATCTAATGATGATGGATTATGATATAGAATTTGCCATGGAGACTCCTGATCCTAATGATGTTTTGAACTTTATTCGTAAGGAACGAACAGAAGGACTCTATTTTTTAGACATTGACCTCAATGCCGAAATGAATGGAATCATGTTAGGTGCAAAAATCCGCGAGTATGATCCGACTGCTAAAATTGTCTTTATAACTTCTTATAGTGATATGTCTTATTTAACTTTTGTTTACAAAGTAGAAGCTATGGATTACTTAGTAAAAGACGACTTTGAAGAATTACAGAAAAAAGTGATTAGCTGCATTGACACTGCGATGCAACGTTATATGAACACAGAGCTTCCTAGTCGTGAACAGATTCGAATCAAAAGTGGTGTGCTGGACATTAAATTATTCGTAGACGAGATTTTATTTTTCGAATCGAGCCAAACACCGCATAAGCTGATTATTCATTTGGATAACAGAATGGTCGAATATACTGGAAAAATCAAGGATGTGGAGAAATTCAGTCAGTCGTTTTATCGCTGTCACCAATCTTATGTAGTGAATGTCAACAATATCAGTCGGATTGACAAAAAGGAACGCGTAATCACAATGGTCAATGACGAGGAGTGTCTAGTGTCTACTCGTCACTTGAAAAAACTAGTGGATCGTTTTAATCAAAAATAAACTTAACACTTTTGCTGAAATAACTAACACTTATGAGTTTGCTTTCTCTCACTTTCAACTCCTTATATAATCAAATTTAGGGGAGATGAAAATATGACAAATGAATATGTTTCACTAGAGGAGAAAATAGCAAAGAACTTAAGTCAAAAGCTTGGCTCAAATTTAAACCTTTCTGAACTTGAAACTGCAAAAATCGAGTATGGTCTTTCGACATTACTTGTTGAATTAATTAAACTTGTCTTTATTTATGCTGTTGCAGCATTCTTACAAATTGTTCCAGCTGTGATTGTTACCCACGTGACGTTTTTCGCCATTCGCCGAAATTCTTATGGCTATCACGCTAGCAAGAGTTGGTTATGTACAATCCAAAGTATTTTTTTATTAGTGATTGTGCCATTTGGTGCCATCTTTTTTGATATTACCATTGGTAGACTTGCTTTTTTAGGCGCTGCAGCACTTTTGACAGTGATTATCGGATTCAAAGGACCAGCAATCGATCCTAAGCGTTTAAAAGCAGGAGTTGAGAAAACACGAATGAAAGCAATCGTTGTCAGTATAGTAATTTTATTCATTGGCGTAGCGATTCCTAGTGATTTTTATCGAATGTGCATCCTGTTAGGAATGACAAGTGCAACAATTCTTTTATTCATCAAAGTTAAAGAGTAGTAAGTTAAAAAGTTACCTTTCACAATGGGAGGTAGCTTTTTTCTTTTCTAAAATTCTAGTTGTGTTTAACTTTAAGACAAATAAATTGCAATTTAAATTCATTCCGGCTATTATTATCTCGAATTGGAGATATTTATTTTTAAGTAGATGGAGGTGGGAAAATGGAACAAACAACTCAGGCTTTAAATGTATTCATTGGCTTATTGCGCGTAAGTGGAAAACTGGAAGCTGTGGTGAAAAAAGACGTTAAAAATTATGGTTTGAATATCACCGAATTTTCTGTACTTGAGTTTCTTTACCATAAAGGCAAGCAAACACCTCAAACCATCCAAGAGAGAATTTTGATTGCTAGTAGCAGTACCACCTACGTGATTGATAAGCTGGTAGCAAAAGGTTTAGCCGAGCGCAAAACGAATCAGGCGGATCGTCGTGAAACGTATGTTGCGATTACCGATCCGGGTTGTCAACTAATGGCTGAAATTTTTCCGCAACACGCAGCAACAATTGGTCGATGTTTCGCTGATTTTGAATTAGATGAACTATTGCAACTAGAAAAACTATTAAAAAAAGTAAAAGATAACTGACAATAAATATAACTATGAAGAAACGAGGAAATTGAAATGAATATACAAGATAAACCCTTAGGAATTCACCACGTAACTGCCATGACAAGTGACATTAAGAAAAATTATCAGTTCTTTACAGATATTTTGGGTATGCGTCTGGTGAAAAAAACAGTAAACCAAGATGATATCCAAACATACCACACGTATTATGCTGATGATTATGGTACACCCGGAACAACCATGACATTTTTCGACTTCCCTAATAATCCAAAAGGTGAAAAGGGCACCAATTCAATTTCAAGAATTGGTTTTCGTGTTCCCACTGATGCAGCACTAGAATATTATCTGCGCCGTTTTGATGAATTTGCTGTGAAACATGAAGAAATTTCTGAACTTTTCGGTAAGAAGATTTTACGTTTTTGGGATGAAGATGAGCAAGCTTACCAATTGATTTCCGATGAAACGAACGTAGGTGTTCGTCCAGGTACACCTTGGAAAAATGGACCAGTTCCAACTGAGTTTGCTATTTACGGTTTAGGTCCTGTGGAAATCACAATTTCTTACTTTGATGATTTTCGTGCACTTTTCGAAAATGTTTTAACCTTTAAAGAAATCGCTGTTGACGGTAACCGTCATTTGTTGGAAATCGGTGAAGGTGGAAATGGGGCACAAGTTATTTTAGTAGAAGATACAACTAGTCCTCAGGGGCAACAGGGCTTTGGTGAAGTTCATCATGTTGCATTCCGTTTAGCTGATCGTAGTTCTTTAGAAGTTTGGCAAAAGATTTTTGACGATCTTGGATTACCAAATTCAGGTTATGTCAACCGCTACTATTTTGAATCACTTTATGTTCGATTGGGACATATTTTAGTTGAATTTGCAACGGACGAACCAGGATTTATGGAGGACGAACCTTACGAAACGTTAGGCGAAATCTTATCATTACCACCATTTTTAGAAAATCAACGTGCATCAATCGAAAGCGCGATTAAACCTTTTGATACAAAACGTTAACAAAGGAGAATAGTATGCGTCCATTAAATAAAATTCATCATTTTTCTGCAACCGTTGCTGATTTAGATCAAACACTTCATTTTTATCGTGACATTTTAGGGTTACGCTTAGTGAAACAAACTGTTAATTTTGATGATCCAGATAGTTATCATCTTTATTTTGGGAATCATGATGCAGAGGTCGGTACCATCATCACTTTCTTTTCTTGGAAATATGAAACGAAAGGCAGAGTTGGAAGTGGGCAAGTTGGAACGATGGCTTTTCAAATACCGTTAGGAAGTACGCGTTATTGGCTTAGTCGTTTAGAAGAATTTTCAATTACTACGCAACAAACGGATTTATTTGGAAAACCAACAATTGAATTCGCTGATCCAGATGGATTGACGATTGCTTTAGTTGAAAATCAGAAAACTTCGGAGACCCCGGCGATTCTTAGTTTATTTGGCGGCGTATTACTTTCTGCAGATCCCCAAGCAACGGTTCAGCTATTAACGGAAGGATTGGGTATGACTTTGGTACGTAACTCAGCTTTCGGCTACCATCTTTTTTTCGGTGAGGAAGAGGAGCAACAATTGATTGTTCCTAAAGAAACTTTAACTCCTGGTAGATTCGGGCCAGGAACAGTTCACCATGTCGCATTCTTGGTTGAAGATGATTCGTTACCAGATTGGAAAGCGAGATTACAAGAAGACAAATACGTTGTGACAAAAATCAAAAATCGTAAATATTTCCAATCCATCTATTTGCAAGAACATGGGAATGTTTGGTTGGAATTAGCAACGGGGACGCCTGGATTTACTGTTGACGAACCTTTAGAAACACTTGGTGAGGAATTTATGTTACCAGATAAATTTTTACCACAAAAGTCAGCAATTTTAAAAAGACTTCCCAAATTGAATACGTTATAGAAGGAGAAAAAAATGATCCAAAAATCACCTTCAGATTTAACTGAAAGAGAAAATTATAAATTATTGATTGGCTCAATCGTTCCCAGACCAGTAGCGTTAGTAACTACTCGTTCTGAAAATGGAATTGTGAATATTGCGCCGTTCAGCTATTTTTCGATTGTTAGCTCGAACCCGCCAATCATTTCGCTAGCAATTCAACGTAAAATGCACGAATTGAAAGATACAGCTGCCAATCTTTTAACCACAAAAGAAGCTGTTATCCATATTTTAGATGAAGATAACGTTGCTGATGGAAACCAAACTGCGGCAACATTGCCAAGAGAAGAGAGCGAATTAACACGAACGACTTTTTCGACGGAGGACGCTCAGATAGTTAAAGTACCTGTTCTCAGAGAATCGAAAATTCGTTTTGAAACAGAACTCTACCAACACATTGAAATCAAAGAAAATGAGCAAATTACTGCGGACTTGCTTTTATTAAAAATCAAGCACTATCAAGTGGATGAATCCATCTATGATGACGGGCGCATCTTAATTGAGAAATTAAAGCCTGTCAGCCGTTTAGCTGGCAATAATTATGCTAAAATAGGAGAGATCTTTACCTTGGTTCGCCCTGATTAATGTCGAGTGAGAAAAGAGAAGAATCAATTATACAGATTAGAGGGGTTTATGATGTTAAAAATTACTTACAAAACTGCGGCAGATGCCAATGAAATGACGAAAGAATATGCTGAACCAGCAGCTTTCCTGCATGATCAATATTTAGAGGTCCCACCTTTACAAGATTACTATCATGTTGTGGAAGCAACTCTGGATGGTCAAGCAATCGAGCTAAAGGATCAAACGATTGGTGGATTATTTAATCAATTGAATCAAAAATAAAAAAGCAAAGAGGCTGGGATATTTCATCCTAGCCTCTTTTTTACTGTGTTCCTAAAATGGTCTCTTCACCAATAAGCGAAAGTTGTTCAAAACTTAGAAAGCAATTCCTGGTAATTTCTATTTCTTGAAGTTAAATGCTTCTTTCACAGTCTAGTCACAGTCTAGCTTTTTTAATTTTATAACTCACTAAAATCATGGTTGATTGCCTCTAAAAATTGAAATTCCTTATCTGAATAAGAAAAGACAAGAATACAACAATTTGAAAATTGGACTTTTTTTACTTCAGGGAAAGACAGCCATTTTTGAAGAAACAGATACAAAGAGCCGCCGTGGCTAACGGCTAACACTTCTTGATGGTCAGGTCTTTCCATAATTTCTGTCAATGTATTGACCATTCTCTCCTGTAACTCTTGACTACTTTCTCCACCAAAAGGTACAAAAAAATCACCATATGAAGTTTCTCCCGGTGCATGAGGAGGGTTGAGCGACTCGCTTTCACCTTCAAAGACACCAAAATTCCATTCTTTTAACCCTTTTACTCGCTGATAAGGAAGCGTAGTGACTTGTTCCAACGTATCACAGGCTCTTTCTGAAGTAGAAGCATAAGCGTGATCTAGGGTGATTTGATTGGCAGAAAAATAATTACCAGCTATTTTTGCTTGCGCAATACCTTTTTCTGTTAGTGGTGAATCGCTCCAACCTTGAATTCTTTTTAGTTGGTTGAATAACGTTTCTCCGTGTCGCATAAGGTATAATTTTTTTGTCATTTTCATTCCTTCTTTACGTAAGATTTTGCTATTTGTAGCGTTTACTTTTAGTCTCTAAATAAATCATACAGGCTTGAGTGCACTCTAAGTCAAGCGTTTATTTGAAAATTTCTGACCTTTGCCCCATTTTCCGTTATAATAAATTTAGACAGCTTGAAGAAGTTGGTGGGTGAATGACCCCACTCAGTTGTCAACTTCCTATTTTTAATTGAACATAGACGAAAAGGAGTTAAAAAAATGAAAAAAATTGCTTATTTGAGCATTGCTATCGGCACACTTGGACTATTGGCAGGGTGTCAAAGCAATGAGAAGCAGGATCAAAGCCAAAATCAATCGAACACACAGACGAGCCAAACACAAGCAATGAAAGACAATCACAGTTCAACTACTGCTTCTTCCGTGGCAGGAAAATCAGTTGAAGGTGACTTACGCGTCTCAGTTGAAGAAGCAATCAAAACCTATCAAGCTACTTATCCTGATAGTGATATCACTTCTCTTGAATTAGATACCTCATTTGGTGCTTATTATTACAAGATTGAAGGAGTCAATGACACAACTGAATTTGAAATCAGGGTAGATGGTGTCACGAAAAAGGTGGAGAAAGAGCGAGAAGAACAACTTGATAGAGATGAGCAAAATGGTGTAAAACGAAGAGAAGATAAAATTGACATCCAAAATTTATTGAGTATAGAAAAGGCTGCTGAGATTGCTGTCCAGCAAGTTGGCGGCGGAACAGCAACGGATTGGGATCTAGATAAGGATCTTGGTATTACTTTCTGGGAAGTTACTGTTGAAAACAACCAACAAGAAACAACTGTTAAAATGAATGCTCAGACAGGTGAGATTTTAGAAACCGAAGTTGATGACTAAAATAGCTCTTCGAAAAAAACGCTCTCAAAATAATTGAAATTCTTGTCCATAAGATATAGTATATACCGTGAAGTATATACTATATCTTTTTTTGTAAAAAATCAGCCAAATTTAAAGGAGCTCAGACTATTTTTATGGTGGAAAAAGAAACTAGAAATAAATTTACGCAAGTCGCTTCAAAAATTGAACAGCGAATTGAAGAAGGAACCTATGTCAGTTCGCAAAAATTACCTTCAGAATATGATTTAGCAAAAGAGTTTCAATGCAGTCGTTTAACAATTCGAAAAGCAATTGATCTGTTAATTCAAAAAAACGTGTTAGTAAAACGACCAGGAAAAGGCAGTTATGTGATGTCTCAACAGAAGATTCAAAGTGGGCGCGCAGGTCTCCAAGGGTTTACTGAAGCAGCTAAAGCATATGGTAAGACGAGTAAAACAGAAGTTATTTCTTTTCGAAGATTACTCACAGACAATGAAAAAATTCGTAGCGCACTACAGCTGAATCCGGACACAGCCATTTACGAATTAATTCGAAGACGTTTACTTGATGGTGAGCCAATGACCGTTGAGAAAATCTACTTAGCAGAAAACTTTATTGCAGGTTTTACGATTGAGGATTTTAATGGTTCGTTGTTTGAACTATTGGAAAAACAAGTTGAAATCGCCTATTCTCATCAAGAAGTCGAAGCGATTTTAGTTGAGGAGGAGATGGCAGATTTATTAGATGTTTCCTTAGGCAATCCTTTATTAAGAGTGCAGTCTGTCACGTATGCCATTGATGCAGAACCTATTTTTTATGACATTTCATATTATCGAGCTGACCGTTATACATTTAAAAATACACTAACTCGTTACAGCCAATAGGAGGTCACTATGAACATTCACCAGTTAATCGAAGAGAACAAAGAACAGTTTTATCAAGATTTGAATGAAGTAATAAAGATCAAAAGTGTGAAAGGGACACCCGAAAAAGCAGCGCCATTTGGTCGAGGGCCAAAAGAGGTACTTGAAAAAGCCCTTTCTTTGTCTAAAAGCTATGGATTTGAAACTTCTAGTGTGCAAGATGCAGTTGGGTACGCACAATGGGGAAAAGATTCTGAGTATATTGGAATTGTTGGACATTTGGATGTTGTCCCCGAAGGTACAGACTGGTCATTTCCACCCTATCAGTTAACAAAAAAGGCTGGACGTTTTTATGCACGTGGAATCTTAGATAACAAAGGTCCTATTATGGCGTGTCTGTATGGTATGAAGTTATTAAAAGAAGCTGGATTCGTCCCTAAAAAAACGATTCGAATCCTTTTTGGAACAGATGAAGAAAGTGGTAGTTCTGACATTCCGATGTATTTGAGCCAAGAAAAGCCACCGATATTCGGTTTTACGCCTGATTGCAAATATCCCGTCGTGTACGGAGAGCGTGGAATTGTCAACTATCAAATTTTGACTGCTTTTGATACGCAAGAATTAAATCAACTCAGTAATATTAATGGCGATCAAGCAAAAGATCATGTTCCTGACCAATTAGCTGTCACAGTCAATCAGGAAGAAATCATGGTAACTGGGAAACGAGCCCCCTCTAATGCACCTGAGTTAGGCGAAAATGCCATTACCTTATTAGCTGAAAAAATCAAGACCAACCAATTATTAACGGGAGAATTACAGGACTATTTTTCTTGGATAGTAGATTCGCTCGCGAATCAACACAACGGGGAAGGATTAGCTTTGAATTTTGAAGACGAAGACAGTGGAAAACTGATTTTGACCCCCTATGAATTGTTGAAAACAGAAACCGGTTTGTCCTTATCTATTGCCATCCGTTATCCTGTTTCCGTAACTGAAGAAGAAGTAACCGAAACGCTTCTTAGACAGTTACCAAAAAATAGCGAGATGGAAATTGTTCGTCGAATCAAAAGTAGTTCGTTTCCTAAAGAAAATCCACTTGTCCAAAAGTTGAGTGCAGTTTATGAAGAGGTAACGAAAGAAGATGGTTCACCCGTAACGACTACCGGTGCAACTTATGCTCGGTTTATGCCAAACATTGTCGCATTTGGTCCTTCATTTCCAGGCCAAAAAGGGATCGCACATAATCAAGATGAGTACATGGATGAACGTGACTTACTGCTGAATTTGGAAATTTATATGAGGGCAATCATTGCTTTGACTGAATAAGAACCCAAAAAAGATCTAGGATAAAAATTTTCCCAAATAGATAGACCGCCTAAAATCCGTTTTTAAAAGCGTTGATTTTAGGCGGTTTTAAAATTGAAAACATGCTGAGAGGGACTAGATTTTTCATTTTTTCGAATAAACGGTACTCAAGAAGTAACTTTTCCACATAGCTTTCAGCCATCTCCAAATATAAGCTACGGCTTTGAGCGACAGCTTGCCATCTTGTTTGGAGCTGAACGTTTTACATCGCAACCTCTATCCATGGTGTTCCCAAAGTAGCTTCTTCGGTAATAAGTCCTCTTTTCTTAAAAATATGGGAAGCTATTTTTAAGAAAAGGTTCCTTATTACTTGAAGCTAACCACTTTGTGCCACAACCTTTATCCACGGCGTTCAAGAAGCAACTCCTCCATATAGTTTGCATCCACCTCAAAATATGAAAAGCTATTTTGAGTGTTTGCTCACTATCTTGTCGGAGCTAAGCGTTTTGTGCACAACCTTTTTACAGAAATGAGAGCTTGATTGTTTTTTTATGAGAAAGTCAACTTTTTAATTCTTTCAGTATATACAAAACAGTATATACTAATTATAATATTTTTGTGAAAGCGCATTAATTAAAATGGAATAGAAAGGGTGAATAGAATGCAAGGTGCAATTGCTACTTGGCGAATGGCACATGATGGTGTCGTTGAAGCACTACGACTTTTAGAAAAAAATGAACGAGCTGGAGATGCTGTAGAAGCACTGATTAAAACTGTGGAGGACTATCCGTATTATAAATCAGTGGGTTATGGTGGATTGCCAAATGCTCAAGGCATTTTAGAAATGGATGCCGCTTTTATGGATGGCGACTCTTTTAAAATTGGCGCAGTTGCTGGAATTACGGATGTTAAAAATCCTATTTCAGTGGCTAGAAGTTTAAGTGAAGAAAAATTTAACAGTTTTTTAGTTGGAACTGGTGCAACACAATATTCGATGCTGCATGATTTTGAACGAAAAAATATGTTAACACCTCGTGCCCATAAAATTTGGGAAAAGCGATTAAAAGAAATCCAAGAAAAACAGTTGGATCCTTATGATGGTCATGATACGGTTGGTTCTATCACCTTAGATACCTATGGGTCGATGGCAGCAGGAACTTCCAGCTCAGGTTTGTTTATGAAAAAGCCTGGACGTGTCGGTGATTCACCACTTTCTGGTTCAGGCTTTTATGTCGATAGTACGATTGGTGGAGCAGCTGCAACTGGGCTAGGCGAAGATTTGATGAAGGGCTGTTTATCTTACGAGATTGTTCGACTAATGGGCAGCGGAGCTAGTCCACAAGAAGCTTGTGATCAAGCAGTTTATTCTTTTGAAACAAAACTTAAAGAGCGCTATGGGAAAGCTGGCGCATTCTCACTCATTGCAATGAATAAGGCAGGCGAGTGGGGCGTGGCAACCAATGTTGAATTCACCTTTAGTGTCGGTACACAAACACAAGCACCACAAATTTTTCTTGCTAATCCAGGGAAAAATCAGACAACGTTGATTGAACCAATCACGCAGGAATGGTTAGAAGCCTATGAGAAAAGAATCAAAGCACCAATTGATTAAAAATAAAAAACATTTAAGGAGTGAATTATATGAAGAAAAAAATTTATTTGTTTTGTGATGCAGGTATGTCTACAAGTATTATGGTCAATAAAATGATGGAAGTCGTTCAAGCACACCAGATGCCATTAGAAATTACTGCCTTTCCAGTTGCTAGAGCACAAGAAGTTGTTGAGCAGGAAAAACCGATTGCCATTTTATTGGGGCCTCAAGTGCGCTTCTTGCTCGAAAAAGTTCGGACGCAGTTTTCACCACAAAATATTCCGGTTGCTGCAATCTCTCCAGAAATCTATGGCATGATGGACGGTGAAGGTGCGTTAAAAGAAGCACTTAAATTAATCAAGAAAAATAAACAATAACGTGGAGGTCGACCATGCAAAAATTTTTGAATTGGCTGGAAAAAGTACTAACTCCTTTAGCCAAAGTCATCGGTGAAAATAAATATTTAGTTGCTATTCGTGATGGATTCCTATTGTCAACACCACTATTGATCGTCGGCTCAGTTTTTCTTTTAATTGCTAATTTTCCTCTTCCTCAGTGGAATGAATGGATGTCTGCCTTGCTTGGTGACAACTGGGAGGCAATGATGTCTGTACCTGCTAGTGCGAGTTTCGATGTCATGACCATTTTGGCCGTAGTCGGAATTGCGTACAGTTTAGGGAAACAATTTCATGTTGATGCAATGCAGTCTGGGATTATCGCACTGGTTTCCTTCTTTATTTTAACTCCGTATCAGACATTATTTACACCAGAAGGAAGCACGACTGTTTATGAAGTAACTAGCTTGCCTTTGAAGTGGATGGGGTCTAGTGGGTTGTTTCTTGGAATGATTGTTGCGTTGATCTCTACTCGTTTATTCGTTGCAATGGTACGTAAAGGTTGGACGATCAAGATGCCGGATGGTGTTCCACCTACTGTAGTCAAATCATTTGAAGCACTTATTCCAAGTTTTGTAGTAGTAACAATGATGTTTTTAGTAAATTGGCTTGTTTCCTTGACTTCTTATGGCAATCTGCAAGATGTTATCTTCACCTTCTTACAAACGCCGTTATTAAGCTTAGGAAATACGTTAGGCGCTATGATTATCGCATATCTTTTCTTGCATTTCTTTTGGTTTTTTGGAATCAACGGAAGCAGTGTCGTTGGTGCTGTGTTCAATCCAGTTCTTCGAGCTTTATCCGTCGAAAATCTGCAAGCATTCAAAGACGGACATGAAATTCCGAACATCATTACCGGTCAATTTCAAGATATGTTCGCGACTTTTGGTGGTGCAGGTTCAACCTTGTCGTTAATTGTGGTAATGGTTCTATTCTGTAAAAGTCAACGAATCAAAAAGCTTTCACAATTATCGTTAATTCCGGGTATTTTTGGAATTAACGAACCAGTTATTTTTGGGTTACCGATTGTTTTGAATCCTATTTTGTTGGTTCCTTTTGCTTTAGTTCCAACAATCAATATCATTATTGCGTATTTTTCAATGAATATCGGATTGGTTCCTTACACAAATGGAATTCAGTTACCATGGACAACACCACCAATCATTTCCGGCTTTTTAGTGAGTGGATGGCAAGGTGCTGTGTTACAAGGACTTTTATTTGTTTTGGGGATGGCAATCTATTATCCATTTATCAAAGTAATGGATGTCCAGTATCTTCGTGAAGAGGTTAAGACTAGGGAAGAAGAACTAGATGAAATCAACTTAGATGATTTTGATTTCGATGATATTTAATTTTTTAACTTAAAAGAACCAACAAGACAATGGTGATTCTTGTCTTGTTGGTTTTTATTTATTAGAAAAGACGTAGTACATAAAACAAAAAAATAACAAATTTAAAAAAAATTTAAGATAGCAACCTAGATGATAGTTAGATATAATAGAAGTGTTTTTAACGACCAACGATGGTTGAAGCAAAAATTGGGAGGATACAGATGAAAAGAAGCGAACAGAAAAAAACAAAAAGCTCTGTCCCATATATTTTAGGCGCTGTAGCACTCATTGCAATAGCTGGTGGGGGATTTTTCTATTATCAACATGATCAAGAAAACAAAACTGTCGATGAAGCGAAAACAACGATTAAACAATTTGTAAAGGCACTTGATAAAGGCGATTATCAAAAAGCAACGACCTTTTTAACAACAGCTACAAAAAAATCGAAATGGACGACTCAAGACATTTTGGAGAAGTACCAGAATATCTATGATGCTGTTGATATAAAAGGATATACCGTGTCAGATTTAACTGTCGAAAAAAAGAAAAAAGATACCTATACTTTTTCTTACACAGCTAAAATGAGCACTGCTTTGGGTGAGCTAAAAAATCTGACTTTTGAAGGGACACTGACTCGCGAAAAAACAGGACCCAAAATCAACTGGCAACCTAATTTGGTTTTCCCTACTATGGAAAATGGGGACAAAGTCAGCTTGAACACACAAGAGGCAACGCGTGGTGAAATCCTGGATCGAAACGGGGAAGGATTAGCAACCAATGGCCAGTTGAAGCAACTCGGTGTTGTTCCAGGTAAGTTAGGCGAAGGTGCAGAAAAAGAGGCAAATATCAAAACTCTTGCTGAGAGGACACAACTAACAGAAGATGCAATCACTCAAGCTATCTCACAAAGTTGGGTTCAACCAGATTACTTCGTTCCACTCAAAATCATTGATGGGGAAACACCAGAATTACCTGCGGGTGCAACTATTCAAGAAGTAACTGGACGATATTATCCATTAAGTGAAGCTGCCGCACAATTAATTGGTTATGTAGGTGACATCACTGCCGAAGATATCGAAAAGAATCCAAAATTAAGTAGTGTAGGAAAAATTGGACGCTCTGGTTTGGAAATGGCTTACGATAAAGAATTACGAGGAACCAACGGTGGGAAGTTAGTTATCACAGATGAAAATGGGAATGAAAAAAACGTACTTCAAGAACAAGAAGTGAAGAATGGCAAATCAATTAAATTAACGATTGATGCAAAGGCTCAAAAGACTGCCTACGATGAATTAGGTGGAGAAGCTGGCTCGACTGTAGCTACCACACCAAAAACAGGCGATCTACTCGTTTTAGCAAGTTCACCAAGTTATGATCCGAATAAAATGACCAATGGTATCTCTGAAAAGGACTACCAAGTGTATGCCGATGACAAAAACCAACCATTTATCAGCCGTTTTGCTACTGGTTATGCGCCGGGTTCGACATTTAAAATGATTACTGCCGCAATTGGTTTGGACAATGGCACACTAAATCCTGAAGAGAGCTTAAACATTGATGGATTAAAATGGCAAAAAGATTCTTCTTGGGGGTCGTATGAAGTGACGCGGGTAAGCGATGTGGCACAAGTTAATTTACGAAATGCGTTGGTTTACTCTGATAATATTTATATGGCACAACAAACATTGAAAATGGGAGAAAAAGCTTTCCGATCGGGCTTAGATAAGTTTATTTTTGGTGAAGATTTAGACCTACCAATCAGTATGAATCCTGCACAGATTTCTAATGAAGATAGCTTCAAATCAGAAATTTTATTAGCAGATACTGGTTATGGTCAAGGAGAATTATTGATTACACCTATCCAGCAAGCAACGATGTATTCCGTTTTTGCTAACAATGGAAATCTTATCTATCCTAAATTAGTTTTAGATGCAAAAACGAAAACGAAAGACAGTGTGGTTAGTGACTCCGCTGTTCAAACAATCTTGCCAGACTTGGAAGCTGTTGTGACTGATCCTAATGGGACAGCACATTCACTCGCTAGCTTAGGAATTCCTTTAGCAGCAAAAACAGGTACAGCAGAAATCAAGGAAAAACAAGATGAAAAAGGGCAAGAAAATAGTTTCTTATTTGCTACAAATCCAACTAACCAAGGCTATCTCATGATTAGTATGCTAGAGGATAAAAAAGAAGGGGACTCTGCAACACAACGAGCACCAGAATTAGTAAACTATCTAAATGAAACTTATCAATAAAGGTTGTGGCGCAAAACGTTTAACTCCGAAAAAATAATGAATAACTGACAAAAATAGTTTTTCATATTTTTGGACAGGTATGAGTTATTTCGAGGAGTTGTTTGGGGAACACCGTGGATAAGGTTGTGGCACAAGGTGTTTAGCTTCAAGCAAGAAGAATTTCTTTCTAAAAACAGTTCCTCATGTTTTTATGAAGGAAGGAATTATTGCCGAAGGAGCTGCCTTGGGAACACCGTGGATAAGGTTGTGGCACAAAGCGTTTAACTACGACAAGATAGCAAGAAGTTGCTTGGTGAACACCATCTATCCAGAAAAAGTAGGTATGACAAAAGTCTTGTCATACCTACTTTTTTATTGTTCTAGGGTAGTTAATTGGTACAACTGAAGACATCAAAAGCTCTCAAAAAAATAATTTATAAAAAGTAGTTGACAAATAGTTCGGTGCCGAACTATAATAACTAACGAAATAAAGTTCGGTACCGAACTAAAAGAAAGGAATTTTGAAGATGAGTGAATTATCTGAACGTTTGATGAAGCAACTACGTTTTATTAGTGAAGCAAGCAATGCTTTTATGAGTCAAAAAAAGCAAAAATTTACTGGGCAACAACGAGTTTTGGCAATTTTACGACTAGAGGATGGATTAGTCCAAAGCTACCTTGCTGAAGTTTTAGATTTACGACCAAGCTCGTTAGCAGAACTAATGAAAAAAATGGAAAAAAGTGGGGATGTTACCCGTGAGGAAGATGAAAATGATAAACGAACAAAACGCGTTTATCTAACGGAACAAGGAAGAACAAAAGCGGAAAAGAATGCATCCTTCAAACAAGAAAATCAAAGCGAAATCTTTTTTGCTGGTTTAACTGAAGAGGAGCAGACAACGTTTAGCGACTTATTAGAAAAAATCTCTAGTGGATGGAGCAGTGAATTTCATCGCCAATCAGAAAAGTTTATTGATCCATTAGATCGTTTCCAAGCAATGCAAGAAATGCGGGAAGCTTTATTTGAAGAATACGGTGGAGATTGGCAAAACTTACCACCTGAAGATTTACGAAAAATGCGTCGCGAAATGAAACGAATGATGCGAAAATCGCCATTTGGTGAACGTGGTGGTCGTCCAGACTTTTCACAAGATTTTCCAAATCGATTTGGTCGTGATTTTCGACGTGAGTTTTGGAGAGGCAGTCCAAATGAAAGACAGCATCCATTCAACAAAGATGATTCGCAAAGAAACAATGATGATGAGTGGGAAGATTTTTAACGATTAAAAATTTTAGAACAAGTTTTTAGGTATTAGGAGGAAAAGAACATGGCACGAGGCGGCGACGGACAACCCGCAAGATTTGCTGAAGAACTACCAGCATCTACTGGAACATTTAAATTCAAAGATTTTATGAAATTGATTAACAGTGTAAGCTCCAAGAAAGGTTTGTTTTTATTTGGGATCTTACTCAGTCTAGTCACAAGTGGAGCAAGTTTGGTCGTCCCACAGTTAACAAAGGGGCTGGTTGATACCAGTGAATTATCAAAAATTGACGGGAAAATGGTCGCAGTGCTACTTGTTGCATTTGCCGTTTATCTTGGTTTTGGAACGATTGGTGGTTTTTTACTTCGTTATGTTGGTGAACATTCTGTTAAATCCCTAAGAGAAAAGTTATGGGCACATTTACTTCATTTACCTGTAGGTTATTATGATGAACATAAATCAGGTGAGAGCAGTTCTCGTTTAGTAAATGACACAACGGTGATCAAAGATTTAGTGACGACTCAATTTCCAAACTTTATCACTGGTGCAATCCAACTAGTTGGCTCAGTTATTATTTTGATCATTATGGATTGGAAGATGGCGACGCTGATGTTTGTTGCAATACCAGTCGTCATGATTATCATGATCCCAATTGGTAAGATGATGTCTAAGATTGGTCGTCAACTACAAGGTGCGACAGCTGATTTTAATGCCGATGCTACAGAAAAACTTGCTGAGATTCGTTTGATCAAATCAAGTAATGGCGAGGAAGCAGAAAAAAATAGTGGTCGTACGTTTATCGAAAAGATTTTTGTTTTAGGTGTCAAAGATGCCAAAATAGAAGCTGTTTTACAACCAATCATGATGACAGCAATGCTTGGATTGTTTGTTGGGATCCTTGGCTATGGTGCCGTACGCGTTCAAGCAGGTACGTTAACAAGTGGCGAATTAGTTGCATTCCTTTTGTATCTGTTTAATATCATCACGCCCGTGACAAGCTTTGCGATGTTTTTCTCTCAAGCGCAAAAAGCAATGGGGGCAACGGAACGTATCCAACAAATTTTGGAAACAACGGTTGAAAAGAACGGTGAAGTAGCTGTCGATGTTGCAGGAAAAACGATTCAAGCAGAAAATATTTCTTTCAGCTATGAAGAAAATCATCCAATTCTAAAGGATATTTCGTTCTATGCAAAACCCAATACAGTGGTCGCTTTTGCTGGACCAAGTGGTGGCGGGAAGTCAACGATTTTCTCTTTACTTGAACGATTTTACCAACCAACAGCTGGTAAAATTACAGCTGGCAATCAAGACATTCAATCGTTTAATTTGAGCGAATGGCGTTCACAAATTGGCTACGTGTCACAAGATAGTGCTGTTTTCGCTGGAAGTATTCGAGATAATTTACAATATGGTTTGGGTAGAACTTTGACTGATGACGAACTTTGGCACGGCTTAAGTTTAGCGTATGCCGATCAGTTTGTTCGTGATTTCCCTGAACAATTGGAGACTGAAATCGGGGAACGTGGTGTGAAATTATCAGGTGGCCAAAAACAACGAATTGCGATTGCCCGTGCGTTTTTACGAAACCCACAAATTTTGATGTTAGATGAAGCAACTGCAAGTTTGGATTCACAATCAGAAGAAAAAGTCCAACGTGCATTAGATCATTTGATGAAAGGACGAACAACCTTAGTCATTGCCCATCGTTTATCAACAATTGTTGGTGCGGATCAAATTTACTTCATTGAAAAAGGAACAGTTACTGGACATGGAACTCACAGCGAGTTGATTCATTCCCACAACTTATATGCTGAGTACGTCAATGAACAAATCGTTAATTAAATTTGTTAGTAAATAGGAAAGAAAAAGGTAAAACAAAACGATAGTCCGTTTTGTTTTACCTTTTTTGTTTTGATCTCAATTTGCTTTAACCGTATAAATCTTTCTCGTAAAATGTTTTAAAATCAATGGAGAAACTAAAGTCGTTAGTAAAATGATGATTACTAATGGTGAATAATACCGTGCTTCAATCAACTTACTTTGTTGTCCAATTTGTAAAATAATCAGAGCCATTTCGCCACGTGAAATCATTCCCGCACCAACCATCAAGGAACTATTTCCAGAAAAGCCAGCAACTTTTGCGCCGAAATAACCACCGACCAGTTTCGTCAAGATTGCAACAATCGTAAAGGCAAGAATGAAGAAAAGTTGACTTCCGAAATTGGCGAAATCTACTTCTAGTCCTACACTGACAAAGAAAACAGGAATAAAGACGGAATAACCTAAAGCCTCTACATTTCGATAAACTTCCTGTTTGACTTTTGTCTGACTAACAGCAATTCCTGCAAAAAATGCTCCGATTACTGAACTAAGACCAACTAGATCTGCGACAAAAGACATCCCCAAACAGATGACTAGGGAAACAATGATCACAGCAGAATTTGCATAAATTTTTTCTGCGAAAGACATCAATAGAGGAGCAATCCATTTAACCAACAAGAAAATAAATACGAAATAAATCACTTGTTCCAATAAAATCAGTGGAAGAGATGTTTGGTTAGCTGTGTCACCAGTCAAGAACGAAAGACTCAAACTTAGCACTAAGACAACTAAAATATCATCTACTACAGAAGCTCCAAGGATGGTTGAGCCTTCTTTAGTATTGACCACATTTAATTCCTTCAATACCTCAACTGAAATACTTACTGAAGTTGCTGCAAGGATAATTCCAAAAAACAGTGCTTCATTTAGCGGCACATGAAAAGCTTCACCTGTGAGCCAACCAAATACTACTGGAAATAGAATTCCTAACAAAGCAACGAACATACCGGGCTTAAAATATTTTTTGAGTAAAGATAGATCGCTTTCCAAACCCGCAAGAAACATTAATAAAATCACACCGATTTCAGAAAAATCATGTACTAAAATGTTGGGATGCACCCAATTTAAACCTGCTTGTCCTAAAATCACGCCGACTAACAACTGCCCGATTACAGCGGGAATCCCAATACGACGTGAAAGATGTGAACCAAGCGTTGTCGCAATCAAAATTAGACACAAGGTTCCAATAAATTCCATTTGATCATTTCCTTTCCTTTGAATAAAAAAGAAACAGCACACCTGCTACACAAAAATCAGGCGAACCATTTCTCTTGATACAATTAACACTTAGCTTAGTTGATCGTCATTTTTTTTAATTTGAAAAAGCTGATTGCTTCTGACACGCCCATGACAATGAGCATTCCCCCAAAGATTTGGAATAAAACTAACAAACTAGCAAATGGGTTGAACAACAAAACGATTCCGCCAATCAATAACAGCACACTGTAGATAAGCCATGGTGTCGATTTCATATTCAATCCCATAATCAATTGGAAAATGCCGTTACAAATAATTGCTAAGCCTAACAAAATCGGTAAAATCGAAGCAATTGCTGGTGCAAAAAACAACACGACCAATGCCAAAATCAGAAAGATGATTCCGCTAAACAGACCAAAGCCCCAGCTTCCGACTTGTTTTTTACGTTTATAATCTTCAAATAAATTGAAAATACCTAACAAACAGAAATAAGCAGTAATCAGATAACCAATCAGATTAAAAACAGCTCTTGGATTAATAACGATCAATACGCCTAAAACGATATAAATAATAGCTCTGACTAAAGCATAAGTTTTAAAGTTTCTTTTTAATCCCTCAATCATACGAAAACCTCCTTTTCTTTCATTCTATAACATAAACTGCTAGTTTGCCAAGAAAACCGATTAGCATTCACCACTAAAAATGCAAGATAACTTATTTTAGAAATAACGCAGTAATCAAAAATCCAACAGGTCTAACAATTCACTTTCATTTGAAAATAAAATAGCGTCATTAATCAAGACGCTTGGAACATCAGTCTGTGGGATAGGTTGATTGGTGATAATCAGATCAAATGCGTTTAAATCATAGTCAACGACTTCTTCATCTGTAATAGCTAACATATCTGAACGGATTTTGTGTAAAGAAAGTGTCACATGAACATAATTACCAATGTACTGGCTATGATTGATTCCCATATCACTGACAACTAAAATCTTTTTAGATGCTACAATGCTTTGATTGATGCCTGGATAGCCATTCAACAGCCAAAAAATATAGGAAGAAGAATGGTTTAGTAAATTGGTTTCTAATAGAGCGGAAAAGAAGTGCCGTTCTGCTTGAAGTCTTGCATATAAATGGAGTTGAGTAAAGTGAATATGTCTTGTGAACAAAGTTGCTCGTTGTGTTAATTCCGTTGTATCAAACGGAATTAGTCGAGAGAATAAATAAAGACAAGTCAAGAGATGCACGATAAAATCGACTGCATCTTCTGTGAGTTGCTCAGTTTGTGAAAAAGAATTGAATTTTAGATTGGTACGGATTTTTTCACTGATATCCTTTTTTTCCTCATAAGAATATTGTTGGAAAGGTCCTTTTTGAAAATGGTAGAGTACCTCTTGATACGTTTCAACATCTAAGCCAATCAAATACTGGCTTAAAAAGACATAATCTTCGTGTTTGATTTTCATATTTTCAGGGGACTGTCTCTCGGAATAGAGTGGAAATCCCTGTTGCTCTCGCTCCAAGCTAACCATGAAATACATAATAAAAAAAGTATGCTCGTAACTATTATCACCACTGACAATATTTAATTGACAGTGGTTACGACGCATCAATTGCTTCACTTCCTTTTTGTCTAGTTGGTAAGGTAGTGCGTAGTGACCGTAGTAGATCAAAAAGAAAAAGGTAACGAAAATTCGTAATGATAATTCACCTTCTGTACTTGTTAGTTGATAGCCCTGGTCAACAACAATTTTCAGTGAATATTTCTCCAATACTTGATTACACTGTTTCAATTTTCGAGCAAAGGAGGAGCGGCTGATACAGATCGTGTCACAATAATATTCAATCGTATTGCCTGGATTTTGAATGAATTCGTTCAATAGTTGGGTATTTGTTGAGGTTTGTGCCATATCCGTTAACATTTGTAGATAAACTGAGACGTTGAACCTTTCCAAGCGATAGCCAAGTTTATGGGAAGTTTGAATCGTGAATACTGATCCCCAACGCTGTTTGATTTCTTCAATATAACGAATAAACGTTGACTCAGAGCTTCCAATATATTTTGCAAGTTCTTTTTTAGTCATCCATTTGTCAGAAATGGATAATATTCTAATAATTTCTTCCATTTTCCGATAATTATCTTCCAATAGCCTAATCATATTTTTTCCTCCCCAACCCTTTACTTTAATGAAACAACCATCGAAAGAATGAAGCAATCTCATAAATGAAACCGCTCGGTTTAAAAACTGGTGTGATTTAATTACTGGCTTCTTCGTATAATAATTATTAGATTAGAATAATGAAAAATTGTGCCATTAGCTATTCTAATTGAATTATTGACCCACAAAGGAAAGGAGAGAATAGAAATTAAATTATTGAAGAAACTTGGGGTTATTGGCGCTGTGCTATTACTTGTTTCATCTTATTTAATGCCAATCACTGTGAAAGCAGAAGCTGTTGATACCGTTGATATCACGTCAGCACAGATAACAACAGATGAAAAAGATCAGACCTCTTTAAATGTGGATCTAAATCTTATCAATCAGACAGATGCTGCACTAAAAAAAGAAATCAAGTTGACGAACGCTCGCTTGATTGATACAAAAGAACTTCAAAAAGATGGCTACTCTTATCAAGTAGAAGATCATATTCTCAGTTTAACAATTGCCAGTGGAACAAATCAGCAAGTTCAACTTTCGTTAGCTGTTGATTCTCACTCCTTAGATGTAACCCAAACACCTAAGTTATTGTACGAAAAAAATGAATTTGAAGTATCTTTTATGCCTGACGAAACTACGAGTGAGACGACTCCAAAAGAAACGGAGACTGACAGCACGACAGATAACACTATAGCAGAAGAAAGTGATGTCGAGCCAACGTCAGAAGAAATTGTTCGGCCTTTCGCCGAAGCAAAAATGGCCACAGCAGCCGATCTTTTCCGAAAAGAACATGAGTCGATTAATCCACAGTACACAACCGACAATTCAGGCACTTATCCAACAGCTAGTTGGCAACCAACTGGTAATCAGCAAGTCATCAACCATCAAGGAAATAAACAGGGAAGTAGCACTGAATGGGATGGGCAAACTTCTTGGAATGGTGATCCGCTAAATAAAACGAACTCGTATATCGAATATGGTGGTACTGGCGACCAAGCAGATTATGCAATTCGCAAATACGCAAAAGAAACTTCCACGCCCGGACTATTTGATGTCTACTTAAATGTTCGTGGAAATGTTCAAAAAGAGATCACACCTTTAGATTTAGTCTTAGTCGTTGACTGGTCAGGAAGTATGAACGATAACAACCGAATCGGAGAGGTTCAAAAAGGCGTAAACCGTTTTGTTGATACATTAGCTGATAGCGGAATTGCTGACAGTATCAATATGGGTTACGTAGGTTATTCAAGTGATGGCTACAAAAACGGAACAGTTCCGATGGGCTCATTTGACTCTGTGAAAAACCCAATCAAAAATATTACGCCAAGTAGTACAACTGGTGGTACTTTTACACAAAAAGCATTACGTGATGCCGGTAACATGTTAGCAACACCAAATGGACACAAAAAAGTCATCGTTCTACTAACGGATGGTGTACCAACATTTTCATATCATGTTAGCCGTGTTCAAACCGAAGCTGACGGTAGTTATTACGGTACGCAGTTTACTACGAGTCAAGACAAACCCGGAAATACTTCCTACATTTCAAACAGTTACAATGCGCAGGACCAGAACAATACGAATCGTCGAATCAACAGTACCTTTATCGCAACGATTGGTGAAGCCCTAGCGCTAAAACAACGCGGAATTGAGATTCACGGATTAGGTATTCAATTACAAAGTGATTCAACTGCTGGTTTATCAAAACAAGAAGTTGAAAATAAAATGCGGCAAATGGTTTCTGAAGACGAAAATGGCGATTTATATTATGAATCTGCTGACTATGCACCAGACATCTCGGATTATTTGGCAAAGAAAGCCGTGCAAATTGCCGGAACCGTTGTGAACGGAAATGTCACTGATCCAATTGCTGAACCTTTTATTTATGAACCAGATACTTTAAGTATTAAAAGTGTTGGCTCAGTTCAAGTCCCATCTATGCCAAGCATTACAATGGACGGAACAACGGTAAAAAGTAATGGTATTTATTTAGGAAAACAGCAAGAAATCCAAATTCATTATCAAATTAGACTTCAAACGGAATCAGACTCATTCAAACCAGATTTTTGGTATCAAATGAATGGACGAACAACTTTTCAACCAATGGCAACGTCAAGTGAACTTGCAGATTTTGGTGTTCCTTCTGGTAAAGCTCCTGGGGTCAAATTGAATTTCAAAAAGATTTGGGAAGAATTTGATCAAGATACAAGTAGCCGACCAGAAAGTGTTACCTATGAAGTCACACGTCAACAAGTGACAAATTCAGCAAATTGGCAGACTGGTTACATCAAGATTTCTAAACCTGAAAATGACACTAGTAACACATGGGAAAGAACCGATATCACACAGTTATCAAAAACAGCTGATGATTCTTATGATGAAACCCTTAGTCTTCCTCAATACAACAATCAAGGGAAAAATTTCAGCTATCAGATGACTAATGAAGTGGCAGTCCCGGGTTATGACCAAGAAAAAGTAGATGAAACAACTTGGAAAAACACGAAACAGTTTAAACCATTAGACTTGAAAGTGATTAAGAATTCTTCAACTGGTGAAAAAAATCTCGAAGGAGCAATTTTTGAGTTAACTGGTGATGGCGTCAAAACAACGCTAATTGACAACCAAGATGGCAGTTACTCATTGCCTAAAGAGGTTCGCTTACAAAAAGGGAAAAAATATACACTGACAGAGCTTCAAGCTCCGGCAGGCCATGAACTAGGCGAAAAAACAACTTGGAACATCGAAGTTACGAATCAAGGGACAGTCAAGATTGATGGAAAAGAAGTAACTACGAGCAATCAAGTAATTACGCTAGAAATTGAAAATCAGTTTTCCGAATTACCAATCAATATCAGAAAGTACACGTTGCAAAACGGTAAACAAGTTAATTTAGCAGACGCAACATTTGAATTGCAAAGAAAAGACGAACAAGGGACTTATCAAAAAGTGGGTACCGAAAAAACAAATCAATCTGGAATTGCCCATTTTGTAATCAATCAGTCTGGGACTTATCGCTTGGTCGAAATAACTGGCCCACTCGGCTACGATACGCTTGCTGGAAATTATGAATTCAAAGTCGATAAATATGGCCAGATTCATTACGATGGTAAGAACATCGATCAGGATGCAACGGAGTGGACAGTGACGCACGAGAATCATCTAAAAGCTTTTGATTTGACGGTGCACAAGAAAGCAGATAATCAGACAGCGTTAAAAGGTGCAAAATTCCGCTTAACTGGTCCAGATACAGATATTGAATTACCAAAAGATGGCGAAGAAACAGATACCTTCCTCTTTGAAAACTTACAGCCTGGTGAATATACTTTGACAGAAACATTTACACCTGAAGGATATCAAGGACTCAAAGAACCCATTAAACTTGTGATTAACGAAGATGGGACAGTAACTATTGACGGAAAAGAAATCGACGATGTGCTCGTCACTGGTGAACAAAACAATCAAATCAGTTTAGATGTAACGAACCAAGCAAAAATTCCTCTACCAGAAACTGGTGGAATTGGTCGTGTTTGGCTCTACTTGATCGCTGCAATTAGTTTAGCAACGGTCGGTGGTTATCTATTCATCAAGCAACGAACAGAAGGAGAGGTGTAACGAATGAAAAACGCGCGATTATTAAAACTGTGTGTGTTTGTGCTTGTATTTTTCGGCTTTTCACAACAAGCATTGGCAGAAAATACGCAAGCAAACGTTCAGATTACTTTACACAAATTACTATTTCCTGAAGGTCAGTTGCCTACAGAACAAGAAAATTCTGGTGAAGAAGGTACCTTATTACAAAATTATCGTGGGCTCAATGATGTGGACTATCAAGTATTTGACGTAACCGATTCCTTTTATCAGTTACGCAGTGGGGGAGATTCTGTTCAATCGGCTCAAACTAAATTAGCACAAACAGGCGCTTCAGCGGGAAAGCTGGTCGCTGAAGGAACAACAAGTCATGTAAACGGTGAAGATGGGATCTTATCTTTTACTTTGCCAACTAAAGACGAAAAGCAACGTGATAAAGCTTATTTATTCATTGAAGTTCATGCACCAGAAGTCGTCAAAGAAAAAGCAAGTAATCTGGTCGTGATTTTACCAGTACAAGATAGTAATGGCGCGGATTTGTCGACAATCCACCTTTACCCTAAAAACGAAGAAAATGCGTATGACTTACCACCACTAGAAAAAACGGTGTTAGAGGGAGAAAATGGATTTACTGTGGGTGATGCTGTTCACTACCAATTGAAGACAACTATTCCGGCAAACATCTTAGATTATCACCAGTTTCGTATTTCAGATACTGCTGATCCAGTACTGACGCTTTTACCGAACACATTGAAGGTATCTGTGGATGGACAAGAGTTAACCAGCGGCTATACGACGAAGACGCACGCCCATGGATTTACGTTAGATTTTTCAATTCAAGAACTCCAAAAATTTGCGAAGAAACAACTAGTGATTTCTTACCAGATGACATTAGAAAAAGATGCAAAACCTGATACAGCTATTCTCAATGAAGGTCGTTTAGACAGTGATAAACACTCCATCACAAAGAAAACTGCTGTACGAACAGGTGGTAAACGATTTGTTAAAGTCTCAAGCGAAAATCAAACAGAAAAACTGGCTGGAGCAGTCTTTATCGTAAAAGACAAAACAGGTAACTACTTACATGAATCAGCTAGTGGCTACACTTGGAACAAAGATAAACAAGCAGCAAAACAGTTTCTATCTGATCGTTCTGGAAATTTTGTAGTCAAAGGCTTAAGAGATGGACACTATTTCTTAGAAGAAATCAAAGCACCTGATAACTATGTCTTAAGTCAAGAATCAGTTCCATTTACGATTACAGAACATTCTTATGTATCAAATGGGCAAGCGACAGAGCCTTTAAAAGTCGTCAATAAAAAGATAAAACATTCAGGGCTATTACCAAAAACAAATGACCAACAAACCATTTGGTGGGGACTACTTGGAACATTATTAATTGGCTTAGTCATTGGTTGGATAATTTATCAAAAACGAGGAGCAAAAAAATGAAACAGTTTAAGAAAGTTTGGTATTTATTAAGCACATTGTTACTGACCTTACCACTTTTTACAGGCCTAGTAGGTACAGTTCCAGCTTTTGCAGCAGAAAATGATGACACAGCAAAAGTAATCTTGCACAAAAAGAAGATGACTGATTTTCCTGACCCATTGATTCAAAATAGCGGGAAAGAAATGAGTGAGTTTGACCAGTACCAAGGATTGGCTGGTGTAACGTTTAGTATCTATGATGTAACAGCAGAATTCTATGCTCAACGTGAAGCAGGCGCAACAGTCGATGCTGCTAAGCAAGCAGTTCAAGGCTTAACAACTGGCACACCTATTGCACAAGGAACAACCGATGCGAACGGAAACGTTAGCTTGGATTTGCCAAAGAAACAACAAAGTAAAGATGCAGTTTATACCATCAAAGAAGAAGCAAAAGATGGCGTAACTGCTGCAGCCAATATGGTCGTTGCTTTTCCTGTTTATGAACTAATCAAACAAGCAGATGGTTCTTACAAATACGGAACAGAAGAATTAACAACCATTCATTTATATCCAAAAAATATCGTAGCCAACGATGGTGCATTACACGTCAAAAAAGTTGGTACTGCTGAAAATGAATCTTTAAATGGGGCAGAATTTGTTATCTCAAAAACAGAAGGAACTCCGAGCGTCGTAAAATATATCCAAGGTGTGAAAGATGGTCTTTACACTTGGACAACCGATAAAAGCCAAGCGAAACACTTCATCACCGGAAAAAATTATGCAATTGGCGAAAACGATTTTACAGAAACTGATGCTGCGACTGGTGAATTAACAATCAAAAATCTTGAAGTCGGTTCTTATGTATTAGAAGAAGTTAAAGGACCAGATAATGCGGAATTGATTGAAAGCCAAACGAAAACAGATTTTACAATTGAAGCTGATAATCAAACAGCTGTAGAAAAAACAATTAAAAATGACACATCAAAAGTAGAAAAAACAACACCTAACTTAGATGGAAAAGACGTTGCAATCGGTGAAAAAATCCAATACGAAATTTCTGTCAATATTCCTTTAGGTATTGCAGATAAAGAAGGCGATGCAAACAAATATGTTAAATTCAATCTAATTGATACACATGACGAAGCTTTAACGTTTGATAACATTGCTTCAGGTGACAATGCCTACGCACTTTATGATGGTGATACAGTAATTGCACCCGCAAATTATCAAGTGACAGAACAAGAAAATGGGTTCACTGTAGCAGTTGATCCTGCATTTATTCCTTCATTAACACCAGGTGGTACTTTGAAATTTGTTTACTACATGCACTTAAATGAAAAAGCAGATCCAACCAAAGGATTTAAAAACGAAGCCAACGTAGACAATGGACACACAGATGATAAAACACCACCAACTGTTGAAGTTGTTACTGGTGGGAAAAGATTTATCAAAGTAGATGGTGATGTTTCATCAACACAAGCTTTAGAAGGCGCTTCATTTGTCGTACGTGACGAAGACAGCGATACAGCTAATTACTTGAAAATTGATGAGGCAACAAAAGCTGTTACTTGGGTGAAAAACAAAGAAGATGCAACTACTTTCACAACATCAGCAGATGGATTAGTAGACGTAACAGGGTTAGACTATGGAACGTATTACTTGGAAGAAACAGTTGCTCCTAACGACTACGTTCTATTAACAAATCGGATTGAATTTGAAGTTGATGAACACTCATACGGAACAACTGAAAACTTAGTTGCTCCAGAAAAAGTTCCAAACAAACACAAAGGAACTTTACCTTCAACTGGTGGTAAAGGAATCTACTTGTACATCTGTACAGGTGCTTTATTACTTGTTGTTGTAGGGCTATACTTTGCTAAACGTCGCAAAGAAAATGTATAGAAGCTGAACTTCCGCTAAAAAGTGAAGCAAGCCTTTCGATTAACAAAATAATCAAAGGATTCTATCTACCAAAACAATAAAAGAGCCTGAGACATTGTGTTGTCCTAGGCTCTTTTATTTATTGATCTTCATCCAAGGAGGAATCCATGAAACGAAAAAACAGACGACGAGTGATTGATAGCATAATGATTCTTTTATTGTTCATTGGCATAGGTGCTTTGGCTTATCCTTTTGTCAGTGATGCCTTGAACAACTATCTCGATCAGCAAATCATTTCTCATTATCAAACAAAAGCCAATCAAGAAAATGCAGATGCCATGGCGAAGTTACAAGCAAAAATGGAAAAGAAAAATCAGCAACTGGCTAAAGAAGGGGGAAATCCCGGACTAGATCCTTTTTCTGAACCAAAAAAGGCGGAGAAAAAACCCGACAAAACTTATTTCGAAAGTCATACGATTGGTGTTTTGACGATTCCAAAAATCAATGTTCGTCTACCTATTTTTGATAAGACGAATTCATTATTACTAGAAAAGGGGAGTTCCTTACTAGAAGGTACATCTTATCCTACTGGTGGGGCTAGCACCCATGCAGTAATCTCTGGACATCGAGGCTTGCCACAAGCAAAGCTATTCACCGACTTGCCTGAATTAACTGAAGGGGATGAATTTTATTTAGAAGTAAACGGTAAGACTCTTGCTTACCAAGTAGATCAAATCAAAACGGTCGAACCCACCGATACGCAATATCTGCATATTGAAGAAGGAAAAGACTTGGTGACGTTATTAACTTGTACACCTTACATGATTAATAGTCATCGCTTATTAGTAAGAGGTCATCGTGTGCCTTACACACCAGAAGAAGTTTCAAAAGGAATCAAAAAAGTAACTCAGCGACACCAATTTTTATTATGGGGTATTCTGTTAAGTGCATTACTTCTGATTAGTTTGTTTTTGATTCTCTTTTACAGACGGCACCAACGAAAAAAAGCCCGTAAGTAATAAAATTAGCTAACGAAATTACGCCAAAACAAGCTCGCGCTAAATAAAATCATTTATGCGTGAGCTTGTTTATTCTTTCAGCTATTAGTTGACGATAATACATTGATTCATTAGAATGTAAACTGAAAAGATTCCCAAAACAAAAGCAAGGAAACTTGCAAAATTAGGAGGAAATCCATGATTGTCAACCAGGAACGTCCAAAAAAAGCCACTGCAGCCACACATGGAAACAAGCCACTCTTTCTAGATAACGCTGATCAATCTGCCTTTTTCGACCGTCACTTTACCAATTCTGATGATGTCCGTTTTTCAGTAATCGAAAACAAAAGCCATTTAGATTCAACGGTCTTTAAAAAATATAAAAAAACTTTTTTTGACGACTGGATTGCATCTGAATAAACACAGAAAGCGACTAATTAAAGAATTGACTTGAGTCTTTTAAAAAATAAAAAAACAGAGCGGAGGATTTCATGAAAAAATTTTATTATTGGCTAGATGAGTGGGGACGTAATGATAAAATGCGTTATATTTTTCTGATTTCATTTCTTTCTGGATACTCAGTCAATAAAATTGATTCCTTTTTTCAATTCCCTGAATTTTTTCATTTTTTATTTATTTGCGGAGCCTTTTTGTTAGGTGCAAGCATCCGTGCAACTTTTTATTACAAAAAACATCCACATAAAAATTTCCAGCGAAAGAATTGAGTATTTATCCTTCATCAGTCAACTGAAACCATTTACTGGTTTCAGTTTTTTTATTCTTCACTGTAATAAATGGTTGTTCGGATATTTTGTTCATGATTGCCAAAGGTATCTCCAAATAAAGTAACGCCTCCTTGATTGACTGCCCCTTCGTCTACAGCAATTTTAAACCGATAAAATGATTGATCTTCGATACCCAGATCAGCTAGCCGAACCTCAGAAATTTTGACTCCATCAATTCCAGTATCAGAATTAGTGATGCGTAAGTGCTTTAAAAGGCCGTATTGGCTAAAATGATTCTTCCACCAATCAGGCGTTAATTTTCCCCTGACATCTGAAAAATTTCCAGGACAAGTCCAAGTACCTAGCTTGATTCCATTAATATAAAAGCTGATATCACTTGGCCAATTATTATTTGATTCTGGAAATTCTGAAGAGATTTCAAATGAGAGTTCCAATAACTGCACCGTTGAACCAACTGGTGCTTTATTAGGAATGATATATTCTACATACCCACGAGAAAACCATAAAAGGGCAGCTTCTGATCGGTGTTCGTCAACAAAGGACTGTGGCTCATCTAACAGACCAATAATCGTTTCCGTATCCGCGAGTCCACAAGTCGGCACGACCAAAAAATCAGAGAATAAGCCTAGCCGAGTTTCAACGCTTGCTTTTTTAAAAGGTAAAAAAACTTTTTGCGGAAAGACGATTTCCACTCGATCAAGTGCCAACGAAAACAAGCGCTTGTGTTGTTCGTCATCATTGAACCAAGAATCATTCAGTCGAATCAGGCGACAATCTTCTAATAGACGAACATGTCTTGAGATGATTGCCTTACTTAAATTGAGTTCCTTCGCAAGTTCGGTAACAGTCAAACCTCTTTCTGCTAGCAATTGCAAAATCGCTAACCGTGTTTCTGATGCTAATGCTTTATAAGTTGGTAAAGAATGTTGGTCTAAATATAATTCCATCTTAATGGTTCCTTTCATAAATAATTTAGTTATGTATGTAAGTAAACTATATCTCCGCTAGAGAATACAATTGCCTAATCGAATTGTTAACTATTGGGTTAACAGAGCCTATAGAAAATAAAATACACTCGTTAACTTCTCAGTTGAAAGTGGCTCGAACCTTGCTAAACTTATTGACGATACCCATGGTTCAAGCTAACATTTCTACTTGTAAGCGCTTAATACTATCGATAGGAAACCAACTCAAAAGGAGAGTGTCCAAAGTGTACTATAAAAAAATCATCAAATTTGCGGGGATCGCCATTTTAAGTTTTAGCTTGGCCGCCTGTGGCAAAAGCTCGGAAAGTTCAGCCAAAACCGAAGAAATTCGAATCAGCTGGTGGGGTGGTGATGCGCGGAATAAAGTCATGCAAGAAGCCATCACAGCTTTTGAAAAAGAAAATCCCACAATCAAAGTCAAGGCAGAGTTTAGTGGGTACGGAGGTTATCAAGAAAAAATGACAACACAACTATCTGGTGGCACAGCACCAGACGTCATTCGTTTGGATTCAATGTGGCTAAATCAATACAAAAACCAACTTGTTGATTTAGAGACTCTCTCAAAAGAGTTAGCAATTTCTACCAACTTTTCTGAAGAGTCCTTGATTTCACTAAAATATGATGACCATTTGTTAGGATTACCATTATCAACCAACTATCGTCCTTTGTTATACAACAAAACAGTTACAGATCAGTTCAATATCGAGGCACCCCAGTCTTGGGAAGATTTAATCGCTATGCGGGAAAAATTACCTGATGACTATTATCCAGCCGCAAATTTCTTTGGCGCTAAGTATGGTTCTCCAATTGTCTTCTTTCAAATTGTTGCGCAACAAACTGGATTACCAATTTCAGATGAGAATGGCAAGTTGAACTACACAGAAAAAGATTTCCTCACACTTGTCAATTTTTATCATCAACTCGTTGAGCAAAGAATCATTCCTTCTAAAAAAGATGTAGACAATGCAGGAACAATTGACGGCGCACCAGCACCAGCGTTACTTGAAGGAAAGTGGGTAACACTCTTTGAATTTATTGCCAACGTAAATACCATTAAGAGTCAATTGGAAGAACAAGGATTTGAATTAGCGTTAGCAGGCTATCCTTCAATGAGTAATGAAAAATCAACAGGAGTCTGGACGAAGCCATCGATGGTTTATTCTATTCCAACCTCTAGCAAGCACCAAAAAGCTGCTGCAAAGCTAATCAATTATTTAATGAATGATTCAGAAGCAAATAAAATTCAAAAATTAGAAAACGGCGTACCTGATAGTGAGAGCGGTAAACAAGCTTTAGAAGAAAGTGAACTGATTACGCCATTAGCGACAGAAATTTTAGTGGAAGGTGAGAAGAAGGTCGATACGAATCTATCCACTATGTATCGTTGGGACACAGCTAAGCTAAATGATGCAACTTTAGATATCATTACTCGATTAGATTATGGAAAAATCGACACTAAGCAGGCTGCAAAAGAATTTTACCAAGCATTCAAGGAAGAGGAAGACTCCGTGAATTAAGCCAGCTATGCTTTAACGCATAGCAAATCATGGCATCTGATTTCTTAACTTTTATAGGAGGAAAAAAATGATCAAAAAAAAATACATTGGTCTTTTATATTTAACACCTTGGATGATTGGGATTCTCTTTTTTGTTGTTTATCCCTTTGCCATGTCACTCTTTTACAGCTTCACAGACTATTCGATGCTAACCGAGCCGAAGTTTATTGGCTTTGACAATTACATCAAAATGTTTACTGATGATCCCATTTTTTGGTCGTCAGTCAAAGCAACCATCAAATTCGTTTTCCTAACTGTTCCTTTTAAGCTGATTTTTGCACTTTTCGTAGCCTATGTAATGAATGCTAAGCTAAAGGGAATTGGCTTTTTCAGAACAGCTTATTATATCCCTTCGATTTTAGGTGCAAATGTCGCGATTGCTGTGTTGTGGCAGTTCCTATTTAAAAATGATGGATTAGTCAACATGGTGTTAAACAGTATCGGGCTTGCTAATGTTGCTTGGTTTTCTAGTGGGACAGGTGCCATGTTGACCATTGTGTTGCTACGTGTTTGGCAGTTTGGTTCAGCTATGGTGATTTTCTTAAATGCGTTGACTGAGATGCCTCAAGATTTGTATGAAGCTGCAGCAATCGATGGTGCATCAAAATTTCGACAATTTTTCTCTGTTACTTTGCCACAATTGACACCGATTATTTTTTTTAATTTAATTTTACAATTGGTTCAAGCGTTCCAAGAATTTGATGGCCCATTTTTAATCACGGGTGGGGGACCAATGCGTAGCACGTACTTATTACCTATGTATATTTATGACAATGCCTTCAAGATTTTTAACATGGGCTATTCAAGTGCGTTGTCGTGGGTATTATTTGTGATGATTATGATCTTTACCGCAATTTTATTTAAGACTTCTAAAAATTGGGTCTTTTATGCCGATGGGAGGGGCTAACCATGCAGCAAACATTGCAGCATAAAACTGAAACAGAAAAAATGAATCGACAAGTAAAACGAAAAAAACGATTAGTTTTGTTGATCAAATATCTTATTTTGATTGCAGGCGCGCTCATCATGTTGTACCCAATTCTATGGTTATTTGGTGCTTCCTTTAAGACAAATAGTGAAATTTTTCAATCCATTTGGTTTATGCCAAAAACGTTTGATTTTACGCCTTACATTGAAGGTTGGCAAACATCGAGTCAGTACACGTTTGCTACTTATTTCTTGAATTCTTTTCTGATTGTTATCCCTAAAGTTTTCTTGACTTTGATTTCCTGTACCTTAGCAGCTTATGGCTTTGCTCGCTTTGATTTTCCTTTCAAGAAAATTTTATTTCCAATAATGATTGCTACTTTATTTTTGCCTGGAATCGTTACTCGAATTCCAATGTATATTTTTTGGCGAAATGTAAATTTGCTTGATACGTATCTACCTTTGATTACGAATTCAGCTTTTGCCTGCGATACGTTTTTCGTTTACATGCTGGTTCAATTTTTCCGCACAGTACCAAAAGAACTAGACGAAGCTGCAACGATTGATGGCTGTAATTCTTTCACAATTTTAACAAGAATCCTTGTACCCATTCTCAAACCATCATTGATTACTGCTGCTTTGTTTCAATTTATCTGGACCTTTACCGACTTTCAAGGCCCATTGATTTACATCTCTTCTGTAGAAAAATACCCAGTATCGATTGCCTTAAGGATGGCGATGGACACTACTTCAGCAGATTTCAGCTGGAATCGAACAATTGCCATGTCGATCATTGGTTTGATTCCTTCATTAGTTGTTTATTTCTCTGCTCAAAAACACTTCATCGGTGGTTCAACTGCTGGTGGTGTGAAAGGTTAAAAAAGAAAGGAAGACAAAAATGACCGTGACAATTAGCGCATTTGCAGATGAAATTAATCCCAGTATGCAACAACAAATTGCTGGGTTAATCGAACAAAAAATCAAACACATCGAGTTACGAACACTTGATGGAAAAAATGTCAGTGAGTTAACCTTTGAAGAGGCTCACCGCTATAAACAACAATTAGATACAGCAGGAATCACCGTATCCAGTATTGGTTCGCCTATTGGGAAAATAAATATCAATGACCCGTTTTCTGAACACTTAGAACTTTTTAAACATGTGCTACACCTAGCCAACATTTTTCAGAGTCCGTATGTCCGCATGTTCAGTTTCTTTATTGATCCTGCAGAAAATCCAGATGATTATCAAGAAGAAGTTGTTACTCGGTGGAAAGCCTTTATAGCCATTGCGAAAGCATATCCTGAAATCACATTGCTTCATGAGAATGAAAAAGAAATCTTTGGTGATACCCCCGAACGATGTGCCTATTTGCTCAATGAGTTAAATAATCCGCAAGTCAAGGCTGTCTTTGACCCAGCAAATTTTGTTCAATGCGACGTTGAAGCTTTTCCCGATGCATACGAATTACTGAAGCCCTCAATCGCTTACCTCCACATTAAGGACGCTCGGTTCAGTGACCACGAAGTCAGGCCAGCTGGTTTTGGAGACGGAAAACTTGAAGAAATTCTAAACGATTTAACTTCCAATGGCTACAACGGTTTTGTTTCGCTTGAACCACACCTGACTTTCTTTGAGGGTTTTGAACGTTTAGAACCAACCAATCAACAATTAACAAAAAAAGCTGACAACGCAAGAATGTTCATTCTTGCGTCAGAGTCATTAAAAAAACTACTAACAAAACTTGATGTGAGGTGGCAATGATGAAACCAATTCGAATTGCGATTATTGGTGTGGGAAATATTGGAACTGCACATGTAAATAATTTATTAGCTAATGAGCTAAAAAATGTCGTATTAACTGGTCTTTGCGATAACCAGCCAGAGAAGTTAGCTAAAATTCGTGAAAAACTTGGGGAAAGTTATCTATACTTTACACATGCTACCAATGTATTTTCATCTTCTGAAATTGATGCAGTGATTATTGCTACGCCGCATTATGACCATCCAATTTTAGCCATTGAAGCCCTAAAAGCGGGTAAACATGTCTTAATTGAAAAGCCTGTGGGTGTCTATACAAAAAAAGTACAAGAAATGTTAACAGAAGCCAAAAAACATCCAGAACTAACACTCGCACTGATGTACAATCAACGAATGAATCCACTTTATCAAAAAGCGAAAGAGCTCGTTGATTCAGGTGAAATCGGTGAGCTTCGCCGGACAAATTGGATTATCACTGATTGGTATCGTTCGCAAAGCTATTACGACTCTAGCAATTGGCGTGCTACTTGGAAAGGAGAAGGTGGTGGTGTTTTACTGAATCAAGACCCACATCAGCTTGATTTATGGCAGTGGATTTGCGGTATGCCTCAGCGGATTTGCGCATTTACTTATAATGGAAAACGCCGAAATGTCGAAGTCGAAACAGAAGTTACCGCCTATGTGGAGTATCAAAATGGAGCTACTGGTGTTTTTGTTACAACGACGACTGAAACTCCCGGAACAAATCGTTTTGAAATCGTGGGTTCCAAAGGAAAAATTGTCATTGAAGATCAGCAATTAAAATTTTGGCAAACTCGAATTGATGAAACCACTTGGAATCAAACCTATGCAGGAGGCTTTGGTGAACCAGAAGTTTGGTCTATTAAGATTCCTGTCACTTTTGATAATGAATCTGGTCATAAAAAAATCACTCAAAATTTCATCAATCACATCTTATTTCAGGAAGAACTGGTTTCTCCTGCGGAAGAGGGAATCAAAGGCCTTAGTATTTCAAACGCCATCCATCTTTCTTCATGGCTTCAAGAATGGGTTCCATTACCAATCAACGAACATTTATTTTTAGAAGAATTAACTAAAAAAATTGAGACATCAACTGAAAAACAACGAGCAGAAGTAATTTTAGACACAAAAAAAACGTATTAGAAAGAAGGAAAAACAAAATGGTTGGTGTCGGAATAATAGGCTGTGGTGCAATTGCCCAAACACATGCTAAAGTAGTTCAAACATTGGAGGACGCCCAGCTAATCGCTTGCTGTGATATAAATCAGACAATTGGTCTCACTTTTGCAGAACAATTCTCTTGTATTTTTCATCAAGATTTCAATCGACTACTAGCAATGACAGAGGTCGAATTGGTAATCATTTGTACCCCTCATGATTTACATCAGGCAATGAGTATCGCTGCACTGAACGCACAAAAACATGTTCTTTGTGAAAAGCCAATGGCAACAACACTCCAAGCAACTGAAGAATTGATTTCTATCATAGAAAAACAATCCACACTTTACCATGTTTGCTATCAAAATCGACTGAATCCAACTTATTTACTACTCAAAAAACAGCTAGCAGACAACAAATACGGTAAAGTTACTGGTATCAAATGCGAACTGGCTTGGGAAAGAACTCCGAGCTACTATCAATCAGATTGGAAAGGAACGTGGCAACGAGAAGGGGGAGGTGTGCTGATCAATCAAGCGATCCACATGATTGATGCTGTTACTTGGTTAGTTGGCACACCCGAGAAAATCAAAGGGAAAATCATGACTGCTTGTTTAGAGCAAATAATCGAAGTTGAAGATACAGCGATGGCGATTGCCCTATACCATGACGGCACACCATTCGTGATCCAAGCAACGAATAATTATACAGGTAACCCATCACCAAAACTTACCTTTGAATGTGAAAAAGGACAGATTGAACTAACAACAGAACAATTGAAGTTTAACCAACAAGTAATCTTAGAAGATCTGCCACAACATTTAACTTATGCTTCAAAAAGGTATTGGGGGCGTGGACATCAGGCAGTTATTGCTGCCTTTATCAAGGAAATCAATGGACAAACGGACGACCATATAGCAAGTCTCGCCGGAATTGATGCACTTCAATCACTAAAAATTGTTTTAGGTATTTATACTTCTAGTCGGAGGAACAAATGGATTTCGCTAAATAATTAATTTAAAAGCCCCCAAGTTGTAAAAGCTCAATACAACTTGGGGGCTTTAACTCCTATCTTTATTTTCCAGACTCACTTCTCAAAATCTTTTCCATTTTTTTACCTTTAGCTAATTCATCGACCAACTTATCGAGATAGCGAATTTCTTTCATTAAGGAATCTTCCATTTCTTCCACGCGAATGCCACAAATCATGCCAGTAATCAGTGAACGTTTGGGATTCAATAATGGTGCTTCTTCAAAAAAAGTTTCAAAAGTTGCTTCTTTAGCCAATTGGTTCTCTAATTCATCTTGTGTGTAACCTGTTAACCATAAGATAATTTGATCCACTTCTGCTTTTGTTCGCTGTTTCTTCGTCGCTTTTGTGACGTAGTGGGGGTAGACACTGGCAAAACTAGTTGTGTAAATTCGATGTTTAGGCATCTTTTTCCCTCCTGATTGAGATTAATAAAAAGATATTAATTTAAGTAATTGACAACGGTCGACTTAAAGATTGGATAGCTAAAAAAATAGAACAAGCTGATTCAATAAAAATTCAAGCAAAATATTCTGGATATCTTTCCACAACTGACTCTTGCTCGTTCAACATCATATGCAAATGTAAAATCGTTAAAAAGCGAACTTCTTCAGGATTTTTAGCAACTAGTGCGTCAAATAATTGCTGATGCTGGTTTGTGATGGTTTCCCAAGGTAACCCAGAAATCGTCACCCGTAGCCAACGAAATCGTTCTAAATGCGTATTATGGTTATCTAACCAATTCCAAACTTCTTTGCGCTCAGCAATGTCAAAACACGTTTCATGAAATAAATTATCCGCATGAAAAAATCCACGTGCATCTTGTTTTTCAATTGTTTTTTGTTGTAAGTTTAATATTTCTTGTAATCGTTGTTGTGTTTCAGGAGTTAATTTTGTACAACACTCAACCATGATTTGCTGTTCAAGTTGCTCACGTACAAAGCGTGCATTTTGCGCAGAAGCCAAATCAATTTTTGAAATATAGGTACCACTTTGAGGAATCGTATAAACAAGTTCTTGTTGACGCAATTGTATCAAAGATTCACGAATAGGGGTGCGGCCAATGTTAAGTAAGTCTTCTAAACTTTTTTCAGATATTTTGCGTCCTGGTTCTAAATCTGAAAAAATAATTCGTTTTCTAATTTCCTGGTATGCTTGATTTTGCAAGCTATCAATCATGTTCATTCCTCCAACTCCACCATCAATATCTGTTTTATTATAGCAGAAAACCACTTAAAAGTATGTTATGCAACTAGTAGCTCGTTAGTCTATTTTATAAAAAAAGCATGTAACATGTTACGCAAAATGTAACATGTTCTTTTTGTTTTCTATTCCTTTCTTAAACTAGAAAAGCCCTTACAACTTATTAAAAAAACAAGTATGCTCAAAGTGTCAAAAGGATTACTCGAGTATAAACGACAAAAAATAGATAATTGAAGGAGAATGTAAAATGCAAAAACGTGATTTTATCGATACAAATGATTTTTCAAAAGAAGAAGTAGATTACTTGATTGAATTGGGATTGAAATTGAAAGAATCAATTACTAATGGCTACTATCCTCCTTTGTTGAAAAACAAAACGTTAGGAATGATTTTTGAGCAATCTTCTACACGTACCCGTGTATCTTTTGAAACAGCTATGACGCAACTAGGTGGGCACGCACAATACCTAGCGCCTGGACAAATCCAATTAGGTGGACACGAAAGTCTGGGCGATACTTCCCGCGTCTTATCTCGCTTAGTAGATATTTTGATGGCTCGGGTAGAACGTCATGACTCAGTAGTTGAATTAGCTAAAACAGCAACGATTCCTGTAATAAACGGAATGAGCGACTATAATCACCCGACTCAAGAACTAGGTGACATCATCACCATGACAGAACATCTACCAGCCGGCAAAAAATTAAGTGACTGTAAAGTCGTTTTTGTCGGTGATGCGACACAAGTTTGCGTTTCGTTAATGTTTATTGCTACAAAAATGGGGATGGACTTTGTTCAATTTGGACCAAAAGGATTCCAAATCAAACCAGAAACATTGGCTATTGGTGAAGCAAATGCACAAATATCTGGCGGAAGCGTGTTAATTACTGAAGACGCTGATCTTGCTATGAAAGATGCAGACTTTGTTTATACAGATGTTTGGTATGGTTTGTATGAAGCGGAACTATCTGAAGAAGAACGGATGAACGTATTTTATCCAAAATATCAAGTCAATGCAGACTTAATGAAAAAAGCGGCCTCACATGCTAAATTTATGCATTGTCTACCCGCTACCCGTGGAGAAGAAGTAACTGATGAAGTATTAGATGCACCTTACTCAGTGGTACTGGACGAAGCCGAAAACAGATTAACAGCGATGCGCGCTTTGCTAGTTTACTTCTTAAATCCTTACTTAAACTATGCGAGTGAAGCAGTAGTCACAACATACAATAGTGAATTTGAACGTTTATTACGTCAAACAAAACAATACGAACGCAAAAACTAAGGCTAGAAAGGAGCAAGGATAATGGAAAAAAAGAAGTTCCGATTATTTGACGCTGTATTAATGGCAGTTGTGGTTATCCTGGTAGTAGAATCTGCTGCCCCCGCCGCAGCAATTGGCTCCTCACAATTTTTTTGGTGGGGGTTACTACTGATTTTATTCTTCTTACCTTATGGATTAATTTCTGCAGAGTTAGGTACAACTTATGAAGGCGACGGCGGAATTTATGATTGGGTAAAGAAAGCTTTTGGTCGACGTTGGGGTGGAAGAGTTGCCTGGTTTTATTGGATCAACTTTCCTATTTGGATGGCAAGCTTAGCCGTTTTGTTCCAAGAAGTCCTATCACAAATTTTTCAAATTCAGCTTCATTTATTTGTAACTATTGGAATCCAGTTGCTCTTCATTTGGGTCGTTACTTTTATTAGTTGTTATCCTGTGAGTGACAGTAAATGGATTTTGAATCTTGCCGCTTTTGCGAAAGTTGCCATCATGATTTGTTTAGGTGTTCTGGGTATCTATCATGCGGTAACGAAAGGTGTAGCAAACGATTTTTCAGGAGCAGCTTTACTTCCAAAAATGGATATTAAGAGCCTTAGCTTTCTTTCAGTTATTCTATTTAACTTTTTGGGATTCGAAGTGGTAACTACTATGGCAAGCGACATGGATAATCCGAAAAAGCAAATTCCGCAATCAATTATCTATGGTGGAATACTTATTGCATTCTTTTATCTATTTGCGGCATTTGGTATGGGCGCAGCGGTTCCTGCCGATGAATTATCTGCATCAGGCGGCTTAATCGACAGCTTTATCTTATTAGTCGGTGGCTTGAATCCGTTTGTAGTGATTATTGGCTTATTATTTATGTATACTTTAGCTGCCAATTTGATTTCATGGTCTTTAGGTGTGAATTATGTTGCTTTATACGCAGCAAAGAATAACGATATGCCTGCGATTTTTGCACGTGTAAATTCCAAAAATGAAATGCCCGTTGGTGCTTCTTTACTTAACGGAATCATTGCAACATTGCTTGTTGTCGCCGCACCAATGATCCCCAACGAAAATATTTTTTGGGCATTCTTTTCATTAAATGTCGTTGCATTATTGTTATCATATATCATGATGTTCCCAGCATTTTTAAAACTACGCAAAACAGATCCCGATACACCTCGACCATTCAAAGTTCCTGGACCAACATGGTTTCTTCGAATTCTGACTTATGTTCCATTTACTTTACTGGTCTTAACTTTAATTTTCTCAGTCGTACCACTTGATAATAGTCCAGAAGAAATTTCCGGAAAAATTCCGGTATTGATAGGTACAATTCTTGTAGCATTGATTGGTGAAATAATGATAAAACACGCAGGAAAAACGTTAGAAAAAGGAGTTCATTCCCATGAAAACAATTGATAGTACCCCAAAACAAGATGGCTTTTGGATGCCTGGCGAATTTGAAAACCATGAGGGCGTTTATATTTTATGGCCCCAACGATCAGATAATTGGCGCAATGGTGGAAAGCCAGCACAACAAACATTTGTCGAAGTAGCCAAAGCAATTGCTGCCTTCGAACCAGTAACCGTGGGAGCAAATCCTGACCAATATAATAATGCATGTCATTTACTACCGGAAGAAATCAGAGTAGTTGAAATCGCTAATGATGATGCATGGGTACGTGACTGTGGCCCAACATTTGTTAAAAGTAGTAGTGGTGAAGTCCGCGGTGTCGATTGGTCATTCAATGCCTGGGGCGGATTGGAAGATGGTCTTTATTTCCCATGGGATAAAGACGATCAAGTCGCTCAAAAAATTTGTGAAATCGAACGTAAAGATCGTTATCGGTTAGATAGTTTTGTTTTAGAAGGCGGCTCAATCCACGTCGATGGAGAGGGTACCTTATTAACAACGGAAGAGTGTCTACTTTCAAACGGACGGAATCCTCAATTATCTAAGGAACAAATTGAACATGTTTTAAAAGAACAGTTAGCCGTTGAAAAAATTATTTGGCTGAAACGTGGAATCTATCTAGATGAAACGAATGGTCACGTTGACAATATTGCTAATTTTGTTAAGCCAGGTGAAGTGGTTCTTGCTTGGACAGACGACATAGCTGATCCGCAGTATGAAATTTCTCAAGAATGCTTGAATATTTTAGAAAACGAAACAGATGCCAAAGGGCGGAAGTTGGTCGTTCATAAAATGTATGTACCAAATCCTGTTACGATTACTAAAGAAGAAAGCTTAGGTGTAGACGCTGTAGGAGGTACCTTGCCAAGAGAAGAGGGCGACCGTTTAGCTGCTAGTTATGTTAATTATTATACGGCTAATGGCGGAATCGTCTTTCCATTATTTGGTGACCCTATGGATCATGAGGCAGAAAAACTTTTAGCAAAATTATATCCAGATCGTGTAATTAGCGGGGTTCCTGCACGAGAAATCCTTTTAGGCGGAGGAAATATTCACTGTATCACTCAACAGATACCTAGTAGCCACTAAAAGATACAATGAAATGATTTAACAAGTTAAAAGGAGAGGACGGAGGATTCGCAAACAGGTTTGTTTCGAATCCTCGTTTTTTGCTATACTAATAGGAGAAGAGGAGTTGTCCAAATGAAAATCGAACACAGTACCCCGAAGCAAGATGGCTTTCGCTTGCCGGCAGAAACAGTTCCTCATGAGGAATGTTTTATGATTTGGCCGGAGAGAACTGATAATTGGCGAAATGGTGCAAAGCCAGCTCAACTTACTTATGCAGAAGTTGCACAAACTATTGCGAAATTCGAACCAGTTACAATGCTTGTATCAAAAAGACAATACAAAAATGCTCGTCATTTACTTAACGAAAACATCCGTGTTTTAGAAATGAGTTCAGATGATGCATGGATCAAGGATACAGGTCCAGTCTACGTCATGGACACGTCAGAAAATCTTCGTGCTGTAGACTTTCGATTCAATGCGTGGGGCGGATTGTTAGACGGGTTGTTTTTTCCTTGGGATCAAGATGATTTATTGGCAGAAAAAATTTGTAATTGGCAACGATTAGACTATTATTCCTTGGCAAATTTCGTACTAGAAGGTTGCTCCATTCACAGTGATGGGGAAGGAACAATTTTTACTACGGAAGAATGTCTCCTATCTGAAGGAAGGAATCCGCAATTTACTAAAACACAAATCGAAGAAATCCTTTTGGAGTATTGCGGAGCTCAAAAAATCATCTGGCTTCCACATGGCTTCTTTTTAGATGAAACAAATGGTGATATTGATAATTTGTTGAATATCGTTCGCCCCGGTGAACTCGTCCTTAATTGGTGCGATGATCCAGAAGACCCAATGTATGAAATTGTACGAGAAGCTTATATGTACTTATCAAAAGTAACAGATGCCCAGGGACGGGGACTACAAATTCATAAAATGCCTTTACCGCAAGCAATGTACATTACTGAAGAAGAAAGTCAAGGAGTAGACCCAGTAAATGGTATGCTTCCACGCTTTCCTGGAGATCGATTAACAGCTAGTTATGTTAGTTATTATACGGCAAATCAAGGCGTAATCTATCCTGTATTTGACGACCCTAATGACCAAAAAGCACATAAAATACTGAAAGACTTGTATCCTGGATATGAGGTCATCGGAGTTCCTGCACGAGAAATTCTTTTAGGTGGAGGAAATATCCACTGTATTGCTCAGGCACTACCAAAACATAGAAAGTAGGATGATTATGGATTTCTATGAAATTGTTAATTCCCATCTAGCAGAACTGACAAGAAATGAACGGGTTTTGTTTGATTATGTTATCTCAAACTTGAATGTCATCAAAAATAAAAGTATTAGAGAAGTTTCTGAAGAATGCTTTGTTTCAACCACGACTTTTTTGCGTTTCGTTAGAAAAATAGGTTTTAGTGGTTATAGTGAATTTTCAACAGTTATCAAATACACTTTATTAACAAAAAATGATGTTCCTCAACAAAGTCCATTTGTGGTTTCTCAAAGAGATTATCGGGAAGAATACTTAAAAAATTTAATTGAGTCCGTTCGTGTAATGGATAGTGATAAAATCAAAAAAATTGTTTTGGCCATGCAGGAAAAACCAAAAATCTTTTTATTCGCCAAAGGAATGAGCAAAGAAATTATGGGCTATATCAAATATCTCTATACTACAGCTGGATTTTTTGTCATCTTTCCAGAAGATCAACAAACAAGAACAATTGCTTTACAACAAGCTGAATCAAAGGATTTGGTTTTCGTTTTTAGTTATCGTGGTGAGGACAATGAGTTAATTACCTTGATTCGAAAGTTAAAAGAGCAGTCACATCCCTTGATTGTATCAATCACCGGTGCCGACAATAACCTGATGCAAAACACAAGCGATATCAATCTCTACTTATTTACAGATGAATTGTACCTTAATCAACTAAATCTTACTTCGCATATCTCGATGATTGCCTTGATGGAGCTGTTGCTTTATCAATATATCGAAGGCTGTGATCCCCAGGACTATCATCTGGTATTTCGTTGAATCAACTACCTTTAGAGCTTAGAACAACATGTTCTTCGTGTCTATAGGTAGTTTCTTTTTTGGTAAAAAGTTTCAGTTTTTTGCGATAAACAGGCTTTTTTCTGGTACAAACTGTCAATTTTCAGTCGTTCTCTTATCAAAGAATCATTTTCATGGTTCAATGAGATCACAACAATCTATGGAAATGAAATTTCAATTAAAAGGGTGAACAATATGAAGTTAGCGATAATTGGCTCTGGCAAAATTGTACAAGACTTTTTAACAATTACAAAAGACTTACCTCAAATCGAATTAGAAGCAATCGTCGGAACAAAAAGAAGTAAAGAGACATTAGAAGAACTACAAAAAAAATATGGAATCAAAAACTGTTTTACTGACTATGAACAATGTTTAAGGGAAGATACGTTTGATACTGTTTATGTTGCTGTCCCCAATCACTTACATTTTTCTTTTACAAAAAAAGCATTGTTAGCTGGGAAAAATGTCATTTGTGAAAAACCATTTACTACTGATTATCAACAATTTTTAGAATTAAAACACTTAGCAGAAAGCAAACAAAAAATCTTGCTTGAAGCAATTACAAACCAATACTTAGAAAATTATTTAGAAATCAAGAGACAACTGTCTTCCTTAGGAGAGATAAAGCTAATTGAATGCAACTATTCTCAATATTCTTCACGATATGATGCGTTTAAAAACGGAGAGATTGCGCCTGCTTTCGATGCTCAAAAAGGTGGAGGAGCATTGATGGATCTTAACATTTACAATGTCCACTTTGTTGTAGGACTATTAGGAAAACCATTAGAAGTCTATTATTTTCCACATATGGAAAAAGAGGTTGATACTTCTGGCATTTTAGTGTTGCAATATAAGGAATATCAAGCAGTTTGTATCGCGGCTAAGAATTCTGATGCACCAGTTCGCTCAGTTATTCAAGGTGAAAATAGGTCGATTGTAGTTGACAGTCCTGCCAATGTTCTAACTTCCTTTGATATCTATCAACAAAATCAACTCTTAGAAACTATTTCTGCGAATAGTCACGCACATAGAATGTATCAAGAATTTGCAATGTTTGATCAGATGATTCAAAGTAAAGATTTTTTTGCCATGCAAAAACAATTAAAGCATAGTGAAACTGTCATGTGGGTGATTGACCAGGCAAAATTATCAACGAAATCAAGAAATTAATTCCTCACATCAAATTTTTAAAAAAACTGCAAACAAAACTATCTGTCTCTAAAACAGTTTTACATTTCTACTTGTTTCAAAGACAGATAGCTTTCTGCTTAGTCCAGCTGCTTAATATTACATTTCTGGTGCTAGATTGTTTAAATACATATCCCACAACCAATTAAACAACTCACTTAAATAATTTGATTCATCTGTTAATTCGACGATAAAGCATGGTTTCGTCGTACTCGGCAAAATTTCTGAAAAGCTAGTGATAAACAAATCGATTTCTGAATGGTCAGTTACTGATAGTTCATAGTCAACAAATTGCAATTGTGATAAAAACAAAACAATATTCTGTAATATTTTTTGATTAATCATAGGAATGATTGCAACTTTCACTCGTCTATCTTTGATTTTTTTCTGGAAGTAAGGATAGAGGATAAAACTTAAATCTTCAAGTAATTCTTTTTTACGATCTTTAAAAATAAAAAAGGACGTTTTTTGAAAATATTGCTCAAAATAATGACCTAAAATCTCTATTAACTTTTGATACCCCGGTGTTTCTGAATGACTAGAAACGCCATCAAACCCATAGAATTTGGGTAGTTTTCCCCCATTAGTATAGTGAGAAAATAGCGTAGAAAATAGATTTGCACGGATAAGCAGTTCTTCTTCTTCAGTCAGATTTTCAGGTAAGATTTTTTTTGAATAAAATGAATTAAATTCTATCAAAAACCTGTGAAATTGCTGTTCTCTCTTTTCTAAATTTTGATAAAAATCAACTAAAATAGTTAAGCGAGAATCAACCGGTGATGCATAGTAGAACGAAAAAACAAATACATATTTCAAAAAATTAATGTGATAAATAATCTGATAGGGATCCTTAATAAACTGAGAAAAATATTGTTGTAAAACGGGATTAGCGTCAAAATAAATCAATTCATTTCCTTCAAATTCATCCAATTCATACCCTTGTAAACTTCGAATTTTCATAATCGTTAACATTAATCGGATTGCTTTTGGATGAACATGAGAAAAGTTAAAAAAATCAAAGTCTTTTAAAAGTTCTTTTTCATTATAATATGGTAAATCAAGTTCTTCGTTTGTGAGCACATCATCTCCAGTGGAGCCTAACCAAATCACATAAAAAAAAAGCAGTTGAATGTTGCTTTCTTCTCCAAAAATTTTCATTTTAGAAAAGTTAAGTTTTACATTCAAATCATCTAAGCACACTTTAGTCGTTTGTAATGCTCTGATTGCAGTCGAGCGACTGATATAGTTTTCTTCTAAAAAATCTTCAATCGTTTGTTCTGGTCTTGTCAATATAGAAAGTAAAAATTGATAGGGTAGAGAACACTTAATCAAAAACTGTAAATATATATTGTAATTATAGCCTTTAGTGTGCCAATTAACTCGTCCGCTCTCATCCCAAACACTCTTATCAAAGAGCGTAATCATGTCACGATCAAATGACTGGATCAACGATTGAGTGGCTGGAAAAGATAGTTTGAATTCTTTAGCTAAATAGGAAATGGAACAAGAAGCATTCTGTGAATTAAGGATCTGAAAAACTGCTAACTTTCGCCTGTCATAATCATTAAGAACCACAAATTCAAACATAATGAACTCTCTCCTTCTTTATTTTTGACCAGATTTCTTACATAATCCATCAACTTTCTGACAAAAAAATTAAACTATATCGTTTTTTATAACAAAAAACATTTTAAATATTAATTATATTTTAATACAAATAAAGGATTTACAGAAATATTACGCACTTTTAATCCATAAATTTTTACCTTATCAAAATATAACTCATACTAACTATGTGTTATGCGATCATCATTACATCACACCATTATCATAGTTTGTGAATATTTTATAAATCAAAAAACAAAATGTGTTACATTTTTGAAAAAATAACATATAAAAAACGACCATCCCCTTTAAACCGCATATTGTTAACTTTTGCTATAACATAATTCCGTTGCTAAACTTCAAATTGTAGAGGGAACATTTTTCATGTTTGTGAATTTGGAGGGAGGGGAGTCGGAATGAATCGTAAAGTAAAACTAGTTAGCTTCTTATGGATTGGTGTTTTGTTGCTAAGTATTTTTAGTCAGTTGTTAGGGATTTCTAGTTTAATTCATGCAGAAGAGACCACCGAATTTCGAGAAATTGCAACCAGTCAACAGTTGAAACTTGAAGGGAAAGATTCAATTGCCACAGAAGATGGCTCAGAAGGTATCAAGAACTGGACCCTGAGATATCATAAACAAGTAAGTGAAGAAACGCAAACAACTTTACAACTAAAAGTTACCGCTGAAGATCAGCCAATTAAACAAGTAACGCAAACAGATTTTATAGAAATTGAAAATGGCTGGATTGAGGAAGTTCATGATGCCGAAATGAATACAATCGAATTTCAAACAGCTATTGAACAATCAGCTATCCAAATTCAAATAAAATTATTAGATGAGCAAGGAAAAATTTTAGAAGAAACAGCTCAAGCAATTGAGTTCCAATCAAGCATTGATCCCTCTATAAATGGTCAACAAACGAATGAATCTACTGATGAACAGGAAGAAATTAAGAAAGAAAATGATACAACTGTTCAAGAAAATACGTTAGGCACGGATGGCTCAGAACAAGCGAAGGAATCTGAGGAAGATAAAACTTCAGAAAAAGAGCAAACAGCAGATACTGAAGCTGCTCAACCTTCTGATGAAAAGGCACTTCCATTGATTACTGCAGCACCATTTGCTATGACACCTTTAGCAGGAAGTCCGGTCAATGTCGATCCATTTAATTACGTTAATGATGCGTTAGGAACGTATCCAGAACACTCGACAAATAATTACACGACCAATGACTCTTCCACATTTATCAAGAACTATGATTTTAGTACAGAGAAAACAGAGGGGACTTCATCAATAAATAATATCATTGATAGCAATCCGCTGAACTTTACTAATGGTTATCATGATTATGGTGATGGAGCAATTAAAAAAATTGTTATTCCAACTAGTAACCCAAATCAATTTAAAGTCCAATTAGATGTAATTGGGGATGCACTGGAAACAAATCAACCGATTGATATCTCTTTAGTATTAGATAAGTCGAGCTCAATGGTTCAAGAAACTGTTCCTGAAGGGATGACTCGTTGGGTCGCCTTACAAGACGCAGTGACTACATTTGCAAATGATTTGCTTGGACCCGGCAATGATGGAAATATTCGTTTAGGACTAGCAGCATTTGGTTCTACACGTATGCAAATCAACAATAATTCAGTCGATGTTCCATATGGAGAAATTGGGAAATTTGGTTCTAGTGGTTTCACAACAAGTCCATCAGCAATTACCAGTCACACAATCTATACTGCGACACCTGATACTTCTGGTACACCAACTTACCTTGGTCTTGATGCAGGTTATGCCATGCTAACAAATCCAAGTTATGGAACTAGGAGTGAAGCAGCAAAAGTCCTAATCGTTTTAACTGATGGTGAACCTACTTTTTCACCAAATCAAAATTATTTGAATCTGACAAATAACCTACTCAGTTTGAATCAAACAAATCTAGGCAATTCTGAACGCTACTATGCACGAATGAACAATACGAATTACTACAACGGAAACGGAACATCGTCAACTGGACATGTTACACCAACAGTTGATTATGTTAATCAAAGAGCTACGCATCCAGCAAATCAAAATATCATAAAATACTCAATTGGTTTTGCTACAGGTGAGACTGCTGAAAGTGTCTTAACAGCCATTGGGAAAAATGGTTATTTCACCGCAAATAATCGTGAACAGCTGATTCAGGTTTTAAAAACATTGAGTACTACTTTCTCAGCTACGCTCCAACAAGCAACGGTTACAGATCCAATGAGTGACTATGTCAATTTGATTGGTGATGTAAGTTCTTTTGCCTTGAAAGTTGATAATGGGTTGACTGTTATTCCATCTACAAGTGGTAGTTATCCATCATTTGCACAACAAGTCCAAGTTGCCATCAATGGAAGTACGATCAACTTATCAAATATGAATCTAGGAAAGACAGAGACTGGACGAGAAGGTTATCGAATCGAATACCTGGTTGAAGTAAAAGAAGCCTATCGCGATGGCCTGTTTTATCCGGCGAATAAGACAACCTATGTAACAAATAATCGAACAACAACGCCAGATTATCTTCATTTCGCAATTCCATCTGTAAAAGTTCCAGTAACCACATTTGATATCCAGGCGAAAAAAATCTGGGAAGATGAATCTAATCAATGGAATTTACGTGAAGACATCACCTTACAATTACAAGAAAAAAATCAAGATGGTAACTGGGTAGATGTCCCAAACCAACACTTATCGGTACCAAAAGGAGCTACGTCGACAGAAGGAATATTCACTGATGTGGTCGCACTTAGAAATGGTCAACTTATCGAATACCGTATCATCGAAAAAGTCGGCGAAGCAAATCACGTCACTGGGTACAGCGCACCGACATACGCACCAGCATCAACTACAAAAGAAACAAATCAGACATTAACCGTTACAAATACTTTGCTGAAAAAAGGAATCAGTTTTATCAAAGTCGGTGAGGATCATGAAACACCACTTGCGGGGGCAAAATTTGGTATTTATCAGAAGTCTGCGCCAACTGTTCTTCTTGCTGAGGCAACTTCTAATGATTCCGGGTTAGTTCAATTTCCAGCATATCCGATTGGTGAGTATATCATTCGTGAATTAGCTGCACCTGAGGGATATCAAGAAATTGAAGAATTTACGATTTTGGTAAAACAAGAATCTGATTTAAGTTTAAGCGTCACTGGATTCCCTGAAAACAATCAAATCAGTAACCAACTCGTTCCATTTTTACTTGAATTTAAGAAAACAAATGAAACTGGAACACCACTTTTAGGTGCAACTTTCACATTGGAAGGTGAAAATCTATTAGAACCAATTGAAGCAACTTCAGATTTACATGGAGTTGTCCAATTTAGCCAAGGGTTACAACCAGGTGAGTATCTCTTGAAAGAAACGAATGTACCACTTGGATATGAAAACAATCAGGGACCTTGGAAAGTAGTTATTGGTTCAGATAAAGTGATTCAAATTTTTGATAAGGATGAAACACTTCTCTACTCAGAACCCGCTACTTTTGATGAAACTCAAAACCGCTTTATTATTACCGGTTTGACACTGACTAACCGCTTAAAAGACTTTACTTTAGAACTAGAGAAAAAAGATCAAGATGGTCGATTGCTAAATGGTGCAGAGTTCACGCTTACTGGACCAGATAACTATAGTGAAACGATTAAACAAACAGATAGTTCCACATTTATCTTTACTGGCTTACGACCAGGAGAATACAGCCTAGAAGAAACCTTTACCCCAAGTGGTTTTATCGGCTTAACTCAACCAGTTGTGATTGTTATTAGTGATACAGGAAAAGTGACTATTGATGGAGAAGAACAGACAGACGTTCTCACTGTATCAGGTAATATCATCCAATTAGAAGTGACAAACCATGCAAAACAGCCACTTCCAGAAACTGGTGGAATGACAATTATTCCGTATTTAGCACTCGGTAGCACGTTGATGTTGAGTTTTTACATTTATTTAAGAAGAAGAGGGGGTAGAGCATGATGAAACAACTACTTTCCCGATTAAGCATTGTCCTAGTTTCACTTCTCTCTGTCTTCATGATGGCGCAAATTAATTCAACCGAAGTTCATGCAGAAACTGAGGCTTCTTCAACAATCACGTTACACATTCACAAACTGTTGTTTGACCATGAAGCAGATATTGACGAACAACACAATGATGGTGAAACAAATCCTTTTGAAGAACCGATTGGACTCCAGAACTTTGAAGGTTTAAATGATGTTGAATTTACTGTTTATGAAGTAACAGATATGTATTATGAACAATTAGCAGCCTCAGATTTTGAAAATCAATCAATTGAAGAATTTCGAGCAGCATTTCTTAAACACATGCAAACGGCGGATGTTGAAGCATTGACCAAATACGTTGGTGTTACCCAAACACAGGGAAATGAAAAGGGGATTGCTTCCTTTGAACTTCCTGCTAAAAAAGGGGATAAGGATAGTGTTTTCTTCATCAAAGAAACGAATCATCCACCAACTGTCAATTCTATCACTCGCCCCATGTTAGTTGTTTTACCAGTATTTGATAATAATGGGAATGAATTACAAACCATTCGAATTTTCCCAAAAAGTCGAGCAACCAGAACAATTCCACCAACACTAACGAAAAAAATCAATGGTGAGAAAATCGACTTTGAATTTGGTGAACCAATCGACTATCAGTCAACACTGACCGTTCCATCAGATATTGCTAATTACGAAAGTTTTGTTGTGACTGATATACCGGATGACTCTTTGATGCTAATTCAAAAAGCAACTGCCGAAGAAACAGTCTCAATTTCGCTTAGTCAACCTGAAACGCGTCCATTTTATACATTCACTTCGATTTCAGAGCGCGGATTCACTGTCGCATTTGATCCAAAGGTTTTAGCAGACCATGTTGGTGAAAAAATCACTTTTTCTTATCAAATGTTGATCCAAGAAAATAATTTAAATCAGTCTGATTTCTTGAATCGAATCTCACTAATAGTTGATGGTGAGAAAAAAATTGAAGTAACGACAACCGTCGAAACAGGAGGGAAATACTTTGTAAAAGTTGATGCAATAGATGAATCAAAAAAATTAACGGGTGCAGAGTTTGTCGTACTAAATGATAAAGGAGAATATTTAGCACGTGCAGATGGAAAAAACATCTGGATTGATGCAACGAAAGTACCAACTTCTTATGAAAATCTAGTGAAATTAGTCTCTGACACAAACGGTCTGTTTTGGATCAATGGATTACGTTATGGCAACTACCAACTATTAGAAATCAAAGCCCCAGAAGGTTACCTTCTAAATAAAGAAAAAGTGCCATTTGTTGTTGCAAAAGGAACGTTTACACAACAAGAAAATCAAACTTTAAAAATTGTAAATCAACAGGAAACAGTCAAAAAAGGTATACCAGCTACGCCCGTTGTTCCAACGGCTTCAATTGCTACACCAAGCAAATTTGGAAAAGATTTACCTAAAACGGCAGATCAATTCAATAATTATCTATTAGCAGCTGGTTTACTCATGATAGCAAGTGCAGGTTATTTGTTGGTCAAGCAACACAATCATGGAGTGAAAAAAAAGAATGGGAGTGAGGAAAATGAATAAGCAAAAGAAAGTATTTACCTGGGTTCTTTCACTTTTACTAATGTTACCGTTGTTTTTAGGGTTGGGAAGTGCTGTTTATGCCGTTGAAGAAGGCGACACTGAAACAGAGCAAACTGTTACACTACACAAACTTGCTTTTGATACGCTACCCGAGTCAATTCAAAATACTGGTGATGAGATGACTTGGCCAAATTCGACACCATTAAGTGGTGCAGGTTTTACAGCATATGATGTAACGAGCATTTACTGGGCTGCTTATGATGGCGCAAGTGGTACACATGAAGAACGAGTCACTGAAGCTACCGATGCTGCAATTGCAGCAGATACTACTGGGTTAGCATCTCATGAATTTGCACTAACTGACTCAAGCGGTATTTCTTCACTCGCCTTACCAACACAATCAGGTGGACGAAATGCTGTTTATCTATTTAAAGAAACGACTACTCCCGCTGGTGCGATTGCTGAGAAATCAGTGCCATTCGTGGTCGGATTACCCGTAACTGATGAAGGTGGAAACAATCGTCCGGTTGTTCATCTTTATCCAAAAAATGAATACAAAACCTCAGACCTAACATTCAAAAAATATGGTGTAGGACTAGATGCTGAGGGAAATCAAGCAAATCCAGTCGCATTAAAAGACGCTGGGTTCATTCTAAAAGATCAAGCATCAGGAATGTATTACCAAGCAAGCACAGGCAAATTTGATGGAACAGTTGATGCAGCAACAATTCTTTTCTCGGATGCATCTGGCCAAGTTACTGTTGAAGATTTGATTTTAGCTGATGGCGGTATTTATGAATTTTATGAAGTAGACACACCGGTTGCAACAAGTCAACTTCAAACAGGAGCAGAAATTTATCACTATTTGAATAATCCAGTTGTTACAGCCTTTGCAACTCGTAATGCAAGTGATGGTTCAATGGCGATCAAATACTCACATTACAACGAACTCCAAGTGCTATTAACTGATAAAGAAAATGCATCTGCATACAACTACAAAGTTCCTGAACCTAAAAAAGAAGCAGATGATGTAGATGTAGATGTGGATCAAATCGTCACCTTTACAATCACACAACAAATTCCTAAAGATGTAGCGCAATTTACGAAATTCGATTTAGTTGATACGTATCATTCATCACTGGAACTTGTTTCTACAGCAGATGAAATTCTTTCAAGTATCAAAATTGATGGCGCAGCCACTGGAGATGTGACCGCAACTATTGCTGACATTACAGCTAACCCATTTATTGTTAGCTTCACACCAGCTGAGTTAGCAAACCATGCAGGTAAAATATTAACTTTTGAAGTTCAAATGAAAATCAAACCAGGCGCTCCACTAGCAACAGCAATCGACAACCAAATCAAGTTTGACAATAATTTTATTCCAAAAACAGCTCAGGAAGAAGTAAAGACTTTTGGTAAGAAATTTGTCAAAAAAGATGCGGATACAAAACAAACACTTGCTGGAGCAGAATTTGTAGTTAAGCGCGGTGAGGCCTTCTTAAAAATGACAGACGGAAAAGTTAGTTGGGTTGCTACACAAGGAGATGCAACAGTTTTTCAATCAAATGACCAAGGCGTAATTGAAGTTTTCGGTATTGCTAAAACAGATGAACTTGGTGCTGATATCGTTTATCAATTGGTGGAAATAAAAGCTCCTGATGGTTATGTTTTACCAAATACACCAACAAACTTTGTCGCAGATAATGGAAAAGTTGAACTCGTGGTAGTGAATAAGACAAAAGGTAAGTTACCAATTACCGGTGGTATGGGGATTACTGTTTTCCTAGCTGCTGGACTAACAGCTGTCCTATCTGCTGGTTATTATTTTAAAAAACGAAAATCAGAATAATAAGATGTAGCTGTAAGAAATTTGGCGCGAGTGGTAGGTAAGGTGAGGCTGTAACAAAAGTCAAAATTGATTTTTGTTACAGCCTTTTTCTAGCAATTTTTCGATGATTTTACAAACAGGTGAGGTGAGTGAGATGAAAAAACAAAAAAAGGACAGAAAAAAAACAGATATCTTCATGATAATCGTTCTATTTCTTGGTATTGGTTTATTTTCCTATCCATTTGTTAGTGATGCCGTTAATAGTTATTTCGATCAACAATTAGTTCAGTATTATCAACAAAAGGCCAATAACGAAAATGAAGAAGTAGTTGCCAAACTAAAAGAGAAACAAGATAAACAGAATGCGGAGTTAGCAAAAGATGGAAATAATCCTGGAGTAGCAGCATTTAATGATGCGGTAAGTAATGAACAGCAAAAGAAAATCAAAAAAGAACAATCTTATTTAAAACAGCATACAATTGCAACTTTAACTATTCCAAAAATCAAAGTTAGTTTACCCATTTTTGATCAGACAAACGAATTGTTTTTACAAAACGGTGTTTCCTTGCTTGAAGGTACAAGTATTCCCTCTGGTGGTCCAACTACTCACAGCGTCTTGTCAACTCATCGAGGACTACCAGAAGCTAAACTATTTACGGACTTACCTAAACTAAAAAAGACAGATGTTTTCTATATTGACATCAACAATGAACGACTAGCTTATGAAGTTGACCAAATAAAAACGATTGAACCTACAGACACTCAAGACTTACTGATTCAAGATGGAGAAGACCTTATTACCTTGATGACATGTACCCCTTATATGGTCAATACACATCGTTTGCTCGTTCGGGGCCACAGAATCCCATATAAGCCAGAAGCGGAGAAAGAAATCAAAGAAACTATCAACCACAATCGAAACAAATTATTTATTTGGATAGGTGGAATAATTTTAGCCGTGTTACTTAGTCTTTTCATCTTTAGAAAGATCAAAAAGAAAAGAACACAATAATCAATAAAAAGCGTGAGTCAGACTACTCTTGGAAGGAGCCTGCTTACGCTTTTTTGATTGTAATTAACCATTCGTGCTTTCTTGAAGAATTCCTTCAATAATTTCTGATAAAAAAATAGTTTTCATTTCGTTTTCGACTGATTGTTGTAAAAAAATATATTTCTGATCCAATACTTTTTGAATATTTCCACCAACTAAGCAATTTGGGGCAGTATTTTTATCTGAATGAAAAATTGCTGGGTCTTTTTCGACCGCTTTATAGATAGTAGCTAATGAAATTTCTTCCGGTGGCATTACTAAAGAGGGGGCAGCCTTTCCTGATTCTGTTTTAATTAGGTTTGCTTTTCTCAAATCACCCATGATTTTTCTAACAGTTACCGGATTTGTTTGCACACTTTTGGCAATTGCTTCACTGGATAAATCAGTTCCTTGAAAAATTTGAATATAAGCTAAGATATGTATAGCATCACTAAGTCGCACTGAATACTTCATTCGATCACCTTTTCTTTTTGTTTGACATCTATACTTTTATTATATATTATTTACCTGTAATTTACAAATATACAGGCAGGAAGTATTATCTAGAAAGGGGTATCGTATGAAAAAAATTGGTTTATTTTTATTAGCAATTAGTATGGGCACGGTTTTGTTAGCTGCTTGTTCATCTCAAAATAAAGAGGAAAACACAAAAAATAATTCAAGTAACGCCACAACAACGACAAAGGAGGACACAAAGATGTATACAGAAACGAACGGGCACAATATCACATATTACACTATGAATCCAGATGAAGTGTTTGGGGCTACTGCAACAATTATTGAAAAAAACGGTAAAGGCTTATTAGTAGATACTCAGTTTTCAAAAACAGACGCAGAAAAGATTTTAAAAGTAGCTAAAGACAAGAACATTGATATTCAGACAATTTATATTTCTTATAGTGATCCAGATTATTATTTTGGAGCAAGCCAAATCAAAAAGAAATTTCCAAACGCTAAACTTTTAGCTACAGCTTCTAACATTGAAAGAATCAAAGAAACTTACAAGGCGAAGCTTTCTGTATGGTCGGATACGCTAAAAGAAAATACACCCGACGAAATCATTATTCCCGAAGAAGTGAAAGATTCAATTAGCTTAGAGGGAACAGAATTCTCAATTTTTGGCAGCGATAGAAAGGAACAAACACTTTACAATAAAGAAGATGACTTACTTTTAGGTGGGATTCTTGTTTCTACAGGTAGCCATTTATTTATGGCAGATACAAAAACGATTGAAGCCCAAGAACAATGGATTACAGACCTTGATGAACTAACTTCTTTGCAGCCTAAAGTAGTTATTCCAGGGCATTTTGAACAAGGAAATGATTTTTCAGCCAAAAATATTGAATTTACCAAAGACTATATTCAAAAATTTATTGAAGTAGAAAAAGATAGTCAAGCAAGCGCAGAGATTATCGAAAAAATGAAAAAAGCTTATCCAAATTTGCCAGATGGAAGTTTAGAAATGAGTGCTAAAGTTGTGACTGGAGAAATGGACTGGGAATAAACTTATCAAATAGCGAAGACGTCTACATCAGGAAGTTTCTTCACAATATTAAAGACAAAAAGATGATGACCTATATTTGGAGATAAAAAATTTAGAGATATAAACTCTTTTCGTTCGAATAAGTTGCTATCAACCGCTTATCAGAACAAAAAGAGTTTTTTTATATATTAGATACAAAAGCAACCACCATTTTCATTCCATATATCTATTAGAAAACGAGAATAAGATAACCCCTTATCTTACTAAGTATCTCCGTTACCAAAGTGCCAAATAAATGGTGGAACATGACTTTTGATTGTTCTGGATGAAATCAAAAAACGGCATAAAAAATAGAGCGGATGAATCCACTCTATAAAAAGTCTAACTTTTCGGGGTCACTACAGGACTTCGACGTTATTTTTTACTCTTTTTTAATTACTTCTTGTTGCTCTTTTTTTAGATGTAGAGGAATTTCTTTTACTTTTAAAATGTCTAAAAAGAAAGTGAAAATCGGAATACCCACGATTAGTCCCCAAACACCAAACAAACGCTCACTGACTAATAGTACGATAAAAGTATAAAAAATCGGTAATTCTGTTTTGCTAGACATCAATTTAGGATTCAATACATAAGACTCGATCAAGTGGACAATCAAAATCGTGATTAAAATATAAACAACATCTCTGATTCCTCCTTGCGAGTAAGCAATAAATGACAATGGAATGCAAGAGATAATAACACCCGCTACTGGAATCAGGCTCAAAATAAAAATCATGATCGCTAAACTAGGTAATTGAGTGAATCCAAATGCAGCTAAGGCAATTGTCGTAATCACGGTGTTCAAAACAGCAATCACAAATTGTGCCTCCAAAACTAAGCCAAACGTGTTAACAAATTTATCTGCGAAATAATAAATATCTTGAAAGAACCAAGCAAACTCACTTTTCAAAAAGAGTCGAGAAAAAAGCACTGTTTTTTTCTTCTCAATCATGAAAAAGAAACTCAAAATAAAGGACATGGCAAACGCTACAGCTAATTTTCCAAGATCTTGTAGATAGCCAATAGCAATAGATGCACTATTTTGCACTTGTTCAAAAAAATCATTGCGTTCAATATAATTATGAACATAGGTTAGTAGTGGATTATCATCTTTAGGTTGCTGTTCATAAAAGTGAATAACTGAACCAACCATATCAAAAGTCTGATGAATCAAGATAGGGATATACTTCGTTAGTGCCAGATAAATCATGTAAACTACTATCGAATAAATAACTACTGTCAGCGCTGCAGTTGGTATCTTAACAAAACGCTGAATAATCTGAACAAGATGAATCATTAAATAGGTAAAGATAAAGGTGAGCAAGACCGTAGTAATCATTGCTTTAGATAAGAAAAGTAGTAAGATAACTGAAAGTAGAACAGTCAACCTACGAATTTTTTCATTTGCCAAAAATCGTTGGTAAAAAGACAATCATACAACCTCCCAGAAAATTATAGTACGTAACAAACTCATTATAGAATGAACAAACTTAAAAAGAAAACCGTTAAAAGTAACATTAGGTACTTTCTTATCAATTCCTTACTAACATCTAAAAAAGAAAGGGTTTACATACGAAAGAGTTATGTCATACTACTAAAGAGATCTAAATATATAAAGTAGAGGTGCAGACAAAATGACAAAACTAACAGATTCTTTACCAATTTCCACAGAACGAGGTTTATCAATTGATATTGGTCGCAAATTTTATTCACCCAATTTTTTAAAAAATCTACTTGATTACATGGCATCACTAAAAATGAATGCATTACAGCTTCATTTTTCGGACAACGAAGGTTTCCGAATTGAATGCGAAACTGTTCCAGCGTTAACTTCGTCGCACTACTTATCAAAAATAGAAATCAAAGAATTAATCGCTTATGCTAAGCAACTGGGAATCGAAATCATTCCAGAATTTGATAGTCCTGGTCACTTGAAACGACTACTTAGTATTTATCCAGAATGGCAGATGGAACGTTTAGGAGAAGACTCAGATGTTTTCCCTTCAAACCGTGCAATAGATATCACAAATCAACTGGCAGTGAATAAAATCAAAGAAATTATCAAAGAATATTTAGAACTATTCCATGATTCACATTATTTTCATTTAGGAGCAGACGAATATATTAGTTTTGATGAATTAGATCGCTATCCTCAATTAGCGAGAAAAGCAGAGGAAATTTATCAGAATCCTGATAGAACCTATGATCTATTTATTGATTATATCAATGACCTAGCAACTCTAGTTGAATCAACTGGTAAAACTGCACGTATCTGGAATGATGGAGTTTACAAAAAGAATCAGAAAGCGGAAAGCGGCCTGAAGAAATCAATTCAAATCACTTATTGGACAAATTACAATGCACAAATGGCAGATGTTCAAACCTTTTTTGAAGAAGGGCATCAAGTGTTAAATTTCAATGATAACTATTTTTATTTTGTACTTGGTGAAGGAGCGGGCTATCGTTATCCTACTGGAGATAAAATAAAAAATGAGTGGAAGCCAACGATTTTTTCTGGTAATCAACAGATTACAGAGGAGCAACTAACTAAAGTACCTGGAACATATTTTGCCATCTGGTGCGACTTCCCAGATGCATTAACGGAAGAGGAAGTATTACAAATGATTAAAGAACCACTAAAAGAGCAACAAACAATGCTCTGGAATGATCAGCTAACAACAAAATAAAGTCATTCATTCTCATTGCTTTTCTATAAGATTTCATAATAAAAACTATTATAAATATCATCTTTATAAATGGAAAATAATCATTTATACTTTTCATGAAAAGAAAAATACTAGAAAGAGATGATTATATATGATGAAAACAAGTAGAAAAGTCGCAATTGTAGGTACAGGATTCGTTGGAACAAGTATTGCCTATGCGATGATTAATCAAGGGATTACAAATGAATTAGTTTTAATTGATGTTAATCACGAAAAAGCAGAAGGAGAAGCACTTGACTTGCTGGATGGTATGGCTTGGGGCGAAGAAAATATTGCTGTTAAATCTGGTGACTATGCTGAATGCGCAGATGCTAATCTAGTAGTCATCACAGCAGGGATCAATCAAAAACCTGGCCAAACTCGCCTAGACCTTGTTAAAACAAACGCGACTATCATGCGCGAAATAGTTGTACAAATTATGAATGCTGGATTTGATGGTATCCTTGTGATTGCTTCAAATCCCGTAGATATTCTCACTTATATTGCTTGGCAGACATCTGGTTTACCAAATAATCGTGTGATTGGTACAGGAACAACTTTAGATACTACTAGACTAAGAAAAGAAATCGCATTGAAATTACAAGTCGACCCAAGAAGTGTTCACGGTTATGTTATGGGTGAACATGGTGACTCTGAAGTTGCTGTCTGGTCTCACACAACAGTGGGTGGCAAACCGATTCTCGAACTAGTAGAAAGTGATTCTCGCCTAACAAAAGGTGAGCTAACAATAATTGCTGAAAAGGTTAAAAATGCAGCCTACGAAATCATTGACCGAAAAAAAGCAACATACTATGGTATCGGAATGAGTACTACTCGGATTGTAAAAGCCGTCTTGAATAATGAGCAAGCCGTGCTACCAGTTTCAGCTTATTTATCAAATCAATATAGTCAAAAGGACATCTTTACTGGGGTACCTTCTGTAGTAGATGAAAATGGTGTCCGTGAAATAATCGAATTAGCTATCACAGACGAAGAACAAGAGTCATTTAATCGCTCTGTATCCGAATTACAAGCTGTTCTAGATACTGTAAAATAATAATGTGGTGAAAGGGAAGAGGTGGAGCTCTTCCCTTTTTTAGTTATGATATTCTTTCAAAAGCCCTTTTTGCAAAAGTTCTTGCTTGTCTTTAAGATTAAGTAGATTTTCTTGAAAGTTCTGTGCATACATGACTGAATAAAGGGTATTTAGCACATAATCAAAAGCAATCTGAGAAGAGAAAGTAGCGACTTTTGCAAAGTCATATTCATCTTGAGAAATAACTAAACTCATTGTCGCTTTCTTTGCCATTTCAGAATGTTCGTTTCCTGTAATTAGCAAAGAAGGGGTACCCACATAGTTCAAGTAAGCCAATATCCGTTCATAATGGTGAATACGACCACTATAGCTAATAAAGATCGCACAATCATTTTTCATCAGATTAGCAGCATTCCATGAAGAATCACTATACTCTTCAGCAAGAATCAAAAATTTATTAAGCTTAACTAACTTATTTTGAAACTTCCTTGCAGTAATCTGGGAATCTCCTTTTGCGAATAAAAACATTCGGTTTGCTTGATTTAACGTGGTTGCTATCGTATCTAATTCTTGTCCTTCAATTTGTAGTTGCGCTTTTTTTATTGTCTGAACAGTAAGGTCTGCCATTTTATTAGCAATCGTTTGAGCATTATCTTCATGTGAAAATGGAAAATTTGGATCAATCACATGATTAAACTGGGCTACTAGTTGATGAACTTCACGTCCTAATTCAAAGCGAAATTCTTTAAAGCCCGCATAACCCATTTTTTTACATAAACGAATAATAGCTGAGTGAGAAGTATATGTAGCTTTTGCCAGTTCCTCAATCGTTAAATAGACGGCTTCTTCAAAATGTAATCGGATATAATCTGCAATCCGCTTCTCTGTAGTAGTAAATGTTTCTTGTTCGGCTAATTTATCTTCAATCAACACGCTTTCAACCTCCTAACGTCTTTATCATCTTACTAACAAATGACAAGGTTGGCTACTAATTCCTAAAAATTGGTACTTTTTTTCAAAAAACGGTTAATTTCCAGTGAAATTCAGAACATTTTTACCAAAATACGTGTACGTTAAGACTTTGAACACAGGATTCAGTATACTTGGCGTATCAACTATATAGGAGGTTTATTTATGTTAACAATTGCTTATCTGGGAAATGGAAAGAGTACAAATCGTTATCATTTACCTTTTTCTAGAAAATTATCAGACAAAATAAGAATCAAAAAAATTTACTCACCAAGTGAACCAGCCTGGGAAACTTTTGATGATATCGAGTACACTACAAAACTAGCTGATTTATGGAACGACCCTGAGATTCAATTAGTCGTTATCACGACACCAAGTCAATTTCATTATGAATATGCCAAACTTGCACTAAGACACGGCAAAAATGTTTTAGTTGAAAAACCTTTTGCAGAAACTTCTAAAGAGGCAAAAGAACTCTTTTCTCTAGCTAAAGAACAAGGATTGTTTATCCAATGCTATCAAAATAGACGTTTTGATTCAGATTTTTTAACTGTACAAAAGGTAATTGAAAGTGGCAAACTAGGAGATATTTTAGAAATCGAGATGCATTACGATTATTTTCGACCAGAAATCCCTGAAAGCACCACTACGTTTTCTATAGCAAACAGCTATCTTTACGGACATGCGTGTCACACAGTAGACCAAGTTCTTTCTTACTTTGGTGAACCAGACGACATTCATTATGATGTTCGCCAATTATTAGGAAAAGGTCGGATGAATGATTATTTTGATTTAGATTTTTTCTATGGAACAATGAAAATCTCAATAAAATCAAGTTACTTTAGAATCAAAGAACGTCCTAGCTTTGTTGTTTATGGAAAAAAAGGCATGTTTGTCAAACAAACGAAAGATCGTCAAGAAGAACATTTGAAAATGTTTTATATGCCAGATAACGCTGATTTTGGAATAGATTTACCGGAACATTTTGGTGTTTTAACTTACATGGATGATAAAAACATCTATCGTGAAGAAAAGGTGACTTCAGAGATAGGTGATTATAGCCGTGTATATGACGGTATTTATGAAACATTAATCAATGGTGCAGAAAAACTCATTAAAGATGAAGAAACCATTTTACAAATGCAGATTTTAGAAAATGGCATTCGTTCTATTCAAGAAAACGAAGAGAAAGAATAACATTTATATTCAAAAATTTAAATTAAAGAGATCCTTTTTGACAGTCTATTTATTCTTAGGTAAGATAAATAAGAGAACATGATAATTTTCTGGAGGGACAAAACTATGACTAATTACGATGGTGAAAAAGGAAAACGACTAAGAGGATCAATGGCACCAAAAACAGATGATGAAGTAGCTTTGGCTGGCACTAATTCTGGCGAAACACAAAACAAACAAGAAGCATTATCTGGAACTAACTCTGGGGAAGAAAAAACAGTCGCATTATCTGGATCAAATGCGGTTGAAGATGACACAAAAGAAGAACCAAACAAACTTGAAGAAGTCATAGAAGATGTCAAAGAAAAATTGGAAGAATTGACACCAAAAAACAAACATTCTAAATAAACAAAAATAGGTTGAGACAAACGTAGCCTCACTTAAATAGAAAAAAAGCCTAAAATTCGTTTCTCAGAACGTTGATTTTAGGCTTTTTTTAATTGGAAAATGTGTTGATAACGACTGGATTTCTAGTTTTCTCCCCGTCTCTTTATTCTAAAGACAAGGCACTAAACGCTAGTGCCTTGTCTTTTTTTATTTATGTTTACACTATTAAATTTGATTCCTTTCGCGTTTTGCTAGATAGGGCATAACGAACCCTAAACCAATCAAAACAACAATTCCAACAATATTGATGATTAATTCATGCCAAAAAAGTGATGAACCAAAAGCGGCATCCTGTGGTAAGACACCAAAAAGCGTTGCAATTATTGTTACAGCAAAACACCAGACACCAACAGCAACAGCAAATCGGTCGTTTTTGATAAACACGTACTCTGATTGGTATTTTTGACTATTTAAACGGATTTTGATAAACGCAAAGAAAATCCAACAAGTCACACCTGGAGAAATAATCCCATTCAAGTTCAATAACCAGTTAAAAATATCATTCATTTCTGGCAAGAAAACACCCAACAATAGAATAAAAGCACTTAACGCAGTTGTTAGAATATATCCATTAATTGGTAGACCATCTTCATTTAATTTTGTTAATTTTTTAGGCATGAATTCTTTACCTGTATCTGAGATAAGCATTCTTGTCATAGCATCAAGTAAAACTGCAAGCAGCGCACACATATAAATAATTTGTGTCACCGCAAAGATATACATCAAGCTATTCCCCATATGAAAAAACTCACCTAGACGTTGAAAAGCATAATAAGAACCATTCATCTTTAGATTATTCGGTAAATGGTGCGCATCGAAGAATACACCTAAAGAAAAAGAACCAAAAACAGTTAAGAAAATAGTCATAACAGTTAACATAATCATTGCTTTAGGAAATTCTCTCTTCGGTTTACGCATTCGAGTAACGAAAGGCGCAACTAATTCTGCTCCATTAATTGCATAAATCAGTAACCCAATCGTTGTTAAGTAATGCAGATCAAATTTTGGCAAAATTGTTTTGAAATTCATTGGTTGTGTTTCAATGTGTCCATTTGGCATAAATAGAGAAGTAAAGGTCATAATAACGAATAAGATTGTCATCACAAACATTGCACCACCGCCAATTGTGCTTAGAACTTCTAAAGACTTCTTGAAATGACGTTGCAAGAAAATAAATGCCAAGAAAATAACAAATGTCAGTAAAGCAAATAACGAATTAGACATTGTGTCTTCCATCGAATCATTTCCATTAATCAACCAACCAAAACCAACTACCACTGCATTCGCCGTGTCAACAACATAGGGGATAGAAGCAGCCCAATAAGTCCATGCCGTAAAGTAGCCAAGTTTATCACCACTTGTCCCACGAACCCACGAACTCAAACCACCACCTTCATGATTAAAGACAGACCCCAGCTGACCAACCATCAATGAATAGGGAACAACGTATAGTATTAACAAAATAACCCATGAAGTAATAACACCCATGCCTTGATTAGCAAAATTATAAATAATATCATCAAACCCAATAACCGTAACAAAAGACATTAATGCCAACACGGGCCACGAAATAAAATTTTTCTTTTCTTCCATATACATAACCTCCAGCAAGTATTATAATCTTATTTTTCTGAAAATAATATGAAAGACAATCTGTGTTTCACTTAAAATATAGCGAAAGAACACAAAGAGAACTAAAAAATAAAAATCATCTATAAGTTAAGAAATAAAGCGATTAAAACAATCAATCTGCAAATTTCACTAAATAATCAATAGTTAAGGTTGAAATCCCACAAGCGTTTAAACATAATCAGTAGTTTTTCGATTAAAAAAGTTACAATAATTGTATTGATCACAATACATAAAGATAAATCATTTTTTATAGTATTTATGTTGAGTAAAGATAAAAGCAACATACAAAATTCATGCAAAATAATTTTTAAATGTTGTATTCAGTAATAATTAGCTAAAATTAATATAAAACAGCAATTATTTGATTAAAAGAGTGAATCTCATTCTTATAATCTACTTTGTATAATATATATTATGTAAACTAAAATAAATTTAAAATTTAAATCGCTGTACCAACCCTCCCTTTGTTCCTAAATTAAGCATTATTTGACGAAAATCATTCGTTTTTGTTTTATATACGTAAAACACAGTAAAATTTGTGTTTAAAATTCTGACGTACACTTGTCTTGGTAAAAATGTTTTAGATTTAGCTTGAAACTACTTAATTTCTGAAAAAATGTACCCAAATTCCGAAAATTCGTAGTCAATATTGTCATTTGTTCGTAGGATAAACATAAGATTTGCGAATTCACAGGTTTTTGGCGTGCTTGGTGGATTAATGAAATCATTTATACATCTACAAAATTACCAATTAGAATATAGAAAATAATCAAAAACACTGGTTTTAGACATATAAAGTGAACTTATTTTATTATCTCTGTCTTGATTGATTCAGACTAATTAAGCACAAAAAAGAGGAATCTTGGGATACAATTCCTCTTTTGATGGCTTTTTAGGCTACTGACAATAATATATAATTAAGCATTGTAATGTTAAAACTTCTTAATCTAAAAAGAGAGTTTCAAACATTGTTTAGAAAGCTGCTGTCACCTGGTGAAAAACCTCTTTGATTACAGGCAAGAAATAGATCACTCCGGCAGCTCCTAGAACTAAGAATAGTTGTTTTCTTTGTTTTTTTCGTTTCAGCATGCTTGTTGTTTTATGAAAAAAGTACAAAGCACTTTTTGCTAACGCTGTTACTGTCGATAAAATCAATGTTGGTGAATAAGCTGTTTGCTTTTCCGAAGTAACAGCTAGTAATTTCGTCCCATAAGTTGGATACTTGATAAATGCTTGATATAGCGCAATTAAAACAATTACCCCCATTGAATAATTTAGTAATGAATGAATTTTTCGCAAAAACGGTACCTCTTATCTTTATTATTTTATAAATATTTTTATTTTTGTTTTCTAAGTGTTAAAGTTCTCACTTTTCGGAATAAATGTCTTTACTCTGATTGTGACTCTTTTTCTGAATTTGCTTTGTCCATCCATGGGAATTCGAAGCCAATTGTTAGATCCGCTTTTAATACTAAAACTGCATCGAACTTTCCTTTTTTACCAGTAAATCCTTTGATTACCTTGCTGGTCTTTCTTTTCGATAAAAGCTCACGTAAGTTCGTCTTAGTCAGTTTCTTTTTAGCGACTATTGGCCATAATTTGAAGTCACATTCTGCGTTGAGACAACTTGCAACCTTAGGATACAACATCACAACCCCTTTTTGACACTTTGGACAGCGACCCAATTGATCGTTCTTCTTCTCCATCGCCTTAATTTGACGTGTACCGCTAACTTCCTTTGATAAATCAACTTGTTGGATTTGTTGCGGAACTGAATCTAGCAAATGTAAAATAAATTTTTTGATATTTTCCAAAAATACTTCAGGAGTTCCTTGGTTCTCTCCAATTTTTCGTAAATACCCTTCCCAACGCGCAGTCATTTCGGCACTGGTCAATAGTGGTTCACTTGCGACAGCTTTACATAAAGTGATACCTTTTGAAGTAACAAATAGTTCATTTTTATTTACTTCGATATAGTGACGCTGCTTCAAATTTTCGATAATATTTGCACGTGTTGCTTCAGTTCCAATCCCTTCCACTTCTTTCAATATTTCTTGTGCTTCGTTATCATCTAATGTTTTCCCCGCTGTTTTCATAGCTGTAATCAGCGTCCCTTCATTGTAAGGTTTGGGAGGTTGTGTTTCTTTTTCGAGACGCTTCAATTCGACTTCAACAAGATCACCTTCTTGAATTATCGGCAATTTTTGCAGGTCTTTTTTCTTTTTCTTTCCAGTATTTAAGATCGCTTGCCAACCTTGTTGGATAGGTATTTTGCCAATACTTTTTAGTCTCAACTGATTTACAGCTGTCAAAACAGTTGTTTCTTCATAAATGTAGTTACTTGCAAACATTGCGAGCGTCGTTTGTAGCACCTGCAAATAGACCGCTTGTTGGAGACGCGAAAGTTTAGCAAAACGTTCTTTGGTCGGGATCGTTTTGGTAGGAATAATTGCATGATGTTCCTGTACTTTACTAGCATCAACGTAACGTTTTTTTGGAAAGAGTTCTGGTGTTTCAATCGTATCAATACCAAGAAATCCTTTATATTTTTCTAATCGCTGAACTAGATAGCGATGTTCATTATCAGTGATATATGGCGAATCCGTTCTGGGATAGCTTAAAAATTTACTTTCATATAACCCTTGAACCGCTTCTAAAGTTGATTTTGCACTAGCTTTCATCAACTGATTCATTTTCGATTGCAAACTAGATAGCGAAAATAATCGTGGACTACGTATTTGCTTTTCTTTTTTTTCTACCTTGTTGATTCGCCCTTCTTGAACACCCAAATGCGCACCTAACTTTTGTAATTCTTCTGTTAATGCTTCTGGTGTCTTGAAAGTTTTTTTGGGTTCCATTTTTCCGATGAATCGCCCATTTTGATGTCGAATTTCTCCCTCACCTTCGAAATAAGGTTCATTTTTGAAACGATTGATTTCTTCTTGTAGTTTAAAAATCATATATAAAGTAGGTGTCTGAACTCTTCCTAGTGAAAAGCTACCATCAATTCCTTTATTTTGAAGCAACAAACTGTATAAAGGGCTGCCATTCATTCCGATTAGCCAATCAGCATTTTGTCTTGCTTTTGCCTCTTTATACTTCGGGTAATAGTATTCACCTGGTCTTAAATCTTTAAAGCCATCATAGATTGCTTCTTTTTCTAAGGAATTAATCCATAAACGAAGATATTTTTTTTCTTTGGAAAATGCTTTTGCTTGACGAATAATCGACCAGGCAATCGCTTCTCCTTCTCGATCCCCATCAGTAGCAACAATAATGGTATTTGCAGACTGCAGCTCTCTTTTGACAATTGCAAACTGCGCTCTCTTATCCGTAGGAACTTCATATTGAAAAGTCTCAGGGAAAATAGGTAAATTTTCTAAGGACCATCTCGCCCAACGTTGATCATATGCTCCCGGTGGAACCATATCTACTAAATGGCCAAATCCATAAGTAATTGTTACTTCACCTGTAAATAACGGATCTTTGATTTCATAATAACCATCCCGTTTTTTTCGTTGTTGAAAGGCTTCAGCATACGCTTTTGCTTGTGATGGCTTTTCAGCTAAAATGACTGTTTTCATAGCTTCCCCTCCGTTATTCAAGCTATTTTCGACTTACCTATTATGAAACAAATTCTTGAATCTGACAACCAAAAAAAGCCTTGCCTCATCAAGAGTCTGATAAGGAAAGGCGAAAATACATTCGTAGTTTCATAAAAATGAAGATTTATCCATGCGTTGTCGTAAGTCGTTGTTAAAGAATGCAGCTTCCTTACTTGATAGCCTAGGTGGTGCGCAACTTTGATTGACGTATCAACGCAATATTCTGTTTGTGTCCCACAAATTTCCAGCGTCTGAATATTTAACTCCATCAGCATATTTTGTAGCGCTGTTTCGAGAAAAGCATCCGCATGCGTTTTTTCTATATAACGCGCTTCATTTGGTTGAATGATTTCGGGAATGATTTTCCAAGCCGTTGTCCCTGAAATTAGTTCTTTATCGGCATGTTGAATAAAGATGATTTGCTTTTGTTGTTCTTTATATAAAAGTATACGTTCATTTACTTGTTTTGTTAGCAATTCTAATCCAAAAATTTCAGTTTTATCGTGACAAACACCATTTTGTAAATCAATTACGACTAGTGCATCATATAGTTGTGCTTTCATACAAACGTTCCCTCATTGTTTTCTACATTACAGCCGATTTTGTCCGATATCTGCCGCTGGCAACACGTATTCAAGCAAAGAGAAATCTTGATTATTATGCACGCGAATTTCCAAAGGGTTTAACTGTAGCAAAGGCTCAAGTTGCCGTTCGAGCATGATTGGCGAATGCGTACTAGTACTTCCAATATTCAATAACTCAATGCACACATCTGGTGATAAGTTAGAAGCAATCTTGGGTACATCTCGATTCAAAAAATAATCGACTAAAACGATGTCTCCTTGAAGTGCATGAATCATGTCTTGATTTTTGGCTAGTTCTACATAAACAAATTTCAACTTATTTTTCAAATCACTTGTCCGAACGTTCCGATAAAGCTGTTTGGTAATATGTTTTCCAAGTGATTGCGTACAAGTCACCAAAAAGACTGTTTTTTTCTTTAACATAGCTATCCCCTCTCTTTTTCGACACTATAAAACTATTTTCAGAAACATTACATTTATTTTTACTGAAAGAACGCTTTTTTTACTTATTATTAATAATTGCAGTCGGTAATTCCTCAATTAGACACACAAAATTGCTTTAAGCTAACTTTAGGTTAACTATGTTAAAATTAATTAGAATGAAAAATGAGGTGAATCAATGATAAAGTTACTCATTGTTGAGGATGAAAAAGTTTTATCTGACAACATCAAAGAGATTATTAACGATCTTGGAGAAGTCGTCCAAGTTTACAATGGTAGTGAAGGGCTCTTTGAATTAGAAAGTGGTATTTATGACTTAGTTATTCTTGATCTGATGATGCCCGAAATGAACGGATACGAAGTTTTAGCCCAAGCAAGAAAAGCAAATATCCAGACGCCTGTCTTGATTTTAACAGCAAAAGATGGTTTAGAAGATAAAATCGAAGGGTTTGAAAAAGGCGCTGATGACTATTTAACTAAGCCATTTTATCGTGAAGAGTTGATTATGCGTGTCAAAGCGTTATTGAAACGTTCTTTGGGACTTTTTTATGAGCATTCACTTGAATACAAAGGTGTTACTTGTGATTTAAATCGTAATGAGGTCTCTTTTAAAGGCGAAATTTTACCAATTCAAGGAAAAGAATTTGAACTCTTAACTTACTTTTTGCAAAACAAAGGTATTATTTTAACAAAGGAACAGATTTTCGATCGGATTTGGGGATTTGATTCCGATACGACATTAACAGTCGTTGAAGTTTATATGAGTAATTTACGAAAACACCTGCGTGAAACGACTCTTGCGAAAGACATCAAAACACTTCGAAACGTTGGCTACATTTTACAGGAAGTGTAACAAAATGAGAAAAATAAAAGACAGATTTCCTAACAAGCAAAAAATCCGTTTCTTTTTAACTAATGTTACTGCTTTTGCTAGTATTTTTATTTTATTAGGCTTTATCACGCTTCAACTGCTGAACCAATCTGCCTACAGAGAAACTGATTTAAGTCTAACTCAAATTGATGCAAATTCGCGAGCCGTTCAGTTAGAAATTTCTCGTTATGAACAAGGAAACCCCTTTTTAGAAAATTTTCCTGGTGGACAACCCTTAAGTGATCCGGATAACAATCGTTTTAATACCCAAGTGATTTTGTGGTCTGCTTCTGGCGAGATTTTAAATAAAGCTGCTATTGGTGGCCGTTTAAATCAAATTCAAGGATTGAAATTGAATACCAAAAATCTAGATGTTATTCAAAGTATTGATTTATCTGACTCAGAGAACGATCATTCGTTGGCTTTTCGTTCAATTACACGTAAAGCTGAGTCCAATCAGAGCGAAATTGCTTATATTCAAGTATTAGCAAATACAAATCAGATTAAAGATTCTCTAGCTACCTTTCAAACTGTTATGATTATTTGTATGATCGTCTTCTGGCTGATTTCAATTGGTATTAGTTATTATCTATCTAACTTAAGTATGCGCCCTATTCTAGCTTCGTGGAAACAGCAAAAGGAATTTGTCGAAAATGCTTCTCATGAATTCCGAACACCTTTGTCTATTATCCAAAATAGCTTAGAACATTTATTTACAAAACCAAATCACACTGTTATCGAAGAATCAGAAAGTATTGCTCAAGCTTTAGCAGAAACCCGGCGACTTACTGGACTGACGACAGATTTATTAACGATTGCGCGAAATGATTCGAATCAACGGCTGTTATCAAAAACAGCTGTAAATATCCAGCCGTTCATCGCTCAATTAGTTAAGCCATTTCAAGAAATGGCCGAAATGGATGGAAAACATTTCTTGATTGCGAATAAGACCACAGCTACTGTCTTCATTGATGAAAAGAAAATCCATCAAGTATTAGTTATCCTACTTGATAATGCTTTGAAATACACTAGCCAAAGTGATTCTATCTTGATTGAATCACAAATAACTAACAAAGAATGGAAAATTGAAGTTAAGAATACTGGACCAAATATTTCCCCTGAAGAAAAAGCGCGAATCTTTGAACGTTTTTATCGTGAAGATCGTTCTCGTTCAAAAGAAACTGGTGGCTATGGGCTGGGTTTGGCAATTGCCAAACAAATTGTCGAGCAGCATAAAGGGAAAATTTCTGTAAGGGATTATGAACCACAAGGTGTCATCTTCACTGTTGAATTACCCCTAAAATAAAAGAGTTCCGATAGAATCAATTGATTTGATCTCTATCGGAATTTTTTATTTAGATAGTTTAGTCAGAATTGTTTTTCCTGTACTAATACTTTCCTATTCCTGACTTTTGTTTTAGGATAAGAGAAAGAATCAGCTATCGTTTTGCCTGATCTCGTTAATAACTCATCTGCGTTTAGGATTGCTTTATCCAAAGCTGAAAGGAGAACAATTATGGATAGTAAAACTAGAAAACAAGTACAAGAAAAATTGAAACAAAGATTACAATTGTTACCGCCAATTTTTGAACAGTTCTTGCTTGAAAACCGGGGACACTTATCTTTAAGTAGCCGTTATGAATATGCGAAAGATTTCCATTTATTTACCGATTTTCTAAAAGAAGCTTATCCAAAGCAAGAAATGGATGATGAATTTATCTTACAATTAGAAAAACAAGATTACCTGAACTTTCTAGCTAGTATATATCGTCATACACGCTCTTTTCAGACAGCCGCTGAACAGACTGTCGAACAGACATTTAAAAATAATTATCATGGTGTTTCTCGGAAACAATACGCGCTCAACCATTTTTTGAAGTTTTTGTTTCAAAATGGCAAACTAAAAGAAGAAATTTCGTTGTTAGGGACCAGCACCCCAGAGACCACTTCAGCCGCACCACGTTATCTCTCTGCGGATTTATTACTTGATTTTGAAACACTATTCATACCATCTGCAGGATTTGACACAAGCCGAGAAGCTAGTTTTGAGAAGAAAAACCGACCACGCAATCTCGCAATCCTTGCACTATTGCTTTATTGTGGACTCAAAATTCATGAAATTGTTGAATTAAAGAGGAAAGATCTCCTGCTAGAAAAACAGCTGATCCAATTACATCGAAAAGAAAACCGGTTGAATCAAGTACCACTTCCCAATGAAGCATTCAGTTTGCTGACAGCGTATCTCACACTAAATGAATTAGCTGCGGAAGAATTTGTCTTTCAATCATCACATGACCAGCAGATTTCTCCTCGAACGATTCGGCAAATTTTAAGTAAAGTAACTGTTTATCAAAATCTTTCACCAGAGTTGTGTCGAAAAACTTTTCGTTATTATACTGAACAATATTTGGATGATCTCGACGCAGTTAACTATTTATGTGGTAATCGCTACCTCAATCAACATAATTTTCAAGAAGTCTATCAAAAAATGCTGGTATTTTCCTACCGCCAATTTAGCTAACATACCGATTTTAGCTAAATTGTCTAGAAATCAACCAGCAATAAAGCTTTTTTCACTTTGATTATCTTTTAGAAAGGAAACGTTTTGCTCTTTTATTCACAAAATAATCTGTTATTTTCAAAGCGTTTGTGCTACGATTATAGCGGAATTTGTAACCCTTTTAACAAAAATTTGATGGAGTGTGACCTATGGAAACAATCGAATATTCCCCACTTAATTTATTTACTAATTACAAAGAGGCAGCAAAAAGAACACCAGATATTCCAATTATTATTGACGAACCTCTAGTTGCTTTTCCTGAGCTTGGATTTAAAAGCACTTACAAAGAAAGCTATGAAACCGTCTTAACACGTGCCTATCAGTTGGCAGCAATGGGTGTTGGGCTTGGCGACAAAATCATGCTATATAAAAGTTCAGCATTCGATACTTATTTAATGGCAGTTGCTGCTTCTTATCTTGGTGCTGTACCTGTGATGACTTCTTATCACTTACCTACAGCGACAATGGAAGTTTTCGTTGAGCGATTAGAAGATCCCTTTATCTTATTTGACGAAGTTACTGCTGAACGCGTAGCAGGGATTTCAAATGGTTCAAAAGAAAAGCAATTATCAGTGAAAGAATTATTGAACCAATCGACAACGCCAGTTTCTCAACAAGAACTACCAAAAGATCAAATTGCCTATATGACACATACTTCGGGAACAACAGGCATTCCAAAATTGATTTGTCATTCAGCAAACTCTATGGGCTGGCGAACAAAATGGCAAAAAACGATTTTTACAAAAATTGCAGCAAAAGAACTAGTTGCTTTCCACATTTCTCCCGTCCACTCTCGTTTCAATATCGGAATTTCTTCTTTAATGGCTATGGGTTTCCCAATGATGCCGTTAGCTAATGCACAGGGGGATCATGTAGTTAAAATGCTAACTGAAAATCCACCAATTGCACTAGAAACGCATCCAAATAACTTTGTTCAATGGAGTTTCGTTGCAAAAGAGGCACCAGAAGCTTTTGCTGGAATTCGTTACTACCACTCGACTTTTGATGCAATTAATAATCAAACGATGGCAACTTTTCTTGACACATCTAACACCAAGGATGCTATCTTTTTACAAGTTTATGGTCAAAGCGAATGTGGTCCAATGATTCTCAAAGCACATACATTGGAGTCACTAAAAACAAACGATGCTCGTGATATGGGCGTTGGTCTTGGTGACTTGACTAAAGCTCGAATCGCAGACGACCAGGGGAATCTCTTACCTATTGGCACAGATGGTCATATCCAATTCTTATCAAAAGGCCGCGCATTGACTTACTACAAAGAAGATGCACGTTTCCAAGAAAATGTTTATGGCGACTGGTGGGACAGTGGTGATTACGGTGTAATGAATGCAGATGGGCACCTTTTCTTAAAAGATCGTCAAGTTGACTTGATCGAAACAATCAATAGTACATTAGCAATCGAGGATTACTTACTTGACTCTCTTGATTTCCTTGCTGAAGTCGTAATCGTACGTGATAAAAATGATTCACCACAGCCAATCATTGCTTTAGCACCTGGAAAAGAAATGGATTGGGACACTTATTGGACACAAGTTCATGAACTACCACGCTTGAATACGCCAATTATTCGCGCATTTGAAGATATTCCACGGACTGCAACAATGAAAGTCCAACGTCTGCAAATCGAACAAGAATTAAAAAATCAATAAAAATTTTTTAAACAAACTGATACTTTTGATAACGATGTTCTCTTCGTTGTCAAAAGTATTTTTTATTCCCCCGTTTTTACAAAATTGGCTGAGTTTCAAATCTGCCAATTGGCTGTTTTCATTTTATTTTACTTTCGCTATACTTGCTTTCATGGAGGAAAACAAGATGAAAAGAGTATTAACAATTGGCGGATCTGACCCTTTCGCAGGTGGCGGAATTCAATCCGATTTAAAAACTTTTGAAAACTACCAGCTTTTTGGCCTAAGTGCCTTAACCTGTGTAGGCTTTTTGGATGAGCAAGGCGCATTCCAATTAGAAAATCTATCACCGAGACTACTGAAACAACAATTAGCTTCACTAACAAAAATGACGAGCCTTGATGGAATCAAGCTTGGCTTACTTCACTCAGAAGAAGCCATCACGATTGTACGTGATTTTTTGATACAAAATTCAGAACTTCCAGTTGTCCTAGATCCTGTCCTTGCGTTTAAAGAAACCAAAACGACTGAAAATAAACGTTATATGGATAAAATGATTTCTGAACTTTTTCCTTTAGCAACTGTGATTACCCCAAATTTAAAAGAAGCGGCTTTGCTAGCAAACCAAGATAAGTTGCGCTCACTAGATGATCTTCGCCACGCAGCTCAAACCATCCACGCTCTCGGAGCAAAACAACTTGTGATTAAAGGTGGTCAAGGCATTCATGGTGACTTTGCTATCGATTTATTTTTTGACGGCGAAAAAGAACAACTATTTACTCGTAAAAAATTAACAAAGTCAACTGTGAATGGTGCGGGTTGTACGTTTTCTTCTGCTATTTTAGCAAATTTATGCCAAGGAAACTCCTTACCTGACGCAATTGCGACTAGTAAAGATTATGTTTATCATTGTATTGAACACGGCATCTTGATGAATGATGGCTCCGGAAGTGTTTGGTCCGGAGGAAAATTAAAGGAGGAATAACGAGGAATGAACATTAGACAAATAACCACTTATGCTATGTTGATTGCGCTAACTGTTGCGCTTTCTCTGACGATTCTTATCCCCGTTCCAGCCACAAATGGTTTTATTACCTTGTGTGAAGTTGGCATCTATACAGCAGCTTCGTTATTTGGGCCGATTGGTGGCTTAGTAGTTGGTGGTTCCAGTGGTTTATTGATTGATTTGATTTCAGGTTATCCACAATGGGCGATTTTTTCTCTGCTCATTCATGGGTTACAAGGATTGACAGTGGGTTTGATTGGTCGACAAACAACGCTTCGCTGGTTTCTTGGATTATTAACTGGTAGTGTAGTCATGATTATTGGCTATTTGTTAGCCGGTTGGTTCTTATATGGCTGGCCAGCGGGAGTCGCGTCAATTCCCGGAAATATGATTCAGAATCTATTCGGAATTGCTCTCACCTACCCATTAGTTTCTGGCTTGAAACGATTTCAATTAGGAAAACAACGCTAATCATAGCGAAAGAAGGATGAATAAAATGGAATTAACAAAAGAAATGTTGGCAAAAGAATTAACGGAAATGGTTACTGATATCTTGAATGAAGCAAACCTAAGGGCAGGTGATTTATTTGTATTAGGATGTAGTACCAGTGAAGTTGTCGGTGGACATATCGGAAAAAACTCTAGTGCTGAAGTTGGTCAATGGATTGTCCAAACATTAAAAGAAATCCTTGATCCTAAGGAAATCTCGCTAGCTGTCCAAGGCTGTGAACACTTAAATCGGGCACTTGTCGTGGAACGTAACGTGGCAGAAAAGAAAAATTTTGAAATTGTAACAGTTGTTCCAGCTTTACATGCGGGTGGTGCTTGTTCTGTTGCCGCCTTCGAGCAATTTGCTGATCCAGTCGAGGTCGAACACATTGTTGCACAAGCGGGAATTGATATCGGTGATACGTCTATTGGCATGCACGTCAAACATGTTCAAGTTCCTGTCCGTCCCCGTTCAAATACTTTAGGTGGAGCTCATGTCACTGCGCTACGTTCTCGTCCTAAATACATTGGCGGGCCACGTACGCAATACAATACTAATGAACGTTAAGTAGTGATTAGCTTCAAGTAATAAGAAACCTTTTCTAACAATCACTTTCCATATGTTTATAAAAAGAGGACTTATTACCGAAGAAGCTGCTTTGGGAACACCATTTATTCAGAAAAAGGAAGCTGGTTTTTTCCCCAGCTTCCTTTTTTTGGCTCCTTTTCTTCTTACACTTTTTCAGATGTGTACTAGAGAACCTTTCGTTGATACATTCTGGCCTCATAAGGTGCAAATTCACCAACAAGACCAAATTGGGGCTCATCTAAATAATTGGTTAATACCAGTGACCAGTCTTCCGCTAATTTTTCAGTTGTTAGATCAAAAGTTGCCTTTTCCATCGTTAAGTTTACCATAATCAGGAATTGTTCACTAGATTCTATACGTTCGTAAATAAATAACTGCTTGTGTTCAGGTAAATATTCTTTGAATTCACCTGTAATCAATGCAGTATGCTGCTTTCGTAATTGAATCATTTGTTTATAAAAAGATAAAAGTGAATTTGGTTCTTTTTCTTGCGCTTCGACGTTGATAACTTCCTTATTTGGATTAACAACTAACCAAGGCTCATGTGAAGAGAAACCAGCAAATTTTTCATCCGTCCATTGCATTGGTGTCCGGCTATTATCTCTTGTCGTGCTACGAATGATTGCCAATGATTCTTCCGGTGTGCGCCCTTCTTGAAGCAATCGTTGATAAAGTTTTCTTGAATCAAGTGCATCTACTTGTTCGATTGATTCGAAAGCCATGTTGGTCATTCCAATTTCTTGTCCTTGATAGATAAATGGTGTCCCTTGTAAGAAAAAATACATCATTCCTAACGCTTTTGCAGACTCCAACCAATAATTCTGGTCATTGCCAAACGCAGAAACGCTTCGAGGTACGTCATGGTTTTCCATATAAAGTGCATTCCATCCTTTTCCTGCTAAAGAGTTCTGCCACTGACTTAATGCTTGTTTCAGTTTGACAACATCCAGCGCACCTTGTTCTTCATGGTTCCACAAAGAAATATGATCGAACTCAAAAATCATATCAAAATACCCAGATTCACCAACCCATTGTGGGCCTTCCGTTGCAGATACACCACTTGCTTCACCAACAGTCATGATGTCATACTCGTTAAAAATTGTTTTTAGTTCGGTCAAATACTCCCCGATTCCGGTTACATTTTGAAATGGTGAAAATGGATTAGCTGTTGCTGGAACAGCATAGTCTGCTTTTTTGATATGTGAAATGGCATCTAATCGAAAGCCATCAATTCCTTTTTCTAGCCACCAGCGAATCATGGTAAATAGTTCTTCTCTCACTTTCGGATTTTCCCAATTCAAATCAGGTTGTTCCTTGGCAAAAACGTGTAAATAAGATTGTCCGCTCTCCTCATCATGTGTCCAGGCTGAACCACCAAAAATGGACTGCCATTCATTTGGAGCTAACTCTGATGTGCTATCTGCCCATAAATAATAATCACGGAAAGGATTATCTACCGATTTTTTTGATTCAATAAACCATTTATGTTGATCGGATGTATGATTGATGACCAAGTCCATAATGACTCTGATTCCCATTTGATGTGCTTCAGCCAACAGCAAATCAAATTCTGCCATTGTTCCAAATTTTGCTAAGATTTCTTGATAGTCACTGATGTCATAACCATTATCAACAAATGGAGAAGAATAAATAGGATTGATCCAAATGAAGCCAATCCCTAACTCTTTTAAATAACTTAATTTTTCACGAATTCCATTAATATCACCAATCCCATCTTGATTGCTGTCTTTAAAACTCGCGGGATAGATTTGATAGCCTACTTCTTGTTGCCACCATTGCACATTTTTTGTCATGCGGATGTCCTCCTTTACCTTTTCATCAATTATAAACGAAATTGCTTCCTATAAGTCTTTGTTACCGTTAACAAAAAAGAATTAAAAACACTCAAAGAAACACTCAAAGAAAAAAACATACGTTCATTGCTTTGAGTGTTTTAGTAACTATTGATAACTTCCTATAGATAACGAGCAATCAACTGGATCATTTGTTTAGGAAATTCTTGGAGATCTGTAATATCAAGGAAACGACTTTCACCGTAAATTTCTTTAATTTCTTCTTTATCTTGGCCAATCGCCGCAGCAATGAAAATAATTCCTTGTCGATCATATTCTTTGATGACTTCTTGAATGTCTTCCTTTGCTTTTTTTCCAGTATAATCTGGAAGAGCTTTTGGCTGTCCATCACTAATATTCAACAATAACTTGGTAGTTGCCGTTTGTTGGTTCAACTTATCAGCAACCACTCTTAAAACAGCTCCGTCGCGGTTATTTTGGCGTGGTTTCATTGTCACCAATTTCTCATCCAACCATTGAAAAGTATCAGCAAATTCTTTATAAGAAAAAATCGATGTCTTTTCACGCACGGAAACATCTGCTGTATCACCATTGATCATCAGTGGGATATTGACACGTTTAGCAAATTCCGCAATCGCAATCGCGGCTTTTTTTGCTGCTTCTATTCGATCTTCGCGAATCATCGAACCTGATTCATCTAATCGAATAGCAACGGCTAGAGACGGTTGTTCATGTGGCGGATTTTTTTTGTCAAAATTACGCAAATCACCATATGCAATGCGACTAGCATTAAAGCGTTGCCCTTCGTACTTACCTTTTTGATAACTTGTGCTTTCTTCGTTATCTAAAAGTTCTAATACTTGTCGACTTAATGAATCGACGACTGGAAAGACTTGGGCTCTGATTGCTCGTGCTTCATCGCTGTTTATTTGATACTTCGGTCGGTGAACGATCAATCCTTCTTTTTCATGCATCGTGCCTTTCATGATTTGGCGCGCTTCTTTGTTCAACTCTTTTTTCATTTCTTTGTCATGGGCGTCCATGTCAGCGGCAGACATTTCAGCAGACTCATCTTCCGCACTTTTTTCTGTCTGATGTTTTCCTTCGACGTCACTGCTTCGTTCTTCTTGAATGTTATCTAGATTCTCAGATTCGTCTGTCTCTTCTGGAGTTTCTTTATCAGCCATTTCTTCTACTTTTTCGAGTGTAGATAGTTCTTGTTCTGCTAAAGTCAATTCTTCTGGAGCAAGCTCTTCAATCTGGCGCTCTTCTGCTTCTAATCCGCTGATTTTTCGTCCACGGACTGTTGGTGCATCAGTAGCTTCGCCCCACTTTTTTGCTCGAAGCAACTCTCTCAATTCAATTAATAACCCCGTATCCTCTAAAGCTTGAAGCAAAATCTTTAGTTCATCTGGATCCGTTGTCAGTTTATATAAGACTTTTGGGTAGATAGATTGTAATAAATCTTGTCCTTGCTTCATCGTATTCACCCAATAAAAATAAGAACGCATTCCTGCGACACCTTTGATCGCGTTTGCTTTGGCTGTTTCGTCTAATAATCGAATAATTTCTGCCATTTTGAATAAAATAGATGAGTCTTGAATTCCTGTTTTCCCAACAGCACGTTCGACCATTACTTCGAGACTAGGTAAATCCATTTTTTCTGCATGCTGCATTCGGTCACGCAACGATTCATTCAGTGGTCGATTTCCTTGATAGTTTCGGTTCGTCGTAATCACAACTACGCAGTCAGGATGGCGACGGACGATACCAGTGGGTAAGTTCAACATACCATTTGGTTCCAAGGCTGAGTTTAGCGCGACTAAGACAGACGCATCTCGAATCACTGTTGGCTCTTGGATTTCAAGTAAATAGCCTTTTTCCATCGCACGGACGATTTCTGAAGGGTAATATTTATAATGAATAGGTGTTGTTTCAGATTTTGCTTCAATTTGTTGTACAAATTCAGCTAGTTTTTCTCGTGCTGAAAGTACATCTAATTGGTAATGTGATTGGACTAAACGTAAAACAGCATCAAAACTCTCGGTTTGAGAGATGGCTTCCAACAATTCTTGACTATCCGCATCGACAGCTTCCACTACTGGTAATAACGCACCAAACACATCTGATTTATCCATATCTGCAAAACACGTCACCTTTGTATAAGGTAATTGCAAATCAGCAGATAACGCCTTAGCTAATTGTGTTTTCCCAGATCCGGCATCCCCTTCCAATAAGATATTCATGATTTTCATCTCAGGATCGAGCCAGTTTTCATTGATTTCTGTTGCAATTCGAATTTCTTCCACACTTGTTCGGTGACTTTTTGGTTTTTGCCAAATCATCTGTTTTTCTAGGCGTGAAAATACTCGGTCTTGCGTAAGCGAGAACTCTCCCATTATGCAACCTCCTTTAACGATTCGACGAGTTTAATAACCTAATTCTTCTAGCAAACGTTTTAAGATGCGGAATCGTTCACCAATGAGTTCACCATCTTTTTGTAATGTATCATAGTAAAGAATAATATCCTCATCAATCTTAGGATTTTTTGTATCGACTTCAACAGTCATTCGGTTTCCCTGCAAACCAATGATATCGACCACTGGGTTTTCAGGATCATAGAATTTTTTATAACGATACGCATCTTGGAAATACAAACTTCCTTGAGCTGCTAAAATTGCTAAATCTAAAATGCGAGTAATTGGTAATTCTTCTGATTGACGTGACCATTTTTCCCCTGTATGACGCCAAACTTTTCCAGAAATATCGACTTTTCCACGATCATTCCATTGTGCTAAACCAAGAGACAAGCCTTTTGCATCTGTATCTAGTGCATTACGGCCATCAACTTTATCATAATCTTCAACGACAAGAACAGGTTTGTGTTTTAAATTTGTTGGGATTTCCATAAGAAACACTCCTTTATTATTTATGTTAGTAATTTACTAAATTACTAGCGTAGTAAATTACTAACGATCAATACGATTATAAGCCTATAGACAAAAAAAAGCCAGCAAACAAATTTGTTTGCTGGCAAAATAAATAAAATAAGAATTATTGCGCTGAAATAGCAAGTCCTACTGCTTTTTCTCCAAGATGCGTTCCAATTACCGGGCCAAAGTGACCAATCTCAATTTCTGCATCGGGGTATTTCTTTTGTAATTTTTCTTTTTCACTGATTGCAACATCTAAGTTATTCGCATGGATCACATACAACTTAACTGGTCCTGCAATTTCAGTTTTTCGTTGGCCAATAATATCTTCTGCACGGGCGAATGCTTTTTTGCTTGAACGAATCTTTTCAAACAAAACGATTTTCCCATCCGTAAAAGTTAAGATCGGTTTAATTTTTAACAACCCACCAATCAACGCTGCACCATTTGTTAAACGACCTCCGCGCACTAGATTGTTCAAGTCATCAACTATCAAATAAGCGTAAGTATTATCGCGAATACGATCAATATGTGAAAGGATCTCTTCAAGTGATGTTCCTTGATCATTTAAATCCAAGGCAGACTCGACCATGTGTCCCATGGGCATGCTTGTAATTTTCGAATCGTAGGGAATCACCGTTAACCCCTTCACATCTTCTTTCATTGCAAACAATGTATTAACAAAACCCGAAATGCCAGAAGAAAGGTGGATACTGATTATCGTGTCATACCCTTTCGCCTTTAATTCGTCATATAATGCCAAAACTTCTCCCACAACCGGCTGAGATGTCGTAGGGAAATCTTTACTGTTTTTTAGAAGACCATAATATTCATCAGCTTCAATATCGATACCTTCATTATAAATCTTCCCATCTAAAATAACTGGGATCGGAATTACATATAAGTCGGGATGGTTCTTGATACGTTCCGGCAAATAAGCCGTACTATCAGTAACAACTGCAAGTTTCATTTATCTATTTCCTCGTTTCAAAGAATTTTTCCAGACCTTATAACTATAGCATAATTTTGCTTGTAGATAAATCTAAAATCCGTTTCTATCAAAAAAGACTGTCACAAAAATCGCTTTTTGTGACAGCGTATAGTTAAGAATAATAAGCAACTCTTTCCTCAGGCGTTCCGGCGATGCAATAGTGAGTGGATACCACTTTTACCAAACTGAGCGAAAAGAAAAGTCACACCTCCGACTCCTGTAATCAACACACAATAGATCACAGCGTTCGTCTTGCTTTCTAATGAGAGTTGCGTATGCAATAAAAAGAACACTATCATACATACAAGTAACATTAGTGCTGTCGAACGAACTGTTTTAAGGAAGAAGTCTTTGATTCTGTATAATGGTGCTATTTGATACTCGTGACACATGTACCAATAACCACGGATAAACACATACCCAAATGCCAATCCATTTGACAAACTCATCCCATAGCCACCAAATAAAGCTAAGAAAATGACTTGGAAAAGAACTTTTAAGACAATTGCTTGTACCGTTAGCCGGATAGCAAACAAATGGTGATTCAATGACTGTAACATCGTTGATAAAATTGTAAATAATGAAAAGAATAGCGAAGCTAGTAACGCTAATTGGAAATACCCCACACTCTCAGGATCATAACCAAAGAACAGTGTGTACAATGGTCCTGCTAATAAAGACATCCCTGCAAGTGATGGCAATAAAATCAAAATCGCGATTGAAAAACTATCTCCAACCGTTTTTTCAATTTGTTTTCGGTTTTCTTTTTTCAAAGTGCTTAATAATGGCAAACTACTGATTGCTACGGTACCAACCATTGAAATCAAAATCAAGGTCAACTTGTTCGGATTCACTGACGCTCGACTAAATAAAAACTCTAACTGTTGATCTGCGAGATCTGGACGGAAAAAATGTAATAACGGCTTCATCGTTACTTGGTCGATCATTTGTACAATCGTAATAACTGAACCAACAAAGATAAACGGAAGTGTTTCACGTATAATAGCGCTTGAAGCACGACGATTGTCTTTTTTGAAATAACGGGTAGATATCAAGAAATCTTTCAATCTAAAGTAATCTTTCTGTCGTCCCACTACATACATATGGAAAATCGCAGCTAAACCACCGAAAAACGACGCGACGGTACTGACTAAAACTGCTTCTAAAATCGTTCCATTCGTTAGGACACGCAAATAATATGTCCCAGCTAAAATAACCAGAACTCGAATTGCTTGTTCGATAATCAATGAAGTTCCATAAGGGCGCAAGTCATTCTTCCCTTGAAAATATCCACGCATTGCACTTAATACCGGAATAGCAACCAATGAAGGACATAAACTACGAATCGCTAAAATCCCATTATTCACATTGGCAATTGGACTGATTCCTGCCAGCGCTGGCGCAAATAAATACATCAAAACAGCCGAGGCAATCCCAATGACAAACATGATATTAATCGTACTGCGAAAAATCACTCGACTTTCTTGTGCATCTCCTTCTTTCGTTGCAATGGCAACTTTTTTCGCGATTGCGTTAGGAAAGCCAACTGTTCCAAGCATCAAGAATAATCCATAAGGCAAATAACCGACATTGTAGAGAGTTGTAGCCAACATCCCATCTTGATTATCACCCATCATCATTAACCAAGGAATTAAGTACACAACACCTAAAACCTTACACAACAAATTGGCAAACGTTAACCAAAATGTTCCTTGCATCAATTTTTTATTCATCAAATCTTCCTCAACTATATATTAGGTTCTAAACATCTTTTACATTATAGCAAAAAAACAAGAACAAGTAATCCCAGCATTGCTTTTTCATTTCATCAGCCTGATTATCTCAGCACACAGATTCCACAAATGCCAATCAACCTTTCAATAAGTGATTTTCTAGCTAGACTGTTTCAACTATTATGCTATACTTTTCTCATAACGAATTTCATTCGTTATTTAGACAAGTCAGTTGGCGGAAAACAGACTGCTTGTCTAGTTCAATATTCTTTGGGGACAACCAGTGGTCGGTTGTCTCTTTTTTATAACATTTTAATCATTCAGGTTGAATCTATCGAAATCAGCTTTCTTTCATTCGCTTGCTGAGTTAAATACTATCATTCATCCAGCTACAATCAAGTTTGTTAAAGGAACCTTAACACTTTCTCCACTTGTCAAAATTCCGGCTGAGAACCGTTGTTCAAAATGAATTTATCTAACACTCTTTGTACCAATCATTTGTTTCGTTTATTTCAAAAAAAGTCTGGAACATTAATCGAAATGATTATGCTCCAGACTTTTTTAAAATACACAGCGTTTTCAAAAGTTATTTTCTTGGAAGCACGCTAACCCCTTCCAAAAACAAAAATAGGTGAGTTATTTCCGGATACTCTTGCTTATTTCTCAGAGCTGATTGTTTTTGACCCAACCTCTTTTAAGAAAGTTATTTTTATTTTAAGATAAGTTTTCACCATTCGTTTCAATCACTTTTTGATACCAATAAAATGATTTCTTACGACTGCGGTTTAACGTACCATGCCCTTCGTCATCACGATCAACGTAAATAAAACCGTAACGTTTACTCATCTCACCTGTTCCTGCACTGATTAAATCAATGCAGCCCCAAGGTGTATAGCCAATCAAATCTACTCCGTCGTCAATTGCTTTGTCCATTTCAACGATATGTTGTCTAAAGTAGTCGATGCGATAGTCATCTTTGATTGTGCCATCCTCTTCTACTTGATCGAATGCACCCAAGCCATTTTCTACTACCATCAAAGGAACTTCGTAACGAGAATAAATTTGATTTAAGGTATACCGCAAACCAACTGGATCAACTTGCCAACCCCAATCGCTGGCTTTCAAGTATTCATTCGCCACACCACCAAATAAGTTTCCACCCGTAGTATCTTCACGGTCCTCAAGGTTAGCGGCAATACAAGTACTCATATAATAACTAAATGTATAGTAATCAACAGTGCCTTCTTTTAACAATGCTTGATCTTCTTCCGTTATTTCCAATTGAATATCATTTTTTTCAAAATAGCGTTTCATATAATACGGATACGTACCTTTAACTTGGACATCACCACAGAAATAATTCAAACGATCATTCAACTGTTGTGTTCTCAGCACGTCTTCTGGGCGACAGGTCTTAGGATACATCGTAATGTAGGCCAACATGCAACCAATTTTAAACTCTGGATTGATTTTATGCCCCGCAATCACTGCTCTGGCAGATGCTAGAAAGACATTATGCAATGCTTGATATTGTTCCGTTTCTGTATACTCACGGTTAAACAAACCATTGATTTGCTTGCCATGCTCTAATGTTCCAAAATTGATTTCATTAAATGTCAGCCAATACTTCACCTTATCTTGATAGCGTTCAAATAAAGTCGTTGCGTAACGTTCATAAAATGCAATTGTTCGCTGATCTAAAAAACCATCGTAGCGTTTGCCTAATTGAAACGGTAATTCAAAATGAGAGATCGTCACTAAAGGTTCAATCCCATACTTGTGTAATTCATCAAATAAATCATCATAAAATTGTAATCCTGCTTCATTAGGTGTTTCTTCATCACCATTTGGAAAAATCCGTGACCAGGCAATCGACAAACGATATACTTTAAAACCCATTTCTGCAAACAGGGCGATATCTTCTTGATAGCGGTGATAGTGATCAATCCCTGTATGGCTTGGATAATAGTACTTCTCTTCATCGATTACTAAGTCGAATGTTCGCCGTGTCCCTGCTGTTCGACTACCTGCTCGATTATGATCACTGATTGAATCTCCTTTACCAGCAACATTCCAAGCACCTTCACATTGATTGGCAGCTGTCGCGCCACCCCATAAAAAATTCTTTGGAAAACTCATTGATCTTTCTCCTTCATTTTTGATTTAATTAGCAAGAATAGCGGTAGAAACCAAGGTTCCTTGCTGCACTTCATTTTCATCAGTCACAATAATATCCGCGTAATCAGGCGTATTCGTCACAATGATTGGGACTTGTGTGCTATAGCCTTCTTCTTCAATCGCCTGAATATCAAAACGAACCAACTTATCTCCTTTTTTTACTGTGTCGCCTTGCTTTACAAAAACTTCAAAGTGTTTTCCTTCTAATTGAATCGTATCAATGCCAATGTGAATCAATAATTCCATGCCATCATCAGAAATGATGCCAATTGCATGATTTGTTGGGAATAAAGTCATGATTGTTCCATCAAAAGGTGCGACAACTTCACCAACAGTCGGCTCAATCACCACGCCTTTGCCCATAATTCCTTCCGCAAAAGCAGCATCTTTTGCTTGACTCAACGGCAAAATATTCCCAGTAATTGGTGAAAAGATTTCTTGTTTCGCTACTTTTTTCTTTTGTACTGTAAATGACCCTTTTGCTTCTTCTTTACTCATCGCGATGGTTGGCTCATCATCTTTAAAACCAATCACCCAAGCTAAACCAAAGCCAGCAACTAATGCCACTGCATCTAAGATCATGCTATAAATCGCAAATTTAATATCGCCATCAGGAGAAATAGCACCTGTGTAACGGAAAATTCCTAATCCACCCATTTGATACGCTTGTAAGCCTAAAGCCATAGCTGTTCCACCTGTAAATGCACCAACGACACAAGAGGCCCAGAATGGTTTCTTTTTAGGTAAAGTAATCCCATAGATTGCCGGCTCTGTTACACCAAATATTCCCGAAATAAATGCTGGAACAGACAATTCTTTTAATTTGGCATTTTGTGTTTTTAACATGACAGCTAAAACTGCTCCTGTTTGAGCGAAAGAAACACTACCACTTGGCGTCAATAACGCTGTTGGTTGTCCTTGAGATAAAGCAATGATGGCAAATGGGATTAGTGCCCAATGAAGACCAAACATTACTAAAACTTGCCAAGTAAAACCTAAAATCGCACCAAAAATAATTGGGTTAAATGTTTGAATCGCAATCAAGCCACTTCCCAACGCTTCCGAAGCCGCATTCATGATTGGACCAATAACGATAAACATCAATGGAACAGTAATCAATGCAGTGAAAAATGGAACTAAAAATAGCTTAACAACATCAGGAATGACTTTTCGTAGTTGTTTTTCAAGAAATGCTGCAAAAGCGGTTGATGCAATAATCGGCATCACACTTGAACCATAACCAGCTGCTGGAAGTGAAAATGGGATACCAAAGAAATTCAAGCCACCACTTTCAGCAAATTGACTTGTCAATGAACCATCAATAAATCCGGTGTACACCATACTTGCTGCAATCATCATTCCTAAAAACGGGGATCCCCCAAAACGTTTCATGGCTGTAAAGCCAATAAAAATCGGTAATAGTAAGAACAGGCCGTCACCCATCGCATTAACTACAGCATAAGTTGGCGTCGCAGCGAACTCTGGTCCTAAAGCAAATGACAAGATTGCAGCAACCCCTTTTAACATACCGGCTGCAGATAATGGCGCTAGAATTGGTTGGAAAATACTTGAAATAATGTCTACAAATTGATCGAATAAGTTTCCTTTTGGTCCTGAATCTGTTTTCTCCTCCAATAAACCTAACACTGCATCCACATCTTTACGTACATCAGGTACATGATTGCCAATCACTACTTGGTATTGGCCACCTGATTGCATAACCGTTACAACGCCATCCATGTTTTTCAACACATCTGTATTTGCTTTACTTTCGTCCTTTAACTTAAAGCGTAAACGCGTAATACAGTTCGTTAACGAATTGACGTTTTCTTTTCCACCAACTTCTTTGACAATGTCTTGTGCTAGTTGTTCATATTTTCCCATGATTTTTTCCTCCAAAATTAAGTATATTTTTTAATCCAGAGGTCTCGCCAACTAAATGTAACGATCCAATTCCTTTTGCTGGGTAAGCTAGTTTTACTCCTTTCATTTTGATTTTAAGAGAAACTCTCTTATTTCGTTTTTTCGATGATTCTTGCAATGTGAATCGTAATATACACCTGCTCATCTCTAGAAACTTGATAGCTCCAACGAGTGGCTAATAATTCAACCACTTTCTTAGTCGCCTCAAAGGCTTCAGGATACTTTTTACTGACAAGGATAAACAGTTCGTTTTCAACTAGTTCGTCTGCTGCTTCTTTTCTTTGCGCATTCAAAACTCTCTCCGCAAAAAATCGTAGATGGGTAATGAAGCGCTGAAAGTAAATGTCGTTTTCAGCAAAGTTGATCTTCAATGTATATTTGATAACCGTTAGAATTTCTTCAATCATTTGTGTAAGGCTGACGGCTGACTCATTCGTGATATCCAACTCGGCATTTACGATGTGTAACGTTAAGAAACCAGATTCGTCATCGGATAGCTCGATCCCCATTTTTTCATTGATAAACTGGATACCTCTTCGCGCAATTGCTAATTCTTCCGGGAAGAAGTGCTTGATGTCCCACAATAGAAAATTCTTCATTTGGATTCCTTTGCTCTCGCGTTGGATCGCCGTGTATAAATGATCCGCAAAAGAAATAAAGCTTGTTTCATTAAATTCTTTGTCCAACTTTTTCTTTGCATAATTCAAGATATCAAAAGCAACCATGATGACCTCTTCGGGAATTTCCGAAAGCATTTGTTCTACTCGTAATGACTCACTTTGATTTTTTATTTCAAACACCTTTTCAATACTATCTGAATCAACCTTAAAGCCCGGCTTTTTTTGAAATCCCAATCCATTACCCATCAAAACGATTTCTTTTCCTTCATCATTCAAGGCAACCACGACGTTGTTATTCAAAATCCTCAGAATTTTCAATTGTCTCCCCCCATCTCTTTCAGCCTCACCAACGCATAAAAAAAGACCCAAACGACACCACAAATAAATGTCGTTCAGGTTTAGCTTAACTGAATAATAACTATCCTAAAACAAAGTTACCATTTTCGGTAAGCGCTGTCAATCTGATTTTTACAGTTTTTTTCTGCGCATTGGCACGAAAAAATAGCACATAATTTTAGATGTTACGATTGATGAAACAATTGCTAGGCATACACTCCTCTCCTTTGGGCAACAAAAAAGGGCTTCGACACATTGATGTCCCACCCCTTACCTTCGTTATTTAAATCATTGATAATAAAAAGACAGCTGCTAAACCAGTCACTACAGATAACGCCATAGAACGTGTTTTATATGCTACACCCGCAACTAAGACCATAGCCAAAATTTTGATATTCCAAGCAAAATCTAAATGTTCGTGTGTGATAAAAACATCTTTGAATGCTAATGCAGAAAATAATGCTACTGGAACGTACTTCATCCAATCACTAAACCACGCAGGAACTTTTCTTTGTGTAAAGTAAAGCATTGGTACTACTCTGGGAATGTAAGCTGCTAGAAATAAACAAGCAACTAGTAAAATCAAATAACTTTTACTCATGGTTTTGGACCTCCTGATCTGGGAAGTTAAACAACGGCTCGTTCACTTGCTCCGCACGATGTCGTAACTTTTTCTCTTTTTCTTTTTGGAAAGCTTTTTCTAAAAGCAATCCAGCAAAAGAAGCAATGACAGTCGCTAAGATTAAGCCAAATGTATTTTGGAACAAAACCATAAATGCAACCCCTAAGACACCCGAAAAAATACCAGTCAGAATCAGCAAACCATTCTTCATCTGCATAATAAACATAAAAATAAACATTGCCGTTAACGCGAAATGAACTAAGTCAGCATCTACTCGAATCACTGAACCAAAAACATTTCCAATCACGTTGCTTCCTGCCCAAGCAGCCATAGAAAACCAATTGACGTACAGGGCTTTTTGTTTGTTCCAAGTTGGATCTGTAGAATATTTCAAGTAATTAACTGCATAGTTTTCATCATTTAGTGATTGCGAAAAGACAGCTAAAAATGGACGGCTTTCTTTCTTCATAAATACTGAAAGACTTGAGCCCAATAATGTATAACGTAATTCTAAGAAAAATACCATCAAGATGGTTGTTGCAAATGATGCGTGTGTTGCTAACATTGAGGCAACTAAGAATTGCGCACCGCCGGAAAAAACCAAAATTGATAATAGACCGGTCAATAATGGATCAAATCCAACCTTCTGTAACAGAACACCACAGGCTAATCCAACCGGGATATAGCTAAAACAAAGCGGCATCACTGCATGAAAAGACTGAAGCCATGGCGCAGTTTTCTTTCTACTCATTAAAATGTCTCCTTTGATTACAACAAATAAACAGCGGACTCATTGTAACATAATTTCAATAAATTGTAGCCGTTTTATCTAAAAACAATATTAAATTTTTCTCATTTCAGCTTCAATTTATGATTTTTTCTCATCCTTGCTTATTCGCGATGGTAATTCGGGTCATACTTATCCGTTTCAATATAAATGTAAATCTTTTTATCTGGTAAACTTTTCCGAATCATTCGTTCAATATCATTGACAATTGCATAAGCAAATTCTTCCTTGATATCCAGAATATCCACTTTCGCAGCAACCATAATTTCGGTTGGCCCCATGTGAACTGTTTTAATATCAATCAATCGTTCTATTTCTGGTCGATCAAATGCTTTTTTAATCAACACTAAGTCATGCGCAGTCACACTCTCACCAATAATCAGGCTGTAAAATTCTTTCGCAAGGAAAATAGCGGCACCCATCAATAAGAAACCAATTAATAGACCACTAATTGCATCAAAAGCAGCGATCCCAGTCACCATGGTTAAAATTGTTCCAGCCATAGCCAACACCAAACCAATTACTGCACAAAAGTCTTCTGTGAAAATAATCAAAATCTCACTATGGCGACTTTCACGTAAAAAGGCTAACAATGATAAATTTTCTGTATTCAGTTCTTTGATTTCTTTAAATGCAATCCGCAAAGAACTTCCTTCAATAATAATCCCAAATAACAAAATAGCTAAAATAATCATTGGATTTTCTACTTCATGCGCAGGATGAAACAATTTTTCAAAGGCTTCCATGACTCCTAACGCGCCCCCACCAAAAAAGAGCATCATGGCAACGATCGTACTAAAAAAATATTTTGCTCGACCTTCGCCAAACTGGTGAAGGTCACTTTGACCAGCTGCCGCACGTTTATTCCCAAATAATAGTAGCACTTGGTTACTACAATCCACGATACTATGGATACTTTCATTCAACATAGCAGCACTTCCACTAATCGCATAACCAATAAATTTGCTAACTGCAACTAAAATATTGGCACCTAATGCTGCTAAGACAGAAAACATGCCACTTTTCTTTAAATTTTCCACTGTTGTTCCTCTTTTCTATGGATTCAATTTTTTTGGATCCAGTCTTAAATTTTGGCTAAATTAAAGACAATCTTTTGTCCCGATTTTAGTTCGATTTCAGCAGCACCTTTAGTGGCAGATTCACCATCAATCGTAAACAACCAATACTTTTGTTTTTCCTGATTCTGTTTACGCCCTTCGATTTCAGTAATAAACCCTTTTTCTTCCTCGACTTTAAAAGTTTTTTGCAAAACTTCTAAAAGATTTTCTCCTGTTTCAAAAGTAACCTTCTGATTAGCAAAATCTTTTCCATCTTCTTGAAGAACGATTGTTGCTTCTTGCTGTTGCACACTGGAGCTTAATTGACTATCAGCTGTTTTTTCTACGTTACTGCTACACCCACTTAAAATTCCTAACCCTATGATAACTACAAACAAACTATAAATAATCTTTTTCATTTTTCCCTCCAAATTGTTTTACTAATCGCTGGATAATAGGAAAGAAAATCAAATAAAAAAGTAAATTTCCTATAGCATGCGACAAATCAAACGAAATACCTTGTATATAATAAACCAACGGCTGTGGCAACTGATACAACACCGTATCATAAATCGCCATTAGGCCTCCATAAATAAAACCCGCTAAAAAAAAGAAAATACCTTTCAACCAATAACTTGTTCTGAAATAACTCGACTGTCTACATAAAGTAAACAACAAGAAGATTCCTCCATAGCTAAGCCATTGGCCAATCACCCACGGGCCCATACCAAAATAAAAACTGCTAATTACTAACGACAGACTCATAACAATCAGCCCATCAATCATTCCCAAGTAAAAAACGACAAATAACAAAATTGCCGTCATAGGTTGAAAATTGGGAATAAATTGAAAAGCAACTCTACCTGCTACACAAGCAGCGCTGAGCATACTCAGCTGTGCAAGTTTTCTGGTACTCATTTTTTCTCCTCTTCACTCTTAAAAATCAACACTTGAAACTGGCACAAGCCGCGCATTTGCGGTTTGTGCCAGTTCGATTATTAACCTACAGTTCAAGTGTTCAAACTTTTCGTACCATCAACGGGATTAAAAATTCATAGTTGATAAAGAAATCAATAACTGAACGATGGTATTCACCAGAAGAAACAAACAACGCTGTCTGCTCCCCTTCTTTAGATACCGTCAGTGATTGTCCTTTATCAAGCAAGACTTCATAAGCATCTTCACCCAGTTTTTCCATATCATATTGCGGATGATCCATCGCAACGATAAAGATATCATCTAAAACTTGTTCCGTTAATTCGAATTCACTTTGCAAATTCAAACGTAAGACTTTTGTATTATCTAAAAGCGTCTCGTTGACAGTAAAGCCAAGTTGTCGAGCATGCTCCAATAACTGATTCAATTTGTGATTAAAAATCGTCATTTGTCCAACTGAAAAAACACGTTCAACTGACCAATAACGAATAAGCGCTAAAACTTGGTCATCCTTCACGTCGATTGTCATTGTTTCTGGAGAAATTTTTAAAAGGTTGATTGCATCCACCTGATAGCGTTCATCAATCGTTGGCAACGCAAAAGAGAAAATCAAGTTTGCAGAATCATCCAACGCGTAATTAATTGAAAAATGACGTGTTTCCCAAGTATCATAGGTCGTTCCTGACAATTCTAGCCCAATATCATTTAAAGGTTTTAACAATTCATAGGCAAAGTACTCAACCAAGCTCGTCTTAGCAATCGGCGAAATTGGTTCACCGGCTAAAATATATTGCTGATACGCATCCAGCAACTCAGAAAAGCCAGATTCAATAAAAGCTTTACGCATTCTTAAATCAGCAAGCTGTGTTTCAGCCTCATGAATCATTTGAACGATTTCTTGGTGGTCTTGTTCTTTTCCACTCAGGTAAGACTGGTTATCAGCTAACTCTTGTTCTTTTTTTGCAAGCGTTGTATCTGCTGTCATTTGAGGAACGATTTTTTCTTTTTCATGAATCTTTGTTCCTTCAGTTGCACTTTCTAATTCCACATCATCATCTGATTCTGTCAAAAGTTCAGCGGTTGTTTCATCTGTTACTACTTCTTCCATAGGAACAACTGTTGTTTCTTCGTTCTCGATTTCTGAAGGTTCAACTACCTTTTCTGCTTCCTCTTTTTCGTACTCGCTCATTCTTCCAAACCTCCTTCATCAAGGATTGCCGCTTCCGGGTTTTCACTACCAAGATAGCTCATTAAAAACTGATGGATAGCTGGTCCAAAGTTTTCCCTTCCACCAAAGTAACGCGCAATTTGGCGTTGTTCTTTTTGAACGATTGCAGCTTTTAGTTGATCTGCTTTTGCTTGTTGCATCATGGCTTCTTTTTGTTTTTGAATTTTAGCTGGTTCATCAATATAAGGTAACCAACCTAGCTTTTCATTTTCATAAACTTGTTTTTCTTTTGCCAATGCTTCAATTTCTTCATCAACTTTTTTTCGGTTTAAGAAACCCTTTGACTCTTCTAAAGCAGCAATTTTTTTGTTATATGTTCCGATTTCTTCATCAAGACGTTCAATTTCCGTTTGCGCAGTAATTACTTTTGCATCTAACTCATTTAATTCATGGCTGTAATCTACCACTTCCCCTTGTGAGTATTGCTCCCACTCGGCATCAATTTGTGGTAAAACAAAAATTTCCGGCAAACTGGCATCAATCGCAATCGTTGGGCGCTCATGATAGTACGTCCCAATTTTGTAATAACTTAAAGTAGGTGACATTTCATCTACCAGTTCCATAAAAGGAAATTGTTGTAAGAATCGATCTTGGATTTTTCGCATAAGTAATTGGTCAATTTCATGGTTCTCATTTGAGCTTCGTTTTAGCTCATCATTTAAATGACTATTATATAATCGATAAATTTCAGGAATGTTTTCTTCACGTACTGCTTGTTCAAATGCTTGTAAATCTCCCAGCAATTGAGATAAGTTTGTACTTGCTTTTTGTTTAATATCATCAAAAGATGACTCATCAGTATGTTTATCCATATCTACCGTTTCAGGTTCATGGTGTTCTTCTGTAATAGAATCTTTCATATTTTTACCTCCTTGCATTCATTTGATAACTTAATAGTACCATTTTCTTCAAAAAATTGTTACAAAATGGGGCACGACAGAAACGAATCACTCATTCATTTAGCAAAAACGTAAAAAAACAAAAAAACTGTGACAAAAGTCAAGAGACCCATGTCACAGCTCTAAACAGAGTAAGAGAAATGCACACTTGCAACAACTCTTCCTATTCTGCTTTCATCAATCAAGGATTGTTTTATTTGTTAGGCAGTTCGCGGGTCGTGAAATGAATGCGTTGTTGTTCATCGCGAGTTAGTAAGGTTTCTTCATTTAAGTATGAAAGTCTAAGCTCACCTAATTCAGGATTTTCCAGCATTTTTTCATAACCAGTAAAAATCGAACGGATATAATTCTTATAAGCGTTTTTCTTCTTTTGTCTTTTTTTCATAGGACACCTTCCTTATCAAAAATATCATACCAATGAATAGCTGCATAGACAAGATAGAATCGAAAAATTGAGTGAAACATTTATTATTTTTTGTAATAACCGATTGCTTTTAGTGGAAATCACTACATAATCAAAACAAACAACATTCTTTTCTTCGAATTTTCTCACGAAGGTTGACGAATCCGTCAAAAAATGAAAAAATGCTTTAGTACTTAAGGAGGGAATCTAGTGAAAAAAATCGGTTTTGACTCAGAAAAATATATCGAAGAACAATCTACTTATATTTTGGAACGAGTAAATCACTATGACAAATTATATTTAGAATTTGGTGGGAAATTAGTTGACGACAAGCATGCAAAACGTGTATTACCTGGTTTTGAAGAGGATGCTAAAATCAAATTGCTACAAAAATTGAAAGATCAAGCAGAAATTTTGATTTGTGTCTATGCTGGCGACATTGAACGTAATAAAATCCGTGGCGATTACGGAATCACTTATGATATGGATATCTTACGTTTGATTGACGAGCTACGTGGCTATGGTCTAATGATCAACAGTGTCGTTATCACTCGCTACAATGGTCAACCAGCAACGAAAGTTTTCATCAATAAACTTGAACGTCGTGACATTAAAGTCTACACGCATTCAGAAATTGAAGATTACCCTGTTAACGTGGATAAGATTGTTTCTGAAGATGGATTTGGCAAGAATGCTTATATTGAAACGACAAAACCAATCGTTGTTGTAACAGCACCTGGTCCCGGTAGCGGAAAATTAGCGACTTGTTTGAACCAACTTTATCATGAAAGTCAACAAGGACATGCCGCTGGTTATTCAAAATTTGAAACTTTCCCGGTTTGGAATGTACCGCTAAAACATCCGTTGAACATTGCTTATGAAGCTGCGACTGTTGATTTAAAAGATGTCAATATGATCGATTCCTTCCATTTCGATGCTTACAATAAAGTAGCCGTAAACTATAATCGTGATGTTGAAACCTTCCCTGTCATCAAACGTATTATTGAAAAAATCACAGGTAAAGAATCTGTTTACTTGTCACCTACTGATATGGGTGTGAATCGTGTTGGTTTTGGTATCACGGATGATGAAGTTGTTCAAGAAGCATCTAAACAAGAAATCATTCGTCGCTATTTCCAAACAAAATGTGACTTTAAAAAAGGGCAAATTGACGAAGAAGCAGTCAACCGCATCAAATTAATCATGGAAGAAGTTGGCTTGCGACCTGAAGACCGTAAAGTAGTTACTCCAGCTCATGATTATGCTAAGACAATTCAAAACCCTTCAAAAGATCCAACTGCTGTCATTGCAATTGAACTTCCAGATAATGTCATTATTACTGGACGTACGGGTCAATTGATGGATGCTTCCTCAGCTGTCATTTTGAATGCCGTGAAGCATCTTGCTCATATCGCTGATGATATTCCTTTACTTTCACCATTGATTTTAGAAACAATCCAAGGAATGAAATCACAAGCTTTGCATTCTTCAATTGATAAATTAACGATCAACGAAGTCTTGATTGCTTTATCCATTAGCGCAGTAACGAATCCAATTGCCCAAGTTGCTTATGAAAAACTCGGTGAATTAGATGGCGCCCAAGCGCATTCAACTGTTATGATGAATAAAAATGATGAACAAACATTGAAGCAACTAGGAATCGATTTAACCTGTGCACCAGTTTATCCATCTGAAAACCTGTATTATCAATAATCAAGTTTTGAACGAAACTTGTCAAAACCATATTGAACTTTCTTGTTCGATATGGTTTTTTTATGCTCGAAAACACTCATCATTTTAAAACTTTTTTTAGAATCAAATGGTTTTCATGTTGTATCCGCTTCACTCTAAAAAAACAATGAAAGTTTAATTGAAAGGTTAGTATTTTGTTATGAAAACAGGTAAAATTAGACGGAATTTTGTTAGGAGTGATTTTTTGAGTTATTTGTTAGGAATTATCGGTTTAATACTAGTTTTAGCAGTTGCTTTTTTCATTAGCAGTAATAAAAAAGCAATCAAATGGAAGCCACTACTTGTTATGTTTGTGCTTCAATTAGTTTTTGGTTTTGTGCTTTTGCGAACCTCTGCAGGTCATGCAGTTGTTTCTGTTTCAGCTAAATTGTTCGACCATTTACTAGCCTTTGCAGGCGAAGGCGTCAACTTTGTTTTTGCTGGTGTCGCAAATAAAGGAAGCTTCCCTTTCTTCTTAAATGTTTTGATGCCAATCGTCTTTATTTCAGCAATTATTGGGATTTTACGTTATATCAAAATCTTGCCTTTATTTATGAAAGCAGTTGGTCTTGGTTTAAGCAAAATCAATGGTATGGGGAAATTGGAATCATATAACGGGGTTGCCTCTGCTATTTTAGGACAATCAGAAGTGTTTATTTCCATAAAAAAAGAACTACCTTTTCTGTCTGAAAAACGTTTGTTCACAATGAGCGTTTCCGCGATGTCAACAGTTTCAATGTCAATCGTCGGTTCTTATATGGCGTTGATTGATTCTAAATATGTGATTACTGCACTTGTTTTAAATTTACTTGGTGGTTTCATTATGGCTTCGATCGTCAATCCTTATGAACTCGATCAAAAAGAAGACGAGTTGATTATTGAAGAAGACAAAAATCAAACATTTTTCCAAATGCTTGGTGAATATATTTTAGATGGATTTCATGTTGCAGTGACTGTTGCAGCGATGCTGATTGGTTTTGTTGCATTGATTGCAATGATCAATGCCATTTTCAACGGATTATTTGGCATTACATTCCAAGAAATCCTTGGATACATCTTTGCCCCACTTGCTTTTATCAGTGGTATTCCTTGGAATGAAGCAGTTGATGCTGGGAGTATCATGGCAACCAAATTAGTTACCAATGAGTTTGTCGCGATGACTGAACTTTCAACTGGAAACTTCCATTTCACAGAAAGAACGACAGCCATCTTATCTGTTTTCTTAGTTTCATTTGCAAACTTCTCTTCTATCGGAATTATTTCTGGTGCAATGAAAGGATTGAATGAAGAAAAAGGAAATTTGGTCGCAAAACATGGCTTGAAAATCTTGCTGACTGCAACCTTAGTCAGCTTCCTTAGCGCTATCGTTACAGGTTTATTAGTTTAAATTAGCCAAACACAAGAGGTTAAAACCATTCTGTTTAGCTCATCATGCAATTAGATTAACTAAAAAGAAAGAGACTGAGAGAAAACTTTCCCCAGTCTCTTCTTTTCATTTTAAGCGTCATTGGGTTATATTATTAACTAATAAGGAGGTACACTATGACCCATTGTTATGTAATTATTGGTCCATCAGGTTCAGGGAAAACTTCGTTAGCTGCTTCCGTTTTTCGTCCAGATCAAAAAATCATCACACACACTAGTCGCTCAAAGCGTCCTAGTGAACAGAACGAAAAAGATTACTACTTTATCTCTAAAAAAAGATTTCAAGAAATGATTTCAGATGGTGCATTTGCTGAATGGGACGAATACGCAGGAAATTACTATGGCTCTAGTAAACTAGAGATCGAAAATCGACTAAAAAAAGCTGATTGTTACGCTGTACTAACAGCCTCTGGTTTTTGGCGACTTCATGAAATTTTTGGAGAGCGCATTCGCCCCATCTTCATCTCGATTTCAAAAGAAACTTTACAAAAACGTTTAGAAGATCGAGGGGATTCTCAAGCTGAGCGTTCAAAACGACTAGCGCTTTTTGAACGTGACCAAGAAGAACTACAGCGCCTAACCAGTATTCCCACCCTTGCAATTATTTCAAATGACACAACTTTCGAGTCAGCCCAGCAGCAACTCGTAAAAGTTTTACAGGAAAACACTTCAAGATAATTGTTTCCAATTATACTTTGGTTATTTGCTAAACAAAAAGAAATCAGACACACAATCTGATTTCTTTTTGCTTGTATTCAAAGGAGAAAATACGATTTACTTTTATTCACCAATGATTTCCTACTAAATCACCAACTGATAAGCCAGTCTTTCCCCATGTTCAAATGGAAATTCAATCATTCCTCGATAATTGAAGCCTGCTGCTAAAATTGTTTTTTTCATTGGTTCATTGGTCGGATACGTGTCAATTCGGATATCTTTGACTCCTTGGATTGCCGCAATTGTTACTAAATGTTTCAGTAAATTTTTTCCCAAGCCTTTTCCTCGAACTGTTGGATCAATTGCAACTCGATGAATCGATAAATAACTTGATGTGACTTCTTCCCACGAACCATCAATAGCTGTATAAACAGGATCAACACCTGAAACTAAAGCTGCTGTGCCAACGATCTGTTCCTCATCAATCAAAACAAAGCTTTCCTCTTTTTCACTATCCATTAAAATGATTTCTTTGGTTGGGCCTTGCCCATTTTGCCATTGTGGCAATCCTTGTGTTGCTAAAAATTGCGTTGCCGCCTGAATGATTTCCATCACTTTTTCGATGTCTTCAAGTCTTGTTTTTCTAAGGTACATCTTCATTGCCTCCTGTAGGTTCCCTTTTATTGGTCTAGTTCTTGTAAGCGATTGGTCTGTGTCACTTCTTTCAGCCAGTTTGTTGGATGCTCCACCAACTGACTCATTAGCTCTAAGTGATGCAGTAAGGACCATTTTTTTAATACACCTAAGCCCGGAAATTTTTGCTTTTTTTCTAATAACAAAAGCTCGATCATTCCTGAAGTAATCAACAGTTGGTCTTGATTGCGCCAAACCCAATTTTTCATTTTTGCCGCTGCTTCGAAGAATTTAACTGCTTGATCTTTTGCAGACTCATTACTATCAGAAATGAAATGTTTCACCCGGATATTCCCGTAAGCATCAACGTAGGTTAAATGAATGCCTAACGCACGACTAGGATACCCTTTATCAAAATAACGACTACCTTCAATCGTAAAATCAGCAAAACCAACATAGCCGTCTTCTCGATGAAATAAGTAATCGTCACTAAAAAAATCATCTGGCTTTTCAGCATAGTTTTCGACATATTTTTTTGTTTGAAACGAATCCCGTAAAATGATTTTATTTTCTGGTAGCCAAATTCGCAAGCGACTCTTATCAGGAATAACGAATTTTGTTTCATTATTTGCCAATTTTTTCCAGCTTGCTGATTCTCTTAAATAGTACTGTCCATCAAAAATCAGCCATTCAGGAGGATTGTTCACAATCTCTTGGAAATTTTGTGGTGTCAAAATCAGCCCATGCCGAATGGAACTCTTCTGCGTTTCAGTCCACGGGTGTAGATGTTCTTGAAATAATTTAAATTGACCTACCTGTGGATTATCAATCACGATTAACGGTTGTTTTTTCTTCTGGAAAAGTTCAACAACATTTTTTAGTGTCGCAGAATCTCGTACTGGTTCAATGATTGGCTGAACTTTAGTTGATAAAACATTACGATTAATCGCTTCTTTTAAGGCTAACAAATCAAATTGTTTTCCACGTAAATAAGGATAATACATAAGATCACTCCAATGGCTCAGTTGGTAAACGTCGAATTTGTTGTTGGTGACGTAGGTATTCATAATCTTGTTGCAAGGCAAGAACCTCTTCTTGTAATTCTTCTACCGCTTGATTATTTAAATCTTCCATGAAACGTTCATAATAACGTTCAGTCGAAAATGGACTTTGTTCATCTGAACGTCTTTTTAATTCTTTATATAATTGTTCAGTCGGAAAATATCTAACCCCTCGTTCCATTTGTTTCGCTTTTCGAACTTCTCTAAATAGTGAAGCCATAAAACGGTTGGTCAATGCTGTTTCCGGTACTGACAGTTCTTTTTTTGTTGCTTTTTTGGCAATTGTAAACGTTCCTGGTGCAGGCATTTCTTCTGCCGAGACATAGGGTCGGTAAACAAAAACACCAATTTCAGCCGGAATCTCTGACTGAACAATTTCGTAGAGTTCCTGAGGCAACACAAAATAATTATAGTGTCCAACAAATGAGAGCTTCGCCGCTGAACGAAAGTCTGCTTTTGTTACTTTTAATTCATAACAACGCCATTCACGCGTTCCATCTGCTTTTGTTAGACAACATAACGTATCCACAATTCCTTGTTCTTCTGGCATCGTCACCTCTTCTACCACAATCCCACCTTGTTCAAGACAATAGTAGTAAAGTGACTCCTCCATATCAATTGTTAAGGATGTTTTCATCTTCTCGCCTCCGACACGAACGTATTTTCGCCTAATCATCTTGTTTATTTTACACAACGATAATCAAAAATGCTAGTTATTTCTCTACTTAACAGTAAATCAAAAAAGGAGTGCAACAGCTAGTGCCACACTCCAACGAACTTTTCTCAACATATTTGATTAACGAACTGCTACTGCCATACCAGTTACATTAAACGCATTCTCATAAGTACTCGCATTGATCCATTTTGCACCAAAGACAGGATCGACAACATGATATGCACCATTTTTGAACCCATCGACTAATACCACATGTCCATTCCAAACGGCGCGTCCCCAAGGCATTTGTTTGAATTGCGGCGAAGCATAATTATACGTGATCCAAGTAACAACTGGATTTCCTTTACGAATCTCATTCTTAATTCCAGCCGTTCCTTTTCCGGAAATATTTGCTGTATTTCCACCTACTTTTTTCGCCCATTGGACGACCGGATCAGCCATCATTCCTTGATAAGTACCAGAAACATTATGACGCCATTCACCAGAATATCCATGATATGGATTATTATCATTTGCACGTGGCATCGAGTTAACGAAAGTCAATAAGTCTTGATTCGTAACTCCTTTATAACGTAACCCTTGTAGTAATGACGCACCTTCACACAACATCGTATTTCCTTGCCAAACAACAGGCACATTCAATAGTTTTTCTTCGCTTGGGGTTGGGGCGCTATTCGGCATTGCATACCAGCCAACACCTTCGATTTTCCACCCTTGTTTGCTGATGATATTTTTTTCATTGTTGTCTAGCGTATAATGATGCCAATTCACTTTTTTACTATATAAACGTGTAACTGGTACACCATTAGCACCACTGTAAGAATAAAAAGCGATCCCTTCATAGGTCCAGCCAGTATGGGAAATCTTATCTCTTTCTCCTGCATCGATCGTATAAAAATGTTCACCATTATAGCGATTGTATAAACGATATACGGGCGATCCACTGGTTGGGGCTTGCCATGCCACACCTTCGTAATTCCAACCAACACGTTTCAAATTATCTCTTTCCCCCGTACTACGTGTGTATAAATGCTCACCACTATATTTATTGAAAAGGCGATACATTGGAATGCTACCTGTACTAGTTGTTGCTACTTCTTCTGCCTGCGCATGTCCTGTCTGTATACCAATTGCGAAAAGCAAGCCAAGCCCTAACAAAGTAAATCCTCTTTTCTTCACGTTTATCCCCCAGTTCATTCAATTATTTGCACAAAAATTGTAGCACGAAACACATCATGACAAAAACTTATTCGAAAAAGACTCTTTTTTTCTCATTCTTGCAGGAAGATTGTGCGAAAAATAACTTATTCTCAAGAAAATTATCTAACAGGAAGAATGAAATAGCAATTTTTTATAAAAAAAGAAGCTAGGATCATTTTCTATCCCAACTTCAGTTATTATTTATTCATGTTCATTGGATCAAACGATTGGCATAATGCTTTTCTAATAGTTGTTGGACTTTCTCAATTCCAATACAAATCAGCCAATAAACCAAAGCGACTAAAATATACAACGAAAAATAGTCAAATGTCCGCCCACCAATGATTTTTGCTTTTTGAAAAATTTCTGGAACGGTAATCGTTGCTGCCAAAGAAGTCCCTTTCACCAAATCCATCGCTACGTTACTTAGTGCAGGAATCGAGATGCGAAAAGCTTGCGGCAACACAATATAACGCAAAACACCCAAAAAAGAAAAACCACCAGCCAAGCCAGCATCCCATTGTCCTTGAGGCACACCAGCTAACGATCCACGATAAATCTCACCGATAAAAGCACTACTTGTAATCGTAAAACAAATAATCGATGCTGTCACGGCACTCAGTTGATACGGTAAGCCGAAATACAGTAAAAAAAGTAATACTAATGCAGGAACTCCCCGAAAAAAAGAGAGATAAAACCGGACGAACCAACGAATAGGTCGCCAGCGAACTAACCCGAGTATTGTTAATAAAATCCCAATAACATTGCCTAATAAGAAAGAAAGGACCCCGATTCCTAACGTATAAGTCAGCCCTTGTAAAACAAAGGGGATGGACTGCCACATTAGAAGAAAATCAATTGCGGGAAAATACATTATTCACTCACCGTTTCAGCAATTTCTTCTTTTGGTTTCACTGAAACATCGGTTTGGAAATAACCTTCAGAAATTGTTTTCAATGTCCCGTCTTCTTTCATTTGCTTAAGTGTTTCGTTCACTTTTCCTTCTAAAGCATCATGCCCTTTTTTAAACAAAAAGCCACTACTATTTGCATTGAAATAAACGTTTTCCAAAATTTTAACTGGAATATCTGGTAACGCAGCTACAGACATCTTTTGTAAGTAATAATCATTTAAGATCACATCTGTTCGTCCATTAGCAACATCTGTTAGATATTGATCATTCGTCGCGTTATCATAAGTAACTAATTCTGCACCATATTTTTCTGCTAATTTCATATAACTTGTGTTAGGTTCACCGGCAGCTTTCTTTCCTTTCAAATCTTCTAAAGAAGCAATCCCAGAATTATCTTTTTGACGCACGATCATACTATCAAAAGAATATTTAATTGGATCAGATAAAGAGAATTTTTTCTCCCGTTCTTTTGTAATCCCAAAATCATTTGCTGCAAAGTCAACTGCTTGCTTAGATACAGCAGTAATTTGGCCATCAACATTGTACTCTTTAAACGAGATATCAACACCCAAACGCTTCGCTACTTCTTTTGCTACGTCAACATCATAACCAACTAATTGATTATCATCGTTATAATAAGATGCTGGGAACAGTGTTCCTGAAGTCGCAACAACCATTTCTTTCTTATCTTCCACTTGCTTTAAACTATTATCTTCTGACGTTTTAGAACTTCCTTGGCCGCAAGCTGCTAAGGCGAATAAACCACTGACTAAAATAATTGCAAAAACTGACTTTTTCATTTTTTCCTCCTACGAATCACAATCACACACTATTGAACATTTTTCGGTAAATAAAATTTTTGATTTTCTTCAAATAACTTTCCTATAGTAAATAAAAGATCTTCGCGACCTCTAGCTGCCATAAACTGAATTCCTAATGGCAACCCTTCAGCAGTTAGATGTGTTGGCAAACTGATACCTGGTTGTCCAGTTAGATTGGCTAACTGAGTATAAGGAGTAATCTGCAAACTTTCCTCAAACATTTCCGTAACAACATCAAATGCTTGTTTTTCCGACAGTTCAGAAACTTGACTCATCTTCTCGCGAATCAGATCACTTTGTAAATCTTTTGCTATTTCTGGAGCTGAGAACGCAGTCGTTGGTGAAAGAAACAGATCATACTCTTGGAATAATTCTTCCATTGTTACCGCTGCACGATCCCAAACATGCAAGGATTCAATATAAGTAGCAGCAGCGATTTTTTTCCCATATTCTAGTAACGTCCATGAAACCGGTTCTAATTCTTCTTGTCTGACCGACCGTTTAAGACTTCCTTCAATCGAAGTAATCATCGCTGCCGTTTCAGCAGCATTCATTTGATAATAAGAATTAATCAAGTGACGACCATCCAATGGATAAGTAACTTCTACTACGTCATGTCCTTGCTCAACTAAAAAATCTGCTGCATGTTTTATCGCTTGTTTTGCTTCTTCACTAATTGTTGAACCAATCGGTGAGGCAGAACAAACCGCTACACGCAACGTTTTTTTCTCTGGATGTGTTTGCCATTCTGCTGGTGATGCTTGATAAGGCGCACCTGAAGCAGTCCCACGTAAACCATAAAATAATGCTTCCGTATCCCGCATAGAAATCGTTAACCCAAAATCAATTGCTGCTCCTTGCCAACCACGCCATGCATAAGGTCCCACAGGCATCGTTCCTCTTGAAGGTTTTAGCCCAATCAGACCACAAAAGGAAGCCGGAATTCGAACAGAACCACCACCGTCACTTGCTCCCGCCATAGGCACAATGCCGGCTGCTACAGCCGCTGCTGCGCCACCACTTGAACCACCGGGTGAATGAGCAACATTCCATGGATTTCTTGCTGGACCATAAAGTACAGGATCTGTGATGTTTTTAAAGCCGAATTCGGGTGAATTCGTTTGTCCAAACGGCAACAAGCCAAGCGATTCAATTTGTCGAACATAGTTTGAATTCATCGAAGCATGATGATCTTGGAACAAAACAGAACTAGATGTCGCCAACCAACCTTTTTTCTCTTGCCCTAGCATCTTCAACGGAAAAGGAACTCCCGCTAATAATGAATCAGTCTTTTTTTGAGGCAAATCAGTAGTAGCAAATGTCACAAAAGCATTTAATTCGGGATTCAGTTTTTTTGCTTTTTTCGTTGTTTCTTCAAGAAACTCTTGTTGGCTGAATTGCTTCTCTTTCAATGCTTGAGATAGATAGATCGCATCTTTCATTTTAGACCCTCCTTTTTTCCCAAGTTATTCTCCCATAAGTTTCTATACAAAACAATGAATACGCTTGCACATTTGTGCACAAACTTTTAAACAATAAAAAAGTTGGGCATCACTTTCATCCGTGACTAAACCCAACTTTAATTCGCAATTATTTTTGACTTACTTCACTCTTCTTGTATTGATTTCTTTCACTTTAGCTAAATCAACTTTTGGTTTTCGATCCGTAGTTAACAGTCCGTTTACTTCTTGCTCAACATCTGTCAATTGTGTATAACAGTACCCCGTAATAAATGGTAACTCCTGAATCGCTTGATGGATGGCATCAAAACGTGTCATAAATTGTTCCTCATTCCTCACTTGATTCCCATAACCCCAGTCTTCTGCCTTTTCGGTTGTGAAAGCAATCCCACCAAATTCAGAAATAATGATTGGTTGATTTTGGTACTGATACCCATCAGCGAAAGCATAAAAATCTTGATTAAACTGATGTTCATTAGTTACAAAATCTTTCTTATTTTCATACCGTGCTGTGAAACGTTCACCATATTCTTCATAATCATGTAATGTCAAAATATCAGAAATGGTATGGACCCAACCATCATTTGTAATTACTGGTCGTTGTTTATCAAAAGATTTCGTTAAATAGTAGATACTTTCAGTGAAGTGTTGTTGTCGTTGATCGTGTTCAATTCCTTTGATTCCCCAAGATTCATTAAATGGTACCCAAGTAATGATTGATGGATGATTGTAATTTTGGCGGATAATTGCTTGCCACTCATCAACAAAACGTTCCATTGCTTGATCGTTAAACAAATAAGTTGATGCCATCTCAGACCATACCAACAAACCTTTTTCATCACATAGATATAAAAACCGTTCATCTTCGATCTTTTGATGTTTTCTTAACCCGTTGTAACCCATTTCTATAATCCGATCAAGATCTACTTCCAGCGCTTCAAGCGAAGGCGGTGTGATTCCTGATTCTTTCCAATAACCCTGATCCAAAATCAATCGCTGATAGAGTTGATGATGGTTCAATAAAACTTGTCCCTTCTTGATAGAAATATCACGCATGCCGAAATAACTGGATACTTCATCTAATAAGTCACCTTCTTCAGTGAAAAGACGGAAAGTGACATCATATAAATGCGGCGTTTCTGGCGACCAGACTTTCGTTCCCCAGCAACCGTCCTCTTTGACTTTTGTTTGCAATGAAATTGGGGTGAGTGAATGAGTTAGTAATCCTCGATGTGAACTAATTAATTGTTCAGCAAATGAGACTTCCGCTTCAAATAAATAACTTCTTTTTGGATAAGTCGCCCCTTCTTTAACAAGTGGCTCAAAAACAATCTGATCGTTGGCTAAATCTGGCGTCATTTTAACTGACGCCAATCGGATTTCTGACTGCTGTTCTTCCAACCAAACCGATTTCCAAATCCCCGTTGTTTGAACATACCAGCAACCAAAATTATCCGTTAACCATCGCTGCTTTCCTCGTGGTTGGTCCTCCGCAAGCGAATCTTCTACACGAATCACCAAATGATTTTTACCGGGTAGCGCTTCCGTTAAATCAAATTCGAAACGTTCGTAAGCTCCCTGATGTGAGCCAATTTGTTTGCCATTCAACCAGATTTGGCTAAAATAATCAACGCCTTCAAATAATAAGGTGTACTTTTTTTGCTCCTCTAAATCAATTGTCTTCTCATACCATACAACAGAATGATGGGCAGGATCATTGATACCACTCAATTCTGTTTCATAAGTGAAAGGTACAGTAATCGGAACGGTATTGGGAATTCCTTTGTACCATTGGTGTTGGATTCCTTGATTGTCATCATCAAATTGAAATGCCCAAGTTCCGTCAAGCAAAGTCCAATTTTTTCGAATGAATTGTGGGCGTGGGTGTTCTCGTCGAAGGTTATTCATATTCTGCCTCGTTTCTCCATTGATTTTTAATAGAAATGCGTTCTGGATGATATTGATCGTTAATTTCCTTAATTTTCTTTAAAGAAACTTTTGCTTGTCGATCATAAGTAAGCAAGCCATTAATTTCTTGTTCTACATCTGTTAACTGCGTATAACAATAACCCCATAATGCTTTAGATTCATAAACTGCTCGCATAATCCGACTATAATCCGCAAGAAATTGTGTGCCGTCATTTACGGAAGTATAACCCCATCCTTTTTGACCTTGCACCTGATAGCCGATACCCCCAAATTCAGTCAACAAAATCGGTTGATTCTGATAGGTAAATCCTTGAGCAAAAATTGCCCATTTCCCTGGTGGATGGTTGATCAATCCATCAACGCTTGCTAAACTTCGTTTAAAATGATTGTATTTTTCAGTTTCAGTTTCCTCACCATGATTATAATTGTGAATCGCGCAAATATCTGTTTCAGTCATTTCCCAACCATCGTTAGAAATAACCAAACGAGTTGTATCTAACGCATGCAAAAAGTTGTAGATGCTTTTAGAAAAACTTTGTTGTTGCGTATTCAAATGGATTTCCGGAATCCCCCAGCTTTCATTTAGCGGAACCCACGTTACGATGGACGGATGATTATAATCACGTTCAATAATCTCGACCCATTCTTTGGTCAGCCTAGAAGCCGCGTCTGACGTATAAATAGGCGCGGATGCACATTCTCCCCAAACGAGAAAACCTAGCTGGTCTGCCCAATATAAAAATCGTGGGTCTTCCACTTTCTGATGTTTTCGACAACCGTTAAATCCCATTTCCTTCGCTAACTCAATATCCTTGATCAATGCTTTATCATCGGGAGCTGTCAGTAATCCCGTAGGCCAATAGCCTTGGTCTAATACTAACTTTTGATAATAGGGTTGATTATTTAAGAAAATCATTCCGTTTTCAACATGAATTTTACGCATCCCAAAATAACTAGTTACTTGATCCAACACTTCTTTCCCATCAACTAATTCAAAACGAATATCAAACAGATTTGGGTTTTCAGGCGACCAAGTCCACCCATGGTCATGAAAGTTGGTACGGAAAATTTTTTGATTATAAATATCAATCCAACGTTTGGTGAAAGTTGAAAAAATGGTTAGCTGATCTTCACAAATTACGATATCTTTAAACGAAATTTGATAGCGCAACGTTCGGCCAACAGCCGCAGCTGGTACGGTGAGCGCAAGACAGACATTTCCTTGGTCAATGTCTGGTGTTAATTCGATCTTTTCGAGATGTTCTTCTGACACCTCTTCCAACCAAACGGTTTGCCAGATCCCTGTGCTATTCGTATACCAAATGCCTCTTGACTCTGCTTCCCAAAATTGTTTTCCTCTTGGAATCGTTTCATCGTCGTGCGGGTCCCAAGCACGGACAACTAAACTTTGTTCTCCTGTTATTAAAAAGTCAGTAATATCAAATGAAAATGACGTTTGCCCACCAAGATGATTTCCAACATAACAACCATTAACATAAATATCCGCTCGATAATCCACTGCACCAAAATGTAAGAAACATCTTTTTTGTTCCCGTTTTTCCCAAGAAAATGTTCGCTGGTACCAGACAACATCATGAATTTGACGTTGGTTGATCCCACTTAACTCTGATTGATAAACAAATGGTACTTCAATTATTTGATCAAGTTTTTCAGGTGTACAATACCACCTTTCTTTTATTCCAATGTTTTTATCATCAAAAGCAAATGACCAGACTCCGTTCAAATTGACAAAGTGTTCACGGACAAATTGCGGACGAGGATACTCTTCACGCATCATATTTTTAACTCCCAACTAAGATTTTTGAACGTTCAATTTAATTCCCTTATTTCTAGCAAGTAAAATAATTCCTGCTGTCATTCCTAACGCCAAACTAATGATGTCCAGAATCAAATAAGAGAATAAGCCTTGAACTAATAAGTACACACCTATTTTTATATTCACCTGATTGTCTTTTACATATCGTTGGCTAATGACTAAATTTGCTAATCCTAAACCAATCAATAACGTGCCAAACGTACAGACAAATAAGAAAACATTCCCAAATAATGCATCAATTGCCTTCAATTGTGCTAAATGACTTTCGACCATACCAGAAAAGATTTGTTGCTGGTACAAGCCATAAATTCCGATTGTTACTACCCCATCAAGGATTTGCCAGATTCCCATCATTCGAATCAATTGTCGTTCTCTTTTTCGTTCCATTTTCTCTTATCCTTTCACACCAGCAGATAAAGACATCGACTGTAAAAAATATTTTTGAGCAAATAGGTACAAAATAAAAGTCGGAATAATCGCCACCAAAGCGCCCGCCATCAACAAGGTTGGTTGCGCTTGGTACATGCCTTGTAAAAGTTGTAACCCTGAAGTGATCGGCATTTTTTCAATATCATTAAATACGATGGATGGCCACAAGAAATCATTCCAAGAACCCGTAAAGGCAAATAACGCTACTACTAATAACACTGGTTTAATCAAAGGTAAAATAATTCTACGGAAAATCGTCCATTCGCTCGCACCATCAATCTGTGCGGCTTCATCAAAGTCTTTTGGAATATTATCCATAAACTGCTTAACTAAGAAAATGTTGAATACACCAGCTGCTCCTGGGACAATCATTGCCAATGGCGTATTGACCCAACCTAAAATATCAACGATTTTATAAAGTGGAATCAAATTCACTACACTCGGAAACATCATCGTTGCTAGCAAAAAGGAAAAAAGTCCATTTTTACCTCTAAAACTTAAACGGCTATAAGCAAACGCCGAAAATGAGACGACAACTAACACCAAAAGAGTATGAGAAACAGAGATGAATAACGAATTAAAGAACCATTTAACTAACGGTGTACTTGAATTATTCACTAAAAGTTCTGTGTAGTTCGTTAAGACCCATTCAATTGGTAATAACTTAAACCCCGCTGTCATCAGCTCCATCTCAGATTTAAATGATGTCAACACACCATACAGTAATGGAATCATCCAAACAATCCCCATCACAAGCAAAAAGCAAAATGCCATTAGTTTAGACATTGACTTTTTCTTCATCTTGTCTCCCCCTACTCTTTTCGTAAAAACTTAAATTGAATCGCAGAAACGACCATGATACAGAGACCTAAAATGACTGCCATCGCAGATGCCATTCCGGCAATTGATTGTCCTGAACCAAACGCATTTTGTTGGATATACATCAATAAGACTCGCGTTGAGTTGTTTGGTCCACCACCTGTCAACATTAGCGGTTGTCCGTAAACATTAAACTGTGCAATCGTTGTCATTACTACGGTATATAAAATCTGTCCTCTGATTGCTGGCAAAGTAATTTTAAAAAATTTTTGTAACGTCGTAGCGCCATCAATATCGGCTGCCTCGTAAAAATCTTTTGAAATGCCATTTAATGCTGCTTGATAGATAATCATATTTCCACCAATTGTCCACCAAACTGTTACAACCACTAACGCAATCCAGGCATAGGGCTGTGTCCCAGTCCAAGGAATGTTAGATTGTAAAATCGTGTTGATTGGACCATAGTTGACATTAAAAATTAGCGTCCAAATGATTACTACGGCAGAAATGGCAAAGAGTGATGGTAAATAAAACAGTGATTGAAATAGTTTTGCTAATTTTGGTTTCGTATTTAATGCTGCTGCTAAAATCAACGGAACGATAATACAGCTCGGCACTGAAAACAGAACAAATAAAAATGTATTTTTTAACCCAATCCGCAATTGTTCATAAAAAGTAGACTGTTCATTAAACAAAAGATCTTGATAATTAGCTAAGCCAACAAATGTCGGCGAGTTGAATAAGTCCCAGTCTGTTAAAGAAATATACAAACCAAAAATGACAGGTAGTAAGAAAAAAATTGTAAAAATCGTTAAGTGTGGTGCCAAGAACATCCAAGGCAGCCATTTCTTTTTCTTGATTACCTTGCCTGTACTTGACATCGTTTCCGTAGAAGTCATCATAACTGCGCAATCCTTTCTTGAATCAAAATAACTTGTGAAAAAAATTTATTTATTGGAACTATCCTTGGCAATTTTATCGACAACTTCTTTTTGCATCCCTTTCGTGAAATCAGCCACCGACTGTTTCCCAAAAATCGTATCAAAACCATGCGCATCAATGTACTCTGAAACATAACCATTATATTTATAGTCAAAGATTGAAAGTGTTGCTTGTTGTTCAGGTGTTTCAATGAAGAATGATTGTGGCATCTTTTGGTATTCTTCATTCTCTAAAATTGCTAACGTTGCTGGATTTTGCCCCGCTTTTGCCCACTCAAGTGAATTCGTCCGCAACCAATTGATAAATTCCATGATTCCTTTTGTTTTCTCATCGGAACGATCTTTGTTCTTGAACATCACAAATTGATGGGAAGATGCCCAATTGACTATTTTACTTGCGTCAGCTGTTAGTTGTGGTGAATTGGTCAATCCCCACTCAAATTTTGCATCTTTGATATTATTTTGTAGCCAAATGCCTTCTGGGAAAAAAAGTAGTTTTCCAGCTAAGTATAATTGCGTTGGGTCTTCCCCATCTTTTGTTGTAACTCCAGCTTGATATAAATCAGCCCATGCATTCATTGCTTCCTTAGCCGCTGGTGTATCCAAGGTTGGTGCCGTTCCATCTTCCGTTAATTCGCCTCCCGCTTGCTTGAATGTAGATAAGTAATTGGGTTTCATCCAAGTAACAGCTACGCCTCGAACGTCATCAGCTTTTGCTTTTTCGCCTGCCTCTTTGATCTCATCAAAGGTCAAGATATTGTCATCCAGAGCATTGGGTGCATATTTTTCTAGCAGTTCTTTATTGTAATAAGTTCCCCAGTTGTGGATATCAAGTGGCAAGCTGTATCGCACACCATCCAATTCACCCAAATTCCATGCTTCAGTCACGTAATTTTCGGCTTTGACTTCGGGAAAATCAGCCAAAATTTCATCATAATTTTCTAGCATGTCGTTGTCTTTATACTGCTTAATTCGCTCTGCATGAACAATATTCAAATCCGGGATATTTTTCCCTGAGTTAACGACCGTTGGGATTTTGGTATACATATCTGTTTCTTTTAACGAGACATTTTTGATTTTATATTCAGGGTCTGTTTTGTTATACTCATCAATCATTGCCTTGACGTTTGAACTGTCCGCCCCTGTGAATGGATTCCAAAAAACGATTTCTTTTTCATTTGCCGACCCCGTACTTCCAGAACTGCCACATGCTGTTAATGTCATCAAACAAGCGCCCGTCACCAATGCCATACCTAATAATTTTTTCATTTTTCTGTCCCTCTCTCAATTTTACTAAATAGTTAATTTTCAACCGAAATTATTTTTAGGCTAATGAACCATTTAGTATTTTTTTATTTTCAACAACTAGTACATTGCTAAATTAGCATCGTATGTAAGCGCAGTCAACACTATTTTGTCAACGTTTATCAAAAACAACTATACAGTTAAATAGGTGTTGGGATATAATCGTACTGAGAGATAATCTGTTAACTTTTTAGTTAAATAGGAGATGGAAAATTATGGAACTTTCTTTAGATGAACGTTCATTGCCTGTTTTTGAATGCCTCGCTAGTGCTACCCGTTTGGAAATTTTAAAATTTATCGGGAGCGAGAAAAAAAGTATTGGTGAGATTGCGAAACATTTGGAAATCAGTAGTGCGATCACCACTAGACACATTCAAAAAATGGAAGATGCAGGTTTGATACATTCTGAGCGTGGCGTTGGTGCCAATCGAAATAAAAAAATGGTCTACCTTAAAGTCGATGATATTAATATTTGTTTTCCAGAGAAAATTTATCAAGAATTTCAACGTTATTCTACTAACCTGAAACTTGGTCATTTTACTGATTTTTCTGTTACACCTACTTGTGGATTAGCGACGATTGAAGATGTGGTTGGTAAAGCAGATGACCCAAAATATTTTATGGACGCCAAACGAGTTGATGCGTCATTGTTATGGTTCAGTAGTGGGTTTGTTGAGTATAAAATACCTAATTTATTACAAGAAAATGAAACACCTGAAATGCTTGAAATTAGTTTTGAAATTGCATCAGAATTTCCGTTATCAAATAATGTTTGGCCAAGTGATATCTCCATCTACGTGAATGATGTCAAAGTAGCTGTCTACACTGTCCCTGGAAATTTTTCAGATATTCGTGGACGCTATACGCCCGAATGGTGGAACGATAGTTTCAGTCAATACGGTCTTTTAAAGCATCTTCGCATCAATAAATTAGATACCGGAATTGATGGTGAAGCTTATTCTGACGTGACGATCGAAGACTTGAAACTACGTGAACTACCTTTTATCAAATTACGCTTTTCGGTTGAAGATGATGCCAAGCATCAAGGAGGATTAACATTGTTCGGTACTGGATTTGGGAACCACCAGCAAGATATTTTGATTACTACCTATTATTTGAAAAAGTAACTTAAACATGAAACCTTAAAACCAAAAGAGAAAACCGCTAGTAATCTTTCTTCTTTTTTTGTTGAAAGCTATTACTCATCAATTCATACAGTATTTACGTAAAAATGCTTGCTTAAAAAAAGCAGAAACCAAATCTCCAAAAATTATTTTTCAGAGTTAGGACGAAATTCACTTGCTCACCCAAGTTATATCTGCTCTTCTTTTCATCTAAACTGATTGACGGAAAAGAAAAAGACTGGAACTAATTTTGTCCCAGTCTCCCTTTTTCTAAGACTTTTTCTCGTTGGTTTCGTTCATTGTGAAGAAAAAAACATTTTTAGCGCCCAGAAAATATTCTTTGCTTTTTTTTAATTGATGTTATAATTATCTATGCTAGATTCATATATATTGTTGTTATTTATAAATTCCGTGTTATGTGTGATGAACTAAGTCTTACTAAAAATGTGAAAAGCAGGTGTTGATTTTGAACCTTTTGAATTTATTGGATAAAAATAGTCGTATTCAAATTTCAATGGTCCATTTTTTATTGGATTATAATGCTAAGACAAGCACCACAACAATGATTGAAGAATTAGCACTCACTCGATTCCTTTTTGAAACAAATATTGAAGAAGTCGGCTCTACCCTCGAGCAATTAAATATCGGGTTATCTCTTACATACGATAAAATACACAACAGTATCACACTTCAAAAGGATAATCACACCAGCTTAGACAAGTTCTATTATTATTATTTGAATCGTTCGGTTGACTATCAAATTCTCATCTATCTATATCAACATCCAAGTTATTCAATCGTTGATTTAAGTCACAGCGTTTCATTAAGTGAAGCTGCTATTTATCGTCACCTAAAAAAATTAAACAAGGAAATTGAAGAATTTGATATTCAGATTCGCAAAGGAACCATCATTGGCGACGAACTACAAATTTGTTATTTTTTCTATCAATTATTTTGGGTAGGTGTCCCGCTAGACGAATTGGAAGGGAAAACAAATGACGTAAGCACCATGCGTTTTGCAGATTACTTGGAAAAGAAATTAAAACAAACTTTCACAAGAGAAGCAAAATTAAAGCTATACCTTTGGATTCGGATCTTAAAGACACGTATTTTAAAGCAATCTTTAAATGATTCAAGTCCTATTTTGGAAACTTTTTTTGACTATCAGACAGAAGATTCTATTTATCAGATTGTGCGTGATGCTTACTTTTTTTCACTCAGTCACTCTGCTGTTTTTGGTTCACCCCATAATGCAATTTATTTATACCTATTCATCTCTTCTATGTCGATAGTGCCACCTGATGTTGCAATGATTTTAGAAGATGGCTATTGGCCGACCAGCAACCCTAAAATCATCGCACTGAATGAACTGGTAGTAAGCAAAGTTAAATCTGACTATCAACTTGACCAAGAGAAAATTGACGAAACATTTATTGCTAATTGGAAGTACTATTTGACACAAATACATGGTTCACTTCTCTACTTTCGAGGAAGTATCACCTTTCTTGAAGAAAAAATTATTTCTGAACGGTTACTCAAAGCAACCACCTTTATTCCTAACTTCGAACTTGCAAATCAAATCGTAGATGAAGGAGAAATTTTAGTTGAAAAAGCTTTATTAGATACTACTAAACAACTAGTAACTCGTATCTACCTTTATTTCATTAATCAGATAAAACGTTTTTCAACAAATCAGATTACGATTGGCGTCCACTCAAGTGATGATTATCTTTACAGTAATATCATGGTGGAAATGGTCAAAACTGAATTTGAAAACCATTTTTTCATCACGTGTGAAATCGCTGAGTTTGGTAAGTCTTATGATATTCTGGTTACTAACTCCACTGTCTCTCTTTGTGATTTTGGATATACCGATCTTTATATCACAAATAATTTCAAAACCAATAAGGATGTTAGCTCTTTACGCGAACTATTAGCAAAACATTCCCAAAAAAATAAACCTTTAGAAGAATAAGCGTAAACAAAAAAAACGTGGGGCACAATTGCCTCACGTTTTTTGTTGAGTTTTATGAAATAGTTCGTAATTTCCCTTGAAATTCGCTAATTGATTGATACCCTTTTACTTCCATAATTTCTGCTAATTCTTTGATTATTCTAGTAAAAATTTCTGGTCCTTCTTTGTGCAATTGCGTTCCAATTTGCAACATGCTTGCGCCACACAATAAATGTTCGAAGGCGTCTTGTCCATTACAAATCCCACCAGTCCCAATAATTTGAATTTCAGGTTTTAATCTAGTATAAAAAGCACGAACATTTGCCAAAGCAGTTGGTTTGATATACTCGCCACCAATTCCGCCAAACCCGTCCTTCGGTTTGATTACTACCGTGTCACTTTGAGGATCGATATATAACCCATTCCCCACACTATTGATTGCATTAACGTAGGTCAAAGGAAATTGATTCAAGATATCTGCCATCGCATCGAAATGAGCAAAGTCAAAATATGGTGGTAATTTCACGCCCAACGGTTTTGTAAAAATGGCAAATGCTTGTTTAAGTGTTTCAAAAGTGGCATCGAAATCATAAGCAAGTTGTGGTTTCCCTGGAACATTAGGACAAGAAAGATTTAATTCTGTGATTCCACGAAAATCACTTTTTTCGATCATTTCTAACATTTCTAAGTTCTCTGCTACACTCATTCCCGCAATTGAGAAAAATAACGGAGCAGCAGTTGGATTTTCTTTTTCATATTGAAGTGCGTAGTCCAAATAATAAGCAAAACCTAAATTAGGTAACCCCATCGAATTGATGCTCCCTAACGCTACATCATAGTATCGTGGTTCAGGATTTCCTGCGCGCTCTGGGATGGTGCAACTCTTAGTAATCATTGCACCAGCATCTGAGCTTGCTAGTTCATGCATTTCTTGCACCGTTATACAATGAACACCAGACGCATTCATAAACGGATTAGCAAAAGTATGGTTGGCAAAGGTCATTTCTAAATTCAAGATAATCGCTCCTTCAAAGGCATTTTATCTAGTTTAGCATTTCCAACTAGAAAATCAACAAAAAAACTTTATTTTTTTCAAACGAACTGGATAACGTTCGTCTTTTACAAGAACAAAATTTATTTTAACGAAGGTTTCTGTTTATTTCACTAACAATGAGCAATCACCTTCACACAACCAGCTTCATTTTTATCAACTTAGACAAGAAGATTGCTGATTTTCTGGCAAAAAGAGGTAAAAAATACTCTATCCTCTTTTTAGACGTTTTCAGATACCAGAAAGCGTCTATTTTACACAAAAAAGGCCAGAACGCTGTCCAGCCTCTCCTCTTTTCAACATTCAATTACGTACTGAAACGAAAGCCAGCCTTTTGTTTCAGCCACTTTTACTTAACTAATTTTTTAACAGTGATTTCTTTTTTTCTTTCGAAAAGATATCTCTTCCTAACATTCTATATAAAATAACCGCACATGCTTCAGAAATAAAAATCAATACAGCTAAAGGTAAATACGTATTGCTTCCCATGATTCCTACTAGCGGCGTGAAGACCATCCCGATTGCATACATTCCTAATCCAAGTACGGAAGAAGCAATCCCAGCATGTTTGCCTTGCCTTTCCATCGCCATTGTTGTTACCACTGCATTTACTAACCCCAATGTCGACACGACTAACAACAACCCAAGCAGAGCTAACCACAAGTGATTTGTATGGATGCCACTAATAATCACTAAAATGCTACCCAAAAAACCAAGACCTACTCCCCAACCTAGCTGACGGAAGCTACTCATTCTCTTCGATAACACACCAGCAAGTTCTGCTGCAACTACAATTCCGATTCCATTGATTCCATAAATCAAGCTAAACATTTTATCCGACAAACCAAAAACATTTTGTAACATAAAGGACGAACCAGAAATGTAACAAAACATCGCTGCATAAACGAAACCTTGAATCAGCACGAACATCATAAATGGTCGATCGCTGAATACTGCTTGCCAACCTGCTCTTTGATCAACTTTTTCAGTTGCCAATTGGACTTCATGCGTTTCCTTAAACCCGATTAGAACACCTAAAAATAATAACAAACCAATTACTGCAAGAAAAATAAAAATAACTCGCCAAGAAAAATAGCTCAAGAAAAAACTGCCCAGTAAAGGAGAAACAATTGGAAAAATACCATTGATTGCCATCAACATTGCAATGAATCGAGTCAATTGAGTTCCAGAAAATAAATCTTTTGCAATTGCTCGCGTCAGAACAACGCCAGTTGAGCTAGCAATTCCTTGAATCAAACGTAAGCTTAAAAATAACCAAATATTTGTGACAGATACTGATAATAAACAGGCAATGACAGAAATACCAATGCCCCATAGAAGTGGTTTCTTCCGCCCGATACGGTCACTGATTGCGCCAATAAACAATGGACCAAATGCGAGCCCTGCTAAACACATGGTCAAGCTTAACTGAACCATTGATGTCGGGATGCCAAAGTCCGTTTCTAGCACTGGTAAAGCTGGTAAATAAGTATCAAGTAGTAAGGGGCCATAGGCGCTTAATGTGCCAAGCAAAATAGATAGCCACCATATTTTCTTTTTGTTTTCAATCATTTTCCTTTCACCTCAAAAAAGAAAATAGCATGGAAAAACGGAAATATCAATAAAAAATCCAGTAAATTTTCACTTTTTTCAAAAAAATGAGAACAATACTCATTTAAGTCGTTTTTCACCGCAAACAAAAAAACGCCGAGACCTCATTTGATCTCGCACGTCTTTCATCATTCCTATGAAATCAACTACTAGTTCTTCCCGATTCCTTTTATCAAATAAACTTTTCAACTATTATTCAGTAGTCATCCCTAAAATCTGGTTATTCAGAATAATTGTTTGTTTTTCAGATGGCAAGTTTTCCGGTATTCCTTTGATTCGTTCAAGGATAATCGTTGCTGCCGTTTCACCAATTTTTTCGGTTGGCGGATTAATCGTGACCTGCGGTAAAATACTTTGCTCCCCTTCAGATAAATAGTCATAATGACCAAAGGCAATGTCTTTTTTTACAGAAATTCCTTGTTCATTAAAACATTCTAAGGATCCAAGAGACATATTGTAGTTGCTGACAAAGATAGCTGTTGCATTTGCCATTAATAATTCTTTTGTTCCTTGGTAGCCACTCCTTCTGGTGTAATCCCCTTCGTAAATTTCAAGTGCTACTTCGGGGTGATTCTCGACTGCATCTTTTGCGCCTAACAGTCGTTCTTTTGCTGTGTAATCTGTTTGCGGAGCAGTGATATAACCGATTTTTTGATGGCCTTTAGCAATGTAATCAGAAATCACATTTGAGACACTTTCACGATCATCCAATAAAATGACATCTGCATTGTTCAATGGATCTGGATAATTCAAAGAGACAATTGGGACGTTGACTTGTGCTAATTTTTCCATGTCAATCCACTCTTCACTTGATAAAAAGACAATCAATCCATCCACGGAGTGTTTCAACAAATAATCAATTTTCTCATCCATTTGCTTTTCACTTTTTGAAAAACCACTAAGTAGTATGCTATAACCATTTGCTTCAGCAACTTTTTCAATTCCTGACACAACTTCTGAGCCGAATCGACTAGAAATACTGTTCATCAGTAAGCCAATGGAAAAACTTCGATTATTTTTAAGCCCTTTGGCAATAATATTTTCTTTATAGTCTAAAACTTTGATCGCTGAAGTAATTTTTTCAACATTTGATTGTCTTAATTTTTGACCATTCAAGTACCGTGATACTGTTCCTACTGAAACACCAGCAAGTTGAGCAACGTCTCTAATTGATGCCATTTCTCCCACCCCTACCAATCACAATTGATTTCTGCCTCCTGATCACCAACCATGATTTTTGCTTTTTTGGCGAAATGCCAGCAATTGTCTGCACCTACATATTGAAAATCCTCTGGAGACAACTCAAACGTCACCGTTTTTTCTTCCTGCGCTTTTAATTCATGTTTGCTAAAAGCTTTCAGCAATTTTTTACGCTGAATAACAGATCCTCCAAGGAGTTTGACAAATACAAGCGAACTAACTTTGCCAGCAATCGTTCCTTTATTTTTAACTTTAACGGATACCGTTAGTTTGTCAACATTTGTTTTGCATTGAAGTGCTGAATAAGCAAACGTGGTATAGCTTAACCCTTCCCCAAAATCATGCAGTGGACTGCCACTTAAATCATAATAATTCTCTTGTTTTGAGGCATCTCTCTGATAATAATAAACAGGTAATTGCTGACTATTTCTAGGATAAGTAACACTTAAACGACCACTTGGATTTGATTGTCCGAGTAATGTCTTCGCGATTGCTTTTCCTCCTTCTTGGCCTGGAAACCAGCCAATCAAAACAGCATCAGACACTGCTTCGACCAATGACAAGTCAGATGGACGACCTTGGATTACTACTGAAATGAGTGGTTTTTCAAGTTTTGACAGTTCAGTTAAGAGGAATTCTTGCTTTCCTCCTAAAGATAACGAGGCGACATCAACATTTTCTCCAGAGTCCATATTTACCCCTTTTGATGAGACCGCGCCATTTTGTAAAAATTCCATATCGAAATTTCGCGCACTTGAGCCACCTAAAACAGTAATGATTAGATCTGCCTCTCCTGCTACTTGAAGTGCTTCTTCGATTTTTGCTTCTTGTGATACTTCATTTCGAATTTCGCAACCCTCGGCATACGTAACAGTCGCTGAAGAAAATAGCTGCTTGATTTCCCGATAAACCGTTTTTTCTAATTGGATTTCTGTTTGTGGAGCTGAATAATCACCCAACAAATGATACAAGTTATCTGCATTCGGTCCGATAACAGCAACTTTTTTCCCGCTTGGATTTAGCGGAAGCACACCATTGTTTTTAGTAAGAACTAAGCTTTCCTCTGCCAACTGTTGATTTAATTTTCTTGATTCTGTCAATAACTCTTCCCATTGATCTTTCGGGTCTTTGATAAAAGGATCTTCAAATAATCCCAATAAAAATTTAATTGCTAGAATGCGTCGGACAGACCGATCAAGCATGGCTTCGTCAATCACATCTTCCAACACGCCTTCTTCAATCCGAGTATAAGTTTCATCCCACAAACTTAAATCAATCCCAGCAGTTAATGCATGGCTAGCTGCTTCTGTTTGGCTTTCATATACATCATTCAGACGATCCAGAGCAATCCCATCTGCCATGACCAATCCTTGGAACCCTATTTTTGCTCGCAGGTTTTGTTCAAACAATTCATGGTTCACATGACAAGGGACACCATCAATATCATTGTATGCAGCCATTACTCCGACAGCATTACGTGTACTTTTTAATAACGGTGTATAAACATCTGCAAATTCTCGTCTGCCAATTGGAACAGTTCCAGAATTATGACCACCAAGAGCCTCCCCTTGTGCAATGCAATGCTTCAAGACCACACCAATTTGTTCTTTAGACCGATTAATATCTGCCACTCGTTGATCCAAGAAAGCTATTTCATCAGAAATCAGAGAACCTTGAAAACCTTGAACAATTGCTTCGCTCATTCGTGCACTGAGAATCGGATCTTCCCCAAAGCATTCTTCTGACCTTCCCCAGCGCGGATCTTTTAATAAATCCAAGGTTGAAACTAATGCTAAGTGCACACCTTTTGCTGCTAGTTCTTTCGCCATTAAGCGACTTGTCTGCTCAACTAGTTCTAGGTTAAAACTACTACCTCGACCAACATTCGTAGGATAAGAAATGCTTTCCAGTCCTTGATGCCCATGAGGACACTCTTCAACGATTAAAGCGGGAATTCCCCAACGAGAATGGCTAATCACGTACTCTTGCACTTGGTTTGCTACCTTCCAACTATCCTTTGCAGCAATTCCATTTTTATCATCAACTTTTGACCAAGGATCTGCACGAAACAACCCGTAAAGTGCGCCTAAGCCACCACCCCACTGAACATGATTCTTAAATTTTTCTGTTAATTCAACAGCTTCTTGTTCCTTTTTATAACACTCCCAGCCATAGAGATGCTGATTGACTTGCCCAACTTTTTCGCTAAGACTTAAGCGTGCCAATAAGTCTTCTACACGTTGGCGAATCGTTAGTTCTGGATTTTGATATGGATACTTAGCCAAGTTCCCCCGCTCCTTCTTGTCGTGCTTTATTTGCAGCTAATACAAACGGTACAAATAAAAAGACGTCTAAAATAATTAATAACACAGTCAAAATAGCTGCTTTTACATCGCCCCCAGTTGCAATAAATGATTGGATTACTGGCGGTGTAATCCATGGTGCTGCAGCAACTGTTTTTTCAATCAAACCAACACTTGTTGCAACATAAGCAATAACTAAATTGATTGATGGAATAAGCGCACAGGGAATCATATAAATTGGATTCATTACGACTGGTAGCCCAAACATCACAGGTTCAGTAATATTGAACAAGCAAGTTGTCAAACCAAACTTGGCGATTTGTCGCTGTTCTTGTCGTTTTGAAACCCACAAAATCGCAATCACTAATGGTAAGATACAGCCTCCTCCACCAATTAATCCAAATGCATTCGTAAAAGGTTCGGTAATAATATTAGGAATTTCTTTTCCAGCAGAAAAAGCATCCATATTTTCTTGAATCGATTGTAATAATGGTGCTTGACGAATTGGTGCCAAAATACTTGAACCATGCATACCAAAAACCCAAAGAAAATCAGAGAAGAATTGTAAAAATAAAATACCAGGAACAGATAAGACGAAAGCTTTTAAAGGTGTTTGAATGGCTAATTCAATCAAACTTGGAAAATCAAGACCAGTAAACTTATCCAGTAGAAAAACAAAAATAGCAAATAAAAGAATAACTGCTGTTTCAGGAACTAAAGAATTGAATGAAGTAGCAACTGCCGGTGGAACACCATCAGGCATTTTGATTTTTAACTTCTTGATTTTTGCTAGCTTCATAAATAACTCTGTCCCAACAATGGAAGCAATCATCGCCGTTGCTAGACCGGAAGAAGAAGTCAGACTTTGTAAAAATACGCCAGTTGCTTCAGCTGTACTACCGTCCACCAAAGTAACACTGCTTTTCAACGGCATCAGAATAAACATAACAGCAACGCTTAACACACCTGCATGCACTGCACTAAAAGCCGGATCATTCATCTCACCTGATCGAATGTAATGATTTGCTAAATTCCAGCCGATGTTATAACACACAACAATTGCTAAAATACTCATCGTACCATTATTGACGATGGAAGCCAGGTTTGCTAGAAAACTCAAGTCAATCCATTGTTGAACAAAGGCATTAGAAAAAATCAATGCATTTAACAAGACCATGACAGACGCCGCCATTACTAGTGGCATCGTAATGATAAAACTATCTCGAATTGCAAGTAAGTGACGCTGGTTGTTCATCTTAGAAACGATTGGTAATAACTTTTCAGATAACTTGTCTACAAAACTCATTAGTAAATCTCCCCCATTTAAATAAGTTGAACCGGTTCAACTTCACTATAGCATGACTTTTATTTTTTGCAACAGTTTTTTTGGAGGCGGATTCATTTTTTTGTAAAATAGCTAGTTAACTAAAAAAATACCCAACCAAAAAATTGGATGGGTATTTTAGATTTTGTTTTTTAAGAAATAACTACTCATGAAATTCCTTAATTAAATCTGTCATTGCTGAAATACTTTCTTTCTGTCCCGTTTCGATCCAACTCAACCACACTTCAAAGATGCCAGCTGACATGAATTTGATCCAGTAGTAACGTTTACTTCCTTCCCAATCTTCCCAAGTGGTCGTTTCATCGTAAAAGCGGGCCATTTGTTGACTAAAGAGTTGAAAGATAATCTCTTTGTAACCTCCTTCAATAGCCGCTTGGAAATCTGGTGTCAGTTCTTGAAAAAATTCAGACAAATCATCAATTTTCTGTTCATGACTAACTTTGTTGATTGTTTTATCAAAAATAGCTTGAAATTTGGGTTCATAATATTCGGTCAACACTTGTGTTAGATCAGTAAAATGCCGATAAAATGCCATTCTACTCACACCTGATCTCTTAGCTACTTCAGAAACTGTCAGTTTTGATAATTGTGTTGTTTTTAATAATTCGAGTGTAGCTAATGTGAGCCATTTTTTGGTATCCTCTTTGATACTTTTTGAATAATTCGTCACTGCCATAACAGATTCCTCCTTCTGTTACAAATGCCTATCAATTGCTTGATTAAGCACTTTTTATCTTCTAAAATAGCATCCATAACAAATGTAACATCAGGAGGTAAAAAATGAAAGTATTAGTCACAGGCGCAAATGGATTTGTCGCAACTCATATCATAAAATTATTGCAAGAAAAAAATTACGAAGTTAATGGAACTGTTCGGAATTTGGATCGAGCTCCTGTTATTTTTGAAGGTGTTTCTTACTTTGCTGCAGATTTAACAAGTGCTTCTGGTTGGAAAGATTCGATGGTTGGTGTTGATGCAATTCTCCATGTTGCTAGCCCTCTTGGACATGAAAATTCCAACGATCCAAAATTGATTGATGAGGCTGTTCAAGGTGTTCAACATGTTTTTGATGCTGCACATCAAGCTGGAATCAAACGGATTATCATGACTTCCAGTCAAGCAGCAGCTACTCCTTTAGCAAGCACGACAGGCGTGATTGATGAAACGTATTGGTCTGATCAGCACAATCCAGAACTCAATGCTTATCGGTTATCAAAACTTGCTGCAGAAAAAAAGGCTTGGGAATTAGCCCAAAAGTATGATTTAGCTTTGACAACAATTTTACCAGGCGCTATTTTTGGTAAGGCTTTAACCAGTAACCGCTCATCAAATGGTGTCTTAGATGGTATCAAACGTTCTCGTTTAGTACCAAAAATTACGCTTGAAGTGACAGATGTTAACGACCTAGCTAATTTACATCTTTTAGCTTTAGAAAATAATGACACGATTGGCGAACGAATTTTAGCAAAAAATACAGACCTCTCTTTCGCACAAATCAGTCGAATTTATGGAAATCGACCAATTATCGTCCCTGATTTTGCTTTAAAATTTGCAGCCAAATTTGTTGGCGAATTGCGCTCATTAGTTCCCATGTTGAAACGCAAATATACTCATAGTAATCAAAAAGCGATCAAGTTGGGGTGGCAACCACGAGATGGACGTCAAACGGTACTCGAAGCAATCGAAAATTAAGTTAAAGAACGAGTCTGGGGCAAAATTAAAAATCCAGTCATTCATCGCACATTCTTCACTTCAAAGAACGCCTAAAATTAACGTTTACAAAACGAATTTTAGGCGTTTTTTTATTTAGATTACTTTTGTCCCAATCCTATTTTAAATGTGATTCTCTGAACCGAATCAAGTACTTGTCGGAAAAAATAGCTAGACTTATCTCAGCTTTTTGTTGATTTCACGGTTCAAATTTTCGCGCCAATCTTCCGTATACGTTTTTGTACTTTTCAACAGTTCATCGCAAAAAGAAGCCACATCTGTTCCCGTCACTTCAAGAACTTTTTTCCCGTCAGCTATACCTTCTTCAAACAGATCAATCAAATCATATTGCACTGCCATCATGTCATAACCACTACCAGTTGCAAATTTCCACATATGGCTTTGGATTTTTTTGAAAACAAATTGGTAATCATTTGGCAACGCATCGACTCGTGCCATTTGTGCTTTATATTCTTTTTTACTTGTAATGATTTTTTTTACATTCAAGTAATCATCAAAAAACTTATTCATTTACTGTTTCCTCCTTTAATTGAGTCATCTTTTCTGATAAAAATGCCCACTTTTCCCAAAAAATTGCCAGTTCAGCTCGCCCAGCATCATTGAGGGTAAAAAATTTTCTTGGTGGTCCTATATCAGAGGGCTTCTTTTTCGTATCCACCAGTTTATTTTTTTCAAGACGTAACAAAATCGTGTACACTGTGCCATCCACCACATCAGTAAACCCAAGAGCATTTAGCTTTTTTGTTATCTCATAGCCATACGTCTCTTGCTGACGAATGATTTCCAAGACGCAACCCTCAAGTACGCCTTTGAGCATTTCTGTTAAATTTTCCATATCCTTCTCCTTAAATTTCCCACTTCCAGTAATAAGTATTACTAAGTACCGCTATATAGTATTACTTATTACTTAAGTTGTCAAACTTTTGTGTGTATTTCTAAAAAAGGTACCCCAAAAAAAGAAGCTACGACTGATAAGGCCGCAGCTTCACTCTTTCTTGTGAGAAAATAGTCATAAAACTTATTTTTTCAAAATCAACTTTTGATTTTCAATTTGATAAACTACCTCTGCCACTTCATGAACAAATAACGTATCATGAGAAGTAAAAATAACAGTTCCCGGATATTGTTTGATTAATGCTTCTAAAGCTTGCATCGTATTTACATCAATAAAGTTCGTTGGCTCATCTAAGATTAGCGTATTTGCTGGTTTGGTAAAAAGTAAGGCAATCGCCAAACGTGTGGCTTCACCACCACTCAACTCACGAATAGGTTTAGTGATTTCTATTTGTTTAAACCCTAAATTATTTAGCAAGGCTCGCACAAAAGGTTCTGGATATTCCGTTTGTTTCAATAAATAAGCTAATAAGGGTTCCTCACTTGTTAATTGATAGTCCATTTGCTGATAAACAGAAAAAATAACATTTGAAGAGACAATTATGCCTCGTTTTTGGTCAAGAATATAACGCAATAACGTCGATTTTCCAGAACCGTTAGCACCTGTAATTGCAATTTTTTCTCCTAAACCAAATTGAAAAGTAGCTTCTTCTATTAGCTTTTTTCCAGTAACTTCCAACGTCACTTGATCTCCCATGATTGGAAATTTATTATGGATTTCCAGTGTTTTTGGCACAGGAAAAATAATTTTCTGATTTTTCACATCAACAGTTTGTTCTACTAATTGGTCTAAACGACTGGTCATTGCTTTTGCTGTTTTTTGTAAAGATTTTTGGACCGTATCTTTTTGTTTTGAAGAAGCTAGCCGATCTGGACGTTGACTTTTTTGTTTCTGTTTTTTCGTTGATTGTGTTAGTTTTTCTGCCTGTGCTTGTTTTTTCTTGATAGCATTTTCTAAACGCTTCTTCTCTTTTTGAAAATGATCTGCTAAACGCTCTTTTTCGATGCACTCTGCTTCTTTTTGTTTCACATACTCTGTATAATTTCCGTGAAATTCTCTCACGCGTCCCTCTTCAATTTCCCAAATTTTGGTCGCGATTTGGTTTATGAAGAATCGGTCATGACTGACTATAATTAATGTGCCGTAATAATAACTTAGTTCTTTAATCAATGTTTCAATACTCTGGCTATCCAAATGAGTGGTTGGCTCGTCCAGTAATAAGCCCATTTGATAATCTGATAGCTGATTGGCTAAACGAAATTTCGCTTGTTCTCCCCCACTAAGAGTCTCCATTCCCATTGTTGGAACAGCAAATCGACTTAACAGTTCGCCATCTAGTTGGTTACTAACGTGGACCTTTGTTAGCTCTTCGCTTTGGGCATAGTAATTAAATTCAATTTCTCTTTGAACTTTTCCACGATCAGGCTCGACTTTACCAACAATCATTTTTAGTAATGTTGATTTTCCACTTCCGTTTTTTCCAATAATTGCAATTCGTTCATTTTGATAAATCGTTAATTCATCAATAGATAAAATGTTTTTGGCGCCAAAATTTTTTTCAATATTTATTAATTTAACAGCTAAAGTTTCCATTTTTTCCGCTCCTTTTATGAGGGAAAAGTGTACAAAAAAGAGGTAGCCATAAGCCACCTCTTTGATTTCAATCAAAATTATCGAAGGAAAAAGGATACACTCATCCCCTGAAATCACATGTGCTTAGGACTTTTTTATTAACTAAATGTCATTAAAAGTTCAATGCGCAATTTCATGGAAGCAGTCATCTTTGTTCTCCTTTACTTTTTCTTTTCTAAACTATAACAAAAATACCGATGTCCTTCAAGCCTCGGCTACTTGCCGTTCATCCTTGAAGCCTGTTTTCGCGAAAATCCATAATAGTAACAAAACAGCTACCGTTGACTGGATACCTAACATTAAAATCAGATCAAAATGTACAAAACCAACTACCGCAGCAAGAATCGATCCTACACCCAAAACATTCAGCATTAGATTCGCACTTTCCTTAAACGTTTGGATAGAAGAAAAACGACTCTTTCTTGTCATCCATAAAAAGAGTGATGCGCCAAACAAAATCATGATAGTCATAACGAGTAAGATAAACCCCAAACTTAGACTATAGGACAAAATAATCACTGGACGATTGCTGAGATAGAATTGTTCTTCTAGAAATTGTTCAAATTCTTGTGGTGTTTGACTCATTGCTGGTGTAAAAGACGGCCCATAGTTCATCGTATAGCTTCTAGTTTGTCCATTGTCTTGTTGCTGAATGTGCCACTGTGTTTTTTCAAAATTAATAAACGTACCCTTTTGTTGAACACTCTTTGGTAAATCCACGCCCACTATCAGCTCTTGGTTTTCAAAAATGATGGCTTCTTTCCCCTTTAATTCGCCGTTGACAACTCGTAAGTGAGAAAATTGCTCCACACCTGCTTGATCCATCATCTGATTGACCGCTAAAAATTGCTGACTCGGTATTGCTGTAACCTGATTTGCGTAATAAAGAGTGATTGGGATCGTCATAAAAGAAACTAAAAAGACTAATACTAAGAAAAATTTTGGCCACGAAAGTTCTTTTCGTCCAGCAAACAAACGTTTTGGTCCAGCTAGACTGGCGAAATAATTAAATGGGAAAGTTTGCATTTCTGATACCTCCTATCCTTTGGTTCCTCCTGAAGTTAAGCCTGTAACAAAGTTCTTTTGTAAGAAGAAGAATAACAAACAAATTGGTAAAGCAATTAAGATTGCTCCCGCTGCAAATAACGATACTCTTTGATTCGTTACGTCAGAAATAAAGGTTTGCAACCCTACTGCTACTGTTTGGTTCTCCGGTGTACGTAATAAGAATTTTGATAGCATGAAATCGCCAAATGGTCCCATGAATGCCCATAGTGCTTGAACGGCGATCATTGGCTTAACTAATGGTAAAACGATTTGAGCGAAAATTCGAAAATGACCTGCGCCATCTAACTTCGCTGATTCATCAAGGTCGATCGGCACAGTATCGAAATAGCCTTTCATCAACCAAGTATTCATCGGGATGCCACCACCAATATAAATCATTGTTAGGAACCAATACTTGTCTAGCGCATCAAGCAAGAATGCCATAACATAAAAGGCAGTCAAAGCCGCCATTGTTGGCACCATCTGAATAACTAAGAAAAACATCAAACTTGATTTGCGACCAATAAAGCGATAACGACTATATGTGTAACCTGCTAATGTTACAACCGTTACTTGTATCACCATTGTTAATACAGAAATAATCAAGGTATTTTTATACCAAGTGCCATACAATGTTTCATTAAACAAACGTGAAAAATTATTTAATGTCCATTCACCGGATAAGTCTAAGCTAAATGCAGCAATGTTCCCTGGCTTAAATGCTGTACTAGCAGTAATCAATAGTGGATATAAAATAATGATTGAGAGAAATATCAAGAAAGCATACGTAAAAAAATGTGACACGCTTCGTTGAAATCTCGCACTAGAATTTATTTTTTTCATCTGCTAATCCCCCATGTTGAACGCATTTGTTTTCTTAAAGACAAGCAAGGAAACACAAATTACTACAGCAGAAATAATCAATGTAATTGCCGAAGCCATTGAATACTGTGGCGATGTCCCTGTTGTCAGTTTGTAGATCCAAGAAATCAAAATATCGGTTGAACCTGCGCCACCACCGACACTACCTGGCCCTCCATTATTAAATAGGTAGATCATCGAGAAATTGTTGAAGTTCCCTGTGTATTGCGTAATGAATGTTGGCGCCGCCACTAAGAAAATTGCAGGTAACGTTATATTTGAGAAACGTTTCCAAGCATTCGCCCCGTCAATTTTTGCAGCTTCATACAAATCTTCAGAGATTGACTGCAAGATTCCAGTGACCATGACATAGATATATGGGAAACCTAACCAACCTTGAACAAGAATAATTGCCACTTTTGTCCAATTCGGATCTGTTTTCCAAGAAATTGCGCCAATATCAACCAAAGGTAAGTTGTTCAAAAATGGGATAACTTGTGTGTTAATCGCTCCAACACTGTCATTAAAAATGTTAGAGAAGCTCATAATTGTAATAAAAGCAGGAACAGCCCAAGGTAATAAGAAAATAATACCAAATACACGTTTAAATTTAATAAACTTTTGGTGAGCAACTACGGCAGTCAACACGCCTAAGCTAATTTGCAAAGTTGTTGCACACAAAGTCCAGATGATTGTCCAACTGAAAACAGATAAAAAAGTATTTCGATAGGAACTTAAAAAGAAGATACTAAAGAAGTTTTTGAATCCCACCCAATCAATCAAACTTGCAGGCGGAATGTGGTTGAAATCGTAGTTTGTAAATGCTGTAAATAAGGTAACCAACACTGGAAAAATAATGGTAAAAATCATTAAAAGATAGGCTGGTAAAGTTAGTAAGTAAGGAAATCCTTCATCCCCAATAGTCTGCAACGTTTCTTTCATTGTTACATTGATTTTTTGGCCATTTTTTCGCATAGTTGCGACACGTCGTGCATCATAAAGATTTAAACCATAAAATAGAAAGAAAATAATCGTGATGATTAATTGTAATGTTCCTTCAATCAAAATAAACAATGAATGATCTTCTATAGGGATACTTCCCAGTGTTACTAATCCAACTAATGATTGAAAACCACCAAGGATCATTTGAATCACAAAAATAAGAAAGATACTGAAAAAGGCAATTCCTTTCGCTTTTTGTCCATTTGCTAGCTGACCGAAGCCAGGTATTAGCGAAAAAAGTGTCACTTTATTGACTTGAACTTCATTTTTCGTTCCAGACTGTTTCATCTAAAACGCCCCCTAATCATTTGATTCTAACTAGTTAAAGGGGAAGTGACCTAAGCCACCGCTCCCCTTCTTCCTTTATGTCTAGCTTTGTGGAACTTTAATATTTTTGCTCAATTGCCTCAGTAATTGTTTTGACTGCGCTGTTAGCAGATTCTTTTGGTGTTTTAGCACCAGAAGCTGCATCAAACATTAAGTTTTCTGCCCCTGTCCAAACTTCAGCCATTTCCGGAATGTTTGGCATTGCTTGTGCTGTTTCATACTGTTCGATTACCGCAGTTGTCAATTCATCATTTTTAGCTTTAGCTGTTTCACGTGCGCTTTGATTTGCAGGAATTTCATTGACCATTTCGAAGAATGTTTCTTGGTTTTCTTGGTTAGTCACATAATCAAGCCACTTTTGAGCCACATCTTTATTTTTTGCGTAGTTGCTAACAACCCAACCTTTACCTCCACCAAATGGTTGGTAAGATTCACCGTTATCTAATGTTGGAATTTTTGCTACGCCGTAGTTAACTTTACTTTCTTTATATGATTGTGCTTGCCATGGTCCATCAATAATCGCTGCTGCTTTGTTTGAAGTAAACTGTTGTGTCACAAAGTCGCCAGCACTAGTCACATCTTGCATTCCTTTTGGCCAAACATTTTGGAACCAGTCAGTTGCATAAGTGATTCCTTCAACTGCACCAGCATTGTTTAAACCAATATCTGAAGCATCCGTTCCATCTTCACCAAAAACATAACCGCCATAACCTGCAAGTAGTCCGTATGAATAATAAAAATCAGTCCATTTTGCTAGGAAGCCAGTGTTTTTACCTGCTTCTGAATCAAATGCAAATCGTTCGTCTTTCGCAAGATCTTCGACTTCTTTGAATGTTGTTGGTGCTGCATCGATCAAGTCTTTGTTATAATACAAAACCAGTGTTTCAATTACAGCAGGTTCTCCGTAAATTTTGCCATCATAAGTTACTTGTGCTTTATCCGTTTCATCGTAATCTGCTTCATTTCCTAATTTTACTTCTGCTAAGTGACCTTGTTGTCCCAAAGCACCGATTCGGTCATAAGCAGCCATCATCACATCTGGCCCTTTTCCTGCAGGACCATCAAGAGCTAACGCTTCTAATTGGTCAAACATGTCTTTTTCAACTAATTTTATTTTGACATCATTCTCTTTTTCAAACTTACCTTTAATCTCGTTCATGTAATCGGTATAACCTGAATCAACAGAAATCGTTAGTGTTTTCTCATCATCTGCTGCTTTACTGTTTGATTTTCCACCATTACCACAAGCAGCAAGTCCACCAATCACACCGACTGAAAGCAAACCTAAACCTAATGTCTTCATCATTTTACTTTTCATTTTTTATTTCCCCCTGTAGTTTATTTTTCTGTTTTCTTACTAAAATCATTATACTGTTATTAAAAATATTAGTGCAACCGCTTTCTCTTTGTTACCGGTAACAAAATATCAGCAGCTAAGAATAAACCCATGTGGTTGGATCTCAATTTTTTCATCTTTCAAGACATGAACACCTTGTGAAAAAAGTACTTCACTTGGTTGGTCTACGACATACACGTTCTCTGATTCATTAAAAATGGCTTGAACTTTTTGTTGATCTAGTTGTCGAGCAAACGAAATAATTCCTTGTGTTTCAGGTGATGTTTTCCACAAAGTTTCTCCCTCGGATAAAATTAAATGCAACCGTTTGCGCAAATGAATAAGTTCTTTCATAAAGGCAAAAAGTTCCAAGTCTTGCTTTTCTTCGTCCCAAATCATACATTTCCGACAATCAGGATCATCATGTCCTGTTAAACCAATTTCTGTTCCATAGTAAATACAAGGTGAACCTTTTTGTAAAAACATGAACGTCATGACAGCTTTCAGCAACTCTTTATTTTCTTCACACATCGTGAGAATTCGCGCTGTGTCATGGGAATCCAATAAATTGAAAGTTCCTTCATTGACTTGGTCTCGGTAAAGCATTTGTTGTTGATTCATTCCGCTAATCATTTGCGAAACACTGATTTTCTTTTTCACAAAATAATCTTTGATTGAATCTGTAAATGCATAATTCATTACTGCGTGAAATTCATCTCCCTGTAACCAAGCTTGTGAAGAATGCCAGATTTCACCCAAAATATAGATATCGGTTTTTGCCTCAGTGACTGCTGTATAGAATTTCTTCCAGAAGTGATGATCGACTTCATTTGCTACATCTAATCGCCAACCATCGATATCGAATTCTTCGATCCAATAAGTCGCAATCTTTAAAAGATGTGCTTGCACTTCAGGATTTGCCGTATTTAGCTTAGGCATATGTGGCGTAAATGCAAACGTATCATACGAAAGATGTTCTGCTGTTTCTGGCACCTCTGTCAACCGGTAATCGTCCACTGGAAAGGAATGGATATGAAACCAATCTTTATAAATCGACTCTTCACCGTTTTTAATTACGTCTTGCCATTGTGGTGAATCATCGCCCATATGGTTGAAAACAGCATCTAACATCACGCGAATCCCTCGTTGATGCGCTTGCTCAATTAATGTTTTAAATAATTTTTTATCACCGAAATGAGGATCAATCTCTAAATAGTCAATCGTGTCATATTTATGATTAGACGTTGCTTTAAAAACTGGACAGAAATAAATACCATTGATTCCTAAATCAACTAAGTAATCCAGATGATCAATTACTCCTTGCAGATCACCGCCAAAAAAATCATCCCGATCCGGCGCTTTACTTCCCCACGGTAATGTGTTTTCTGGATCGTTATTCGTATCTCCATTAGCAAAACGTTCTGGGAAAATTTGATACCAAACAGTTTCTTTCACCCATTCTGGCACTTTGAAACGATCAATTTCTTGAAAATAAGGCATTCTAAAGTACATGTTTGGTTCTGCTAAAAAGCGATTTTGATAAGGAAACACGCCTTGATCCCCATAAAAACATTCCGTTTCATCTTTGCCAATCACATGAAACCCATATTGGATTCTCCTCGTATCACTATGGACTTCAAGTTCCCAATAATCATGCACATTGGTACTTAATCCTTTTTTCATCGGCACTTCTTCTAAGTACCACTGTTCCGTCGTGAATGTGTATGGATCACCCTTTATCACAAATACTTTTTCGATATCATCTTTGCCAGTTCGTAGCCGCAAACGAAGTGTTTCTTTCGTATACAAATAAGCAAATTCGCTTTCTGGGCGATGATAAACTGCTGCTGTGTTCATGTATTTCCTCCTTTTTTACTTCTAAGATAATTTCACTATAAAAGAATCAAGCACGAAAGACAACGCTTTCAAAAATGTTAACGATAACAAGTTCTCTTGAAACAAAAAAATGTACGAAAACATTTTTTGTTTTCGTACATTCACTTACTGATTGCTTCAATGTTTTTATTGATAGGTTTGTTTCTGGTCACAAACTTGTTCAATCACTTGCCAATCTAACTCAACACCTAAACCAACTCCTTGAGGAACGACAATATTTCCTCTTTCCATTTTTGCCGGTTTCTTTATGACGTCTGCAGTGTAATAACGATCAGCAGCTGAGATATCACCAGGAAAAGTAAAGATATTTTGGCTAGCAAACTGTAAATTTAACGCTCGGCCAATTCCAGACTCGAACATTCCTCCAAGCCAAACTAGTAACTGATGTGTTTGACAAAAATCAACGATTCGTAGAGCTTCTGTGATTCCTCCCACGCGTGGAATCTTCAAATTGATTCCTTGACAACTTCCTAGCGTATAAGCGGTTTTCACATCCTCCAATGTCCGAATATTTTCATCTAAACAAATCTTTGTCTGAAGATGTTGTTGAAGTCTGGCATGATCGACAAAATCTCGTTGATGAAAAGGTTGCTCAATCATCGCTAAGTTCAATTGATCTAGTTGTTTAAATAACTCTAAATCAGCGAATGTATACGCTGAATTTGCGTCTGCCATCAGGGGAACATCTGGGAACTCTTCACGAATAGCACTTAGTGGCACAATGTCATAGCCCGGTTTGATTTTCACTTTGATTCGCTGATATCCTTGTTCAAGATAATTTGATACTTGTGCAATCAAATCCTCTGTTGTCGCATGAATCCCAATACTGACACCAACTGGGATTTCTGATTTGTGGCTGCCAAAATAACTTTGTAAACTTCGCTGTTCTCGTTTCGCAAACAAATCCCAAACGGCCGTTTCCAATGCTGATTTTGCCATAAAATTTCCTTGGACAGTTTGAAACAATGACCAAACATCCCCTACCTTTTGCAAATCAGCTTGAAATAGACGTGGCACTAATTGCTGTTCGATAAGTTGCCGATCCGCACCAATCGTTTCTTCGATATAATCAGGTTGTTCAAAAGAAACTAGCTCTCCGTATCCTTGATTGCCTAGCTCATCTTCTAAAATCAAAAGGTCTAACGCTTTTTCGTTAAGGACACCATAACTGGTTTGAAAAGGGGTAACTAATGGTAAACGTAGTTGGTACTGCTCAACTTTCATAATTTTCATCACATGTTCCTCACTAACAGTGCGTTTTTCTTTTTGCTAACCATTGAGACAATTTGTTCGCAAAAGCTTGTGACTGTTCCAGATGCACACAGTGACCACTATCAGGAATAACTGCCAATGTCGAATGTGGCAGTTGCTGACACAACGTATCCCCAATAGCAAGAAATTTTGGATCTTGTTCCCCTACCACGTATAGAACTGGTTGCTTTAACTCTTCTAATTCCAACCAATAATTTTTTTGTACACCTGTCCCCATAAACCACAAACTCATTGCCAAACCAAATTTATTTTGACTCAATCGCTCATCTCGAATCTTTTTTTGTATTTCTTTCGGTAATTTTTTTTGGCTAGAAAATAACGGAAGATTTTGCCAAAAATCTACAAAATCAACGAGTGGTTCACGCCATAGCCTGAGCGCTAATCGTCGGTCAGACTCTTTTCGCTGTTTTCTTTCTTGCTCGTCTACAATTCCAGGAGTTCCAGCTTCTAAAATGACACCAAGAAGTTTACTTGGATGCTCAATCGCCCAAGCTAATGCGACTCTTGCCCCCATAGAATAGCCTAAAACATACCATTGGTTAATTCCTAATTCCTGTATCAACTGATTGAGGTCCTTCACTATTTCGGACAATTGATAACGCCACGGATGTACAAAAATACTTGATTCACCATGGCCAAGCAAATCAATGAACAGGAAATTATATATTGGATCTTGAAGCAACTGAAACGTTTGCCTCGTTCCAGTGAAACCATGCAAGCAAACAATCGTCTCCTTTGAAGGATCGTATTTTTGTTGCCAGCTATACGCATATTTTACGCCACGAATGATCTTATTCATTTATTTCACCGATTTTTTCTCGGTATTCAGCTACTACCTCTTGCCAAAACTGCACTGGTTCATCTTGATTTCCTGCAATCTCAATCAATGTCCAACGATCAGCAAACCGACTTTTCTCGATTGCAAATTCAAATTCAGCTAAGGAAGTTGGTTTGATATACTGGCCATCGTATAAATCAGCCACTTTTGCAAAATCCAATGAAAGTGGTGTCTCAAATAACGGAGTAAAATCTGTTTTATCCAATTGTTTTTGCGGTAAAAAAGAAAAGATTCCGCCACCATTATTATTGAGTAATACAATTGTAACTGGTAACTTCAATGAACGGATCATTTGCAGTCCATTCATATCATGAAAAAGTGCCAAGTCCCCAATCAATAAATAAGTCCGTTGCATCGTAGCAGCTGAAATACCGGCTGCCGTTGAAACAATGCCGTCAATTCCATTGATTCCACGATTACCAAATACTGGATAAGAAGTGACGCTACTCATTGCATAACGGTCTACAAAACGAATGGCATTACTGTTTGATAAAAAAAGTTGTTCATCAGCATAAAGTAACTCACTCAATTTCAAGCTGGCACTACTTTCATTGAAAGACTGTGACAGGGTTTCTTTTTGAAGTACGACTTGTGCTGTTTCTTCAGCTTGCTTCCATCCATTTAGCCAGCTTGAATGCTTTTGTTTTTCTATCGAATCCACAGCTAGGGCTGATTGACAAAAAACGGAAATCGTGAAAGGTAAAAAGTAATTGGTTACGTGTAATAAGTCTTGCCACTGTTCTTGCTCATCGACTAACACAAAAGTCGTCGTTTCTCTAGTTAGTTTTTGTAAATACAGCATGACATTTTTCGTAACTGGTAGCCGACCAAAACGAATCACTACTTCTGGCTGTTCCACATTGCTACTAGAGAAAATCAACTCGGCATGCTTCAAGTAATTCTCACTTTGACTACCACAGGTTGCTAAATTAGTTAGCGGATCGCCAATAATCGGCCAGCCCAAATACTCTGCAAGCTGGATCAACAATTGTGCTTCTGTTACACTCACTTCATTTCCAACAATCAATAATCCTTTTTTTTCCAACCAATCTGAAAGCTCTGGTATTGATTGGACTGCTTCTTCATTCTTCGTCAATTTTTCACTTTTAAAAGATTTTTCTAACTGAAAATCTAAATCTGGTAGCAATGGCTCACGAAAAGGTAAATTGGCATGAACAGGCCCCATTGGTATTTGTTGAGCAGTATATCCTAGCTGGACACCTTGCCAATAACTATAACGTTGCATTGACTCCGAGCCTTCCGGAACAGCTAACTCCACAAATTTTTTCACATGGGTCCGATAAAGCTCCTGTTGATTCATCGTTTGAGGTGCACCCACTTCACGTAGTTCTGGCGGGCGGTCTGCAGTTAAAACAACCAATGGATGATTGGTTTCTTTGGCCTCACAAATTGCTGGATAATAATTTGCTGCCGCTGTCCCAGATGTACATAACAAGGCAACTAGTTCTTTTTTTGATCCTTTAGCTAAGCCTAAGGCAAAAAAACCCGCAGAGCGCTCGTCAACGTCAACGTAACATTCAACTTCAGGATCGCGAAAAAGCAATAGTGCTAGAGGTGTAGAGCGTGAACCAGGACTAATGACTACTTTCGTTAACCCACCTTCTTTTAAGCCTTGAATAAAAGCTAACAGATAACTAGTTGTTTCTTGTTTACTCGTCATTGCCTTTCACCCCTCTAATCATTGGTTGAAATTTCAACCTTGTTTCCAATCGTTCTGCTTCTGGATCTGAATCATCAACAATTCCACATCCAGCATATAATAAGCCTTGATTTCCGCTGAAAATACCTGAACGAATCCCCACTGCAAACTCACCGACATCTTCGGTTAAGTCAAGCCAACCAATTGGTGCGCCATAAAGTCCTCGTCCGGCGACTTCTTTTTCCGCCAGCCAACGTAAAGCCTCTGCCTTAGGCTCTCCACCTAATGCAGGCGTTGGATGCAATTCTCGAACAACATCTAGCAAACTAGTTTGCCCTTTCCTAGAACCTTTGACAGTTACAAATAAATGCTGAATATCTCGGTTTTTTAAAAGACTCTTATCTGAAACAAGCAATTCACCTTGCGTAAAATCTTTTAGCTGCTTTTTGATTCGTTCGACTACCACTTGATGTTCATATGAGTTTTTAGCGTCTTTTAAAAGTTTCAAACTATTTTCCTGGTCTTCTGTTTGATTTTTCCCTCGTGAAATTGAACCTGCAATGCCCGCTGTTGCAAACATCGTTCTGCTTGCTTCAACAAGTCGTTCAGGCGTTGCTCCGACGAAAGCTTGCTGTTTGTCCTCCAAGGCAAAAACATAAGTATTTGGTTGTTGTCGCAATAAATTTTCGACAATTGTTTCGATTGAAAAAGACTTTCCCTTGAGTTCCATTTGACGTGCTAGAACAACCTTTCTGAGTTTAGCATTTGTTTTTTTGATTTCCTCCACGCTTTCATCAACCAAGGAAACAAACGCGTCAACGTTTCGTTCTTTCCTAACGACATTTGTGCATGAAGATTCGACAGGAGGGTGATCGAGTAAGTTCGCAACTTCATTTTCCAATGATTCAAAGTGTTTCTCAAGCCTTTTAAAAAACTCTGAGTCGCAAGTCTCTTTTTCTTGATGACAAGTTAGCGTGACTACGCAAAAATCCTCTCTTTGAGTAAACAAAATTTCAGGTAATACAAAGTAGCCATTTTCTAACTTCCCCCAAAATGATTCTTTCGCGCCCTCACGGTCAAACGGGAACCCACCGAATAAGATAGGTGCTTCTTTTCGTTTACTCACCATGCAAAAACTTTTAAAAAACTCCTTCTTAAATCGCTCAATCGCTTCAAATTCTGTTTCCGCATTGAAAAACTGCTTCACTGTTCCTAACCCAATATAGCTTAAGTGACGGTCTGGGGTTTGCCAAAAAAAACGCGCACCACGGTAGTCGCTAGTTTTAGCAAATAATTGACCAAATTCTTGAGACGGAAGTTCATAACTATAACTAAAGTAGGCTTTCTCAGTTGAAGACACTTTTTCTTTCCAATTACTTAAGTTGATTTTCAATATAATTCACTCTTTCTTCTGTCAGAAATAGTCGTTTCAATGGTTTGCCACTCGCCGTTTTTGGAATACGCGACACACTAAAGACTTCACTAGGATGTTTAAACGTTGCTAACGGTTGTAAGACTCTGGCTAATTCATCACTTGTTAAATCAGCCATTTCTCTCACTACTAAATAGGCTACTGGTCGTTGTCCCCAGCGTTCGTCTCTTCGTCCTACCACCACGACTTCTTGGATCAACTCACTCTGGAGCAACGTAGATTCAATTTCTGCAGGATAAATGTTTTCGCCACCAGAGATAATCAATTCGCTCATCCGGCTATCCACATATAAAAAACCATCTTCATCCAGATGACCTAAATCCCCCGTTCTGAACCAGCCATCTTGTGTCCATGATTCTTCGTCGCGATAGTTTAAATAGTGACTAGCAATTGTCGGCCCTTTTAGTAAAATTTCTCCAGTAGTTTGCTGATCCTGGTTCGTTTCGATTTTCAACCTAGTTCCGGTCAACGGGACACCAGCAGAACCCAATTTTTCTGACGCTTTTTCTGGTGATAAAGCAACCACTTGTGAACAAGTTTCTGTCATTCCATAAGACTGGATTACCAATAGTTTTTTGACTACACATTCGCTTAACGTTTCCCGATCAATTGGCCCACCACCCAATAATAGTTTTGGTGCAGTAGCATACCCATTTTCCGGAACAAGCGGTAGAAGGTCTTTTAACGTTTTTGTCACAACAGAAAGACAGATTTCTTGCCCTTCCAATAGCTCTTCATGGATTCTTTCTGGAGAAAAATTCGTATGTAAACGAACACTAATACCCAACATTAATGAACGCAACAAGATTGCCAAACCACTAATATGATACAGAGGTAAACAACAAATCCAGCTCTCAGAAGCTGTCAGTTTCATGTTCATCTTGGTTGCTAAAGCGCTGGCGCGATGATTCGCAAATGTTTGTGGCACTCCTTTTGGTTTCCCTGTCGTTCCAGATGTATACATAATAGAAGCAATTTTTTCCTCATCATAACCAGAATCATGATAGTCCAGTTGATCCACTACAGGCAATTGTGTTGGACTTGGAAATTCCAGTAAAGAACTAGTTACGGAAATATGTGCATGTTCTGTAATCAGCCACTTAGTTTCAGCATCAGCTAATTGAAATGCAACCTCCTCCGATGTCAGGTGTGTGTTTAAGAACTGAACTTCAAGACCTAACTCCCACAAAGCCAAAATTGTCAAATAACATTGCTCTGAGTTTTGGCTATAAATGGCTACTCTTTGTTCGTTTTCAGGCAATTTTTGTGCAAAATAAGTCGCGTATCTTTGGACAAATTGGTTTAATGCAGCAAAAGACCACCTTTTATTTTCAAAATAAAAAGCTGGTCTAGTTGGATGAAGCTGTGCTTGTTGCTGCAACCAACTCCTTGGATGTAGCCTATGGGAATTTAGGGAATTGATCAAAATCTGGTTCTCGTTTTTCTTTAAAGGCATCGCGCCCTTCTTGTGCTTCATCCATAGTGTAATAAAGTAACGTTGCATCACCAGCAAGTTGTTGAATGCCAGCAAGGCCATCTGTATCAGCATTCATAGCAGCTTTAATCATGCGCAATGCCAATGGACTTTTTTTCAACATTTCTTCTGCCCATTCAATTGTCACATCTTCCACATCAGCTAGTGGAACCACCGTATTAATCCAATTCATTGCTAGTGCTTCTTCAGCTGTATATTGTTTGGTCATGAACCAAACTTCTTTTGCTTTTTTATGACCTACGACCCGCGCTAAATAACCTGCGCCATAGCCGCCATCAAAACTACCAACATTAGGACCCGTCTGCCCGAATTTGGCATTATCAGCCGCAATCGTTAAATCACAAACCAACTGCAATACATTTCCTCCACCAATTGACCAGCCCTTAACCATTGCAATTACTGGCTTGGGAATCACACGAATTAAGCGTTGTAAGTCAAGAACATTTAAACGTGGAACTTGATCGTCACCAACGTAACCCCCATTCCCTCGAACTTTTTGATCACCACCAGAACAAAATGCCTGATCCCCAGCGCCAGTTAAAATAATGACACCGATATCTTGACGTTCACGACTAATTGTAAAAGCGTCCATCATTTCAAAAACTGTTTTTGGGGTAAACGCATTATGAACCTCTGGGCGATTGATTGTGATTTTCGCGATTTTTCCATATTGTTCAAATAAAATTTCACTATATTCTTTAATTGTTTGCCATGTTCTCATAATTTTCCTCCTTCAATTCATCCTTTTTATTATACACAAGAACGAAAGAAAACGGTTAAAAATCGGCGGAATTTTTAGTATTCTGTTATACTAAGAAAAAGAACGGAGTGATATTTGTATGAATTTATTGGAACATTTACAAATCAAAACGCTAGAACTTTCTCCAGAAAAAGTTGTCTTATCTTTAGACATCCACGCCATTCATTTGCAACCTTATGGCTATCTACATGGCGGAATCAATGGTGTTTTGATTGAAACAGCTTGTAGCCTTGGCGCAAATCAACATTTAGAGCAACCTCATTTTGCTGTTGGTGTGGATCTACAAGTAAATCATCTCAATAAAGCACAGACGGGTACGTTAACTGTCATTGCTGTGCCAGACAAAGTTGGACGCTCTTTACAAGTTTGGCATGCAGACATTTTTTTAAATCAACAAACAAAAATCGCAGTCGGACGCTGTACCTTAGCTGTCAAATAAAACAGGTGAAGCTTTCAAGTTATTTTTGAAGAGCTTCACCTGTTTTCAGTAAAACGATTAATGTTTAACTATTACTGTTTGAATGGTTTGATACATCACTACAATTGCACAGAAAATCAAGAAAATCCCCATAACTGCTGGCGCAGAATGTCCCAGCGAGACATATAGCTGTCCACCAATCAATGGTCCGATAACTCTTGCTAACGATTGGATTGCTTGACTTCCACCTTGCACGCGTCCTTGTTCCTGTTGTGTAACTGCTTTGGATAAGAGGCCGTTGAACGCTGGCCCAAAAATTGAATCACCAAAACCAAAGATAAACATTCCGATAATAAATAAACTTGGTTGGTGAAAAATTGTCGAACAAGCAATCAATACATAGCCAACAATTTCAGCACTCATTCCTAAGGTAACAATTTGACGATCCGTGAGCCATTTTAGTAGTCGAGGCATGATTAAGCTTTGAGAAAAAATATCTTGAATACCAATTATTGAAAAAACTAAACCGATAACTGTCGGCTGCCAGTGAAAAGAATCAATCGTAAATTGAGAAAACACTGCTTGAAATGCACCGTTTGGAATCCAAAGCAAAAAACCGGCGAACAATAAACGACTGACTTGCTTAATGGAAAGAATATTTTTTAATTGGGTAAATGGATTTAAGCGACTAACAGGAACTGCGGTCAAGCGACTTTCTTTTGCTAAACTTTCTGGCATAAAGAAGTACCCAAATAAAAAATTGAGAAACGTTACAAAAGCACCGGCAAACATTGGAATTGCATAACCAAAATTAGCAAGTAAACCACCGATCGTTGGTCCGAATACGACACCAACACCGGTAACAGCACTAATCCAGCCAAAATATTTCGTTCGTTCCTCAGCTGGAGTGATATCTGAAAAATAGGCAAAAATCGTACCAATCGTCCCTCCCGTGAACCCTTCAATTATCCGACCAAGAAATAAAATCCAAAGTGCACCACCTAAACCAAATACTAAATAGCCAATTGTTGAACCTAACAAGCAAATCAGCAACACAACTCGTCGGCCAAAGCGATCGCTTAATGCACCTAATCCAGGAGCTGCCAGAAAAACACAAACAGCATATACAGAAGTCAGTGCTGTCACTGCAAGTGCTTGATTGGCTGGATTACTGATATAAGGTTGAACTAAAAATGGAATCACAGGTGAAACAATTGTAAAACCAATGCCTGAAAGAAAAACGGAGATCAAACCAAAAAGAAAAGCCTTTTGGTCGATTTGATTACGTGATTTGATCGTATTTTGTTGATTAGAAAACATAAAAAACTCCTTTGTTATAAATATCATATTGTGTCCTAGGCAACAAAATAATATTCTTTTTTTGTGTCCTTGTCAACAATTTTTACGCAAAAAAATAGAGCGAATGATTCGCTCTATTTTCAGTCAACATTTTGCTCTCTAAATTTTCTTCTCACAAACCTAATTTCTCGATTTCCTGATTTAGATGTTGGTCATACTTTGCTAAAAAAAGCCCTAATTCTTCATACTGTTGTTCCGTCACTTGGTCAAAAATCACTTGGTCTCGTTGCTGAAATTCTTGATGTGTCCGTTCGTGCACTTCAAAAACTTCTTTTCCCTTCCCAGTCAATTTGAAATAAACTTCTTTTTTATTGTCAGGTTTTTGATAACTTTCGATATAGCCTTTTTTCACTAATTTTTTAGTTATTTTACTAATTGCACTTCTTGTCATAAATAATGAACTAGCAAGCTTAGTCACATTTGAGTCCTGATTTTTCCCGATGAATTCGATACAGTGGACTTCTGATGGCTGATAGCCTTCTAATCGTTTTTCCATTGTTAATTTGTTCAGCCACGCCATTTTGCTGAAAACATTTCTTGCTTTATCCATAACGGCTGCATTTGTTTCCTTTTTGCCCATTTCTAGCCCTCCCGTAAGCTTCTTCTCACCTAGTATAGTGATTTTTCGAAGTTGATTCAACTACATCCATTATTTTTCAAATCAAAAGAAATGTTCGCTATGCCTAAAAAAAAACACAAACCATAGTTAACATTACACAAAAATTAGGTTATAATGAACTAATTGAAAAAAAGGAATTAAAACAAAATGTGTTTAGGATGTGGATGAATGAGACAAACAAAAGATTTTATTTGGACTTACATAAAAATTCTTTTTGCTTTACTTATTTTAGGTGTAAGTATCAACTTATTTTTAGGCCCTCACCATGTAGCGGCTGGCGGTGTTAGTGGGCTAGGTATTTTATTTGAATCCGCTTTTGGAATGAATCGTGCTTTAGTTATTTTGGCTTTGAATAGTCTCATGCTAGTGCTTGCTATTCTCTTTTTAGGCAAAAAATTATTTTTAAAAGTTCTTTTTGGTAGCATCGTTTTTCCCCTTGTGATTGCCATCGTCCCTGAGACAATGGTGACCTCTGATCGCCTACTATCAGTTATTTTTGGTAGTGCCATTTTTGCCTTAGGTGTTGCGATTTTATACAACAACAACTCTTCTAGTGGTGGAACGACCATCCCTCCGTTAATCTTTAAAAAATATTTTCACTTGAATACATCCATTGGGTTGCTGTTAACTGACGCTGTGGTAGTCTCCTTAAACTTACTTATTTTCGGTTTTGAAGAATTTCTTTATGCCATTCTCTCCATTGTTATTACTTCAATTGTCATGACCTATATCGAAACTGGTCTCAATCGTAAGAAATCAATTATGATTATGAGTGAAGATTCATTAGAAGAAATCCGTATTCGTTTAACTGCGGAGATTGGTCGCGGTTTGACTTTATTAGAAGCAAAAGGCGGCTATAATCGAAAGCCTAAAGAAGTCTTACTGATTGTCACGACGGATCAGGAATTTACTCGGATCAAACCATTGATCAAAGAAATCGATCCAACTGCTTTCGTTATCGCAAATAATGTTGCTGAAGTTACAGGTAGTGGCTTCACCTATCATCCGATTGAATGATGAGCTTTTATGCTTTTTTTAAGGTTCATTCCTTATTATTAGGACATCCCAAAACTCCTAATTTTTTCATTTTCTTTTCTCAAAAAATAAGCAGAACTCATCTTTGGACACAAAGTAAGTTCTGCTTATTTTGATTTCTGTTTAGCTGAAGGAATCCCCATTGATAAACGTCGTGTAAATGTGCTCATCTTCTGTAGATTCGCCTTGAATCAATTGAATAATTTTTTCTGCTGCTAACATTCCCCAACGATGTTTAGAATATGAAATCGTTGCTAACGTTGGTGTTAAAAACTCACCAATTTCGATATGGTCAAACCCGATTATACGAACGTCTTTTCCTATTTCATACTGCGTTTCTTTGAAAAATTTATACACACCTACCGCCATTTCATCATTGAAAGCAAAAATATCAATTGGAAAATCCGGTTGGCTAGCTACGATTTCTTTGGCTGCTTGATAACCAGATGGCTCTGTAAAATCCCCCTCAATTGTTTGATAATCAATACCAAATCGTTGAAGCTCTTTTGTACTTGCAGCTAAACGTTGCTGACTATCATATGCTTTTGTTGAACCCGTAATCAGGTGAACAAATTTCGTCTGTTTTGCAACCATTTCACCTACTGCCAGTGTTGCTCCACCTTTATTATCTAACAATACTTTCCGAACATGTTCATGAGAAAGTTTACGATCCAACACAACGATTGAATGTCCCCGTTGTGCAAACTGTAAAATTTCCTGTGAATCAAATGTCCAATCTAAAATGATTGCACCGTCGACCATTCGTTCAGGAATGAATAAATGAGATTTCTCACCACTACAAACAATCATCTCAAAGTCATAAAATGCTAAGCCTTTTTTGATTCCATCTAATAATTCACCATAAAAACTGCCACCATAATCTGCTAAATAAACACCAATAATATTTGTTTGTTGTCTTTTTAATGTACGAGCAGCCATATTAGGAACGTAGTTTAATTCATCCGCAATTGCTTTGATTCTTTCTCTCGTTTCTTCCGTCACCTTTTGGCTACCATTTAAAGCGTACGAAACAGTAGAGATGGATACCCCTGCTTTTTTTGCGATATCTTTAATTCCCACCATGTTGCTCTCATCTCCTAACAATAGATATCAATTTGATTTGTTGCTTGTAAATGCGCTAGAATCGCCTGGTTAGATACTTTCAAGCCACCCGTTCGATACGGATTTTTTTCATGTTCAACTGGCAATTCTTGCTGGTTCAACATGACTTTTGATTCACCTGAACCTAAATGGTAATGAATAGTGACTGGGTTTCCTAGCAATTGATAGCGAAGGCTTAATTGGTCCAGCTCAGTTGGCAATACTGGATCGAAGGTTACGCTCTGACTTGTTTCTCGAATACCTAAAACACTTGAGATCAATTGGCCTAAATAAATTCCCGGACCACTTGAATAAATGCGCCAGCCACCTTTTACTGGTACACTTCCATCTTTCAGTTTACCAAAGTTTGATTCCGCTTCATACCTTGTTTTAAAATCTCCATCAGAACTACTGAAATAGACATTTGCTTGTCGTAATTTTGCATGCTTCACTTGGTTCGTTATTCCGATAGGATTAATAATATTGAGTGCATGCCAAGTTTCTTCTGTCTTGCCTAATTTCGCCATGGCTTCTGTAAAACGAATGTGTGCATGCACATATTGTAACCCAATTTCTCTCCCAAAATTGGCAGATTGTTCTGCCCGTTTGAAGTTCGTACTTACACCACCTTGATAAGCCGCTGGGCGATTCATCAACCGAACACCATCAGGAAATTGTAAGTGTTTTTTGATAATGGCTAAATGATGTTCAGCCTGTTTTGGCGTCAGTAATTCAGCAATCATTCCTCTAGTCATTGGCAACAAACGATAATGAATGCCCGTTTTCTGATCATTTGGATGGATCATCAATTCTACTTCGTTTTGTGCGTCCATTCGGACAAAGCCTGGCAAAGTATCGGTTGTGAACATATATGTTTCATAATCCTGTTTTATTTTAGCAACTAATTCACTCAAATGCTGACTATAAGACTGATCGACCTCTCTCAGCAAAATACTTAACTTGTGCAGTACTTGATACGTCAAAGCGACTGTCCAGCTACTTGCCATTGATTTCTTTAATTGATTATCAAATGGTTGCAACGTATCATCCCAATCACCGTCACCGTAGCAAGACAAAGCTGTCCCAGGTAAAAAGTGGGATTCGATATAGGAAATTTCTTTTTTGATATGGTCTAATAGTATCTCTGCTTCATTTGTTTTCAAAAAAGTTTTACGATCAGTATAAGTTATATTTTCGTTCAGAATGCCCCAATCACTCGTTTTATCCAAGTAATCTGCAACAACCTTCATTGGCCAAACAATTACATCTCCATGGCTTTCATCCGCTTTTTGTGTTTCGTAACGATCAAACATAAACCATTGCGGCCAGTTTCCATCATCAGAGAATTGGTTAGCATAAACTTTTTTGATAATGGACGCAACAACTTCCGGTCGATTCACAGCAAAGAAAAATTCAGTTGGTCCTTGCGAAACATCTCTGGTTCCCCAGGCAGCTCCGCCATATTGTTCTAACCCATGTGGAGATAAATAATGAACTAACATATTATGGGTGTACCAGCGTGCAATCAAATTCATTTGCTCAACTGTTTGTGTTTCATGCACTAATTCAAAGTTGTTTAATAACTCATTGATATATTCTGTATACTGTTGATCTTGTTCAGCAAGAGTTGTTGCTTTAGCTGCCTTAAATTCACCTGTTAGGCTTCCTTCAATTTTGACTGTTACTTCTGCTTGATTTTCAATTAGGAAAATGGTTAGTTTCTGGTCATTATTAGGACTAGCAAAAAACAGTGATTCGTCTGTTAGCTGAAACGGTTGATCCAAGGTGAAACGATAAGCTAGATTAGGATACGTTTGCTGTGTATCTGACTGTTCACTCCCTGTTACCGTCACCACTTGCTTGTTTTGCTCTAACTGATAAGTTGGTTGTGCTTCATCGGCACCCATCACTAGCTGGTTGGTAATCGCGAATGTATAGTTTTTCCCTTTCTGGCTGTGGATCTCTGTTCGGATTTCACGGCCGTCAACCACCGTATAAGTCGTAATGGTCAACAAATCGTCCTCTAATTTATAGTACCATTTAGCCGAATTCAGTCCCATCTCAAATAAAGAAGGCATTGTTAAAATCCGCCAATTTTCGCCCTGTTTCAAATAGATTCTTTGACCAGATTCCTTGATAACATTTAAAGCATTTCGACTATTACTCATCAATTTATTCATTGTCGTATTGCCTAAGACCACTTGGGAATTAAAAATTCCGGGCATATAAACAGTTGTACTTAATAAGGGACGGTCAACATCTAGCTCAGTTCCGCTTAATAAGATATGTCCATGCGTTCGCTCCATTGCTCGCTCTTTTGCTTTGGTAACGACATGATGATAATTGGTTGTAAAAAAGGAAAGTAACTGCTGATTTTCTTGTTCAACTTGTTCTTTCACAGGAAAGTACTTCAAAATTTCTTCTTTAGTCATCGTTTCACCAACAATTGGCTCGCCCAAATGTTTCGTTACTTGTTTTCCTTCAGTCCCCATAAACGAATGATCAAACGTTAATGAATGATACGAGGCTACAACTTCTGCTTTTGAAAAAGCTGGCTTTGTCACAGCCGTTGCTTGATTTGCCAGTGTCCCACCATAAAAAATAATTATTTGTTTCTCTTGTGTAACTGTTATTTTTTCTGACTGCAACGCAACATAAGCAAATTCATATTGATAAACTTCATTTGCTAAAAATGGCTGGTTCAATGCTTCTGGCTGATTTGTTTCTTTATAACTCTGGCCAAAAAATTGATACCCATCTGTTGAAAAAGCAACAGCATTTGTTAAACTTCCTACTTCTACTAAAGGATAATTTTCCCCTTGAATTTGATTTTGGCGCGAAGAAATCACAAATTTATCATCGACTTGGGTAATATGGTGATCCAAGTATTGTGACATATACGCCTCGTTTGAACGAACTGCTCCTGGTAACGCATTGCCTAAATCTTGTCCATAAATCACATCTGCTTGCTGTCCCGTTCCTTGCAAATTGACTTGCCAAAACCACAAGCCAGTGTTTGCTAATTGAAAGTCCACTTGATAACTAACTCCTGCAAATTGTCCTTTCCACACCAATTGATTCTCTTTTTGGAAAAACTGACTATGCGCATTCGACCCAATCATTGGCGCAAATAAAATAGTTTCTTCTTGATAAACTCTTAAATAAAGTTGAGTTAAACTACCATCTAAATAATTTCCCATTAGTTGGTTGATCATCATCCCATGACTTTCGATTTCTGCTAAATCACCTGTTGGCAGAAAAGAAAAATGGCTATTTTTTTCTGTCAAATCAATCATTTTTTGTGTCATCATCTAATCTTCCTATCTATTTTTTTAAGTTGAAACGCACCGACGAAACTTCTCGGCTGTTTGGACCAATCATTGCTTCAAACTCACCTGCGTCACTGCTCATTTCTTGGTTACTGTGTACATATCGCAAAAGCGACTCATCAATCGAAAAAGCCACCGTTTTCTCTTCAAAAGGTGCCAAGTGAACTTTCTGGAATCCTTTTAGTTCTTTGACTGGTCGAACAACTTCACCGACTAAATCATGAATATAGAACTGAACCGTTTCTTCACCCGCAAAAACTGATTGATTTTTGATCGTAACAGAAACAGTTATCTCCGTTGCTGGTGTCAATTCATCACTGGTTAAAGAAATTGCTGAGTAACGAAAATCGCTATAGCTAAGGCCAAAACCAAACGGATATTTTGCATAATTTGAAACATCTAGATATTTTGAAACATATTTTTCATCAGGTGTCGTCTCAAACGGACGACCAGTATTATCACAATTATAATAAATCGGTACTTGACCAACTGTTTCAGGAAAGGACATACTTAATCGTCCACTTGGATTATATTTACCCCAAAGAATTTCTGCTAATGCTCTCCCACCTTCTGTCCCAGGAAACCATGCTTCAATGATTCCTTTTGCTTCATCAATTCCCTGTAAGTCTAATGGACGACCATTATACAAAGTAACAACAACTTGATCATTTATTTCCAAAACTTGTTGGAAAAATGCTAATTGCGCACCTGGTAAGCGAATATCACTGCGACTTGCTGCTTCTCCACTCATTTCTTCTAATTCACCTAATGCAATAACAACTTTATCTGCTTGTTCTGCTAACAATAAGGCTTCTTGAATCGCCTCAGTCGTTGGTTCTAAATAATCAAATACTTCGTTTCCAACTAACAATTTCTTGCTTAAACTAGCGGCACCTTCAACTAACGAAATTGCCTCTTCTGATTTTCCTTGCCAAGACCACGCACCTAAAATTTTCTTAGAAGCAGCAGCTGGGCCAATAATCGCGATGGTTTCTTCTTTTTTAAAAGGTAAGATATCATCATTTTTCAATAATACCATTGATTTTTTAGCAATCTCACACGCGACTTCTCGATGTTCATTGGATAGAACAATCTCTTTTTCTTTAACTGGATCTGCCCCACGGAATGGTTGTTCAAATAAGCTTAAATCATTTTTCAATTCTAAAATTCGAACGACAGCTTCATCTAATAATTCGACAGAGATTTGTCCTTCTTTAATCAACTCACTTAAATAATTGCTGTAGCAAGTCGTCATCATTTCAATATCTACTCCAGCTAGCAACGCTTGTTTAGCCGCTTCTTTTTCATCTTTGGCAACGCCGTGTGGAATCAGTTCTTTTACTGCACCCCAGTCAGAAATCACAACTCCTTGAAAATTAAGTTCTTTCCTGAGAACTTCTCTAAATAACCACTTATTCCCTGTTGCTGGAATACCATCTATGGTGTTAAAAGAAGTCATTACTAATTTAGCACCTGCTTCTAGTGCAGCCTGATACCCGGGAAGATAGCTTTCTCTCAACTGGCGTTCTGACATGTTCACCGTGTTATAATCACGACCAGCAATCGCTGCTCCATAAGCTGCAAAATGTTTGACACAAGCAGCCACTCTGAAGAAATCTTCTTTTAAATCTTCTCCTTGATATCCCTTCACAAAGCGCTCAGCAAACCGACTATTTAGAAAGGAATCTTCACCCGTTGATTCCATTACTCTGCCCCAGCGCGGATCTCGAACGAGGTCAACCATTGGTGAAAAAGTCACATGTAAGCCAGATACAGCGGCTTCTTTCGCTGAAATCTCTGCCATTTTTTCAGCAGCATCCAGATCCCATGAACTCCCTAACCCTAATGGAATCGGAAAAATCGTACGAAACCCGTGGATGATATCTGCCATCAAAATAGTAGGAATACCCAAACGGTTTTTTTCTAAATATTTTTTTTGGATTCGAATGGCTTCTTCTGCACCTGAAACCCCTAACGTTGTCCCTGCATTTGCAATGGTTGCTTCAGTTAAGCCTAAATCAGCCATTGGACCTGTTCGTTCTTCTGCGTTTTCCGAATAAAATTCTGCTGCTAATTGTAACAGTTGATCGATTTTTTCTTCTAGCGTCATTTTTTCAAGTAAATTCAGAATTTCTTGTTGTTTCATGCGTAAGCTCCTCTATTTATTACCAGACACATTGTACCCATCTAGAATATATTTTTGTAAAAACATAAAGATAATAATAATCGGTACGACCATAAAAGCAGATCCTGCCATTTGTAACGCATAGTTGTTTGCATATTGACCTTTTAATAACTGCAACCCAACTGATAACGTGTAATATTTTTCATCACTTGCCATAATCAACGGCCATAAGAATGAGTTCCAACCACCGATAAATGTGGCAATTCCTTGAACAGCCAATACTGGTTTAGAAATTGGCAAAATGATTCTCGTAAAAATAAACCATTCACTCGCACCATCCAAACGAGCAGCTTCTAATAACTCATTTGAGATTGCTGACATGAACTGTCGGAACAAGAAGATACCATATGCTCCAACCAAGCCTGGCAATACAATCCCCGGCATCGTATTAGTCAAGTTCATTGAATTCATAATCAAGTAAACGGGGATCATTGTCACTTGACCAGGAATCATCATCGTTGCTAATACTAAATAAAAAAGAGGTTCTCTTCCCTTAAATTTATATTTAGCAAAACCAAAACCTGCCATCGCATTAAAAATCATTCCTAAAAAAGAAAATGCGACAACAATCAGCGTATTTTTTAAGTACGTCGTAAAATCAAATGCATTGAACAATTCAATAAAATTATCTAAACTCGCTTTTTCTGGAAAAATTCTAGGTGGAAATTTCATGATTTCCATATCCGTTTTTAACGAGGATAATAGCATCCAAATAAACGGCAACATCCAGACTAGTGCGCCAATCGTTAGAACCAGACCCATAACAAATTTCACTCGTCGGTTACTTTGTAATTCTTTATTCATAACAGTCACACCTCTATAGTTGATTTTCAATATTGCGTTTTTGCATTCTAAATTGGAATAAAGTAACTAGGATAATTACCGCAAATAAAATAAATGACCCCGCAGCGGCATACCCAAATTTACTGAATTGGAACCCATTACGATAAATGAATAACGCAACTGAAGTCGTGCTATCTAATGGTCCACCATTCGTCATTACAAATGGTTCTTCAAAAAATTGAAGCCAGCCGATTAAAGTTGTCACCGTTACAAAGAAAGTTGAAAAACGTAAGGACGGAATCGTGATATAAAAAATCTGTGCTTTTTTTGAAGCGCCATCTAATGATGCTGCTTCATATAATTCTTTGGGGATTCCTTGGATTGCCGCTAAAAAGATTAACATATTTGTTCCAACAGCCCGCCAAACACCCAAGATAATCAAGGATATTTTTGCGATGGTTGGATCCGTTAGCCAAGGAACAGCTGGTAAATGAACTAAAGACAACAAATAGTTCAAAAAACCAAAACTTGGATTGTAAAGATAACTAAACACCACTGCAACGGCAACCACATTGGTAATTGCTGGTGTGTAAAAAATCATTCGAAAAGCTGAGAATAATTTATTTTTTCCAAAGTTAATCATTAATGCTAAGCCTAGCGACATGACAATGACTAACGGCACGCCCAAAACAACATAAAAAATCGTATTTTGAATACTTTTTAAAAACACCGGGTCACTAATGATTTCTTGATAGTTATCGAATGAAACAAAATTGATTTTTGACCAATCTGCTAACCCTACCAAGCTCATATCAGTAAAACTAATAAAAAAAGCGACAAAAATCGGAATGATTGAAAAAAGTAAAAGCAAAAGAAGTGCAGGTGCAATAAATAAATATGGTGCTTTAAGTGTTCGACTTTTTTTCACTTTCAGAACTTCCTTTCTAGAATGGGGAAAGCTAGCTTGATTGCTATTTGACAAGCAAACATTAGATTCTTTCGCCAATTTAATTGAATAAATCGGCCCGAGATAGCGACACGAGTTGCTGACCTCAGGCCCGATAAACTATTTATTTAATAAAGTTTCTGTTTCTTGATTGAATGAATCCATTTCTTTTTGAACATCTTGACCACCTAAATAGATTTGTTCAAAATGTTTCAAATAGTTTTGAGCGATTTCTTCAAATTGTGTGATTAATGGCATTGGTTCTGAATTAAGTAGTTGTTCATTGAAGACACTATAAATTGGATCATCTTTCAATTCAGGATTTTCCCAAGTCTTTTTAGCTGTTGGAAGTGCGTCTGTCAAATGCATCCACTCTAACTGATTGTCTGGCTGTGCCATAAAGTTAATAAATTTCGCCGCGTCATCTTTTTTCTCTGAATATTCAAAAATAGTTAAGTTTGACCCACCCATGGATGAGATATTGTTTTCTTTACCCGGTAACGGTGCGATTGCCCATTTTCCATCAATATCTGGAACAGTATCCTTCACCGTTTTTGCCATCCACGGTCCACTAATGAACATTGGAACCATCGCATCGCCTGAAAACGTTTGGCTGACATCTAAGCCAAGATCTTGCTTAGGCGCATAGCCTTTTTGGATAAAGTTGTTCAAGTAAGCAACACTGTCGACAAAAGGTGCTTGGTCAAATTCTGGTTGGTTATCTTTAATCAAAGGTGAACCATTTTGTCGTGCAAACATGAACCCTAATGTTTGTTCCTTGGAATCAATATTGATTCCATATTTATCATCTCCACGTGCTGCTAATTTTTTCGCAGCATCTTCTAATTCTTCCCAAGTTTTTGGTGGTTCTTTATATCCTATTGATTCTAAGATATCTGTTCGGTAAAACAAGACACGTGTTTCTGCCGCCCAAGGAATACCATAAGACTTCCCATCAAACTGTGTCGTTTCAACAGAACCTTCATAAAAGTTATCTGGATTCATCGCATCGTACTTATCAATGTAACTTGACATATCTGCTAATGCACCAGCTTCTTGAAATTCAGGCATCCAAGTCGTTCCCATCTGTAAAACATCTGGACCACTTTTTGAAGCCACAGCCGTTAGTAGTTTATCGTGTGCATTCGACCATGGGATAGATTGAATTTTCACTTCAATTCCAGTTTCATCTGTAAATTTATCAGTCATTTTTGATAACTGCTTTACTTCGTCCCCCATTCCCCAAATATTTAAAACTTCGCTATCTTTTGCTGAATTATTGCTTGAACCACACGCCGCCAATCCACCAAGTGCCATTACAGCTGTCAATCCTAATAAGCCAATTTTCTTCGATAGTTTCATTTTTTTACTCCTCCATTTTTTAGTGAAACGTTTCTACAGGGAGAAGTATACTAGCTTGTTTCTAATTTGTAAAGCGCTTTCTAAAATATTTTTTTCGATAAAAAAGCATTGAAAGCTTGATTTTTTTGATTATAATGAAAGCTAAGTCAGGAACTTGTTTGAATTTTATCAAGTGACTCTTAGAAACGTTTCACCAGAAAGGAGTTTTTTATGAATAAAGACAATAAAGATAACATACCTTGGTGGCAATCAGCGGTTTTTTATCAAATCTATCCAAAGAGTTTTCAAGACAGCAATCATGACGGGATTGGTGATATCAACGGCATTGTCTCTCGCCTTCCCTACTTGCATCAACTGGGAATTGATGCGATTTGGCTATCACCGGTTTATTCCTCGCCTAACGTTGATAATGGTTATGATATTGACAACTATTATGCAATTTTAAATGAATTTGGAACAATGGCGGATGTTGAACAGTTAATTACCAAAGCGAAGTCTTTTGGAATCCGAATCATTATGGATTTAGTTGTTAATCATACATCTGATCAACATTCTTGGTTTTTGGAAGCAGAAAAAGGAAATAAAAAATATCAGGATTATTATATTTGGCAAAAAGAACCACCCAATACTTTGCAGTCCTTTTTTGGCGGAACGGCCTGGACATTTAACGAAAAACAAAATCGGTATTATTTGCATTTATTTTCCAAACATCAACCAGATTTAAATTGGGAGAATCCCAATATGCGAAAAGAGATTTGGGAAATGATGCGCTTTTGGATTGATAAAGGGATCGGTGGCTTTCGATTAGATGTTATTGATTTGATTGGAAAGCAACCTGAAAAAGAAGTACTCGGTAACGGACCAAACTTACACACATACCTCCAAGAAATGTATCATGAAGTCTTAAAAGAAACTGACCTAGTGACTATTGGCGAAGCAGGAAGTGTGACTCCTGAAACTGCACCGTTATATACGGCACCAGAAAGAAACGAACTTTCAATGGTCTTTCAATTTCAACATATGGCATTAGATGAGCAAACTGGGCACTCAAAGTGGGCACTTAAAAAGTTAAGTGTTGCTGAACTAAAAAAGGTGCTTTCAAAATGGCAAACTGCCCTACCTGAAAATGCTTGGAATAGTTTATTTTGGAGCAATCACGATCAGCCTCGCATTTTATCTCGTTGGGGAGACTTAAACTATCCATTAGAGAGCGGGAAAATGTTAGCAATCCTGCTTCATTTGATGCGTGGGACCCCATTTATTTATCAAGGTGAAGAAATTGGTATGACGAATTTTCCGATTCATTCCGCCAAGCAGATTCAAGATATCGAAAGTCTAAATTTTTATCATAGTCAACAAGAAGCGGGGATTGCGAAAGAAAAAATTTTTGAAGCGATCAATACCAAAGGTCGTGACAATGCACGTACACCTATGCAATGGGACGATTCGCTCTTTGGGGGATTCTCAACTGTTTCTCCTTGGTACCCAATCAATCCAAATCACGAGCAAATCAATGTCGAAGCAAATTTGAATCATCCTAATTCACTTTTCTTTACTTATCAAAAGCTGATTGCTTTACGAAAAAAATACCCAATTATTATTTGGGGAAACTATGAGTTATTAGATACTCCCCCTACAATTTTTGCCTATAAAAGAAATTACGAACACGAGACTTGGTTAGTCTGCGCAAATTTTTCAGATCAAAAGACTTTCTATTCCTTTTCTGAAAAACCAGAAACGACAATTATCAGTAATTACGATGCCACTTATTCAACACTTGACCAACTTAACTTACGTCCATACGAAACTTTTGTTGTAAAACTTACACCTTGACTACTCTGCTATTTTTCTATTTACGATTTTAGTAACTAGAAAAATAGCAGTTTTTATTTATAGCAAAATTATTTAAAAAGTAACCGCTAACTTAAATTTCATTTTGTCATTTTAATTTCCTGATTAATTCTTTAATTACTAGTTACAATATAGTAAACTTATTTAATAAGATGGTTATTTTAAGATTAACTTTAATTCAACTGGTTTATTACTAATACAAACTGGTACTTTTTCGCATAAAATCAAAGAAATATAACGTTTTTTATTTACGCAAAGATCGAACTAGAGCGCACTAGAAATAGTTTTTTGCCCCTTCCGTCTCAGAAAATCAACTTTACAATAAGAACGTTTGTTCGTATAATATTTTCGAGGTGATCTTATGTTTGCAATTGATGGAGTCTATCTGTGGTTCAACTATGACCCAACACATAAATTCGTTAAAGACTTGTACAAATTTTGGAGTACTGAAATCATATTTGAAGCTATCGAAGATAGATTGCTAATCAATTTATATTATAGTCAAAAAAAATACATTAAGATTTCGGCATCTAAGAGTAGAATTGGCAAGTCAATCTATTTTTTATTTAATGTTAAAACAGATGTCCCCGATGTTCGCCAAAAACATCGACGTTATGACTATATAAAGTATACTTTCGTTGATCCAGAAAGGTATATAGATTAAAATAAGTTACCTAAAAAGGACAAATACAAATTTTATTATCTTATTCATAGTAAGAAGATAATTTTAAGATTGCGAAATACGATACTATTTGTAATCTATAGTATCAGTCCTATAAAATAAACATCTAATTAATTACTCTAAATCCTAATTATAAGCCTTTTTTCTCACTTTTTTTCAAAAATATGGTATGCTTCTTAGTGAATTCAAATATAAAAGAGTTTAAAGCGTAAAACACTTATGGGGAAGTGGTTTGGGGTGCGCTTTAAACTCTTCTTTATTATTATCTCACAGCATGCTTAAAAGGTCTATAGATTAAGTTATGTAAAAAAGTGCCTCTTTAAACGTCCTAAAATCCAAACAAGGATAGCATAATATACACTATCGTTGATCCAGAAAACAGGTAAATAAATTTTGCAAAAGCAATAAGTTAAAAACATTACAAAAAAGACAAGGATATCACATCAAGAAAAAATGTTTTGAAAATATCTTTGCCTTTTTGTATTATATCTATATTAAATAATCAATCACAACACATTAACTAATTTATATATTTAATTTGTTGTTTTTCTATAATTGGATAACTAATTAACTTATGACTATCTAAGTCTTCTTTATTCATATCAATTGCAGTAATTTGACTGTCTTCATATGTTCGATAATAATATATTCCTTTGTCAACATTGCAACAAGAAGAATAAATTGTATATTCATATTTTCCATCACCAACATCACACAAACCTTTTTGTTGTTCTACTGAACCTAAGATATGGAAAAATTGACTAATACTTTCTGACTCTGAATCTCCAGATACAGAATTCAGCTTCGTAAAAGTCGCTTTAACAAAACGAGATACTGAGGATAAATCTCCAGGCAAGCCTATCCCTCCCATACCGCGGCTATAGGCATTCAAACTTATTTGATTTGAAAAATTATTTTTAGGAGTTTCACTCGATAAGACACGATAATTGTTTAAATTAAATAATTGATAGTCAAATGAAGGATTATTGGTAAGAACGCCCACAGGGTTATCATATATATGAAGTCCATCTTTCATACTTTCAATGACAATTGATTTTTCTTTATCAGCTAATAGCCAATGTAAAGGGGATAAAGGAAGTTCATCACTATAATTTATATTTGCTAAATTGATATTTTTTAACAATTTTTTAGCTTCTCCTACTGTTGAGCATTGTCCTAAAATCCAAGGAATAAATTCAAAAGGAGATACATTGTCTTTCCCTTCTTGTATTTCTTTATAATCAGCATACCCAGAAAAATTTAGCCCAGCCATACTCAATCCTTTTTCATTTGTCGCATCGTAATAAAGAGGGTAGTCATCTATACCAGCGGCAATACCAATCATTGCATAATGAGTATCCAAATCATTTACCTTTCGAAAATTCAACTTATAATTTCTTGGAGTAACAGTGACTACTTCATTGTAAGATATTTCATAATCAAAATTCCTTCCAAAATAATGATCACTTGTTACATAAGTAATAGACGTACACATAGTTTATTCCTCCTAAATATTGTTCTGTCCACGTTCATTTTACTCCAAAGTTTTCCTCATTTCAAAAGAAAATCACAGAATACACGAAGAAGCGTTTCTATTTGTATAAACTATATCAAAGTTCTATACTTAAATTATCAAATAAAAAGGACGTGAAGATAAATGTCAAATTTAGAAAACAAAGAAGAAAAAGTTGTAAACAAAATTGTTTCTGTTGTCAATAAACTGGATAAAGAGTTAGACGAACTTGATACGTTATCTGAAAATCCAGAAAAAAAACATAACCTAAAAAAATGGTTAGTTGAACGAAAGGCTATTCATGAAATTAAAAAAGTTCTTCATGAAGCTGATAAATATGAAAAATATGATGAAAAAGAACTTGATAAAGAATTTAAAGAAATCAATGACTTATTACTATAATTGATTTATACGACTCATTTTTGAGTCGTCAGACTGCAAACAACACTCTAAATTTAGGAGTTTGTCTACAGTCTGAATAAATTTTAAATTTATTGTCCATAATGTTATTATGAATTTATAGCATTAAGAAAAGAGATAAGACTTTACATTTTTTTAGGAATGTAAAGTCTTATCTCTTTTCTTAATTGTACAATTAGTACTATCTGCACTACTTTATAATTAAATAAATTTTTAGTTATTAACTTGATTAAAATCAGAGATAATATCATTTAATTCAGTTTGAAGGGTTGTAACGATTAAATGGAAATTTTCTTCATCTGTTTTATTATATGGGGATGTTTTCGTTATATATAACAACTTTTCTTTTTCAATTTTCATTAATAACTCTGTCGAAGTCTGTACTTTATCTTGATAATTAAATGCAGACATCCCACTTTGTATAATTGTAATTATTGCTGAAGCAATTGAAACAATCAATAGTAAAGACCTGTGTTCGGAAGCCTGATCAATTAATATTGGGATACTAGCTGATAAGACTATTTTTATAATATTTCCGATAGCAATTACTCTATTATAAAATCGAATTTCTTTTTTTAATCTATCGATTGTAGAATCAATAGATTCGATAAACGCTTTTTGATCCATCATTTTCTCTCCAATCATTTTATTAAAATCATTAACAAAAATATTATAATAGGATTTAAGTAAGTTCTAACTAATCACACATAAAAATAAAAAAACATTTGTATTTTATCAAAGTTTTATTATACTTGTCAATTTGTGTACATCCTAAAATATAAGCTATTTGTTTACTTCTGTAGAATATATACTTTGTTGTTAGATAAGTTGTACATGTTTATAGAATCTAAATAATAAATTTTTATGTACCGCCCCTCAAAGAGGGGGGAATTTTTTATCTTTGTGGAATATTTAAATACCAACGCTTGTCATGAAAATCTTGTGCTCCACCCTTAGTATTTCCTTCTGGATCGTTTGTCGCACGCATCATGACGTATACTTTCTTATTAGGGAAATCACGCATATTGAAAGATACATGATAGCCAACTTTAAATAACTTTTACACAACTATATGGCGACTATCGCTACCTGCCAATAAGTGGGAGCAAAAATTATCTAGGAGGAAAAAATGAAAAAGAAAAATGGGGTAACTTGGTTTCTTGCAGGGATTGGGATGGTTTTATTCTTTCAATCAATAATTAATATGGAGGCAACTGCCTCGATTACATTGGGTACCTTACTCTTTGCATTCGTTGGTTGGCAACTAAAACAAACACAAAGAGTTCAATACAAGAAATGGCTTTTGCCAATAATCTTTTCCCTTTCACTGATTCTTGGTGCCTGTGGAACTGGTTCGGCTATAACTACAGAAAGCACCAGTAGTTCGACCAACATAACCAAGTCATCAAAAACAAGTGAATCATCAACTAAAGATACTACTGAGATTTCAAAAGAAAAAGCTAAGAAAAAAGAACTAGAAAATTTAACAAAACAGGCACAACAAGAAGTTGAAAAAGCGGAAAAAGAACCAACCAGAGATCAACTAAACATTGCGTTGACAGCGATTGGAAAAATCCCTGGTGGAAGCAGTGCATTAACTGAACGAACAAATAAAGTTGAACAGACCATCGTTACTGCGGAAAAAAAGGCAGCAGAAGAAAAACGCGTCGCTGAGGAAAAGGCCGCTGAAGCCAAACGAATTGCTGAAGAACAGCGAGTCGCCGAAGAAAAAGCTGCGGCTGAAGCTAAACGTGTCGCTGAAGAGCAGGCTGCAGCTGAAGCTAAACGTGTTGCCGATGAGCAGGCTGCAGCTGAAGCTAAGCGGATCGCCGATGAACAAGCAGAACAAGCTAGAGTCGCTGCGGAACAAGCCGCCGCTGCGCAAGCTGCAGCCCAGCAAAATCAAAACCAACAAATGGTTTATATTGCTCCGGATTCTGGTCGAAAATATCACTATAATCCCAATTGTCGTGGGCTAAATAACGCAAATTCGGTTGTAAGTATTCCATTGTCCGAGGCACAAGGTTCGTATGGTTTATGCGGCTTTGAGGACTAGCAACGAAAATAAATTAAACCACGCATAAAATGCGTGGTTTTTTTACATGCTTTGCGAAAAAATGACTAAAGTCTATAATAAAAAAATCCTAGGAATTTTTTCATCCTAGGATTTTTTAAATTGTTTCCATTATGAGCCTACCTGATAACAAAAATCACTCTTATCTTTACTCAAATTATTCATTCAAAAACGTGGTAATCGCATCTTGGTTCATTTGATTATCAATGACTAAGACACTTCCTGCATACTCACTGTTACCATAATCCCAAGAGCCGTCAACTGGTACGCTTAGTCGATCGATGCCAGTTGCACCACGAGCAATTGAAAGCAGATGAGTAGCTATAAATGTTGCGGTGACGTTTGTCGAAGTATACCCAATTGCTTTTCCAGCCGCATAAGGTGCTCGAAGTAAGTTAATTGGATTTTTTAGTTGACTGAAAATTGCATTCATCACCTGTTGCTGACGTCTAACACGACCAAAGTCCCCTTCCTCATCCATTCGAAAACGAGCATATTGCAATAAGACATGGCCATCCATTTTTTGGACCCCTTTCTTGATATCGACACCATCAAGATTCAGGTCTTTCTCAGCATCTAGCTTCACACCGAACATAAATAACGCATCAATTACTTTTTCAAACGACTGAAAATCAACTTTTGCGTAATACTGACACTCGATTCCAAAGTTTTCTGCTAACGTCTGCCGGACTAGCTCTGCACCGCCATAGGCATAAGCAGAATTGATTTTGTTTTGCCCGACACCAGGAATGTTAACAAAGCTATCACGCATAAAGGAAACGAGCTTCGGTTTGTGCGCTGGACCTCGTAGCTGCAAAACCATAATTGTGTCTGCCCGACCAGCGTCTTCTCCCCTTGTATCACTTCCCAAAATCAAAATGTTTTTTGCTCCGTTTTCTGACTGAACACCATTAAAGGTCTCAACTGGTGCATTAGCTAAACTACTGTCATGCTCAGCCATAAATTTTCCTACAAAAAAAGAAATACCTGAATAAAGTAGAATAAGAATGAAAAGACCAAAAAGCATTTTCTTCCATGAACGTTTTTTTCGTCCTTTTGGTGGTGGCTGTGGTGATTTCTTTTTCCGAAAAAATTTCTTTTTCTCAGTTGTTTGCTGATTCAATTGCTCATATTCATTGTATTCATCAAATGGTCGATTCAATTGGTTGTTTGATGAATCAAAATCATTCGAAAATGACTGATTGCTTTGATTTTGTTCTACATGTTGATCTGATTCTCGCTGAATATCCTGTTTTCGTTGACGGCGAGCGAAGAGATTATCTGTATTATTTTTTAAGGATTTCCCTTTGTTTTTTTTATTGTGACGGTCCATCCGACTCATCGCATTTCCTCCTAATTACCTAGTGATAGTTCAAGGATACGTTACCTATCGATAAAAAGCATGCTACTTAAGTCCAATTTAATAAAAAATAACGATTTTTTATTTGAAATACTATTTTTTTTCAGTCAATTTCGTAAAAAAGTAGGACAAAACAAACTTCTTGTTTTCCCCCACTCTTCTTTGCCAATTTACCAATAGTCATTCGAGATGCTTTCTTAACAGCGTGCTAAAATTTCTGTCACGATTTGTTGTGGCGATTTGTTCGTCGTCTCAATTTGAAACGTGGCTACTTCTTGATAAAATGCTTTTCTAGTCTGATATAGTTCTGAGAATTCAGCAACTGTCTTCTGTCGTGCCAAAGGTCTCACATTTTTTTCGTCATGAATAACTCTTTGATACAGCTCAGCAATTGATGCTTCTAAAAAAATAACATTTCCACCATTTTTTAGCAATGTTCGATTTCTTTGATTTAAAATAATGCCACCACCAGTAGAAATCACTTGTGCTTTTGAAACAGTCAATTGTTCTTGAAGCAGCTTTGTCTCAGCTTGACGAAAGTGTGATTCGCCATATTTTTCAAAATATTGTGTAATCGTAGTCGCATATTTCTCTTCGAACAATTCATCTAAATCGACTAAAGAAACAGCAAGTTTTTCTGCTAAGAGTGTGCCAATCGTGGTTTTTCCCGACCCCATAAAACCAACAAGTATAATCGAATTATTCATTTGATGTACCTTGGACTAATTTAGCTAAATCACCAAAGAACTGAGGATATGAAATGGCTACCGCTTCTGCTTCCGCTAGTTCTATTTCGCCAGTTTCGACTAACAAAGCAGCAATTTGTAACATCATACCAATCCGATGATCGTTATGGCTGGAAACTTGTTGTTTTTTTTGGAAAACTCGAAGTGGTGTTGGTCCCTCAATGATTAGCCCATCTTCTGTCGCTTGGATTTTTGCACCCAATTTTGTTAATTCTGTCGCCACTGCATCAATTCGATTGGTTTCTTTCACTTTTAATTCTTCGGCATCATAAATTCGGGTTGTTCCTTTTGCTTGGGTAGCAAGTAACGCAATCACAGGTAGTTCATCAATCAGTCGCGGAATGATTGCCCCTCCGATTTCGATGCCTTGAAGTTCAGATGTTTTCACCTGAATCGTTGCTGATTGGTTAACAGAATCTTCTTCCGTTAGCTTGATTTGACCATTCATCTGTTTAACTACATCTAAAATGCCAGTTCGAGTTGGGTTAATACCGACATTTTTTAGTGTAATTTCACTTTCTGGACACAACAAACCTGCAACAATAAAAAACGCAGCCGAAGAAATATCACCGGGAATATTTACTTCACAGCCGGTTAATTTTTGTGGTCCAACAAGTGTGATTTCTTTTCCTGACTGCTGAATTCGCCCACCAAACTGTTGGATCATTTCTTCTGTATGATTTCTAGAAGGTGTTTTTTCAATAATTGTTGTCGTACCTTCTGCCTGTAAGCTTCCAAATAAAATAGCTGATTTTACTTGAGCACTTGCAACAGGCATTTCATATGTGATTGGTATTAATTGATTTGTTTGATCGATTTTCAGAGGTAACAAACCTTTCTCCGTCGCCCCAGTTATTCGAGCATTCATTTGAGTCAGCGGATCAATGATTCGGTTCATTGGTCGTTTGCTTAACGAAGCATCTCCAATTAACGTTGACGAGAAGGCCGCACCAGCTAAAATTCCTGAAACGAGCCGAACCGTTGTTCCTGAATTCCCACAATCTAGCGGACTACTACTTGGACGTAATCCTTCAATCCCTTTTCCATTGATACGAATAGTTTGGTCTATCTCCTCAGTGATCTCGACACCTAAGTTTCGGAATAGCTGTAACGTTGAAAGGCAGTCTTGTGCCCGCAAAAAATTATGAATAACAGTTTCTCCATAACTGATTGCACCAAACATAACACTTCGATGAGAAATTGATTTATCTGCAGGTACTTGTAAAGTGCCTCGGAGCTTCGTCTGATTTGTCAGTAATTTCATCTTTTGTCCCACTTCCTAACATAGCTGAAATAATAGCTAAACTATTTGTTGCCGTTAAAACTGAGCAATTCGATCGCGATACAAGTCAACAGCTTCTTTTAATTCCCCACAAGTGTCCGCAGAAAATTTTGTTAAAAATGCTTTAGCTATCTCTGTTGCCACGACGCTTTCGCAAATGACGCTTGCTGCAGGAACAGCTGTCGTGTCAGAACGTTCAACACTTGCTCGGTATGCTTCTTTTGATTGGATATCAACACTTTGTAACGGACGATATAAAGTTGGAATTGGCTTCATTACTCCTTGTACGATAATCGTTTCACCATTGGTCATGCCACCTTCGAAACCACCTAAGTTATCGGACTGCCGAGTAAATCCACGTGTTCCATCCCAAGTGATTTCATCCATGACTTTTGATCCAGGCAAGTTTGCCATAGTAAAACCTAAGCCAAACTGGACACCTTTAAAAGCATTGATACTCATCACTGCTTGGGCGATTTTCGCATCTAGTTTTTCATCCCAATGGACATAGCTTCCCAACCCAGCTGGAACATTTGCTACTAGCACTTCGACTACGCCACCCAAAGTATCTCCCGCTTTTTTCGTCTGATCAATCAACTCTTTCATCGCAGCTTCAACTTTAGAATCAACTACACGTAATTCGGAATTTTCAGAGCGATGTTTGATTTCTTCTACTGTCAAGTTATCCGGTAGTTCACTTCTCAAACCTCCAAGGGCTAATACGTGCCCAGCAACTGATACGTCCAGTTCCTTAAGCAATTGTTTACAAACGGCTCCAATCGCTACTCGTATTGCCGTTTCACGCGCGGATGATCGTTCCAAAACATTTCTTAAATCGCGGTGACCATACTTCATCCCCCCAACAAGATCTGCATGTCCTGGTCGAGGTCGAGTCACTTGTCGCAGGGGTGCATCTTTCTCGGAAACTTGTTCAGGCGACATCACAGTTTGCCAATTTTTCCAGTCTTTATTCTCAATAACTAATGTTACTGGGGAACCTAGTGTATAGCCATGACGAACACCCGAAGTAATTTTTACTCGATCCTTTTCGATTTTCATTCTGCCGCCACGACCATAACCGACCTGACGTCTTGCTAGTTCAAGATTGATTTCATCAACAGATAAGAAAAGACCTGCTGGCAATCCTTCGATAATCGCGGTTAATTCTAATCCATGCGATTCTCCGGCTGTCAAAAAGCGCATCTCATTTCTCCTCCTTCTTCAAATAATCCATTAATTCATTTAAGGGGGTCGGCAAAATAGTTGCTTCACCAATTTTATTGAGCACAATTAATTTCACTCTATTTCCTCGTGCTTTTTTATCGTGAGTGATAGCTTCAAATAATGCACGCTCTTGCCATTCAGTTGTTTCTTCAGGAAGTTCAAATTTCCGCACCATTTCACGTAAACTTTCCGTTGTTCCTGTTTCCGTTAAACCCTTTTTTTCCGCGACTTTGGTTAATTGAATCATTCCGATTGCAACAGCTTCTCCATGGGTAATCTTTCCATAACCGGCAGTTTTTTCAACAGCATGACCGATTGTATGGCCAAAATTAAGAATTAGTCGTTGCCCATTATCAAATTCATCTGCTTCAACTACTGTTTTTTTTATAGCTAAACACGCTTCAATTATTTGTTCAGATTGCTGAACTATTTCCTCTCGTCCATTTATATTCACTAAGGTTTCCCATAAATTTTTGTCAGCAATTGCAGCATATTTAATTACTTCTGCTAATCCTTCACTGACTCTTCTTGGTGTTAACGTAAGTAACGTATCCGGATCAATCAATACCCCTTCAGGTTGCCAAAATGCACCAATGATGTTTTTGGCATACGAGGTATTCACTGCTGTTTTTCCACCAATACTACTGTCTACTTGAGCAAGTAAAGTCGTCGGGATTTGTAAAAAATGAATACCACGCATAAACGTTGCTGCAACAAAACCTGCTAGATCACCAATTACGCCACCACCTAAAGCAATGATGCCATCACTTCTAGTAAATTGTTTTTCTGTTAGTAACTGAAACAACTTTTCTGCTTGCTGCAATGATTTGCTTGCTTCGCCCGGCTCAATCACAGCTTTGATTACCATGTAGCCTGCATTAGTTAATTGTTCACTCACTGTTTGAGCATAAAGTGAATCAACATTTTTATCAGTTATCAAACAAATTTTTTGTGGAGACCACAAAGCGTTCACCCATTGACCGATTCTCGATAATGCACCTTTTTCAATAATGATTTCATAAGAATGTTGTGGTAGCTCTACTTGAATACTCATGTTCACACCTGCATTTCCTTTGTCATTAGCTATTTAATTTACGAATTTCTTTCATTGCTTTTTCTAAAATATGCACTTCTTCCATCATCTTCAGATACGTTTTTTCATTCAAAGACTGCGGGCCATCTGACCAAGCATTAACCGGATCGGGGTGGATTTCAACAATCATGCCATCGGCACCTGCAGCAACACCAGCACGAGCCATCGGCGGAACCAAATCCCAAACTCCAGTCCCATGGCTTGGATCAACAATGATTGGGAAATGACTAAGCTTTTTAATCAAAGGAACGGCACTTAAATCAAACGTATTTCGAGTTGCCGTTTCATACGTTCGAATACCTCTTTCAATAAAAATAATCTGATTATTATTTTGAACAGCAATATATTCTGCAGCATTTAGCCATTCATTAATCGTTCCAGCAATCCCTCGTTTTAATCCAATTGGCATGCCTGTTTTTCCAACCGCTTCAAGTAAACGGAAATTTTGCATATTTCGTGCGCCAATTTGTAAAATATCACTATAATGTGCCACCATTTCAATGTGGGCTTCATCCATTACTTCAGTGATGACCTGCATATTAAGTTCATCTGCCGCTTGGCGAATGTATTTCAACCCTTCTTCTTCCAACCCTTGGAAAGCATAAGGTGAAGTTCTTGGCTTGAATGCACCACCACGCAAGATTTTCGCACCACCAGCTTTAGCCATTCGAGCTGTTTCGCGAATTTGATCTAAGCCTTCAATGGAACATGGGCCCGCCATTGTGACAAACGAACCATCACCGATTTTGACGCCGTTAATATCCACAACTGTATCTTGTGGATGAAACTCACGCGAAGTTAGTTTGTACGTATTTGTAATACGAACAATTTCTTCTACTCCGTCGTATCGTTGAAAGGCAACATCCTGAATTTTTCTAGTATCACCAACTAAGCCAACGATTTGTTGCTCATTTCCACGATTCATTTGAACAGCTAAGCCTTCTTCTTTTACACGATTCACGACTTGTGAAATTTGTTCATCTGTTGCATTTTGTTTCATAATAATAATCATTTCTTTTTCCCCTTTATTCAAATAAATCTTTCATGATATCAAGTGGCATTTCGTGATTCGTCCATAAATGAAAAGCCGTTGCACCTTGATATAATAGCATACCTAAACCATTAAAGGCAGGCGCACCTATTTTTTCTGCCTCTTTTAGTAATTGTGTTTTTCTTGGTGAATAAATTAAATCAATCACAAATAAGTTTTCATGTAAAAAGGTAGCTTTTGCTAACGGCGATTGTCCTTCTTTTGTACCCATGCCAATATCTGTTGCATTCACTAATAGCTCACTCGTCTGCAAGTCACGTACGAGTTGTTCCTCATCTGCATAATCAACCACTCGTACGATTGAATCAGTCTGTTCTCCAATTTTTTCAAAGTCACGTTTCACCGTTAAAAATCGTTCATTTTTTCTTTTATATAAAACAACTTCTCTAGCACCTTCAAGCGCAGCCTGGACAGTGATTGCTTTAGCCGCACCACCAGCACCGAGAATAGTTATTTTTTTGTCTTTTATCTTAATTTTTGCGGTTTCTGCCATTGCTTTCACAAAACCAATACCATCTGTATTATAGCCGATCAGTTTCCCATTTTGATTCACGATCGTGTTGATTGCACCAATCAACTGTGCTTCTTGACTTAGTTCATCGACATAAGCGATAGCCGTCGTTTTGTTAGGCATTGACAAATTCACACCTAACATATCCAATGTGCGAATACTTTCAATTGCTCGTGCCAGATTTGTTTGATCTACTTCAAAAGCTAAATATACCGCATCAACACCACAAGCTTGAAACCCACGATTATGCATCCGTGGTGATAAACTATGTTCCGCTGGATTTGCAAAAAAACCTGCAAGTTTTGTTTTCCCAGAAATCACGCTTTGTCCTCCTTGATTGTCCAAAGTAATACTATTTTGTTTATTTATCTTGTCATGAAATATAAAAAAACCACCTAGTGTTTTCGTACTAAACAAAAAGTACAGTAAACGACTACGTGGCAAGATGTCTTGAACTATTCACAAAACGTAAAGCATCTCATGAAACTTATTTAATTTTCACTCAAAGTATAACCTCACGAAACGCCTAAACTGTCTTAGATTGTACTAAGTATAGGACGAATGAAAGGAGCTTGTCAATTCCTTTTTCATTCTACTTCGCCAGCTAAAAAGAGGTAAGGATAGATAGAAGTCCTTACCTCTTTCTTTTGATTGTATCCGATTCAACCAGAAGAAAACGTCCACAAGTTGGAGACACGACTCAATGTTGCGCAAACATTGGCGAAGACATTCGCAACACTCTTGCTTAGTTCTCAATACTACTCATTTTTTTACCTTTTTTAATCAAGAACTTCCTCAAAAAATTGTAATAAATCACTCATTGATAAGTTTTGTTTTTCTTGTGCATTCAAATCTTGAACAATTCGTCCCTTTTGTAAAACAATCAATCGGTTTCCATAATTTAATGCATCTTCCATTCGATGAGTAATCATCAAACAAGTTAATTTTTGTTCCGTGATTCGGCGGTTGGTTAGTTCCATTAATGATTTCGCTGTTTTAGGATCTAAAGCCGCTGTGTGTTCGTCTAACAGCAATAGTTCTGGTACTCGAATCGTTGCCATCAATAAACTTAACGCTTGGCGCTGTCCGCCAGAAAGTTCACCTGCTGGCGTATCTAAATGTGTTTCCAATCCATTTCCGACTTCTTGACACAGTTGGTAGAAAAATTCTTTTTGTTTTTTTAAATTTCTCAGGTGTAAAGGACGCTTTTGTCCACGTTTTTGTGCTAACAATAAATTTTCAGCAACAGTCATTCGCGGCGCTGTTCCCATTTTAGGATCTTGAAACACACGTGCCAGAAACGCTGCACGTTTTTCTTCGGAATCTTTCGTAATCACTCGATCTTTAAACAAAATACTGCCTTGAGAAAGTTGCAGTGTCCCCGCAATTGTATTGAATAGCGTGCTTTTACCTGCCCCATTTCCGCCTAAGACAGTAATAAAATCTCCTTCATTGATTGAGAGGTTGATATCTTCAAGTAAAACTTTATTTTCATTCAGTCCATTATTCACAACTTTTTTTCCATTTTGGATGGTTAAGATTGCTGTCATTTATTTTGCCTCCTTCTCAAAGCCCGTTTTTAGATTCAGCGCTTTTTTCACTTGCGGAATCATCAAACAAAACGCAAGAATGATTGCTGAGAATAGTTTCAAGTAAGTTGTATCAAAACCTAATTTAATAACGATCAAAATCAATAATTGATAAATAATACTACCAACAACAATAGCAATCAACCGTTCCGCCAATGTTAACTCTTGAAAAATCACTTCGCCAATAATGATCGAAGCAAGACCTATAACGATTACACCAATTCCCTTATTTACATCTGCATAACCATCATTTTGAGCAATTAATGCACCAGAAAGAGCTATCACCCCATTTGATAACGTTAACCCCAAAATTTTCATTCGATCTGTTTTAATTCCCAAAGAACGTGCCATCGTTTCATTATCCCCTGTTGCAATGTATCCTTGACCTAAATCTGTATTGAAGAAAAACAACAGAATAGAAATAATCACACCTAACGCAATTAAACCTAACAAAACTGTATCAAAATAATTTGGTAGTTGAAGTCTTTGGAAACTATCTTGTAAAATGGGCCGATTCAATAAAGAAAGGTTAGGTGTTTTCATCACATATAGAATCACTGAATTCAAACCAGACATTACTAGAATTCCAGCAAGGATAACGGGAATCTTTCCTTTTGTATAAAGCAAACCAGTTACCAAGCCGGCTACCATTCCTGCTCCTACTCCTAAAAGTGTAGCAAAAATCGGTGCTACCCCATTCGTAATCGCAGTCACACAAACGGCTGCACCCAACGGAAATGACCCTTCTGTTGTCATATCAGGAAAATCAAGAATTCGATAAGTCATAAAAATGCCCAAACCCAAAATGGCCCAAAGCATTCCTTGTGAAATAGATGAGACGATCATTTGTCTTCCTCCTTTGAACTTTCAGTTGATTTTGTTGACTCCTGTGTCACACTTTTAGCCTTTTCTTTTACCTCTTCAGGAATCGTGACACCTAAGCGAGCTGCTTGCTCTTGATTGATGATAATATCACCTTTATCAAAGGTATAAACAGGTGTCGTAGCTGCTTCATTTTTTCCTAGTGCAAGTTTTGCAGCCATTTTGCCACTTTGAACACCTAATTGGTATTGATTGATCCCAATTGTTGCCAGACCACCTTGTTCAACCATTGTATCAACTGATGGAATAACGGGAATTTGTTCTTTGTTTGCTTCCTTGATAACTGTTTGCATCGCATTGGCAATCGTGTTGTCCAAAGGAATATAGATCACATCAACAGATTGACTCATGACTTGAACTGTTTGTGCAATCTCATTTGTTGAAGGTACTGCATATTTTGTCACTGTCAAACCAGCTTCTTTTGCAGCAGCTTCCGCTTGCGCAACTTGATATTTAGAATTATCTTCCGATGACGCATAAAGAATTCCGATTCTTTTGGCTTGTGGTAGTAAGGTTGTAGCTAATTGGATTTGAGCACTGACAGGCGGCTGATCAGAAACACCGGTCACATTTTTTCCCGGCTTCTCTAAGGACTCAACTAATCCTGCCCCAACTGGATCTGTTACAGCGCCTAGCACCACTGGAATCTCACTTGTAGTATTTGCTAATGCTTGTGCTGCAGGTGTTGCAATTCCAATTAGTGCCGCTGGATTTGCTTGAACAAGTTGTTGGCTCATCGTCGCTAATTTGCTTTGATCGGCTTGACCATTTTGAAAGTTTATTTTAAGATTTTTTCCTTCAACCAATCCTTCTTCTTTCAACCCATCCTTGATTCCGCGATAAATTTCATCTAATGCTGGATGACTGACATATTGTAAAACACCGATTTCTTTTACTTCCGTTGTTGCTGGAGCTGCACTTTTCGTCTCAGCCATTTTTTCGTAAACGAAACTACCAATCAAGTAGATTCCCAGTAGCGCTACGACCGCTATCAATCGTTTATTTTTCATTTTTTTCCTCCTGTTAATAACTAGTTATTTTTGCTATGAACGATAACAATGTTTTAATAAATTGTTTTATTATTAAGCAAACCCAACAAAAAAAGGACAATTCCTTTTACGGTATTGTCCTTAGTGCACAAAAAACCGCATAGAAGTCTCTATGCGGTAGTCAAATTTCTTGTCTAGCATAGATACAAACTTTAGATTGTTCTCTAAAAAGTCGTATCTATGGGAAGGTCGCCATCAATACAACTCATCTACGCCAGTTACGCCATGCTTTATTGTTTCCTAGTAAAGTTTGGTTTGATAAGTTCATTGTGGTTCACCCTTTCGTCAAATAATTGATTTAAGTCTAATCGAATTTTTTTTATTCGTCAATAGAAATATTTACATTGTGCAAATTATTGTGTTGAGTCTGTTGTCATTTCAAGTTCAAGCTTTTTAATATTTGCTAATGGAAGGCGATTCAACTCCGGTACTAATTCTTTCGAAACATCCGTGATTCCTTCCTTACCAATAACGACTCGGTTCGTCTCCTTACCGCCATCAAAAAAAATAAATGTGATTTGTTCCCTGTTGATCCCATACTCTTTTTCTTCCTCAGCAACGTCATAAACGAGAGGATAAAAATAAATTTGACGATTCAACTCTTCCATTTTCTTTGAATCATTAAAAATAGACAAGACTTGTTCATAGGTTTCACCTTTTGGCACGCAAAACATGACTGATATCGCTTTGCTATCAGCAATTGTTTGCTCGGCATTACTGTAATCAAACCCTTTGACTTTATCAGAGGTGATCGTTGAATACACCAAACTATCTACTTGATCTGCTTTGATTTTTTCAGGCAAAAAAATCATTGAGCCCGCTAACAACAATGATAAAAAAAGTAAGCCACCTGCACGCCAAAAATATTTGATTGGATTTTCAGCAAACGCGTCACCAAATTGCGTCCAGCTTTCTTGGATTTTTTCTTTTATTTCTCCCCAAATAATAAACACCTCGCTTTTTCCTCCGATGTTGTTTGCTCATTTTCTTTATTATACCTATAAATTAGCACTTTGACGAAAAAAATTACGTCTCCCTCAGAAATTTTTACTATTTATGCAAAATATAGATTCTTTTCACTGATGAATCACTAGAAACTTGTACGTAAATAGACTAGCGCTTTACTGGCATTACGCCACTATTGGTTTTTATACTTGTTTTTCGTTATAATGAAACTAATTACGAAAAGAAAAGAGGAAGCATTATGTCCTTTGACGGTGTTTTTACCCACGCAATGGTTAGTGAGTTGCGTGATACCTTATTATCTGGTCGAATTTCCAAAATTCACCAACCTTATGAAAATGAAATTATTTTAGTTATTCGCTCGCGCGGAGCCAATCATCGTTTGTTATTATCCGCTCATCCTAGCTATGCGCGAATTCAGATTACGCAAATTGATTATCAGAATCCTGACACCCCCCCTAACTTTGTAATGATGCTAAGAAAACATCTGGATGGTGCTTTGTTAGAAAAAATCGAACAAGTTGAAAATGACCGTGTCATTCATTTTCATTTTACAAAACGAGATGAGCTGGGCGACTTACAAAATATTGTTTTGATTGTTGAACTGATGGGTCGTCATAGCACAATTGTACTGGTCAATCGGGAAAGCGGAAAAATCTTAGATACAATCAAACACATCGGAAGCTCTCAAAATACTTATCGATCGCTGATTCCTGGTGTTACGTATGTTGCTCCACCAAAACAAGAACAATTAAATCCATTTTCAGCAGAAAAAGAAAAAATCTTTCAACGTCTTTCCCAATTAGAACTGACACCAAAAATTTTACAGCAAAATTTCCAAGGTCTTGGTTTTGATACAGCACAAGAATTAACAAGTCGCTTGACAGAACAACCTAATGAAAAAATGGCTGTTTGGGAAAACTTTTTCCATGAGTTGAATGATAAACTTTCCCCTACGCTTTATGAAGCAAAAAATAAAGACTTCTTTACCCCCATTTCCTATCAATCAATTGCGAAAACTGCTGATCAAATAACAAACTACTCAACCTTGAGCACATTGCTTGACGGTTTTTATCATGACAAAGCAGAGAAAGACCGTGCCAAACAGCAAGGTAGCGAATTGATTCGAAAAATGGAAAACGAGCGTAAACGAAATCAAAATAAATTAAAAAAACGAGAACAAACACTAAAAGATTCTGAAAATGCTGAAGATTTTCGTCGCAATGGCGAACTGTTGACCACTTTTATGACTCAAGTCCCACGTGGTGCAACAGAAGTCACTTTACCGAATTACTACGAAGCAGATCAACCTCTGACCATTAAGCTTGATCCTGCATTAACACCTAACCAAAACGCACAGAAGTATTTCCACCGTTATCAAAAGCTAAAGAATGCCGTTAAACTAATTGGCCAACAAATCCAAGAAGCCAAAGACGAAATTCAGTATCTCGATTCTGTCTTAGCTCAACTTGAAATTGCAGGTCCAATGGATATTGAAGCAATCAAAGAAGAATTAACTGATCAAGGGTACTTTAAAAAGAAATCTGCTAAAAAACAAAAGAAAAAGAAACCTTCTCAACCAGATGTTTACTTTGCTGAAGACGGTACTCAAATTCTGGTAGGAAAAAATAATTTACAAAATGATTTACTAACAATGAAAACTGCTAAAAAATCAGATTACTGGCTCCATGCAAAAAACATCCCAGGTTCACACGTGATTATCAAAAGTAACGAGCCATCTGATGAGACGATTACTCAAGCAGCAGAATTAGCTGCTTACTTCTCAAAATATCGTCATTCAGCGCAAGTTCCTGTAGATTTGGTTCAAGTAAAACATATTCGTAAACCAAATGGCTCCAAACCTGGATTCGTTATTTATGAAAATCAGAAAACGATTATCGTGACCCCTGTTGAAGAAATAATTTTACAAATGAAAAAACAATAAGAGTTAATCAATCATTGTCATGTCTTTAACCGATTCATGATAATTGCGAAAAGAAAAACTTTTTCAAAACAAAAAAGGTGCCTTCAAATTTCCTATTTGGGAAATTGATGGCACCTTTTTACTTATGTGCTAGGTTCATATGGTCTGTAAGCACAACTTGCTACACTAAACATCGCATCTTGAAGAAACAGATGCATACGATGCTTGTTTTCGTCACAATGAACCTAAAAAATAGCTATATGTTAGTAGCAGATGTTCTCGCTTGTTTTTTATAAAAATAGACAAAAGAAGCTGACTATCTACTTATTCCCTTTAAGACCTGTTTTCATTGCAATATCTTTACTTTTTAAACATCTTATACATGATTTATGAAATCGGTTTAAATCTCAAATGCATAGTGGATGAAGATTTTGATAGTTCAGTTTGCTCTTTAACGGATCCCTCAAAGTCTATTGTCTTTATTTCGTTAAAGCCTAGAACTCCTAACGATTCTGATTTTTGTAATCCTTTCTCATTTTCATAAAGGACAATTTTTTTATTATTCGAAATGAGATTCAGGGCTAACTCTTTTCCTTTTAAATTCTCGTCGGCAGCAAACTGTTCAACCTTGACCTCGACAGATACAGTTGAATTGTTTTCCATTTTGTAAACAGGTGAAATGATTTTTTCTTCGTCTGAACCAAAATTCATTTTTGTTGGTATTGTTAGGTTGATTTCAGATGTATCGATCTTAGTAACGATGCCAGCCGGAACCTCGATTGAAGCTTCTGGAATATCTTGCTCGACTGAACTTTCATTTGTTGCTTTACCTGTTATCTTAACGATTGGTTTTTGATTTAATGCTTGTTCTGTCACCTTAACAGTGACTTGATGAGTAAATACTTCACCAGCCGCTAGTTCAGGTATTGAAACAGTTAAACTTGGGTTGTTCACTGGATCCAACCCTTCTGGTACTTCAACAGACAACGTACCTTTTTGAAGTACCCCGATAGCACTTTTATTGATTAACGTATATACATAAAGTAATTCATCACCAACATTGGTTTCTTCCTCACTTCTTGACA
>NZ_JXLE01000020.1 GCF_001886265.1 Enterococcus thailandicus
AACCTGTGTATTCTCAAATGGAACAAGCAATCCAATCGATTCAAAAATAAGAAAAAATGATTTTCAACTTGACATAAAGGAGAAAAGAGCATGAATGCAATTATTGATATCGCAAATACGATTTTCCAGCCTCTAATCAACTTAGGGGCTGCACCTTTGATGACTATTGTTTTAACACTGATCGCGCTTTGTTTTAAAGTCAAGCCCACTCGCGCACTGGAAGGCGGGCTGAAATTAGGGATTGCCTTAACAGGGATTGGTGCAATTATTGGTATTCTAACGACTGCATTTTCGGGCGCAATGACCGATTTTGTTGAACGTACCGGTATTTCATTAAATATCACCGATGTTGGCTGGGCTCCTCTAGCAACAATCACTTGGGGCTCCCCTTATACGTTGTATTTCTTATTGATTATGGTTATCGTCAACGTTGTTATGTTGTTCTTAAATAAAACAAACACATTAGATGTTGATATTTTTGACATTTGGCATTTATCAATTGTCGGTCTATTCGCCATTTTCTGCGGAGCAAATCTATTGATTGCTACACTGTTGGTTATTTTTATCGGTGTCTTAAAAATCATCAATTCTGACTTGATGAAGCCAACTTTCAACGATTTGTTAAATGCACCTGATTCAAACCCAATGACTACCACACATATGAACTATATGATGAATCCAATCATCATGGTTTTCGATAAAATTTTTGATAAAATTTTCCCATGGTTAGATAAATATGACTTCGACGCTGCCAAATTAAATAGCAAAATCGGTTTTTGGGGATCAAAATTTGCTATCGGGATTTACTTAGGTATCTTTGTTGGCCTACTAGCTGGTCAAACACCAACCGAAATCTTCTCACTCGCATTCACTGCCGCTGTCTGTTTAGAGCTATTTTCTTTGATTGGCGCATGGTTCATTGCTGCTGTTGAGCCTTTATCACAAGGAATTACAGATTTTGCCTCAAACAAATTAAAAGGTCGGACCATCAATATCGGTTTAGACTGGCCCTTCATTGCTGGTCGTGCAGAAATTTGGGCTGCTGCCAATGTGTTAGCACCGATCATGCTTCTTGAAGCGATTGTTTTACCAGGAAATAAATTATTACCTTTAGGTGGTATCATCGCTATGGGTGTTACACCCGCCCTATTAGTTGTGACTCGCGGTAAATTGATTCGTATGATTGTCATTGGTGCAATCGAATTACCGTTATTCTTATGGTCAGGTACCTTGATTGCTCCATTCGTTACAGAAACTGCAAAAAAAGTTGGTGCATTCCCAGCAGGACTAAATGCTGACTCCTTGATTTCTCACACTACAATGGAAGGTCCAGTCGAAAAATTCTTGGGCTATTTAGTTGGTCATGCTTCTCAAGGGCAAATTGAATTTATTCTGTATGCGATTTTAGCACTTGTCGCTTACCTATTGATTTTTGTTTGGTATGCTCGTCAAATGAAAAAAAGAAATGCTGCTTACGCTGCGGAAAAAGCTACTATGTAAAAAAGGTTGTGGTGCAAAGCGGTCAGCTCTGACAAAATAATGAGCAACTGACAAAAATATCTTTTCATATTTTGAGACAGTTACGAATTATTTCGAGGAGTTGCTTTGAGAACACCGTGTAAAACGTTGTGGCGCAAAGTGTTTAGCTCAAACTATTCATCTCTGACTAGATAGTTAGCAGATACTTCAAAAATAGCTAAACGTCTTTTGAAGCAAACGTAAGCTATAACAAAATTTTGGTTTGAGAACACCATTTATTCGAAAAACGAGACCGGAACAGAAGTAACCTAACTCGAAAAAAACGCCTAAAATCCGTTTTTGAAAACGTTGATTTTAGGCGTTTTTTAAATTGTAAAATGTGTTAAGAACGACTGGGGTTTTGTCCCAGTCTCTTTTTTTACCAGCGTCTTGGTCTTTTCTTTTATAAAAAACTTTATAAAGAAAGCTAAACGATCACCTGAACTTCTTTTTCCAGTTTTTGGTAAGTATCATAATCGTCCTTATTCATCACAACTGCTGTAATATCTTTTAATCGATAATAAGAATAAAAATCTTGTTTCCCCACCTTGGATGAATCAATCAATAAATAGCGCTCGATTGAATTATCTAGAGCAATTGCTTGTGTTTGTCCTTCTTCGATCGTCGCAGTCATCACTTCATCATCCTTCACTGCATTGCTGCTGAAGAATGCCTTATGAAAATGCATATCTTGTAATGCTTTGTTGGAAATTTCGCCAAAAAATGATTTTGTCAGCTCACGCATTTCACCACCAACTAAGTACACTTTTAAATTTCCTTGTTTTTTACTCAATGTTTTGAATACTGGCAAACAATTAGTTACTACGCGCAAACGTTCAAATTCCATAATTTCTGCCAATAACTCAATGGTCGTCCCAGGTCCCAGAAAAATTGTTTCATCTTCTTTGATTAGTTGCACAGCCTTTTGCGCAATTTCCTTTTTCTCTTCGCTATTAATAATTTGTTTGTCACGATGAGAAAGCTCGGCATGTTGATAAATATTTAGACTTCGCGCGCCGCCATGAACCCGTTTCAGGCGTCCTGCTTCTTCCAACTCTGTTAAATCTCGGCGAACAGTCATGTCAGAAACCGATAGACGTTCAACAATTTCACTCACTTTAATCGTTCCTTTTTGATCTACTAAAGCTACAATCGCATTCCAACGTTCTTCTTTCAACATTTCAATCGCTCCGTTTACTATAATCTTTCTTCATTCTACGATAAAAAAAGTGTTATGTATAACAAAACTCCCTGATTTCCTTCTCTAGCTAACAAAAAAAGATGTACGACATCAACTGTCGCACATCTTAAAATTCATAAACTGATTTTTTAGATATGAATTGGTAGCCCTAAAGCTAATTCAGCTGTATCCATTGTAATTTCACCAAGAGATGGATGTGGATGAATTGTTAAAGCAATATCCTCAGCATTCATGCCTGATTCAATTGCCAAAGCAAGTTCAGAAACCATGTCACTTGCTCCAACACCACCAATTTGCGCACCAATAATCACGTGATCTTCAATTGTTGTTACTAGACGCAAGAATCCTTCTGTTTTTCCTAATGAAATAGCACGTCCATTACCTGCAAATGGGAATTTGAACGATTTTGCTTCAATCCCAGCCTCTTTCGCTTCTGCAATCGTCATCCCAACACTTGCTAGTTCAGGATCAGTAAATGCAACAGCTGGCATTGCTTTGTAATCAACAGCAACTTTTTTACCAGAAATAGCTTCAGCAGCAATTTTTGCTTCATAACTTGCTTTGTGAGCAAGCGCCGCACCAGGAACAATATCACCGATTGCAAAAATATTAGCCACATTTGTTCGGCCTTGTTTGTCAACGGGGATCAATCCACGCTCGCCGATTTCAACACCAGCTTGTTCCAAACCAAGATCATCCGTATTTGGACGACGACCAACTGTAACCATAACAAAGTCAGCTTCAACTGATTGTTCTTTGCCGTCTACTTCATATTTCACTGTTACGCTATCACCATTGTCAATTGCTTCTTTCGCCATTGCTGAAGTGACCACTGTAACATTTTTCTTTTTGAAATCATCAGTAACTAGTTTAACCATGTCTTTTTCATACGTTGGTAAAATTGAAGGTGAGCCTTCTAAAATTGTAACTTCTGATCCAAGGTTTGCATAAGCACCACCTAATTCAGCACCGATAACACCGCCACCGATAATCACAAATTTCTTAGGAACTTCTTTCAAGTTTAAACCACCAGTTGAATCTAACACGCGTCCACCAAATTTAAATCCTGGAATTTCGATTGGACGAGAACCAGTTGCAACAATTGCGTTGTTAAATGAGTACGTTTGAGCAGAATCAGGATGAATAACACGTAATGTGTGGTCATCTACAAAGAAAGCTTCTCCTTCGATGATTTCTACTTTATGTTTTTTAAGCAACATTCCAACACCACTTGTCAAACTTTTAACAACTTGATTGTCTTTCCAATCTTGTGTTTTAGTAAAGTCTAACTCAACACCTTTACTTGTTACACCAAATAAAGTTGAATCTAATGATTCTTGGTAATGATGACCGGCAGAAATCAAAGCTTTAGAAGGAATACATCCTACATTCAAACAAACTCCACCGATATACTCACGTTCAATAATGGCAACTTTTTGTCCCATTTCTGCGGCACGGATGGCAGCTACATAGCCGCCAGGTCCAGCACCGATTACAACTGTATCTAACTCAATGGCAAAATCTCCTACTACCATTTTCCACTCATCCTTCCATCAATAATAATTCTGGATCTGCTAATAAACGTTTGATGTTATTCATTGCTTTCTGTGCAGTTGCACCGTCAACGATTCGATGATCAAAGCTTAATGATAATTTCATCACGCGACCAACAACGATTTCACCCTCGCTATTCACGACTGGTTGTTGTGCAATTGTACCCACACCTAAAATAGCAACTTCAGGGTAGTTGATAACTGGTGTAAACCAACCACCACCAACAGAACCAATATTACTGATTGTAATTGAGCCATCACGCATATCTTGGGCAGAAAGTTTACCATCGTGCGCTAATGCTGCTTTTTCATTGATTTCATCAGCAATCGCAAACATACTCTTCATGTTTGCATCTTTGATATTTGGTACATACAACCCGTGGTCCGTATCAGTTGCAATACCAATATTGTAGTAATGTTTGTACACAATTTCTTGTGTTTTGTCATCAATTGACGCATTCAACACTGGGAATTTCTTCGCAGTTGCTGTCAATGCTTTAACAACATATGGTAAGAAAGTTAATTTTGTGCCATTTTCAGCAGCAACATCTTTAAATTTCTTACGGTGATCCCAAAGTTTTGAAACCTCAACATCATCATGTAAAGTTACATGTGGTGCTGTGTGTTTGCTATTAACCATCGCTTTAGCAATTGCTTTACGTGTTGGTGTTAAAGCTTCACGAGTTTCACGCTCTGCTTGACCAGACTTGAATGCAGCTGGTTCTGCTTTTGGTGCAGCAGCCGGTGCTTCTGGCGTTGCTTTTGCAGCTGTTGGTGCTGCTTCTGGTGCAGTCGCTTGAACAGGTGCGCCACCTGAAGCAAATTGATCGATATCTTCTTTTGTGATACGGCCACCTTTTCCAGTAGCAGTTACTTGTGAGATATCTACATCTTTTTCGCGAGCATATTGACGAACAGAAGGCATTGCAAGAATGCGTTTTGATTCGTCAGCTGTAGCAACAACTGTTGATGGCGCAGCTTTTGTTTCTTGAGGAGCTGCCGCAGCTGGTGCTTGGGTACTTGGTGCTGAAGATTGACTTGTGTTATGTCCTGGTGCATCGATTTCTACCAAAACATCACCCACATTTGCCACAGTACCTTCTGGAACTAATACGTTTTTGACTGTTCCAGTAACAGGTGATGGAATTTCTTCAACTGATTTGTCATTTTGGACTTCTAATAATGTATCATCTTCGTTGATTGTGTCGCCTGCTTTAACAAACCATTTTACGATTTCGCCTTCTGCAATTCCTTCACCGATATCCGGTAATTTAAATTCAAAGACGCCTTCACTAGAACCTTCAGCTGTTGGTGTTGCAGCAGGAGATTCAGGTGTTTGTTCTTGAGCGGGAGCAGCTGGTTCGCTATCTTCATAACCAGGTGCATCGATTTCTACTAAAACATCACCCACATTTGCCACAGTGCCTTCTGGAACTAATACGTTTTTAACCGTTCCTGTAATAGGAGATGGAATTTCTTCAACTGATTTGTCGTTTTGAACTTCTAACAATGTATCGTCTTCATTGATCGTGTCGCCTGCTTTAACGAACCATTTTACGATTTCGCCTTCTGCAATCCCTTCACCGATATCCGGTAATTTAAATTGATAAGCCATGAATTTTCCCCTTCTTTTCTTAGAATTCTGCGATTTCTTTGACTTTTGCTTCAATATCAGAAGCGTTTGGTAACCAAGCATTTTCCGCTTGTCCAAATGGGAAGACAGTATCAGGTGCAGAAACACGTCCGATTGGTGCTTCTAAAGAAAGAATCGCGCGTTCTGAAATTTCAGAAACCACTTGTGCGGCAACGCCTGCTTGTCTTTGTGCTTCTTGAACAACAACTACACGGCCTGTTTTTTCAACAGATTGAATGATTGTTTCAATATCAAGAGGAGCAACTGTTCGTAAATCAATAATTTCAACCGAAATATTTTCTTGCGCTAATTTATCCGCAGCCTTGATTGCTTCACGAACCATTGCACCGTAAGTAATGATTGAAACGTCTGATCCTTCACGAGTTACTGCTGCTTTATCCAAAGGCACTTCATACGCTTCATCTGGCACTTCCTCACGGAAAGAACGATACAGTTTCATGTGTTCTAGGAAAACAACTGGATCATTACTTCTGATTGAAGAAATTAATAAACCTTTTGCATCATAAGGATTTGATGGAATCACCACACGAATACCAGGTGACTGTGCAATCAATCCTTCTAAATTATCTGAGTGCAATTCTGGTGTATGCACACCACCACCAAACGGTGAACGAATCGTGATTGGTAAGTTTCTTGTTCCACCCATGCGATAACGCGTACGCGCCATTTGCGCAACAACTTCATCCATTGCTTCAAAAATAAAGCCAAAGAATTGAATTTCAGGAACTGGACGGAATCCTTCTAAAGCTAAACCAAACCCAAGACCTGCAATCCCTGATTCTGCTAAAGGTGTATCGAACACACGATCTTCACCAAATTTTTCTTGCAATCCTTCTGTTGCACGGAAAACCCCTCCGTTTTTACCAACATCTTCACCAAAAATGACGACATTTTCATCATGTTCTAGTTCAAGTGCTAAAGCATCAGTGATTGCTTGAATCATTGTTTTTTGTGCCATGATTATTTCGACTCCTTCGCTTCATAGATTGCAATTTGTTCTTTAATTGTTTGTGGTGATTCTTCAAACATATTCTTCAAGAAATCCGAAACTTTTTGTTTTGGTACTTTATCAGCTTCTGCAATTGCTTCTTTAATTTCTTCTTTTGTTTGTTCAATTACTTGTTCTTCTTTTTCTTCAGACCATAATCCTTTTTCAACTAGATAGTTACGGAAACGAATCAATGGATCTTTCTTTTGCCACTCGCCATCCATCTCTTTTGAACGGTAACGTGTTGGATCATCACCTGATAAAGTATGTGGACCATAACGATAAGTCAATGTTTCAATCAACACAGGACCTTTTCCGCTAATTGCCCAATCACGAGCCATTTTTGAAACAGTATAAACAGCTAGTGGATCCATTCCATCAACTTGGATACCAGGAATTCCAGCTGCAACAGCTTTTTGTGCTAATGTTTTAGCAGCTGTTTGTTTTTCACGAGGTGTTGAAATTGCAAAACCGTTATTTTGAATATAGAAAACAGCATTTGCATGGTAAGCACCCGCAAAGTTAATTGCTTCGTAGAAATCTCCTTGTGAAGAACCGCCATCACCAGTATAAGTGAAGACAACGTTTTTCTTGTTACGTTTTTTCAAGCCTAGTGCTACACCAGCAGCTTGAACGTACTGTGCACCAATAATAATTTGCGGTGGTAGAGCTTTCAATTCTTCCGGATATAAATTACCAGCAACATGTCCACGAGACCATAAAAACGCTTGCGTTAATGGTAAGCCGTGTTGAACAAGTTGGGGAACATCACGATAACCAGGTAATAAAACGTCTTCTTTGTCAAAAGCAAATGCACTCGCAAGTTGGCTTGCTTCTTGGCCTGCTGTAGGCGCAAAAAATCCAAGACGTCCTTGACGGTTCAATGCTGTTGAACGTTGATCCAAGACACGTGACCAAACCATTTTTGTCATTAACTCAACTAATTCATCATCTGATAAATCAGGGATCAAATCTTCATTTACAACTTTTCCATCTTGATCAAGTGCTTGATAAACTGGAAAATCTGAATTGACTTCATCAAGTAAAGCCTGGAAGTCGATTGGTGCTTTTTTGTTTGCCATTTGTCACACATTCCTCTCTCGTCTATAAGAAATTCTCTTCTAGCTACGATTGAAACAGTAATAGAATCTGTATCACTATTTAACCGGCTTCATACATAAATTATCATGTATCATGGAGAAATACAAGTTATAAGCCCATAAATTCACGATAATTTTTTATAAAAATAATCCTTGCTACATCAGCGATAGTGAATTGAATCACAAACAAGAAAGCGGTTTACATTTTGCTTAAAAAAATCCTCCGTATTTTAATAGCAAAACATCGAACTGTTTCTATTTACAAACCTTGTTGTTACAACTTTTATAAAAGTTTATTCTCGACGCATTCTAGGATCGTGCATAACTTTACAAACAACTAATGAAGCTGTTATACCGAACTTCTGTAAAAAAATTCATCAACAAAAAAACAGCATAGAAAAATCACTATGCTGTTACAGTTTTCTTTATTTTTTTAGCATTTCTGCTGCTTGGTTCATTAATTCACTAAATTTTGGTAACTCTTCTTCTGATAGCCGACTGAAGTTCAATCGCAACCCGTTCACTTCTTCTCCAAATAATTGCGCTGGAGCAATCCCTAACCCTTGCGCAATTAATTCATCCGCAATCTCCGTTGATAATTGCTTACCTTCCCACGTCAGCCAAGCATAGTAACCACCTTTTATTGGATGTAACTCAAAAAAAGTTTGCTCCTTCGACCAATCAATCAATCGTTGACTTCGCTTAACTAATTGTTGCCGCACTAATGACATTTTCGAGAGAAAAGCTTCATCAAAAACACTCGTTGCTAACATTTGTGAAACGATACTTAGTGAAAACTCCATCATTTCTTGTGCATTTGCTAAGCGAGCGATTAATGTTTCAGGACCTAATACCCAACCGATTTTTGTCGTTCGACCTAAAACGCGTGACAAAGAACCAATATATAAGACATTATCTGGATCAAGTAACCGTAGCGGTTGGACCTCATTCATCTCCGAAAAAGAAAAATCAGTAAAAACATCATCTTCAATAATAGGCAATTGGTATCGACGACATAATTGCACAAGCGCTTCGCGTCTTTTCTGACTCATGACTTTTCCCGTAGGATTTTGAAAATTAGGATTGACTAAGACAGCTTTTACCTGATTTTTTAAAATTGATGTTTCTAACTGCTTCAAATCAATTCCTTCTTCATCCATCGCTACACCAAAAAGGCGAATCCCCGCTGCTTTAAACAAAGGAAGACGATAGAAAAAGGACGGTGATTCTACCGCGATTGCATCTCCTGACGACAAAATGGTTTGCAAAATCAAAAAAATAGCTTGCTGACCGCCACCCGTGACCAAAAGTTGGTCCGCAGCAAATGTCAATTGAAGTTCTTCTTTTAAATATCCCGTGATTTTTTCTTTCAAAGGCAAGTAGCCATAGCGATTCATTCTCTTTTCTTCCATTAATATATCTGCTAATGAATAAGAGGGAAATTGAAAATCAGGCAATAACTCATTCGGCATTTCACTAGAATACAAATCAAGAAACGCACTGGTTTGCTTTTTTCCACGATTGATTTTTTCTTCATAATGATTAATTGACTGCTCATATCGATGAGCAATCAGTTGACGCCAGTCAATTCTCGGAATGGAAAACTTGCCCCATTCCGTTTGATTGACGTAACGTCCACTACCTTGTTTACTTGTCAAAATTCCAAGCGCACGTAACTCTTCCAATGCATGAACCACGGTGGAACGATTCACCCCGAAAGCCTCTGCTAACTTCCGTTCCGAAGCAAGTCGCTCTCCTGGATTTAATTCGCCTTGTTCGATTTTCCGCATGATTTGATCCATCATTTGTCGATATGCAGGTCCTTGTGCCTTATCAATTTTTTGCCACATGAGATCTCCTCACTTACTTTTTATCTCTAAAAAAAGAATAAAACTTACGAAAAAATAACCATTATTCAAAATCAGTTGGTCGGTTTTCTTCTATATTAAAGTAATACGCCATTGCATCTAAAATACGTTGACTTGCTTGGCCATCCCCATATGGATTGGAGGCATGCGCCATTTCTTGATGTGCTTCTTTGTTTTCAAGCAAACGAGTTGTTTCGTCATAGACAGTTTCTTCATCTGTTCCAACCATTTTCAAAGTACCTGCCTCAACACCTTCTGGGCGCTCTGTGGTATCACGCAAGACAAGTACCGGTACGCCAAGTGATGGTGCTTCTTCTTGAACACCACCAGAATCCGTCAAAATCAAATAACTTCGTGCTGCAAAATTATGGAAATCGACAACGTCTAAAGGCTCAATCAATGATACATTAGCTAAATCCCCCAGAATGCCAATTGCTTCTTCACGTACTTTTGGATTGCGATGCATCGGAAAAATAAATTTCACTTCTGGATGTTCATTGGCAACACGCGCAATTGCTTGGAATACTTGACGCATTGGTTGACCGATATTTTCGCGACGATGCATTGTCACCAAGACCATTTTATCCTCTTTTGATGCTGGTAGATGTTCACTTTGATATTCATCATCAACAGTGTAGCCCATTGCATCAATTGCAGTATTCCCAGTTACAAAAATAGCGTCTGTTGGATGATTTTCTTTTTCTAAGTTTTCTTTGCTTTGACTTGTTGGTGCAAAATAAATATCACTTAAGACATCTGTCAATTGACGATTCATTTCTTCAGGGAATGGCGACCACTTATTCCAAGTTCGCAAACCCGCTTCCACGTGGCCAACTTTGATTTGTTGATAGAACGCTGCTGTCGCACTCGCATAAGTCGTTGTTGTATCTCCATGAACTAAAACGATGTCTGGTTGTTCTTCTAATAACACAGGTGTCAAATCATCAAGAATTCTTGAAGTAATTCCTGCTAAAGTTTGTCCACCTTTCATCAAATTCAAATCATAATCAGGAGTAATTTCAAATACTTCTAACACTTGATCAAGCATTTCCCGATGCTGCGCCGTAACGGCAACTTTTCCAATAAAGCGTTCATCTTTTGCAAGAGCTTTAACTAAAGGCGCCATCTTAATCGCTTCTGGTCTTGTACCAAAAACAGATAATACTTTTACTTTTTTCATAACTTCCATTCTCCTTTTCTTTCCATCTTCTATTGTAGCTGAATTTTCGAAAAAAAAGAAATAAAAATAACAAATTTTTGCGTAACCTATTTTCTCAATCCAAAAAAAAAGAGCATCAGACAAAGATTCATCTGACACTCTACTTACTACTATTTAAGATTGAAAAATTTTTCTATTTTAAATTGTATCTCCATTAAAAATAGAATTCTTCACGATTACATAATCCACTTTGCGAATCGCTTCTAAGTCACGTCCACCTGCATAAGAAATTGAAGATTGTAAATCTTGTTGCATTTCAACTAACGTATCTTTTAGTGAACCTTTGTGTTGAATCCAAATTTTCTTACCTTCAACGTTTTTCTTTTCGCCTTTTTGAAATTCAGAAGCGGAGCCAAAATACTCTTTATAAACAACTCCATTTTCAACTTTTGTTTCGCCCGGAGATTCTTCGTGTCCAGCAAATAGTGAACCGATCATAACCATCGTTGCACCAAAACGAACTGATTTCGCCACATCTCCATGTGTCCGAATCCCGCCATCTGCAATAATTGGTTTACGAGCAGCTTTTGCACACCATCTTAACGCAGCTAACTGCCAGCCACCTGTTCCAAAACCTGTTTTGATTTTCGTGATGCAAACTTTTCCTGGTCCAATGCCAACCTTTGTTGCATCAGCGCCAGCATTTTCTAATTCACGAACTGCTTCAGGTGTCCCAACATTTCCCGCAATCACAAATGTTTCAGGAAGATGTTTTTTTATATGTTGAATCATGTTAATTACTGAATTGGAATGCCCGTGAGCAATGTCAATTGTGATGTAATCTGGTACTAGATTTTTTTGTGCTAATTCTTCAACGAAAGCATATTCGTTTTCTTTTACACCGACACTAATTGATGAGATATATCCTTCTTGTTTCATTTTTTTTATAAATGGGATACGCGCTTCTTCATCAAAACGGTGCATAATATAAAAATAGCCGTTTTTTGCTAAAAATTCTGCAATTGACTCATCAATAATTGTTTGCATGTTTGCAGGTACTACTGGCATTTTAAATGAGTGCTTACCTAAAGTCACTGTTGTGTCACACTCTGATCGGCTATTTACGATACATTTATTCGGAATTAGTTGGATATCTTCGTAATCAAATACTTTCATCAAATTGTCCTCCTAATGTTCAGTTCAGTAAAACACGAACATTCTTCGTTTTATTCAGGCGTTTTTTAGCGCCCTATGTAATTTAACTCAACTAAATAAAAAAATCAAGCGAAAACCATGAACATTTTACGAATAATGCGTTTTCTTAGACTTTTTTCAATAATCTGTTCCTTTAAACAGGGTAATGTTCGGAAAAAAGGTAAAAAGACAAAAACAGGACTTGCTACAAAAAATAGCAAGTCCTGTTTTTTTAGTTATCGGATAACCAATACTACACACCAAGTTCTATGGCAAAATATTTCCTGCAGCCATGTATAGATCATACCAATCTTCTCTTGTTAACATAATTTCAGAAGCTTTTGCAATTTCTTCAATTCGGCTAAGATTCATCGTCCCAGCAATCACTTGCATGTTTGCTGGATGACGCAAGATCCAGGCTGAAGCTAAACCAGTTGGTGTTGTGTTGTATTTTTCAGCCATTTCGTTTAATTTTTGATTTAATTCTGGGAATTTTTCATTACCGATAAAGACACCTTCAAAAAAACCATATTGATAAGGAGACCATGCTTGAATTGTCATATCATGCAACCTTGAATAATCTAGTACACTGCCATCATGATCGATACTTGCAGCGTCCGTCATGTTCACATGAATTCCTTGATCAACCATTTCTGAATGCTTTAAACCAAACTGTAATTGGTTAGCTACTAAAGGTTGACGTACTGATTTTTTCAATAGCTCGATTTGCATTGGTTTTTGATTACTTACACCAAAATAGCGAACTTTACCCGCTTTTTCTAATTCATCAAAAGCTGCAGCGACTTCATCAGGTTCGACTAATGTATCTGGTCGATGCAACAACAAAGCGTCTACATAATCCATTTTTAAGCGTTGTAAACTGCCTTCGACAGAGGCAATAATATGTTCTTTTGAAAAATCAAACATAACTCCTGGAACGATTCCACATTTTGTTTGGATAAATAAATCTTCACGCTTCAACGAAGTTTTTGCCAATGCGTCTGCAAAAATTGATTCACATTCACCATTTCCATAGATATCTGCATGATCAAAGAAATTGATTCCATTATCATAAGCAGTCTCGATTGCCTTAGCTGGATCTTTCGCACTATTGATACGCATACAACCAAGAATTACTGCTGAAACTGCGTGATTTACTGTTCCAAATTGAACCTGTTTCATAAAAAATTCCTCCTTTTTTACACAATAAAAGTGTAGCACAACTTCTATGAAAAGGCTTTATCAAATCAAAAATATTTTTATCTTTTAGCCGATGATTTCTCTTTGACTAATTTTAATGCCTTGTTTCCAATGTCATGCCGATAAAATGTTTTGGTCGTTTCTTTTCTTCGAAGTGCTTCATAAATAAATTTTTGTGCTTGCTCTAACGTTTCAGCTTTGGCTTCGACTAAATAGATTCTTCCACCCTTTCCAACTAAACGTCCTTCTTTTTCTGCCACACCTGCATAATATACCTGAACATGCGGTTCATCAGAAAAATCTGGCAACACCATCTCTGTTTCATACGTTGCCGGGTAACCTTCAGCAGCGACAACAACACCCACATGAAAATCACCTTGCGACCATTCTAATTCGATTGAACGATTTTCTAGTAGATCATCAATCACTTGAGCAAAATCATTCACTAGTCTTGGTAAAACAACTTGTGTTTCTGGATCACCAAATCGAGCATTGAATTCAATCACTTTCGGTCCATCAACGGTTGCAATCAAACCAGCGTACAAGATACCCGTGAAAGAACGACCTTGTTCAACCATGCCCTGCGCCGCTGGTTTCAAAATCGTTTCAATAGCTTCATTAATCATCTCTTCCGGAATTTGTGGGACTGGCGAATAAGCACCCATTCCCCCAGTATTTGGTCCTTTGTCTAAGTCATACGCTCGTTTATGGTCTTGTGAAATTACCATTGGATAAACTTCTGTGCCACGAACAAACGCTAAAAGCGAGAACTCTTCCCCTTCCAGAAACTCTTCAACCACAATTTGACTCCCGCTTTCACCAAATCGATGACTCTTCAACATGTCCTTTGCGGCTTGTACAGCTTCTTCCATTGTCATCGCGACAACGACACCTTTACCAGCAGCTAAACCATCTGCTTTTACAACAATCGGTACGCCTTTTTCTTTGATATAAGCTATAGCCAGCTCATAATCATTAAACGTTTGGGATTCAGCTGTCGGAATCTGACACTCTTTCATTAGTTGTTTAGCAAAACTTTTAGATCCCTCAATCAACGCTGCACGTTTTGTTGGTCCAAAAATTTTCAAATCTGCCGCCATAAAGTCATCGACAATTCCATTTAACAAAGGAACTTCTGGCCCAACAAATGTCCAAGAAATGTGCTTTTCTTTTGCAAATGAGATGAGCGCATCATGATCTGTTTCTGCAATTGTGACTGGTTGTATCCCATCCTTTTTCATTCCAGGATTTCCCGGGGCGCAGTAGACTGTTTCAACTAACGGACTATCCGCCATTTTTTTCCCAATCGCATGCTCGCGACCGCCTGCACCTATAATCAAAATTTTCATGAGTTACTCCTTTTCCACTAAATTTTAATGTCTAAAATGACGTACATTAGTAAAGACCATCGCAATGTCATAATGATTAGCCATATCAATTGAAGCCTGATCTTTGATACTTCCACCCGGCTGAATGATGGCCTTAATCCCATGTGTTGCAGCATATTCAACAGAATCATCCATTGGGAAAAACGCATCACTAGCCAATACTGCACCTTCTAGTTTTTCACCTGCTTGTTCAATCGCTATCTTGACAGAACCCACACGATTCATTTGTCCTGCACCTATCCCCACAGTTTGGTGTTCATTTGCAACAACGATAGCATTGGATTTAACATGCTTCACCGCTTTCCAAGCAAATGCTAATGCCTCCATTTGTTCCATTGTGGGTTTCTTTGCTGTCACTACAGTCCAGTCTTCTTCATGTTCCATTGCTAAATCTTGATTTTGAACTAATAAACCACCTAAAACAGAAACTGTTTCATCAACTATGCTGGCTGTTCTTTGTTCAAAACTGATTGTTAAAATACGCAGATTTTTCTTTTTCTTCAAAACTTCTAGTGCAGCATCAGTGAATCCCGGGGCAATAATGATTTCTAAAAATAGTTCATGCATTTTTTCCGCAGTAGCTACATCCACCTCACGATTCAAAACAATAATTCCGCCAAAAATCGAGACTGGGTCTGCTTCAAACGCGTAATTCCAAGCTTCAAAAATCGTTGGTGCCGTTCCAATGCCACACGGATTCATATGTTTCAACGCAACAACTGTTGGTTCATCATACTCTCGGGCAATTCTTAGCGCTGCATCTGCATCACGAATATTGTTGAATGAGAGTTCCTTGCCATGTACTTGTTTTGCTGCAGCAATCGAATATTCTTCCGGTAAAGCAGATTGATAAAAAGCTGCTTCTTGATGACTATTTTCGCCGTAACGCAAATCTTGTTTTCGCTCATACGTCAACGTTAATTTTTCTGGTTCTTTTTCATCCACCATCTCTGTCAAATATTGAGCAATTAACGCATCGTAAGCAGCCGTATGGCGAAAGACTTTCGCTGCTAGACGTTTTCGAGTGGCTAACTGAGTTTCCCCGTGGGCTTCTAATTCTTGGAGTACCAATGAATAATCTGCCGGATCAACGATTACTGTGACAAATTCGTGATTTTTAGCACCACTTCGCAACATACTTGGGCCACCAATATCAATATTTTCAATTGCCTCTTGTTCAGTTACTTCTGGTTTTAAAATGGTTTCCTTAAATGGGTAAAGATTCACACAAACAAAATCAATTGGCAAGATTTCACCGCGCGCCATGTCTTCCATATGTTCAACGACATCTCGGCGCCCTAAAAGTCCACCGTGAATCTTCGGATGCAAGGTTTTCACTCTGCCATCCATCATTTCTGGAAAACCAGTGACCTCATCAATAGAAATTGTTTTGACACCTGCTTGATCTAATGCTTTTTTCGTTCCACCTGTTGAGATAATTTCGATATTATTAGCAATCAAGCCTTTTGCAAAGTCAACAATCCCTGTTTTGTCTGATACACTAATCAACGCTCTTGTCATTTTAAATAGCCTCCATTTTTGATCATTTCTTCGACGATTTCTGGATAAATTCGATGCTCGACTGCATGGATTTTTTGTTCAAGAATTTCCAAGGTATCTGTTGGCTCAATCTCGACTTTTTCTTGGCGAATGATTGGGCCTGTATCGACACCTGCATCAATTAAATGAACAGTCACACCCGTGGTTGCCACTCCTGCTTCATATGCATCACGAATCCCGTGCAATCCGGGAAAATTCGGTAATAACGAGGGGTGAATATTCACAATTTTATTTTCAAATGCTGTCAGTAAAGTAGGCCCCACAATTCGCATGTAGCCAGCCAAAATAACCAAATCAATTTTTCGTTCACGCAACTGCCGTAGTATCTCCTGTTCATACGCTACTTTATTTGCAAAATCTTTTGGCGAAAACTGACTAGCAGGAACGCCCAATTCTTCTGCCCTTTGTAGCACATACGCCTCTGGCTGGTCACAAAATAACCAGTCAAACGTGACAGCTAGCTTTTTTTCTCTTAGATTCGTTACCAAAGCTTGAAAGTTACTTCCATTACCCGAAGCAAAAATGGCTAACTTCATGCCGTTTCTCCAGTGAAAATAATTTTCTGTGTGTCTTCTGGGACAATTTCACCGATTTGGTAAAAAGTCTCTCCTTGCTCTGCAAAAGCAGCCGTGACCTCAGCTACTTTTTCTGGTGAAACAGCAACGACCATTCCAATCCCCATATTAAAAATTTCATACATTTCCGAAGAGGACAGCTTTCCATAGCTTTGTAAACAATCAAAAATTGGTAAAATCGGCCAGCTTCCTAGTTGAATATTTGCGCTGACTCCAGCTGGCAACATTCGGGGAATGTTCTCTACAAAACCACCACCGGTAATGTGCGCACAGCCTTTCAATAGATTTTTTTTGATCAATGGTAAAAGACTTGCAACATAAATTCTTGTTGGAACTAATAAACTATCAGCTAATGTTTCATTTAATTCCGGCAAAATACTAGCAGTTGTGAGTTGATGTTCTTCAAAGAAAATTTTCCGTACTAACGAATACCCATTTGAATGAATCCCACTTGAAGGTAATCCTAATAAAATATCTCCATGTTCAATCAACGCTCCAGTAATCAGTTGTGATTTTTCAGCAATCCCAACGGCAAAACCGGCTAAATCATAGTCGTCTCCTTGATACATTCCTGGCATCTCAGCCGTTTCTCCGCCAATCAGCGCCATATTTGCTTGAACGCAACCATTTGCTACACCTGCAACCACTTGCTCTAATTTTTCTGGTTGGTTCTTTCCAGTAGCTAAGTAATCTAGGAAATAAAGAGGCTCTGCCCCTTGGGCTAAAATATCATTCACACACATTGCGACACAATCAATGCCAATCGTATCATGTTGACCAGCTTCAATTGCTACTGCTAATTTTGTTCCAACGCCATCCGTTCCCGAAACTAAAACAGGTTCTTTGACATCAAACAACGAAAGATCAAAACAACCACCAAAACCGCCTAGCGCGCCCATTACACCAAGACGTTCCGTTTTTTTGACATGTTTTTTGATTCGTTCAACAACTTCATAACCAGCTTCGACATCCACGCCAGCTTTTGCATATGCATTTTTCATGCGATGATTCACTCCTTTATTATTAGAAAAACGAAACTTTTTCTTTTAGAGATGCTTGGTATTTCTCCTCATAATCATATAAAGGAGTTGGATAGTCACCATTAAAATAAGCCATACATAATCCTGAATAAGGCGCTTCTTCTTTTAACCCAATGGCAGTAATCAAACCTTCCTCACTAAGGAATTCTAAAGAATCTGCACCAATACATTGCCGAATTTCTTCGATACTATGATTAGCAGCAATCAATTCTTTCCTCGTTTGAATGTCGATTCCGTAAAAACAAGGATATTTTAGGGGTGGAGAAGCAATTCGAACATGGACCTCTTTCGCCCCAGCTTCTTTTAATAGCCGGACGATTCGTCGACTTGTCGTACCACGTACAATTGAGTCGTCTACCATCACGATTTTTTTACCTTCTACTACTCCTCGAACAGCTGATAGTTTCATACGCACACCTTGTTCGCGTAACTCTGGTGTAGGTTGAATGAAGGTTCGCGCAATATATTGGTTTTTTACTAAACCAATTTCATAAGGAATTCCACTAGCTTCAGCATACCCACTGGCAGCTGACAAAGAAGAATTGGGGACACCTACCACCATATCTGCCTCGATTGGTGCTTCTTCCGCTAGATTTTTACCCATATTTTTTCGAGCAGTATGGACATTGACCCCATTGATATTCGAATCTGGTCGTGCAAAATAGATATACTCCATTGAACAGATTGCTAGCTGTGTATCTTGTGTGTACGTTTCAATTCTTAGTCCTTCATCGTTGATTATCACTACTTCTCCGGGATGCACATCACGGAGAAATTCTGCACCAACTACTTCTAAAGCACAGGTTTCAGAGGCAACGACATAAGCACCATTTTTCATCTGTCCAATTGCTAATGGACGGAACCCATTAGGATCAAGCGCCGCAATCATTGCGTCTTCTGTCATTAGTAAATACGCAAAACCGCCTTTTACTTTGTTCAAAGATGCTTTTAATTTTGCTAAAAATGTTTCTTCGTCACTTCGACGTATCAAATGCATTAAAATTTCTGTATCCGAATTTGAATGAAAAATGGCTCCATCTTGCTCTAATTCTTTTCGCAAAGAGCGAGCATTGGTCAAATTACCATTGTGGGCTAAGCCAACTGAAACATCATAAAACTTGAATAAAAATGGTTGGATATTATCGACACTTCCATTTCCCGCAGTCGCGTAGCGCACATGACCAATTGCTGCATTTCCTGTTAATTGAGTTAATTTTCGTTGATCTTTGAATACTTCTGATAATAAACCAAGATCGCGATGCCCATGAAGTTTGCCTTCATCATTCGAAACAATCCCCGCACCTTCTTGGCCACGATGTTGTAGGCTATGCAAGCCAAAATAAGTAACACTTGCTGCATCCTGATGTCCCCAGACACCAAAAATCCCACATTCCTCATTCAAACTTTTTACTTCATAAGACATGGAATAGCTTCCTCCCAGCTTGCTTTAGCCATTTGAGTTGTTAGATTGATTTCGCCATCAACTGCTTGCATTCGCAATTGAGAATCAGCTGTTACTTCACCAAGATGGTAAGCCTGTTCTCCTGCTAATTGTTCAAAAGCTGTCTGATTTTTCGAATTGATTGACACCACAAATCGTGATTGTGTTTCCGAGAAAAGTTCCGCAACAGTCAACTCGACTTGTACTTTAACACCTAATCCATTCGCAAAAGCAGCTTCTGCAATGGCAACCGCCAGGCCACCTTCAGAACAATCATGAGAACTAGCTACCAAGCCTTGTTGAATAGCAGCTAACATTAAGTCTTGATTTTTCTTTTCAACTGCTAAATCAAAGTTAGTTAACTGACCTTGAATCGTTCCTGTCAAAAGCTTTTGAATCTCGCTCCCATTAAAATCATTGCCTGTTTGGCCAATAACATAAATTTGATCTCCTGCTTGCTTAAATTCCTGCGTAGTAATCTGCTCATGCGATTCAATCAAACCTACCATACCAATCATCGGAGTTGGATAGATTGCCTTGCCATCTGTTTCATTGTAAAGTGACACGTTTCCAGAAATAACTGGTGTTTCAAAGGTACGACAAGCTTCTGCTATTCCATCTGCCGAGTGCCAAAGCTCCCAAAAAACTTCAGGCTTATCCGGTGAACCATAGTTCAAGCAATCTGTAATTGCTAAAGGTTTTCCACCGCTAGCAACAATATTTCGTGCTGCTTCAGCAACTGCAATCTGACCACCGATTTCTGGATTTAAATAAAGGTATCTTGCATTACAATCAGTTGTCATTGCTAAAGCTTTTTTCGTTCCGCGGATTCGTAAAACAGCTGCATCACTTCCCGGACGAACAACGGTATTTGTTTGAACTTGAGAGTCGTACGTTTCATAAATTGACTTCTTTGAAGCAATTGTTGGTTGCGCTAATAACGATAAGAGTGTTTCGTTTGGGTCGCCAATGACAGGCACATATGCTGGCATTGTTCGAAACTCCGCCATTCTCGCTGGTTCTTTTCTTGGCTTATCGTAAACTGGCGCATCTTCTGCCAAAGCATCAACTGGTAAGTTGGCTACTTCATTTCCATGATGATATAAACGATATTGGCCATCATCTGTTACCTTTCCAATTGTTACAGCATCTAAATCATATTTTTTGAATAACGCTTTTACTTCTTCCTCTGCACCAGCTTTGACGCAAATTAACATACGTTCTTGAGATTCAGATAACATCATTTCATAAGGAGACATGTCTGTTTCTCGTTGGGGCACATCATCTAGCGTTAAAATCAAACCTGATCCTGCTTTGGAAGCCATTTCTGAACTGGATGATACCAATCCCGCAGCACCCATATCTTGGATACCTACTAAAATTTCTGCATGTTTCAGAATCAACTCAAGGCAGGCTTCCAACAACAATTTTTCCATGAAAGGATCACCAACTTGAACAGCAGAGCGTTGCTGTTCTTCTTCTTGACTAAACTCCTCTGAAGCAAATGTTGCACCATGGATACCGTCACGACCTGTTTTAGCTCCGACATACATAATAGAATTTCCGACACCTGATGCCTGACCTTTTTGAATATCTTTATGGTCAATCAACCCAACACACATCGCATTGACTAATGGATTCCCTTCATAACAAGCATCAAAAGCAATCTCGCCACCAACTGTTGGGATACCAATACAATTACCATAGCCACCAATTCCCGCAACTACTTCATCAAGTAAATATTTTGTGCGTGAATTATTCAGCTCACCAAAACGTAAAGAGTCAAGCAACGCAATTGGTCGTGCACCCATGCTGAAAATATCACGAATAATCCCGCCAACTCCAGTTGCTGCACCTTCATAAGGTTCTACAGCAGAAGGATGATTATGACTTTCTGCCTTAAAAACGACTGCTTGCCCATCACCGATATCCACAATCCCAGCTCCTTCACCAGGTCCTTGCAAAACGTTCGGTCCAGTAACCGGAAATTTTCGTAGAACAGGTTTGGAATTCTTATAAGAACAATGTTCACTCCACATAACAGAAAACAGACCTGTTTCAGTATAATTAGGCATTCTACCCAATATATCTTCTTCAATCATGCGGTATTCTTCATCAGACAAACCCCATTCAGTGTAGATTTTCTGCTCTTTGATTTCTTGTGCTGTTGGCTCCATCATTGTTTTCATCTAAACAGTCACCTTCCCGAAGTTTTTGATCATTGATTGAAAGAAACGTTTTCCGTCTTCTGAACCTAATAACTGCTCCATCGCACGTTCAGGATGAGGCATCATTCCCAGAACATTTCCAGCTTGGTTCGTAATTCCTGCGATACGTTCCACACTGCCATTGATATTTTCTTCTTCATACGTAAAAACGATTTGATTATTTTCCTTTAGTTCACGTAACGTTTCTTCGTCACAAAAATAATTTCCTTCACCATGAGCGACTGGCAATTGAATCACTTCACCCTCACGATATTCTGAGGTAAACGCCGTTTGATTATTTGCAACTCTTAACGGAACTGTCTTGCAAATAAATTGTAACGACTCATTTCTGCGTAGAACACCAGGGAGTAATCCTGCTTCAGTTAAAATTTGGAATCCATTACACGTTCCAAATACTGGTTTGCCTTCTTCAGCAAAACGAATCACTTCTTGCATAATTGTCGAAAAGCGAGCAATTGCTCCACAACGAAGATAATCACCGTAAGAAAAACCACCAGGAAGTAATACACCGTCAAATCCAGAAAGTGAATCTTCATCGTAACGAACATAGGTTGCTTCCACACCCATAATTTCTTGCACAGCCCACAGCATATCTGCATCACAGTTTGAGCCAGGAAAAACAATCACTGCAAACTTCATGCTAAACTTCCTCCATTTCCTCAATTTCGTAACGATATGTTTCCATGTTGACATTCGCTAATAATTTGTCACAAATTTGTTCAATCGTTTCTTCAACCGATGCCTGTGATGGTGCAACTTGAATTTCAAAGTATTTTCCCATACGAATTTCTGTAATCTCTTCATAACCCATTCGATGCACTGCATGTTTTACCGCTTCTCCTTGTGGATCTAATACAGAATCTTTATACGTCACATAAACTTTTACAAAATACATTTGTTTTTCTCCTTTAAAAGTAAGTTTTTAAGTAGCAATGATTATTAGAATGAATAATTGTTCAACCGAGTCAACACTTCTTGATAAACTGGAACCAAATTACCGATTTTTCGACGATACACATCTTTATCCATATGCTCATGAGAGTCACTATCCCATAAACGGCAAGTATCAGGAGAAATCTCATCAGCAAGTAAGATTTTTCCATCTGCTAAACGACCAAACTCTAATTTAAAATCAATCAACTGTAAGTCGATACCCGCAAATAATTCCTGTAAAGCTTCGTTGACTTGTAAGGCGATCAACTTGATTTCTTGAATTTCAGCTGGTGTTGCAAGTTCTAAGAATGCAATGTGTGCTTCATTGATAAACGGATCATCTAACGAATCATCTTTATAATAAAATTCGATGATTGGTCCAGGTAACAAGGTTCCTTCTGGTACCGCTAATCGTTTGGAGAAGCTTCCCGCTGCAAAATTTCTGACAACTACCTCCAAAGGAATCACTTCGACTTTTTTTACTAATTGTTCGGTTTTTGACAAAATATCAATGAAATGATTGTCAATTCCTTTTTTTGTTAAGTATTGGAAAATTCGGCTAGTGATCTGATTATTTAATTCACCTTTTCCTTGAATTTGGTCTTTCATGACCCCATTCAATGCAGTTGCTTGATCAAGATATTCAACCCAAATCACTTGTTTGTCCTCTGTTGCAAACATTTTTTTTGCTTTTCCTTCGTATAACAATTCCGCTTTCTCCACAAGTCTCTCTCCTTATAAACTTACATTTAATTGATAAACAGTTGTTTTTGTTCGTTTTTTCACTTTTGATTTTAACAACACTTTTTAGGTAAATCAACCAACTACTGTACATTATTAGCATTAGAATCATCTAATGTTCGCTTTTAGACAATCAATGTGTAAAAACACCCTTAACCGAAGCGTTTACATCAGAAAAACTTAATGGTATAGTAAACGTGTGATTACCATGTATGTTTATTCAAGGAGGCACTAGCATATGGAAGATTCAACTTATACTGCACAACAATTCCTTTCTGAACTAACACCAGAAGAACGTGCTCGCTTATACAACGATTTATTGGGTATCAAAGATGTTTATCTGTGCAATAAAGATACAAGCTTTTATACTTTCCGAAAAATTCGCCGTGCAACGAAACGTCATGCTGAATGCCGGAAAAAAACTGCACACTATCAAACGAATTCCAATCATGAGTTGTTAATCAATCAAATTCATGAACAAAAAGTATTCAAAAATCAATATCGTATCCAAATCGTGTTTAACACTCAAGAATACAATTATGATTTCATTGATTATTTACTCAATCTGCTTCACTCGCTTCATTTTACAAATACGCAAGCACTTGCGTAAGTAATCAGCGAATGTTCTACTAACTGAAAAAAAACAAAAGAGGTCTGCCAGATCAGTGGCAAACCTCTTTATTTATTTACACAAAAAAACGCTACAGCATTTTTTGCTGTAGCGTTTCATCGACTTATGCCAAGCCAACACGTTCAAAAATTGCGTCGACATTTTTTAAATGGTAGTGATAGTCAAATGCATCTTCAATATCTTCTGCTGATAACACAGAAGTGATTTTAGTATCGTTTTCCAATAAAGGACGGAAAGCTGTTTGCTCATCCCACGCTTGCGCAGTTTTTGGTTGAACTAAATCATACGCTTCTTCACGAGTCATGCCTTTATCAATTAATTTTAACAATACTCTTTGACTATAAATCAAGCCAAATGTAGCATCCATATTACGTTTCATATTTTCTGGGAAGACCGTCAGATTCTTCACGATATTTCCAAAACGATTCAACATATAATCCAAAAGGATCGTTGTATCAGGTAAAATAATTCGTTCAGCAGATGAATGAGAAATATCTCTTTCATGCCATAAAGAAACATTTTCGTACGCAGTAACCATATGTCCACGAATCACTCTCGCCAAACCAGACATGTTCTCCGACCCAATTGGATTGCGTTTATGTGGCATTGCAGAAGATCCCTTTTGCCCTTTAGCAAAAAATTCTTCGACTTCACGCGTTTCTGATTTTTGCAACCCACGAATTTCCGTTGCAAATCGTTCAATACTCGTTGCAATCAATGCCATTGTTGCAAAGTATTCAGCGTGTAAATCGCGCGGTAAAACTTGGGTTGAGATTTCTTGTGGTCGAATGCCTAAATTTTCACAAACATATTCTTCAATGAATGGTGGAATATTCGCAAATGTTCCTACTGCACCAGAAATTTTTCCAGCTTCTACACCTTTAGCTGCATGTTCAAACCGTTCAATATTCCGTTTCATTTCAGAGTACCAAGTAGCTAATTTCAAGCCAAATGTCGTTGGTTCAGCATGAACCCCGTGTGTCCGCCCCATCATGACTGTATATTTATGTTCTTTTGCTTTTTCACCAATAATTTCTGTGAATCGTTTTAAGTCTTCACGCAAAATATCATTCGCTTGTTTGATTAAATAACCATAGGCAGTATCAACAACATCTGTACTTGTTAACCCATAATGTACCCACTTACGTTCTTCGCCAAGTGTTTCAGATACTGCACGCGTGAAAGCTACAACATCGTGGCGTGTTGATTTTTCAATCTCTAAAATTCGATTGATATCAAATGAAGCATTTTCCCGGATTTTTTTCACATCTTCTTTAGGAATATCGCCAAGTTCTGCCCAAGCTTCATCTGCTAAAATCTCAACCTCCAACCAAGCTTGATATTTATTTGTTTCTGTCCAGATATTTCCCATCTCAGGTCGTGTATAACGTTCTAACATTTAACTTTCTCCTTTAGTCCCAAATGTTGGTTTGATAGATTTCTTCTAGCGTTTCATGCGTATCTTCAGTCAAAATAGTGATATGTCCCATTTTACGCCCTTTTTGCGCTTGACTCTTACCGTAGAAATGGAATTGCCAATCTGGTTTTTTCTCAATTAAACGATAGCTTTCTAGCAGCTGTTCACCTAACACATTGACCATGACAGCATCACTTAGCAACCGAATCTTACTTAAAGGCCAACCACAAATACCACGAATGTGTGCATCGAATTGACTCATTGAACAAGCTTCAATTGAATAGTGTCCAGAATTATGTGGTCTTGGTGCTAACTCATTGACATATAAACCACCTGTCTTAGTCAAAAACATTTCGACACCTAAAACACCAGAGAGGTTCACTGCTTTTGCTACTACTTTTGCGATTCGCTCAGCTTCCTCGACTACTTCAGCAGGTACACGAGCTGGTGCAATTGTTTCATGCAAAATATTATTTCGGTGAACATTTTCTACCACAGGAAATGTTGTGTACTCTCCTTGACCGTTGCCAGCCACCATGACAGAAATTTCTTTTTCAAAAGGAATCCAAGCTTCCAACACACAAGTTCCTTTACGTAATAAGTCCATTGCTGGTGCTAAGTCAGCTCGGCCATACAATACACATTGGCCTTTGCCATCATACCCACCGCGTGTCGTTTTTAAAACACAAGGGTAACCAATTCCGTCGATTGCATCTTGAATATCTGTTGGACTAACAATTGTTGCATAAGGTGCAATCACAATATTATTTGTTTCTAAAAATGATTTTTCTAGTAGGCGGTCTTGCGTAATTGCCAACAAGTCCGTACCTTGTGGAATAAATGATTTTGGTAAAATAGCATTAAGTGCTTCCACACTTACATTTTCAAATTCATAGGTAATGACATCTGTTCGTCTAGCAAGTTCTTCTAACGCAAAAGTATCATCATAGGAACTTTCGATATGCCAATCAGCCACTTGAGCTGCTGGGCAACCACTAACAGGATCTAATACACCTACTTTAAAGCCCATTTCTTTTGCACTAATTGTCATCATCCGACCTAATTGACCGCCGCCGACAATACCAATCGTTGATCCAGGCAGTAATGGTTTAACCAAGTTGATCACTACTTTCTATAACAGTTTCAGCCATCATTGAACGTCTTTCAGCCAATTTAGCTTCCAATTCTAAATCATACATTGAAAGCATCTGTACCGCAAGTAGTCCGGCGTTAATTGCGCCAGCTTTTCCAATTGCTGTTGTTGCTACTGGCACACCACCTGGCATTTGAACAATCGATAATAACGAGTCTAAACCATTTAATGTTCGTGATTGAACAGGAACACCAATCACTGGTAGTGTTGTCTGCGCAGCAACCATTCCGGGTAAATGGGCTGCACCACCTGCGCCTGCAATAATTACTTTAATTCCTCTTTCTCTTGCTTCTTTCGCAAATTGAAACATTAAATCTGGCGTGCGATGCGCTGACACAACTTTTTTTTCATAGGCAACACCAAATTCATCTAACATGTCACAAGCAAATTTCATAGTTTCCCAATCCGAAATACTTCCCATAATGACTGCAACTTCCACGATTTTTTTCCCCTCTCTGCTACAATACACTCATATTTTAACAAGTGAATTTTCCAACGTCAAACAAAAATCGAATATTAATTAACGATACAACAATAACGTTCGTGTTTATTTTTTTGAACAAAAAAATAAAAGTAACAAAAAATATTTTCTGCTACTTTTATTTTCACTTTTATTTTTCGAATGCCTCTTCAATAATTGCTTCATCCTCTTTGATTCCATTAAAAACCAAATTCAAGACAATAGCTGTAATACTGCTCATAACAATTCCGTTACCAGTGAACATTTGAATTGTTTCAGGAAGCTGTCCAAATAAAGACGGCATGATGTTGAAACCTAATCCAAAACCAATTGAAACAGCAACAATCAATAAATTTTTATCATTATCAAAATCAACATCTAACAACATACGAATTCCTTGAACAGCCACCATTCCAAACATCACTAACATTCCGCCACCAAGTACGGGTTCAGGAATGATTTGGGCAATAGCACCAATTTTTGGAAATAGACCTAAGATAATCAAGAATGCAGCCGAAAAGTAAATTGGTTTTCTTGTTTTGATTCCGGATAACTGAACTAGCCCAACATTTTGAGAAAAACCAGTATAAGGGAATGTGTTGAAAATACCACCAAGAATAACTGCCAGCCCTTCCGCACGATAACCTTTTTTCAGCTCTTCTTCGCCAACTTTTTTACCAGTAATATCGCCAAGTGCAAAGTAAACACCTGTTGATTCAACCATACTAACAATCGAAATAATAATCATTAGCAAAATAGACCAGATATCAAATGTTGGTTTTCCAAAATAAAATGGTTGTGGTACATGGAACAATGGCGCTTGACCAATTGCCTCTAAGTTAATCATTCCCATCAAGCCAGCTAATACGCTCCCGCCAACTAAACCAATCAATACAGCAATTGAACGAATAAATCCTTTGCCAAGCATTTGGACACCAACAATCAATCCAATCGTTACAAAAGCCAACAATAGATTAGTTTTGTCACCAAAATTTGTTGCAGCAGCACTACCGCCACCCATTTTTTCAATTGCCACAGGGATTAAGGTCAAGCCAATGACTGTAATAACAGTTCCTGTTACAAGCGGTGGAAATAATTTTTTGATTTTAGAAAAGAAGCCTGCAGCTAATACCACAAAAATCCCAGATGCGATGATTGAACCATAGATTGCACCAACACCCTTATCTGTACCAATCAAAATCAACGGAGCTACTGCTTGGATTGCACAACCCAAAACAACAGGCAAACCAATTCCAAAGAAACGATTGACAGTCAGTTGTAGTAAAGTAGCTAACCCGCACATAAAAATATCAATTGAAATCAAGTAAGTCATTTGTTCTTGATTAAAACCAAGACCTGTTCCTATTAGTAATGGCACTGCAACTGCACCTGCATACATTGCTAATAGATGTTGTAACCCTAAGACTGCTGCTTTTCCATTTTGCGTTTCTTTTTCCAATGTTATGCGTCCTCCTCAAGAAACTCAACTTGACCATTTGATAAGGAAGCGATACGCGCTAAAGAAACAACACGTAGTCCCATTTGTTCAAGTAATTCTCGTCCATCTTGGAAAGATTTTTCAATGACAATTCCGATTCCTTCAACTTCTGCCCCAGCTTGTTGACACAACTCAATCAATCCTTTAGCAGCTTGACCATTTGCCAAGAAATCATCAATAATCAAAACTTTATCGTTTTCTGATAAAAATTTTCGTGAAATTGAAATCGTGCTTGTTACTTGTTTGGTGAAAGAATAGACAGAAGCTGTTAAAAGTTCTTCGTCCATCGTTAAACTTTTTGCTTTTCTAGCAAAAATCATTGGCACACCCAATTCTTTTGCAGCATATAAAGCGGGCGCAATCCCAGAAGCTTCAATCGTTACCACCTTGGTAATTCCTTGGTTTTTAAATACTTCTGCAAAACGTTGACCCATTTGTTCCATCAAAACTGGATCTACTTGGTGAGTCACAAAGCTATCAACTTTTAGCACACCTTCACCCAATACACGCCCATCTTTTTTGATGCGTTCAACTAATTCTTTCACTTTCTTTGCCCCTTTTCCTTGATTTTTTGTTCAATTAATAGCTTTTTCATCCACACTCTATCGTAAAATTTCTGATAAAGAAAAACACCCTTCTACTTTAAAATAAGCAAAAAAGGGTGTGTTGTCCACTCTTTTACTTATAGTCCAATCTTTACGGCATTGGCTAGAAACTGTCATCCATATTATGACGATATATAAGTAGGTATGTAGAACTGACAAGTCAGTAATATACAATAACTCGATAAGATGTTTAAAGCCAGAGGAGTTGTTTTTTTAACAGAATCCTCAGGTAAATCGATCGTTTTTCATTAAAAATTTTTCCTTCTAAACAAAATTCGATTGATTAAAGATTGAAAATAGTCTAACACTACTTACTGAAACTGACAATGTACTTTCAATAAAAATTTTCTAAAATCTAATCTTTTTTCATTATTTTCATGTTTTGTTCGTTTTTTCAGCTATTTTTACTTGAAAAACAAGAAAAACGCGAAGCAAATTAACTTGCTTCGCGTTTGAAAAGGTCTCTTTTAATTTTGATGATTCTCTTTTTCAAGTTGACGATACTTGTCCATCTTCGCACTGAACAATTCACCATTTGTTGGCGGTGTATAGGTGATAGCATTGGCTCCTGCTTCAATTGTTTCCAAGATACTTTCCTCTGTTGGACCACCAGTTGCAATAATTGGTAGTTCCGGATACTTTTCTCGGAAATAACGAACAGTTTCTGCAGTTTCTTTACCAGCACTAATGTTGATGATTGAAATACCTGCTTCTAGCTTTTCATCAAGTTCTGTATATTTAGAGGTCACCGTGCTAACTACAGGAATGTCAACAATCCGACAAACTTCTCGAACTGTTTCTAACGGCGTTGGTCCATTTAAGACAACGCCTAAGGAACCTTGTGCTTCAGCAAACATACTCATATAAGCAGAACGAGCGCCCTGAGTTAAACCGCCTCCCACACCAGAAAATACCGGAATGTCCGCAGCTTCAATTATACTTTTGGTAATTGCTGGGTGCGGTGTAAAAGGATAAACTGCGATTACTGCATTCGCATTCGTGTTTCTAATAATCGCAATATCCGTTGTAAAAATAATTGATCGAATTTTTTTACCAAAAACTTTAATTCCACTTGCTTGCGAAATAACTTCTGGTACACGAACAATATCTTTTCTTAATTCTGTCATGATTTCAGGAACAAACTCTGCCATCCTGCCACTTCCTCTCCGCGTTATCTACGATCGTATTGATCAAGGTGATAGGTTTCAATTACTTGAATAATTTTTTGTGCATATGTGGGATCTGTTGCATACCCTGCATCTTGTAGTGCTTGCGAAGCTTCTTGGTAATTACTTGCTGTGATTACTCTTTCGTACAAAGCCGGATTCCAGTCAACGCCTTGAATAAATAGTTGAGTATGGTCATCCATGGATTCTTCCCATGAATGGTATACGCGAAACTCACCTTGAATCGTAATCCATGCTTCGTTGACATATTCTTTGGTTTCAAGACTTACTTTTTCTTGATCACCATAAGCTTTGATTCCAAATAAATTTTTATATTCACTCGCTAACGTGCTTTTCCCCCAGTTTGATTCAAGAATTGCTTGTCCCAGAATAATGCTCGGCAAGATACCATAAGCATTTTGTAATTCTTGTGCATGCGGAACAAGTTGTTGGATAAATTCTTGATGAGATTGTGCTTCTTGCTCTGCCGAATGATCGGTAAGTGGTGTCATCAATCCTCTTAAAGAAGCAAAAAAAGCAAATAGGATGAGTAAGCTTCCTGCGCATAAAACGATGAAACGCATTTTTTTCCGTCGACGACTTTTGAATTTTTTAATTGCCATCTATGTTCCTACTTTTCCTTTAATTCATTCAAATACTCTTCTAACGTCAACTGATTTTTTGTGATATATTCAGCACTTTCTTTTCCCACGTAGCGAAGGTGCCAAGGTTCATAAGTGATTTTGGTAATATCTTCACGATTTTTTGGATAGCGAACAATAAAACCATATTTAGCACAATTTTCTGCAATCCATTTTGCACCTGGTTGATCGCCATAGCTAGCTTCCAAAACAGTTGAAGGATAGTTGTTGTACCAATCTTCATCAACTACATCGACGGCTAAACCCGTATGATGCTCACTATAGCCTGGCTCGGTAATCGTTTGTTTCGTGATTTTCGTTGCTGCTTCTTCAGTAATTCCCTGTTGTGCCATTACTTCTTGGACATGTTGTGCGAATACTTGCTCTTGTGACGTGACTGAACGAAACGCTGAAACCATGACAAGTGGATAACCAGCCTCTTGTGCTGCTTGGGCAAATTCTTGATAATCAGGTTCAATTCTCTTATCAATCAAATAACCATTTGATAAAGCCGTCAATTGACTTGACTCATCTACTTCAGTTTCCAACTTATTTTCTGGTCCAACTAATACTAGCTTCCAGTCATCTGTACTAACATCAGGTAATTCTGACGTCGTTTTTGTTTTTTGTTTACTTTTCTTATTTGTTGATGAACTTTCAGTCGTATCGGTAATACTGGCAAGCCCCTTTTTAGGACTTTTTGCAGCTTTTTTTACTTCTGTTTGTCTTGTCGCTTCGACTTCGCCAGCATTATGGTCTGACATAAAAATGTAGCCCATCGCGCCAATCATAATAATGACTGAAGCAAAACCTAAAATTTTCTTCACTTAAAAAATCCTTTCATTCCCTTTAATGCTCAGCGTTTACTTCATGGACATAGGTTTCCTCAAGGTTTTCATTCACCCAGTCTAAAAGTTCCACTTTTTCGCCTTCGATTTGTTGCTGAATATCCGCTGGCAATCGGAAATTCAAAATATCGTCATAGCCCCATTCATCATAGTGAATACTCACTTTCAAGTCAAGGTATCTGCTAGGATGTTGTTCATTTTTTAACGGAATCAATTCAACCTCTGCGACGCCACTGTGCAACCATTTTTGGGCAATTCGTGTCTTGATTTGTTTGTATTCAGCAACAGCAATCGTTCTCTTTTCTGGAAAAATAATTGTCTGTCTTAGAATTTTTTGGGTCAACATCCATTCATAATCAGTAAAAAGATTTTTTACTTTCTGCATAGCTTCAGATGGTAAATTTTTTTCACCCTTTTTCCATGCGTCCCATTCTTCTTTATTGATTAGTAGGTACTCGTCTAAGAAAAATTGCTCTGATTCAAATTGTTCTAATAATACACTTATAATAAGATCAATATATACTTGATGCATCCGAATCCCCTCCTCTTTTCATTTTACTTAAATTCAGAAAAAAAATCATCTTTTTCATTGCGCCTTCAAGTTTTTTTATCGTTTAGGCACTTTTTCTTAAAATCAAGTCAAACTTTGCTATACTTAATAGGTAAACTGCATCTATTTTAAAGATTAAAAAGGAGCTATCTCTCATGAAAAAATATCAATGGGGAATTATCGGTTTAGGAACAATTGCGAAAGAATTCGCTGAAAATTTCAATCAAAATTCAAGTACACTATCCGCAGTTGCTTCTCGTTCGCTAGCCAAAGCACAGGCATTTGCAACAGATTATGGTATTGAAAAAGCTTATGGAAGTTATCAAGACCTTTTGGCAGATGACGAGATTGATATCATTTATATAGCTGTACCAAATCGCCAACATCTTTCACACATTTTGGCAGCATTAGAAGCAGGAAAACACGTCTTATGCGAAAAAGCAATCACAATGAATACTGCTGAGTTAGCTGAGGCAATGAAACTAGCGGAGGAAAAAGGGTTGATTCTTGCTGAAGCAATGACCATCTTTAACATGCCACTTTATCAACGACTTCATTCACTAGTTGACAGCAAGAAATTAGGTAAATTAAAAATGATTCAGGCTCCTTTTGGTAGTGCAAAGGAACCAGATCCTACTAATCGTTTTTTCAATCCAGATTTAGCTGGCGGTGCTTTACTTGATATTGGTACCTACGCAGTTTCGTTTGCGCGTTTCTTTCTAACTGCTCAACCAGAAGTAGTTGCTTCGACGATGATTCCGTTTGAAACAGGCGTTGATGAACAATCGGTTACGATTTTACGAAATGATCAGGACGAATTAGCAACTGTTAGCCTAACCTTCCGAGCAAAAATGCCTAAAGTTGGTATCGTTGCTTATGAAAATGGCTACATTACAATTACTGATTATCCACGTGCAGATCGTGCTGAGATTACTTATGTCGATGGTACAAAAGAATTCATCGAAAGTGGTAGCACTTCACAAGCTTTAAATTATGAAATTGCGAACATGGTACAGATGATTGAAGGTGAATTACCTAATCGCTCACTTTATTTAACCAAAGATGTCATTGACATTCTGGACCAAATGCACATATATTGGCAAAAAGCGTAACAATTAGACAAACAGAAATCAAAAAATAATTAGCTTCAAAAGTAAGAAGGACAATTTAAAAATCGCTTCATCTATTTTTTAAAAATTATTCAGCTTCTTTTTCCGAGAGAGCTACTTTTGAGAAAACATTTAATCATGAAAAAGTGTCTGGGACATAATCATTTTGATTCCTGTCCCAGACACTTTTCTATGAATTACTCTGTTGTTTTTGCTGTGCAAATTCTGCTTTGATTTCAATAAAACTTTTAAATGATTGTAAAAACTGAAACAGTTCTGCACGATTCTCAAACTCAGACCGCTTTTGTGGCAACGGCATTTGCCGATATTCAGCATAAACTTCATGGATTCGTTCCATAATACGTGTACCGTCATTTTCTTCAGCAAACGTTTCTGCTGTATAGATCAGTAAGCCGTAAATCTGCTCACTATATGGATTGGGCGACTCAATTCGCTCTAAATTTTGAATCATATTATTTAACACATTTAGTTGTGCCCGTCTCATTGAAAAGTAAGTTTCATAGTAGCCTTCCTGTCTGACCCAATCATTTTCATGATGATTTCGAGCTTCTAACTGACTTGCTCGAATAAACGCTAATAGTTGTTGGCAATCTTCTTCGATAAGCCGCTCGTTTCCTTCTTTTAACAATGAATCAGCCATTTCTTGTAACAACTGACGAAATTCAACCTCAATCACTAATTGATTTTCTTGTAGCCGCTTTTCGGTATTAGGCATGTAAATATTTGCTACTAAAGCTAATCCTACGCCAATAACCATCAATCCTAATGCATTTAAAATTAGTGACACAGCCATGCTTTGCTCAACTAAATACTGTGTAACCAAAACAGAGTTCACAACGATTCCTTCTGTTAACTTAAATTGAACTGCTAACGGAATAAAAAGAAGTAAAAAGAATCCAAACCCAATCGGAGAAAAACCAAGGAGCTTAAAGCTAAGGAAAGCAACGACTGTCGCCAAAATGAAAGCAATAAAACGATCGACACCCGTCCTTATTGTCGACCTCCTCGTATTACCAACACTCAAAACGGCAATAATCCCAGCTGAAGGCCAATAAAGTAAAGGCAAGCTGTTCGCGATCAGCATCGCAAATGTTGCACTAATTACTGTTTTTATCGTTCGCATACCAATCCGCATACATTTCCCCCTTTTTTCATCCAATTATACTAAACCTCTACGCTAAAAACTAGCAAACATGCCGAAGATTCGTTATGATTAAAAAAAGGGATTAAAGGAGAAAAAGTTATGCAAATCGGTCGTTTCCGCCTCGGTATGCGGACTATAAAAAGTGCACTAGCTGTTTTTATCTGTATGTTAGTCTTTCACTTCTTTCAGCGAGGCAATCCATTGATTGCTGCGCTGTCAGCCGTTTTTTCTTTACGCCAAGATTTAACATCGACTGTTTCCTTTGGTCGCTCTCGAATCATCGGAAATTCAATTGGCGGTGTTCTAGCCATTATCTTTTTCTTCATCAAGCACTACTTCCACAATGATTTTTTAGTTGAACTATTTTTATTACCTGTTTTGGTTATCATAACCATCGTAGTTTCAGATGGCATCGACAACAATTCTGGAATCATTTCAGCCATTTCTACTTTGCTAATGATTTCTTTGAGTATTCCTCAAGGTGAGTCTACTCTTTACGCATTACAGCGGGTTTTCGATACCTTCATTGGAACATTCATTGCTCTAGGAATTAATTTTGTGTTACGACCACCAGAAGATGAGAAGAAAAAAGAATTGGCTGAAGATTTAGTCGAGTTACAAAAGAAAGAACGTACTTTGCGTAAAAGTTTAGTAGAAATTGAAAAACAAATCGAAAAACAAAAAAAATAAACATTGTCCCACAAAAAGACCACTGTAAAATGATTAAACATTTTACAGTGGTCTTTTTGATTTTTAACTATACCTCGTCATTATTTGCTGGTTTTGAGTCGCCTTCGTACAAATTCACTTGACTTGAAGTCCCTTTGGTTGAAAGATTCTCAATAATTTCTTTTAAATCCAGACCCGTTGTTGCTTTTAAAGTTTCTTGTGTGGATGCTAATAAGTTGGTTGCATATCCGGTTACTCGATTCGCTCCACCATTTTCACCAGATCCATTTCCAGTATCAACAACAGAAATTTTTTCAATGTTTCCTAATGGTTGTGCTGCTTCACGCATCAATTGTGGTAACATTTCAATCACCATGCTTAACACAGCCGCCTCACCATATTCTTTAAAGGCATCAGCAATTTTTTGTTTTGCTTCGGCTTCGGCTTTCCCTTTTGCTAAAATGGCTTCGGCTTCCGCTTGACCAGCCAAACGAGTTTGGCTTGCTTGTGCCTCAGCTAAAGCTTCTACTCTAAAACGTTCTGCCTCGGCTTCAGTTACTTCTTTTACTTTCTGTGCTTGTGCTTCTTGTTCTTTCGCGTAACGGTCAGCATCTGCTTTTTTCTTCACTTCAGAATCATATTGCTTTTCTCGACGGATGATTTCTTTTTCTTCTAATTCAATTTGCTTTTGTCTTTCAACGACCTTCATTTGCATTTCTTGCTCAATAACTTGTTGTTGTGCACGGGCACTTTCTAAGTTATACGCTTGGTCTGCCTTCGCTTTAGCAACATCTTGTTCTTGTTTATAAGTTGCTAACTTCAATTCTTTTTCTTTTACTGATTCAGCGATTTCTGTTTGTCGTTGTAATTCTGCAGCTTGTGATTCTTTTTCAGCTTGTGCTTTTTTGATTCGCGTTTCTTTCAATGCTTCGGCTTCCGCAATTTCTGCATCTCGCTTCACTTGAGCAATTCTTGGTTTCCCTAATGAATCAAGATAGCCGTTTTTATCACGAACTTCTTTGATCGTAAATGAAACAATAATCAGCCCCATCTTCGCTAAATCAACAGAAGCAACTTCTTGAACACTTTGGCTGAATTTATCACGATTTTGATAAATTTCTTCCACTGTCATCGAGCCCAAGATTGAACGTAAATGTCCTTCAAGAACTTCTCTCGCTTCGTTTTCTAATTCATCGGTTGTTTTTCCTAAAAATTGTTCTGCCGCTGTTGCAATTTCTTCCACAGATGAACCGATTTTAATGATCGATGTTCCATCACACATAACTGGTACACCTTGCTCTGTGTAAACTTCTGGCGTAGAAACATCTAACTTACTAGAAAGTAAACTGATTCGGTTAGAACGTTGGAAAACGGGTAAAACAAATGCACCGCCACCGCGGACGATTTTGATTTTATTATTACTTTCGTCTGTGTGGACATTTTTCTTTCCTAAATAACTACCACTGATAATTAACGCTTCATCGGGTTTTGCTGTTTGATACTTTGATACGAAAACAATTAAAAGCATCAATAAAATAAAGATAACAATTGCAACTGATAAAAAAGCTCCTGATATAACCATTCAACACACTCCCTTAAGATTTTAGCATTCCGTCATATGGGATGACGTAACATACTCTGTCTTTTACTTCGATAATCAACACTTTTGTCCCTCTTTGAGCCATTGTTTCCTGTTCCGCATAAAAACAAGCAGGTCGATTGATCGATCCCGTTACACTTTGAAGTTGTATTTCTCCCATTCCTTTGATTGGAATTGGTGTAACGACTTGCGCTACTTGTCCCTCTAATGTTTTTTCAGACGAAGATAGTGTTGCTTCCGCATTCTTCATTGGCATCAAAATATAAAAATTGAGCAAGAATACCAATACACTTGAAATTGCAGCACTAATCACAAAAATCAAAACTGACGACCATTCAGTCAAACTTTCTCCTAAGTAGCCAAACAGACTTGTAAATGCTAACCAAGGTACTAACAACATTGGATCTAGCGGCCCGTCAAAATCAAACACATCGCCAAAAATAACCAAAAGAACTGCGATTCCCGCACAAATAAGTAGCGTATACCAATAAATCGTTTCTAATGCGATCCCCCCAAACATAAAGCGCCTCCTTTTATCTTCTATCATACCAATTATCAATAAGCGTGTACACCACATTTTATGAGTGAAAATCAGTATTTTATGACTTCAAGACAACACTTTATGAGTTTTTGTTGTCGTTATTAATAAATTTTACTATTATAAATAATCTATTTCACCTATACTGGATAACGAGGTGAAAAAATGAAAAACATGAACAAACTTTTAGGCACGCTACTTACCTTATTGATTGTGGGAGCTGCTAGCTGGTTGGGGTTGGATTTAAATTCTTCAAATGACAAATCAACACCTTCTTCTACTACTCATGAACAGGTGACCCAACAGCATACACAAAACGGATTACCAACTAAAGAAGATCTAGCCCCTACTGGAAATAATTCTGGGCCAAAGGAAGTAGGTCTCGCGACTTTTTCAGCAGATGAGTTAAAAGACAATCAGAATGGTTGGATTACCTACCACTCTCTTGATCAATTGAAACGTCCGACAGGTGCAGAAGCACTAATCAAGAAAAAAATGATCAACACTGGTACTAGTGCCAATCGAGAAATTCGTCCACCAGGTTTTGTTTCTGGACCAAAATATGATCATTCCAGAGGCCACTTGATTGCCAAACAATTTGGTGGCAGTGGTGATGAAAGAAAAAACTTGGTCACGCTTTATCAATTCCCAGTTAATGATCCGTACATGAATTATTACGAACTAGCAATTCGACAAGCACTCAACAAAGGCGAAACTGTTCGCTATCGTGTTACACCAAACTACACAAAAAATGAATTGATCCCAGAAAGTGTAACCCTCGAAGCACAAGGACTGAATGCAAACACAACGATCAACTTCAAAGTTGAAATTCCAAATAAGAAATAGGTGATTCTATGTTTGAAATCCTGTATAACCAAACACTAACTGAAACGATCACATGGCTTCAAGAAGAAAAAGTCGAAATAATTGGTGAATTAGTGCTTTTCCCATCGACAGACTATCTGCAAAAAAGTCTAGCCGCAACGCCATCTGAGCTAACAATAACAGTCACTGAGTATCTGCAGATGTTCGATCATTACGAATTAGTTGCTCGCACAATTGATGGAGATTATCTCTTAGCAAATGAACATGAAGTGGTTATGCTTCCTCATTCTCATATCAAGGAAGATTTCTTGTATTATTACGACACGTTTTCTTCCCTCATAATAAAGTATGCGAATTCTAAAAATTCAATCGAAACTTTTTTCAAAAAATGAATTTTTTAAATAAAAAACTAAAAATAAAAAAGGTGAAACAAAACATAAATACGTTTTGTTTCACCTTTTGATTTTTTCTTAAAAAGATTTCTATGCGTGGTAACGTTCCACACCATCTAAATAAGTTGCTTCAAGTGACATATCAGGATTCAATACGATAAAGTCTGCATCGCGTCCTTGAGCGATCTTACCACAAGAATCATCAATCTTACAGCTGATTGCTGGTACTAAACTTGCCATCATAACTGCTTGTTCTGGTGTTGCGATACCCCAGTCAACAACGTTTTTGATTGCTTCTTTTAGTCGTAAGATACTACCTGCTAAGTTACCTGATTCTAAACGAGCTGTTCCTTCTGCTACAACTACTGGGAATTCACCTAAATTATAATTTCCGTCTGGCATCCCACCTGCCATCATACAGTCGGTAATCAAAGCAACATGGTCATGGCCTGCTTTTTCCATCAAAATTTCAGCAGCATTTGGATGAACATGGTGTCCGTCACAAATCAATTCTGAGAAAACATGTTCTAATGATAATAATGCACCAACCATACCTGGTTCACGGTGATTCAATCCACGCATTCCGTTGTAGGCATGAACAAAGACACTAGCTCCTGCTTCAACAGCTTTTTGAGCTTCATCAATTGTTGCGTTACTGTGACCAAGAGCCACGACAACGCCTTCATCTGTTACTTGTTTAACGAAATCTTCTACACCATGACGTTCAGGTGCTAAAGCAATTTTTTTAATTAATCCACCTGAAGCTTCTTGCCATTCATGGAAAGTATCCAAGTCTGGATCACCAAAATAGCTAGGGTTTTGAGCGCCTTTATGTTCTTCTGTGAAGAAAGGTCCTTCAAAGTAAATTCCTTTGATTTTTGCCCCTGGAGCTTCTTGATACATTTTTCCGATTGTTTCTGCTACATCTTTCAAGCGTTCTTTACTTGAAGTCAATGTTGTTGGTAAGAAAGAAGTTACCCCGCAAGATAATAACCCTTCAGACATAACTTTGATACCTTCAGCATCATTATCCATTACGTCGTGATTCATGTAACCATGAATGTGTGTATCAACTAAACCAGGTGCAATCCATTTACCACTTTGATCAATCACTTTTGCTTCTCCATCTGGTAATTCTTGTGAATACACACCAAATAGTCCATCGGTAATTTCTAGGTAACCGGCATTTTTTACACCTGACGATAAAAAGAATTTGTCAGCATAAATAAAAGTTCTCATTCTAACTCGCTCCTTTGATTTTCTACCCTTAAGGTACTCTTATTTCTATCAAAAGTCAATAATGGTCTACACCATTTATGAGTTTTTTGAAATCTTTCGAACAGCTTGCGCCAATTCTTCATAAAAAGCTGCTTTTTGCGGTTCATTTTTCTTTTTATAAATCAAACTTTTCAATGCAAACAAGTCATTTAAAAAGTAATAACTATTTTTTTCTTGCGTCCAACGAATCCCTCGATTGACATGCTCAAGTGCCGTATCGATTTCTCCTTGCTGAAATAAGAATGTTCCATAGTTATAAAAGATTTGTGACAACTCACTTTTGACACGTGTTTCAATCGATTGTTGAAAAAGTTGAATACTTTTACTCAAATAATAGCGTGCTTCCGTTGGTCTTCCTGCAACTCCATAAATCTTACCAATTGCACTAATCAACTGAACTTCCGTATCAGAAACATGCACATGCTCACTATGACTCGAATAAGTCAGCGCTTCTTTTAAATAACAAACAGCTTGAGAAATGTTTTTTGCTAGATAAAATTCACATACACCTAAATAGTAATAGTAACGTTGGTAATCTGCATCTGAGTACAGGCTACTTTTGACTTCATCATTTTTCAAAAGCTGTGCTAATTTGCGATAGTCGCGCCTTTGAAAATAAAAATCTAGCAAGTCTAACTGTTGCAGATTTTTACGAATATCCCCATTGGATAAGGTCATCACATGATCAATGGTCACACCTAGCCGTTGACAAATTTGTGCCATTACCAGAACATTTGGCAATTCTTCATTATTTTCAATTCTGCTTAAAACACTTTGAGAACAAATACCTTGAGAAAGCATTTTTTGTGTCATGTTTCGTTCTTTTCGTATTGTCTTGATAATTGTCCCAAAGGAATCGACAAACGTTTCCATTATGTATCCTCCCCAAAATATGCGTGCTCGCATGATAACAGTATTTTACTTTACGGATGAGTAAACTTCAAGAAAAGGGCTGTTTCACTTTTTCTTGGGAAAGAAAATTACTCACTTACTTTTTGCTAACTTTTTTAACAACAAAGAAAAAGCTGTGACATTTTTAATGCCACAGACATTTCTAAACTGTTTGGCTAGCAAAACAATTCCTTAAGAATCGTCGTTATTTTTGTTGATAAGTCGTCAAAAATTCTCGCATTTTTCCAGCCATGACCTTCAAATCATCTAATTTTGGTAAATAAACGATTCGGAAATGGTCTGGCTGATGCCAATTGAATCCGCCACCGTGAACAAGTAAAATATGGTGTTCATGCAAGAAATCAAGTACAAACTTTTCATCATCAAAAATATTAAAACGTTTTGTATCAATTTTTGGAAAAATATAAAATGCTGCTTTAGGTTTCACTGCTGATAAACCTGGAATATCATTAATCGCATTATAAACATATTCTCTTTGTTCGTAAATTCGGCCACCAGGTAGCAATAACTCATCTACGCTTTGATAACCACCTAAAGCGGTTTGTACGATTTGCTGGGATAAAACATTAGAGCACAAACGCATCGAAGATAACATATTTAAGCCCTCAATATATCCTTGCACTCGTGACTTATCTCCACTAAGTACCATCCATCCTACGCGGAAACCTGCTACTCGATGGGATTTTGAAAGACCATTTAGAGTCACGACAAACAAATCTGGTGCCAAAGTTGCGATTGGGATATGCTCTAAGCCATCCATTACTAGGCGATCATAAATTTCATCTGAATAAATGATTAAATCATTTTGACGAGCAACCTCAACAATTTCTTCTAATAACTCTTTAGGATAAAGAGCCCCTGTTGGATTATTTGGATTAATAATCACGATTGCTTTCGTGCGACTAGTGATTTTAGCCTTGATGTCTGCAATATCCGGATACCACTCCGCTTCTTCATCACAAATATAGTGAACGGGGTTTCCTCCTGCAAGTGCAATGGAGGCTGTCCATAACGGATAATCTGGCATTGGGACTAAAACTTCATCACCATTGTCTAACAACCCTTGCATACACATTGAGATTAATTCACTGACACCATTACCTGTATAAATGTCGTTGATTGTAACATTAGGAAATTTTTTTAATTGACAGTATTGCTGAATCGCTTTTCTTGCAGAAAAAATCCCTTTTGAATCAGAATAACCTTCTGACTCACGCACATTCATAATCAAATCACGAATAACTTCATTAGGTGCTTCAAAGCCAAACGGGGCAGGATTCCCCGTATTCAATTTCATGATGCTAATTCCTTCTTCTTGCATGCGGTCTGCTTCTTCAAGAACCGGACCACGTACATCATAACTAACACCTTCTAATTTGTTGGACTTTTCAAATTCTCTCATATTCTCCGATCCCTCATTTCAAAAAGTTAGAAACTTCTGACTATATTATCGATAGTTATTTACTAAGTTATCCAATATCATACTCTATCCCGTATAAATATACCAGCATATTTCGTTAAATCCAGTCCTTCAACCTTTTTTTTAACTATCATCGTTTCTATTTTGCTGATAGTCATTCCATAAATTAGCGCCCCAATCCATTGCCACACCACAAACAACACCAAGCATCAAGCCAAACAAAATATTTCCTTTTGCTAAACCAATTAAAAGCCCGGCAATCATTCCTAATCCAGAAAATTCACCATCATATTTTTTCATCGTTCTTTTCACTACTTTCTATCTTGACATCTGAAGCAATCATCGCTATGATTATTTTGTTATTTATTTTGCAGACGTGATGGAACGGCAGACATGCCGTTTACCGTTAGTAGTCTTGC
>NZ_JXLE01000021.1 GCF_001886265.1 Enterococcus thailandicus
AACTCATTTAAGGTTTCGCTTTACAACTTGCCGAGTGACAGGCATTTTGTATTGCTAGTCTGATGAGCTCTTTTTCAACTTACAGACGGAAAGTTGAAACGTATCCCACTAAAGTTAGGACCCTTACTCGAGCACATGGGCGATACCGAGAGGATCTACGCTAACTGTTTTTAGGCAGCTAAAGCGTAAGAATAGTTTTCGTTTTTAGCAGTTATATTTAACTGTAACGTTTTAACGTAGACGTAACCTACGAAACGCAATTCAAGCTCAAACTGTGCCTGTCGAATCCGTAACGTCCCCGTAAAGTAACAAGGGTTACAGATGCATTACGCACAAAAATAGTATACCACATTTTTATTCATTTTCAATAAAAAAGTATTGGCACTAAAATGCGAGAAGAGTTAATGAAAGGTTCAATCAATTTTATTCGCTGAATCATTTTTAGTTTCATGAAAAAATCTCGAAGCTGTACTACTTGCTTCGAGATTTAGTAACATTTTCTTGAATAAAATGGTCACTTTTTTTCTGATGTTAAACGGAATAGGAGAAGCGGAATAGCAATAGTCAAAACAATACACAAAGCCATTACCCAAGTAATCCCAACATTCATTGATGAAGGAGTTGTCACGATGCTGATCATGATCGTAATTCCGATAGATGCAAACATTTGACGAAGTGTGTTATTCAAAGCCGTTGCTTGGCTGATTTGTGAAGGTTCAATTTCTTTAAAAGCTTCGGTTAGTGACGGTGAAAAAATTAATCCAATTCCTAAGAGACAAAGCGCATAAGTCACGGACAACAAAGCTAAATTGATTTCTACTCGTGAAAGAAAGAAGGGGATAAAGGATACGAGCATCAAAAAGCTGCCAGTTATGATTAATTTCTTTGGTCCATGCTTGTCGTAAATTCGTCCAACAACAATTGAAGAAAAAGCGTTCAAAATGGCTCCTGGTAATAAGATAAGACCAGCAGTTAAGCTATCGACTGAAAGCTGCATTTGGGCAAAGATGGAGACCAGCTGTCCTAACCCAACCAAAATGATGTATGCCAGGATACTAATGCCAGTCATTTTTATAAAAGTGGGTTGTTTCAGTAAATAGATATTGATTAAAGGTTTTTTCATACGTAATTGTCGTTTCAACAAAAGACAGCCAATCAAAAAGCCAAGAATAAAAAGAAAAATTCCTAGAATCAGTCGGCCTTTCATCATACTGATAAATGTTGCTGATAAGATGATGACAGTGATCAATTTTCGGTTTTTTACTAAAAGTTGTTTTTCCATTTTCGATTCAGGTCTCCTTGCGTTTCACTATTCATTAGCATTAAATGCTTCATAAACGAGTTTCAATTGTTCAGTAAACTGTGCTTGATTGATTTCTGGGTGGGCGTGAAAGAACGAAATCCACCATTCTTCCATTTCATTACCAAGTTGTTCTGCAATTTTTTTCCCTTTATCAGTTAAATCAACATGATAGGCACGTGATTCATTGCTTAGTGAGCGGGTAATAATTTCTTCTTTTTCTAAAAACTTCAAGTCTTTTGTTAATAAGCTTGGATCAATTGCCATCCGACGTGCAATATCTTTTTGGATTTGATGAGGATTTTTTAGAGCAAACATAATAATATCTGTTTGTGTTGCCCTTAAAAAGTCAAAACTATTTTGATGGTTCCATGATTTTTTCGTTTGGCGATAAATCGCAGCCAAATATTTACTTAAATTTATTTCATTCATAAAGATCACCTCATAAAATTTTAATGGACATCTCCATAAGTGGATATGTCCATTAAAAGATTTTTTCTTTTTTTGTCAATTTTTTTGATTTTTATATTGATTGGCACCGACTGATTGAATTAGTTAGTGAGAACTCTTACTGCTGTTGTTTTTTCTTAAGAGAAAAAGAAAAAAATCTCAAAACAGTAGTATCTGCTTTGAGATTCGTTACGGATTTTTTATTTTAAAAAAATTAAATTAAGTCAAAATGTTTCAATGCGTGGACGATGCCACCTTCAGTATTTTTCTTAGTTACGAAAGTCGCCAACTCTTTTAGTCCATCGTAGGCATTGCCCATTGCAATTTTATTGTCGCAAGCTTCTAGCAGAGCGAAGTCATTCGGACCATCACCAAATCCAAAAGTTGGGACATTGGTCAATCCTAATTCTTCTTTTAATCGTTTGACGCCAACACCCTTAGAAATTCCTTTTTTCACGGTATCAATTGAATAAGGACCGTTTCGATAAAAAGTTAGTTCAGGAAACTGTTCATGATAATACTCATCGCCACTTTGTGAAAGAATCAAAAGCATGTTGATTGGATTTTGACGAAAGGCAAAAGGATCAATCGGTGGCACTTCAGAATGAATAAAATTATAGGCATCAATCATTAGTTGATTGTGGCCAGTACACCAAATATTTTGGTGATTGTAGTACGAAAGTTCGTGGCCTTGTAACCGCACATGTTCATACATTCTTTGACATTCTTGTTCTGAAAAAAGCTCGGAATGGATTTCTTTTCCATCCACACGAATATAAGAGCCATTCATGGTAACAGCTGAAGTGATTCCAGCATCGTGCATAATCTTTTGGATTTCAATTTCTGTTCTACCTGTGGCAATGACAGGTAAGACATGATTTTCTTTTAAGGCATTCATGGCAGATGCAACTTCTGAGGTGATTGTTGAATGCGCATCCAGCAGTGTTCCATCTAGGTCAAAAAAAGTAATTGCTTGATAGTTTGACACAAAAAAAACTCCTTTATCTTTTCAATAAACCTATCTTAACAAAGAATGAACAAAAGACAAACCTTTCATGAAGAATTATTGAATGTATTGGTTCGCAAGACTATTTGGAGTATACTAGAAAGAGAACTTTTTAGGAGGAAATCAATGATTTTTTTAGTTGTAGGAGTTGCTTTAACGACTATTGGTATTTTCTTTCGCTTATTTCCTTCCAAGGGAAATTTGCCATTGTATGGATACCACTCACCGTTAGCTGCTAAAACAGATGAACTCTGGCAGTTAGCCCAGAAAGTTAGTGGAAAATACTTTATTATTTTCGGCTTGATAATGGCTGCGATTGGCTATTTATTAAAAGTAACAGGAAACACGAATTACTTTTTAATTGAAATGCTGGTATTAGTTTTTCCAATTATGCCGATTTTTATTTTAACGGAAAAAAAATTACAGAAATTTGACCAGAAATCCGGAGGGGATGACTATGAACATTTTAATGATTGAAGATAACCAATCTGTTTCTGAAATGATGCAGATGTTTTTTTTGAATGAAGGCTGGGAGGCAACGTTCAAGTATGATGGGAAAGACGGGCTAGACGCCTTCTTAGAAAATCCTGCACACTGGGACATGATTACACTTGATTTGAATTTACCAACAATGGATGGCATGGTTGTTGGGCGTGAGATTCGGAAAATCTCAAGCACAGTACCTATCATTATGTTGACTGCACGCGATTCAGAGAGCGACCAAGTTATTGGTCTGGAAATGGGGGCAGACGACTACGTAACGAAACCGTTTAGTCCACTGACCTTGATTGCACGAATGAAAGCCTTGCACCGTCGAAGCGAACTTGTCGATGCAAAAGAAGAAACCAGTGAATCAGATAGTCATTTCGACATTCAAACAGAACATTTCAAAATGAATACCAAAACTCGTGAAGCTTATCTAGATGGTCAATTGATTGAAGGTTTGACACCAAAAGAATTTGATCTTTTATTTACTTTAGCGAAAAAACCACGTCAAGTTTTTTCAAGAGAACAGCTATTGGAATTAGTTTGGGATTATCAATATTTTGGTGATGAGCGAACAGTTGATGCACATATCAAAAAACTTCGTCAAAAAATTGAGAAAGTCGGTCCACAAGTAATTCAAACGGTTTGGGGCGTCGGCTATAAGTTTGATGATTCTGGTGTTGCCTAATGCGCTATCTTTATCAACAATTACTTGCTTTTTGTAGTATGATTGCCATGATTATTTTGATTGTCGGGGTTTCATTTACACAATTAACGAAGCAAACGATTGAAGAAAATAATTACCAACAGTTGTTTGGTTATGCTGAATCTGTTGAAAAAACGACACAAACATATGCTGCGAATTTTCCGCAACTGAGTCAAGATCAGGCGTTTCAAAATGCTTTGCTTTTGACAGAACAAGTGCTAACGGAGCAGAATGTTAACTTTATTTTTATTGACAAAAATGAGCGACTTATTTATCCAACAGACGATTCAATGCTGGATTTCACGATTAGTCCAGAGCAATGGAAAAATTTGCGTAACGGAAAGCAACAAAAATTTACCGATCATAAAAATATTTTAGGCCAACAGCAAGCAACTTCTTATGCATTAGTTCCGTTTAATTTGAATCATGAATTTTACGGTGCTTTGGTTGTGAGCCAACCAGCACGAAATATTGATAATAGCGTGCGTTCAGTTACCTTGAATCTTTTCAAGGGGTTTATTTTTTCAAGTATTGTTGCAGTTATTGCTAGTTATGTGTTTGCTGCTTTTCAGGTGAAGCGAATCAATCGTTTACGCAATGCAACAAAAGAAGTGACTAACGGGAATTTTGATGTCCAACTACCTGTTCATGACAAAGATGAATTTGACGAACTTGCAGATGATTTCAATAAGATGACGAATTCACTTAAAGAGTCGCAAGCAGAAATCGAAGAGCAAGAGAATCGGCGACGCCAATTTATGGCAGATGCTGCACATGAGATGCGCACGCCTTTGACGACAATCAATGGATTGCTAGAGGGGCTTGCCTATGATGCGATTCCAGAAAATCAACGAGAGAATGCAATCAAGTTAATGAAAAATGAAACGGAGCGCCTTATTCGATTAGTCAATGAGAATCTGGACTATGAGAAAATTCGGACCGACCAAATTACGATGGTCATCAAGAAATTCAATGGAACAGAAACCTTGAGAAATCTTGTGACACAGCTTGAAGCAAAAGCAGAAGCAGCAGGAGATACACTGATTTTGGAAGCTCAGGAAGAAATTGATGTTTATGCTGACTATGATCGTTTCGTACAGATTATGGTAAATATCATTCAAAATGCGATTCAGTTTACTGAAAATGGTCAAATTACTATCAGTATTGAAAAAGGTTATCTTGAAACGATTATTAAAATCAAAGATACAGGAATCGGTATCTCAGAACAGCAGATGAAAAATATTTGGGAACGCTACTATAAGGTTGATCCATCAAGAAAAAATACTAAGTATGGTGAATCTGGTCTCGGCTTACCCATCGTGCAACAACTAGTTCGTCTGCATAAAGGGAAAATTGAGGTCGAAAGTGAAGAAGGAAAAGGAACAACATTTACTGTCCGACTTCCGGATGTAGAAATCAAAGAAGTGTCTCAAGAAAACTAAACCAAAAGCCAGATGTGGAAATTTCCGCATCTGGCTTTTTTAGTGATCATCAATTAGTAAGTATAGTGGAGTAAAATATGTGAGAAAAATACTTTAGGAAGCATCTTCTAAATGATCGATGTAGGGACTATGGGCAATAGTCGTATTGTTGGTGAACAGCAAAATTGTTTGATTTTTTTGACGAGCTAGTAAGCAAAGAATGTCTAACAATTCTTGTGTTTCTGCAATAGTTAAGTCGTCAAATGCGTCTTCTACAATGATTTGTGTGCGTTTAGCAAGTAAAGAATGTAAGAGTTGCAGTTTGATTTTTTCTAATAAAGAGAGGTCATCTGCTGACTGCTTTTCCCAAGAGGAATCCAGCTTTAATTGTGATTGATAAGCGGAACTGGTTGACTTGATATCTTTACTTGAAATGTCTAGGTAGACATGATCCTTTAACTTTAAATAAGGAAAGACAGGCCAATTTTTTTGAACAATTGTGTAGTTTGGCGAGTCATCTAGCAACAAGTTTTCTTTCCATTCATTAAGTAGTTGTTGTTGCTTTTCTTTAGAACTAAGAATAACAGTTAGACAATTGAAATGAGTCGTATTATTTGGTTGCTCCATGGTGGGTGAACCTCCCTTTTTGCAGTCTTCGAGAAAAATAGATAAATGACAAAATACTTATAAATAAGCTAACGAAAGTCAAAGTGAATAGTGTTTGAACAATTCCTTTAAATGTATCAACAAGTAAAAAATCACTCGTAAAATCAATCTGAAAAAATGCTTCTTGATTGATAGGAATGGTTAATCCACTAATTGAAGAAGGAACAGAAAAGTCAGGAAACTTAAATAAGGTAAGAACAGTTAGGTTGATTCTTTGTAACAGTGTTTCGTAAAGATGCTGGAAACTGATACTCCATAATAGTAAACCTAAGCAAGCAACAGTAATTGGTAAAAACATTTGAGTGTAAACAAAGAAGAATAACTTTTTTTGTGAAAATCCGGTTAAACGCCAGTTCATCAATTCTTGTCGATTTTGTTTCAAAATATGGATAAAAAAGAAGAAAAAACAAATCGCAAAGCAAAGCACAAAGACAAGAATAGCTGATGAATAGAAGTGACTAACGCTATCTAATTGTGGAATCTTTTCTTCTTGACTAGTTGAACTAAAGATAGCTAAACGGTTTTGGATTTGTTTGTGTAAAGTAGTTTGTAAATTATATAAATTAAAAGAGATAAGTAACAAAAAAGCAAAGAAGCTTGAAAATAAAATATATACAATTGTTTGCTTTTTATAATATGCTAAACGCGCAATAGCATAACGGATTATTTTCATACTTTTCACCTCTATTAGAGTATAAAAAATGAATATGAATAAAGTATGAAATTCTTTTTGATAAATTGCGAGTTATTCTGCAAAGAGGTGAGAAACTGTTATTTAAGAGTACAAAAAAGCGTGAGAAGTTAGCTTCTCACGCTTTTTAATCGTTTATTTCTCTGAAGAAGAAGTATCAGTCGTTGGTGTACCATTTATTTCTTGATACGTTTTTGTTTCATAAAGATTAGTTGTTGATTTATTACCGTTTTGACTAAATACGCTGGTTGATTTATCACCTAATTTTTTCTCAATCGCAGTCATTTTTTCTAAACCATTTTTGTAATCATAGTTGGCAGAGTCAATTGGATCAAGATTGCTATTCGTGTAGAAACGGAGTAAATCACCGTTATTGATTTGATCAGAAACAGCTAATTGTTTTGAAACCTCAACTTTCCATTCATCAATTTTTGCTTGAACTTCAGGGGAAGGATCGGTAATGGCTTCACCTGTTGCGTTATCATAAATCGTACCACTGTAGTAAGTGTAAGTTGGTGTAACGAAATCGCCATCACGGAAGCTTACCACTTGGTCATGGTCTTTAGAGAATAAATCTTGTCCAAGTTGGATATAATCTTTGGTGTCAACACCTAGTAAGTGAAGTAACGTTGGTAACGCGTCAACTTGACCTCCATAAGTATGGTTAATCCCGCCATTTGTTTGACCAGGTACATGAATCATGTAAGGGACACGTTGCATTTGTGCGTTATCAAAGTTTGACCAAGTATCACTTGATTTTCCAAGTAGTTCTGCTAAGGTCTTGTTTCTTGAATTGGAAACACCATAGTGGTCACCATATAAAACAATAACAGAATTATCATATAGTCCACTTGACTTCAAATAGTTAAAGAATTCTTCGACTGCTGTATCCAGATAATTCGCAGTTGCGAAGTAGCCGTTAATTGTTTCATCACTGGTTGCTGCCATCGGGAATCCTGCTTCTTCATTAGTAAATTTTGAATAAGGATAGTGGTTTGATACAGCAATGAATTTTGAATAAAATGGCTGTTGCAAATGTTCTAAATACTGAACGGACTGGTCAAAGAATGGCTTATCATGCAACCCGTATTGGAATGAGTTTTCATCGGTTACATCGTAATAAGATGAATCAAAGAAATAATCATAACCAAGATTTTTATACGTCTCATTTCTGTTCCAGAAGGTACCAGAATTTCCGTGGAAAACAGCACTAGTATAATCTTGTGTTTGGCTCAAGATGTCAGGTGCAGCTTGGAAAGTATTTTTTCCACCCAATTGAGTAAAGAGTGATCCTTGGTTTAATCCGAAGAGAGAGTTTTCCATTAATGTTTCAGCATCACTGGTTTTTCCAGCTTTGACTTGATGGAAAAAGTTATCGAAACTATACGTACTATTACTGTGAAACAGGCTATTAAGGAAAGGAGTTACTTCGTGTTCAACGCCTGCTTCATCTTTTAGTTTGTAATCAATCAGGAATTGTTGGAAGCTTTCTAGATGGATATAGATAACGTTTCTACCTTTTGCCACACCAAACATCTCGTCGTTTGGTTCAGCATAGTGTTCCTTAACGTAGTTTTCAACTTCTTTCATATCGTTAGGACTTGCTTCCGCACGAACTTGGTTGGTTTGATAAGTCTGGAAACCATCGTAAGCCATAAAGGCATTAAGACCAAGATATTTAACTAGATAATCACGAGAGAATGTTCTAGTTAATAGTTCTGGGCGATCAGCTTCAGCCAAGAAAAGATTACCAGAAAAAATCATAACTGCTAATGTTGAAATCGCAAATGCCATACGGGCCCGGACAGGACGTTCATCCATTTTGATTTTTTTAGTGACTAATAAAACCGTTAAGATAATAAAATCTATCCAGTACAATAAATCGTAAGGGCGGAACAAGCGAATGGCACTTTCGCCCAAACCACTAGCAACTTTTCCAGCGCCTAAAATAGTATTGATGGTAATAAAGTCTGTAAATTCACGATAGTAAGTGACATTTGAAAACACCCACAAAGTGAGTAAGAAAAAAATCACCATCATCGTGATATACGAAGCTCTTGCCCGTCTCACATACAAAGCAATCCCAAGTAATAACAAAGTAGTCGCAATTGGATTGATAAATAAGATAAAGTATTGCACTCCGCTTTCAATCCCTAAATTGAAATCAATCAAATAGGCGAAAATTGTTTTTAGCCAGACTAAAACAGCTAACAAAGAAAAAAATCCGAGCCGCTTATTTAAAAAAGCGGGCGTTTTTATACGTTTCAAAGTAATCTTCCTTTCTACACTCAAAAAAATAAGAATAAGAGTGTCATAAAACCCATAGTACACAACTTATATATTCTAATCTATTTTACTAGTCGAAGATTTTAGTGTCAATTCTAAGCGATGATTTATGGCAGTTGGTTAAGGGATTCTTTAAGCTTTCTTAGAGGTTTGTGGCTTAAGACAAGCTGTTTGATTTTTGTTATACTGAAGGATGAGAAAGTAAAAGCAGGTGAATGAATGAAAATAAAAGTAAAAAAACGAGCGAGCACTCAATTTAGAAAAGGTTATCCGCTCATTCAAAAAGAAGATTTAGTCGATACGCAAGTGGAAACGACGGAATGGATCGATTTAGTAGATCAACAAAATCAATTTGTGGCAAAAGGCTACTTAGGAAAGCAAAACAAAGGAATTGGTTGGGTATTAAGCCGAGACAACGAAGTATTTGATACAACTTTTTTTGAGAAAAAATTTGTGGTAGCAAAAGCAAAACGCACAACTTATTTTAGTGATGACTTAACAAATGCTTTTCGCTTGTTCAATGGTGAAGGTGATGGCATGGGTGGTTTGATTATTGATTATTATGACCAGTTTGCTGTCTTTTCTTGGTATAACCAAACACTGTACCTTCATCGAGAAAAATTAGTTGAAGCATTTAAAAAAGCATATCCGGAAATTTTAGGTGCGTATGAAAAAATTCGTTTTGATACGCAGGGTCTGCCAGAAAGTCAGTTTATTTATGGAAAAGAAGCACCAGAGCCATTGATTGTAAAAGAAAATGGTGTTCAGTTTGCAACCTATTTAAATGAAGGCTTGATGACAGGAATCTTTTTAGACCAAAAGGAAGTTCGCGGAGCGTTGGTTGATGGATTAGCGTTAGGAAAATCGGTACTAAACATGTTTAGCTATACAGGTGCTTTCTCAGTTGCGGCTGCGATGGGTGGTGCTGTTGAGACAACCAGCGTGGATCTTGCAAAACGGAGCCTGAAAAAAACGCAGGAACAGTTTGAAGTCAATGGTTTAGATCTTGAACAACAAAAAATTATCGTTATGGATGTTTTTGAGTACTTTAAATATGCGAGTCGTAAACAATTGACTTATGATGTCATTGTTTTGGACCCACCTAGTTTTGCCCGCAACAAAAAGAAAGTTTTCCGCGTGGCAAAAAACTATGGCGAATTGGTCAAAGACAGTCTGGAAATTTTAGCAGATGAAGGGGTGCTGATTGCTTCAACAAATGCGGCGAATGTCACGATTCAGCAATTTCAAAAGATGATTGAAGAAGAGTTCATTGCCAAAGGTGTCTCCTATCAACAAATCGGACTTTATCGCTTACCAAATGATTTTCAAACGACAAACGCTTTTCCAGAAGGAGATTACTTAAAGGTATTTGTTTATAAAATCAATCAAATGTAAGAAGGGAGTCGTTACGGATGATCCAAGTGAAAAATTTGCAAATCGGTACTGGTCGACCAAAAGTTTGTGCACCATTAACTGGTGTGACCCAAGAAAAAATCTTAAGTGAAGCACGTCTCGCGCGCGAGGCAGGCGCGGATTTAGTGGAATGGCGTGTCGATTTTTATCAAGAAATCTTGCAATTAGAAAAGGTTCTAGAAACACTAGTCCTTCTTCGACATGAGCTTCAAGGATTACCGTTGCTTTTTACATTTCGCACGCTAGCTGAGGGCGGAAAACAAGATCTATCGATTAGAGAATATCATGATTTGTATGAAACAGTTGTGACTGAACAGTTGGTTGATATGGTAGACATTGAATTGTTTCAGATTGAAAGCTTGGGACGCGGAATGATTGAGCGCATCAAAGATCATCAAATTCCAATCATTATCAGCAATCATGAATTTAAAGAAACACCATCAGATCCTGTTCTGCTTTACCGGCTAAATATGATGGAACATTTTGGAGCTAGCATTGGAAAATTAGCAATGATGCCACAAACAGAACAAGATGTTTTTCGCTTGCTTGAATTGACTAAACGAGCAAGTGCGTTTGTTTCAATCCCGTTGATTACTGTTTCAATGGGAGAAATGGGTAAGTTATCAAGAGTAGCAGGATGCTTAACAGGTTCGGCAGTTACTTTTGGGGCAATTTCAAAAGCGTCTGCTTCGGCCCCAGGACAATTACCTGTGAAAGAACTGCAACAAATAATTAAGAGTTTAGCATGAGTAATCGTATCAACCAACGATGAATGGTATTTGAATTTATCATGCTTGTTGCAATGAGGTGGAAATATGGCAAAGAAAAAACAAGTCAAAACAAATGCAATTCGACTCGTAGAGCAAAAAAAAATTGCGTATACAGAACACGAATATGAATGGGATGAAAATCATTTAGGTGCAACTACGATTTTTGAACAGATTCCTGGGAGTGAGCAACGAATTTTTAAAACATTGGTGGCTGTAGGAAACGTAACTGGTCCACTAGTTGCTGTCATTCCGGGAGAAAATGAAGTAGATTTAAAGAAATTGGCAAAAGTTTCTGGAAATAAAAAAGTAGAAATGCTCCATTTACGTGAGTTAGAAGCAACTACTGGTTATATTCGTGGTGGCTGTTCACCAATCGGAATGAAAAAACTATTTCCAACTTATCTTGATCAAATTGCGGAAAATTATGAACAAATCATTATTTCCGCTGGCAAAAGAGGACTGCAGATGGAGTTAGCTCCACAAGCAATCTGCCAACTGACAAATGGAAAATTTGTCGATATCAGAGCATAAAAACATCCCCTTCAAGTTAGTATCCAGTTTAACTTGAAGGGGATTTTTTTTATAAGTAACCAATGAATAATTTAAGTGGACTAGTAATATTTTAAATGGCCTGGGCTTGTTGACCGGCATTCATACCAGAAACATGACCCGTAGCAAAAGCCGCAGTGATATTGAAGCCACCAGTATAGCCGTTGACATCGAGTAATTCACCCGCAAAATATAATCCAGCTACCAGTTTACTTTCTAAGGTCTTGGGATTAATTTCTTTTAAGGAAACACCACCGCCAGTTACAAAAGATTTTTCTATCGGGAAAGTTTTGTTTATCAAGAGATGAAATTCTTTACATAATTGGACAAAGTCTTGAATTTGTTTCTCCGACGTTTGTTGACCCGTTTGTTGTTCCAAATTCAGATGACTTAAATAAAAAGTTAGTAGTCGTTCAGGTAAAAAGCCGTGCCAAGTATTGACCAACGTTTTTTTCGATTGACGACTCTTAGCAGTTAGTTCTCGGATCAAGTCATGACTTGATCGAGTTGGGAAACAATCTAGAGAAATTGTAACTGGCTCGCCCGTTTTCTTTAATTCTTGATTGATAAAACTTGAGCAACGTAAGGCAGCAGGCCCTGAAATGCCAAAGTGTGTGAAAAGTAAATCCATAATGTGCTCAGTAATTACTCGTCCCTTTTTATTCAAGACACTTAAAGAAATATCTTGTAAAGACAATCCTTGTAATGTTTTTTCTTGAATAAAAGGTTCTTCGGAAATCAAGGGAGATTCCGTCGCGTATAATGGGGTAATTGTATGACCAACTTTTTTTACCATTTTGTAGCCATCTCCAGTTGAGCCAGTTGATGGATAAGTTCGTCCACCTGTTGTTAAAATCACACAAGGGGCTTGGAATTCTTCAAATTCTGTTCGAATGCCGTAGACTTGTCCGCTATTGTGTACCAATTTTTCAACTTTTGTACCAAAAAGGAGTGTGACGCCAAGTTCATTTAGACGAGTAATCAACGCTTCAATGATTGTTTTTGATTTATTTGTAACAGGAAACATTCGGCCATGGTCTTCTTCTTTTAAATGCACGCCTTGTGTTTCAAAAAAGTTCATGATATCAAAGTTATCAAATTGTGAAAAAGTACTATATAAAAATTTTCCGTTTCCGGGAATATGTGCGATTAAATCTTCCACTGGTCGATTGTTTGTGACATTACAACGCCCACCGCCAGTCATTAGCAATTTTTTTCCAGCTTTTTTATTTTTTTCAACTAATAGCACCTTGGCACCTTGTTCTGCGGCACTAATAGCTGCCATCATTCCACTGGTACCAGCGCCGACAACGATTACATCGTAGTTTGTTTCCATTCGCTTCACCTCACAAGTGAGTGTAGCATATTTCGAAAATAAACGCAGAAAAATTTTTGAGCCGGGACTGAAAATAAGCTAAAATAAAAATTAGCTAATCGAAGGAGTGTGACACAATGACAAATGCAAAAAAATATGTCCAAACGATTCAAGAGAAACTACATCAACAAGATCGTGGAGAAGTCGAATTTTTACAAGCAATTGATGAAGTACTTCCAACAGTTACGCATTTTTTAGAAAACCATCCTGAATACATCGAACAAAATATTTTAGGAATTCTAGTAGAACCTGAACGAATCATTCAATTCCGAGTGCCTTGGCAAGATGATCAAGGGAATTGGTGTGTGAACCGAGGATATCGGATTCAATACAATTCAGCCTTGGGTCCATATAAAGGTGGGTTAAGATTTCACCCAAGTGTTAACTTGAGTATTTTAAAATTCTTAGCTTTTGAACAAATTTTTAAAAATAGTCTGACTGGTCTTCCAATTGGTGGCGGAAAAGGTGGTAGTGATTTCGATCCTAAAGGAAAATCGGACGGTGAAATCATGCGTTTTTGTCAAAGTTTCATGCTGGAGCTTTCAAAACATATTGGGCCTTCTTTAGATGTTCCTGCTGGCGACATTGGTGTTGGTGGAAGAGAAATTGGTTATTTGTTTGGTGCATATAAACGAATCAAACAATATGATGCAGGTGTGTTGACAGGAAAACCTTTGAATTTTTGGGGAAGTAAAGTTCGTACAGAAGCAACGGGGTATGGATTAGTTTATTTTGTTAAACACTTGTTAGCTCAAGAGCAAGATTCATTTACAGATAAAACAGTTTTTGTATCTGGGAGCGGAAATGTTGCAATCTATGCAATTGAAAAAGCGCAAGCACTTGGAGCGAAAGTGGTGACTTGTTCCGACTCAAGTGGCTTTATTTATGATCCAACAGGTATTGACTTAGAATTATTGAAAGAAGTGAAAGAAAAAAAACGTCAACGTTTAACTGAGTATGCAGCTCAAAAGACATCTGCTGTTTATCATGAAGGAAAATCGGTATGGTCGTTAGAAGAAGCATGTGCTATTGCTTTGCCATGTGCGACACAAAATGAAATCTCAGGTGACTTAGCAGAAATCTTAGTAAAAAATGGCGTACAAATTGTAGCAGAAGGGGCAAACATGCCAGCAACAGTAGAAGCTGTCACTGTTTTTCATGATGCAGGAGTTTGGTATTGCCCAGGAAAAGCTGCAAATGCGGGTGGAGTTGCAGTTTCTGCCTTAGAAATGAGCCAAAACTCTCAACGTTTAACTTGGGAAAGTGAGCAAGTAGATCAACAATTAGACGAAATCATGCAAACAATTTATGAAACATGTCGTCAAACTGCTGCTGAGTATGATGAAGAAAAAAATCTATTACTTGGTGCGAACATTGCCGGTTTTGCAAAGGTTGCGGAAGCAATGTCTGCACAAGGATTGGTCTAAATGTGAAATTTTCTTGTAAATATTGAAAGGTTCGTAGATATTTGCTTGAAAAAAAAGTAAAAAAAACGTAAAGTATACCTGTATAGTGAACTTTTAAGGAGGAGAACAAATGGCACACATTCATTTTGACTATTCAAAAGTAGCACCGTTTGTCAATGAACATGAATTAGGTTACATGCAAAGCCAAGTAACAGCGGCTGACAAATTATTACGTGAAGGTACAGGCGCAGGCAGCGATTTCTTAGGCTGGATTGATTTACCTACAAATTATGATAAAGAAGAGTTTGCACGTATCAAAGAAGCAGCTAAAAAAATCCAATCTGATTCAGAAGTATTAGTAGTAATCGGTATTGGTGGCTCATATCTAGGTGCACGTGCTGCAATTGATTTCTTGAACCATACTTTCTATAACTTATTAGATGGTAAAACACGTAAAGCACCACAAATTTTTTATGCAGGAAATTCAATCAGCTCAACTTACTTAGCTGACTTGATCGAAGTAATTGGTGATCGTGATTTCTCTGTTAATGTTATTTCTAAATCAGGAACAACAACAGAACCAGCAATTGCTTTCCGTGTGTTCAAAGAATTATTAGTAAAAAAATATGGTCAAGCAGAAGCAAACAAACGTATTTATGCAACAACTGATAAAGCACGTGGTGCAGTAAAAGTTGAAGCAGATGCTGAAGGTTGGGAATCATTTGTTATTCCTGATGATATCGGCGGACGTTTTTCTGTATTAACTGCTGTTGGTCTACTACCAATCGCTGTTAGTGGGGCAGACATTGATGCCTTGATGAAAGGTGCAGCTGATGCAAGTAAAGAATATGCAAGTGATAAACTAGAAGAAAACGAAGCTTATCAATATGCAGCGATGCGTAACATTCTTTACCGTAAAGGCAAAGTGACAGAATTGTTGATCAACTATGAACCAGGAATGCAATATTTCTCAGAATGGTGGAAACAATTATTCGGCGAATCTGAAGGAAAAGACCAAAAAGGAATCTATCCTTCAAGTGCAAACTTCTCTACTGATCTACATTCATTAGGTCAATATATTCAAGAAGGTCGTCGCAATATCTTTGAAACAATCGTTAAAGTGGAAAAACCTCGTAAGTCAATCACTATTCCTGAACAAGAAGCTGACCTAGATGGTTTAGGCTACTTACAAGGAAAAGAAGTTGACTTTGTTAACACAAAAGCTTTTGAAGGAACATTATTAGCACATACAGATGGTGATGTACCTAACTTACTAGTTAAAATTCCAGAAATGGATGCTTACACTTTAGGTTATACAATGTACTTCTTTGAAATAGCTGTAGGAATTTCTGGTTACTTGAACGGAATCAACCCATTTGATCAACCAGGTGTAGAAGCCTACAAGAAAAACATGTTCGCCCTACTAGGCAAACCTGGCTTTGAAGACCTAGCAAAAGAATTGAACGAACGTCTATAATATGTTAGTGAAGGAAAGAAGTTGTGGCATATGTCGCAGCTTCTTTTTTAATACAGCAAAATGATTTGATAGAGCAAAACAAAAAGAGGTTTGCATCGTCTAAGATGTGCAAACCTCTTTTAGCTTTTTTCCGAGAATGATTTAGATGTCATGTGGGGTGGCCAGCTCCTTAATTAGATTCATGTAATGCTCGGACAGCTTGTTCGATTGTAATACCGAAAGCAACATTGTGTTCATTTTTTGCGTCAATTGCCATGAAACGATTGGTTGAAGTGTCAAAGGCTACGCGATAAGTCATATTTGTTTTGTTAAAAGTCATGTTTCGTTCCCCCTTTCAATTATTGAGAAAAATTCGAGAAATTTTCAGTTAAACTCTCTGTAAATTTTCAAACCCATTTGTAGTTTAGCACCAACTCATTTTTCTTGCAATTAAGAGGTATCCATAAACAAATGGTTTATTTAAAACAAAAGAAATCAGCGATCTTCTGTTAATCCAATGAGTAGACCAATTGTTAAGGTAATAAAGATTACTGCTTGAATGAGAACCATGTCTATCCCTCCTTTCCTTCAGTGTATGAAAAAAAAGAAAAAACTGCACGAACGTGAAACAATAATAAAAGAACAGTTTTGTCACCTTTCTTACGTGACGAAAAAATATAAAATTTAAGTGATATTAAATGAAAAATAGCATAACTTAAAATCTGAATGAATTCTTGTTGGTTTAAAGAAAAAAATACAAAAAAATAAAATAAAACGTTTTCATTTATTTGCTTTTCTGTTATTATAAATAAAACAAATAATAATTGAAGGAGTGAATTTTGATGTTAAATATCGAAGTGGGAAAGTCTTACATATGCAAACCTATTGGTGTAACTAATGAAGTCGTTGGTTATATCGAACATACCTATACCAACACAGCTGTTGTTTTAGTTGAAAGCTACGAGCAATGTGATCATTTTGTTATTGATGAGAAACAGTTTCGCGTATTAGTTAAGTTAACAGATATTTACGCACCAGTTGAGATGGTGTCGTAAACAATCACTTCTTTTGAGAAATTTGCAAAAGTTTTTTATACTTAAGGAAAGAGGAAGGGAGAAGATGTTATGACAAAGAAAAGAAATTCAGGGAAACTAGGAATTTTTCTCGCAATTGTCTCAGCGATTCCCGCAATTTTAGCCATCTTTCGAGCTGTTAAAGACGCGAAAAGAGAATAAGTAAATAAAAAAAGGGCGACCGCTAACAAATTAGCGATTGCCTTTTTTTTTGATAAGTGAAGTGATGCTTAACCGACACCTAGTACGAAGTTAAGCAATTTATCTGAATAAGTGATTTCGTCATCAAGTGATTTTACTTCTTTGTTTAAAATCCCCATCTGATCGGTGATGATGCCATCTGCACCATAGAACATCATTCGACTGACTGCATCCGAGTCGTTGACCGTCCAGACATAAACTTTTTTACCATCCGCATGGGCAGATGAAATAAAATTCCGATTGATGGTGCTATATTCCATTGTTAAAAAGTCGGCAGAAGTAATCGGTGGTCCCACAATATTAAACGGTAAAATATAGCCAACGTAAAACTTTGGCTCCACTTTCTTTAAGTCTTCGACAGTTTGATAAGTCAAACTCTGTAAAATATGATGTTGTTCCAGAATTTCTGCCCGATATTTATCCGTGAAGCGCTCAACCAAATCGCTTGAGTCATATTTCGTTGTTTTAATTTCAATCAATAATTTCTGATTTAATTTTTTAGCAGCTGCCAGATAACTATCAAAAGAAACAAGTGGTGCTGCTTGCCCATTTTCTTTGACTGTTAATTTTTCTAGTTCTTTCAAGGTTAAATTTTGTGGTAGTTGATTGACGCCCGTTAAATTCTTCAAGTTAAAATCGTGCATCACGACGAATTGGCCATCTTTTGTTTCTTGAACATCCATCTCAACGTAATCAGGATGATAAGTTTGACTTGTTTTTTCTAGCGCAGGTAACGTGTTTTGAACACCATTTTGATTGCTAACACCACGATGAGAAACAGTTAAAGGGGTAGTCTGTGCAGCAGAAGTCAAATAATTCATATTATACAAACAAACGCCAACGCCAAAGAAAACACAAAAAAGAACAAGACCAGCATTCTTTAAGGTGGAATATCGATGTAAAGGTGGCTCAGGAGTGAACCATTCAGGAATTTCTGGCAAGAAGCCTTCATCATCCATGAAGTCGACAATAATGTAAAATATTCCAACAGTTGACATAACAATATTAAACAGAAGTATCAATTGTAATAGCGTCATTGCGAAAACAGCACTAATCAATGAATAATTAGGTAAAAAATTCTCAACAGCCGTTTGTGAAAGGATAATTAGAAAATAACCTAGTGAGGAAATTAGTAAGATACTACCACCAATGATAATAAATTGACCTAGAATCGCAAAGAAGCGTGATTTCGTAAGTCGCCAACTTTCTCGGATTGATTCGCGAAATGGTCGGTCGCGTAAGATCATTTCTGGTAACGCAAAAATTAGCCGAATGCCGATGTATGCTAAGAAAAGATAAACTAAAATGAATAAACTAACAATCACAAGCCGATTTTCAAAAATAAAATCCATAATAAATGAAGGGATTTTGATTTTTGATAATAAATCAGAGTTAAAACTTAACCCACTTAGCGGCAAAATCAGTAGAAAATAAGCTAAGAAAAAGAGAAACGTAACTGGACGAACCTTTTTTAGCTGTAAGACAGTCATTCGAAGTAGCTGTTTTAAGGACACAGGTTTTCTTTTTTTGATAAAGTAAACACTAATCAATAAAAAAGTGAATTCAAAATAGACCAAAAGCAGAATCAGCACCAAAACGATAAAGAGCGAGCCTAGTACGCCAGGGTGCTTAGAAAAAATGGTGGCGATATTATCATAAGATAAATAATCAATTGCACCACGATGTAAAATAAAACGAGTTGTACTATTCAATAACGGCAGACAAATAAATAAAATAAAGCCGTGCATTAGTAAAACATCGCGAAAATAATTTTGTGTTCCTTTGAGAAAGTCCCAAGCATTTCCTAAACTATGTTTTAAATAATTCATTTTTATCACCTACTAATTCTATTGTATCTTAAAAATAAAAAAAACACAGGTTAGAGGTCAGACCACTAATCTGTGTCAGAATGTCTTCATTTATTTTGTCCAATTAACCAAGTAAACCAGTCAAGTATTGTCCACCATAAATCAGTGCCATACTATATAAGAAAATAGAGAGTGGTTTAGCAAGGAAAATAATTAGTGAAAATTTCTTTACGGAAATATTTGTTAAGCCAGCCATCAAACAAAGCGCATCGTCTGGCGCAACTGGTAGGAAAATTGCAAGTGCAAAAAGTTTCTCAAATCGACTTTGATTATCTAACCAACCAATATATTTATCGTAAGTTTTATCGCTGATTAAAGATAAAATGAAGGGTTTTCCGTAGCGTCTACCTAATAAGAAGATAATAACCGATCCGATACAAATTCCCACATAGTTATAAACAAAACCAGCATAAGGACCAAAAATCAGAACGCCGGCTGCGGTACTGATGCCACCGGGGATGATTGGAATCACTACTTGTAGAATTTGAATCAAAATGAAAATAACAGGTCCAAGAATAACTGAGTGTCCAACAAGACCTCTCAATGCATTGATGTCCTTGAAGACTCCAAGATTGATAAAGTAAACAGTTAGTGCGATAGACGCGCCTAAACCGATAATTGAAATAAAGTTGATAAGTTTTCTTGATGCTGCAACGCTCATTTTGAATCATCTCCTTGAAGTTTTTTGATCTAAGGTTACTATACGCGATAAAGTGGCAAACACGCTACTTTTTTAGATGACACTATTCAAACAGTTTTGTAAGTTCGAAGTAAGTATAAAAGATTTGTGAAGAAAATGCATCCTACTAAAGACTTATTTAATTTTTATCGAAGAAATTTATTTAGTAACTATTTCTTTTTTAAAATAAATATAAATAACGATAGTTTCCTTATTTGGTGATTAGTTGTGTTTTCGCCATAGCTGACAAAAAAAGAGTGAAAAAATAAGGAAAAAAAGAAGACTAAAAAAATGAAAGGGAATGCATAATTTGATGAAGACACATTTCCTTATTAGAATTTCATTAAATAGTTTAGCTTAATTTGCTTTAAATATAACAATTATGAGTAAAATGTTTGCAAAGAAGGATGATTATCGGTTACAATTAAAGAACATATATGCAGTACAAAGTGGGGGAGTTTTTATGAGAAGAAAAGTCTATACCAAAGATCAAATTCTAAAAGCAGCATATGAAGTTGTTGCTAAAGAAGGCTTCAAAGGATTTACTGCTCGTAACATTGCAAAGAAGATGGGAATTTCGACACAACCTATTTATCTAGAGTTTAAAAACATGGAAGACTTAAAGAATACTCTTTTGGATTCTATTTTTGATCAACTCAAAGAAGAAGTTTTCCCTGTCGAGCATACTGGTGACAAAATTATTGATTTAGGTTTGAATTATATCAACTTTGCGAAAAAACATCATAGTCTGTACATGGCATTGTATATCGATGAGCATGGCGACGGTAAAAAAATGCATGATTTTTCATATAATTATTTCTATGAAGCTGCAAAGAAAGACGAAAAATACAGTCATTTATCTGACGAATATTTAGATGCGTTACATACGGGTACTTGGGTAGTCGTAACTGGGTTAGCTTCATTGATGTCTTCAAACATTATGCAGCCAACAGAAGAGCAAATCATTTCTTTGATTTCTAGAACAATTGACTCTGTGTTGTCTTTAGAAAATCCAGAAGTTATCCGCTAAAAAAATAAAAAAGGTTGGCGTAGTCGTTTGATTACGTGCAACCTTTTTCTTGTGACTTTAAATGTAAAGAATCAGTTGTGAAAATGTTGCTTGACATTTTGGGCGAAAAGATTAAAAATAGAAATCGCGGAAGGTTGGCAGAGTGGTAATGCAGCGGACTCGAAATCCGCCGAACCGGCTAATACCGGCGCGCAGGTTCAAATCCTGTACCTTCCTTATTTAAACTAAAACAAAACAAGATTGAGTATTCATATCTCAATCTTGTTTTGTGCTGTCACATAACGACTAAACAAAAATAGTTGTGAATAAATGCAGGTTTAATAGAATGAAAATGTGAAAAAAGTTAAAAAAAACGCTTTTCTAGCAGTTATGGAATTAAAAAATAGAATAGCGCAAATGAGAGAGTCAAAATTTCTTTTAAGCATGAGGGATTAAGATAGCATCATAAAAGAAAACATGTTAAATTAGTTATTGAAAAACTTTTTATTAAATGTTCAAAAGTTTTCATAACTTATTTTCATGTGACGAAACTGTTAGGGAAGAACCTTTCGTCAGCGCTTTTCGAGTGTGTTAAGATGAAAAGTATGAAATAAAAAAATGAAAAAGTAATTTATATTAGGATGTGAAAGTTAAATGTGCGGGATTGTCGGTTTTGTTAATGACAAAGATAACAAGAGTGCAGTTGTAAACGCGATGATGGATCGCATTGTACACCGTGGACCTAATAGTTCTGGTGAGTATGTCGATAAACACGTTGCTTTAGGTTTTAGAAGATTGAGTATTATTGATTTAGAAGGCGGAACACAGCCTATTTATAATGAGGATGGAACAAAAATCATTATCTTTAATGGTGAGATTTATAACTATCGTCCACTGCGAGAAGAATTACTTGCGGCAGGACATGTTTTTCGCACACACGCTGACACGGAAGTTCTTCTTCATGGTTATGAAGAATGGGGAACAGAATTATTACAAAAAATTCGTGGAATGTTTGCTTTTGCTATTTGGGACAATGAAAAAAATGAACTTTTTGGTGCCCGTGATCATTTTGGAATCAAACCTTATTACTATGCACAAATGAATGGTACGTTTATGTTCGGTTCAGAGATCAAAAGTTTCTTACCACATCCTGATTTCCAAAAAGAGTTAAATAAAGAAGCATTGAAACCTTATATGACTTTTCAATACTCACCTTTGAATGGCGAAACATTCTTTAAAGATGTGTACCGTTTACCTGAAGGCCATTATTTTACTTATAAAAACGGTGAGTTAAACATTCAAGAATACTGGGATGCTGATTTTGAAACAAAAGGTACACATTCTCGCCAAGAATGGATTGACAAAATTGATGAAACAGTTAAAGCTTCGATTGAGGCACATACAATCAGTGATGTTGAAGTTGGTTCATTCCTTTCAAGTGGTGTTGACTCAAGTTATGTGACTTCGGTTTTAAAACCAGATCATTCATTTTCAATTGGTTTTGATGATAAAACATACAATGAAGCAATTGAAGCACGTAAATTAACAGAGATTTTAGATTTAGACAATACTGCGGCGGTTATCGACGGAGATATGTCATTCAAAGCATTTCCGTTGATCCAATATCATTTGGATGAACCAGATTCAAATCCTTCTTGTGTTCCTTTGTATTTTCTAGCTAACCTTGCTTCACAAAGTGTCCGTGTGGTTCAATCCGGTGAAGGGGCAGATGAATTATTTGCTGGCTATCAAACATATGGCTTCCATACGAATTCAAAATTTATTCGTGTGATTGCGCAAGGGTTGAAGAAATTGCCAAAAGGAACGCGTTATAGTTTAGGTCGCAAAATTGGTAAAATGAAAAACTTCCACGGACGTATTCATTTATATGAATCACTTGCGCCGGCTAAAGAGTATTTCATTGGTCATGCGCGTGTCTTTGAAGAAAAGGAAGCGGCTGATTTATTGACAGCAACTTATCAAGATGCACCATCTGTGAGTGAAATTATGGCTGTCCATTACGAAAAAACGGATGGAATCAAAGATGAAGTCAATAAAATGCAATATGTTGACCTTCATCAATGGATGCCAAAAGATATTTTGTTGAAAGCTGACAAATTATCAATGGCAAGTTCATTGGAAGTTCGTGTGCCATTATTGGATATTGAAGTGATGAAATTAGCACAACAAATTCCAAGCAAATATTTATTAAACCAAAACAACACGAAAGATATTTTCAGACAAGCAGCAAACAAACAGTTGCCAGAAGAATGGTCAAACCGTGTGAAATTAGGTTTCCCTGTGCCAATTAAAGCTTGGCTAAAAGAAGAACATGGTTATCAAGAAGTGAAAGCTTTATTTGAAGCAGATTTTGCAAAAGAATTCTTTGACCAAGATAAAATCATGGAATTGTTAAACAATCATCATGAAGGAGTCAAAGAAGAGCAACGTAAGATCTGGACGATTTTTAGTTTCTTAACTTGGTACAAAGTTTACTTTATTGATGAAACAATCCCTCAAGCAGAACCAATTGATTACGTAACTGTCTAAGAAGGATAGAAGAAAAAAGGATTAATTTCTATAGAAGAAAAAAGCTGAAAAATTCATTGATAAAATGTATGTTTCCGTGGATGAAACGCTTGAAATTATTCTAAATGAGCTAGTTTTTCACTGCAAAAAAAAGCCTAAGACAATCAATGTCTTAGGCTTTTTTTGTTTCTTACTTATAGAATAAATACAAATTATAGTTGAAGTAATTTTTCTAGATGATCGGCTAGACCATCCTCTTGGTTCGTTTTTTCCGTAATGTCATTAGCGATCCCTTTTAGTTGATCGGTGCCATTTGCCATTGCAACGCCCCAACCAGCATATTCCAATAATTCAAGATCATTGTGCTCATCACCAAATGCGATGACGTCTTCTTGTTTGATTTCAAGATAATTGGCTACTTGGTGAACACCCTTTGCTTTTTCAATCCCTTTAGAAACGATTTCTAAAATAGCTGTTGGTCCACCCCAAGTGCGGACATCTACATAACTACCAAATTGACGGGTCAATTCATTTGAAACTTGTTCTGCAAATTGTTTTTCTGTACGAACGAGCAAAGAAGTTGGATTAGTTGTCAGGTTTTGAGGAGAAAGCAGATTTTTTTCACTCGGGTTTGATGAAGCAAAGATTTTTTCATCGAAAAAATCTAAGCTATCAATAAAAAAAGTTTCGCGGTTTTCAGCGGCAACGAAGTCAAGATTCAATGCTTTTTTTTGTGAAACAATTTCAAAGGCGATCTCGCGATTGATTTGTGATTCTTTTTCGCCACTCCAAAGTTGATTAGGAATGTGTACAAGAGCCCCATTAAAGTTAACCATTGGGGTAGTTAATTCTAACTGTTGATAAAATTGATAACTCATTCGAAAAGGTCGTCCAGTAGCGATACTAACATAGTGACCTGCTGCAATGGCTTTTTTTAAGGTTTGTTCGGTTTTAGTTGTAATTAAAGAGTCTTGATTCAGAGTAGTCCCATCTAAATCAATGGCAATAAGCTTTTTATTCAATGGCGATAGTCCTTTCTCAGCTGATATTTGTTTTAGTCTAGCATATTTGACGCAATAAACAAGTGCGAAAATCAATAACTGAAGAATGAAAAACGCCCTTTTTTAGAAATAATGAAGCAAAACACGAACGTTTTTTGCTTTTTAATGTTTAAATATCATTTTTTAGTTGAAAAACGAATGAAGCGACGATATAATCAATAATTGTTCGAGGAAATTAGTTGTTGGTCTTATTTAATATCTTTCCTCATCAGAAAAAATCAGGGAGTGGAATTTTTTATGGATAAGTTTTTCGGATTGAAGGAAAACAAAACAAATGTATCAACAGAAATAATGGCGGGGGTTACAACATTCTTTGCAATGAGCTACATTCTTTTTGTTAACCCAACGATTTTATCAGCTTCAGGAATGCCATTTCAAGCAGTTTTCTTGGCAACAATTATTGCTTCGGTTATCGGGACGTTAGTAATGGGCTTGTTTGCGAATGTTCCTTACGCACAAGCACCAGGGATGGGTTTGAATGCCTTCTTTACTTTTACTGTCGTGTTTGGTCTTGGTTATTCTTGGCAAGAAGCTTTAGCAATGGTCTTTATTTGTGGGTTGATTAATATTTTTATTACAGTAACAAAAATTCGAAAAATGATTATTCACGCAATTCCAGAAAGTTTACAACACGCCATTGGGGGCGGTATTGGAATCTTCGTTGCGTATGTGGGAATCAAAAATGCAGGGTTCCTTTCTTTCAGTGCGGATCAATCAGCAATCACGAGTTCTGTAGTTGAAGGTGGTAAGGCAACAAACGTAACAATTAATGGTGGAATTGTTCCAGCCTTAGCAAATTTCAATAATGCACCCATTTTATTAGCAGTTATTGGTTTAGTTATTACAGCAATTTTAGTAGTTAAAAATGTGCGTGGTGCAATGCTGATTGGTATTGTAGTGACAACTATCTTAGGTGTATTGATGGGTGTGGTCGATCTTCAAGCGATTGATTGGCAAGCTAATTCATTAGGAAACTCAGTTAAAGAATTAGGAACAACTTTTGGTGCTGCTTTTGGAGCAGAGGGAATGCAATCTTTATTCAGTGATAGTTCAAGACTTCCACAAGTTTTAATGACAATCATTGCGTTTAGTTTATCAGATACATTTGACACGATTGGTACATTTATCGGAACGGGACGTCGTACAGGCATTTTCTCAAAAGAAGATGAGGATGCATTGGAAGATGGAAAAGGATTCAAAACAAAAATGGATAAAGCTTTGTTTGCTGATGCAATTGCAACTTCAGTTGGTGCAATTTTTGGTACGTCAAATACAACAACGTATGTCGAATCTGCTGCCGGAATTGGTGCGGGTGGTCGAACTGGTTTAACGTCGGTAGTCGTTGCAATCTTATTTGCACTAAGCAGTTTATTCTCTCCATTGATTGCTATTGTTCCTGCACAAGCAACGGCGTCTGCTTTGATTTTAGTCGGTGTAATGATGATGGCTTCATTTGCAGATATCAAATGGGCGAATCTTGATGAAGCTTTACCTGCTTTCTTTGCTTCAATTTTTATGGGTCTTTGCTATAGCATTTCTTATGGGATTGCTGCTGGTTTTATCATGTATACAATTGTGAAGGTAGTTAAAGGACAAGCAAAAGAAGTATCGCTTGCTTTGTGGGTAGTTGATATTTTATTTATCTTAAACTTTATTATTTTAGCGACAATCTAAACTAGTTAAGTAAATGAAACAAATCAATCAAAAATATCTCTGTTAAAATTTTTAAGGCAAAGAGTACGTCTGTTGACGATACTTTTTGTCTTTTTATTTAGTTGAGTAATAGAAAAGTCAGAATTTTTTGTCTTTTTTTGTTTTTGCTTTCACATTCGTTGCTTGTTGCTTTAAAAATAGGTATGATGAAGAAAGATGAAAGAGGGATGATGAATGGGGATTAAATGGAGAAAGAATTTAATTATTGCATGGATTGGTTGTTTTTTCACTGGTGCAAGTATTAGTTTAGTCATGCCGTTTATTCCTGTTTACGTCGAACAACTAGGGACGCCTCAAGATCAGGTTGAATTATTTTCTGGATTAGCGATTTCAGTTACTGCTTTTGCAGCAGCAATTGTTGCACCGGTTTGGGGAAATTTAGCAGATCGAAAAGGGCGGAAAATTATGATGGTTCGAGCGGCAGCGGGAATGACAATCACCATGGGCTCACTGGCTTTTGTTCCTAATGTGTATTGGCTGTTAATTATGCGCTTCTTTAATGGAATTTTATCTGGATATATTCCAAATGCTACAGCAATGATTGCATCACAAGCGCCGAAGGAAAAAAGTGGTTGGGCATTAGGGACACTTTCGACTGGAGCAATTGCAGGGAATTTGATTGGTCCGTCCATGGGTGGTGCGTTAGCGCAATGGTTTGGCATGGAGAACGTCTTTATTATTACGGGTGCAGTACTTTTAGTAACGACAATCTTAACAATTTTTCTAGTAAAAGAGGATTTCCATCCAGTTGAGAAGAAAGATTTAGTCAGCACAAAAGAAATTTTTTCAAAAATGGATCATTTCTCTATTTTAGTGGGACTATTTATCACAACATTGATTTTACAAATTGGTGTGACTAGTATCAGTCCAATCTTAACGTTGTATATTCGCCAATTGAGCGGAGATATCAATAATGTTCTCTTTATTAGTGGGTTGATCGTTTCAGTTGCTGGGGTTTCAGCGGTACTGTCTTCTCCCAAATTAGGGAAGCTAGGGGATAAAATCGGTAACCATAAAGTGTTGCTTGCTGGATTGGTCTTATCGTTTTGTTGTTACCTTCCTATGGCATTCGTTCAAACACCGTTGCAGTTAGGGATTTTACGTTTTATTTTGGGCTTTTCAACTGGAGCATTGATGCCTTCGATTAATACGTTGATTAGCAAAATCACGCCTCAAGAAGGTGTGAGTCGAGTGTATAGTTACAATCAAATGTTTAGTAATTTTGGGCAGGTTTTAGGACCAATGCTCGGTTCGACTGTTGCCCATTCATTTGGTTACAGTGCGGTGTTTGTGGTAACCAGTTGTTTTGTCTTATCGAATATCGGACTCTCGCTTTTTAATTTTAGAAAGGTTTTACGTAGTAAATTTTAAAAAAAACGAATCGTAGACAAAAAAACAGATTGGGAAAACTTGCTTTCCCAATCTGTTTTGATTTACTATGAGTGCGATGAGGCTTCTTTTTTTGTTGGAGCAACTGCACCGATTAAGATGATAATGATACCGGCAATTAGTGACATAATTGCTGTCAAAGCAAAATCGTAAGTTCCTTTTGTCAAGGCACTACCAATGTAACCAACAACTTGTCCTAAAACTAGGGACCAAAATAACGTTACAATATATCGCATGAAGAACACCTCTTTTCTATCCCAATTTTAACAGAATTTTTTTGAATGTAAAGCAAGGTACAATGCTTAATTGTACTAACGATAGTGAATTTTAACGAAAAAAAAGGCGGAATGCAAGATGTTTTTTCCACAACTGTATACGAGAACTTCATATTCTTTGTTACAAAGTACAATTCGCATCCGAGAGTATGTCCGTGAAGCTAAAAAACTTGGATACACTTATTTAGCTATCACTGATGAGGATGTTTTGTACGGCGCCGCAGAATTTTACCAAGAGTGCGTCAAAGAAGGAATCAAACCAATTATTGGCCTACATCTTGAGTACACTTTTGAAGACAAAGACTACGGACTGTTAGTTTATGCAAAAGACAAGATTGGTTACCAACAATTGATGAATGTTTCGAGTAAAAAAATGATTGAAGGTACTATTGAACTGAACACATGGACGAAGACGGACCACTTGATTTTGATTGTGCCAGATAGTCATTCGATTGCAAATGATTATGGCACGGCAGAAACGTTTGCTAGTCATTGGCAAATGCTAAAAGAAAAAGTCCATTTCCACGATTTTTATGTGGGTGTAACTGGCCAAACCGTTTCGGATTCTAAAGAATGGTACGAGTTTCTGTCAGCTGAAGAGGAACAACTGTGTGCATTACATCCGATTGCAAGCTTGCATCAGGAAGATTTGTTTGCATTGGAAACAATGAAACATATAAAAGAAGGTACACAGATTTCGCCAGAAGAATTAGCAGATAGTAGTCAACTAGAAAATAAAAACTTTCTTGAATCAGAGAGTAAGATGATTCAAAAATTTAATGAACGATATACGTACAAAGTTCTTGAGACAACTCAAAAATTAGCTGAATCTGTGAATTTTGAGTTTCAATTTCATCAAAAACTGCTACCGCATTATCCAGTACCAAATGATGAATCGGCAGCGGTATACCTCAAACAATTGTGTCAAAATCAGTTATCAAAAAGAGTAGAATCTTTGACACCAGAATATCAACAACGTTTAGACTATGAATTAAAAATTATTCATCAAATGGGATTTGACGATTACTTTTTAATCGTGTGGGATGTGATGGCTTTTGCACACAAACAAAAAATCGTTACTGGCGCGGGGCGTGGATCAGCTGCGGGTTCATTAGTTGCTTATGTTTTGGCAATCACAGATGTGGATCCTTTGAAATATAATTTGCTCTTTGAACGTTTTTTAAATCCAGAACGTTACACAATGCCTGATATTGACTTGGATATTCCTGATAATAAACGTGAAGAAGTCTTGAATTATGTCCGAGAAAAATACGGGCAGTATCATATGGCACAGATTGCAACTTTTGGAACAATGGCTGCCAAAATGGTATTAAGAGACGTTGCGCGAGTATTTGGTGTTTCACAAAGTGAGGCAAATCGCTGGTCAAAGGCGATCCCTAATCAATTAAAAATCACCTTGTCACAAGCTTACCAAACTTCGAATAAACTAGTTGAATTGGTGCAGGCAAATAAAAAAAATCAATTACTGTTTCAAACAGCGACCATTTTAGAAGGGCTGCCACGTCACATATCGACGCATGCGGCAGGGGTGGTATTGAGCGACCGCAATCTATTAGAGCTAGTTCCTTTACAACAGGGATCAGACGAAGCTTTTTTAACGCAATATACCATGAATGCCGTAGAAGAAATCGGATTGCTGAAAATGGATTTCTTAGGTTTACGGAACTTATCAATTATTGATTATGCGCTTAAATCAATCAAACGTGTAGAAAAAATCGACCTTCAACTTAAGCAAATACCACTGGATGATGCGAAAACTTTCCGATTGTTTCAAAAAGGGGAGACAACCGGCGTCTTTCAATTTGAATCGGCAGGAATTCGAAATGTTTTACGGCGTTTGGGACCAGAAAATATTGAAGATATCGCTGCTGTCAACGCTTTGTATCGTCCTGGACCTATGCAAAATATTGATACCTTTATTGCACGAAAAAAAGGGAAAGAGGTTATTCAATACCCGGATGACGCATTAAAACCAATTTTGGAAAATACCTATGGAGTTATTGTGTATCAGGAACAAATCATGCAGATTGCTTCAACGATGGCTGGATTTTCTTTAGGTCAGGCAGATATTTTACGACGTGCAATTAGTAAGAAGAAAAAGGAAGTTATTGATAGAGAAAGAGAACACTTTGTAACTGGTTCACTAGCGCAAGGATATTCTAAGGAAAAGGCAATTGAAGTGTACGATTATATCGAGCGTTTTGCTAATTATGGATTTAATCGTTCACATGCATTCGCTTATTCATTTGTTGGGTTTCAAATGGCTTATCTCAAAGCACATTATTCAGGAGCATTCTTTACTAGTTTGATGAATGCCGTGCGACACAATACCGCTAAGCTTAAAGAATACCTTGCTGAAGCTAGAAAGAACAAGTTAACGCTGAGTCCGCCTTCCATCAATCAAAGCGCTTATGGGTTTGAATTAGTCAATTCGCAATTGATTCGTTTTGGTTTGACAGCAATCAAAGGGGTACGGCGAGATTTTGTAGAAGAGATTATCAATGAAAGAAAAACAAATGGTTCGTTCAAATCTGTCGATGAGTTTTTGATTCGTATAGATAAGCGATGGCTCAAAGAAGATATCCTGAAACCTTTAGTTGCTGTAGGTGTATTCGATGAGTTAGAAAAAAATCGTAAGCAGCTCATGCTCGATTTAGAAGGAAAGATCCAAAACGTTCAATACAGTAGCGGCAGTTTGGACTTGATGGAAATCATGGCGTTGAAGGAAGAAGAAATTGCAGATTATTCATTAGATGAACGTTTGACACTAGAAGAAGAATATCTTGGTGTTTATTTATCTGGTCATCCAACAGAAGGATATGAGCGATTGCGTTTAGCTAAACGTGTTCAATTGATTACCGAAATTGTGCCTCAGCAGACAGTAAGTTTGTTATTGTACATCAAAAATATTCGTGAAATTCGGACAAAAAAAGGAGAAAGAATGGCTTTCGTGGAAGGAACGGATAGCTCAGGTGAAGTAACAGTTACTGTTTTTCCTAAGCTGTATCGCCAATTCAGAAATCTTTTTGAAGTGAATCACGTACTGTTTGTACAAGGTCGTAGTGAAATAAGTCGCTATAACCAAGAATTACAATTGATTGGCGAAACATTTGCAGATGCGAAAGAATTTGAGAAAAACTTTCCAGATCAAACTTGTTATTTAAGAATCACAGAAGGACAAGAAGACCATGAAACAATGCGTCAATTGAAAACAATTTTTCAGAAACATCCCGGATACATTCCAGTTGTTTTATACTATGAAAAAACACAACGGAAAATCGTGTTATCAGAGGAAAACTGGGTAGATGGGAGTAAGAGTCTGCGAGGACAGCTTTCTTATTTACTTCAAGAGGAAAATGTTGTTTTCAAATAAGTTACGGTAAAAAATACTACGTGCTTTCATTTTTTTTCATTTTTTTAGCTATTAATCAAGACAAGTTAGAAAAATAATGTTAGAATGTTAGACGTGGTTATTGCAAACAAATGGTTATAGCCTAAGTCTTCTTAGGATAAAGTATTTTAATGAGGTGAATGTTTATATGAAACGCATCGGAATTTTGACCAGTGGCGGAGACGCACCTGGAATGAACGCAGCGATTCGCGCAGTTGTTCGTAAAGGAATCTATGAAGGTCTAGAAGTTTATGGAATCAACTACGGATTTGCCGGATTAGTTGCCGGAGATATTCGTCGTCTTGACGTTGCTGACGTTGGTGATAAGATCCAACGCGGTGGTACTTTCTTGTACTCTGCTCGTTACCCAGAATTTGCTACAGAAGAAGGTCAATTAAAGGGTATCGAACAATTGAAAAAATTCGGTATTGAAGGTTTAGTAGTTATCGGTGGCGATGGCTCTTACCATGGAGCGATGGCTTTAACTAAGCGTGGTTTCCCAGCAGTGGGAATTCCTGGAACAATCGATAATGATATTCCTGGTACAGACTTCACAATCGGTTTTGATACAGCAATTAATACAGTGCTTGAATCAATTGACCGCATTCGTGACACAGCTACATCACACGTTCGTACATTCGTTATTGAAGTAATGGGACGTAACGCTGGCGATATCGCTTTATGGTCAGGTGTTGCAGGCGGAGCTGATGAAATCATCATTCCAGAACATGATTTTGACATGGCTGCTGTTGCTAAAAAAATCCAAGAAGGCCGCGATCGTGGAAAAAAACATTGCTTGATCATCTTGGCTGAAGGTGTAATGGGCGGAAACGAATTTGCTGAAAAACTTTCAGAATTCGGCGACTACCATACTCGTGTATCTATCTTAGGACACGTTGTTCGTGGGGGCGCACCAAGCGCACGTGATCGTGTGTTAGCAAGTAAATTTGGTGCTTATGCTGTTGAATTATTACAACAAGGTAAAGGCGGATTATGTGTTGGGATTCATGACAATGAAATTGTTGCTTCTGACATCATTGACACTTTGGAAAACAACAAACATAAACCAGACTTATCATTGTACGAATTAAACAATACTCTTTCATTCTAATTTGATTTAATCAAAGGAATGAATAAGACCAGAGCAAACTTTGTTTGACTCAACTGAACTATCTATAATTAATAGCTATTTAAGCTGTAAAGCTTTAAATAAACAAAATTGAATGGGAGCGTTTTGTAAAATGAAAAAAACCAAAATCGTTAGTACATTAGGACCAGCAAGTAATTCAGTAGAAACTATTTCTAAACTGATCGAATCTGGAGCAAATGTCTTCCGTTTTAACTTCTCACATGGAGATCATGAAGAACAATTATCACGTATGGTAATGGTTCGTGAAGCCGTTAAAAAAACAGGCAAAGATGTAGGTATCCTTTTAGATACTAAAGGTGCAGAAATCCGTACAACAGTTCAAGGAACAACAGAAGCTGATTTTGGCCGTGCCGGCTATATCAAATTCGAAGTTGGAGATCAAACTCGTATCTCTATGGACCCTGAACATGTTGGTTCAAAAGAAAAAATCGCTGTAACTTATCCTGGATTGTTTGAAGACGTTCACGTTGGTGGACACATCTTATTCGATGATGGTCTTATTGACATGGAAATCGTTGAAAAAGACGAAGCAAACCGTGAATTAGTTGTAGTAGTTAAAAATGCAGGTATGCTAGGATCACGTAAAGGTGTTAACGCACCAGGCGTATCAATCAGCTTACCAGGTATTACAGAAAAAGATGCTGACGATATCCGTTTCGGTTTAGATAACGACATCGACTTTATCGCTGCAAGTTTTGTACGTAAAGCACAAGACGTTTTAGATATTCGTGAAATTTTAGAAGAAAAAAATATGACACACGTTCAAATTTTCCCTAAAATTGAATCTGAAGAAGGTATCGACAACATCGACGAAATCATCAAAGTTTCTGATGGTGTTATGATTGCTCGTGGTGACATGGGTGTTGAAATTCCAGCTGAATTAGTACCAATGGTTCAAAAACGTATCATTAAAAAATGTAACGCTGCTGGTATCCCAGTTATTACAGCTACACAAATGTTAGAATCAATGCAAGAAAACCCACGTCCAACACGTGCCGAAGCATCTGACGTTGCCAACGCTGTATTTGATGGTACAGACGCAACAATGTTATCAGGTGAATCTGCAAATGGTGACTACCCTGTAGAAGCTGTTTCAACAATGGCTCGTATTGACCAAGAAGCTGAAAAAGCTTTAGCTGAATTAGGTACATTCCAAATCAATCAATTTGACAAAACTGATGTTACTGAAACAATCGGTTTGTCAGTAGCTCGTGCTGCTAAAAACTTAGGTGTTAAAACAATCGTTGCTGCAACTGAGTCTGGTTACACAGCTAAAATGATTTCTAAATACCGTCCAGATGCTGACATCTTGGCAGTTACATTTGACGAACGCACAAAACGTGGTTTGATGTTAAACTGGGGCGTATACCCAACAGTTACTGAAAAACCAACAACTACTGATGAAATGTTTGAATTAGCTGCTAAAAAAGCAGTTGAATTAGGCTTTGCTTCAGAAGGCGATCTAATCTTGATCACTGCTGGTGTACCAGTTGGTGAACGTGGAACAACTAACGTAATGAAAATTCAAATGATTGGTTCTAAATTATTAGAAGCTCAAGGCGTTGGCCAAAAATCTGTTGTTGCAAACGCAGTAGTTGCTTCATCTGCTGAAGAAGCAATTAAAAAAGCAAAAGACGGCATGGTATTAGTTGTTCCAACAACGGATAAAGAATATATGCCTGCTATTGAAAAAGCAGCAGCAGTCGTAGTTGAAGAAGGCGGCTTAACTTCACACGCAGCAGTTGTAGGTATCGCTCAAGACATTCCTGTAATCGTTGGTGCAAAAGACGCGACTTCAACAATCGTTGATGGTGAATTAATTACTGTTGATTCACGTCGTGGTATTGTATACCGTGGCGAAACAACAGCTATCTAATTTGCTAGATAGTATAAAAAAAGCAGCTCCTCAATCTGAGGGGCTGTTTTTTTGTGTCTGAATAAATTCATTAATGACGCGGACAACTTGTTGCTGTAAATCAGTTGGCAATTGCTGTGTGCGCGTGACAAGTGAAATCAGAAAGCGTGGCTGTACAGTGTCAGTTAGTGGAAGTACAACTAACTGGTCTTCTGGATGAATCGCAATTTCTGTTAAAAAACCTATACCAACTTGTTCGCGAATCATACTTTTTAAAATGGATAAATCATTGCTTTGATACACAATTTTTGGTTCGATGTGTGCTTGTTTTGCTAATTTTGAAAAAGCAGTAGGATGGACGTAATGCTCGTTCAATAAAACAAATTCTTCGCTGATCAATTCTTTGAACGAAACAGCTTCTTTTTGGGCAAGTGGATGTTCTGGTGAGACAACAATCATAAACCGTTTGTCTAAGAGCAACTGTGTCTCTAAGGACTGATCAACAATTGGCTGAGTTGAACCAAGTAAAGCTAAATCAATTTGACCTTGATGAATCATTCCATACAAGTCGCGGGAACCACCATCAATGATTTCTAATTGATTCATCAACTTTTGCCTAATGAAGTAACCGGATAATTTTGGAAAATATTCATTTCCAATGATTGGTGGCATGCCAAGACGAATTTTTTTTGTTTGTAGTTGTTGAATCTCAGCTTTTGCACGAGTGATTTCTTGAAGAATGGACTGTGCGTGGATAAACAGTTGGTGACCAGCTGGTGTGATCAATAGTTCATTGTGCGAGCGATCTCGGACGATGAGAACAGCGTTTAATTCTTTTTCAAGCCGTTGGACAGCATAAGTGATTGTGGGTTGGCTAACATGAAATAGATTAGCAACTTTTGTAAAGTTTTTTAGTTTGACTAATTGAACATAGTATTCAATATCTCGTGTGTTCATGTGTTAGCTCCTCTCTTTATCCATATAAATAATAGTTATTGTAATGGATTCGTTTCTTGATAGCAACTGAAAGTTCAACGAAGTCGTTTGCGAAGTTAGCAGGAAACGTTTAGATGGATACATTTGAAAAATTTTGCGAAATCAGTAACCGATTACTTGTTATTTCGATTGAACAGAAAAAATTCCAAAAAAATTTTTGAGAAAAGAAATCAATTTGTTAAAAGACGTCTTAATCGAACTTTAGCCAAAAAGAAAAGGAAAATTTTGTTGGGAAAGTGAAAAAAGAAAACTGATTTTCCAAATAATGTACTGTTTTTTTATGAACTGTAAGGTGTCAAGAAAATTTCATTGACAAGGACGTTTTTGCCCTGTATAATTGCTTTTGTTGCTTAGGAGTGATGAAAAATGAAATGGTCTTTACTAGAATTACGAAAATATCAAGAGACACCATTAGTATTTCATGAAACACTTGATTTAAAATCAGGTTTAATGAAACGCGATAATTTAATACTCGATGTTGCACCAGTGGCTGTTGAAGGATTTGTTTCCGTTGATAAAAAAGGCTATATCGTTCATTACACTGTGCAAACGACTCTGACTGTCCCATCAACACGTTCACTCGAACCTGTTGAGTTAGTGATGGATTTTCCGGTTGATGAATTATTCATGACAGTAGAACAGTATCAAAGTCGAGACGAACAATTATCTGCTGATGAGATTTTGTTGATTGAGGGCACACAGCTTGATTTGACAGAGTCAATCGAAGATAATATTTTATTGGCAATTCCAATGCGTGTGCTTACTGAAGCAGAGGAAGCAGACGAAACCAACCTACCTAAAGGGGCAGATTGGGAAGTTATTTCTGAAGCAGAACATGAGCGCAGAAAAGTGGAAGAAGCTGAGACAAAAGTAGATCCTCGTCTTGCAAAACTATCGGAATTTTTTGATGATGAATCAAAGGAATAAAGATAACGAGTAAGATTGGAATATATTGTATCTAAATGGATGCAAGACTTTACAAGGAGGTGTAGCAAAATGGCAGTACCAGCTAGAAGAACATCAAAAGCTAAAAAAGCAAAACGTCGTACACACTACAAATTGACAATCAAAGGTTTAAACGAATGTCCTAACTGTGGTGAAATGAAAAAAAGCCATCACGTATGTACAAATTGTGGTTACTATGATGGTAAGGACGTAATGTCTAAAGAAGCTTAATACATTTTAATTAGAAAATGTAAAACCTCAAGGCTAACCATGGAGCCTTGGGGTTTATTTTTTTCTCGGAATCGCCAAAATATTTTGCACATTGGTTTGCATTGCACCAATGTTAGGCTATAATGAGAGAGATTAGGGGATTAACCCCAAATGTAGGAGGAGTTCATATGACGAAACAACAAATCGGCGTTGTCGGTATGGCCGTTATGGGCAAAAACTTAGCCTTAAATATTGAAAGCCGCGGTTATTCAGTCGCTCTATTTAACCGTACTGGTTCAAAAACAACAGAAGTAGTAGAAGAACATCCAGATAAAAACTTTAAAGCAACTTATACAATGGAAGACTTTGTTGCTTCAATTGAAAAACCACGTCGTATTCTTTTGATGGTTAAAGCAGGACCAGCTACTGATGCAACGATTCAAGAATTATTACCTCATTTAGATAAAGGCGATATTTTGATCGATGGCGGAAATACATTCTTCAAAGATACAATTCGTCGCAATGAAGAATTAGCAAACTCTGGAATCAACTTTATTGGTACTGGTGTTTCAGGTGGAGAAGAAGGCGCGCTAAAAGGCCCTTCTATCATGCCTGGTGGGCAAAAAGAAGCCTACGAATTAGTGGCACCGATTTTAGAACAAATTTCTGCTAAAGCAGAAGATGGCGCACCATGTGTAACTTATATTGGGCCAAATGGTGCAGGTCATTATGTAAAAATGGTTCACAATGGAATTGAGTATGGAGATATGCAATTGATTGCGGAGTCTTATGACTTAATGAAGAATATTCTTGGGCTATCAGTTGATGAAATGGCTGAGATCTTCAAAGAATGGAATCAAGGGGAACTTGATAGCTACTTAATCGAGATCACTGCTGACATTTTGACTCGTAAAGACGATGAAGGCACAGGCAAACCGATTGTTGATGTCATTCTTGATGCAGCTGGCAATAAAGGAACTGGTAAATGGACAAGTCAAAGTGCTTTAGACTTAGGTGTGCCACTTCCATTGATCACAGAATCTGTATTTGCTCGTTATATCTCTGCTTATAAAGACGAACGTGTCCAAGCAAGTAAAATTTTGTCAAATCCAAATAATTTTGAATATACTGGTGACAAAAAAGAATTGGTTGAGAAAATCCGTGAAGCATTGTACTTTAGCAAAATTATGAGCTATGCTCAAGGCTTTGCACAACTACGAGTAGCTTCAAAAGAATACGATTGGGACTTGCCATTTGGCGAAATCGCTAAAATCTGGCGTGCAGGATGTATCATCCGTGCTCGTTTCTTACAAAAGATCACAGATGCATATGATAAAGACCCAGACATCGAAAACTTATTGTTAGATGATTACTTTGTTGAAATCACAAAGAAATATCAACAATCAGTGAGAGATGTAGTTGCTTTAGCCGTTCAAGCTGGTGTACCAGTGCCAACGTTCTCTTCAGCAATTTCTTACTTTGACTCTTATAGAGCAGAACGCTTGCCAGCAAACATTATTCAAGCACAACGTGATTATTTTGGTGCACACACTTATGAACGTGTGGACAAAGAAGGAATCTTCCACTACTCTTGGTATCATGAAGAGTAAGTAGTTCTTGACTTTGCAAAACTGAAAATTTAGATAAATCATGATAGAGCTGAAGTCATTTGTTACGAATAGACTTCGGCTCTTTTTAAAATTGTTTATTCATGATAGAATGACTATAGATTTTTAAGTAGAATATCGGTATAATGATAGAGTTTGTAGAAATCGCGTAGAGGGAAAGGATAAAATAATAGATGAGTAATATTCTAATCATTGAAGATGAAAAGAACTTAGCTCGCTTTGTCGAGTTGGAATTAAAGCACGAAGGGTACAATGCTGAAGTTCATTATAATGGCCGCACAGGATTAGACGCTGCTTTAAATAATGAATGGGATGCCATTTTACTAGATTTGATGTTACCAGAGTTAAATGGATTAGAAGTTTGTCGACGTGTCCGTCAAGTAAAAAACACACCAATCATCATGATGACTGCTAGGGATTCAGTGATTGACCGCGTATCAGGTTTAGACCATGGAGCAGATGACTACATTGTTAAGCCATTTGCAATTGAAGAATTATTAGCCCGCTTGCGAGCTTTGCTACGTCGAATTGATATCGAAGGTGATAAAAACGTAGCAAAACAAACAACAATTACTTATCGCGACCTAACAATTGAAAAAGAAAATCGTGTGGTACGCCGTGGAAACGAAGTAATTGAATTAACCAAACGTGAGTATGAGCTATTATTGACGTTGATGGAAAACGTCAATGTAGTACTAGCCCGTGATGTTCTATTAAACAAAGTTTGGGGTTATGAAACAGAAGTCGAAACGAATGTTGTCGATGTATATATTCGTTACTTGCGCAATAAGATTGATGTTCCTGGGGAGGAAAGCTATATCCAAACTGTCCGCGGAACAGGTTATGTGATGCGCTCGTGATCAAACCGAAAAAATCGGAAAAAAGAGAACTGAAAGGTCCCTCCTTGACTATCAAGTGGGCCTTTGCAAGTTCTTTCTTTATATTTGTTGTTTTTACTATTTTTGCGGTTATTACTTATAAGTCTTCAATCAATCTGATTGTTGCTAAAGAACGAAACAATGTGGAACGAACGATTTCACAAGTGGCCTCTCGGTTAGCTAACTCAGATGAAGAGCTGACTTTAGTCAATACGTACCGAAATTTGACTAATACAACTACAAATGATAGTAATATTGACGACCAAACGACGAATATCGAAGGGAACTTAATGAAAATTGATTCCTTCATTGCAGAACTTGGTCAGTCATCATTGGATTTATTCGTCTACAATTTAGAAGAAAAGCTGATATTTAAAACGCAGCAGCATAGTCAATCATTGTTACAAACAACCAGAAAAGTTCCAACGATCGTTACGATTGATGGGAGAACAGGATTTTTATCTATTCAACCAATCTATTCTAAAGGAACCCGTGAAAAAATTGGGTATGCGCAAACTTTCTATGAGCTGTCCTCTTTTTATGATATACGCAATAAATTATTGTTAACACTGATTATTTTAGAAGTCGTTTCATTGATTCTAAGTAGTATCTTGGGGTTTTTCCTATCTTCTTATTTCCTGAAGCCGTTAAAAGTTCTGCGAGATACGATGGATACTATCCGAAAAGATCCACAGTCAGATATTCATATGCCTGAAATTGATACAAATGATGAATTAGCAGATTTAGCTGAGATCTTTAATGAAATGCTTGATCGGATGCGATTATACATGGAGCAACAAGAACAATTTGTTCAAGACGTGTCCCATGAATTACGAACACCAGTAGCAATCATTGAAGGTCATTTGAGTTTGCTAAACCGCTGGGGAAAAGATGACCCTGAAATCTTAGAGGAGTCTCTTAGCGCAAGTATGCAAGAAATTAGCCGTATGAAAAGTCTTGTTCAAGAAATGCTAGATCTTTCGAGGGCGGAACAAGTTGATATTCATTATGGTAATGAAACAACAAAAGGAAAAGAAGTTACCTATCAAGTTTACAATAACTTTAAGATCTTATATCCAGACTATGTAATCACTTTGGATGATGATTTATCTAAAGAAGTAATCTTGCAAATCTACCGTAATCATTTTGAACAATTAATCATTATTATTCTTGATAATGCGGTTAAATACTCTACGACGAGAAAAGAAGTGCATATTTCGATTTCTTCTACGTTAAGTGAATTTGAGATTGCGATTCAAGATTTTGGTGAGGGGATTCCACAAGAAGACTTGAAGAAAATCTTTAATCGGTTTTATCGAGTTGATAAAGCTAGAGCTCGCACAAAAGGTGGAAATGGTCTCGGCCTGTCTATCGCTAAGCAATTAGTTGAAAGTTATAAGGGGCGAATTATCGCTGAAAGTGTTGTTGGTCAAGGAACGATTTTCCGAATATTCATCCCAATAGTAAAATCTGAAGACAAGTAAAACGATTTCGTTTTGCTTGTCTTTTCCTTTTTTATAGAAAATAGCTACAAGACGGGGGAACACAAGTATTTGATGGACGAACTATAAGCAGTAATTTGTAAAACTTAGCAAGAAAATAGTAGGAAAAATAGAACAAAAAAGAAACATTTTTTTTGAATATTCGTTTTTAAAAATATTATTCAAAAAAGTAATTATTTCTGTTGCAATTTAAGAAATAGATTGCTATATTATTATTTGTTCTCTAATAATTCTTTACCTACTAACAACATTAATTTCTTTAAAAAATAGTGTTGACGAATAAAGAATGACATGTTAGAATAACAAAGTCGCTTAAGTAATAAGCTTTCAAAAGTTTGATATTTCAATAAAAAAAGTTGTTGACAAATAACAAACTGAATGATAAACTTATCAAGTCGTTAAAAAAGCGGCGGAAAATTAAAAAACAAAAAGTGTTGACAACTTCTAAAGAATCTGTTAAGATATAAAAGTTGTTAAAACAAAAAAAGAATAGACCTTTGAAAACTGAACAAAGTAAGACA